>NZ_LOWB01000031.1 GCF_001522865.1 Burkholderia sp. TSV86 | reverse complement strand
GGGGATGCGGACAAAATCTTGGACTACTTGGAGGTAGTCCATGTATTCATACGAAGACCGCGTTCGGGCGGTCGAGCTGTACCTGAAACTCGGGAAGCGCATCAAGGCGACCATCCGTCAGTTGGGTTACCCGACGAAGAATTCTCTTAAGGCGTGGTGTGCGGAATTCGAGAGCAGTGGCGATCTGCAGAAGGAGTATGTTCGCGGAAAGCCGAAGTATTCAGAAAAACAGAAGAACGTAGCACTCGAGCACTACGTTAACCACGGACGCTGCTTCGCCTTCACCCTCAGGGCATTAGGCTATCCCTGTCGCCAGATACTGACGGCGTGGGTTCGCGAACGCTATCCGGAAACCAGGAGATGCGTGGTTGGCAAGGCAGGTCGACCGGCCGCGTCATTGGAGTCCAGGCAGGCCGCGGTGTACGAACTATGCACACGTGAAGGCAGTGCGCTGGCGTTGGCGCGAAAGCTGGACGTCGACAGGGTGACGCTGTACAACTGGAAGAACCAGTTACTCGGCCGAGCGGCCCCCGCATCCATGAAACGCGACAAGCGATCACCTGCAGAGACGGATCGGGACGAACTGGAGCGGCAGGTCAAAGGGCTCCGGCGCGACATTCGTAATCTGCAGCTTGAACACGACCTGTTGAAGAAGGCGAATGAACTCCTAAAAAAAGACCTGGGCGTCGACCTGCCACTCCTGAGCAACCGGGAGAAGACGACGCTGGTTGACGCCCTGAGAGAAGAATACAGTCTGGCTGAACTGCTTGCGCGGTTGGATCTGGCGCGCAGCACCTATTTCTACCATCGGTCGCCCATACGGGTTGCCGACAAATATGCAGAAGTCCGTCGTACCGTTGCAGAGATCTTCGAGGACAATCACCGATCCTACGGCTATCGTCGGGTGCAGGCAGCGCTCGGCCGACAACGGGTGTTTCTATCGGAGAAAGTCGTGCGTCGCCTCATGAAACAAGGCGGCCTCCATGCAGCCAGGCCCAGGCGGCGCCGATACCGTTCTTATATCGGGGAAATTAGCCCTGCCCCTGATAACATCATCAATCGCGATTTCCGTGCTGACGCGCCCAACGAAAAGTGGGTGACCGATATCTCCGAGTTCCAGATTCCTGCGGGTAAGGTATATCTGTCGCCCATGATCGACTGCTTCGATGGCATGGTAGTCAGCTGGTCGATTGGCACGAGCCCTGACGCAGAGCTCGTGAACACCATGTTAGATGCGGCTATTGAGACCGTGACTGAAGAAGATAAAACGCCGATCGTGCATTCCGATCGGGGTGGCCACTACCGTTGGCCTGGCTGGCTATCGCGGGTTGCAAAGGCTAATCTGATTCGATCCATGTCGCGGAAAGCCTGTTCCCCAGACAATGCGGCGTGTGAGGGATTCTTCGGCAGGCTGAAGACCGAGATGTTCTATCCAGGAGACTGGCGTTCGACGACTATCGCGGAGTTCGTTGAGGTACTGAGCGCTTACATTCGCTGGTACAACGAGAAGCGGATCAAGGGCTCCCTTGGCTATCTCAGCCCCATCGAGTACCGTGAAAGCCTGGGGCTAACGGCGTAAACCAGTCCAAGAAAATAGCCGCATCCCC
>NZ_LOWB01000030.1 GCF_001522865.1 Burkholderia sp. TSV86 | reverse complement strand
CGCACGCGTGTACGACGTTGCCCGCGAAACGGAGCTTGAACGCGCGCGCAATCTGTCGGCCCGGCTGGGCAACGACGTGTGGCTCAAGCGCGAGGACAACCAGCCGGTGTTTTCGTTCAAGCTGCGCGGCGCGTACAACAAGATGGCGCATATTGATGCCGACGCGCTCGCGCGCGGCGTGATCACCGCGTCGGCGGGCAACCACGCGCAAGGCGTCGCGTTCTCCGCGGCACGGATGAACGTGCGCGCGATCATCGTCGTGCCGGTCACCACGCCGCAGGTGAAGGTCGACGCGGTGCGCGCGCACGGCGGGCCGGGCGTGGAGGTGATCCAGGCGGGCGAGTCGTACAGCGACGCGTATGCGCACGCGCTGCGGCTGCAGGCCGAGCGCGGCCTGACGTTCGTTCATCCGTTCGACGATCCGCACGTGATTGCGGGCCAGGGCACGGTGGCGATGGAGATTTTGCGCCAGCATCAGGGGCCGATCCATGCGATTTTCGTGCCGATCGGCGGCGGCGGGCTGGCGGCGGGCGTGGCCGCCTACGTGAAGGCGGTGCGGCCCGAGATCCGGGTGATCGGCGTGCAGACGGACGATTCGTGCGCGATGGCGCAATCGCTTGCGGCGGGGCGGCGCGTGGAGCTGACCGAGGTCGGGCTGTTCTCGGACGGCACGGCGGTCAAGCTGGTCGGCGACGAGACGTTCCGCCTGTGCGCGGCGCATCTGGACGGGGTCGTGACGGTCGATACCGACGCGCTGTGCGCGGCGATCAAGGACGTGTTCCAGGATACGCGCAGCGTGCTCGAGCCGGCCGGCTCGCTGGCGGTGGCGGGCGCGAAGGCGTATGCGCAGCGCGAGGGGCTGGCCGGCAAGACGCTGGTGGCGATCACCTCGGGCGCGAACATGAACTTCGACCGGATGCGCTTCGTTGCCGAGCGCGCGGAAGTGGGCGAGG
Organism: Burkholderia sp. TSV86; assembly: GCF_001522865.1. Classification (GTDB taxonomy): domain Bacteria; phylum Pseudomonadota; class Gammaproteobacteria; order Burkholderiales; family Burkholderiaceae; genus Burkholderia. The sequence continues at coordinate 529 of NZ_LOWB01000030.1, read as the reverse complement.
CGCGCGAGGCGGTGTTCGCGGTGACGCTGCCCGAGGAGCGGGGCAGCTTCCGGCGCTTTTGCGCGCTCATCGGCGAGCGTAACGTCACGGAGTTCAACTACCGGATTGCGGATGCGCAGACCGCGCATATTTTCGTCGGCGTGCAGATCCGGCAGCGCGGCGAATCGGACGGCATCGCGGCGAACTTTGCCGCGCACGGCTTTGCCACGGTCGACCTGACGGGCGATGAATTGTCCAAGCAGCACGTGCGCTACATGGTCGGCGGGCGCTCGCCGCTCGCGCGCGAGGAGCGGCTGTTTCGCTTCGAGTTTCCGGAGCGCCCGGGCGCGCTGATGAAGTTCCTGTCGGCGATGGCGCCGGAGTGGAACATCAGCCTGTTCCATTACCGGAATCAGGGCGCGGATTACAGCTCGATCCTGGTCGGCCTGCAAGTGCCGCCGGCCGACCATGCGGCATTCGACCGCTTCCTGGTCGCGCTCGGCTATCCGTTCTGGGAAGAGAGCGGCAATCCGGCGTACCACCTGTTCCT
>NZ_LOWB01000029.1 GCF_001522865.1 Burkholderia sp. TSV86 | reverse complement strand
TCAGCGCTTGATTCATCGTTCACATCGCAGCTTCATTGACGCACTCAGCATACCACCCGCCTTATTGCGACAGAACCCAATTGTACGTGCGAACCCGGTCGCGGCCGGGTTTTTGTGGCACACGTTCAATGCCGCTAATTAGATTATCGGCATTGCGTTTCAGGGCTCAAATCCGCCTAGTCCCCAGAAAATTTCCGTTTCACCCTTGAAATGTGGCTACAATCGGCTACAATGGAGACGTTCTCTCAGTCTTCGAGGTCCCGCCCATGGCCACCCCCGATACCGTCGTGCGCGCGCGCGTGTCGCCCGAACTGAAGCAGGAAGCCACCGACGCGCTCGCCGCGATGGGCCTGTCCGTGTCCGACTACATTCGCATGGCGCTCACGCGCGTCGCGCGCGAGCGCGCCGTCCCGTTCCCGGTCGAGGTGCCCAACGCCGCCACCCGGGCGGCCATGGCCGAACTTGACGCCGGCGGCGGCCATCGCTACGCGTCGACCGACGCGATGTTCAAGGATCTCGGCATCTGATGCTCGAGCCGCGTCTGTCGAACGCGTTCAAGCGAGATGTGAAACGCGCGCAGAAGCGCGGCAAGGACACCACCAAACTGCGCCGGCTCATGCAGTTGTTGCTCGACCAGCAGCCGTTGCCGCCGACGTATCGCGATCACCCGCTCAAAGGGGCGTGGGCCGGCTACCGCGATGCCCACGTCGAGCCCGATTGGCTCCTGTTGTATCGCGTCGAACCGCGCGCGATCTACTTCGTCCGAACTGGCACGCACGCGGATCTGTTCGGCGAGTAACGCCCCGATGACGATGCCCGCACCGACCACCCCGTCACGCAATCCGCCATGCATCCCGATCAACTTGCCGAACTGCGTGCGCTGCTCGAACAGCACGTCGCCCACAAAACGGTTCCTCGCCCCGACCCGACGCCCGCTCGGCCGACACGCCCGGGGGCATCGCCCCGCTCGGCCAAAGGCGATCAGACCCGCGTCGATCCGGCGCGCGCGGCCGTGGCGCCGGCCTGCACGCCCCCGGGTTCTGTCGCAATAAGGAAGCCTGTCGATAAGCGGTCTCGGAATGATCAGGATTCCTCAGAAGGCCAACGAATAAA
>NZ_LOWB01000028.1 GCF_001522865.1 Burkholderia sp. TSV86 | reverse complement strand
TACCGACGTCGTGATCGCATCAAGATTCTCGGCTGGGGTGGCAATGGCTTCTGGTTGCTGCTCAAGCGACTCGAAGCTGTTCGCGGCCGAGGCGCGCAGCGCGAAGTGGAAGTCTGAACGCCGGCAGCGACTGCGCGCCCGGTACAGCGCCCGCGTGCTCACCATCATCGAGCGCATGCTGGTCGAGCATCTGCCAGGCGTCGTGCCGTCGAGTCTGCTCGGCAAGGCATTGCAGTACATGAGCGGACAGTGGCCCAAGCTGGTCCGCTACGTCGGTAACGGCAACTGGCCGATCTCGAACAACCTGTGCGAGAACGCGATCCGGCCGTTCGTCGTCGGCCGCAAGGGGTGGTTGTTCTCCGATACGGTTGCCGGCGCGCAGGCCAGCGCCAACCTGTACTCCCTCGTCGAGACGTGCAAGGCGAACGAAGTCGAGCCATATCGCTATCTGGTCTGGCTGTTCACCAGGTTACCGCTCGCTGCAACTGCCGACGACTACGCCGATCTCATGCCTTGGAGAATGCCTGCTGCCCTCAACCGCTGAGGGGCGTCGTTAAAAGACCGCGTACGAAGTACCGATTCCGATGCGCACGCGGACATGAATGGACGACGTGGGCGCACATAGTGCTTGGCGGGGCCTGGTGTTGGCATTGCGCGAATCTCGCGAAGCGCCGAACGATAGAGGACATGCAGGCGGTTGCCGCGGAGCGCGGTGGTCGATGCTTGAGTACCGAATATCACGGCAATCGAGTCAAATTGACATGGTGCGGACCAGGTCAAGTTGCTCGGCTACGAGCAGCTTGAGCCGACTAGACCGAGGCACGCGATAGCAGTTGCTATGCTGAGTAAGCAGTGGCTTGGGCTGACTGGGGCGCGTGTATAGTTTTCATGCGCGGCGCTGGCCCAATGTCTCCGGTGGAGTGCCGTCGACACTTCGTTGACAGAGGCCAGAAACGACAAAGGGTTAGCCGAAGCTAACCCTTTGATTTTTTGGTGGCGAATCAGGGACTCGAACCCCGGACCTGCGGATTATGATTCGAAAAACGGGCTATATTTCTCGCGCCATCTCTCCTGCAGTCACTTGATTTTACTACGCTTTTGATCTCTGGAGTCAACCTTGGCTAACACCATCTCTCGATCTGATTGTGGTAGATCTATGGCAGATCGTCGTCGTCAGGTAGACCTACATAGTGCAACTCGCGGCGGAGACGATCGCGCAGACGGCGCGTCATTTCGGGTCTCCGGATTCTAGGAAGTACACCCGTCCAAGAGTCGTGCCGATAGGCCAAATTGGTGACAACTTCCAGTGCACTCATCAGCCGTTCGTTTACCTCGTCCAATCTCTCACTTCGGCCGATTTCCCAGTCACGGATTGCCTCAAGATCTAGGTCTCGGGCGGGAGTCGCAGTGTCGACGACCACGGGATACTGGTTGTCAATGCCGTACATGAGTTTCTGAATAGAACGTACCGCGTCCTCGAAATTCGCCCGCGCACGCGTCAACTGAGTTCGTAGCTGATCAATACGCTCCTTGTGCGATTCCATCAACTCAAATGGCCGGCCAACTGCGTCCGGAGCGTGCAATTTTAGTAGATCGAGATCCTCTATGGACAACGCTCCGATCTGTACCAAGCCATGCGCAGTCGCCCATCGCCGCTCCGGAGGCATTGGGCGCTTCCCATTCAAACGGCGGTTGACGAGCTCCACATCAGGGTTGCCGTATGCGTCGTTGTTCGATTGTCCAATGCGATCCAGCATGCAGGCGACGTATTGTCTCTGCCGCTTTCCTCTCCGCCTTTGTTGTGGGGCATGCATCGATGGCTGTAGATAAACCATTAGCCATCGGAAGAGCGTCTGAGTCGCGCGGCGGTCTGCCTCGTCTAGGACTGGATCCTTCTTATGGCGGCCGCCTTTGACCGCAGGTCTACTTTCGTCATCCGGCGAATCCCACAGCGAATCCCAGTCGAGATCCGCGTCTTGCATGATCGCGTTCATATTTGCTGTGATGCAGAGAGAGGATGTGCGGCCATCATAACGAAAATAATCGATGTCGTCGCGTTCAGTGCAGACGCAAGCAACGGCAAAAAATAGCTACCCGGACCCGTGGGATTTTTTGCCTTTCCGATTTCATGTGATTCCCAGTGAAATGGTTGGCACGTTGTGACGGAGACGTCCTTATGAGCCTAGCCCACGATCAAGCCCAACACGCTGTTCAGCAAGATGACGATGTCCTCATCGATGCAGTTCAACTGGCGGACATGCTTCGCATTACACCGGCTGCACTGTATCAACTCCGTTGGAGAGAAAAGCAGGCGCAAAAGACGGGACTGGATTTCGATTCCAAGCTACCCAAGCGGGCAGGGGTATTTGGTCGGCGTCTCGTCTGGCATCTCGGGACAGTCCGAGCGTGGATCCGCGAGCATGCAAGCGTCTCAGCCGATGCTACCGAAGTTTGCCGTTCCCGTGATGGCACCACCTGTGTGGAGCAATCCCAAAACCGTATAGGACGTCCGAGAAAGAGCTCCGGGATGAACAGCTCTTCTGTGAACGTGCGGCGGGAGTCGGTATGAGCGTCGTCCCGAGCGGCGCTTCCACCTACCAAGCGGATACGGTTTGGGTGCATATCTTCAAAGCCATGGTTCGGAGCGGCGAGGTCGCTCGCATGGGGGCTTATGCATTCACCGTTTATTCAGTAATTAAGACCCATGCAGACCTCAAGACAGGTTGGGCATTCCCGGGGATTGACACAATTGTTGACGAATCGGGAGTAAGCAAAAGCAAAGTGATTCGCAGTCTCAAGACGCTTGAGGGGATGGGGTATCTCGAAAGGAAAAAGCGCGGGCGCCAAAACGAGTACCGCTTGAAAGAGAAGGTTCCGATTCGCGATGACAAAGGCCAGTCTACGGCCATTGCGACTTGGGACTACGTACCTACTCGAACCCAAGCGGCAACGGAAAACTTGCGCCAGTTGCTGGTCGGGGATGGAAAAAATGGCGCGCAGATCGTTCAGATCGTGCATCTGCAGGTCAACGTAACTCAATCTGAAGGCGATGTCGTTGTTGTCAACAACATCGGGACTGAGGCCACTGCCGCAGCTTTGGATTTTTTACGTGCGAAGTTTCCGACGAGGTCATGAAGTTATTCACATGTATAGCGAACACGTGTCTGACAAACACCTATTCCAACTGAACTGGTGTCTGGGGAACACCAATTTTCGACGAATAGGTGTTCCCCAGACACCCTAACTAGAGAAGAGATTTTTTTAGGAAGAAGCGGATTTGAAGGAAGGAACCTGTGGAAAACGTCAAAGCCATTCTGTCTTCTCTATCGATTGCCACCGCTCTTTTCGGTCTCGGTTGCAACCAGGTGCAAGCCGGCACCTGCCAACTGCTGTCCCGCACTTGTACAGACAGCGGTACGAAGTCGATCAACGGCTTGCCCATCTATCGAGACTGCTGGAACTACGCGGAGCAGTGGCAGTGCGTTGAGACGAACAACCAGGACTACTGCAAGCCGCTGGTGCAGGGTGGCTGTGGGCAGATCAGCGCTGTTCCGGCCCAGACGGCCTTCAACGGCGACGTTCTGGAAACGACCGCGCAGTATCAGTGCTACAACGAACGCTTCGATAACCTGCCCGGCGTCATCTTCCAGGGGACGACGTACCAGATCCGTAGCGAGACGATCAACGATTCTGCGTGCAGCGCTTACTCGAGTTCGTCTGACTGCGCGCAGGCCAACCAGGTATGTACGCAGGGACCAGAGACCCGCAACATCAACGGTTTGGATATCTATCGCGACTGCTGGGCGTGGCAACGGACCTACCAGTGCATTACAAAGAACCGGGCGTCGGACTGTACCGAGTACGAGAACAATCCCAAGTGCCAACTCGTCGGCTCATCTCCAGTCCAGGACACCACGGCGCCAAACGGCGCGCCGACGTCGTGGATCAACACTTACAAGTGCGAGATCAAGCCGGCGCAGTCGAATGAGGTTCAGGTCTGCGGGAACCTGAATCCGGACAAGGATTTCGGAATGGTGGTCGCGTTGATGGAGACGGCGCGGGAGGGGGCCGCTTACGGCGACGTTGCGAGCCTGACCATGTTCAATGGCAAGCCACAAACTTGCTCGCGGCTGCTGGGCAACACGATCTCGTGTTGCGGCACGATGGGACTGACCCCGGAGAAGATCAAGGAGGGTGGAGCAATACCAAGCAACCAGGGTGCCGGTACGATGGGAACTGCGATGTACCTCAGCAAGGGGGCGCAAGCCGTTGGTGCCATCTCGAATATCCTTGGGTCCGGATATGCATTCGATGCCCTTGCGAACGCACCGATGAGCTTTTCCACGCTCTATGGGGTTGCCGGCGTGGCGTCGCAGAGTACCGCATACCTGCCGAATTTCACGGCCGGGTATTTCTCCGCCGCAAATGCACAGGCAACGTCGATGTGGGGCCAGTTTTTCGCTGGAGCCGACAAGACCGCGGCGGCCGGATTCTCAACTGCTGCTTCGGCCGGAACGAGCTTGGGGTCAATCTATGGGTTGAGCTTGACGTTTTACGGAACCGAAGCGGCAGCACAAGGCGCTGCGGCTGCTGGGACACTTTCATGGTCCGCCGGTAACTTCGTGATCGCGTTCAATCCGGGTCTGTTCGCGCTGCAACTTGGGATGCAGTTCGCTTTGAACTGGCTTTCCAACTACTGCCAATCCGAGGTGCAGAACAACATCCCATATATCAAGGCGATGAATCTTTACTACACGGTCGGCCAGTACTGCAACAAGCGGATTCTCGGAATGTGCGTCGAGACGAAGGACGGCATGTGCGTGTTCAACTCTCATCTGGCGAAGTTGATCAACGTGCAAGGCAAGGCACAGCTCGGAATTAGCTGGGGGCCCGCTCAATCGCCGAATTGTTCGGGCTTCACGCAGGCGCAGATCGCGCAGCTCGATTTCTCGAAGATGGACTTCGGAGAGTTCATAGCCGACGTTATGCCGAAGGCCATCAATCAGGCCGCGGGCCTGAGTGGCGCGAATCTGAACTCTCAACTGCAGCTCTCAACGGCTGTCAGCCAGTACTCCGATTCGTTGAAGGACCGCCAGCGGCCGGGCACTGCAGATCCGGCACCAGCGCCCACGTCGAACAACCCTTATCTTGGGGGGCCGAAGTAGTCGAACGAAATGGTGTTTGCCCTCACTCGCGCGGATTGGGGCGTGACTCTGCCGATTTGCCGTTGCTCCCCGACGCTGAACGATGTATATGCTTGTGGTCGGGGCGCATCGGCCATAGTCCGCCCGCCGATGTGCCAAGCGCGGGCGGACACACCCTTCGATGTAGCCGCGGCGGGTACCCTAAACTCGGTTGGGGATCGCGTTGTCGGTTGGCAAAGACGGCAGGTTAAGTGCGGTGGACTAGACTAAATCTGACAGTGGTTGGTTTTTCATGCTGGCGCGCATTGGCGCGAAGGGCGTAGCCCGTAGCGGCAATGCGCGCCGCGAACAGCAAGGAGTCCACC
>NZ_LOWB01000027.1 GCF_001522865.1 Burkholderia sp. TSV86 | reverse complement strand
ACACTTGAAATACGTGATTTCATCAAGCTATCGACGGTCATCACCCAAATGAACGAGCAACTCCTCAAAGCGCAAGACAGCCTCTTCGCTCACAACACCCAACTCCTGCAACTCCAAAGCGAGCACTTCGAGACCGCACAGAAACTGAGAGACGCGAACGAAGCCCTCGCGAAACGCACTCGCTATGAGCTTGTCGCTCTCGGTAACGGCGTTCTCGCCTATCGCTTGAATCCGGTCCCAGCGCAAAGCGGAACTACGGAGCCAGTCACCACGGAGCCCGAGCATTTCGCATGTCAGATTTGCTATGACGCGCCCGTTTCTCGCCTTGTCGTTCTGCAACGCACCGATACTCATGGAAATCTCCATTGCCCTGTCTGCAACACGCGCTTTACCGTTAATCGAGCTGCCAGGCGCAAGCTCAACCCAGCCAGGCGCCGCTGGAGCGCAACTTCCTGGGGGGATTAGTCGAGGACTATTCAAGCCGCTCCCTTGGCCGACGCACAAGGAACGCACCCGTCGAAGCGGAAGTCTCGGGCAAAACCCTTCTCGC
>NZ_LOWB01000026.1 GCF_001522865.1 Burkholderia sp. TSV86 | reverse complement strand
GACGAGCCCGGTATCGGGGGTGAGGGTGCCGTCGACGGTGGTGCGGCGGGTATAGGTGCCGAAGCTGAACAGCAGGATCACGCCGAGGGCCATGGCGATGGCCGCGGTGGTCAGGACCGCGAACGATACCGGCCGAATCAGCACGATCTCGCCCAGCGTTTGCGTGCGTTGGGCTTCTTGCGCGGCCGTTCGGAAAAGTGGTTGATTCACGGCGCTGGTGGGATTGATTTCGTTATGAATCGTCTGTCGAGTGCCCACCCATTAAACATAAATTTACGGGCTGCATCAACTAATTTTGTATCGCTTTCCGAAAAATCGAAGTGACATATGCAGGCCGCCTGACTAATGTATTTGAGCGGCGGCGCCGATCACGGATTGAATAATTGGCGCCGCCAGTTTTGGTGGAAGCGATCAGCTTTAGGCCGGGGTGTACGGACCCCATGCGCCACCGAGCGCGGAGACAAGCGCATGAGCGGTAATGGTGAGAGCTTCGCTGCCGACATAGGCCGTGCCCATCAGCAGTTCCGAAATGCCGGCTACCAGACCAATACCATTCGGGAAAACGCCAATAGGGGGGAACGACGCGCCAGACACTTCTTGGACTTCAGTCTTCGTAAGTTCAATCATCTGCATCATTACTCTCCTTTAAGTAGGTGCCTCATCACACTGCGTTTCAGTCCGTTTTGAAATGCGCTGTGCTTGGCAAATTAATTATAGCTAGGTAATTCGATATTTTTTGGTTTTATATATTTTTAAATATCTTTCATTTTATAAAAATAATGTGATGTATGAATGAAAAAATAAAATAAGAAAATTCCTTGGATTGCTTGCGAGGCGGCATCAAATGGATTTTGATGTAGTTGTCGTGATTGTCGAAGTGGGAGGGGCGTCAAGTGAGAGACGTGATACAGATCGTGCCCAAGTCCCGCCGAATGACATTTACGGTCAATGAGACGGGGCGACGGAAGTGGCCTGGCGACGTACCGCAAGCCGATCGGCCACGAATCACGCACGGCTGCATATTGAAGAATACGAGGTTCGGGGGCGGCCAATATTTGATATTTTGCGTGGCGCTTGCAATTGAAAATGGCGCTTATTGATGTTTAGCGTATGAACCGGAGATGCCGGTCACGAGCGCTGGTCGTCGCAATCGTAACCAGCGCCCACGCTTCATCCGATATCGATCAGATTGCGAACGGCAAGGTACCGCTGAAGCTGCCGCTCAGCGTACCGCCGACGGAACCCAGCACGCTGTTCAGAACAGCGCCCAGGCTGGCATTCGCGCTTGCCGTACCGCCGTTCACCGAGCCACTGAACGTGCCGAACAGATTGCTGCTCAAGAGGCCCAGCAGATTGCCGGCCAGATTGGCGCTGCCGCTCACCGAGCCGGTCGGCAGGAGTGCACCACCGGAAACAGCTTGAATTTCGTCGTTCGAAAGCTCGATCATGCGCATGGTTTTCTCCGTAAATGATTGCCTTGCCGTGTTGAGTCGATAACTGAAAATGGCATGGTGCAAGGCAGCGCTCATTATATTCATATGGACCAAGATTTTTCTTTTTTATACATTTTTATGCTTCTTTCAATTTAATTAAAAAGACGAATACTCGGCTGTAAATTGATTTTGTTGGCATGATTTATTTTTTGTGAATATTTTGTTGCGAGTAAGTGGGTTGGGATGGAGTTCGATTCGGTCAATTTTGCGTGGTGTATTTTGAAGCGGTTGTTTTTACCGGAAATGTGACAAAATTATTAGTCAGATAAATCGGCATCGCTCATTCGTTGTGCTTCGATATGCAAGTACATAATGTTCATGCTTATCTTGATTAAGGATTGAGGGCATGGGTGAGAAATTTTTCCCGCTTTATTGCCGTATTGCACGGAGCCCGATATAGGTCAGACGTATTTTTGTGTCGAGATGGGCTTGACGTCTCGCCATCGCCGGCGATATCAGCGTTTTAACAAATGAATAATTGTCCAAAGAGGCCAGCGAGCCAGGGCGGGGAGCTTTCGATTATTTTGAGTCCGGGCGCTGTTGTGCTGAATGCCCGGTCAATGGGCCCCGGTTTTCTTTTCGTGACGATTACTACTGAAGATTGGAAGAGTGTCGATCGAGCCGGGCCCGACCGGCACTCCTGATTCACGCAGTATTCATCCCATCAAAACTGCGGAAAGCCGGGAATACTCGGTAGCGATCCCAGCAGATTGTTGAATTGATTGATTGCCAGCACAACAAAGGGTTGCACGATGGAACCAATAACTGGCAATTGGCCGGCAGCGCCTTCAATGGCCTTCTCGATATCTAGAATAGGGGTCGGAATAGTCACAGCACCACCGGATACGGCTCGGATTTCGTCTGCGGAAAGTTCGATCATTTGCATCACGCTCTCCTATATAAGTGGTGTACGCTTTGCACGCCGCATTCTCAGTGTGGAAGTGCTTGGCGCTGCATAAGCACGACCAATTATAGTCACCCGAGATGATATTTATGTGATTTATCTATATTTCGTATTGCTGACAAATATAAATATCGTAAGGATGGAATTTGATTTGAGCCGCTACAAACGGATTGCCGCGTCAGTCATGCGAGCACCGGGTATCCGCGTACCGTTGCTTCGCGGGCAAGCCGTTCAATGTCCACATAGGCGTCCAGGGAAAGTCGCTCGAAACTGCGCAGCCGCAATGAGCGCGCGCGCGTTGCGTCGGCTGCGAGAGCAGTGTCGAGTGCGTCGCGCAGCGCGGCGACATGCGCGTTGCCGAGCGAGCGCGACGCGATGAACGGCAAGCCAGGCGCAGACGCGGTTTCGCCGATGACGCGCACGCCGTTCAGCATTTCCGGCAATGCGTCGCCGACGTAAGCAAGTGTCACGCAATCTATCGCCGCGATGTCCGCTTCGCCCATGGCTAGCGCCCGCAGTGCGCTCAGATGGGAGCCGGTGCGCATGATGGACGAAAAGAAGCGTCCGTTGCGCGCATGGCGCGAGACCGCATGCCGTAGTGCATTCATTCCGCTGTGCGAAGTGTCATCGTTATAGGCGGCGCGCATGCCGCGACAGGCAGCCAGCGTCGTTGCACCGCGTGCATGAGCGTCTGCCGATACGACGAGCGCGCTTCGGTAGCGCGCTCCTTCGCAGCCGCTCGCGTCGAATGCAGGCGTTGCGATCAAGTGCACCGATTCGGCAAGGCCGAGCATTCGAAATGGATAGCCGCAGGTTTGCGATAGCAGGAGATCGTCGCGCTGCCACAGCGGTAGCAAATCGCCGAAAGGTTCGTCGAGTAGCGTGACATCGGCAGTTCCGCCCGCGCGCGCGAATGCTTGCAACGCATCGAGCAGCAGTGCGCGCCACAACGCTGCATGCTGCGTCGTCACGTTGTACATCGGCAATCCGGCAATCCAATTTTTCATACTCACATTCTACGGATTTCAGCGCGCATCGTGGCTTATCGCCTCATCAGCTGTCAGCCGATGGATAGCCGATATAAGCAAATTCGAATCCATTGGTTGGTTTCGGTGAAGCGATTCGTTAAGGTTCGACCGGTCAAGCCACGTCGTCGCGCATTCCATGCAGGCTGTATCGAGCGGCGGCGCGTCTCTGCGCTTTTCGATATACCTGCCGGCGTGTTTAGCGACATCCGGCTTCCGATGTCCGCTGGAACATGGCCGAATACTTCGATGTGGATCATGCGCGCGAGATTGCCGCGCTCGGGGATCGTTTGACCGCGCGTACCGAGTGGCCGACCTGGCTGCTGATCGTCGTCGTTTACGGCGGCTGGCTGAGCGTACTGCTGAGCGTGCGTGACGCGGGCTTGCCGCTTGCCATCGCGACGCCACTGCTGATCTTGCTATGTGCGTGGCATATGTCGCTGCAACATGAACTCCTGCACGGTCACCCGACGCGCTCCAAGCGCTTGAATAAGCTGTTGGGTTATCCGCCGTTGTCGGTTTGGTATCCGTACACGTTGTATCGCGATACGCATCTTGAACATCATCGCGACGAGGATCTGACCGTGCCGGGCGTCGATCCGGAAAGCAACTATGTGTTGCCGGAGCGCTGGGTGGGGTTGAGCCGTTGGCAGCGTGTTCTGTGGCATGCGCGCAAGAGTTTTATCGGGCGTTTTGTCATTGGGCCGCCGATAAGCGCTGCCGCGACGCTGGCGGATGCATTTTGCGCCTGGCGGCGCGCAGACTGGCATTATCTGCCGATGTGGATTGCGCACGTCGCGCTTGTCGCCACGTTGCTTGCGTGGTTGCATTTATCGGTCGGCGTGCATTGGTGGTATTACCTGCTTGCCGTTACGTGGCCGGCTCAATCGATTGCGATGATTCGCTCGTTATACGAGCATCGTGCTGCGCCGGAGCCCAAGGCGCGTATCGCGATCAACGAGGCCGGGCCGTTGATGCGACTGCTTTATCTGAACAACAATTACCATTTGGTTCATCACGATCTGCCAAGCCTGCCGTGGTACGACTTGCCCCGCGCCTACCGGATGCGGCGGGATGCGTATGCGAGGAAGTGCGGCGGTTTTGTGATTCGAGGCGGGTACTGGACGTTGTTCAAGCGTCACGCGTGGCGGCAAACCGATGCGCCCGAGCACCCGTTCGCGCACGACACAACCTCGCCGGCAAATCATGGCGCGCGCGGCACGGTGATCGACAGGTATGTGCAGATCGGCGCTTGACGGATAACGTACCGATTGTCATTGGTACCGCCGCGCCGTCGTCATCAACCGGCATGGACCACGCGCGCAACTTCTTAGATTAACGAAACAATTTCGGCATGGCGCGACGTCATAGCCGCACGTTTTGTCGCGAGCGGTATCGGGTATGCACATTGTGTGCTCCGACTCGCAATACGGAGAGCCCCATCGGGTTGCGCCTTGGGCCGGAGCGTGGATCAGTTGATGGAGCCGGTTTTGCAATACTTGTCGAAGTTGTCGGCCGATACCGCAAAGCCCTTCTGCTTGGCAAGTTCCCACGGTCGTTCGCATTGCCGGGTTTGCTCGCACCATGAATAGCCGGCCGAGCCGATGCAACCGTGCGTGTCGCGATCGCTGCCTACCATGGGGGCGGGCGGTGCAGCCGAACTGGAAGATTCGTTGGCGCAGGCACTCAGTGCAAGTGCGAGCAGAGCGGCCACGGATGCAGTCGATACGAGATGTTTCATCGAACGGTACTCCATTGTGCTGGGTGAATGTTGTATTGGGTGAGCAGCGGACGCGGGCAATGTCGCATTCGGAATGCATGCGATAGCGTGCGGTGATCATACAGGATGTTCCGGTGTCGGCAGCGCACGGCGCAGTGTTGCCCATTGCGCGCGGGTTTACTTGATGAAGGTCGATTATGAAGCGATGCGCGGTGCGCGCTTACGAAATCCGAGCTTGGTAAGAAGATAAGGAATGTATGATGAACTCAACAATATCACGGGTTTCGTCGCTTTTATCCGGGATCGATACAGATACTTTCGTCGATATTCGACGCCGTCTGCATGCATATCCTGAACTCGGCTTCGATCTCGGCCACACAAGCGAACTCGTTGCGCGACAATTGCGTGCGTGGGGCTACGACGTTCATACCGGCATTGGCCGCAGCGGCGTCGTCGCACAGATGAGGCTCGGCGCGGGCCCTAAGCAAATCGGTATTCGTGCGGACATGGATGCGCTGCCGATCCATGAGGCGACCGGGTTGCCGTATCAGAGTACGATTGCCGGCAGAATGCACGCATGCGGTCACGATGGTCATACGGCGATCCTGCTTGCGGCCGCGCGTGCTCTTGCGGTGCGGCGCGATTTCAACGGTACGCTGAATCTGATCTTTCAGCCTAACGAAGAAAATCTTTGCGGCGCGCGCGCGATGATCGAGGACGGCCTGTTCGAGCGCTTTCCGTGCGATGTGGTATTCGCACTGCATAACCGGCCTGGGATGCCTGTCGGGACGTTCAGTATGTTGGCGGGTCCGGTCAGCCAGTCTTCAGACGTGGCCGATGTGACGATCAACGGCGTGGGGGGGGCATGGCGCAATGCCACATCGCGCACGTGACCCGATCGCGGCGGCCGCGGCCATCGTCACCGCATTGCAAACGATTGTTGCGCGCAACGTCGCGCCACGTGAGCGTGCGGTGGTATCGGTGGGTTACATCCGCGGTGGCACGACTCATAACGTGATTCCCGAAACGGTTGAAATCGGCCTCAACGTGCGCGCGACGACGCCTGAGACGCGTGCGCTCATTGAGGCGCGGGTGCGCGACATCGTGCGTTTGACGGCGCAAGCGCACGGTGCCGAAGCGACGATCGACTATCGCCAACTGACTCCGCCCGTGGTCAATGCGGATGTGCCAACGCGGCTTGTCCAGCGCGTTTGTGAGGAACTGGTCGGGTCGGAACGCGTTTATGCGCGACCCGACCAGGCGCTGATGGACGGCAGTGAAGATTTTGCGTGGATGCTCGACGAGGTGCCGGGTTGCTATTTGCTGCTGGGAAACGGCGAAGGGCCGGATGGCGCTTGCATGGTGCATAACCCAGGCTACGACTTCAATGACACTGCGCTACCGCTTGGCGCGGCCTGTTGGGTCAGGCTGGTGGAGACTTATTTGAAGAGCTGAGATGTGTGACCGCCTGCAATTTTTGAGATAAAGGGTTTGGATACCTGTCTGAAATGACCGGCGGCCATGACAATTTTTGACTATGAGAGCCAGCTTACTCAATTGAGCGGATCTTGGTAATGCATGGGCCGGAAGTGTTATTTTTCCGCTTCAGAACGTGGCATCCCGGGGGCGAGTGCCACGAATATGAGTACTCCGCTATTTTCTTGCCCTTCGAGTCTTGTCGACACCAATGCGCAAGATTGCCGTTTGTTAATACGGCGCGCATGTTGAGGAAGTTCAGCGAGCCGCTAATTGATTGGTCGAGAGCGAAAATGAGTGTGCAAGGGCAGGAATATCGCTATCTATCCGAGGCGGGTCGCGCTCGCCGCATCGCGGTTGTCGGAGCCGGCCAGTCAGGCTTGCAAATCGCATTCGGACTGCTGGACCGCGGATATCAAGTCACGCTGGTGACGAACCGCGATGCCGACGAAATCGCGCGCGGCAAGGTCATGTCGAGTCAATGTATGTTCGGCAGTGCGCTCGATATCGAACGCACCGCAGGGTTGAACTGGTGGGAGCGGCTATGCCCGCCGATCGAGGGAATCGGGTTGACGTTGCACGATCCGTTGTCGCCCGGTGAGCAAACGATCGATTGGGCCGCGCGGCTCAACAAGCCGGCACAGTCTGTTGATCAGCGCCTGAAGATGGCTGCGTGGCTCGACGTGATCGCCAAGCGCGGTGCACGGATCGAGTTGCGCGATGCCGATATTCAGGTGCTCGAAGAGCTTAGCGCGTCGCATGACCTTGTGTTGCTTGCATCGGGGAAAGGGGACGTGGCGAAGCTTTTCGTGCGCGATGCGAAGCGCAGCGCATTCGATAAACCGCAGCGCGCGCTTGGCATGACTTATGTGCATGGTCTTGCGCCGTCGGAAGGTTTTTCTCGCATTTCCTATAATGTGATTCCTGGCGTTGGCGAATATTTGGTGTTTCCCGCGCTGACGTTGAGCGGTCCGTGCCACATCATGGTATTCGAAGGCGTGGTGGGCGGCCCGTTCGATTGCTGGCACGATGCCGGTTCCCCAGCGCAGCATCTTGCGCTTTCGCTTGCTCTGCTCAAGGCTTATTTGCCGCGGGAATACGCACGCTGCGCACATGCCGAGTTGACCGATCCCAACGGCGTCTTGTCCGGCAAATTTGCACCGATGGTGCGCGAACCCGTTGCGACATTGCCGTCCGGCCGCTTGGTTCTCGGGCTCGGCGACACGGTCGTGCTGAACGATCCGCTGACGGGGCAAGGCGCGAACGGTGCATCGAAATGCAGCCGCATCTATCTCGATGCGATTTTCGATCATGGCGATGCTTCGTTTACTCGTGAGTGGATGACGCAGACCTTTGAGCGATATTGGCAATACGCACAATACGCGGTGCAGTGGACGAATGGCATGTTGTTGACGCCGCCTGCTGAAGCCATGCTCAAACTGTATTCCGCGGCGGCGCGCAGTGGGCCGCTTGCTTCTGCAATCGTCAACGCATTCGATCACCCGCCTTCGCTATTTACGTGGCTCTCGATGCCGCAGAGTCAGGAGTTGCATGCCGCGCATTGACATCGAAGCCGGTGATTGCAACGGTCCCGCGAATTTGTCGAAAGACTAGCGAGAGACGGTTCGGACGCCAGATCGAATATGGTGCCGAGTGTGCCGAGTCCCTGAACCGGAAAGCGGAAAAGAGTGACTCAGATGCGCTGGAGATGTCCTGAAAATAGCCCTTTTTGCACGGGCTTCCATGCTCGACATCGTCTAAATTTGGCAGCGTTGCTTCGGGACGTGGTTTTTCTTGGCTTGGAGTTCAGGCGCATCGTAGCGCGGCATCCGCTGCCGGCGACTATCTTCAACCGGCAGCGCAGCGACATTCTCCAAGAAGCCGGCTAATAGAGGGCTGCAATCCGAGCGTCTCCAGACAACATGAACGTCTACGGTCAACGGAAACCACGGCAGCGTCTTGAACACGACCCCAGGCGACGCCGCAGTGCGAAGCGCGGCTTGCACAAGGCCGACGCCGAGGCCGGCTCCGACGAGTCTAAGCATTGCCGTGGGTTCGACTGCTTCGAGCCGAATATCCGGCATGAAGCCGCAAGCGTTGCACGTGGCGACGAAGCGTTCGCGCGCAGCCGGATTGAGTGTGCGTGGCATCGCGATCCACCGTTGCCCGTCGAGGTGCCGGGCGGTGATCTTTTTGACACGCCCGAGCGGATGATCGTCGGGTACGGCAAGCACGATCGAATCGTTTGCAACCAGCAGGCTTGCGAGATCGGTGTCGGCTGGCGCAGGGGGGGAATAGACCAAGCCGATATCGAGCGTGCGCTTGCGTATCGCGTCGATCTGCTTGGCTGAACGAAGCGCGTGCAGCGTGATTGGCACGTCAGGGTGCGTCGCGCAGAATGACTGAAGCGCTTGTGGCAAGAGATTCAACCGCATTGATGCTTCGACATAGCCGATCGAGAGCGTTCCGGTTTCTCCGCGCCCAAGCCGCTGTGCATTCATTTCGAGACGTTCCGCTTGTTTTAGCAGCGATCGGGCTTCTTCAAGAAAAATCCGGCCTTCTTTTGTCAGACGCACGCGTTGACGGACGCGTTCGAACAACGCAATCCCCAGTTGCTCTTCGAGCCGGATGATTTGCCGGCTCAAAGGCGATTGCGAGATGTGGAGCCGTTCGGCCGCTCGTCCGACATGTTCGGTTTCGGCGACCGCGATAAAAGCGCGAAGCTGGCGTAAATCGATCACTTGAGATCTCCTGGATCTCAATTGTAGCGATTTCAGTCCTGGACAGACGCATCTGGCTGCTCGATAGTTGGCGCATGAAAAACGCCACGCCAACAATTTTCCCGATCAGGAGAATGACGATGCAGTTCTTGACGCTTTCACGCCGAGTCACCGAACACTTCAGCGATGCGGATTTCGCTCCGTTGCTTGATGATGAGGCGCAACGGGCGCGAACGCTGTATGCCGAGGGCTTTATCCGGCAGATATGGCATCGTGGCGATGTCGGCGGCGCTTGCTTGCTGGTCGAGGCGGAAAACCGCGAAGACGTTGAAAGGCAACTCGACAGCTTGCCGCTTGTCAAGGAGGGGATGCTGGAAATCGTCGCGATCATTCCATTGAAGCCCTATCGCGGATTCGGACCGAAGCAGCAGTGATGACAGGCGGGAAACCCAATACGTTGCCGGTATGCCCGCGATGCCTTTTTACTGGCCGGCTCGAATGTGTTCCGAGCGATCGAACGCGTGGTATGACGACGGGGCTGTAATAGTCGATGGGGGCGTGATCTGTATTAGCCGGGACTTGATCTGACAGGTAGTCGGGCCGACAAAGTACGAGTCGTCAATGGGGGATGAGTTTCTCCTTGGCGAGATCGAGCGAATCGAGGAAAGTGCGCATCGGCGTCTTGCCGTAACACCAGCGCCCCTGATGCTCTCGTTCATTGTTGTACTGGTCGAGCCACGCATCAAGGTCCGTCTGCAAGGTGGCGATCGAGTCGTAGATCTTCTTG
>NZ_LOWB01000025.1 GCF_001522865.1 Burkholderia sp. TSV86 | reverse complement strand
CTGGTCAAGGGGCCGATGACGCCGACCGAGGTCCAGGATTTGATGCTGGCGTTCAACAAAGCAGTCATCGAACGCGCAATGGGTGCCGAGATGAATCTGCATCTGGGCTACCCGTCGGGCCAGTCCAAGCCGGCCGGGCAAGCCAACGAGCGCAACGGCGCCAGCGGCAAGACCGTCATCACCGATCGGGGCCCGGTTCGGGTCGAAGTCCCCCGCGATCGCGACGGCAGCTTCGAACCGATCCTGATCCCAAAGCATGAGCGCCGCTTCACCGGCTTCGACGAACGCATCATCGCGATGTACGCCCGCGGCATGAGCGTGCGCGAGATTCAGGCCTTTCTGGCTGAGAGCTACGGCACCGAGGTATCTCCCGACTTCATCAGTTCGGTCACCGACGAGGTGATGGCCGAGGCGCTGAGCTGGCAGAGCCGCCCGCTTGAGACGATGTATCCGGTCGTGTTCTTCGATGCACTGCGGGTCAAGATCCGCGACGACGGCGTGGTCAGCAACAAGGCTGTCTATCTGGCCTTGGGCATTCAGGCCGACGGCCAGCGCGACGTGCTGGGCCTCTGGATCGAGCAGACCGAGGGTGCCAAGTTTTGGCTCAAGGTGTTCAACGAACTGAAGACACGTGGCTGCCAGGACATCCTGATCGCCGTGGTCGATGGCTTGAAGGGGCTGACCGAGGCCATCAGCGCGGCCTATCC
>NZ_LOWB01000024.1 GCF_001522865.1 Burkholderia sp. TSV86 | reverse complement strand
TCGCCGCCGCGCGGCGCAGGCGGGCAGTATCGTGCGCTGCGCAGGCGGCGTGCGTGCGCTGGGCCGCCGTCGGCCGTGCGCGTGGGGCCGGCTTGCGTGGGCTCGCGCCGGTTCGCCCGCGCAGCTTACGCTTATTACGCCTGCGCCTTGCCCTGCTGAGCGACGGCCGCCTGCGCTTTCGCGATTGCGTCCTGGTCGCCGAGATAGTAGTGCGTGACGGGCTTCAGGTTTTCGTCGAGTTCGTAGACGAGCGGCACGCCGTTCGGGATGTTCAGTCCGACGATATCGGCATCGGAGATTCCGTCGAGATACTTGATCAGCGCGCGCAGCGAATTGCCGTGCGCGGCGATTAGCACCTGCTTGCCGGTCTTGATCGCGGGGGCGATCGATTCGTTCCAGAGCGGCAGCACGCGCGCGACCGTGTCCTTCAGGCATTCGGTGAGCGGCAACTGCTCGCGCGGCACCTTCGCGTAACGCGGATCGCCGTATGGCGCGCGCTCGTCCGACGCGTCGAGCGCGGGCGGCGGCGTATCGTAGCTGCGGCGCCAGACCAGCACCTGCTCGTCGCCGTACTTCGCGGCCGTTTCCGCTTTGTTGAGCCCCGACAGCGCGCCGTAATGGCGCTCGTTGAGCCGCCATGAATGGACGACGGGCAGGTACATCAGATCCATCTGGTCCTGCACGTGCCAAAGCGTGCGGATCGCGCGCTTGAGCACCGACGTGTAGGCAATGTCGAACGTATAGCCAGCTTCCTTGAGGAGCCGGCCAGCCTGCTGCGCTTCGCGGTTGCCTTGTTCGGTCAGGTCGACGTCGACCCAGCCGGTGAAGCGGTTTTCCTTGTTCCACGTCGATTCGCCGTGGCGGATGAGAACGAGCTTGTACATGGATGCTTGCGGTCGGTAGTGAGGAAGCGGTAAGCGGATGCGGTCCCTCGCGGGACGGTATCGTAGACAAGAGGTTATTTTATAATGGCAGGATTGTCCTGATTCGATTTCTCAGTTTTCTCTTTTTCCGACGGATTTTCCGTGACGTTCTTCACCGATTACACGAATCTCGCGCTCATCGCGATCCTGGTGGTTTCCGGCGGCCTGCTCGCATGGCCCGCGTTCAAGCGCGGCGGCGGCGGGCTGTCCGCCGCCGAGGCCACTCAATTGATCAACCGCCGCAACGCGATCGTCGTCGATCTGCGTGCGGCGGCCGCGTTCGATGCGGGGCACTTGCCGTCCGCGCGCTCGATCGCGTTCGACGAACTCCAGACGAAAGTCGGCCAATTGTCGAAAAACAAGGGTACGCCGGTGCTGCTCGTGTGCGAGAACGGTCAGCAATCGCACAAAGCGCGCAAGCTCGTCGAGCAAGCCGGTTACCAGGACGTTCATGTGCTGCAGGGCGGCCTCGCCGCGTGGCAGCAGGCCGGCATGCCGGTCGTCAAATAAGGAGTGGCGAAGTGAACAAAGTGGTCATGTACAGCACGCAGGTGTGTCCGTATTGCATTTAGGCCGAGCGGCTGCTGAAGCTGCGCGGCGTCGAGCACATCGAGAAGGTGCTGGTCGACAAGGAGCCGGCGCGCCGTGCGGAAATGATGGAGCGCACCGGCCGCCGCACGGTGCCGCAAATCTATATCGGCGACACGCACGTCGGCGGCTACGACGATTTGTCGAAGCTCGATCGCGAAGGCGGCTTGGCGCCGCTTCTCGAAACCGCTGCCGCTTGATTCTCGCAGCGCGGTGCGCCGCCGCACGACGGGCGGCGCACGACCTCAGCATGACCATGCCGGGCGGCCGGAGGGTTCCGGCCGCCACGATTATTTTTTTAGGGAACCACCATGTCCGACGTCGAAAACCAACCGTTCTTCAACATCCAGCGCATCTACCTGAAAGACCTGTCGCTCGAACAGCCGAATTCGCCGGCGATCTTTCTCGAGCAGGACATGCCGTCGGTTGAAGTCGAAGTCGACGTGAAGGCCGAGCGTCTTGCCGAAAGCGTCTACGAGATCGCCGTGTCGGGCACCGTTACCGCGAAGGTCCGCGATAAGGTTGCGTTTCTGATCGAGGCGAAGCAGGCCGGTATCTTCGATATCCGTAACATCCCGGACGACCAGATCGATCCGCTGTGCGGGATCGCATGCCCGACCATCCTGTTCCCGTACCTGCGCTCGAACATCGCCGATGCGATCACGCGCGCGGGCTTTCCGCCGATCCATCTTGCCGAGATCAATTTCCAGGCGCTGTACGAGCAGCGTCTTGCGCAACTCGCGCAACAACAAGGCGGCGCGCCGAACGGCTCGACGCTCAACTGAGCGCGGGCGAGTGTCATGAACGACCGGCTCGCGCACAACCGGTGCGCAGCATGAAAGTTGCGGTTCTGGGCGCGGGCGCGTGGGGCACCGCACTCGCCGCGCATCTCGCCGTGCGGCACGACACGCTGCTTTGGGCGCGTGATGCCGCGTTTGCGGCGGAGCTTGCCGCGCGGCGCGAGAACGTCCGTTATCTGGGCGGCGTCACGTTGCCGCCGGGGTTGCGTTACGGCGCCGATCTCGCGGCGGCGTTCGCGCATGCGCAGGCGGATGATGCGCTGTGCGTGATCGCCGCGCCCGTGGCGGGGCTGCGCGCGTTGCTTCGCGAAATGCGCGGCACGGGCCGTGCGCCCGCGCATTTCGTCTGGGTTTGCAAAGGTTTCGATGCCGACACGCGGCTGCTGCCGCATCAGATGGTGGCCGGCGAGTTACCCGCGCATGCGAGCCACGGCGTATTGTCGGGGCCGAGTTTCGCACGCGAGGTCGCTCAAGGGCTGCCTGTCGCGTTGACTGTCGCGAGCGCGTCTGCCGCGTGCCGCGAGCGCACGCTCGCCGCGTTTCATCATGGCGCGATGCGCATTTATACCGGCGACGACGTCGTTGGCGTGGAGGTCGGCGGCGCGGTGAAGAACGTGCTCGCCATCGCCACGGGCATTGCCGATGGGCTCGGTCTCGGTCTCAATGCGCGCGCGGCGCTCGTCACGCGCGGGCTCGCCGAGATGTCGCGGCTCGGCGTCGCGCTCGGCGGCCGGGCCGAGACGTTCACGGGGCTGACCGGCCTGGGCGATTTGATCTTGACCGCCACGGGCGATTTGTCGCGCAATCGGACGGTGGGCATGCAGCTTGCGGCAGATCGCTCACTCGACGACATCCTCGCGGCGCTCGGGCACGTTGCCGAAGGCGTGCGATGTGCGCGGGCGGTATTGTCGATCGCGCAAGAGCGCGGCGTCGAGATGCCGATCACCGCGGCAGTGTGCGCTGTGCTGTTCGACGGTGTCACGCCGCGCGATGCGGTGAGCGGATTGCTGCGCCGGGACGCGAAAGCGGAGTGAGGGCGGCGCGAATCAAACGCGGCCCGGGTTGGGCCGCGGTCTGTAATCGATGAATTGACCGGCGGCGACGCGGGCGCGCAGGCTTGTTTATCTGGCGTTCACGCGCTGTGGACGGAGAACGTGATGCCGATCATCGGTTCAACGTTTGTCGACGCAAGCATCGTTGACATCACGACACTTCCGCTCGATGCGATCGTCAACGCGGCAAACGAGTCGCTACTGGGCGGCGGCGGCGTGGACGGCGCGATTCATCGCGCGGCAGGGCCGGCGCTCGTGGCGGAATGTGCGACGTTGGGCGGTTGCGCGACGGGCGATGCGAAGCTCACGCGCGCGTACCAATTGCCCGCGAAATATGTCATCCATATGGTTGGCCCGGTATGGCGGGGCGGCGGGCATCGAGAGGCCGAGCTGCTCGCGTCGTGCTACCGGCGCTCGCTCGAAGTCGCGGCCGAAGCGGGATGCGTGTCGATCGCGTTTCCTGCGATCAGTTGCGGCGTCTATCGCTTTCCGCCGGATGCCGCGACGGCGATCGCCGTGCGCACGGTGAGCAACGCGCTGTCGTCCGGCGCGCGTTTTCAGCGCATCGTATTTGCGTGCTTTTCGGGCGACATGCTGGCGCATTATGCAGCCGAGTTCTCGCGGTTCAAGTGAGATCGAGGCTCGCCGCTGTCCGCTGTCGTGCGCGATCTAGCGGCCGGGTTCGTCTACGCTGGCTTGCGCGCCACGACGGCCGGAAACATCCGGCCGCGATCGTCGACGAATCGGATCTCGGCAATGCCGGCTCGTTCGAGTTGCGTCCGGGTCTGCGCATGCATGCGGAAAACATTCCATTTCGCGTCGAACACGTGCACGAACAACGCCTGTTGCAGCATGAGCGCATCCGGCGTGGTCACGCTCAACTCCCACGGCGATTCATCCGGCAGCGTTGGCGACGGTGTCGAAAGCTCGTGATCAGGTGACCGCCGGGCTTCAGCGCGTCGAAGAATCGACGATACAGTGCGATCACGCGGTCTTCGTCGGGTTTCGTAGATATTGAGGCCGTTGCTCGTCAACGCATCGGCCTGCGCATGCAGATCCGGCGACCACGGCGTAGCGACAGCCGATCGGTCAAGCCGCGTTCGGCGTCGCCGAAAACAATCGATTGACAACCATTCGATGGCAATTGGTGAGCGATGCGGCGTTTCATCACGCACCGCCTTCGAATCCCGCTTGCCGCCACGCCTCGAACACGACCACTGCAACGGTATTCGACAGATTGAGGCTGCGGTTGCCCGGCCGCATCGGCAGCCGCACGCGCTGTGGCGCAGCAAAGCGTTCGATCAGCTCCGTGCGCAGTCCGAGCGTTTCCGAGCCGAACACGAACCAGTCGCCCGGCGCGAACGCGCGATCGTGAAAGCGTCCCGAGCCACGTGTCGTGAACGCGAACATCCGCGTGGGGTCCGGTGCTTCGGCGGCGACGAATGCGTCCCAGTTCGGATGAACCCGCATTTGCGCGTACTCGTGATAGTCGAGCCCCGCGCGCCGCATTTTCGCGTCGTCGAGCGGAAAGCCGAGCGGCTCGATCAGATGCAAGCGCGCGCCCGTATTCGCGCACAGGCGGATGACATTGCCGGTGTTCGGCGGAATTTCGGGTTCGACTAGGACGACGTTGAACATGATTCGATCGATGTTTGCTGGTGAGCGCGTGTCGCGGCTCCGTGTTTGCCGGCGGCGCGCGGCGGCGCCGTCAATCCTTCGCGGTGCGCAGCGCGACGAAATTCGTCACGCGGCGCGCGCCCGCGTCCTTTAATGCGCACGCGATCGCGTCGAGCGTCGCGCCCGACGTCATCACGTCGTCGACGACGCCGATGTGCAATCCCGCCACCGGCCGCGCGATTGCAAATGCGGCCGCGACGTTCATGCGCCGCGCGTCATATGCGAGCCGCGTTTGCGGCGCGGTGTCGGTGATGCGCGCGACGAGCGTCGGGTCGGCCCGCACGCGCAATGCCTGCGCGAGCGGCCGCGCGATTTCCCATGCCTGGTTATAGCCACGCTCGACGAGGCGCCGCGCCGCAAGCGGCACAGGGGCGATCGCGTCGAGCGGCGGCGCGTCGCCGAGCGCGTCCGGCGCGAGCCGTGCGAGCCGCGCGCCGAATTCGCGGCCGAGCGCGAGATGCGCGCGGAACTTCAGTTCGAGCGCAAGGCCGTCGAGCGGCGCACGGTAATCGGCGAGCGCGAGCGTCGCGTCGAATCCCGGCGGGGTGCCCGCGCACGCGCTGCAGTAATAGCGCGCGGCGTGCGGCGGCCGCGCTTTTTCCGGCGCGCTCGCGTGTTGCCGCGCGAGCGCCGCTTGCAGCGGTTGCGTGCGCGGCGACGTGTCCGTGCCATGCGGCGAACTCGCCGCCGGCGGCGCATGCGTGTCGTGACGCATGCGCTTGCCTGCGAGCGGCAGCGCACAGCGGGGGCAGCGCAGCCGTGCTTCGTTCCAATAGGCGTCGTCGCACCACGCGCAAATCGTCTGGTGTGACAAATTGCCGCACAGCGCGCAGCGGTTCGGCAACGCGGCGGCGACAAGACGCGCGAATAGACCGGTCGCACAGATCCCCGCCGCGCGGATGCTGCGTTGCAAAATCGCACAGTCGGCCATCGTTGGCTCCTGTCCAAGGCCGCTTCGCTGAACGCCGCGAAGCGAGCGAGTATACTTCGGGCTCTTCGCCAGTGTGCTCCAAATGTCCCCAGCTCCCGCACAAACCGGCCGTCCGGCCGATGACCCGCGGCGTTTGCGGCAGATCTTCGATCGCCGCGCCGCCGGATTCGGCGCCGTGTCGTTTCTGCCGCGCGAGATCGCGCAGCGTATGCGCGAGCGCCTCGATTACATCAAGATCAATCCCGCGAGCGTGCTCGACGCGGGGTGCGGCACGGGCGACGACCTGCCCCTGCTGCGCGCGCGCTTTCCCGAGGCGCCGGTGTTCGGTGTCGACGTGTCCCACGGAATGCTCGCGCGCGTGGCCGAGCGCGATGCCGCCGACACCAACTGGCGCCGCTTCCTCCCCGCGACGCTTGCCAAGGCGCTCGGCCAGCGCGGCCCGCGCGTCGCGCAGGCCGATTTCTCCACGCTGCCGTTTGCCGGCGGCGCGTTCGATCTTCTCTGGTCCAACTGCGCTTTGCATTGGCATGCGCGTCCTGATCTCGTGCTGCCCGAATGGCACCGTGTGTTGCGCGTCGATGGGCTGCTGATGTTCAACACGCTTGGGCCCGATACGCTGCGCGAGCTGCGCGCGGCATGGGCGGACGCGGCTCGCGCAGTCGACGCGGTTGCACCGACGCGCGTCGTCGATTTCGTCGATATGCACGATTTAGGCGACATGCTCGTCGAAAGCGGTTTCGAGATCCCGGTGATGGATCAGGAGGTGCTGACCGTCACCTACAAGTCTCCTGCTTCGCTGCTCGCGGATGTGCGCCGCTGGGGCGCGTATCCGTTCGAGCGCGACGAGGCGTCGGCGCGGGCGTCGCGGCGGCTGCTTGCGGCGCTGCACGATGCGCTCGACGCGCGTCGGCGCGACGATGGCACGATCCCGCTCACCTTCGAGGTGATCTACGGTCACGCGTGGAAGGCAGCGCCGCGCACGACGGCCGAAGGCCATGGCATCGTGCGCGTGCAGGACATCGGAAAAGGGCGTCCGAAGCGCCCGTGAAAGTGCGTTTGGGGTGGTTCGGGGCGGGTTGTGCACAGCCGGGAAACGTTAGGCAAAGCGCGGCCGGCACGGATGGAAAGCGTCCTCCGAAATGGCCGGAAAGCTTGTCGCGCTTGGCTCGCCGGGCGCCGCCGCTTGCTTGTGGATGACTTTGAACCCGCCTATAATGCGACAGTTTGTCGTCCTGGGGGTGTCCCACAATACCGGACGGACGGCGCCTTGACGAGCAGTTGGAGCCAAGCATCAGACGTCGTTCGCGAGAGGCAGCGATGGAAGCAGCGGAAGGTTTGCCGGATGCCGAGCCGGTCCTGAAGGACTGGTTGATGAAACGCAACTGCTCGGTGTCGCCGCGCCAGTTCGTGACGTTCTATGTCTCGCTCGCCGCATGCTCGCTGTTGATTGCGGTCCTGTTGTTTTGGCGCGGAGCATGGCTCGTGCTGCCGTTTACCGGGATCGAGCTGTTGGCGGTAGGCGTCGCGTTTGTCGTTTATGCGCGCCATGCGGTCGATTACGAGCGCATCCGGCTGTTTCGTCACCGGCTCATCATCGAACGGATGAGCGCGGAGCGGCTCACGCAGATCGAATTGAACCCGGACTGGGTGAGGGTCGAGCCGGGCGAGTCGCCGCGCGATCCGATCAAGTTGGTATCGCGTGGCGAAGCGTTCGTGATCGGGCAGCATCTTGCGCAATACCGGCGCGCTCAGTTTGCGCGCGAGCTGCGTGCATCGTTGATGCGGGTGGCTGAAACGGGTGGCCGGTGCAGCGGGCGGCCTGCGGCGGGGCAGGGTTTGAATGGAAATTTTGGGTAAGGAAGCTATGAAAACAATCAAGCGAGCCCTCACGGGCGTGCTGGCATGCAGCGGGCTGCTCTTCGCCGGTGCCGCTGCGGCGGTCGGCGACAGCCCGGGCGGCCCCCGCGTCAACGAGATCAATCTCCAGCCGCCCGTGACGAAGATCGCCGAGGAGCTTTACGACCTTCACACGATGATGCTGATCCTCTGTACGGTGATCTTCGTCGGCGTGTTCGGCGTGATGTTCTATTCGATCTTCGCGCACCGCAAGTCGAAGGGCCACAAGGCCGCCAATTTCCACGAAAGCACCACGGTCGAAATCATCTGGACGATCGTGCCGTTCATCATCGTCGTGCTGATGGCGCTGCCCGCAACGAAGGCCGTCGTCGCAATGAAGGACACGACGAACGCTGATCTGACGATCAAGGTCACCGGCTACCAATGGAAGTGGGCGTATGACTACGTGAAGGGCCCGGGCGAAGGTATCGGCTTTTTGTCGACGCTGACGACGCCGCGCAGCGAGGTCAACGGCCAGAAGCCAATTTCCGATACCTATCTGCAGGAAGTCGACAATCCGCTCGTCGTGCCGGTTAACAAGAAGATCCGCATCATCACGACCGCGAACGATGTCGTCCATTCCTGGTATGTGCCCGCGTTCGGCGTGAAGCAGGATGCGATTCCCGGCTTCGTGCGCGACACGTGGTTCAAGGCCGACAAGGTGGGCACCTACCGCGGTTTCTGTACCGAGCTGTGCGGCAAGGAGCACGCGTACATGCCTGTCGTCGTCGAGGTGCTGTCGGACGACGATTACGCGAAGTGGGTGAGCGCGCAAAAGGCCAAGCTCGCCGCGGGTGCGGTCGATCCGAACAAGGTCTATACGCGCGCCGAGCTGATCGCGCACGGCGAGGAAGTCTACAAGGCGAATTGCGCGGTGTGCCATCAGCCGAACGGCAAGGGCCTCGGCGCATTCCCGGCGATCGATGGCGGCCCGATCGCGAACGGCCCGATCGCCGCGCACGTTGAGCGCGTGCTGAAGGGCAAGGGCGCGATGCCGTCGTGGGCGTCGTTGTCGGATCTCGACATCGCGTCGGTGATCACGTTCGAGCGCAATTCGTGGGGCAACCATAAGGGCGACTCGCTGCAGCCGAAGCAGGTTGCCGATGCGCGTAACGGCAAGTTGCCGGAAGACAGCGCGCAAGCCGCGGGCGAGGCCGCCGCGGCGCCCGCCGCCGAAGCCGCATCGGGCGCGTCCGCACCGGCGCAGCAGGTTCAAGCTCAGGCGCTGCCGGCCGCGATCTACTTCGAGGTTGGCAAAAGCGAGCTGCCCGCGGACGCGCAGGGCGCGATCGCCGCGGCCGTCGACTACGCGAAGGCACATCCGGACGCGAAGCTCGTGCTGTCGGGCTATACCGACAAGACGGGCTCGGCCGCGACGAACGAGGAGCTGGCGAAGCATCGTGCGCAGGCGGTGCGCGACGCTTTGAAAGCCGCGGGCGTCGCCGAAGCGCGCATCATCATGAAAAAGCCGGAAACGATCACGGGCGGGGCGGACGCGAAGGAAGCCCGGCGGGTCGAGATCGGCCCGGCGGCCTGACGTGTCGCTGTGTTTGTCGACGTATTCGCATTAGGAGATTCTCATGTCTAGCATCGGGCACGACGTAACCGCGGGCCACGCGCACGACGACCACGCGCACGAAACGCCGCACGGCTGGCGGCGGTGGCTGTATGCCACCAACCATAAGGACATCGGTACGCTGTACCTGTTGTTCTCGTTCATCATGTTCCTGTCGGGCGGCGTGATGGCGCTCGGCATCCGTGCCGAGTTGTTCGAGCCGGGGTTGCAGATCATGCGTCCGGAGTTCTTCAACGAACTCACGACGATGCACGGTCTGGTCATGGTGTTCGGCGCGATCATGCCGGCGTTCGTCGGTTTCGCGAACTGGATGATTCCGCTGCAAATCGGCGCATCCGACATGGCGTTCGCGCGGATGAACAACTTCAGCTTCTGGCTGCTGCCGGTCGCGGCGGTGCTGCTGGTCGGCTCGTTCTTCGCGCCGGGCGGCGCGACGGCCGCCGGCTGGACGCTGTACGCGCCGCTGTCGACGCAGATGGGCCCGGGCATGGACTTCGCGATCTTCGCGGTGCACATCATGGGCGCGTCGTCGATCATGGGCTCGATCAACATCATCGTGACGATCCTGAACATGCGCGCGCCGGGCATGACGCTGATGAAGATGCCGATGTTCGCGTGGACCTGGCTCATCACCGCGTACCTGCTGATCGCCGTGATGCCGGTTCTGGCCGGCGCGATCACGATGGTGCTGTTCGACCGCCACTTCGGTACGTCGTTCTTCAACGCGGCGGGCGGCGGCGATCCGGTGATGTACCAGCACATCTTCTGGTTCTTCGGCCACCCCGAGGTGTACATCATGATTCTGCCGGCGTTCGGGATCGTGTCGCAGGTGATCCCGGCGTTCGCGCGCAAGACGCTGTTCGGCTACAGCTCGATGGTGTACGCGACGGCGTCGATCGCGATCCTGTCGTTCATGGTCTGGGCGCACCATATGTTCGCGACCGGCATGCCGGTCACGGGCCAGCTCTTCTTCATGTACGCGACGATGCTGATCGCGGTGCCGACGGGCGTGAAGGTGTTCAACTGGCTCGCGACGATGTGGCGCGGTTCGATGACGTTCGAAACCCCGATGCTGTTCGCGATCGGCTTCCTGTTCGTGTTCACGTTCGGCGGCCTGACGGGCCTGATGCTCGCGATGGCACCGCTCGATATCCAGTATCACGGCACGTATTTTGTCGTCGCGCACTTCCATTACGTGCTCGTCGCGGGCTCGCTGTTCGCGCTGTTCGCCGGCTGGTATTACTGGTCGCCGAAGTGGACGGGCTGGATGTACAACGAAACGCGCGGCAAGATCCATTTCTGGGCGTCGATGATTTTCTTCAACATCACGTTCTTCCCGATGCACTTCCTGGGCCTCGCCGGCATGCCGCGCCGTTATGCGGACTATGCGGCGCAGTTCACCGATTTCAACCAGGTCGCGACGATCGGCGCGTTCGGCTTTGGCCTCGCGCAGGTGTATTTCCTGTTCGCGGTCGTGCTGCCCGCCTACCGTGGCGGTGGCGAACTGGAGAAAGGAAGTGACAAGCCGTGGGATGGCGCGACGGGCCTCGAATGGACGATCCCGAGCCCGGCTCCGTTCCACACGTTCGAGCAGCCGCCGACGGTCGAGTAACGATTGGCCGGTATTCGCCGCTCGCGTCGCGTGACGCGGGCGGCGGTTCCGATCGAAGCAATACGAACTTACGCATGACCCGGAATCCACAACAAAGACGCACGCCCGAGCAGATCAGCGCGGGCAACAAGCGGATGGGGCTGATCCTCGTGATCGTCGCCGCCGTCTTTTTTGTGGGTGCCGTCGTGAGGCAGTGGATTGCGTCCACGTCCTGACGCAGTACTTGAGGAAGTCGTGATGTCGAAGTCCGGCGCGCATGTCGATCGCGCGTTCAACCGGTCGATGCTCTTGAAGCTCTTCGTTGTGGCGGGGCTGATGTTCGGCTTCGGCTTCGCGCTGGTGCCGATGTACCGCGCGATTTGCCAGATCACAGGCCTGAACAACCTGCTGCAGCGCGACGTCAGCGCGAGCGAGGCGAAGAATACGCAGGTCGATTACAGCCGCAAGGTGTCGATCGAACTCGATGCGAATGCGCGCGGGCCGCTGGGTTTCAAGCCGAAGCTCGGCAGCATCGATGTGCATCCGGGCGAATTGACGACGGTTGTCTACGAAGTCACGAACGGCCAGGGCAGGACGGTGGTCGCGCAGGCGATTCCGAGTTACGCGCCGAAGCAGGCCACCGAGTTTTTCAAGAAAATCGAGTGTTTCTGCTTCACGCAACAGACGCTCGCGGCGCACGAGACACGTGATATGCCGGTCGTGTTCGTGATCGACCCGAAGTTGCCGAAGGACGTGAAAACGATCACGTTGTCGTACACGTTCTTCGAGTTGAATGCGCCCGTGCCTGCTCGCGGTGCGGCGCAAGAGCCGGGCCGCGCTGCGGCGAAGCCCGCTGCGTGAGACCGAGGGAGGCGACGATGATGAGCGAAATGGGTAGAAAAGGAACATTCGCGCAGTCGATGAAGGCGGTGCTGTGGTCGTTTTTCGGCGTGAGGCGGCGGCGCGATCTCGAGGCCGACGCGACGCAGTTGAACCCGCTGCACGTGTTGATCGCCGCGCTGATCGGCGCGGCGATCTTCATCGCCGTGTTGATCCTCGTTGTACACACGGTGGTGGGGTAGGCCGATACGGATTGAGACGGCGCGCCGATTGCGCGTGCCGGGATGCAACAAGCGAGGCGGCGCCGCGTGCGTCGCCGAGAAATAAGCCGGAGTGTTCCGGAACAAATTGGACTGAAGTGGAGAATCAAGCATGACCGGTCAAAACGAGAGCCCGTACTATTTCGTGCCGCATCCGTCGCAGCACCCGATCAGCGCGGCCATCGGCCTGCTGGTCATGCTCGGATCGTTCGCGCTGTGGATCAACGGCGAGCCGTGGGCGCCCTTTACCGCGCTTGCCGGCCTGCTTTGGCTGCTGTTCACGCTGTATCACTGGTTTGGCGATGCGATCGGCGAATCGGAAGGCGGGATGTACGGCAAGAATGTCGACAAGTCGTTCCGCTGGAGCATGAGCTGGTTCATCTTCTCCGAAGTGATGTTCTTCGGCGCATTCTTCGGCGCGCTTTTCTACGCGCGTGAAATCGCGCTGCATCAACTCGGCAGCCTCGACTACAAGCTGATCTGGCCGGATTTCTCCGCCGTTTGGCCAAACGAAGGGCCGGCCGCGCTCGCGGGCCATTTCAAGACGATGGGCCCGTGGCCGATCCCGACGCTGAACACCGCGTTACTGCTGTCGTCGGGCGCGACGCTGACAGTGTCGCACCACGCGCTGCGTGAAGATCACCGGAGCAAGGCGATCGCATGGCTTGCCGCGACGCTCGTGCTTGGGGTCTGCTTCTTGTTCCTGCAAGGTTTCGAATATTTCCACGCATACAACGAGTTGAACCTGACGCTCGGCTCCGGCGTGTACGGCTCGACGTTCTTCCTGCTGACGGGCTTCCACGGTTTCCACGTGTTCCTTGGCGGCACGATGCTCGCGGTCGTGCTGGTGCGGATGATCCGTGGTCACTTCAAGCCGGATCACCACTTCGCATTCGAAGGCGCAGCGTGGTATTGGCACTTCGTCGACGTCGTCTGGCTGGGTCTTTACGTCGTCGTCTACTGGCTGTAAAGGAAACGGCCCGCGCGATGCCCGCGCGGGTTGCTGGCTTGATTTGCCGATGCGCTGTGTACGCGCCGCCGGCAACTGGGCCGATGCGCCGCACCGACTTTGTCGGGCGGCGTTTTTGCTTGATGGTGGCGTGTGTGCGGCGATATGCCGCACCCGGCCGTATCAGCGGCCGATCGGAATGCCGGTCGAATGGATCCAGCCCATCCAGTTTGCGATCAGGATGAACAGGAACAACGAGATCGACAGCCCGACGCGCATCGCGAGCGACCAGACCATCCGCTTCGTGTGGCCCCGGTCGTGCATCATGAAATACAGCGCGGATGCCATGCTGGCAATGATGAGAACGAAGGCGATCGGAACAAGAATGTGCATGAAGCTGGCCGGAAAGCGGCAGTTCGTAACGGAGATCTCGATTATCTCATTTCGGCCGCGCGGCGGCTGCCTCCGGAGGCAGCCGCGATGAAGATCCGCTGGTTGCCCGCGCTGCTGATTCTTGCCGTGATCGCTGTGACGGTGCGGCTCGGCTTCTGGCAGCGCGACCGTGCGCATCAGAAAGAGGCGCTCGATGCGCAGATCGCGCGCTATGAGCACGCGAGCCCGGTCGAGGTGCCGCGCGAACGCGTCGAACTCAAGGAGATCGAGTTCCATCGCGTGCGCGCGACTGGGCGCTTCATGCGTGAAGCCGCCGTTTTCCTCGACAATCGGCCCTACCGCGATCAGCCCGGCTTTTACGTCGTGATGCCGATGAAGCTGGCCAACGGCGGCTACGTGCTTGTGAACCGCGGCTGGTTGCCGCGCAACATCGCCGACCGTGCCGCGATCCAGCCGTTCGCGACGCCTGCGGGCGATGTGACGCTCAGCGGCATCGCGCGTCGCGACGCGACTCGCGTATTCGAACTCGGCAGCGGCGGGTCGGCCGCGGGGCAAAAGATTCGGCAGAATCTCGACGTTGCCGCCTACGCGCGCGAAACCGGCTTGCCGCTGCAGCCGTTCGTGATTCAGCAGACGAGCGACGACGGCGACCAACTGGTGCGCGACTGGCCCGCGCCGACGATGGGCGTCGAGCGCAACTACGGCTATATGTTGCAATGGTGGGCGATGGCGGTGGCGGCGGCCGGGTTGGGCCTTTATGCCGCGTGGCGCGCGGCGAGGCGTCCGGCAAAAAAGCCGGCGGGGCGTGCCGATGCGGCTTGAAGCCGGCCGATTCGTCATCCAGGCGCGGCGGGTGTGGCGGTTGGACGGCAACGCGACGAATGTGGTGCGCGCATCGTTTGAATCCGGCCGGCGTGCCGTAAAGCGTATGACGTAAGGTGCGCGCACCGTCTGGTGAAGCGTCGGCTGATTCACCACAGTTTGGACAATCCGGCGCAGTGCGGCCGAACCGGCCGGCTTGCGTGGCGCCGCGTTCCGTTTTCAGTGTTTCGAGAGGTTCATGAACATGCATTCTTCCCGTCCGACGCAGCCGCCAGCCGATGGTCCGCGAGCAGCATCCGTGCAGCGCGGCTCCTGGCAGCGTGGCCGCTGGGTGTTGCTCGCGCTTGCGCTCGTTTGCGCGGCGCCCGTGATTGCGTCGTACTTCACGTATTACGTGATCAAGCCGAGCGGCGGATCGACAAACTACGGCACGCTAATCGAGCCGCAGCGGCCGATTCCGTCCGGGCTGACCGTGGTCGACGAGGCTGGGCGGACAATGCCGCTTGCGTCGCTGCGCGGCGTCTGGCTGTTCGTGATGGAGGACAGCGGCTCATGCGATACCGCGTGCGCAAAGAAGCTCTATTTCATGCGCCAGGTGCGCGCGACGCAGGCAGGCGAGCGGCAGCGGATCACGATGGTCTGGTTGAAGAGCGATGCGGCGGCGGTGCCCGCGACGATCGAGCGCGCGTATCCGGACACTCGTAAGCTGCGCGCCGATCCGGCCGCAGTGGCGGCCTGGTTGCCGGCCGATGCGGGCACGCGCGTGACCGACCATATTTATATCGTCGATCCCAGCGGGAACCTGATGATGCGTTTCCCGAAAGATCCGGACCCGAGCAAGATCAAGCGGGATGTGACCAAGCTCCTCAAGTGGTCAAGCATCGGCTAAAGCGCCGGCCGCGCCCGGCGACGAAAGTAAGAGAGAAGAACCGATGTATCTACTGCAACTCGGCCTGATCGGCCTCTGTATCGCGTTGCTGCCGTTGTCCTACGTGTGGGTGAAGGCGGACGACGACAAATTCCGCAAGCTCGTCTGGGTGACGACTTTCCTGACGCTCGATCTCGTGATGTTCGGCGGCTTTACCCGGCTCACCGATTCCGGCCTCGGTTGCCCGGACTGGCCGGGCTGTTACGGGACGTCGTCGCCGTTCATCGCGCACGCGGCGATCACCGCCGCGCATCAGGCAATGCCGAGCGGCCCCGTCAGCATGACGAAGGCGTGGATCGAGATGGTGCACCGCTATTTCGCGATGGCCGTCGGCGTGCTGATCATCGCGCAGATGGTCATTGCATGGGCGGCGCGGTTGCGCGGCCGGACGCTGCGCGTGTCGCCGTGGTGGCCGACCGGCCTGCTGATGCTGATTCTCGTGCAAGGCGCGTTCGGCGCGTGGACCGTGACGATGAAACTGCAACCCGTGATCGTGACGATCCATCTGCTGCTCGGGCTGACGCTGCTCGGCTCGCTGGGCTGGCTGGCCGCGCGGCTCACGCCGCCGCCCGCGATCGACGCCGCCGCCGGCCGCTACCGCGCGGCGGCGCTCGCGGCGCTCGTGCTGCTGGTGGCGCAGATCGCGCTGGGCGGCTGGGTCAGCACGAACTACGCGGTGCTCGCCTGTACCGATTTCCCGACTTGCAACGGCGCGTGGATTCCGCCGATGGATTTCCGCAACGGCTTTCACTTGTGGCGCGCGCTGGGCATGACAAACGACGGCGATGCGATCACGCAGGA
The DNA here is from genome assembly GCF_001522865.1 of Burkholderia sp. TSV86. Taxonomy (GTDB): domain Bacteria; phylum Pseudomonadota; class Gammaproteobacteria; order Burkholderiales; family Burkholderiaceae; genus Burkholderia. Next base: position 119,343 of record NZ_LOWB01000024.1, on the reverse strand, counting down.
CGCGCTCGTTGCGATCCACTGGACGCACCGGACTTTCGCGCTCGTCGTCGTGGCCTATTTGATCGCGTTCGCGCTGAAGGCGCGGCGCTTCGCGTCGTTGCGGCGGCCGGCCAACGGGTTGCTCGCCGTCGTCGCGCTGCAGTGCGCGACGGGCTTGACGAACATCGTGCTACAGTGGCCGTTGCCCGTCGCGGTCATGCACAACGGCGGGGCCGCGGTTCTGCTGCTGCTCGTCGTCATGTTAAACTTGCGCATCCTTTCAAGCCGTTCCGGCCGCATCGCGCAACCCGCGCGCGATACCACGCCCGCGTGACGCCTACCAAGCATGGACACCACGCTTTCCCGACATCCCGGTAACCGCCTATCCCAGTACCTCGCGCTGACGAAGCCGCGCGTCACGCAACTCGCGGTGTTTTGCGCCGTGATCGGGATGTTCCTCGCGACGCCGGGGATGGTGCCGTGGAAGGTGCTCGTCGGCGGCACGGTCGGCATTGGGCTGCTGGCCGGCGCGGCGTTCGCGATCAATTGCCTCGTCGAGCAGAAAATCGACGCGATGATGCGGCGCACCGCGTGGCGTCCGTCCGCGCGCGGCGAGATCACCACCGCGCAGATCCTGTTGTTCTCGGCCGTGCTGGGCGGTGCCGGTGCGTTCACGCTGTACACGTTCACGAATCCGCTGACGATGTGGCTGACGATCGCCACGTTTGTCGGTTATGCGGTGATCTACACGCTGCTGCTCAAGCCCGCCACCCCGCAGAACATCGTGATCGGCGGCGCATCGGGCGCAATGCCGCCCGCGCTCGGCTGGGCGGCCGTCACGGGCGCGGTGCCGGGCGACGCGTGGATTCTCGTCCTCATCATCTTCGTCTGGACGCCGCCGCACTTCTGGGTGCTCGCGCTGTACCGCCGCAAGGATTACGAGAACGCGGGGCTGCCGATGCTGCCCGTCACGCACGGCGAAAAATTCACGCGGCTGCATATCTTGCTTTACACGCTGATTCTGTTTGCCGTGTCGATGATGCCGTTCATCTCCGGCATGAGCGGAATCGTTTTTCTGACGAGCGCGGTGCTGCTCGGCGCGATCTTCGTCGGCTACGCGTGGAAAATCTACCGCGATTATTCGGATGCGCTCGCGCGCAGTGCGTTCCGTTACTCGATCGTGTATTTGTCGCTGCTGTTCGCGGCGCTGCTCGTCGATCACTACGCGCGTCCCGTGATCGGGATGTGACTCTTTCGCTTCGACTGCGATGCTCAAATCCCTGTTTGCACGCCGCGCGCGCCGCGGCTGGTTGTTCGCCTGCGCGCTGGCGCTCGCATTGTCGGCGGGCTGCGGCAAGCAGCCCGCGTTTCAGAATCTCGACATCACCGGCAATACGCAGTTCGGCGCCGACTTCGCGTTGCCCGATACGGCGGGCAACATCCGCACCCTCGGTGAATTCAAGGGGCGCGCTGTCGTGCTGTTTTTCGGCTACACGCATTGCCCGGACGTTTGTCCGACGACGCTCGCGGAGCTTGCGCAGGCGATGCAGCAGCTTGGCCCGGACAGCAAGCGCGTGCAGGTGCTGTTCGTCACTGTCGATCCCGAGCGCGATACCGCGCAGATCATGTCGCAGTACACGAGCGCGTTCAATCCGGCTTTCGTCGCGCTGCGGCCCGCCGACGATGCGCAACTGAAGAGGATCGCGAAGGACTTCCGCATCTACTACGCCAAGGTGCCGGGCAAGACGCCCGGCAGTTACACGATGGACCACACCGCCGCGAGCTATGTGTTCGATCCCAGCGGCAAGCTCCGCCTGTTCGTGCGCGATGGCCAGGGGCCGGGGCCGTGGGTTCACGATCTGAAGCTGCTGCTCGATTGAGTGGTGGCGCGCGCCGGCCTGCGGCGTCGACGCTCGATGTTTGATGTGGCATACGCGGGCGGTCTGGAGCCGGCCCGCGCATGACGCTGCTCCATACCCATATAAGCGGGATGTATTTCACAGCGGTTCGATCTTGTGACACCATCTGCGTTTTCCAAGGCGCGGCTTGGCCTAACAGGCTGTCGCGCTCCTTTTATCGAGCCTGAATGGTTCCAGCAAGCGAGAAAAACAGATGAAGCGTCGCACTCTCCTGAAGGTGGTTTCCGCGGTGGCGGCCGGTGCGGCCGCGCTGTCCGTTTCTGTCGGCGCATATGCGCAGAGCAAGACGATCAAGGTCGGCACGGTGTCGGGGCCCGACGCCGAGGTTTGGCAGATCGTGCAGAAAGTCGCGAAGGAGAAAGAAGGGCTCGATGTGAAAGTGATCGAGTTCAATGACTACGTGCAGCCGAACGCCGCGCTCGATTCGGGCGATCTCGACGCGAACAGCTTCCAGCATCAGCCGTATCTCGACAGCCAAGTCAAACAGCGCGGTTACAAGATCGTCAGCGTTGGCCTCACGTATATCTCGCCGATCGGCGTGTATTCGAAGAAATACAAGTCGTTGAAGGATCTGCCGGCCGGCGCGAAGGTTGCGTTGCCGAACGATCCGTCCAATGAGAATCGCGCGCTGCTGCTGTTGCAATCGCAGGGCGCGATCAAGCTGAAGGCCGGCGCGGGCACGGGCGGCAATAATGCGACCGTGCTCGATATTGCCGACAATCCGAAGAAGCTGAAGCTGACCGAACTCGATGCCGCGCAACTGCCGCGCGTGCTTGGCGATGTCGACGCGGCTGTGATCAACACGAATTACGCGCTTGCAGCGAAGCTGCAGCCGACCAAGGATGCGATCGCGCTTGAATCGCTGACGAGCCCATATGCGAATTTGATCGCGGTGCGCGCGAAGGATAAGGATCAGCCGTGGGTGAAGAAGCTTGTAAAGGCTTACCAGTCGCCGGAAGTGAAGGAATTCATCGCGAAGCAGTTCAAGGGGGCGATGGTCGCGTCGTTCTGAGCACCGTTTGATCGGGGTGTCGAAGGATCGCTGAATCCCGCCGACGCCCATTTCGAATTGCCGAAGGCCCGCGCTTGCGCGGGCTTTTGTTTTTGTGCGCGAGGTTTGCTACGCACATTGAATTCGGCAACGCAAGTGGATCATGACCTACTGTTTATCCTGTCCATGATGCTGCGACGCGGCGGTGTTTTTATCGATTCAGCGTAGCTCGTTATGATTGGCGAAAGGGATAGCGGCCCTGTCGATCCAGCGATCAACGAGCAACCGGTTGTTTGGCCGACCCGGTTTTCACGCGCAGGGCGTGCGTTTGCCCGTGATGGGTCTAGCGCGGCATGATAGCCATAGGCGGCACCAAACCAATACGAACTTTGACGACATCCGTTTTTATCCCTTTCTCGCAATCGTGGGTATCGGGGGAATTGCGGCCGTCGCAGCTAACTGTGAATATCGGGGATCTAAAGGGGGCGGAAATAACGACTTTGGTTTCTTTTCCCCATCCCTGAGGAGCGCCGCTGGTCCTGGTGTAGGTAACCTTACCTGTTTTGCTCAGGGGCGTGCCGTCGCCGCTGCCAAAAGTGTGGTCATTCCAGTACAAACGAAAACTCCAGGAAATCTTCGCTTGACCGATGCTGCACGGATTGATTGTTATATCGATTTTGTGCGTCCGGCGGCGCGGGATGGTAAATGTGCTGGGGCCGGAATAGGTTATGCACGAATTGGAGGAGGTTTTTGTTATCTTGATCTGATATGCGGTGTTGTTCCACCATTCAACAGTGCCTGGAGTGGACGGGTCTGCATGGGCGGCATGAAATATACCCGTTGCTAATATGAGGCTTACTGGCTTTGCGAACATGGACATGAGCGCCTTGTTCATATTTCTTCCTTTGTGGTTCAATCAGTTTTTTATCATGTGATGTGGCTGATCGAAATTATTCGTTGATCCGATGATTGTTAATATGCGGGCAGCACCGCATCGACGCTGCCACACCTTATTCGCATAAAAAGCCGGTTTGTGCGCCGTGAAAGACAGTGATGCTTGACGGTTATGGCATGAGGCGAATAAGCGAGATATCGTTTCCGGCGCAATTCGTTTGTACCGTTGCGCCAGTGGTGTAAGCCAGCGCGGCGATCTCGAGCATGGCTTTTCCATTGAATGTGTCCATGCCGTGTGCATAACCAAGTGTATTCCAGTTTTTGGACATGTCTTGACCGCTGAACAGAATGCGCGGTGTCCAGTCGCCTATATCGTATGAGATGGCGGAGATCGTTACATTCTGAGCTGGGCAGCCGGCGTCTTCTGCGTAGCAATGGCGCATTCCGATGGTAAATATAAATAGCATGGCGCTGAATTGGGCAATGGCCCTCCATGATTTTTTCATTTCATTTGCTCCTTTGAGTCTGCTTGGTGGTGAGTTTAGGGATTTCGAATGTCTTGTTCTGAGCGGAAGATAAAATGAGGGCCTTTTGTTTTGGTTTGCATGGCGAAAATGGGTTGCTGTTTCGAGTTTATGCTTGAGGAAGGCTCGTGAGGATGATTTTTCGTGAATGAAGAGTGTTTCGGTTAAGTGGTTGCGGTGACTTTTTAAACGTCTTCAGTCTAGGAAGGATGAAGGGATAATTCAATGGGATAGGTGATAAATTTGTTTGTGAAGATTGTTTTTCTGGAATTTTAAAATCCCGCAACAGTGGCCGGAAAGGAGGGTTCATTATCCGGATCTTTCATGCCGGTGATTCGGTAAGCGGGAAATCGTATTCATTGGGCCGCATTGAGGCGATGTGTGAAATTGATTTACATCGATTCATGTGCCTGCGAATTTGGCAAAAATGGGTAGGCTTGCGTCGCACGCCAGCAGCCAGCATGCGGGTGCAGCGGCCATGTGCAGATACTTGTTGCTTGCGCTGTTTCGGTTGCGCGGTCGTTGATGGATGCCCCGCTAGTCGACTGCATCCGCTGCTTGTTCATTCTTCATTAGTCCTGCCCGGCGCATTCCCGCCCGTGCGGGTTCCGGAGAAGTGTTCGCAGATAAAAATCCCTTGTATAACAATCGATTGATGCGGATACCTTCAAATCTCCCACGACGCCTTAATTTGCCGGGCTAGAATGACGCGCGGCTGAGGCGGAAGTAGGGCCGGGCGCTGCCGGCGGGGTGCCGGCGCTGGTTCGGCCGCCGATGCAGGCGATCGCTTCAAAGCCTTGATGGGTAACGGATATTGGCAAGCGCAATATCCTTGAAAATTGGCCGTCGTTCCCCGTTTTCGGGGCCGGCGCGAGCCGCGTGCGCTCCGGAGAACGCGGCTCGCAGCGTCATGCAGAACCGAACCGGGGGAGACAAGACTCATGAAACGATTCAAGTTCGTTGCCGTTCACGCGATCGCCGCAGGCGTCGCGGCATTTTCGATGCTCGGCGGTGCGGCCGCGCATGCGCAGACCGTCAAGGTGCTGTCGATCGTCGATCATCCGGCGCTCGACGCGATTCGCGACGGCGTGCGCGCGGAACTGAAAGCCGAAGGCTACGGCGAGGACAAGCTGAAGTGGGAATATCAGAGCGCGCAGGGCAACGCGGGCACCGCCGCGCAGATCGCGCGCAAGTTCATCGGCGATCAGCCGGACGTGATCGTCGCGATTGCGACGCCTGCCGCGCAGGCGGTCGTCGCGTCGACGAAGAGCGTGCCCGTCGTCTACTCGGGCGTGACCGATCCCGTTGCCGCGCAGCTCATCAAGGGCTGGGGGCCGTCGGGCACCAACGTGACGGGTGTGTCCGACAAGCTGCCGCTCGACAGGCAGGTCGCGCTGATCAAGCGCGTCGTGCCGAAGGCGAAGACGGTCGGCATGGTCTACAACCCCGGCGAGGCGAACTCGGTGGTCGTGGTGAAGGAACTCAAGGAGATTCTCGCGAAGCAGGGGATGACGCTCAAGGAGGCGGCCGCGCCGCGCACGGTCGACATCGCGCCGGCCGCGAAGAGCCTGATCGGCAAGGTCGACGTGATCTACACGAATACCGACAACAACGTCGTGTCCGCTTACGAATCGTTGGTGAAGGTCGCCAACGACGCGAAGATCCCCCTCGTCGCCGGCGACACCGACAGTGTGAAGCGCGGCGGCATCGCGGCGCTCGGCATCAATTACGGCGATCTCGGGCGGCAGACCGGCAAGATCGTCGCGCGCATTCTGAAGGGCGAGAAGCCGGGCGCGATCGCGTCCGAGACGAGCAGCAACCTCGAGCTGTTCGTCAATACCGATGCGGCCGCGAAACAGGGCGTGACGCTCTCGCCCGATCTCGTCAAGGAGGCGAAGACGGTCATCAAGTGATCGCATGACGCGCGCCGCCGTGGCCGCCCTCGCGGGCGCGGCGGCGGCGCGGGCGATGCATGCGGCCGGGCGCGACGCCGGCCGGCCGCATGCATCGCAGGGTCGCCGCTTGCAGCAATAGGATTTCTTCAATCATGTCTCTGTTTTCTCTGCTGGGCGCGCTCGAAATCGGCCTCGTTTTCAGCCTCGTCGCGCTCGGGGTGCTGATCTCGTTTCGCATCCTCAACTTTCCCGATTTGACCGTCGACGGCAGCTTTCCGCTGGGCGGCGCCGTGGCCGCGACGCTGATCGCGGCAGGCCACGATCCGTTCACGTCGACGCTGGCCGCGATATTCGCCGGCGCGTGCGCGGGCTTCGTCACCGGCTGGCTGAACGTGCGCCTGAAAATCATGGATCTGCTCGCGAGCATTCTGATGATGATCGCGCTCTACTCGGTGAACCTGCGGATCATGGGCCGGCCGAACGTGCCGCTCATCACCGAGCCGACGCTTTTCACGGCGCTCCAGCCTGGCTGGCTGCCCGATTACGTGCTGCGGCCGGCGTTGTTGTTCGTGGTGGTGGTGGTCGCGAAGCTCGGGCTCGACTGGTTCTTCTCGTCGCAATTGGGCCTCGCGATGCGCGCGACCGGCGCGAATCCGCGCATGGCGCGTGCGCAGGGCATCGCGACCGGCCGCGCGACGCTCGCCGGGATGGCGTTGTCCAACGCGCTCGTCGCGCTCGCCGGCGCGTTGTTTGCGCAGACGCAAGGCGGCGCCGATATCTCGATGGGGATCGGCACGATCGTGATCGGTCTGGCCGCGGTGATCATCGGCGAGACGCTCGTGTCCGCACGCCGGCTCGTGTTTACGACGTTCGCCGTCGTGCTCGGTGCGATTCTTTATCGTTTCTTTATCGCGCTCGCGCTCAACAGCGATTTCATCGGGCTGAAGGCGCAGGATCTGAATCTCGTGACGGCCGTGCTGGTGACGCTCGCGCTCGTGTTGCCCGCGACGCGCAAGAAGCTGTTCGCCCGCAAGACGGGAGGGGCGTGAAATGCTGCTGGCGCAAGATTTGAAGCTGACGTTCAACCCCGGCACGCCGATCGAGACGCGTGCGCTGCGCGGGCTTTCGCTCGAGATTCCGAACGGCCAGTTCGTTACCGTGATCGGCTCGAACGGCGCTGGCAAGTCGACGTTCCTGAACGCGGTCAGCGGGGACCAGATGGTCGATTCGGGGCGTATCACGGTCGACGGTGCCGATGTCACGCGCAAGCCCGCGTGGGATCGCGCGCCGCTCGTCGCGCGCGTGTTCCAGGACCCGATGGCGGGCACCTGCGAGGCGTTGACGATCGAGGAAAACATGGCGCTCGCGCTTGCGCGGGGCGAGCGGCGCGGCTTTCGGGCGGCGCTGAACCGCGCGTCGCGCGAGCTGTTTCGCGACAAGCTGCGGCTGCTGAATCTCGGGCTCGAAAACCGCCTGACCGATCGGATCGGCTTGCTGTCGGGCGGGCAGCGGCAGGCGGTGAGCTTGTTGATGGCGTCGCTGCGGCCGTCGCGGATTCTGCTGCTCGACGAGCACACGGCCGCGCTCGATCCGAAGACGGCCGCGTTCGTGCTGGAGTTGACCGCGCGGATCGTCGCCGACGGCAAACTGACGACGATGATGGTCACGCACAGCATGCGGCAGGCGCTCGATTACGGCGATCGCACGGTGATGCTGCACCAAGGGCAGGTGGTGCTCGACGTAGCCGGCGATGCGCGGCGCGGGCTCGACGTGCCCGATCTGCTGAAGATGTTCGAGCAGACGCGGCGTGAGCAGCTCGATGATGATGCGTTGCTGCTTGGCTGAGATCCGCACGCGGGCCGGCGGCATGGCGTGAGGCCGTGCCGCCGGCCGCGCGTGGGGCTGGCGTGTCGCGTGAGAAGCTGCTTGCCGTGGCTCGGCGACGGCGGGTGGTTGCGGTGCGCCGGTTGGGCGGCAATCGCGTGCGAGCGGGCTTTTCGTGGGCGCGCACGTGGATGCCTGCCAGCGTCCGCGCCGGTTTTCCGCCGCCTATCCTCTGACGAACGGTTAGTTTCGCATCGGCGCTGTGCGTCGCGAGCGCGTTGCCATATACTGTATATATATACAGTTATCGGTGATGCGATGTCCGTTTCCTCCGCCTCCCTCGAATCGCTCCATCCTTCGCTCTGGCGCGGCTCCCAGCTTGCTCGCGGCGGGCCGCGCACGCTTGATACCGGTTTTGCGTCGTTGTCCGCCGAGCTGCCGGGAGGCGGCTGGCCCGTTGACGGGCTCGTCGAAATGCTCGTGCCGCACGCGGGTTGCGGCGAGTTGCGCGTGCTTGCGCCCGCGTTAGCGGCCGCCGGCAGCGCACGGCGGCCGCTGGTGCTCGTCGCGCCGCCGCATGTGCCGCATGCATGCGCGCTTGCCAGCCTCGGCATACCGCTCGATGCGTTGCTATGGCTGCGCGCCGAACGCGGCGGGGACGCGCTGTGGGCGGCCGAGCAGGCGCTCAAGACCGGCTGCTGCGGAGCGCTTTTGCTTTGGCAGCAGGACGTGCGCGCCGAGGCGCTGCGTCGCTTGCACCTTGCCGCCGCCCGCGCGGGTGACACGCTGTGCGTGGTGTTCCGGCCGCGGTCGGCGGCGCGGCAGCCGTCGCCCGCGGTGCTGCGCGTCGCGCTTCATCCGGCTGCGGGCGGCGTGTCGGTCGAGATCGTCAAGCGTCGCGGGCCGGCGCACGGCGTGCCGCTCGCGCTCGAATTGCCGTCGCCCATCGTGGAGAGCCGCTATGCGCGTCTTGCTCGCTATCCATTTGCCTCGTCTGCCGCTCGACGTGTGCGTACCGCAGTCGCTTGAGTGCGATGCGGGTTGCGGGCGCGGCGTCGATGACGGGGCGGCTGCAAAGCGTGAGCATGGGCGCGCGCGCGAGCATGCAACCAAGCATGGGCAAGCGGCAAAACGCGAACCTGCCGGGCCTGGGCACGATACAGGAAGCCAGCGTGCCGCGGGCTGCGTGGTGCTCGAGCAAGGCGTCGTGCTGATCGCCGATGCCCGCGCCGGTGCGCATGGCGTGCGCGTGGGCATGAAGCGCGGCGGTGTGCTGACGTTATCGCCCGGCACGCGGCTCATCGAGCGCGATCCACTGCGCGAGGCTGATGCGCTGCGCGCCGCCGCACTCGCGTTGTTGAGGTTTTCGCCCTGCGTGGCGCTCGAAGACGAAGCAACGCTGATCGTCGATGTCGGGGCGAGCTTGCGTTTGTTCGGCGGTTTGCCGTCGTTGTGTCGGCAGGTGCGTGCGACGCTCTCCACGCTCGGTTATGCGTCGCGCCTCGCGGTCGCGCCGACCGGAGGCGGCGCGTGGTTGCTCGCGCGAGCGCCGGATGGCGGGCGCGCACGGCGCCGCGTCACGCGTCTTGCGTCGCTCGTGCGCGCGCTCGATGCGCTGCCATGCGAGCTGCTGCCCGGTGCGCGCCCATATGCGAGCTGGTTCGACGGCCTCGGCTGCCGCACGCTGGCCGATCTGCGCCTCTTGCCGCGTGCGGGGCTGCAGCGCCGTTGCGGCCCCGCGCTCGTTGCCGCGCTCGATCGTGCTTATGGCGATGCCGTGGAGCTGCATGTGTGGCTGCCGGTGCCGCCTGTCTTCGATGCACGGATCGAGTTGCCGGAGCGCGTCGACTATGCGCAGGCGGTATTGTTCGTCGCACGCCGGCTCGTCGTGCAGTTATGCGGATGGCTTGCCGCGCGGCAATTGTCACTGGCGGCAATGACATTTGCGCTCGAGCACGAGCGCGGCCGGCAGGCAGTGCCGCCGACATCGCTGACGCTCGCGTTTGCCGAACCCGCGCGCGACGAGATGCACTTCATGCGCGTGCTCGGAGAACGGCTCGCGCGGCTCACCCTGCCTGCCGCGGTGATTGCGGTGCGGTTGACTGTCACGCGCGTTGAATCGGTCGCGCTGAGCGCCGGTGATCTGTTTCCTGAGCCGGGCGGCACACGCGAGGCGCGGGCGCGGCTTGTCGAGTTGCTGAGCGCGCGGCTCGGTGCGGACAGCGTGCTGCGCGCGGCGCCCACTGCCGATTATCGGCCCGAGGCGGCCAACCGCTGGGTGCCGCTGCATGCGCCGGTAGCCAAGTCAGCCGGAACGTCGGCGGGCCCGCCTGCTGCGGCGTTTGCCGCATCGCGCGCCGCGCCGCTGCGTCCCGCATGGCTGCTGGTCGAGCCGTTGCCGCTCGCAACGCAAGAGAACCGGCCGGTTTACCGCACGCCGCTCAGGATCATGTCGTCGGCCGAGCGCATCGAGGCAGGCTGGTTCGATGGTCAGTCGGTCGAACGTGACTACTATGTCGCGCAGGACGCCGCAGGCGCGTGCTACTGGATCTACCAGGAACGCGTGAGCAGCCGCAGCGGCGCCGGGCCGCGCTGGTTCCTGCACGGCCTTTTTGGGTGAGCAGCGATGGATGGAGCCCCGTTCCATGGCTTGCCCGACTACGCGGAGCTGTTCTGCTGGTCGAATTTTTCGTTTCTGCGCGGTGCGTCGCATGCGGAGGAGCTCGTCGAGCGCGCATTGAATCTCGGCTATCGCGGCATCGCGATTACCGACGAGTGCTCGCTCGCGGGCGCGCCGCGCATGCATGTCGCGGCGAAGGGAAAGAATCTGCAGCTCGTCGTTGGCGCGTACTTCGATGTGACGCAGGACGATGTCGAGCCCGGCCGTGATCCGGGGCCCGGCGCGTTCGGCCTCGTGCTGCTCGCGCAGAACCGCGAGGGGTACGGTAATTTGTCCGAGTTGATCTCATGGCGGCGGATGAGCGCGCCGAAGGGCACATATCGCCTGACGCCGAGCATGCTGGTCACGCCGCCACCGGCGTTCGCGCATTTGCGCGGCGTGCCCGACTGCTTCGCGATCCTCGTGCCGACATATCCGGCGCGTGCCGACGTGCTCGATATGCAAGTTGCCTGGTTCGACGCGCTGTTCGGCGCGCGCGCGCGGCTCGGGCTCGTGCGGCTGGAGCGCGCGCTCGACGGCGTGCATCGCGACGAGGTTCGCGCGGCCGGCGCGCGGCGCGGGATGCACGTCGTCGCGCTCGGCGACGTGACGATGCACGCGCGCTCATGCAAACCGTTGCAGGACGCAATGACGGCGATCCGGCTCGGCATGCCGATCGCGGAATGTGGCTACGCACTTGCACCGAATGCGGAGCAGCATTTGCGTGCACGCCCTCGGCTGGCGCAGTTGTTCGACGCCGCCGAGCTTGCGCAAACGTGCCGGATATTGGACGCGTGCCATTTCTCGCTCGATGAATTGCGCTATGAGTATCCGCACGAGATCGTGCCGGCAGGGCACACGCCCGCGAGCTATCTGGAGCAGCAAACCTGGGCGGGCGCGCGCAGGCGCTATCCTGAGGGCATACCGGACAGGGTGCGCCGAAGCATCGAGTACGAACTCGGCTTGATCGCCGAGCTGGAATACGAGCCTTATTTCCTGACGGTCTACGACATCGTCCAATATGCGCGCAGCCGGAACATCCTGTGCCAGGGCCGGGGCTCGGCGGCGAATTCGGTCGTCTGCTATTGCCTGCACGTGACCGAGGTGGACCCCGACCGGAGCACGACGCTGTTCGAGCGCTTCATCAGCCGCGAGCGCGGCGAGCCGCCCGATATCGATGTCGATTTCGAGCATCAGCGCCGCGAAGAAGTCATCCAGTATCTCTACGAGAAATACGGTCACGATCGCGCCGCGCTTGCCGCCGCCGTTGCGACGTACCGCCCGCGCGGCGCGTTGCGCGAGACCGGCAAGGCGCTCGGCGTCGATCCGATGCTGATCGAGCAGGTGGCCAAAGCGCACCGCTGGTTCGACGGCAGCCACGATCTGCTCGCGCAGTTCGCGCTGGCGGGGCTCGATCCGGATACGCCGCTGATTCGGACTTGGGCTGCGCTCGCCGCGCGGCTGCTCGGTTTTCCGCGCCATCTGTCGCAGCATTCGGGCGGCTTCGTGATCAGCCGCGGCAAGCTCACGCGGCTCGTGCCGGTCGAGAACGCGGCGATGGACGGGCGGCGCGTGATTCAGTGGGACAAGGACGATCTGGAGTCGCTCGGCCTGATGAAGGTCGACGTGCTCGCGCTTGGGATGCTGTCGGCGCTGCATCGAGCGTTCGACATGATCGACGCGTGGCGCGGCAAGCGCAACGGCAAGCCGTTCGCGATGGACAGCATCGTGCAGGACGACAAGGCGACCTACGACATGATTTGCCGCGCCGATACGGTCGGCGTATTCCAGATCGAATCGCGCGCGCAGATGGCGATGCTGCCGAAGCTCAGGCCGCGCAAGTATTACGACCTGGTCGTCGAGGTGTCGATCGTGCGGCCTGGCCCGATCCAGGGCGGCGCGGTGCATCCGTATCTGCAGCGGCGCCGGATCGAGTCCGGCGAGGAGCCGGGGCAGATCACGTATCCGAGCGCCGATCTCGAGAAGGTGCTTGAGCGCACGCTCGGCATCCCGATTTTCCAGGAACAGGTGATGCAGATCGCGATCGTCGCGGCCGGCTTCACCCCCGGCGAGGCAGACGAACTGCGCCGCGCGATGGCTTCGTGGAAGCGCAAGGGCGATATTGCCAAATATCAGAAGGAAATCATCGACGGCATGCTCGAGCGCCAGTATTCGCGCGAATTCGCTGAGCAGATCTTCGAGCAGATCAAGGGCTTCGGCGAATATGGTTTTCCGGAGAGTCATGCGGCGAGCTTCGCGCATCTCGTCTATGCGAGCAGTTGGCTCAAGTGCCACGAGCCGGCGATCTTTCTTGCCGCGCTGCTGAACAGTCAGCCGATGGGCTTTTATCCGCCTGCGCAACTCGTGCAGGACGCGAAGCGCCATCGCGTGACGGTACTGCCGGTCGATGCGACGAAAAGCGGCTGGCACGCGTCGCTCGAGGCGCTGCCCGGCAGCCCGCCGCCCGACGGTCAACCGGCGGTGCGGCTCGGGCTGTCGCTCGTGCACGGGCTAGGCGAGGACGCGGCGCGGCGGATCGAGGCGGCGCGCGCGGCGGGGCCGTTTGCGAGCGTGGACGAGCTTGCGCGCCGCGCGAGCCTGACACGCCGCGACCTCGAGGCGCTGGCTGCCGCGAACGCGTTCGCGACGCTCGCCGGCAATCGCCGCGACGCGCTGTGGCAGGCGGTGGCCGCGGTGCCGGAGCGCGGCCTGCTTGCCGCCGCGCCGATCGATGAGCCGGTGAGGCCTGCGCTTGGCGTGCCGACCGAGGCCGACGACATTTACGCAGATTATCGAACCATAGGGCTCACGCTGAACCGGCATCCGCTCGCATTGTTGCGCGCAGTGCTCGATGCGCGGCGGCTGTCTTCCGCGCAGGCGCTGCGCGCGTGCCGCGATGGCCGGCTTGCGCGCGCGTGCGGGCTCGTGACGGCGCGGCAGATGCCCAGCACCGCGAAAGGCGTGCTGTTCGTCACGCTGGAGGACGAGACGGGGTGTGTAAACGTGATCGTCAAGCCCGAGCTGCTTGAGCGGCAGCGCCGCGAGACGCTCGATTCGCAGCTGTTGGCGGTGTCGGGCGTCTGGCAGAGCGATCATGGCGTCGCGCATCTGGTTGCGCAATATCTCGAGGATCTGACGGCGCTGCTGGGCGACTTACGGACGTCGAGCCGCGAGTTCCATTGAGGCCGCCGTATCGGCCGATGTGGCGGCCGGAGCATGGAGCATACCAATTAATACCAGTGCTCCAATATCGGTGCATTCCGCTCGCTATCCCGTAAAAATCCCGCCCTTCGAGATCGCGCCGGGAATGCATATTTTTATGTGTTCGGGTAAATACCTAGTCTGCAATCCCCTGTAAATAAAGGGTTAAAGCCTGTTCAAACCCTTGTGCAGCAACGCTTTACGGCCGCGTGCGGCACGCGCCGGGATCAAATTGACTGGTATTATTTTGGTTATATAATGGCCTCGCCTTTCGACGGGCGGCGTCTGCCATCGCGATTTCGTCAGCCGAGCTGTTGTGCCGATGTGCGAGACTGAGCATACGGGCGTGCGGCCGGTTTTCTTCCTCTCGCACATCTGACGCACGCCGACCCGATCCTGAAGAGAACATCATGCTGACCGGAAACATACTCACTGCCGAAGGCTGGATTCACGGCACGATCGAGTTCGAGAACGGCCGAATCACGGCGCTGTTGGGCGCCGCGACGGACCCGTCGAAGAACGACGCGCCTTACATCCTGCCCGGTTTCATCGATCTGCACGTGCACGGCGCGGGCGGCGCCGATGTCATGGAAGGCGGCGATGCGATTGAGACGATCGCCCGCACGCACGCGCGTTATGGCACGACGAGCTTGCTGGCCACGACGATGACCGCGCCACGCGACGAGCTCAAACGCGTCGTCGCGGAGCTTGGCGGCGTCGCGCGCGCACGCACGCCGGGCGGCTCGCGCGTGCTCGGCGTGCACCTCGAGGGCCCGTACATCAATCCCGGCAAGCTCGGCGCGCAGCCGGACGCCGCCGTCTCGGCGGTGCTCGACGAAGTGCTCGATTACCTGTCGATCGCGCCGATCCGCGTCGTCACGCTCGCGCCGGAGATCGCCGGCCATATCGAGATCATCTCGGAGATGGCCGCGCGCGGCGTGCGCGTACAGCTTGGCCATTCGCTCGGAACCTATGACGACGCCGTCGCCGCGCTCAAACACGGCGCTTGCGGCTTCACGCATTTGTTCAACGCGATGTCGCCGCTGCATCACCGCAATCCGGGGCTCGTCGGCGCGGCGCTCGCGCATGCGGAGTACGCGGAGATCATTCCCGATCTGCTGCACGTGCATCCGGGCGCGATTCGCGCGGCGCTGCGCGCGATTCCGCGCCTGTACGTCGTCACCGACAGCACGTCGGCCACCGGCATGCCCGACGGCGAATACCGGCTCGGCAGCCAGCACGTGACGAAGTGCCTGGGCGGCGTGCGGCTTGCAGACGGCACGCTGGCCGGCAGCACGCTGACGATGGACCAGGCGCTGCGCAACCTCGTGTCGCTCGGCTTGCCGATCGCCGACGTGTCGAACCGGATGTCGCGCTATGCGGCCGATTATCTGGGCCTCGCCGATCGCGGCCGCATCGCGCGCGGCGCATGGGCCGATCTCGTCGCGCTCGATCGCGATTTGAACCTTACCGCGACCTACGTCGAAGGAGAATCGATTGTCGAATATGCTTAACGAGGCGCGCGAGTCCGCGCAGGTCGTCGCCGCGCAGCTCGCGGACACGAGCCTCGTCGAGGCGCTTGCGCGGCGGCTTGCGGAACGCGCGCCGCAAGTCGCGCTGAGCGTGGCGCGCGGCAGCTCCGATCACGCGGCGAGCTATTTCGCAAGCCTGACGATGAGCCGCGTCGGCGTGCCGGTCGCGTCGCTGCCGATGTCGGTCGCCACGCTGCAGCAGGCGCCGTTGAAGGTCCAAGGCCAGCTTGCACTCGCGTTCTCGCAATCGGGCAAGAGCCCCGATCTCGTCAATACGATGTCCGCGCTGCGCGACGCGGGTGCGCTGACGGTCGCCGCCGTCAACGTGCTGCCGTCGCCGCTCGCCGATGCCTGCGAGTATCGGCTGCCGTTGCTGGCCGGCCCCGAGCTGTCGGTTGCCGCGACGAAAAGCTATATCGCGATGCTGTCGATCGCCGCGCAGCTCGTCGCGTTCTGGCAGCGCGACGCCGCGCTCGTCACCGCGCTGCGGGCTCTGCCCGACGTGCTCGCTCAGGCGGGCCGGCTCGATTGGTCGTGCGCTGTCGGAGAATTGCGCGACATCGAGCGGATGATCGTGATCGGCCGCGGGCTTGGGCTGGCAATCGCGCAGGAGGCGGCGCTCAAGTTGAAGGAGACGTCGGGCATCCAGGCCGAGGCGTTCTCGAGCGCCGAAGTGCGGCATGGTCCGATGGAGCTGATCGATCGCGACTATCCGCTGCTGGTGTTCGCGTTGCCAGGCCCCGAGCAGCAGGGCTTGTTGCAGCTTGCGCGGGACATGCGCGCGCGCGGCGCGCGCGTGCTCGTCGCGGCGCCGCCGGGCACGTCCGAGGCGACGCTGCCGCTCGCGGGTGCCGCGCATCCGGCGCTCGATCCGATCGCCGCGATCCTGTCGTTTTACGTAATGGCGGCCGAGTTGGCCGCCGCGCGTGGCCGCGATCCGGACACGCCGCGCCATCTGCATAAAGTCACCGAAACACATTGACGAGACGAGACCGCCCCATGAGACGCGCCGAGGAGTTCCAGTTGAAGCAGCCGCCCCACGACCAGACCATCCTGCTCGCTCCGCTGACAGGCCCTGTCGTGCCGCTTGCCGACGTACCCGATCCGGTGTTCTCGGGCGGCATGTTCGGCGACGGCATCGGCATCGATCCACTCGAGGGCCGGCTCGTCGCGCCGTGCGCGGGCATCGTGTCGCACGTCGCGCGCACGGGCCACGCGGTGACGGTCACCTCCGACAGCGGCGCTGAAATCCTGTTGCACATCGGCATCGACACGGTCGAGCTTGACGGGCTCGGTTTCACCGCGAAAGTGGCCGCAGGCGCGCGCGTCGCGGCGGGCGATCTGCTGATCGAGTTCGATCAGGATCTGGTCGCGCGTTCGGCGCCGAGCCTCGTGTCGGTGGTCGCGATCGCCAATTCGGACGCGTTCGAAATCGTCGAGCGCGCAGGCGCGGGTGTCGTGAAGGCAGGCGCGGTGCCGCTCCTCACGCTGCGCGCGCGCGGCGGCGCGGCAGTCTCGGCGGACGCGGCGGGCAGCGCGGCAGCTGCAAGCGATGCCGGCGTGGCGGCCGGCCCGGTTGCCGGCGCGCTTGCGCGTGGCGGCCAGCCGGCCACGGCCGAACTGCCCGAGGTGCGTCGGTCGATCACGCTCACGCGGCCGGGCGGCCTGCACGCGCGCCCGGCCGCGCGCGCGCGCGAAGCCGCGCGCGGGCTCGATGCGCAGGTCGACGTGCACTTCGACGGGCGCCGCGCGGCGTTGCAAAGCGTCGTCGGGCTGCTCGGCCTCGGCGCGGGAGAAAACGCGACGATCGAGCTGGTCGGCACGGGCCGCGATGCGGCGCGGGTGGTCGAACTCGTCGCACACGAGCTGTTGCGCGAAGCACATGGCGAGGCCGAGGAAAAGCCGGCGCGCGCGGCGTCGCCGGCGCCCGCCGCCACGCCTGCCTTTGCGGCGGCACGTGCGCCGCTCGATCCGAACACGCTCGCGGGCGTATGCGCGTCGCCAGGCATCTCGGTCGGCGCGCTCGTGCGTTGGGACGACGCCGACGTCGCACCGCCCGAACTCGCGGCCGGTACGCCGGCCGCCGAAAGCCGCCTGCTCGACCGGGCGCTCGCCGCTGTCGACGCGGAGCTGGAGGCGACGGTGCGCGAAGCGTCGCAGCGCGGCGCGGTCGGCGAGGCGGGCATCTTCTCCGTGCATCGCGTGCTGCTCGAGGACCCGGCGCTTGTCGATGCCGCGCGTGACTTGATCAGCCTCGGCAAGAGCGCGGGCCACGCGTGGCGCGAGACGATCCACGCACAAATCGCGGTGCTGTCCGGCGTGGATGACGCGTTGCTCGCCGAGCGCGCGGCTGATCTGCGCGACATCGACAAGCGCGTGCTGCGCGCGCTCGGCTATACGAGCGCAACCGCGCGCGAATTGCCTGCCGAAGCGGTGCTTGCGGCCGAGGAGTTCACGCCGTCCGATCTCGCGTCGCTTGATCGCGAGCGCGTGACGGCGCTCGTGATGGCGCGCGGCGGCGCGACATCACACGCGGCGATCATCGCGCGGCAGCTCGGCATTCCGGCGCTCGTCGCGGTTGGTGA
The DNA here is from genome assembly GCF_001522865.1 of Burkholderia sp. TSV86. Classification (GTDB taxonomy): domain Bacteria; phylum Pseudomonadota; class Gammaproteobacteria; order Burkholderiales; family Burkholderiaceae; genus Burkholderia. The sequence goes on along the minus strand of NZ_LOWB01000024.1, from coordinate 101,340 downwards.
CGCGCTTTTCGCGATTCCGGAACACACGCAGGTCGTCGTCGATGCGAGCGCGGGCCGCCTCGAATATGCGCCGACCGATCTCGACGTCGAGCGCGCGCGGCTCGAGCGCAAGCGGCTTGCCGGCGTGCGCGAGGCGAATCGCCAGATGTCGGGCGAGGCTGCGGTGACGCGCGACGGCCGCAAGATCGAGGTGGCCGCGAACATCGCGACGCTCGACGATGCGCGCATCGCGCTCGACAACGGCGCCGACGCGATCGGCCTGTTGCGCACCGAACTGATGTTCATCCACCGGCAGGCCGCACCGACGACGGCCGAGCATCGGGACAGCTATCAATCGATCGTCGATGCGTTGCAGGGCCGCACGGCGATCATCCGCACGCTGGACGTCGGCGCCGACAAGGAAGTCGATTACCTGACGCTGCCGCCCGAGCCGAATCCGGCGCTGGGCCTGCGCGGAATCCGGCTCGCGCAGGTGCGCCCCGATCTGCTCGACGATCAGTTGCACGGCCTGCTCGCGGTGCAACCATACGGCTCGGTGCGAATCCTGCTGCCGATGGTCACCGATGTCGGCGAGCTGGTGAGGATCAGAAAGCGCATCGACGCGTTCGCGCACGCAATGGGCCGCACGGCACCGGTCGAGGTGGGCGTGATGATCGAGGTGCCGTCGGCGGCGCTGCTCGCCGATCAGCTCGCGCAGCACGCGGATTTCCTGTCGATCGGCACCAACGACCTGACCCAATATACGCTCGCCATGGACCGGTGCCAGGCGGATCTCGCCGCGCTCGCGGACGGCCTGCATCCGGCCGTGCTGCGGCTGATCGACGTGACGGTGCGCGGCGCGGACAAGCACGGCAAATGGGTCGGCGTGTGCGGCGCGCTCGGCGGCGATCCCGTTGCGGTGCCGATCCTGGTCGGCCTCGGCGTGACGGAGCTGTCGGTGGACCCGGTGTCGGTGCCGGGCATCAAGGCGCGCGTGCGCGGTCTCGATTACCCATTGTGCCGTCAGCGCGCGCAGGATTTGCTCGCGCTCGAATCGGCGCAGGCGGTGAGAGCGGCAAGCCGCGAGATCTGGCCGGCGGACTGAACAGCGTCCGGCGTTGCGTTGATCGCGGGTGTGGTGTTGCGGGGTATTTCAGCATCAATCAGCATGACTGAATAAATTATTCGACGACGAGACATCAAAGGATTGGAGGATCGAATGGACGGGAATCCGTTTCTGAAAATACAAAGCCTAGGCCGAGCGCTGATGCTGCCGATCGCAGTGCTGCCGGTGGCGGGCATCTTGCTGCGTCTCGGGCAGCAGGACGTGCTCAACATCAAGATGATCGCCGACGCGGGCGGCGCCATCTTCGACAATCTGCCGCTGTTGTTCGCGATCGGCGTTGCAGTCGGCTTTGCGAAGGACAACAACGGCGTTGCGGCGCTCGCGGGCGTGATCGGCTATCTGATCGAAGTCGCGGTCATGAAGGACATCGATCCGAAGCTGAACATGGGCGTGCTGTCGGGGATCATCGCGGGCGTGGTCGCGGGGCTTCTGTACAACCGCTACAAGGACATCAAGCTGCCCGATTACCTGGCGTTCTTCGGCGGCAAGCGCTTCGTGCCGATCATCACCGGGCTCGTGTGCGTGGTGCTCGGGATCGTGTTCGGCTACGTGTGGCAGCCGGTGCAGCACGCGATCGACGCGGTCGGCCAGTGGCTGTTGACCGCGGGCGCGATCGGCACGTTCGTCTACGGCTTCCTGAACCGCCTGCTGCTCGTCACGGGCCTGCATCACATCATCAACTCGCTCGTCTGGTTCGTGTTCGGCACGTTCACTCCGGCCGGCGGCGCGGCGGTGACGGGTGATCTGCACCGCTTCTTCGCCGGCGATCCGGGCGCGGGCAGCTTTATGGCGGGCTTTTTCCCGGTCATGATGTTCGGCCTGCCCGCCGCTTGCCTTGCGATGTTTCATGAGGCGCCGAAGGAGCGCCGCGCGATCGTCGGCGGGCTGCTGTTCTCGATGGCGCTGACCTCGTTCCTGACGGGCGTGACCGAGCCGATCGAGTTCAGCTTCATGTTCCTCGCGCCGGTGCTCTACGTCATTCATGCGGTGCTGACGGGCTTGTCGCTCGCGATCTGCCAGTTGCTCGGCGTGAAGCTCGGCTTCACGTTCTCGGGCGGCGCGATCGACTACGTGCTGAATTACGGGCTGTCGACGAAGGGCTGGGTGGCGATTCCGCTCGGCCTGGCGTATGGCGCCGTGTATTACGGGTTGTTCCGCTGGTTCATCCGCAAATTCAATATGGCGACGCCGGGCCGCGAGCCGGCCGGCGCCGATGCGCAAGCCCAGTCGTTCGCGGCGGGCGGCTTCGTCGCGCCGACGGCGGGGGCGGCCGTGCCGCGTGCGCAGCGCTACATCGCGGCGCTTGGCGGTGCGGCGAATCTCTCGGTCGTCGATGCATGCACGACGCGCCTGCGTTTGTCGGTCGTCGATCCGGACAAGGTGTCGGAAGCCGATCTGCGGACAATCGGCGCGCGTGGTGTGCTCAAGCGTGGCGGCAGCAGCGTGCAGGTGATCATCGGGCCGGAGGCGGATCTCATCGCCGACGAGATCCGCACGGCCGTTAGCGGCGGCGCGGGCGTTGCCGGTGCCGCGGCTTCGGCGGCGGTCCCGGCTGCGGCGGCCGACTCGGCGCCGACGGCCGGCGCATCCGCGAGCGGGCAGACTGGGCCGCTCGATCCGGACCCGGCGCGCTGGCTCGCGGTGTTTGGCGGTGCAACCAACGTGGCGGCGCTCGACGCCATTGCGGCGACGCGGCTGCGCGTGGTCGTGCGCGATCCGTCGGCGGTCGACCGTCAGCGTCTCGCGGCGCTCGACGTTGCGTGGGTGGCGGCCGACACGTTCCATATCGTCTGCGGACAGTCGGCGTCGCGCTATGCGCAGTATCTGGCGGCGCGTCTGCCGTCGACGGGCGGCGGTGCGGCGGCTCAGCCGGCTTGATGTCGCGCGAGTAGGGCGCGGTCCTCGTGCGAGTGGGGCGCAGGGGCCGCGAGCAGTGAGCAAGGGCGGTAACGGCCATCCGAGGCCCGTTACCGCTCTTTTGTTTTTCAGCCGGGGCAGCGTGGCGGTTCCGGCGTCCGGCCGCCCCTGACGTCTCGATCGGCTGGCCCCTGCCGGCGCAGGCCGAGCCTTTTATCGGCCCGGCTCGGCCCGTGTACCGTGCATCCATGCATCACTTTCACTCGTTCGTCAGCACGAACGTCGGCTCCCGATACCCAATGCCCGCACGCTGCAGCTTGGCGAGTTCGCGCTGCTTCAGCACCGTCGCGAAACCGGCCCAGTCGTGTTCGAGCGCGGCCTTGTCGACGTGATGGGTGTCGCCGAGCTTGTAGCGCACGCCCGCCGCGTAGGGCAACTCCCAGTCCGCCTTGTGCCACGCGCGCTCGGCGAGCGCGAGAAGCCTCGGGTATGCCATGTATTCGAGCAGCCGGTCGTTACGCATCACTTCCCCCCAAGCCTGCCCCTGGATGCCTTCGATTCGCGGTGCGGCGCCGGTGCCCGTCACGTCGAACGGATTGCCGTCGCGATCCCCGAACAACTCGGCGTTTTGCGGCAGATTTTCCGGCGCGAAAGAGAACACCTTGTACTCGTCGGTCGCATGCGAGCCCCAGTAATAGCCGCGTTCGCGCGGGTTCGTCGTGTATGGGAAATCGAAGTACAAATAATCGGGCAGCGCGAGCACCGTCTCGTAACCATTCGTGCTCCAGTCGCGCGCGCTGTCGGCCGCGCCCCAGAACACGGTGTCCCACAGCGACACCATCACATGCTTCGTGCTGAAGTCCTGCGGACCATTCGCATGCTTGAGACCGTCTTGCCAAGCGGCCATCGTGCCGATGCCGTTGGCGGCAACGATCGCGCTGACCTGTTTCGCGAAGCGCGTCGGCAACTCGTCGATCGATTTGATTTCGCCACGCTGCAACAGCGCGTTGCATATCGGTGAGCGGGCCCACGGCTTGTCTTGAGCGGCGAGGTCGACGCGCCCCTTGCCGGGATCGGTGCCGTCGAGCGCCTGGAATCCGGCGCCGAGCAGGATGTTCTTCGCCTCGTCGCCGCCGAAGTGCCAGGTGGCGAGCGGCGCTTGCGCGTCGGCGTGCATTGCCGCGATTTCGCGGATCACCTTCGACGCGAAGTTCAGCGCGCCGGGCACGCACGGATTCAGATCGCTGCGCCGGTCGTAGAACTGAACCGTCGTGAGCCGCGACCTGTCCTGCGGATCGAGCAGACGGTATGCGTTCGCCTCCTGTTCGCGGCCTGCGGCGTGCAGGCGCCGATAGCGCGCTTCCATCGTCACGACGGCCGCGCGCGAGTGCGCGGGCATGTCGATTTCGGGAATCACTTCGACAAAGCGGCTGGCCGCATAGCGCAGCAAGCCGATATAGTCGTCGCGCGTCAGATAGCCGCCGCCTGAGCGGTTATCAGGCCCTGAGCCGAGTTGCGGCAGCAGGCAGCGCGTTTCGCTCGGATCGTGGCAGCGGCGTGCGCCGATCTCGGTCAGCTCCGGCAGCCCCGGAATCTCGATTCGCCAGCCTTCGTCGTCGGACAAATGCAGGTGCAGCCGGTTGAGCTTGTACGCGCTCATCTGGTCGATCAGGCGGCGCAGCGTCGCGGGATGCTTGAAATTGCGCGCGAGATCGACGTGCATTCCGCGATGCGGGAAGCGCGGCGCGTCTTCGACGAGCATCGCCGGAATCCGTCCGCCGCCTGCGGGCGCGAGCGAGAAGAGCGTCTGCACGCCATAGTAGAGGCCGGCCGTATCGTAGCCTTCGATAAATGCGCCGCGCGGGCCGATCGTGAGCCGGTAGCCGCCCGGCACCGCGATATCGGCGGGCAGCCGGCGCGGCGCGAGCACGCCCGCAACCGGCGCGCTGGTCGCGCTGTCGAGCCCCAGCGTGCCGGCGCGTTCGCGCAGCGCGGCGACGTGCGTGGGCGCAAGATCCGGCAGCATCAGCGCGACACCGCGCAGTTCGAGCGCGCCGCCGAGCGCGCGCTGGCGCTTCACGCTAGGCAGCGCGCGGTTCGCGACCGGCTGCGCGGCCACGGCTGGCGCGTTGCCGGCCGAATTGCTCTGCGCATCGGCCGGCAGGGATTCGACGTAGCGCGTCTCGTCGTCGGTGTCGTTGTAGCGGAGCACCGCGGGCGCCGCGCCCGCGACGACGACATACGGCCGAGGCAGCACGTCGCTGTAGCGCAGGAACCAGTACTCGGCGACGAACGGCAGCTCGACGCGCTCGCCCGGCGCGAGTTTGAGGGTGCCGGCTTGCGGCGTCAGCTCATACAGATCGCCCGTCAGGTGGCGCAGCGTGAAGCCTGGCCGATCGATCTTGAAGAGCCGGCGGATGCTGTGCAGATAGAGCCGCCAGTTGCCGTCCGTGATGAGCTGGCGGCCGCGATTTTGCAGGATCAAGCGGCCGGTCGCGCAGCTTGCCCAGTCGGCGCCGAGATTCGTGCACGGCACGCCGGCCGATGCGGCGTGGTTGTTGTCGATGGCGACACGCAGCGCGAGGCTGTTCGACAGTAGAGCCGCAAGCGTGCCGGGCACGACGGGGCGTGCGGGGCTCGCCGTCGGGCCGGCGGTTTCGGGCGCGGCAAGCTGCGCGTGCGCGGCGACCGGCAGCAAAGTGGCCACGGCCAGCCAGCCGGCACCAAAAAGACGGGGAATCAGGTTCATGTGGAGTCCTTGGGAAAGGTACGGCGATACGACGCCGTTGGATTACGTCGCTGCAATCGGGTCTTTCAAGGAAGCGGGAAAAAGGCCGCCGCGAGCGGGCCGTGGCGAAAGCGACAGCGCAGGCCGAACGGGAACTGGGATGTCTCCTCCGCCAATGGGATGCGGCCTGTCGACGGCCTCCAGAGGATCTTATGAAACCTTTTATTGGTGTTCAAGTGGTATTAATTTGGATTTGTATTGGCATTTAATTTGGCGAAAAAAAAGCTCTCGCGTGAGGCGAGAGCGTGGTTTGTTGCAAGCGATCGATCGTTGATTGCGTGAGGCGGTGGAGCGCGGACGTTCGCGGGGCAGCTTGGCTGCTTACGCCGCGTCGTGGTGCCCGTCATGCGCGCGTCACGCCCGAGCCGCGTTTCTGACGCGCCTCGAGCCACATTGCATTGATCGTGCCGAATGCGAGCGCGACGCCGATGCCGAGAATCCAACTGAAGTACCACATGATTCGACTCCTTCCGATTTCTTGCTTCTTGCGAACGGTTCCAACGCTGCGCGAATCCGGCGCTGCCGCCCAAGCGGACCGGCGCCGGTCGAGCGCAACGTTAATACATTGAATGCCGGTTTTCGTTGAGCACGTCCGGCGTGACTTTGCCGCGCACCACGCGGTACACCCAGCCCGTATAGAGCAGGATGAGCGGCAGGAACACGATCACGGCGCCGAGCATCACCTCGAGCGTTAGGCGGCTGGAGGTCGAATCCCAAACGGTGAGGCTGCTCTTCGGGTCGAGCGAAGAGGGCATGATGAACGGGAACATCGAAAAGGCCGCAGTCAGAATCACGCCGACGATCATGAGGCCGGTGCAAACGAACGCGGTCTTCTCGCGCTTCGAACCGGCCAGCCATGCTGCGATCAAGCCGCCCGCGATGCCGACAGCGGGGGCGGCGAGCATCCACGGATACTGGCCGTAGTTCGCGAACCAGAGGCCCGAGCCGGCCGCGACCTGCTTGACGAGCGGGTTCGCGACAGTATCGACGGGCGCAGCCTGCGTGATCCGATAGCCGTCGACGAATGACGCGACGAGCACGCCCGCGATCGCGAACAGCACGGCCGCGGCGAGCGCCGATACGCGCAGCGCGAACGCGGCGCGCTTGGCGATCGCGCCGTCCGTCTTCATTTTGACGAACGCGGCGCCGTGGGCGACGAACATCGCCAGGCTCACCAGCCCGCACAGTAGCGCGAACGGATTCAGCAGCGCCCAGAAACTGCCGTGATAGCTGACGCGCAGGTCGCTGTCGAATGCGAACGGCACGCCTTGCAGCAGATTGCCGAACGCGACGCCGAACACCAGCGCGGGCACGAAGCCGCCGGCGAACAGTCCCCAGTCCCAGCATGCGCGCCAGCGCGGATCGTCGCGCTTGCTCCGATAGTCGAAGCCGACCGGGCGGAAGAACAGCGCAAACAGCACGAGCAGCATCGCGAAGTAGAAGCCCGAGAACGACGCCGCATAGACGAGCGGCCACGCGGCGAACATCGCGCCGCCCGCCGTGATGAGCCACACCTGGTTGCCTTCCCAGGTCGCGCCGACGGTGTTGACGACAATACGGCGCTCGTCGTCGGTCTTGCCGATGAACGGCAGCAGCACGGTCGCGCCCATGTCGAAGCCGTCGGTCAGCGAGAAGCCAATGATCAGCGCGCCGACGAGCACCCACCAGATCACCTTGAGAGTTGCGTAGTCCATAGCGATTCCTTGTCCGAATTCGATCGTGCGGCGCGCATCACGCGGCCGTCTTGCCGACGGCGTTGCCAAGCCCGTGTACGGCCTGCTCATAGTGATAGCGGCCGGTGTGCAACGAAGACGGGCCGAGCCGCGCGTACTTGAACATCAGCGTGATTTCGACGATGAACAGCACCGTGTAGAACAGGATGAAGCCGGCGAGACTCAGGTACAGATCGGTGGGGGTGAGGCTCGACGCGGACAGGTGCGTCGGCAGGATGCCGGCGATCGTCCACGGCTGGCGGCCCACTTCGGCAACGACCCAACCGAACTCGGCGGCGAGCCACGGCAGCGGAATCGCCCACACGGCCCAGCGCAGGAACCAGCGGCGCTTGTCTTGCAGCAACTGCCGGCGCGCGCAGAACCAGAACGCGGCGATGAACGTCGCGAGGAACAGCAGGCCGAGGAACACCATGATGCGGAACGAGAAGAACACGGGCGCAACGGGCGGGATGGTTCGCTTCGCGGCTGCCTTGATCTGCTCGGGAGTCGCGTCCGTCACGTTCGGCGTGAATTGCTTGAGCATCAGCCCGTAGCCGAGATATTGTTTGTGCGCGTCGAAGGCCGCCTTCGTCTCGGCGCTGGTATCGCCCGACTTCAGCTTCTGCAGCGCGCCGTAAGCGATCATGCCGCTCCGGATATGCGCTTCGCTGTACTTCGCGAGATCGCGCAAGCCGATCACCGGCTCGTCGATCGAGCGCGTTGCAATCAGGCCGAGCGCATACGGAATGCGGATGGCGTAATCGGTCCGTTCGGCCTGCTGGTTAGGGATGCCGATCAACGTGAACGATGCGGGCGCCGGCTGCGTCTCCCATTCGGATTCGATCGCGGCGAGCTTCATCTTTTGCACTTCGCCCGTTGTATAGCCGGATTCGTCACCGAGCACGATCACGCACAGCGTCGACGCGAGCCCGAAGCCCGCCGCCACCGCGAACGAGCGCAGCGCGAAATCGATGTCGCGGCGCTTGAGCAGATACCACGCCGAGATGCCGAGCACGAACATCGACGCGGTCACGTAGCCGGCCGACACGGTATGCACGAACTTCACCTGCGCGACCGGATTGAAGATCACGTCGAAGAGATTCGTCAGCTCCATGCGCATCGTCTGGTAGTTGAACTCGGCGCCGACCGGGTTGTTCATCCAGCCGTTCGCGACGAGAATCCACAGCGCCGACAGGTTCGAGCCGAGCGCGACGAGGAACGTGACGATCAGGTGCTGGACTTTCGACAGGCGCTTCCAACCGAAGAAGAACAGCCCGACGAACGTCGATTCGAGAAAGAACGCCATCAGCCCTTCGACGGCGAGCGGCACGCCGAAGATATCGCCGACGTAATGTGAGTAGTAAGACCAGTTCGTGCCGAACTGGAATTCGAGCGTGATGCCGGTGGTCACGCCCATGGCGAAGTTGATCCCGAAGAGCTTGCCCCAGAACTGGGTCATGTCCTTGTAGACTTCCTTGCCGGTCATCACATAAACCGCTTCCATGATGACGAGCAGCCATGACAGGCCGAGCGTGAGCGGGACGAATAAAAAATGGTAGAGCGCGGTAATGCCGAACTGCAGACGCGACAGTTCGACGACTTCACTGCTTATCATGGCGGTCTCCGTGGGTGGATGCGTGTGGCGGCGCCGCCGACAGCAGTTGCGCGGCGACGGCGGCAGGCGGCAGCGACATGTGCTCGGCCTGCGGATGGTTGAAGAATGCGTACTTGAGCGCGACGAGCAGGATCAGCTTGACGGTTAGCACGAGCGTAATGTCGCGCGCGAAGCTCGGGCCTTGGGCCCATTCGACGATCCGGCTGCGCCGGCCGGGCGGCGTTGGGGGATGCGGCGTTTTTTTGTCGGCGAGGGTCGAAGCCATGATGTCCAGAATGACGTGATAGGCATGGATCTGCGCCGGCTTCGCGATGCGCTCGGGCGCGCGCGGCATGGCTTGGCCGGTCATCCCAATTGTAGGAGGACTCCTTGCCAACTCGGTGTATGGCGCTGCGGCACACCGTCGCTAAATGCGCGTGGAAATTTGAGTTGGCTCAATAAGTGAGCGAATCGGGCGGGGTCGGGTGAAATTTTGCGCCGCATTGGCCACTGAACCAGCCGCGAATCCGCGCGCAGGCGCCATAAAAAAATCACGGAAAGTGCTTGGCGCAGCCAGATGGCGGAAGAGGCGAACCGCAGTAGCAGCCGCAAATAAAAAAGCCCGCTGCCGAGCGACAGCGGGCTTGCGCCGAAGACTTGGCGGCCCGGTTGGGCCGGTCTTTCTATGCGTATGCGGCGAGCGCCGTGCGCATCTTTTTCATTGCGCTCGCCTCGATTTGGCGAATACGCTCCGCCGACACGCCGAATTCGGCGGCGAGATCATGCAGCGTCGAGCCACCCGAACCGTCGTCGTCGACGTTCAGCCAGCGCGCCTCGATGATTCGGCGGCTGCGCGCGTCGAGCGAATCGAGCGCTTGCGCGATGCCGTCCGTCTGCAGCATGTCGCGCTGCCGCGCGGCGAGCACGGCGGTCGGCTCGTTATGCGAATCGGCAAGATAGGCGATCGGCGCATACGACTCCTCGCCGTCTTCGACCTGGCCTTCAAGCGCGATATCACCGCCCGCGAGACGGGTTTCCATCTCGGCGACTTCCTCACGCTTGACATTCAGTTCTTGCGCGAGGCCGTCGATTTCCTCCGGCGTGAACGCCTGAGCGCCTTTCTTGTGGCTGCGCAGATTGAAGAACAGCTTGCGCTGCGCCTTCGTCGTCGCGACCTTCACCATCCGCCAGTTGCGCAGGATGTATTCGTGAATCTCGGCCTTGATCCAGTGGATCGCATACGACACGAGCCGCACGTTCTGCGCGGGGTCGAAGCGCTTGACCGCCTTCATCAGGCCAATGTTGCCTTCCTGGATCAGGTCGCCGTGGGGCAGGCCGTAGCCGAGATAGTTGCGCGAGATCGACACGACGAGCCGCAGGTGCGACAGCACGAGCCGGCGCGCGGCGTCAAGGTTGTTGTGCTCGCGGAACTCGGTTGCGTACTGGCGCTCTTCGTCGGGCGTGAGCAGCGGAATCCGGTTGACGGCCTGGATATACGCGTCGATGTTGCCAAGCTGGCCGGGCAGCATCGAATGGGATGCGAGCATCAGCGAGCCTGCCGATGCGGCCTTAGCGGACGCCGGGCACAGGGTATTCGGAAGGGTCAATGCGTTGCTCACGTAAAAAACTCCTTTGGAATCAGGGACAAGCCCCGTTAGTGAGACGATTCCAGGCTTAATCTTAGCACTCCATCAACCAGAGTGCTAATTCTTAGAAAGCTTGTGCCCGCCAGAGTTCCCATTTCGCTATCGGTTTTTTAAATTGATAGCTGTTCTTGAGATGCCATTCTGGCTGGCATACGTAAGCTATTGTTTTGCGAACGATTCAAACAAATGCTGCTGATTCTTGTGGAAACAGAAGAAAACCATTTCGTCTGACGATGCCAACCGAAAAAGTCCTTTACCATAAGATGCTGTTCGCTCGAGCCGGCCGTCATCCACCGATCGGTGGCGGCGAGGCTCTATTCAACCTGAGAAGTTGGAGTGACTAAATGAACTATAAGAAGAATCGCGCTCGGACAGGGCGGGCCGTTGCGCGGATTGCCGTCGCGGCCGCATTGCTGGGGGTTTCCAGCGTCGCCTGCGCGGACCGTTGGGGTGTGCAGCTCGGCGGCGGCATCGGCGACCATGATGTGAAGAAGGGCGACATCGCCGTGGTCTGGGATCCGAATTGGACTTGGTGGGAAATCGGCGGCTGGCATTTCGCGTTCGTTGCGGAGGGGCACGTATCGTACTGGCGGTACACGGGCGACGCGGCGATTCACAGCAACGTCTGGGAATTCGGCGCGACGCCGGTGTTGCGCTTCATCAAGGGTTCGGGCTACGTGCGGCCATTCATTGAGGCGGGCGTCGGCGTGCGCCTTCTCACGCATCCGACGATTTCGAGCCGTTACTCGATGTCGACGGCGTTCCAGTTCGCCGACATGGTGGGCATCGGCGCACAATTCGGGGATCGTCAGCAGTATCAGGCTGGTTTTCGCTTTCAGCACGAATCCAACGCAGGTATCAAACATCCGAATCCTGGTATAAATTTCAGCCAACTCTACGTGCAGTACAACTTCTGACCGGCGCGCGAATGCGCGCACGCAGTTGAGGAGTATGGCGATGGTGGCGAAGGGGATCGATGCGATTCGCGCGCTCGAGCGCGACCGGTTTCGTGCGATGGTCGACGGCGACGGCGAGGCGCTCGATGCGTTGTTGTCCGACGATGTCTACTTCGTGCACACGAACGGCAAGCGCGAAACCAAGCAGCAGTTCATCGACGCGATCGCGACCGGCCGTCGCCGCTATCGGCAGATCGAGATTCAGTCGCAGGACGTGCTGCCGATCGGCGAGGCCACTTTCGTCATCGTCGGGCGTGCGCTGATCGAAATGGAAACGAACAACGGCGGCTTGGTGTTTCCGATCGCGTACACCGCGGTGCAGACGCAGGAGAAAGGCCGCTGGCGCCTTTTCGCGTGGCAGGCAACACGCTGCGCGACCGAGGGCTAGAAGCCCCTCATGCTCGTGGCGGGCTTGCGCGGGCGGCCAGGTCGGCGAAAACATTCCATTCGGGAAACGTGCGTTTGCGCCTGCCTATGCCCGCCGGCGCCGCTCATCGCTGCGATCGTCATTCGTGGCTATCGTGCTTGCTGTGCCGGCACGGTATCGCTATTGCGGGCGCAAACGTGCGCATGCACGCCCGCTATGGGGATGCACACGCGCTGCATATCCGGCGCCGCTATTTTTCCCGCCGTGCGTGTTGCTTATTGCCGATTATTTTTATTTGATTGGGTTTCGAGTCTTTGGGTGGATTTTCAATCGAAGCAGGAAGGATTGACGGGCCCCTGATCGGGGCCTTTTCATTTGCAGCGGCTTCGTGAGCCGCGATTTCGTGCCGGCGCCGCGGATCTCGCTTGCGCCGGCAACGCGCGCCTTGGTGCGCCGCGCGTTGCAGCCGTACTGGCCGGCTCGCTCGTGCTCTATGGTGACCGGCGTGCGTCCGTGCCGCTCAGGCAGCCGCCCGCCGCTTGTCATGGCTCCATGCCGAGCGGTTGATCGCGCTCACAACCGCATCCGTGCCCGCGGCGGCCGGATCGCGGTGCACGCCCACGCCATGCCGCAGCGTCGCGCCGCCGACCTTCGCGCTGACGAACACCGCGATGTCGCCTTGCGCGGTGCGCTCGACCTCGCACGACATCACCTCGATTGCCACGCCTGCCGCCGCGGCGAATGCGGCGGCCGACTGCCGCACCGCGCTTTGCGCGTCACCGGCGGGGGCAAGCGTGATCTCGCGATCGAGCCAGCTCGCCGATGCGCCTGCCCGCGCGGCCGGCCCGGTCGTTTGCAGATATTCGCTGGCAAACAGCGTGCAGATCGCGTCCGCGGTCACTTCCTCGCCCGAAGCGTCGGCCGAGGCCTGCACGGCGTGGCTGAATTCGATTTGCACGCGGCGCGGCGGCGTGAACCCCATCCCGCGCTCGAGCAGATAGGTCGCGCCGCCCTTGCCTGATTGGCTGTTCACGCGAATCACCGCGTCATAGCTGCGGCCGAGATCGGCGGGATCGATCGGCAGATAGGGTACCTCCCAGCGCGCGTCGGGCTGCTGCTGTGCGAAGCCCTTGCGGATCGCATCCTGATGCGAGCCTGAGAATGCGGTGAAAACGAGATCGCCCGCGTAAGGATGGCGCGGATGCACGGGAATCTGGTTGCAGCGCTCGACGGTGTGCCGTACTGCGTCGATATCGGAGAAATCGAGGCCCGGATCGATGCCCTGCGTGTACAGGTTCAGCGCGAGCGTGACGAGATCGACGTTGCCGGTGCGTTCGCCGTTGCCGAACAGGCAGCCTTCGATGCGCTCCGCGCCCGCGAGCAGCGCGAGTTCGGCCGCGGCCACGGCGGTACCGCGATCGTTGTGCGGATGCACGGACAGCACGATGCTGTCCCGGTAGCTGAGATGGCGGTCCATCCACTCGATCTGGTCGGCGAACACGTTCGGTGTGGCTGCTTCGACGGTCGCGGGCAGGTTCACGATCATCTTGCGCTCGCGCGTGGGCCGCCATGTTTGCGCAACCGCGTCGCACACCTCGCGCGCGAACGACAGCTCGGTCATGCTGAACGTCTCGGGCGAGTATTGAAAGGTCCAATGCGTGCCGGGGCGCGCCCGCGCGTGCTCCTTGATGAGCCGGGTGCCGTCGACGGCAAGCGCCTTCACTTCTTCCTTCGACGCGCCGAATACGATCCGGCGAAACGACGGGCAGATTGCGTTGTACAGATGGACGATCGCGCGCGGCGCGCCTTCGAGCGCATCGAACGTGCGCGCGATCAGATCCTCGCGCGATTGCACGAGCACTTCGATCGTCACGTCGTCGGGAATGCGGTTTTCGACGATCAGCTTGCGCACGAAATCGAAGTCGGTCTGCGAAGCCGACGGAAACCCGACTTCGATTTCCTTGAAGCCGATCGCGACGAGCCTCTCGAAAAACTCGAGCTTCTTGTCGATGCTCATCGGCTCGATGAGTGCCTGATTGCCGTCGCGCAGATCGGTGCTCATCCAGACCGGCGCGCGCTCGATCGTGCGGCTCGGCCATCGGCGTGCGTTGATGCGCACGGGTTCGAACGGTCGGTATTTGTCGGCGGGATTGCGTTGCATCGTGACCTCGAGTGTCGAGTCGCGAGCGAAGACAGTGACGGCATGACGCGCCGGTAGGCGCCGCCTGCGCACGCTCATGCCGGATTGCACGACGCACGCGGGAATCTTCGCGTTTCGCCCGGCGGATCGACGGACGAAGGCTGACGACTATGGGTTGTAAAAAACAGCGAGAAGGAAACTGCGGGAACTGCTAAGGCGGGACCGCGCCGGTGCGGCACGGCGCCACGACAGCTTTACGCTAGTCGTAGCGATAGCGGCCGCGCTAGGCGGCCGGAAGTAATTCGGAGGGTGTTCTGATAGGAACGCATGGCGACAACTCTATGCGAAGTTCACGGCGGCTGTCAATCATGCGCGCAAAGCGCCGTGCGGCGGCGCCTTGCGGTGCGCTTGGCGTTTATTCGACGATTCGCGCGAGCCGCACGATTGTCTCGACCTGCGTGGCGATCGTGACCGGCACCGGGATTTCGCCGCGCATGACGGCGTCGGTCCAGGCGGCCGTCGTTGCCGCGTCGCGCGATTCGGGCAACTCGGCGGGCGGCGCATCGGGCGAAGAGCGTACCGGCTCGACGACCGTCTCGTACTGTCCGTCGTGCAGCCAGTCGATCTGCACCTGGCGGCGCGTGTCGGCGACTGCCTCGCCTTCGGTGCCGCGAGCGAGCAGTGCGCCGCCGGCGGCTGCCGGCGGATGGTCGCGAAACAGTTCGATGAGGCTGTCACGGTACGGCGGGTGGGTGTAGTTGACGAGACGCAGCCCGGCCGGCTGGAACGGCTGCAGCAGCTTGACGATCGTGTGCGTCGAGTTGCGCACGCCCAGCACGCGGCGCAGCGCGATCAGGCGCGCGAGCTTCGGCGCGAGCACGCCGATCGGCGCGAAGGCGACGCGGCGCTCGGCGAGCGTATCCTCGATCTCGTCGTGCGTGCCGCCGGGCGGGATCGACAGTTCGTTGAAGATTTCCGCGCTCGTCACGCGGCCCGGATCGTCGGCGACGCCGTGCACGAGCACGGGCACGCCCTCGCGCGCGAGCAGCAGCGCGAGAAGCGGTACGAGGTTCGGCTGCTTGCGCGCGCCGTTATAGCTCGGGATCGATACCGGGCGGAAGACGCCGTCCTGCACGTGCAGCGGCTCGAACGACGCGTGCGCGGCGGCGAGCATCGCCGCCAGCTCGGCGGGCGTTTCGCCTTTGAGCCGATAAGCGATCAGGATCGCACCGAGTTCGACGTCCGATACGTGGCCGTCCAGTATCGCGCGGTAGAGGGCGAGTGCGTCGTCGAAGGACAGCGGGCGGGCGCCGTTGGGGCCGCGCCCGATCTCTTTGATGAAGCGGGCGCACGCAAAAGGTTCGGGTAGCGGGGCGTTGGCGTCGGAATCGGTCATTGAGGAGCGGGAGCGGCGGCCGGGACTGGGTTCTTTGGTCGAACGGCAACGCGCAACTCGGTATGCAGGGAAATCACTGAGTACCGCATTTGCGTGATTCTTGCAAGCGCAAGCGTTTTTCGGGCGGCTATCGGCGGCTTGGCACTCCGTTTATGGATGGCCACAGGCGTGACGCGGGTTGTTTGTGGCGCATTTGCTATCCCTATCGCACGGCAATGGCGGCTGGATGCCGGGCGGCGGGTGCGCATCGGGATGGTGCGCGAATTTAGCAAGCGAGCCTCGTGAAGGCCGCTGCGCCGGACAAGCGAGCCGGGCTTCGCGCCCGATCTGGCGCTAAATCGGGCGCTTGCCGATCCGCCGGCAGACGCGGTGTTCGTTTTTTAGCTGCGTGTCCGGCCGGGGCACAGGCCGCGCGCCGCGCCGGCCGGCCCGGCGGCATCCGTCACGTCACGCGGCCCGCGTGGCTGCCGGGCACGCAGGCGGCACGTTACACTTTCGGCCGTTACCGGTTATCGAATCGCGTTCGCCGTTGCGCAACGGGCGGAGCATCGTTTCAGTCGCGCGGCAAGTGCCGGACAGTGTCAGTCGCAACGGCCGATCGGCGGCCGACGCAATGAGGATCACGATGAAGCTATACAGTTATTTCCGCAGCTCGGCGTCGTTTCGCGTGCGCATCGCGCTGCGCCTGAAGGGGCTGCCGTTCGATTACGTGCCGGTGCATCTGCTGCGCGACGGCGGCCAGCAATTGAAGGACGATTATCGTGCACTGAATCCGGACGCGCTCGTGCCGACGCTCGTCGACGGCGATTCGCCGCTGCACCAGTCGCTCGCGATCATCGAGTATCTCGACGAAAAGTATCCGGATGTGCCGTTGCTGCCGCACGCGCCGCTCGATCGCGCATACGTGCGCGCGATCGGGCTGTTGGTGGCCTGCGAGATCCACCCGCTCAACAACCTGCGCGTGCTGAAGTACCTGAAGCACACGCTGAAGATCGACGACGAGGCAAAGGAGGCGTGGTATCGCCATTGGATCGATGACGGATTCGCGAAGCTCGAGGCGCGCCTCGCGCACGATCCGCGCACGGGCAAGCTGTGCTTTGGCGACACGCCGACGCTTGCCGATCTCTGCGTCGTGCCGCAAGTGTTCAATGCGCACCGCTTCGCGATCGACACTACGCGTTATCCGACGATCCAGCGCATTTTCGACTGCGCGATGACATTCGATGCGTTCAAGGCGTCGGTGCCCGCTGCGCAGCCGGACGCGGAGCAGTAGCCGAGCGCGGCTTTCGCCCGCGCGTGGCAAGCCGTGGGCGGCCGATTAGCTGGTTTGCCGGATCGTCGGATTACTGGCCGGATTAAAAACGGAAAACGGGCGCCCCGAAGCGGAGCGCCCGTTCCAGTGTATGCGCCGGCATGACTGCGCGGTATCAGCCGAGCAGCGCGTCCGCGAATTCTTCCGCGCTGAACGGCTGCAGATCCTCGACCTTCTCGCCGACGCCGATGAAATACACCGGAATCGGCCGTTGCCGCGCGATCGCGGCGAGGATGCCGCCCTTCGCGGTGCCGTCGAGCTTGGTGACGATCAGGCCCGTCAGGCCGAGCGCATCGTCGAATGCCTTGACCTGCGTAAGCGCATTCTGGCCGGTATTCGCGTCGATCACGAGCAGGACTTCGTGCGGCGCGCCGTCGTGCGCTTTGCCGATCACACGCTTGACCTTGCGCAGTTCCTCCATCAGATGGAGCTGCGTCGGCAGGCGGCCCGCCGTGTCGGCCATCATCACGTCGATTTTGCGCGCGCGCGCCGCGCCGACCGCGTCGAAGATCACCGCGGCCGGATCGCCGCTTTCCTGCTGGACGACGGTCACGTTGTTGCGCTGGCCCCAGATTGCGAGCTGCTCGCGCGCGGCCGCGCGAAACGTGTCGCCCGCCGCGAGCAGCACCGATTGGTCGAAGCGCTGCAAATGCTTCGCGAGCTTGCCGATGCTCGTCGTCTTGCCCGCGCCGTTGACGCCCGCGATCATCATCACGAGCGGCTGCGCGCGGCCGAGCACGAGCGATTTCTCGAGCGGCGCCAATAGCTCGACGATCAGGTCGCGCAACGCGCGCTTGACTTGCTGCGGATCGGTCAGGCGAGCCGAGCGCACTTTTTCGCGCAGCGCGGTAAGCAAATGCTCGGTCGCGTCGATGCCGGCGTCGGACATCAGCAGCGCCGTTTCGAGTTCTTCGTAGAGCGCGTCGTCGATTTTCGTGTTGACGAACACGCTGGTGATGTTCGAACTCGTTTTCGCGAGGCCCGATTTCAGCCGCGTCAGCCACGATTTTTTCGCGGCCGGCTCGGCAGCGGGCGGCGGTACGATTTCGACCGTTTCGACCACTTCGCCGTCGCGGTCCGCGGACGGCGTGACCGTCACCACGACGGACGGCGTTGCGGCGGCGGGCATGGCGGCCGACCCGCCTGCGCTGGGCGCTGGAGCGGCGGCGGCGGGTGTTGGCGGCACGGAGCCGGCTGCCGGCGTATCTTCGCGCGCGGTGGCGGCATCCGCGTGCGCTTCGGGTGCCGCTGCTGCCGGCGCCGCTTCGTCGCGCGCGTCGTGTTGCGCAAGCTCGTCTGCCGGATGGTCCGCGTCGGGCGCTGATTGCGGCTCGGCCGATGTGGCTTCGGGCGCTTTCCTGAATCGTTTGAAAAAGCTGAACATGGTTTTGCTTGCGGAAAGAGGCGGGGCGGGCGCGGCACCGGTCGGCCGGCCCGATGCGAGCATCTGAAGGCGCGCCGCCAAGCGCGCCTGAAGCGCGATATTTTATCAGGCGCATGCTGTTTGCCGCTCGCGCGCGGCAAAGAGCGCGTGCCGCTTGTGGTAACGTGCGCGTCATTGCAGTGCGCAGTGCGCAGCTTGTGCGCGGCGCGGGCCGTTTCCAGCATTTTTCGTTCGTATCGAATTCTTCGTATGTCCCGTACTTCTCCGGCGCGGCCTTCCGCGCCACGCGCTGCGGCAGCGGCAGGCCGAGGCAAGCCGCACACGATCCGCATCATCGGCGGCGATTGGAAGCGCACGCCGCTTCCGGTGCTGGATGTCGACGGCTTGCGCCCGACGCCGGACCGCGTGCGCGAGACGCTCTTCAATTGGCTCGGCCAGGATCTCGAAGGCCGCCGCTGCCTCGATCTGTTCGCGGGCAGCGGCGCGCTCGGTTTCGAGGCGGCGTCGCGCGGCGCGGCGAGCGTCGTGATGGTCGAACGCCATCCGCGCGCCGCGCAGCAGCTGCGCGCGCTCAAGGAAAAACTCGCCGCGCGCGCGATCGAGATCGCCGAGGCCGACGCGTTGCGCATCGCCGCCGGCCTTGCGCCCGGCTCGTTCGATGTCGTGTTCATCGACCCGCCGTTCGGCGATGCGGCCGCACTCGCACGCGCGCTTGCGCTTGCGCCGGATCTCGTCGCGCCGGGCGGGCGCCTGTATGTCGAGACGGGCGCGCCGCTCGATCCGGCCGCGCACGCACCGCTCGCCGGCTGGCAGGTGTGCCGGCGCGGCAAGGCGGGCGCCGTTCACTATCATTTGCTGCAACGCGAAAATGATGAATAATGCGCGTTCCAAACGACACGAGCCAGATGCGTGTTACCGAGGCGCCGCACAACGTGACGTGCGCCCATGTCGGCGGCTGGCGCGCGAAGCGCAAGACCGCGACCCCAATTGCCCGATGACAGGAGGCGCGACATGGTAGTCGCTGTGTATCCCGGTACGTTCGATCCGCTCACGCGCGGCCACGAGGATCTTGTGCGGCGTGCATCGAGTATTTTTGATACGCTCGTCGTCGGCGTTGCCGACAGCCGTGCAAAAAAGCCGTTCTTCTCGCTCGAGGAGCGTCTGCAGATCGCGAATGAGGTGCTGGGCCATTACCCGAACGTGAAGGTGATGGGCTTCACCGGTTTGCTCAAGGATTTCGTGCGGGCGAACGAGGCGCGCGTGATCGTGCGGGGGCTGCGCGCGGTGTCGGATTTCGAGTATGAGTTTCAGATGGCGGGGATGAACCGCTATCTGCTGCCCGATGTCGAGACGATGTTCATGACCCCGTCGGACCAATACCAGTTCATCTCGGGCACGATCGTGCGTGAGATCGCGCAGTTGGGCGGCGATGTCAGCAAGTTCGTGTTCCCGTCGGTCGAGAAATGGCTGACGGAGAAGGTGACCGCGATGTCCAACGGGCCATCCGCGTGAGCGGCCGCGCGCGGCGGCGGCTCTGGCCGGCCGCGCGTCGGCGCAAGTGAGATCAGTATGGCTTTGATGATTACCGACGAATGCATCAATTGCGACGTTTGCGAGCCCGAGTGCCCGAACGGCGCGATTTCGATGGGGCCGGAAATCTATGTGATCGATCCGAACAAATGCACCGAATGCGTCGGCCATTTCGATGAGCCACAGTGCCAGCAGGTGTGTCCGGTCGAATGCATCCCGCAGGATCCGGGGCATCCGGAGACGAAGGATCAATTGATGGCGAAGTATCGCGCGTTGATCGCGCCGCAGGAGTAAGGCGGCGCAGGACATGCGCGGGCGGGGCGTGACCGGAATGAATTTTCGGCCGCGGGCTGCCGGTGCGAAACAGCCGCGATGCGGCTGGTATGCGATCCGGCGCGGTTTTCGCACACTGGCCGATGCGGGCGAGCCGGTTGACCGGCTCGCCGTGGGCATGGGTTCAGGCGAGCAGCTCGCGCAGCGCCGCGACGAGCGTATCGCACTCGGCGTCGGTGCCGATCGTGATTCGCAGATGCTGATCGATTCGCGGCAGCTTGAAGTGCCGCACGAAAATCTCCCGTTCTTTCAGCCGCGCCGCGAGCGCCGCCGCGTCGTGGCGCGGATGGCGCACGAACACGAAGTTCGCGGCAGACGGCACGACGTCGAAACCGAGCGCCGCGAGCGCGCCGACGAGCCGCTCGCGGCTTACGATCACCTGCGCGCGCGTTTTCTCGAACCAAGCATCATCCTCATAAGACGCTTGCACCGCGGCCTGCGCGAGACGGTCGAGCGGATACGAGTTGAAGCTGTCCTTGACGCGCGTGAGCGCGTCGATCAGCCCCGTGTCGCCGAATGCAAAACCGACTCGCATTCCAGCCAGCGAGCGCGCCTTCGATACCGTTTGCACGACGAGCAGGTTCGGATAGCGTGCGATCAGCGATACCGCCGATTGCGCGCCAAAGTCGACATACGCTTCATCGATCACGACGACGGCACTCGGATTCGCGGCGACAATGCGCTCGATATCGGCGAGCGGCAGCGCGCGGCCCGTCGGCGCATTCGGGTTTGGGAACAGCACGCAGCCAGAATCGTCGAGATAGTCGTCGACGTGAATCGAGAAGTCGTCGGCAAGCGGTATCGTCTCGTAGGCGATTCGATAGAGCCGCGCATATGTCGGATAGAAGCTGTACGTGATGTCCGGAAAGCGCAGCGGCCGCTCGTGCTGTAGCAGCGCCTGGAAAGCGTGCGCGAGCACCTCGTCGGAGCCGTTGCCGGCGAACACCTGCTCGGGCGCGAGCCCGTGGTGCGCGGCCACCGTCTCGCGCAGCCGGCGCGCGACGGGATCGGGATAGCGGCGCAGCGCGTCGCCCGTCTCGCCAAGCTCGCGCCGGATCGCGTCGAGCGCGCGCGGCGACGGCGGATAGGGGTTTTCGTTCGTGTTCAGTTTGACGGGATGCGCGAGCGCGGGCTGTTCGCCCGGCACGTAGGGCTCGAGTCGATGAACGATGTCGCTCCAATAACGGCTCACTACTGGGCTCCTGACGCGATAAAACAACGAGCTTAACCGATGCGCACTCCGTGCGCGCGGCATGGGCAAGCCCAGGAAAAGACCAAACCGGCGCAACCCGCCAAACCCGCGCGCTGACGCGGATATCCGCGGCCTATCACGCGCCGCCGTTGCGGTGCAACTGCATCATCGCGCGCTCAAGTTCACCCTTGACGATGAGCGGCATCACCGCGCGCGCGCGTTCGATCGCCGCGTCGATCACATCCTGCTCTTCCTTGCGCGGCGGCTTCAGCACGAAGTTCGCGACGTCGGGTTTTGCGCCGGCGCGCGCGCTTTCGGGAATCAGCTCGCGCGGATGGCCGATACCGATCCGCAGCCGCCAGTATTGCTGCGACGACAGATGTGCGGAGATGTCCTTGAGGCCGTTGTGTCCGCCGCTGCCGCCGCCGAGCTTCAGTTTGACGGCGCCGGGCGGCAGATCGAGTTCGTCGTGCGCGACCAGGATCTCATCCGGCAGGATCTTGAAGAAATGCGCGAGCGCGACGACCGATTGGCCAGAGCGGTTCATGTATGTCTGCGGCTTAAGCAGGTGCACCTCTTCGCCGAAGAGCCGTGCCTTTGCATAGCAGCCGTGGAAGCGCCGCTCGTCGCGCAGCGACGCGCCGGCTTCGCGCGCGAGCTGATCGACGAGCCAGAAGCCCGCGTTGTGGCGCGTTGCCGTGTATTCTGCCCCGGGATTGCCGAGGCCGACGATCAACTTGATCATGATGTACTCGCCTGTCAGGACGCGCCGCCGCCCTGGTGGGTCGCAACAAAGAAAAACCCGCCGGGCAAGCCGCGGCGGGTCGTCGACCGTTGTGAAACGGTACGGGAAGGCGCTGAAGCGCGCTTAAGCAGCCGGCGTTTCGCCTTCGCCCGCCGCTTCTTCCGACACGGCGCCTGCCGGAATCGTCGCCGAGGCAACCACCGGGTTTTCCGCGTCGACGTGCGGGGTCAGCGTGACGCCCTTCGGCAGCGCGATGTCCTTCGCATGCAGCGACTGGCCCGCTTCGATCTTCGACAGATCGACTTCGAGGAATTCCGGCAGGTCGGCCGGCAGGCACTCGACGTCGATTTCTGTGACGACGTGCGACACGACCGCGCTCGACAACTTCACGGCCGGGCTCGTTTCCGCGTTCAGGAAGTGCAGCGGCACCTTCGTGTGCAGCTTCTTCTTCGGGTCGATACGCTGGAAGTCCACGTGCAGCACGAGCTGACGGAACGGATGATATTGCACGTCGCGCAGCAGCACGCGTTGCGACTTGCCTTCGACTTCGAGATCGAGGATCGACGAGTGGAAGGCTTCCTTCTTCAGCGCGTGCCACAGCGCGTTGTGATCGATCTCGATCATTTGCGGCGCGGCTTCGCCACCATAGACGATACCCGTGGTCTTGCCGGCGTTACGCAGGCGGCGGCTCGCACCCGTACCTTGCTGTTTGCGCTCGAAAGCGACGACTTTCATGACTTTCTCCAATGACTGCCCGCGACCAGGCAGTAAAACAGGGCCCCGCTATTGCATAGGGCCTTCGACGAACGGCCGGGGGTTCGTCAGTCCCGGCCGATTATGCAAAAAGCGAAGCTCGACGCTTCGCTTTCTGCGCATGCTTTGCAGCGGCGGTTCGTTTTACGATTCCGCGAACAGCGACATCACCGAATCGCCGCGGCGGATCCGCGAGAACGTCTCGGCCAGCAGGCCGGCGCTCGACAGCGCGCGAATCTTCGGGCAGCCGAGCGACTCGGCGGAAAGCGGGATCGTATCGGTGACGACGAGTTCGTCGAGCGCCGACGCGGCGATCCGGTCGCCCGCGCCGCCCGACAGGACGGGGTGGGTCGCATACGCGAACACCTGCTTCGCGCCGCGCTCCTTCAACACCTGCGCGGCCTTGCAGAGCGTGCCGGCGGTATCGACCATGTCGTCCATGATCACGCACGTGCGGCCTTCAACTTCACCGATGATGTTCATCACTTCGGCGACGTTTGCTTTCGGACGGCGTTTGTCGATGATCGCAAGGTCGCAGTTCAACTGCTTCGCGAGCGCGCGGGCGCGCACGACGCCGCCGACGTCCGGCGATACGACGAGCAGATCCGGATGGCTCTGCTTGCGCAGATCGCCAAGCAGGATCGGCGTGGCGTAAATGTTGTCGACCGGAATGTCGAAGAAGCCTTGAATCTGGTCGGCGTGCAGATCCATGGTGATGATCCGCTCGACGCCGGCGATTTCCAGCATGTTCGCCACGACCTTCGCGGAAATCGCGACGCGCGCGGAGCGCGGGCGGCGATCCTGGCGCGCGTAGCCGAAGTAGGGGATGGCGGCGGTGATCCGGCCGGCGGATGCGCGCTTCAGCGCATCGACCATGATCATCAGCTCCATCAGGTTGTCATTCGTCGGCGCGCACGTGGATTGAAGGACGAAAACATCCTTGCCCCGCACGTTTTCCTGGATCTCGACTTGGATTTCGCCGTCGGAGAAACGGCTGACCATTGCTTTGCCGAGGGGAATACCGAGAATTTTGACGACTTCCTGTGCAAGCGCGGGATTGGCGTTGCCAGTAAAAACCATCAGGCCGTCATGGCTGCTCATCATGCACCTGCTTCGGGCTTAGGCGGGAAATGCGGGAATGTTTGGCAGGGGAGGAAGGACTCGAACCCTCGCATGCCGGAATCAAAATCCGGTGCCTTGACCAACTTGGCGACTCCCCTACACTCAACTTTGAGCAACACCGGAAGTGTAGGCCATCCGATGCCGCGAAACTTCATGACGCGAAAGCGTAGAGTGGATGCTCACTCAAGCTCTCGGTAACTGTGCTGCTCCAGCCATCCGGCAATTTGGCTTGCGCCGCTTTTGCCTCGTCTTTGCTGCCGAACGCCGCAAAAACGCTTGCGCCAGAGCCCGTCATCCGAGCGGGGGTCAGATTATAAAACCAATCGACCACCTTTGCAACTTCCGCGTACTGCCTTGTCACAACAGCTTGCATATCATTCCGGCCAAAGCTGTCTGGCCATCCTGCTACGCTGCTACGCTGTGCAAGAAAGTCCGTAATTGTGACGGGCTTTGAATCCCTTGTCAACGATTTATCGGAAAAAATCGCTGCGGTCGGAACGTGAACCGGTGGTGTCACAACCAAGAACCAACGAGGCGGTAATTCTACCTGTTGGAGTGCTTCTCCGATACCCTCTGCGAATGCATTTTTTCCGAATACGAAGAACGGCACGTCCGCGCCGAGCTTGACCGCCAGCGCCTGCAATTCCGCGCGTGGCAGATCGAGGCGCCAGAGCCGGTTCAGCGCGAGCAGCGTCGTTGCCGCGTCGGAGCTGCCACCGCCCAAACCCGCGCCCATCGGCAGGCGCTTGTCGATTTCGATGTCGACGCCGGCCGCGACGCCGGTGTGCGCCTTAAGCAGCAAGGCCGCGCGCACCACGAGGTCGGCTTGCGCCGGCACGCCTGGCACGTCGGTCTTGCGCGACACTTGGCCGTCGTCGCGCAACGTGAAGTGCAGCGTGTCGCCCCAGTCGAGCAATTGGAACACGCTTTGCAGTTGATGGTAGCCGTCCGGACGGCGGCCCGTGATATGCAGGAACAGGTTCAGTTTCGCCGGGGCGAGGCAGTTGCGCAGCGAGCGGGTGGTATCGGTCATGCGAAAACTTTTTCGAACAAAAATGCACGCGCTCAGTGCTCGAGCACGAGCTTGATGTCGAGGGCGGGCTCTTGCCGCATCAGGTCGACACGCTTGACGCCGACTGCGGGCGCGTCGGCGTATGCGAGATAATCGATGGTCCAGCCGTCCTGGCGGATCTCCTTGATGCGTGTGCCGTCTTGCGGGTCGCGCACGGTTTCGGCGGGCGTCGCGGGAGCGGGGGACGGCTGCAGCCAGTAGCGCAGCCCGTCGAGCGGCAGCGAGAAGCCGAGCGTTTTTTGCATCAGCTCGCCGACGTCCGATGCATACTGCGGCTCGCGGTTCGGCAGCTCGAGCGATGCGCCGTTAGGCGCCGATTTGACGATCGCGAGCGTTTGCCCGAGCGGATTCCGCAATTCGAGCGTCACGCTCGCGCCTTGCTCCTGCCAGTCGAAATTGCCGTAGACGTTGCGCGCCGTGCCGAGTTCATCATGGTATTGCACCGCGAAGCGGCCCACATATGCGCGGCTCGACGCGGTGCGCAGTGCGTCCGAAGCGGTGGCGGCCGCGCCGGGCGCGTTCGTGCGCGGCGGCGACGCGCAGCCGGCAAGCGCGAGCGCGGCGCAGACCGATGCGGCGAGTGCAAAGCCGCGCGCCGTGCGTGGCATGACGAAGCGCTTCAGCGCGATCAAAGCCCGTTCACCTGAAAACGTTTGAGCGTCTGCACGAGCGTGTCGTTGTCTGGCTCGAGCTTGCGCGCGGCGCGCCACGCGGCGCGCGCTTCGTCCTGCGAGCCGCTTTTCCACAGCACTTCGCCGAGATGTGCGCCGATTTCCGCGTTCGGCTGCAGATCATACGCGCGCTGCAGGATCTGCTTGGCGTTGGCGGTGTCGCCGAGGCGATACTTGACCCAGCCGAGGCTGTCCATGATGAACGCATCGTTCGGTGCGAGCATGTTGGCCTTTTCGATCAGCCTGCTCGCTTCCTGCAGGCGCAGATTGCGATCGGCAAGTGAATAGCCGAGCGCGTTGTACGCCTGCGGATTGTCCGGCTGCACACGCATCAGCAGGCGCAATTGCTGTTCCATCGTCGTGTATTGGCCGATTTTTTCGCACGCCATTGCGTAGTCGTAACGCAGATCGGCATCGTCGGGGAAATCGTTGACGGCCTGCGCGAGCCGGTCCGCCGCTTCCTTGTAGCGCTTCGCACTGAAGAGGAGCGATGCGTCGGTGCGCACGACCATTGCGGCATCGCGCGGGTCGGACGGCTGCAGGTTCGCGAGCAATTTGCGCGCTTCATCGGTCTTGCCTTGCTTTTGCAGCAACTGCACGCGCGTGACCTGCGCGGGCAGGTATTGCTGGCTCGCTTCGTCGACCTTGTCGAGCCATTGCGCGGCAAGCGCATCGTTGTTCTGGTCGAGCGCGATCTGCGCGAGATAGACGTAAGCCTGCCCGACGTCCGCACCGGATTTCTTCTGCGCGACCCGCACATAATCCTTCAGGTACGCGCTTGCCTCGTCGAGATGCTTCTGCTGGATCTTGATGAGCGCGAGCGCCATCAGCGGCGTCGGGTCGCGCGAGTCGTTCTTGCGCATCGCGTCGAATTGCGTTTGCGCGTCGCTCAGGCGATCGTCGGCGAGATAGAGCTGGGCGAGCGCCAGACGGCCGTCGCGTGACTTCGGATTCTGCTGGACGAACTTTTCGAACGACGCGATGCCGCTCGCACGTTCGGCCGGCCCCATTTGCGACAGCATCAGCGTCGCGGGCAGATAGTCGGGTTTGATGCGCAGCGCTTCCTTCAGCGACTGCACCGCGCCGGCCTTGTCGTCGGTCGCGAGCAACTGCCGCGCGATCGCGAGCCGCGCTTGCGGACGGTTCATGTCGTTCTTCAGCAGATCCTGAAGAACGGTCAGGCCGCCGACGCGGTCCGGCCCGCGCGACAGCAGCGCTTGCAGCGCGAGAATCGCGTCGCCCCGGGTGTCGGGCGACGTGCGCGCGAGTTCTTGCGCGAGCATTGGCTGGGCATCGGCGGGCCGGCCACCGAGCACGAGCAAAGCGGCGTCGACTTGCCCGGCGCGCTGCGAATTCGGTGCATACTCGCGCCACAGATTCGCCGCGGACAGCGCATCGGCCGGGCTCTGCGCGGCGAGCGCGATTTCGGTCGCACGCTGCGCCATGCGCGGATCGCGCGTGTCGCGCGCGAGCGCCAGGTAAGTCTGGTACGCGGGCGCGGGCAGATTGCGCTGCAGGGCGACCTCGGCCGCGAGCACCTGATAGACGATCTGGCTTGTCAACAGGGCATTCGGCAGATTTTTCTGCTCTTCCGGCAACGTCGGTGCGAAGGCTTCTTGCGATGCGTCGTCGTCTGCCTGGTCTTGCGCATGGACGGGGAACGCGGCCAACGTCCACGCCGCGATGAGCGCGGCGCCGATCGCATGGCGTACCGGGGCGGTGCGCGGGCTGCGCGCAGCGGCAACGCGCTTCGGGAACAGCTTCGAGGGCAAGGTCATGGAAATCCGTTCAATGTTTCAGTCGATTGTAACGCGCTCGCTACAATACGCGCACTGTTGCCATTTGCTAGCGTCTGTTACGCCTGAAACATGCGCGCGAACGCCCGAAACCGCCCGTTCCCGGCGGAAAATTTCCTCCGCGCGCGGGCGGGTGGTTTGACGGCGGACGGTGTCCGATGCCACGGCGTCGGCCCAGCTGGCCTCGCCGCGACGGGCCGTGCCGTCATACGGGCGATTTCGGGCATGCTTGCAGTGGCCGTTTTCGGTTCGCGCTTGCCGCCGGGATGTGACGGCGGTATTCGTGCCGCATCCCGCGGGCATTTGCGCCGTCCGTCGCGGTGGCGGGATTTCCGGCGGCTCGTGTGCCACAAGTAGGCGGATGCGGCGGCTCGGCGCCGCGCGAGCGGGCATCGCCGCGGCCTGCGCGTGCATGCCGTCGTGAATGTCAGCAGCCTTTGCTCAGTGAGATAGAGATCAGTCAGCCATGCCAGAGTTGCCGGAAGTCGAGGTTACCCGCCGCGGTATCGAGCCGTTCGTCGCAGGCCGATGCGTGAGGCGCGTCGACGTGCGCACCGCGATGTTGCGCTGGCCGGTGCCAGCCGATCTTGCCGATCTGCTGAAGGCGCGCGAGGTGCGCGGCGTTACGCGTCGCGGCAAATATCTGTTGTTCGAAGTCGATGCGGGATGGTTCATCGTCCATCTCGGCATGACGGGCACGCTGCGCGTGCTGCCGACCGGCAAGCCGCCAGCGCCTGAAAAGCACGATCACGTCGATTGGATTTTTGACGAATTCGTGTTGCGCTTTCGCGATCCGCGCCGTTTTGGCGCCGTGCTCTGGCATCCGCGCGACGCTGGCGACGTGAGCGCGCATCCGCTGCTCGCGAGTCTGGGCGTCGAGCCGTTCTCTCAAGCTTTTTCGGGCACGCTGCTGCATGTGCGCACGCGCGGGCGTACAGTGTCGGTCAAGCAGGCGCTGCTCGCGGGCGATATCGTCGTCGGCGTGGGCAATATCTACGCGTCCGAGAGCCTCTTTCGCGCGGGCATCCGGCCGACTGTCGCGGCCGGGCGTGTGTCGTTGCCGCGTTATGAGCGTTTGGCCGACGCCGTGCGCGCCACGCTTGCCGATGCAATCGACCGGGGCGGCAGCACGTTGCGCGACTTCGTCGGCAGCAGCGGCGAGAGCGGCTACTTCCAACTCGACTGTTTCGTCTATGACCGCGCGGGCAAGCCGTGCCGGGTTTGCGGCATGCCGATCCGGCAGATCGTCCAGGGTCAGCGGTCGACCTATTTTTGTCCGAATTGCCAGCATTGAAATCTTGAAACCACCTCGCACTCTTCCCCCAGCCCCCGCCGTCACGCCGCTTCACCGGAGCTTTGCGCCGACGCTGATCGAATGGCAGCGCAAGCACGGCCGTCACGATCTGCCGTGGCAGAACACGCGTGATCCGTACCGGATCTGGTTGTCCGAGATCATGCTCCAGCAGACGCAGGTGTCGACGGTCGTGCCGTACTATGTGCGCTTTCTTGAGCGCTATCCGGACGTCGCCGCGCTCGCGGCCGCGCCGATCGATGACGTGATGGCGTTATGGGCCGGGCTTGGCTACTACTCGCGCGCGCGCAATTTGCATCGTTGCGCGCAGGCGGTTATCGAGCAGCATGGTGGCGCATTTCCTGGGACGCCCGACGCGCTTGCCGAATTGCCGGGCATTGGCCGCTCGACGGCCGCGGCGATCGCGTCGTTTGCGTTTGGCGCGCGTGCGACGATCCTCGACGGCAATGTGAAGCGGGTGCTCGCGCGCGTGTTTGGCGTCGAGGGTTTTCCGGGCGACAAGCGTGTCGAGAACGAGATGTGGGCGCTTGCCGAGGCGTTGTTGCCGGATGCGGCCAACCCGGCCGACGTGACCGCTTACACGCAGGGTTTGATGGACCTCGGCGCGACGCTGTGCGTGCGCGGCAAGCCTGATTGCGCGCGCTGCCCGTTCGCGGGCGATTGTGCCGCGCAGCGCACTGGCAGACAGCGCGAGCTGCCGGCCGCGCGCCCGAAGAAGGCGGTGCCCACGCGCCGCACGTGGATGCTGGTGCTGCGTGACGGCGACGCGGTGCTGTTGCAGCGGCGTCCGCCCGCAGGTATCTGGGGCGGCTTATGGAGCCTGCCCGAGGCGGACGGCGATGCGGCGCTCGCGCGCCGCGCGCGCGAATTCGGCGGCGCGAAGCCGGTGCCGCTCGCGCCGCTCACCCATACGTTTACACACTTCAAGCTCGAGATCGAGCCGCGGCTCGCGCAACTCGACGGCACGGCGGCGGACGCGCCGCAAGCGGCCGACGACGAGACCGCATGGGTGCCGCTCGACAAGCTCGATGCTTACGGCGTGCCCGCGCCGGTGCGCAAGCTGCTTGACGGGTTGGCCGGGTCGTTGCTTTAGGGTGGTGCGATGGCGGCAATGCCGCTTAGGCACGCTTTGCTTGGGTGTTTATCCGGCGTCGGGCCGGGTCGAAACGAAAAAGGCTGCTCGGGCGGGCTGACCTGAGTGGCTGGTCTTGCCTGCGCCGAAGGGCATCGGCAAGCAGCGCCGAGGCATGACCTTACCGGTGCTGGCGGGGATAGCAGGGCGGCAGGGCGCGGCGGGCACTCCTGGAATGGCGATCCCGGCGTTACCTACAGCCATCCATGCCGACGCAATTCCCGATGCTCCGCGTCGATGCGTGCGCCGACATCGGGAAATTCCATCAACTTTTGCCGCGCGCGTAAATCGAGCGGCAGCACTTCGGCAAGCCGATTCGACACCCAAGTAGGGTCGTCGAAACGAAACGGCTCGATGAACGGCAGCTCGGTCCCGGATTTGCGCAGCGCCTCGATGATCCGCTCAAGCGCTTCCGAGCACGCGCCGAAGCGGGCAAGCGCCTCGTCGCCGTCGAGCGGGAGATCGTCTTGCATCGGCTCGGCGATTCCGACCAGCAAGCCGTTCGATTCGACCCGGTGCGACAATAGCTCGAAGCGCTGCGTGCCGAGCGTACGCAGGTAGAGCATGCCGAATTCGCCGGTGTCGCATTCGATGATCCGCGCCATGCAGCCGATCGTTTCCGGCACCGATATTTCGCCTTCCTGAGCGACTTCGGGGCCGCTTTTCAGCAGGCATACGCCGAACGGCGCATTGTCGCGCAGGCACGCGCGCGCCATGTCCAGATAACGCGCCTCGAACACTTTCAGAGGCAGCAGTCCGCCGGGGAACAGCACCGTATGCAGCGGGAAAAGCGGCAAATCGATTAGCGTGGTCGACAGGGAGGACATGGCGGGGCCGGGGTGCAGGAGCGGCGCTAGGTGACTAGCCGCGACGACGCGTCCACATCGACGGGCGCGTCACGATGCCGCACGATCACATTGGCCTGTTGCGAAAGACGGGCGGCAAGCGTCTCCGCAAGAAACACCGACCTGTGCTGGCCGCCCGTGCAGCCGATGGCGACCGTCAGATAGCTGCGGTTGTCTTCGCGAAAATGCGGCAGCCATTTGACGAGAAACGATTCGATGTCGTCCAGCATCTGATGGACGACGGGCAATGCGTCGAGAAACGCGACGACCGGTCTGTCGAGCCCGGTAAGCGGGCGCAACTCGTGATCGTAGTACGGATTGGGCAGCGCGCGCACGTCGAACATGAAATCGGCGTCGAGCGGCACGCCGCGCTTGAAGCCGAACGATTCAAACATCAACACGAGATCGTCGTTTTTCTGTTCGATGAAACGTTTGACCCACGTGCGCAGCACGTTTGCGCGCAGATTGCTCGTGTCGATCTGATGACCGAACTCGGCGAGCGGGGCGACGAGGTCGCGCTCGCGCTCGATGGCTTCCTCCAGCGACGATAGCAGGCCGATGTCCGCGTCCTGCGACGGCGAGCCCGACAGCGGGTGGCGGCGGCGCGTCTCGGAGAAGCGCTGGATCAGCGCCTGCGTGCTGGCATTCAGAAACAGCACGCGCACGTCGTGCGCGTGCGACAGCGCCCGGATCAAGCCGGGCATTTCGTCGAGCGATGCGCTCGAGCGCGCGTCGATCGCCACGGCGAGCCGGTGCTGGCCTTCGTCGGCCAGATAGCGGGCAAGCTCGGGCAGAACGCGCGGCGGCAGGTTGTCGACGCAGTAGTAGCCTGCGTCCTCGAGCGCGTTCAGCGCGACGGACTTGCCAGAGCCGGAAATGCCGGTGATGAGGACAATGCGCATGAGCAGAGGGAATCGTGACGTTTCATCATAGCACCGGCTCGCGTGCGCGCATCGTCGCGCAGCCGGCGCGGGTTAGACGAGCTTGCCGGGGAACTGGCTGTCCGGGTCTTGCATGGCTAGGCGCTGGCGGTCCATGAAGTCGCGCAGGGTATCGATGCCGCGCAATTGCAGGATCGTGTTGCGCACCGCCGCCTCGACGAGCACCGCGAGGTTGCGGCCCGCCGCGACTTGAATCGTGACCTTGCTGATCGGCAGGCCGAGCACGTCGACCGTTTGGCTTTCGAGCGGCAGCCGCTGGAATTCGCCGTCCGGCCGGCGCACGAGCTGAACGATCAGCTTGAGCTTCATTTTCCGGCGCACCGCGGTTTCGCCGAAGATCGTCTTGATGTCGAGCAGGCCGAGGCCACGCACTTCGAGCAGATTTTGCAGCAGCGGCGGGCAGCGCCCTTCGACGAAATCGGGGCCAAGGCGAACGAAATCGACGGCGTCGTCGGCGACGAGCCCGTGCCCGCGGCTGATCAATTCGAGCCCGAGTTCGCTCTTGCCGAGCCCCGAATCGCCGGTGAGCAGCACGCCCATGCCAAGGATGTCGAGGAACACGCCGTGCAGCGTGGCGCGCGGCGCGAGGATGCGCGACATGTAGAGGCGCAGGCTGTCGATCACGGCGGCGGCCGACATCGGCGTGGTGAAAAGCGGCGTCGACGAGCGCGTGCAGCGCAAAACAAGCTCCGGCGGCGCAGCTGCGCCGCCCGCGACCACGAGAAACGGCGGTTCGAGCGCGATCAACTCGGCCATGTGGCGAGAGCGATCCTCGTCAGTCTGGCGTTGGTAGTAGTCGATTTCCGCTTCGCCCAGCACCTGGATCCGGTTCGGGTGGATCAGATTCAGGTGGCCGACGAGATCGGCGCTCGACGTCGCGTTCGCGACCGTGTCGGCGGAGAATCCGCGCTCCCAGCCTTCATGCCCCGTCAGCCAGCTGAGTTTCAGCATGGCGGCGTTGTCGTCGAAGATGCTCTGGGCGTTGATGCTGGACGTATCCATGAGTCCGTCACTCCAAGGGATCGGCACGCCGATGCCGCAACGGCGGTTGCGGCGCGGGCCCGGCGGTGGGCGACTCGGTCTGGCGGCGCATGCCGCGGCAATGGGGCGCGAACCGTTCCCTCAAGGTTGCCACTGAGTCAGCAGCCGATGCAACTCGTCGCGGTCCGTTTCGGTGTGCAGACGCTCTCGCGTGTCGCGGTCGGACAGGAGTTGGGCGATTTCGGAGAGGATTTCGAGATGCTGCTGTGTCGCCTGCTCCGGCACGAGCAGAAAGATCAGCAGCGAGACGGGCTGACCGTCCGGCGCTTCGAACGGAATCGGTTCCGCGAGCCGTACAAACGCGGCGAGCGGGTGCTTGAGCCCCTTGATCCGGCCGTGCGGAATCGCGACACCTTCGCCGAGGCCCGTCGAGCCGAGGCGCTCGCGTGCGAAGAGATTGTCGGTGACGGTGCTGCGGGCGATACCGTTCTGATTCTCGAAGATCAGGCCGGCTTGTTCGAAGACGCGTTTCTTGCTGGTGACGGAGAGGTCGACGACGACATTCTCCGGAGGCAGGATTTTGGCTAGGCGATTCATGTTGGCAAGCATGAGGGCGGCCTGGGGTCTCCTCGCGGCGGACTGATTTTCCATATCGGTCAAAAAGACGGCGTTAGGCGACGGAGACTGGAGAAAACGCGGCGAACCGGTTCACGCCCCCGATGATAATTCGGACATTATAGAGCACTGTAAGCGGTGCCGCGCATCGTGCCAAACACGGGCCGTCGCTTGCCGGATACGGCCCGCGCGCATCGTGCGGCGGCGTTCGGCTCATGAAAAAGCCCGCGCGAGGCGGGCCGCTTGGTTGGCGCGGATGCGCCGTCGGTCATTGTGGAGGCAACTCGATTTCGGCCGACTGATGATGCTTGATCGGTTCGTGAACGTGCGCTTGCAAGCGCTCCATGTGCTTGACGACTTGCCGGTCGAGCTTGTCGATCAGCAGATCGATCGCTGCATACATATCGCCGTTCGCGCTTTCGACGAAGATATCCTTACCTTTTAGATGCAGCGTGATTTCCGCTTTCTGCCGTCTGTCCTTTTCCTTGTGATTGTCGACCGTGAGGATCACAGCGCCATCGATGACCTGATCGCTATGTCGTAGCACCCTGTCGAGCTTGGTGATCACGTATTCGCGAATAGCAGGCGTAACTTCGAGATGGTGTCCACTGATCTTCAGGTTCATAGTGCTTCTCCATGCTGATGACCACCTTCCGCGTAGAGGCGGCAGCGCCTGCCGATCGCGTATGCCGGTGCTCGCGGTGGCGAGCGGATGGATCGGCCGGCTTTGCCGTCGACGGTGCGGCGGCCGGAAAATGCCCGCCGAGCACGACGGGCTACAGAGACTTGCGCAGATTCACCGCGGGGATTTTCAGGGCTTCGCGATACTTGGCAACCGTGCGGCGCGCGACCACGAACCCCTGTTCCGCCAGCAGCTCGGCTATGCGGCTGTCCGAAAGAGGAGATTTAGGGTCTTCGGCTCCTATCAGTTGTTTGATGAGGGCGCGGATCGCAGTGGATGACGCGGCGCCCCCGGTGTCCGTCGATACGTGCGATCCAAAGAAGTACTTGAATTCGAGCGTCCCGAACGGGGTCAACATGTACTTGCCGGTTGTCACACGGGAGACAGTCGACTCGTGTAGGCCCAGCGTATCAGCTATTTCCCGCAAAACCAAGGGGCGCATGGCAATTTCGCCGTGCGCGAAGAAATTCTTTTGACGCTCGACAATCGCTTGTGCAACGCGAAGAATCGTCTCGAAGCGCTGCTGGATGTTCTTGATCAGCCAGCGCGCCTCTTGCAATTGCTGCTTGAGCGAACCCGTGCCCGGATCACCGCGGCTATTGCGCAGAATATTCGCGTACAGATGATTGATCCGCAGCCGCGGCACCACGTCCGGATTGAGTTCGGCCTGCCAGCCTTGGCCTGTTTTCTTCACAATGATGTCGGGCACCACGTAATCCGCTTCGGCCTTACCGTATGCCGCACCGGGGAACGGTTCGAGCGAGCGGATCAACGCGTGCGCATCGCGCAGCTCGTCGTCGCCCGTCTTCAATTGCTTGCGCAGGCGCGTGAAGTCGCGCGCGGCGAGCAGCTCCAGATGCTGCGACACGATGTCGAGCGCGAGCGCGCGTGTCGGGGACGGATCGAGCCGCAGCAATTGCAGCTTCAGGCACTCGGCCGGGGACCGCGCGCCGACGCCCGCCGGATCGAAGCTGTGCAGCAGCGCGAGCGCCGCGTTCAGCTCGTCGGCGTCGACTTCGAGTTCCGCCGGCAGATCGGCGAGTATTTCGTCGAGCGATGCCGTCAAATAGCCGTCGTCGTCAAGCGATTCGATCAGGAACGTTACGAGTGCGCGATCGCGTGGGCTTGCCTGCGTGACGCGCAATTGCGCGGTGAGATGATCGCGCAGCGACGTCGTCGTTTCGTGGATTTGCAGCGGTGGCAGATCGTCGTCGTCGGAGGCGGCGCTCGAGCGGCCGAATTCGTCGAGATTCCACGGGCTTGTGTCGCTGCTGTCGGACGAATAGTTATCGTATTCATCGACGCCCGCAGGTTCGGTGTGCTCGCTCGTCGAGCTGGTGCCGTTCGACAGGCCGGGTTGCGGATCCGGCGCGGACGGGGCGGGCGTGTGCGCGATCAACGAGCCGTCGGCCGCAACGCGCAGCGGGCTCGCGATCCAGTCGTCGTTTTCGAGCAGCGGATTTTGCGCGACCGCCATCGCGACTTCCTGCTGCAGTTCAAGCGTCGACAACTGCAGCAACCGGATCGATTGCTGCAGTTGCGGCGTGAGCGCGAGATGCTGCGACAGGCGGAGTTGGAGACTGGCTTTCATGGCAAAGAGGGAGTCATACCGGCAGTTTGCCACGAGGGCGGCGCATTGAGGCAATCGAATGACGCGCGGCGGCGGAAGGGGCGCGGGAGCGCGCACCGCGCGAAGCGCGGCGGCGTGCGAAAGGGCGGGCGGGGGATTCCGCGCCGCTCACATGCGGAAGTGCTCGCCGAGGTAGACGCGCCGCACGCTTTCGTTTTCGATGATTTCCTGCGGCGCGCCGGAGGCGAGAACCGACCCGTCGCTGATGATGTACGCGTGATCGCAGATGCCGAGCGTTTCGCGCACGTTGTGATCAGTGATCAGCACGCCGATGTTGCGCTGCTTGAGGAACTTCACGATCTTCTGGATTTCGAGCACCGCGATCGGATCGACGCCCGCGAACGGCTCGTCTAGCAAGATGAAACTCGGGTTGCTCGCGAGCGCGCGCGCGATCTCGACACGGCGGCGCTCGCCGCCCGACAGCGACAGCGCCGGATTCTCGCGCAGGTGCGCGATCTGCAGCTCGTCGAGGAGCGCCTCGGTGCGCGCGCCGATCTCGTCTTTCGTGAGCCGCTTACCGTTGTCGCCGTGCTGCAATTCGAGTACCGCGCGGATGTTCTGCTCGACGCTCAGCTTGCGGAACACCGACGCCTCCTGCGGCAAATACGACAGGCCGAGCGATGCGCGCTTGTGGATCGGCATCAGGCTGATCGGGCTGCCGTTCAGCGAGATATCGCCCGCGTCGAGCGGCACGAGGCCGACGATCATGTAGAACGACGTGGTCTTGCCGGCGCCGTTCGGGCCGAGCAGGCCGACCACTTCGCCGCTTTTCACGTCGAGCGACACGTCCTTGACGACGGTGCGCGAGCCATAGCGCTTTTTCAGGTTGCGCACGACGAGCGAACTCGACGTGCCAGCCGGCTGACGGTTCGGGAGGGCGTTCATTGGGCGGGCGCTCCCTGCAGATCGGTCGACGGCGCGAGTTTGGCCGGGCCGCCGACGAGCGGCGCGGCGCCGCCGCTTTTCGGCGTCAGCATCGCGCGCACGCGGCCGCCGGGGTTGCCCGGCGCGATGACGTCCTTGCCGCCTCGGGCGGTGTAGAAATCGCGCTGGCCGTCGTAAGTGATCACGCTGCCGTGCACGGTGTCGGCGACGGTGGACTGCCCTTGCAGCCGGCGCACGGTCGCGTTCGTCGTCAGCGTCGTGAGATCCTGCTTGCCGTCGTAGTCGATGCGCTCGGCATCGCCGTCGATGTATTCGTCGAGGCCTTCGCGCTTCTGGCGGAACGACGCGTGCCGCTTGCCGGACGCCGTCGCGGTTGCGTACTGATAGCCTTGCGGGTCCTGGCGCACTTCGACGCGATCGCCCTTGATGATGATCGTGCCCTTCGTGATGACGACGTTGCCCGTGGCGACCGTCACCTGCTTCAGATCGTCATAGGTCAGGTTGTCCGCCTCGACGTTGATCGGCTTGTCGCGGTCGGCTCTTTCGGCGTGCGCCGCAGGCGCCACGCCCGCGAGCGGCAGCACGACGAGCGCTGCCGCGAGTGCGGCGCGAGCGGCGCGATGGGCGCCGTTCGGCAATAAACAGGGGAACGATTCGTTCATGCAGTTCCGCATGGTGAGTTACTTGGGTTGGCTTCGCGCGCCGCCCGACGTGTCGGACGCGGCGATCATGCCGCGCACGTTGCCATACAGCTCGATGACCCGGGTGACGTTGTTGTACTTCATGCCGGCCGTGGCGTTTGCGATCGACAGGCCGCGCTGAAGTTTAACCGGCTTTTCGGTCTCGATCACATCGTCGTTGACCAACACCCGGAAATGCTCGGAATCCGCCTGCATCGGCGGATCGTTCGGGCCTGCCGCGCGCACGATCTGCGCGTTGTCGTATAGATCGACGATCGAGACGTCGCCGTTGACGACGCCGCGTTTGGCGGTCGCGGTCACGGTGGGCTTGCCCGGTTGGAACGCGCGCAGCGCGGGCAGCGTCAGATCGCTGGTTTCGTCGTCTTCGTAATGAACCAGCCCCTCGGCCGTCAACCGGTATTGGGTCGAGCCCGTCTGGTCGAGTTCGGTAACGGAGAAGTTGTTGGCGAAATAATCGGGCGTATGGGATTTCGAATGCTTGATCTCTTCGCCGGGCGGGGGCAGCGTCGCTTGCAGCAGCCAGTACGTGCCGCCCGCGAGCGCCGCCATCGCGACGAGTGGGATCAGCGAAGTCAGCCGGGATTTGCCGTCCATTCGTTCAGACTCCACAAGCGGCTGCGAGCAGCGCGTCGTAGCGATGCTGCGCGCGCAGGACCGCATCGCACACTTCGCGCACCGCGCCGTGTCCGCCCCGCGCCTCGGCCACCCAATGCGCGCGCGCGATCACCTCCGGATGGGCATTCGCCGGCGCGGCCGCGAAACCGCAACGCAGCATCACCGCGAGATCGGGCCAGTCGTCGCCCATGTAGCCGCACGCTTCGGCGGCGATGCCGGTCTTCTGCAACAGTTCGGCAAACGCGGCGGGCTTGTGCTCGACGCCCTGAAACAGATGCGCGATCTTCATCTCGGCCGCACGCGCGGCGACGATGTCCGAGCGGCGGCCCGTGATGATCGCCGTTGCGATGCCGGCTTCGCGCAACAGCTTGACGCCGTGGCCGTCGAGCGAGTTGAACGACTTCATCGCGTCGCCGGCGGCCGTGAAGTGCAGGCTGCCGTCGGTGAGAACGCCGTCTACGTCGAAAATCATCAGCTTCACGCGACCGGCGCGCTCGGCCGTGGACGCGGGAGATGAAGGGGACGCGGGGGACGTGGACATCAAATCACCTTCTTCGAGAACAGGTCGTGCATGTTGAGCGCGCCGACCAGCACGCCCGTTTCGTCGACGACGAGCATTTGGTTGATCCGGTGGCGCTCCATCAGCTCCACCGCCTCGACGGCCAGATGGTTCGGCGCGATCGTGCGCGGGTGGCGCGTCATCACGTCGGCGATCGGCAGCCGGCGGAAATCGCCGTCGCGCTCGAGCACGCGACGCAGGTCGCCATCGGTGAAGATGCCCGCGACGCGGCGTTGCCCGTCGACGACGGCCGTCATCCCCATGCGCTTCGCGGTGATCTGGAAGAGGGCGTCGGAGAGCGTCGCGTCGAGCGTGACGAGCGGCATTTCGTCGCCGGTGCGCATCACGTCGCGCACGTAGGTCAGCAGACGCCGGCCGAGTGCGCCGCCGGGATGCGAGCGCGCGAAATCGTCGGGGCCGAAGCCGCGCGCGTCGAGCACCGCGACGGCGAGTGCGTCGCCGAGCGCGAGCGCGGCCGTGGTGCTGGCTGTCGGCGCGAGATTCAGTGGACAGGCTTCTTTCGCGACGGCCGCGTTCAGATGGACGTCGGCGAGCTTGGCGAGGCTCGATGCGGGACGGCCGGTCAACGCGATCAACTTCGCGCCGAGCCGCTTGACGACCGGCAGGATCGCGACGAGCTCGGCCGATTCGCCGGAATACGAGATCGCGATGAACACGTCGTCCGCGGTGACCATGCCGAGATCGCCGTGACTTGCTTCGGCCGGATGCACGAAGAACGCAGGCGTGCCGGTGCTCGCGAGCGTCGCGGCGATTTTACGGGCGATATGCCCCGATTTGCCTATGCCGGAGACGACCACGCGGCCCCGGCAATTCAGCAGGAAGCCGACTGCGCTGACGAAATCTCCGTTGAGCTGATCGGCGAGTGCGCGAACGGCGTTCGCCTCGATGTCGAGCACGTCGCGAGCGAGCGCGAGCGCCCGATCATCATTGATTTTCGCTATCATGCGCGGAGTATAGCAAAGGCGTTTGTTCGCCGTGCCGGGCCCCTGGGGCCTGTTCACGCTGATAACGGGCTGGCAGCGCACATTCGCGGCGGATTCGAAAATCCGCTCGCGGAGCCGGCCACGGCGCCTGCGGGGGCGTCCCGCGGAGCGCAAAGGTCGATCGCCGCGTCATGCCCGTTGTGAATGCGTCGAGCATTCGCGTCGCTTCGAAGCCGGCCCTTGGGCACCCCGCGGGGCTGCCTTCGGTGGCCCCGCCGGGGCTTTGTTCGGTCGCCGCGCTCGGTGCGCGCAGCCCGTCATCAGCAAGAGCAGGCCTTGGCGCCCATCTCCCGTAGTC
Organism: Burkholderia sp. TSV86; assembly: GCF_001522865.1. Classification (GTDB taxonomy): domain Bacteria; phylum Pseudomonadota; class Gammaproteobacteria; order Burkholderiales; family Burkholderiaceae; genus Burkholderia. Next base: position 61,669 of record NZ_LOWB01000024.1, on the reverse strand, counting down.
ATCTCCCGGCCCAACCGGCGCTTGTACCGCGCCGCCGACGAACGAGGACGCTTCGCCCGTGATTTCTCCGCTCGAAATGACGCTTCTCCTGCTGCTCGCCTCAGTGGTGGGCGTCGTTGTGTTCAGGTCGCTGAATCTGCCGCCGATGCTCGGCTATCTGACCGTCGGCATCCTCGTTGGCCCGCACGCGGCGGGCTTCGCGGCCGACCTCGAGCGCGCCGAGCATCTCGCCGAATTCGGCGTCGTGTTCCTGATGTTCTCGATCGGCCTCGAGTTCTCGCTCGCGAAGCTGCGCGCGATGCGCCGGCTCGTGTTCGGGCTCGGGCTCGCGCAGGTGGTCGGCACGATCGCGGTCGCGCTCGTGCTCGGCGCGATCTTCGAGCGCTGGGTGCACATCACGTGGGAAGGCTGCATCGCGCTCGGCGGCGCGCTGGCGATGTCGTCGACGGCGATCGTCTCGAAGATGCTCGCCGAGCGGCTCGAGATCGAGACCGAGCACGGCCGCAACATCTTTGGCGTGCTGCTGTTCCAGGATCTTGCCGTGGTGCCGCTGCTCATCGTGATCGCCGCGTTCGGCGGCGAGTCGTCGAAGGATCTCGCGATGTCGCTCGGGCTTGCGTCGGTGAAGATCGTCGTCGCGCTCGCGCTGCTGCTCATCGTCGGCCAGCGCTTCATGACCCGCTGGCTCGACGTTGTCGCGAGGCGGCGCTCGCAGGAGCTGTTCGTGTTGAATCTGCTGCTGGTCACGCTCGGCGCCGCGTTCGTCACCGACCGCTTCGGGCTGTCGCTCGCGCTCGGCGCGTTCATCGCCGGGATGCTGATCGCCGAGACGCCATACCGCCATCAGGTGGAGGAGGACATCAAGCCGTTTCGCGACGTGCTGCTCGGCCTTTTCTTCGTGACGACCGGCATGCTGCTCGATCCGAGCGTGATCTGGCGGCATCCGTTCGTGGTCCTGGGTTTCTTCGTCGGCCAGATTCTGTTGAAGAGCATGATGATCACCGGGCTCGCGCGTGCGTTCGGCGCGGCGCCGGGCGTCGCGATGCGCACCGGGCTCGGGCTTGCGCAGGCCGGGGAGTTCGGCTTCGTGCTGCTGAATCTGATTCTCGATCGGCATCTCGTCGATCCCACGCTGTTGCAGGCGATTCTCGCGTCGATGCTGCTGTCGATGCTTGCCGCGCCGTTCCTGATCCAGAACGCGAACCGGATCGTGATGCGGCTGTCGTCCACCGAATGGATGCAGCAGTCGCTGCAAATGACGCGAATCGCGACGCAAAGCCTCAAGCAGCAAGGCCACGTGATCATTTGCGGTTACGGCCGCGCGGGGCAGAACCTGGCGCGGATGCTGGAGCAGGAGGGGATCTCGTATGTCGCGCTTGACCTCGATCCGGACCGCGTGAGCGCGGCGGCGGCCGCCGGCGAATCGGTCGTGTTCGGCGACGCGGCGCGGCGCGAGTCGCTCGTCGCGGCGGGCATTCATCGCGCGGCGGCGGTGGCGATCACGTATGCGAACACGCCGTCCGCGCTGCGCGTGCTGCACAACGTTCACGAACTGGAGCCGACGCTGCCCGCGATCGTGCGCACGGTCGACGATGCCGATCTCGAGAAGCTGCTCGCGGCGGGGGCGACCGAGGTGATCCCGGAGATCGTCGAAGGCAGCCTGATGCTCGCGTCGCATACGCTCGTGCTGATGGGCGTGCCGATGCGGCGCGTGGTGCGGCGCGTGGAGGAGATGCGCGATGCGCGCTACAGCCTGCTGCGCGGCTACTTCCACGGCGCGGACGATGCGGACGACGACGATCACGAGCAGGTGCGGCTACAATCGGTGCCCGTCGACGCGCGTTCGGAGGCGGTCGGCCGCTCGCTTGCCGATCTGGGTCTGTTCGCGCTCGGCCTCGAGGTGACGGCGATCCGCCGACATGGGATTCGCGGCGTCGAGCCTGATCCGGGCACGTTGCTGCGCGCGAGCGACATTGTCGTGCTGCGCGGCTTGCCGGAGTCGCTCGCGATCGCCGAGGAGCGGCTGTCGCGGCTCAGGCGCGACAGCGGGCCGGCCGCGGCGGTTTGACGCCGCGCGATTTTTTCGCCGGGTTCGGGCCACCGTCCGGATCGAGCCCCGCGTCGCGCGCGGCCCGACGTCATTCGCGCCATTCATTCAGTTTTGGAGAGTTTCATGATTGCCTCGTCGCACGACGCGCAGCCCGGTCCCGTCGAATTCATCCGCAGCCGGATCCGCACGGTGCCCGATTGGCCTCAGCCGGGCGTGATGTTTCGCGACATCACGCCGTTGTTGCAAAGCGCGAAGGCGCTGCGCGTGCTCGTCGATCTGTTCGTCGAGCGTTATGTCGACGCGAAGCTCGACTATGTCGCGGGGCTGGATGCGCGCGGCTTCATCATCGCGCCGATCGTCGCATACGAACTCAATGTCGGTTTCGTGCCGATCCGCAAGGTCGGCAAGCTGCCGTACAAGACGCGCTCGGAGTCGTATGCGCTTGAATACGGCACATCGACCGTCGAGATTCACGAGGACGCGTGCAAGGCCGGTGACAGGATCATCATCGTCGACGACTTGATCGCCACGGGCGGCACGATGATGGCGGGCAAGAACCTGCTCGAGCGGCTCGGCGCGCAGGTCGTCGAGGGCGCGGCGATCGTCGATCTGCCGGATCTCGGCGGCTCGGCTCGGCTGCGCGGCGCGGGTTTGCCGCTTTATACGGTCACCGAATTTTCCGGGCACTGAGCGCGTTGCGCGCCGCGTCTGCTTCGAATCATCAAGCGAGCTTGCGATGCCGAATTTCATGTTGTTTCTCGCCGCTTCGTTGGCGATCACGATTGCGCCCGGTCCGGACAACCTGCAGGTGCTTGCGCGCGGCATCTCGCAGGGCCGGATGGCTGCTGTCGTCGCAGCGCTCGGCTTCGCGTCCGGGGTGCTGTTTCACACGACGCTTGCCGCGTTCGGGATCGCCGCGCTGCTGAGTTCGTCGCCCGTCGCGTTCCATCTGCTCAAGCTCGCGGGCGGCGCGTATTTGATCTGGATTGGCGTGAAGGCGCTGGCGAGCAAGGGGCTCGCGGCCGCGCACGAACGCGCGCCGCAGCCGGTTGCGGCGATCTTCCGCCAGAGTGTGATCGGCAGTATGCTGAATCCGAAGGTGACGCTGTTTTTTGTCGTGTTCCTGCCGCAGTTCGTCGATCCGGGCGGCACGCAGCCCGTTGCGCTGCAAATGTTCGAGCTGGGTGTGCTATTCATGACCCAGGCGGCCATCGTGTTCTCTGCGTTCGGCCTTGGCGCGGGGGCGATCGGCGGATGGCTCAAGCGCCGGCCGCGTGCGGGCGTCTGGCTCGACCGGCTCGCCGGCGCGACGTTTGTCGCGCTCGGCCTGCGCGTGGCGTTCAACGATTGACGCGGCGCGCGATGATGACCTTTCCGTGCATCGCCGCCGCGCGCCGTTTCGATCCATCGGCGCACATACCGTTCTGGATCGCCGGGCGGCAGATCGGCTGGCTGCGCCGCTGCGATGTCGCGCGGCTCGCGCGCTGGCCGGACGTGTTCGAGTTTCCGGCGGGGCGTGTGGAGCTTGCCGCGCGCTATGACAGCGTCGACGCGCGCAGCATGGCGCTGGCAGGGCCGATCGGCGCGCTCGCGGCCGACGGCGCGATCGTCGGTTGGCGCGACGAGATCTATGCGATCCGCAACCGCTTCGACGATCCGCCGCTCGCGTACATCGAGCGTGCGGCGTCGCGCTTCTTCGGTACGCTGACATACGCGGTGCATTTGAACGGCGTCGTAGAATATGCGCCCGCCGAGCCGTTTCGAATGTGGCTGGGCAGGCGCAGCGCGACAAAGGCGACCGACCCCGGAATGCTCGACAACGTCGTCGCGGGCGGCATCGGCTGGGGCCTGGGCATCGAGGACACGCTCGCGAAGGAGTGCTGGGAAGAGGCGGGCATTGCGCCCGAGCTTGCGGCGCGCGCGATTCCCGGCCGCGTTGCGCACGTGCTGTGCTCGCTGCCGGAGGGCACGGAGGCCGAGCAGGTATTCATCTACGATTTGCCGCTGCCACGCGATTTCTCGCCGTGCAATCAGGACGGCGAAGTGGCCGAGCATCTGCTCGCGGGCGTCGACGAGATCGTCGGCTGGCTGCGCGCGGGCGCGGCAACCGTCGATGCGAGCGTCGCGATGCTTGACAGCCTAGTGCGTCATCGTGCGATTTCGCCCGAAGCCGCGCCCGGGCTCGACGCGCTGTTCGTGCCGCCGCCGCTGGCGTTCGGTTGAGCCGCGCGGTGCGAATCGGTTTGATCAGAAGATTAGAGAAATGGGAGTCGCGGTCATGTCGACCGATCACAGCTTTATCCTGAAACTGTCGTGCCCGGATCGGCACGGCATCGTCCACGCGGTCTCGGGTTTCCTGTTCGAGCGCGGCAGCAATATTCTCGATTCCGCGCAGTTCGGCGACAGCCATACCGGCGAGTTCTTCATGCGCGTGCATTTCGATCAGGCCGATGGGGGCAGCGCCGCCGCCGCGCTCGACGCGCTGCGCGCCGAATTCGCGCCGCTCGCCGCGCAGTTCGACATGCGTTGGGAACTGCATGACGCCTCGGTGAAGCCGCGCGTCGTGATCCTCGTGTCGAAGATCGGTCATTGCCTGAACGATCTGCTGTTCCGTTACCGGACCGGCCAGTTGCCGATCGAGATCTCGGCGATCGTGTCGAACCACAAGGATTTCTATCAGCTTGCCGCGAGCTACGACATTCCGTTCCACCACTTCCCGCTAGCCGCGGGCGCGCCGGCCGACGCGAAGGCCGCGCAGGAGGCGCGCGTGCTCGAGGTGATCGGCGAGCATTCGGCCGATCTCGTCGTACTCGCGCGCTACATGCAGATCCTGTCGCCGGCGATGTGCGAGCGGCTGGCGGGGCGCGCGATCAACATTCATCATTCGTTTCTGCCGAGCTTCAAAGGCGCGAAGCCGTATTACCAGGCGTTCGATCGCGGCGTGAAGCTGATCGGCGCGACCGCGCATTACGTGACGACCGATCTCGACGAGGGGCCGATCATCGAGCAGGAGGTCGAGCGCGTCGATCACAGCATGACGCCGGACGAACTGACGGCGGTCGGGCGCGACGTCGAATGCGTGACGCTCGCGCGCGCGGTGAAGTGGCACGTCGAGCATCGGATCGTGCTGAACGGCACGAAGACGGTGGTGTTTCGCTGAGCCGGCACGGCGGATTTCAAGGCCGGCCGCCCCGCGAGCCCGCGCATCGCGCGCCTGCGGCAGTGCAAGGCGAGAAAAGAAAAAAGGCCGCGTTCGACGCGGCCTTTTTTCTTGGCGCACTCGGCGAGACGTCGGCCGAGCGCTCAGATGAGCCGCAGATAGAGCAACTCGCGCTTGACGTATGCATAGAAAATCGGTGCGGCGATCACGCCCGGCACGCCAAACGCCGCTTCCATCACGAGCATCGCCAGCAATAGCTCCCACGCGCGCGACTCGATCTGGCCGCCGATGATCCGCGCGTTCAGAAAATATTCGAGCTTGTGAATGATGACGAGGAACGCAAGCGAGGCGACCGCGGTGCTCATGCTGACCGACAGCGACACCGCAACGATCAGCGTGTTCGAGATCAGGTTGCCGACCACGGGCAGCAGGCCGACGATGAACGTGACGAGCACGAGCGTCTTGGATAGCGGCAGCCGCTGGTGGAACATCGGCAGCGCGACGAGCAGGTACAGGCTCGTGAAGAACGCGTTGAGCGCGGAGATCTTGATCTGCGCGAACACGATCCGGCGGAACGCGTCGGAAAAGCGCGAGATGCGCGTGATGAGCGCGGTGGACAGCGGCTGGCGCGGCTTGTGGCGATCGACGCCGATCGCGATCATCGCGCCGATGATCATTCCGAACAGCACATGGCCGAAGCCGCGCGCGACGTTCTTGCCGCCTTGCTGGAGCTGATCCATGTGCTTGTTCATCAGCAGCGTGGCCTTCGCGCGCATCTGATCGGCATCGACGGGCAGTAGGTTCGAGATCCATGCGGGAGTGCGCGCACGCGCCTGATCGACGATCTGCATGAGCTGGCCGAGCAGATTCTGCGCATTCGGGACCGCGTGCTCAAAATGCTCTATAACGGCGATCGTCAGGCCGGCGAGGCCGCCGACGATCACGGCCGACAGCAGCACGACCGCGAGCCAGCGCGCGCGCTGGCTCGACATGTGGCGTTCGATCGCGGGCGCGATCATGTGGACGAGCTGATAGACGAGCAGACCGGCCAAGAGGCCGCCGAGCAGCTTCAGGGACAGGATGAGCCAGAGCGCGACGACGGCGAGGAGGTAGCTGCCGATCTCGATCGCCGAAAGCTTCGGCAGGCTGAAATCGCTCGTTAGCCGGACGCTGCGCAGGTGCGGTTCCCGCGACTGCGGCTCGCGCGTCGGCTCAGATTGCTTCTCCATGACTTTCCCTGTATCTAGACCGCCATCCCGCACGTTTGAGGCCGCAAGCGCGCGGCGGACAATGGCTAGGCATCGCCGCGCAGTATAGCAACGATTGTTGGCCGGAATATTAGGATGTTGTAAGGAAAAATCGCGCGTTGCGCTTGCGGGCGGCAGCCCGTTGCCCGTGCACGTCGAGCGCCGGACATTGTGCCGCGGGCGCGGGGTGGGCCGTCGCGCGGCGGGCCCGCAAGCACCGCGCGCGCAAATGACCGGCAGCGGCAAACCCGCGGGCTTGCCGCTTGCGCCCGGCCGGGTTATTTGCCGCGCTTCAGAAGCGGGGCCAGATACTTGCCGGTGAAGCTCGCCTTCGTCTTCGACACCTGCTCGGGCGTGCCCTGCGCGATGATCTGGCCACCGCCCGCGCCGCCTTCCGGGCCAAGATCGATGACCCAGTCGGCCGTCTTGATCACGTCGAGGTTGTGCTCGATGATGACCACCGTGTTGCCCTGGTCGCGCAGACGGTGGATCACTTCGAGCAGCAGCGCGATGTCGTGAAAGTGCAGGCCGGTCGTCGGCTCGTCCAGGATGTACAGCGTGCGGCCCGTGTCGCGCTTCGACAGCTCCAGCGACAGCTTCACGCGCTGCGCCTCGCCGCCCGACAGCGTCGTTGCCGATTGGCCGAGCCGGATGTAGCCCAGACCCACGTCGAGCAGCGTCTTCAGCTTGCGCGCGACCACCGGCACCGCGTTGAAGAACTCGTAAGCATGCTCGACTGTCATGTCGAGCACTTCGCTGATGTTCTTGCCCTTGTACTGGACTTCGAGCGTCTCGCGGTTATAGCGCTTGCCGTGGCACACGTCGCACGGCACGTAGACGTCCGGCAGGAAGTGCATCTCCACTTTCAGCACGCCGTCGCCCTGGCATGATTCGCAGCGCCCGCCCTTCACGTTGAACGAGAAGCGGCCCGGATCGTAGCCGCGCTCCTTCGACGTCGGCACGCCGGCGAACAGTTCGCGAATCGGTGTGAACACGCCGGTATAGGTGGCCGGATTCGAGCGCGGTGTGCGGCCGATCGGCGATTGATCGACGTTGATCACCTTGTCGAAGTGCTCGAGCCCTTCGATCGACTCGTGCGGCGCCGGTTCCGCCGACGAGCCGTACAGATGACGCGCGACCGCGTGGTACAGCGTGTCGTTGATGAGCGTCGACTTGCCCGAGCCGGACACGCCGGTGATGCAGGTCAAGAGCCCGACCGGCAGTTCGAGGTTCACATGCTTCAGATTGTTGCCGTGCGCGTCGACGATCCGCAGCATCCGTTCGGCGTTCGGCGCGATCCGCTCGTCCGGGTACTCGATCGTCTTTTTGCCGGACAGGTACAGGCCCGTCAGCGATTCGCCGTTATTCTGCACCTGCTTCGGCGTGCCTTCGGCAACCACCACGCCGCCATGTTCGCCCGCGCCCGGGCCCATGTCGACCACGTAATCGGCGGTGCGGATCATGTCCTCGTCGTGTTCGACGACGATCACCGAATTGCCGAGATCGCGCAGATGCTTGAGCGTTCCGATCAGGCGATCGTTGTCGCGCTGGTGCAGGCCGATCGACGGTTCGTCGAGCACATACATCACGCCCGTCAAGCCCGAGCCGATTTGCGACGCGAGCCGGATGCGCTGCGCCTCGCCGCCCGACAGCGTCTCGGCGCTGCGCTCGAGCGACAGATAATCGAGGCCGACGTTGTTCAGGAACGTGAGGCGCGCGACGATCTCCTTGATCACTTTGTCGGCGATCTCGCGCTTCGCGCCGTCGAGCGTCAGGCCGGCGAAATAGCCGAGCGCGTCGCGCAACGGCCAGCCGCTGATTTCGTAGATCCCGCGCGCGTAGTCGCCCGCGCCGATTCGCACGTAGCGCGCCTCGCGGCGCAGCCGCGTGCCGTCGCACGACGGGCACGGCTGGTTGTTCTGATATTTCGCAAGCTCCTCGCGCACCGCAGCCGAATCGGTCTCGCGGTAGCGGCGCTCGAGGTTCGGAATGATTCCCTCGAACACGTGCTCGCGGATCGTCGTGCGGCCGCGCTCGTTGATATAGGAGAACGGAATCGTTTGCTTGCCGGAGCCGAACAGCAGGATCTTCCTGATTTTTTCGGGAAGATCCTCGAACGCCGTGTCGATGTCGAAATCATAGAATGCCGCGAGGCTTTGCAGCATTTGGAAGTAGAACTGATTGCGCCGGTCCCAGCCCTTCACCGCGCCCGCCGCGAGCGACAGCGACGGATGCGCGACCACCCGCTTCGGATCGAAGAACGTGATCTGGCCGAGACCGTCGCATTCCGGGCACGCGCCCATCGGGTTGTTGAACGAGAACAGGCGCGGCTCGAGTTCCTGCAGCGAATACGAGCAGACCGGGCACGCGAACTTCGAGCTGAACAGATGCTCGCGGTCGGTATCCATTTCGAGCGCGATCGCGCGGCCGTCGGCCAGGCGCAGCGCGGTCTCGAACGATTCGGCGAGGCGCTGCTTCATGTCCGCGCGCACCTTCAGCCGATCGACGACGACGTCGACCGTATGCTTGTCGTTCTTCTTGAGCTTCGGCAGCGAATCGACGTCGTAGATCCTCGCGACACCCTCGTTCGCCGCGCCGCCGCCCGAGCGCACGCGAAAGCGCACGAAGCCCTGCGCCTGCATTTCCTCGAACAATTCGGCGTGCTCGCCCTTGCGGTTCGTGACGACGGGCGCGAGGATCATCAGCTTGGTGTCCTCAGGCAGCGCGAGCGCCGCGTCGACCATCTGCGACACGCTTTGGGCCTCGAGCGGGATTTCGTGGTCCGGGCAATACGGCGTGCCGACGCGTGCGTACAACAGCCGCAGATAGTCGTGGATTTCGGTGACGGTGCCAACCGTCGAGCGCGGATTGTGCGACGTGGCCTTTTGCTCGATCGAGATCGCCGGCGACAAACCCTCGATCAGATCGACATCGGGCTTCTCCATCAACTGAAGGAACTGCCGCGCGTATGCGGACAGGCTTTCGACGTAGCGCCGCTGGCCTTCCGCATAGAGCGTGTCGAATGCGAGCGACGATTTGCCGGACCCGGACAGGCCGGTGATCACGATCAGCTTGTGCCGCGGAAGGTCGAGATTGACGTTCTTCAGGTTGTGGGTGCGCGCCCCACGGATACGGATATGTTCCATGAACCCGGCGGAAGAGGAGGGGACCAAACCTGCTACTATAACGACTTTTCGGGACCGTCGTTCCAGGCTCCGAAGCATTGCAAGAGCCGTCAGCAGGGAGCGCTCGCGCCGCCACGCTGCGCCGAGCATTCGAATTCAAGCCCGATGTCCAATCATTCCGTCGCATCCACCCGCATGAGCGCGCCCGAATTGCGCGCGACCACATCGCTCGCGGCCATCTTCGCGCTGCGCATGCTTGGGCTTTTCATGATCATGCCGGTGTTCTCCGTCTACGCGAAGACGATCCCGGGCGGCGACAACGTGCTGCTCGTGGGCATCGCACTCGGCGCGTATGGCGTCACGCAATCGCTTCTGTACATCTTCTACGGCTGGGCGTCGGACAAGTTCGGGCGCAAGCCGGTGATCGCCGCCGGCTTGTTCGTGTTCGCGCTCGGCAGCTTCATCGCGGCGTTCGCTCACGACATCACGTGGATCATCGTCGGCCGGATCGTGCAGGGAATGGGCGCGGTGTCGTCGGCGGTGCTTGCGTTCATCGCCGATCTGACGTCGGAGCGTAACCGGACGAAGGCGATGGCGATGGTCGGCGGCTCGATTGGCGTGTCGTTCGCGGTTGCGATCGTCGGCGCGCCGATCGTGTTCCAGTGGGTCGGGATGAGCGGCCTGTTCGCGATCGTCGGCGCGCTGTCGGTCGTCGCGATTGGCGTCGTGCTGTGGATCGTGCCGGACGCGCCGCGGCCCGCTCACGTGCCCGCGCCGTTCGCCGAGGTGCTGCACAACGTGGAACTGCTGCGCCTGAATTTCGGCGTGCTCGTGCTGCATGCGACGCAGACCGCGTTGTTCCTCGTCGTGCCGCGGCTGCTCGTCGATGGCGGGCTGCCTGTCGCGTCGCACTGGAAGGTCTATTTGCCGGTGATGGGGCTTGCGTTCGTGATGATGGTGCCCGCGATCATCGTCGCTGAGAAACGGGGCAAGATGAAGCCCGTGCTGCTCGGCGCAATTGCGGCTATCCTGATCGGCCAATTGTTGCTGGGCTTCGCAACGCATACGATTCTGATTGTCGCGGCGATTCTGTTGGTTTATTTCGTCGGTTTCAATATCCTCGAGGCGTCGCAGCCGTCGCTTGTGTCGAAGTTGGCGCCGGGCTCGCGCAAGGGCGCGGCCACGGGCGTGTACAACACGACGCAATCGATCGGGCTCGCGCTCGGCGGTGGTTTGGGCGGCTTCTTGCTGAAGAGCGGGGGGGCGAACACCGTTTTCTTCGCATGCTCGGCCCTCGTGGCCGTGTGGCTTATAATCGCGGCCCGCATGAAACAGCCGCCGCGCAAGGCCTGACACGCGAGCGCCGGGCGAAGCCGCGCGGCGGCGTGAGGCCGGAGCCGGGCATGCGGCCTCACGCCGCCGCCGCAAACGGCTTTGCCGCGCTGTTTGGCATCGAATCAACTGGAGAAACACATGGCATCCGTCAACAAGGTCATTCTCGTCGGCAATCTCGGCGCCGATCCCGAAGTGCGTTACCTGCCGAGCGGCGATGCGGTCGCGAACATCCGCCTTGCGACGACCGATCGCTACAAGGACAAGGCGTCCGGCGAATTCAAGGAAATGACCGAATGGCACCGCGTGGCGTTCTTCGGACGGCTTGCCGAGATCGTCAGCGAATATCTGAAGAAGGGCTCGTCGGTTTATATCGAGGGGCGGATTCGCACGCGCAAATGGCAGGGGCAGGACGGGCAGGACCGCTACTCGACCGAGATCGTTGCCGACCAGATGCAAATGCTTGGCGGCCGTGGCGGCTCGGGCGGCGGCGGTGGCGATGACGGCGGCTATGGCGGCGGTTACGGTGGCGGCCGCGATGCCGAACGCGGCGGCGCTCGCCCTGCTGGCGGCGGCGCCTCGGCTGCGCGCGGCAGCGGCAGTGCCAGCCGGCCGAGCGCGCCGGCCGGCGGCGGGTTCGACGAGATGGACGACGATATTCCGTTCTGAGGTCTCGTAACCTAACGCTGTAAAGATCAGCCCCGCCTTTGGGCGGGGTTTTTCTTTGCATACGCGCTTCACGATTGATTTTCGTTAGCGTTAATGCGCTGGGTCGACACGGCCGAAACGCGGGCGCCGGGTCATCGCGAGCGGCCTATCGAGGCGGCGGTCCGAACGGCGGGCAGGGCGACAAAAATGCCGGCGCGCTCAGTCCCATTGCGCCGCGAGGCCGGCCGGATCGACTTCGCGGCCGTTGCGTTCGAGCGCGGCGATCTGGGCGATGTCGTCGTCGCTCAGGCGCAGCGTCTGGGCGAGCAGATTGCTTGCGAGGTTCTCGCGCTTCGTGGACGACGGAATGACCGAGTAGCCGAGTTGCAGCGCCCATGCGAGCGCGACCTGGGCTGGCGTGGCGTGGTGCCGCCGCGCGATCGCGCCGATAGTGGGATCGCCGAGCACCTTGCCATAAGCGAGCGTCATATACGACGTGACATGGATACCTTCACGCCGCAGGAACTCGACGAGCGTGCGGTTCTGCAGATACGGGCTCAGTTCGATCTGGTTGGTTGCGATCGCATCCTTGCCAACCACGGCGATCGCCTGCCGCGTCAGTTCGATGTTGAAGTTCGAGATGCCGATTTGCCGCGTCAGGCCCTTTGCTTTTGCGTCGGCGAGCGCGGTCATGAATTCCTCGAGCGCCACGCCGTTGCCGGGCGCGGGCCAGTGGATCAGCGTCAGATCGACGTAGTCGGTGCGCAGTTTCGCGAGACTCTGCTCGAGGCTCGGCGCGAGCTTGTCTTTCGCATAGTGGTCGACCCAAATTTTCGTGGTCACGAACAGTTCGTCGCGGCGCACGCCGGAAGCGGCGATCGCGCTGCCTACTTCGGCTTCGTTACCGTAAATCTGCGCGGTATCGATCGCGCGATAGCCGAGTTCGAGGCCGGTACTGACCGAATCGATGACAACTTGCCCTTGCAGGCGGAATGTGCCGAGGCCGAAAGCGGGGATTTTGTTCATTGTTTATTCCTGGGAGGGATCGCGCTGTCGGCCATTCTGGCGGTGGGGGGAGATGAAATAAATGCCGCTGCAAGACAAAGATATTTGATTTCAAATCAAATAGGGAAGCCGATCGAGATCGGTTGCGGGTGGCTCGGAAACGTGCGTGCGGCCGCCATGCTTCAGGCGGCGCGCTTCCTTGAAACGACGGCGAGGCCGACCGAGCCAACGCGGCGACCTTGGCTCGGATTTCGGGCGGTTACGAGTGCGCAACCCGTTCAACACGCGCGGGCTGCTTTCGACGCGATGCCGTTCGATTCACGGTATGGCGAATGCGAAGAGTTCGACACGAACGAACGTCGCCCGGGCTGGCGGAAGAAGGGGCGCAGCCCTATTGCAAGCCGGGTGGAAAGCATCGTAGCGAGATGGCGGACCTTTGCAGGAAGCAGCTATGCGCCAAAGGCGCCTGTCTGGCTTGGGCGCGCCGAATTACCCGCGCAGCCCCAGTCCCTTCATGTTTTCGGCTTCCAGCGCCGCGCGCCATTCCTCGCTTGCCTCAATCGGATCCATCGCGTCGTCGATCGAGAACATCGCGCGTTCAGCGGCCATTCTCGTTTCGTCGGCTAGAACGTCCTCCGACGCGCCGGAGTCGTCCTCGGGCGGCATCATCATGTCGCGCAGCATCGCTTTGAGCTCAGGCGTATCCCAAGGCAGGCCGCGCTGCATTCGAATCTTGATGTAATGCCTGACTTCCGCGTCCTGTTCCGGCGTCAACGGCAATCCGCGGAAGGTGCTTTCTGAGGCAGGAGGAATCATGGCGGGCTCCAGCTTTCCAGGTGATCAGTGTAGTCCCGTTGCGGTCTGGAGTGCGATAAAAAACAAAACCCGGCGATTCCCCACGAATCCCGGGTTCCTCGTTTGCCGCGCTTTCGATCTCCTGTATATGCCCGAGCGGGCAAACGCAGTTAACCGATGACGGCAACGACAGCAAGTAACTACCGAATTTCTCCTTATTCCGGACGAGTGATGCGTTACTCCCCGGGCGCCGTTTCGAATCGACAGCGCACGATCTTGGCACGTGACCGATGCCCGTTTGTCATTGATGCTGCGTTTCCGGCCGCCGCAACATGGCGGCGGCCGGGCGCAGTCTTTCGGCCCTCGTGAAACGGGTCATAGGCCAAGCGTACCGCTCCTGCTTGTGCAGCCGACAACCGGCGCACAAACAGTGAATCTGAAATCCAGCTTCTTGCCCGGTATGTCGAGCGTGAGATCGGCTTCGGACTTCAGCTTGTCTACCGCACCGCCGAATTTCGCGCTCGGATGCGCGTGATTCAACGTACCGCCGCCAATCAACCGATTCGCGATGTAAAGCTCCACGGTCGCGGAAACCGGGTTCGCACTCACGCGGAATTCCAGCGTCACCGGACCGACCGCGACCGAGTGCCGGGACGCGCTGAAAATATCCTTGTCGAGCTGGTTGGCTCGGATATGCGCGAGCAGATCCGGGTTCGCGCCCATTTTTTGCGACGACCGCATGGCGGTCGAGTGCAGCGGATGAACGGTGCTCATCGGCTAATCCACGTAGAGCGCGTCGACATCGGTGTCCGCCGTATCGTCGCGGAGCAGATCGACTGGGACAGGAATGATGCCGTTCGCGCCACGAATGAAAATCTCCTTGTGATATCGGCTCTCGAATGAATAAACCGGCGTCGTATAGTGTCTGACAGACGGTGATGGACGTTTGGCGGTGCCCATCACCTTGAGAACGACGCCATCCATGAAATGGAGTTCGGGCGCAAGCCGGATATGCCCGACATGCAACGGTGCGTGCCCCTTCGCGATGATCCGGAAAAAACCTGGCATGCGAGAACCGAAGGCCGCATAAATCGCCTTTGCATTCGCGACGGGTACGAGTACCCGGTGAAGCTGGCTGATTTCCGAACTCATGGTTGGTTGGTCTCTACTCGCGACTTCCCGCACGTCTACATGCAAGAACTCACTTCTTTGTTGCCGGCCCGTGTCGTTTCCGACATCACGAACGTTACGGCGGCGCTTCGATGAAATCCATTACATTTGATTACGCAAGCCACCGGCTTTCTATTTGCTGACGGAAAGTGGGCCGGGGCGGTGATTTGTTCGTGATTTCGTCCGGTTCGCGTCTTCATTTCGGGGCAACGCTGTGCCGGCGAAACAAATCCGAACGATTTGGCCGGCAAACGCGATCACATCGTCCACAGTCTTGTCGACCCTCTCACACTTGCCTATGATTTAACAGAATTCAACATTTGACCGTCAATCGTTCACATAAACAGCACGACCTTCCTCTGCTGGGCCGGCGGAACGTCGTGCGTTTTTCTATGGGCCGTCGAAATGGCGTTGCTTGAAAATGGTTTGTCAGGGCAGTTTTGTCTGCTGCGCGCGCATCACGTGTTAGGGCGCGATCCGTTGCGCTGCGACACGGTGCTTAACGATTCCTATGTGTCGCGCGTCCATGCGAGTATCTGCTGGGCCGCGGGGCAGTGGGAACTGCACGACCATAGCCGCAACGGCACATTCGTATCGGGCGCGCTTGTCGGCGCGGGCGAGCGGGTGGTGTTGCGCGAGGGCGATCTGATCCAGCTCGGCAGCGCCGGCTCGGTGCGCTGGCGCATTCATCAGTTGGGCGAGCCTGTCGACATGCTCTGGCCGCTGCATCCGCCCGCACCGCCGATCAGGCTTGAGCGCGTGCACGCGCTGCCGGGTACGATGGTCACTGTGTCGCGCTCGGTGCACGGCGACTGGCTGTGCGACGACACGGCGCCGCCGCGCGTGTTGCGCGACGGCGACACCGTGATTTGCGGTGATTTCGCTTGGCAACTGGTGCTTGCGCACTGGAACGAAACGGGCGCGCTGCCGCGCGCGGCGCAGGCCGTTGCGTTGCCGCAACGGGTCGATTTCGTCGTGAGCCGCGACGAGGAACACGTGAGCGCGACGCTGCATACGCGCGGCGGCGCGATCGATCTGGGCGCGCGTGCGCACCACTATTGCCTCGTGACGCTCGCGCGGGCGCGGTTCTCGGACGCGCGGGCGGGATACGACACCGCATCGCAAGGCTGGATCGAGCTTGATACGCTCGCGCGAATGCTCGGACTCGACGAATCGCACGTCAATGTGCAGATCCATCGCGCCCGTTCGCAATTCATGCCGCTTCTGTCCGCCGGTTCGCCTGAACTCGTCGAGCGTCGCCGCGGCGGCGTGCGCTTTGGTGCGCTGGCGTTTCGCGTCATGCGCGGTGACCGGCTCGAGTGCCAGTCGCCATGTTTGGCCGACCCTTTCGACGCGCCGGCCAAGCCGGCCACCATCGACAGCTCGCCAGCTTCCCTTTATTCCATCGTTTCGAGCTGAGCGGCGTTTCATGGGAAAGTCGGTTTTGGCTGGACGCAAAAGTATTTGCCTGCGCGATCCGCGACCGTTTCCGGACGAAGGCGCGGAACTGCAGGGCATGCATCGCTATCGTTTAGGCGCGGTACTCGGCGAGGGCGGTGCGGGATGCGTCTACGAGGCGATCCGGCTCGATACGGCGCGGCGCGTCGCGATCAAGCTGTTGCGCGATGACGCGTCGCGCACCGGGCGCGAGCGCGCCCGCTTTCGCCGTGAACTCGAATTGTGCGCGCGGCTGTCGCATCCGAACGTCGTCGCGCTGCTCGACAGCGGGGAGACTGCCGACGGCCGGTTGTTCGCGGTGTTCGAGCATGTCGCGGGCCGCACGCTGCGCGCGTTGTTGTCGGCCGACGGCGCGTTGCAGGCCGAGACGACGGGTGTACTGATGGCGCAAGTGCTGGACGGGCTCGCGCATGCACACGGCAATGGCGTCGTGCATCGCGATTTGAAGCCGCAGAACGTGATGGTGACGATGATCGACGGCGAGCCATGCGCGAAAATTCTCGATTTCGGCATAGGTGCGCTGCTGCCCGATGCGCGCGCCGCCGACGAACTGACGCTGACCGCGGCGACCGAAGTGCTCGGCTCGCCGCAATATTGCGCGCCCGAGCAGCTTCGCGGCGAGCCCCCGACCGCGAAGAGCGATTTCTACGCGTGGGGGCTGATGGTGATCGAGTGCTTGACCGGGCATCCGGTGATGCAGGGCGCGAGCGTCGCGGATGTCTTGTACCAGCACCTGAGCCCCGTCGATGTCGCGTTGCCGCCCGCGATTGCCGCGCACCCGCTCGGAGATGTGTTGCGCGATGCATTGAACAAGGATCCGCGGCAGCGCGCGGCTTCCGCGCAGGCGCTTGCCAGCCGGTTTCGCGCGATCCATTTCCCGGCACTGGTCGGCGGCCTGCGCTACGGCCGGCGCGCGAGCGCCGGGCAGGCGGGTCTCGCGCACCGTGAACCGGGTCGGCCCGCAGCCGCAGACGCGCCGCTCGGGCGGCGGCAGATCACCGCGCTGTGCTGCCGCGTCGCGCTTGCCGCGAATGTCGGCCACGATATGGACGATGCGGCCGCGCTCGAGGAAGCGCTCGACACGACTCACGCGCAATGGCTCACGCGCTGCTCGGACATTGCGATCCGCTATGGCGGCTATGCGGCGGGCACGCTTGGCGACACGCTGCTGTTCTACTTCGGCTATCCGCAGAGCATCGACCGGCCCGCGCAGCGTGCGTGTCGTGCGGCGCTCGAAATGACGCGGCAGGCGGAACAGGCGGTTGGCGCATGGCGCATCGAAATCGCGGGGGCGATCCATGTGGGCGCGGCGCTTGCATCGGCGAGCGGCGCATCGGGCGGCGCGATGGCGCGCGCGACCATCGGCTTGCAGCGCATCGCGCAGCCGGGCCGCATCCTGTTGAGCGGCGAGGCGGCGCATGCGCTCGAGCGTCATGTCGACGCGGCGTTGACGGCGCACGTCTTCGCGGCGCCCGGCGCGACGGCCCAGCCGGTGCATGAACTGCTCGGCGAGCGTTACGAGCGCGGGCCGTTCGAGTCGCTCGAGCTCGGCGATGCAGTGCCGATCGTCGGCCGCGAGCGTGAGCAGGCGGCGCTCGCGCGCGCGTGGCGCGACGCGGCAAACGGCGACAAACATGCCGCCGGTGAGCGGCGCGCGACCCTTGTGGTTGGCGAGCCTGGCATCGGCAAATCGAGGCTTGTGCACGCGTTGCGCGAAACGGTGCGCGCGCAGGGCGGCGCCTGCGCCGTGTGCGTTTGCCTGCCGGAGCAGACGAACCATGCGCTCTTTCCGATCCTGCGGTTCGTGCGCGCGCACTGGCAGCTCGATACCGGCGGTGCGGACGCGCTTGAGCGCATGCTCGACGCGTTCGACGGCGACCGTGCGGCCGCGCGCGCGATGCTCGCCGCGTGGCTCGGGCTGCCGGGGGCGGTGGATCAATTGCATTGGTCGGGTGCGCAGCAGCAGGCGCTGTTCGATGTGCTGTGCCAACTTCTCGCGTCACTCGGTGCGGGCGGCCCCGTGCTTGTGATAGTCGAGGACGTGCAGTGGGTCGACAGCGTGACGGGCGATTTTCTCGACGTGCTTTCGCGTCATCCGGTCTGCGCATCGATGTGTATCGTGTTGACGTCGCGGCCGGAGCAACTGGAGCGCTGGCGCAACAATACCGAGCGGCTGATGCTGCGGCGCTTGCCGGCCGCGGCCACACGCAGCTTGATCGCATCGCTGATGCCTGGCGTTCACGCCGATCACGCCGCGCTCGATTTTCTCGCGAAACGCACGGGCGGCGTGCCGCTGTATGTCGAGGAAACGGTGCGTGCGCTCTTGTCCGGCGGCGCGCAAAACGCGCACGGCGATTTGCTGGATCTGTCGGACGCGGCGCGCTGGCCGTTTCCGGGCAGCTTGCGCGAGACGCTCGAGCGCACGCTCGAACGCGCGGACGACACGCTCGACACGGCGCAGCTTGCCGCGACGATCGGGCTGGAAGTCGATGCGCGGCTGCTCGCGGCTGCATCGCCGCACGAGGGCGCCGCGCTCGACGATCGTCTGCGGCGCCTGCTGGAGGGCAGGGTGTTGTATGCGCAGCACCGGCTGGGCGGCGCGACTTATGTGTTTCGTCACGCGCTGCTGCGCGAAGCCGCGTATGAATCGATGCCGGCCGCGGTGCGTCGCGCGAACCATGGCCGCGTTGCGCGGGCCTTGCTCGCGCGCCCCGCGAGCGGCGACGTTGCCGCGCGCTCGGCGGTCATCGCCAATCACTTCGCGAGCGCGCATGCGTATACGGATGCCGTGCCGCACGGCATCGACGCGGCGCGGCGTTCGCTCGAACGCTCGCTTCACGACGACGCGCTTCGCTATGCGGGGGCGGTGCGTGGCTGGCTGCTGCATTGCGACTATCCGGATCTCGACAAGGACGCGGTCGAGACCGACTTGATCCTCGCGCATGCGCAAATGGCGCGCGACGGCTGGGGCGACCCGCGCGTGCGCGAGCACACGGACCGCGTGCTCGCGCGCGTGGCCGCGCTTTCCGATCCGCAAGCCGCGGCGAGCGCGTTGGGCACCATCGCGCTCTACTCGCATGTCGCGCGCGATGCCGCGGCGGTGCGCGAAACCACCGACCGGTTGTCGGAGCTGGCCCGCTCGTCGGCGCGCGCGGATCTCGTCGTTGCCGCCGACGCATTGCGCGGCATCGGTTTATGGATCGACGGCTACGCGTCACAAGCGCTCGAAGCGCTCAATAGGGCGATCACCGCATACGATCCGTGGCGCGACGCCGACCATCGTTACGTGCTCGGGCTCGACACGCGGGCGTGGGCTTTGTCGGCGCAGGCGAGCGTATTGCTCGACATCGATGACAATGTCGAGCGCACGCTTTCGGTCGCGCGCGAGGCGGTTGAACTGGCGACCTGCACCGATCATTTACCGACGATCGGCGTGACGCTGATGTATTTGTCGCGGATGCAGCAGACCGTCGGCGAGCGCGATGGTGCGCGCGATACGCTGGATGTGCTGCTGAGCCTGGCGCGGCGCTATGGAATGAGCGCGGTCGAAAGTTATGCGGCGGTCGTTCAAGCATGGTGCGACGGCGATCGCGACGCGGCGGCCGCGAACGTTGCCGCGCTGTACGCGGCGGGGTGCCGGCTCGGCCTGACTTATTACGAATCGGTCGTTGCCGATATCGATGCGGCGCGCGGCAACTGGGGCGCGGCCATCGAGACGCTCGATGCGTGCCTGGCGCTTGCCGACGTGACGGGAGAGCGCTTCTACGTGGCGGAGCTGCTGTTGAAGAAGGCGAGTTGCTTGCACGAGGCTCACGAGCGCCGCCCGAACGACGTCGTCGATGCGCTTTGTGCCCAGGTTGAGGCGATCGCAACGCAGCAGGGAATGCACCGGATCATGAAGAAAGCGCAGCGCCAACTGCGCGAGTTCCAGCTAGAACGTTATTCAACCTCGAGAGCATATGATGGACCATAGTGCTAACTTACCTACATACGAGCAATTTTTGGAGTTCCGCGCGGCTGTTATCAGAGCGATTGCCGTGGCCTGGAACGACAACGATTATCTCGACCAGCTATTGGCCGACCCGGTTAAGGCATTGCACGATAAATTCGATTACCGCTTTCCTCTGGCGGTGGACCTGAAGGCGGTGGCCGAAACCGCGACCTGGACGCCCGAGACGACAGCCGGCTGGACATGCATCAAGAACAACGTGCTTGAACTCGTGTTGCCGCCCGCGCCGCCTCAAGATCAGGAGGCTGTCGCGCTGGCCGCATATAACAGCAGAAATCTCACGCCGTTCGGACGCTGATTCGGGAGAATCAATATGGCATTGGACAACGCAGTTCCTACCCAGTATTCGTTGCTTGAGTTTCAAGAGGTCTATCTTCGCGCGATCGCGCTATCGTGGCGGGACCCCGTGTTCAAGGCGGCGTTGCTCGAGAATCCTCAAGACGCGATCGAGCGTTACCTCAATTACCGCTGCCCGTGGATCGTCGATTTGAAGATTACCGAGGCCGGACCGGAATGCGGATGGGATGTGCAAGCGCAGCGCTGGAATTTGCCGCGCAACGCGATCACGTTCGGCGTGCCGAAGCGGCCCGAGCTTGCCGAGCAGGCGATCGCGCTTGCCGCGTATAACGATTCGGGCCCCGCCTATCTGTTCTCCTGCTGCTGACTGGATGTATGCAATGAGATGGCGCAGCCTGTGTTTCGGGCTGCGCCGTTTGTTTTGATGGCGGCTTTACCTGTGGAGCGACCATGTTCGATGATTTCTCGCGCGTGCTGCGCTTCAAGCCGCATTTGCTCGTGCTCGACGCCGGCCCCGACGTGCTGTATGTCGTCGATGAGTTTCGGCGCGCGGCGCTGCCGGGCGCCGTGTTTCCTGCACTGGCCGCATGCGTGCACGACGGTCTGTCGATTGCGCAAACGTTTGCGGCGCTCGCCGGGCGGTTTTCCGATTGGCAGTTGCTGGCGGCGCTCGATCATTTGGTGCGGCGCGGTTATGTGAGCGCCGACGCGCCGGGTGAACGCGATATCGCGGCGGGTTTCTTCGAGCGCACGGGCGTCGACGGTGCGACTGCGGCCGGCATCGCATCGCGGCTCGCGGTAAGCGTCGAGGCGTTCGGCGTGGACCCGGCGGTTCAACTCGACGCATTGGCCGCGGCCGGCATAAGCGTGACGCCGCATGCGCCGCTTGTCGTCGTGTTGACCGACGGTTACGACCGCCCCGAACTTGCCGCGGCCGCCGAACGTGCGGCGGGGCGCGGCGGTGCGTTGTTCATCGTCGTGCCCGATCGCGTCGAACCGCTGCTCGGGCCGTTGATCGGCCCGCTGTCGGTGCCGGCCGGCGCGGCGGCCGATACCGTGGACGATCGGCCCTGTATCGAATGTGTGCGTTACTGGACGTCGCTGAACCGGCCAGTCGAGACGTTGCTCGCGCGTCTTCACGGCCACGATGCCGTGCGCCCGCCGCCCGTGCGCAGCCGGGCGAGCGCGGCTGTCGTGGCCGCGCTCGTCGCGTCGGCCGTCGAGCAGTTCGCGGTGAGCGCCGAGCGCCGCCGGGCAGCGGCCGCGCGGATCGTGTCGCTGCGCGTCGACACGCTCGCGTGCGTCGCGCATCGCGTGCTCAGGCGCGCGCAGTGTCCGAATTGCGCCAACCCGGCGTGGATGCGCGAGCAGGCCGAGCGGCCGATCACGCTCGCCTCGGTCGATACGGCCGCGCCGCGTGAAGGCGGCTATCGCACGTTGACCGCCACCGAGTTTTTCGAGCGCTATAAGCACCTGATTTCGCCCGTCAGCGGACCGGTCGTCTATCTGCATCCGATGCCGGGACGCAATGCCGGGAACCGGCATGTCTATGTTGCGGGCTATCTGGTTTGTCCGCGCCAGGCGGCGCCGCGCGAGAATCGCTTCGACAAGCTCAGCTCCGGCAAGGGCGCAAGCGATGCGCAGGCGCGTGCGAGTGCGCTGGCCGAAGCGCTCGAACGCTTCAGCGGCGTTTATCAGGGGGACGAAGCGGTGATACGCGGCAGCCTCGCCGAACTCGCCGCGCATGCGCCGCCAGGCTGCGCTCCGATAGACGTCAATGCGTTGCAGCAATTCAGCGAGCGCCAGTTCGAACAACGCGAGCAGCAAAACCAAACCACCGACGATCCGCGCAAGCAGATTCCCGAACGCTTCACGCCGGACAGCGTGATCGACTGGACGCCCGCGTGGTCGCTTGCGACCGGCGCGCGCCGGCTGGTGCCGCTTAGCTATTGCTATGCGGAGACGCCTGCGTCGAGCGGCACTGCCTATTGCATCCATAATCCGAACGGCTGCGCGGCTGGCGTATGCATCGAGGAGGCAATTCTGCAGGGGCTCTTCGAATTGGTCGAGCGCGATGCGGTGGCGATCTGGTGGTACAACGAACTGCGCCGGCCGGGTGTCGATATCGCGAGTTTTGCCGATCCGTATTTCGATGCGCTCGTCGCCGAGTATGCGTCGCTGGGCTGGCGCTTGTGGGCGCTGGACCTCACGCATGACCTGCGCATTCCCGTGTTCGCGGCGCTCGCGCGTGAGGAAGCGACGGGCCGCTTCTCGATCGGCTTCGGCTGCCACCTCGATGGCGGCATCGCGTTGCAGCGGGCGCTGACCGAGGTGAATCAGTTGCTCGACGTCGGCGCGTCGGCGCCTGCGCCGTGGGATGCCGGCAAGCTGGCGACCGACGCGTTCTTGTTTCCCGATTCCGCACAGCCGCTTGTGCTCGCGCCAGCGTTTGCGCGGGCACACGGCGCGGGCTTCGACTTGAAGCAAGGTGTCAACGAGTGCGTCGCGCGTTTGTCGGCCGCGGGTATCGATACGCTCGCCGTCGACAAGACGCGGCCCGACATCGGCTTGTCGGTGGTGCAGGTGATCGCGCCCGGCCTTTGCCACTTCTGGCCGCGCTTTGGCGCGGCGCGGCTGTATTCGGTGCCGGTGCGCGAGCGTTGGCGCGCGCGCGCGCGTGACGAGGCCGAGCTGAACCGCGCGCTGTTGTTCCTATAACGCCGGCGCAGGTGAGAGCGGATTTTTTATTACGCCCGATGCGATCGCAGGCAATGAGGCCGTTCGGGCGTCAATATGACGGATTTGATCGCGAATATCCATATGTTGGTGAGGCTACAAGCGTCGAGAATCAATCGATCGAAATTAACGATATTAATAAATAAAGCTTGATTATTGACGCCGGGGATTTTTATTTTTAACCGATTATTGATTTGCAGTATGGACTGATGATTGCATAAGTGCGCTCGCACTCAATGATACGTGGGCTGTAGTGCCGCTTGGGGAGCGGCGCTGCCGGAATTCGTGCATTTGTCAGGAAACGATTGCGTCATCCACCACACATACCCGATTCCGGTTGTCGTGGATGATCGCATAAACTTCAGTGAGTGCGAATCGATATTCAATTGATATCCGAATATCGAATTGCCGGTTAATCGAATGCATTGCCGAATTTCCGGCGATTTACCTTTTTCGGGAGCATCCCGATGGTCAGCCTCCCTAGCCGATTATCCGATGGTCTGAGCGTGCTACGTATCGGCCTTGCTGGCGCGAGCGTCTTGGCGGCGGCCGCGACGGTCCTGCTCGGCACCGTGCTGCTGCCAGGCGAGCATGCGCCGCGTGCGCAAGGCGCGACGTGCGTCGCGCATGCGGCCGCGCCGGTCGACACCGACGCCGATGCCGACGCGCGCTCGGCGAATACCGTCTCTGCGGCCATGGTGCCGGCTGTCTGGGTAGACGGCGCGGCGTGCGGCTCGTCCGTCGAGGGGGCGGTACAGGCGGTGGATTCGATGCTTGAGCAGCCGGCCGGCGGGATGGACGTTGCTTTATCGACGCAATCGTATTGGGACATGATTTACTCCACGTTTCGAGAAGGGGCATTGATTGCGCTCGCGCTGGCCGCAATCGGCTCATTGGCGCTGGTGCGCTTGTCCGCGTTGCGGGTCAGGCGGCTCGCGGTTTTTATCGATAAAGCCGAGCGCGCGTTCGGCGGCGGCGGCGCCAAGACCATTGCCGAGCGGCTCGCGTGCGTGCGTTGGCAGAATCCGGCAATGAAACGCCCGGCCGGCGTGTTTGCGCCGGCGAGCTATCGCAACAGACCGGCCGTCGCGGGGCCGCGGCCGGCTGCTCCGAACGCAGCCGTGCGGCAAGCTGAGGCGATTCGCGCTTCCCGTGGCGACGGGCGGTGGCGAGGCGACGAGCCGGGCGCGACGGCGGCGCGCGAACCGGCCGCGCCGAACATGCCGAATATGCCCTCCGTGGCAATCGGCTCACGAGACGGTTCGCATAACGACGCAAATCGGTTTGGCCGCGTGCGGGTGCTCAAGCGCTTCGTGAAGGAGCGCGAGTTCGTGCAACGGTTTGCCTGGCAGGCATTGCATGATCCGCTTACCGGATTGCCGAATCGCGCGGAATTCGAGCGCCATGTCGACGCCGCGCTTGCCGACGAGCAACGTGGCTCGACCGCCTTGCTGTTTCTCGATCTCGACCGCTTCCGGATCATCAACGATACGTGTGGCTATGCGGCGGGCGATGCGATGCTGGCCACGATCGCGGCACGGCTCGTCGCGCGCGCGGCGCCCGGCGACATCGTCGCGCGGCTTGGCGGCGACGAGTTTTGCGTGCTGCTGGCCGCGCGCGACGAGGCCGCCGCGAACGGCGCGGCCGAGCATTTGCGCGCCAGCATCGACGGTTTTGTCTTCGTCTGGGAAGGGCAGCCGTTTTCGGTTACCGTCAGCGTCGGTGTGGCGCTGATCGATGCGACCGGGCGCGCGCGACGCGTCGAGGAAGCGGTGCGGCTGGCGGGCATCGCGTGCGACGTCGCGAAGGCGCGCGGGCGCAACCGCGTGCAACGCGCTGATCCGCTCGATCGCGAGCTTGCGCATCACGTGAGCGACGTGTCGTGGTGCACGCGGGTCAGGCATGCGCTCGAATACGACGATTTTTGCCTGTACGTACAGCCGATTGTCGACACGGCCGAGCATATCGACGCCGGGCCGCGGCGTGCGAGACGTGCGGAACTGTTGCTGCGGATGGGCTCACTCGGCGAGCATGGCGACGTTGCGTCGCCCGGCCGCTTCATTCGCGCGGCGGAGCGCTACGGGCTGGTGACGGACATCGACCGCTGGGTCGTGCGCGCCGCGCTCGACAGGCTTGCCCGCACGACCCAGCGGCGTTTCTCCGAGTATGCAATCAACTTGTCCGGCATGTCGATCGGCGACGAGCGCTTTCTCGACTACGTGTGCGAGCAGTTCGTGCGCACTGGCGTTTCACCGGAATTGATCTGCTTCGAGATCACCGAGACGGCTGCCATCGCCAACCTGCCTGATGCGCTGCATTTCATGAACGAGCTCAAGGCGATCGGATGCCGGTTCGCGCTCGACGATTTCGGCGCGGGTGTCGCGTCGCTCAGCTATTTGAAGCAATTGCCGGTGGAGTATTTGAAGATCGACGGCAGCTTCGTGGCCAATATCGCGAGCGATGCCGCAAGCCTGGATATCGTTGCCTCGATCAACGATATCGGTCATGCGATGAACTGCAAGACGGTTGCCGAATACGTGGATAGCGAGGCGACGCTGCAAAAGCTTACCGCGTTGGGCGTCGATTATGCGCAGGGCTATTACATCGGGCGGCCAATGCCGTGGTGCGAATCGGTGCGGCCGTAACGCGGGGCGCGGGCAGCCGCAGGAGAAGGGGAGGGTGCAGCCGTTGGGGCTGTGCCGTCAGTCAGCGGCGGGCCGCGTCGCGGGGCGGGCAAACAGCGACACGCGGCGCCGGTACAGCACGTACGCGAGTGCGGCCGCGACCGACGTTTCCGCGATCAGTACCGCGGCGGCCGCGCCTTGCTCGGCGAAGAATTTCGCAAGCAGCGGCAGTAGCGCGACATTCAGGATGCCGGATGAAATCAAAATGCGGCTGAACGCGCTTTTCATGCCGAGCGGCAGCATAGTCTGCACGCCGAACAGATCGGTCATGCCGGCCATGAACGGAATGAACGCCATGCAGCGCAGCACGCCAATGGTGGGCTCGTAGGTCGGGCCGTACAGGATGTGCACGGCGAGCGGTGCGAGCGCGAAGATCGACAGCGAGATCGTGAGCACCATCGCGCCTTGCACGACGAGCAGCTTGCGCAGGAACGACATCGCATCTTCGCGCGCATGATGCATCAGGTAGCTGACGTGCGGATACGCGGCTGCCTTCAGCGGCTGCAGCAGGCTGATCGCCGAGCGGATCAGCTTGTCGCCGGCGGCGAAGTACCCGGCCGCGACGTTGCCCGACACGAAGCCGAGCAGCACGGTGTTCGTCGACGCGTAGAACGCAATCGACGTCGATGCGAGAAACACCTGCCAGCCGCCTTTGAGCGATGCGACGATGTCGGACAGGCCAATGCGCGCGGGCACCACTTCGCGCTTGACGATCAGATAGCCGAACACAAGCACGCCGCAGATAAGCGGGACGGCCGCGTTGACCGCGACGGCCGCGATCAGGTCGGCGGGCGAGCGCACGAGCAGGAACATCGCGGGCACGCTGAGCGCGCGGCAGATGAAGAGCGTCGTGCTGTAAATGCGCAGTTTCTGAATGCCTTGGAAGTACCAGCCCGGCGTGAGTGCCGCGCCGAGCGTCATTCCGAAGCCGATGATGAGCAGTGTGCGATCGAGCGCGAAGCGTGCGATCACGAACGTCAGCGCGAGCAGGATGGCAAAGCCGGCGACGGTGATCGCGGCTTGCGCGGCGAAGGTCGCCCAGAAGATCTTCGAGCGTTCCTTGATGTCGTCGCGCGCGAGCGCGACGCGCGGCGTTGCGGTCAGATCGAAGCTGTAGTTCGTGAAGTTGATGAAATACGTGATCACGGCCAGCACGAACGACAATTGTCCGTATCCATCAGGCCCGAGCACGCGTGTGAGCAGCGGCAGCGTGACGAGCGGCACGACATAGGTCGAAATCTGCAGCGTCATCAGCAGCAGAAAATTCTTGCGGACAGTCGTCATGCTAGCCTTTCACGTCGCGCCGAGGCGACATCGGATCACGCACGCTCGTAGCGTGCGCGACGGGATGAAACGGAACGATCAGTCGCATTGCGGTGCTAGTTCCCGTGCTTTGTCGGCGCTTAGCTGCAGCAACGCGGCGAGACGTTCGGCGTAGTGCTGTCGAGTGTAATGCGACCAGTCGTAGCGGCGCTGCGGCTCGCGCAGATGCGCGCGCAGCGCGCCGAGCGCGGCCGCGAGGCTCGCGGCGTTGCCAGTGTAGCGGAACTTGCTGCCGATTTCGTTACCGAAACTCGACAAGCTGCCGACGTCATGAACGAGCACCGGCAGCCCGATCATCGCGGCTTCGACGATCACGAGCGGCGCATTCTCGGCCCAGACTGACGGCAGCAACAGCGCGTCATGCCCGCGCAGGGCGACGAAGAGTTGCGCGTGATCGAGCCGGCCGGCGAAACGAAGCTGCTTGGCGGCGATCAGGTCTGCATACTTTTGTTCGAGCGCCGCGCGTTGGCTGCCGTCTCCGTAGACGGTCACGCTCGCGATCTGGTCGAAATGCGTGTCGCGCGCGAGCGCGAGGAATTCGTCGAGCCCTTTTTCGGGGTCGATACGGCCGACGAACGCGAGATCGAGTTTCTCGCGCGCGACGCACTTGGGCTCCTGCGGCATCAGCGCGGTGCTGACCGGATTGTGCAGCAGCGCGGTGCGTGTCAGGCCGCGCTGCGCGAGCGCGTCGCGCATGTACGGGCTCGGGCAGAGCAGCAGGTCGAACACGTCGGCCGGATTCACGAGCGCGTCGACCGCGTGCCAGTGCAACTTCTTGATCGCGTCGTGCAGCGCGCCGCGCGGGCTCGAACGCTCGAAGAACCGCGCGCCGCGCGCGAGCGTGGCGAGCGGCAGCGGCGTCGGGCGGCCGCCCGGATAGGTCAGAAGATTCGGATTGTAGAAAACCAGGTGGTAATCGTGGCACGTGAGAAACACGCGGCAACCGGAGCGCCGCTTGTAGCGCGCGAGAACGGGCACGATCGAAGGCGACAGCAGGTTGTGATAGTTGTGCACGAGGATGCGCTGCGGCGCCTCGCGCTCGATCACCGCTGCGAGCGCGCGCGCGGCCGCCGCGTTCCACGCGCGAGACGTGCCGCCCGAGGCGCTGTCGAACGCGTGTTCGTCGAAGGTCGCGACTTCCACGCCGGGTTGCGCGCGCAACACGTCGACCGAGGTCCGATACACCTCTTCTGCGCCGCCCTTGCGGGCGAAATCATTGATGACGAGTACTTTCATACGAAAGGCGCGGCGAGCCGCGCGTTCATTCATTGGGCATCGGGCGCGCGCGCGGATTCGGCGGGCCGGGCGGATTCGGTCGGAACGGGCGGCTGTTGCGCGCCGGCGCGGCCGTAGCGATCGTCGAAGCGAACAATGTCGTCCTCGCCGAGATAATTGCCTGACTGGACTTCGATGATCTCGAGGGGAACCTTGCCCGGATTTTCAAGCCGGTGAACCTCGCCGACTTCGATATACGTCGATTCGTTCTCGCTCAGCAAAAAGGTTTTCTCGCCGCGCGTGACCTTTGCGGTGCCGCTCACGACAATCCAGTGCTCTGCACGATGATAGTGCATCTGCAGCGACAATTGCTTGCCCGGATCGACGACGATGCGCTTGACCTGAAAGCGTTCGCCACGGTCGATCGAATCGTAGTAGCCCCACGGGCGCTGCACCTTGCGGTGATCGCGCACCTGCTCGCTTTGTCCAGACTTCAGCCGCGCCACCACGGTCTTCACGTCCTGTACGCGATGTTTGTTCGCGACGAGCACGGCGTCCGGCGTCTCGACGACCACCACGTCCTTGAGCCCGACGCACGCAACGAGGCGGCCTTCGGAGCGTGCGAAGCTGTCTTCGGTGCCTTCGAACAGAACTTCGCCGCGCGCGACGTTGCCGGCCTCGTCCTTGGGCATCAGTTCCCAGATTGCGTCCCACGAGCCGACGTCGGACCAGCCTGCCGTGAGCGGCACGATCACGCCCGGAATGCCGAGTTCGTGCGAGCCGGACAGCCGCTCCATTACCGCGTAGTCGATTGAATCGGACGGGCACGCATCGAATGCGGCCGCATCGATCTTGACGAACTCACCTTCGGTCACGCCGTTCTTCCACGCGGCTTCGCACGCTTCGTAAATCTTCGGCCGCAGCGCGCGGATCGCGGTGAGCCACGTGGACGCACGCACAACGAAAATGCCGCTATTCCACCAATAATCGCCGGATTGCAGATATTGCTGCGCGAGTTCCTGATGCGGTTTCTCGACAAAGCTGTCGATCGCGTGTCCACCTTCGACGCCCTGCGAATCCGCGAGCGGCGCGCCGACCTTGATATAGCCGTAGCCGGTTTCCGCGCGGCGCGGCAGCACGCCGAGCGTGACGATCGCGCCGTCTTGCGCGTAGCGCGCGGCTTGCGCGATCGCTTCCTGGAACGCGCGCGTATCGGAGACCGCGTGATCGGCGGGCATTGCCGCGAGCACGGGGTCGCCGTGATGTTCGAGCGCGGCGAGCGCGGCAAGTGTGAGTGCGGGCGCCGTATTGCGC
The DNA here is from genome assembly GCF_001522865.1 of Burkholderia sp. TSV86. Taxonomy (GTDB): domain Bacteria; phylum Pseudomonadota; class Gammaproteobacteria; order Burkholderiales; family Burkholderiaceae; genus Burkholderia. The sequence continues at coordinate 32,101 of NZ_LOWB01000024.1, read as the reverse complement.
GCGCTCGGCTCGAGCACGATGCGCGTTTTCAGGCCGCGCGCGCGAACTTGCGCGGCGCTCGTGAAGCGATGCTGTTCGCCGCACACGAGCAGCAGCGTATCGGCGAGCTTGGCGCTCGCGATGCCGCTCAACCGGCGGGCGGTGGCGGACAGCGGCGATTCGTCGGCGATCAGGTCGATGAGCTGCTTCGGATGATGTTCGCGTGACAGCGGCCAGAGGCGCGTGCCGGAACCGCCGGCGAGAATGACGGGCAGGATGTGAGGCAGCGTGTCGTGCGACGCGCTGGCGGAGGATTGAGTCGTGGTTTGTTCAGTCATCGGTTCGCCCCGGAATCGGCGGAAAGTCGGGAGGCGAATGCATAACGCTCGCCTTTGGTTTCGGTTTCGTCATCGGCTCGCGACGCATCGGAGGCCGTCGCGCCGACGAGGTCGAGCAGATTGCGTATCGTGTTGGACGGGCGTTGTGCCGCGCGTTGCAAGCCCATGTACGGCACGCCATGCTCGAGGAACGGACCGTCGACCTTGCGGAAGCCGAAACGGTTGTAGAACGCTTCGTGATGAACGGGTGCCTGAACACGCACGGGCGCATCGGGCCAGCGTGCATACGCGGCAGCGAGCGCGTGTTCGATCAGCGCGTCGATGGTGTTGTTGTCGCGATGCGCGGTGCTCGTCAGGATCTTGTCGATCGTCGTTTCGGGATCGATTTCGTCGCCTGGCAGAAGGCGCGCATAGGCGGCAATCGAAGCTTGCTCGCCGCTTTTATCGATTGCGAAAACATGGATCGCAGAGGTGTCCTTACCATCTATATCGAGATGCGAGTGCGCTTCTTCAACGACCAGGACCGCGTTGCGTGCGCGCAGGATCATGTAAAGCTCATTCGAATTCAGATGCCTGAATTCGCTGCATGTCCAGTCCATGATTAGGTTCCTCGTTGCTTTATGGCGCGGGCGTCGCGCGATAATTTCGTTAAATTTCGTTAATCGCTTAAACGAATGAATCCGATAGCGCCGGATGAATTCGAGAGTGATTCATGGTCGCCACGATACGAGCGGACACCTTGCTGTTCTGTTCGCGAGCGTACCGTGCTCGTGACAAGCGAAAAGCGCCGTTCAAAGGATGTCAGCACATGTCAAATCCGGCGTTATGGTGCGATGCCGTACAGAGGGTGTCCGGGTGTGTTTCGATAATGCAGCTCATCTTGAATGGCCTCGTGTCGTCATTTCGCGCACGACACGCGTAATCCGGCGTAATTGCCGCTCCATCCGGCATGTCTGCGCGAATATCAAAAAGGATTCCCTGCGTGAAGGTCGCAATCGTTCACGACTGGCTGGTGGTGCATGGCGGTGCGGAGCGCGTGCTCGCGCAAATGATCGACTGCTTTCCGCAAGCCGATATCTACAGCCTCGTCGATTTCTTGGAGGATCGTGCGTGCTTGCGCGGGCGTCCGGTGCACACGTCGTTTATTCAGAAACTGCCTTTCGCGCGCAAGCGTTATCGCAACTATTTGCCGCTTTTCCCACTCGCCATTGAGCAATTCGATTTATCCGGTTACGACTTGATCATATCGAGTTCGTATGCGGTCGCAAAAGGCGTGTTGAACGGGCCGGATCAATTGCATGTGAGCTATGTGCATTCGCCAGTGCGCTATGCATGGGATCTGCAACATCAGTATCTGAACGAAGCGGGGCTCGCACGTGGTTTGAAATCGGGGCTCGCGCGCGCATTGCTGCATTACATTCGCAACTGGGATGCGCGTTCCGCGAACGGTGTCGATTTGATCGCCGCGAATTCGCGTTTCGTTGCGCGACGCATTCGCAAAACCTATCGGCGCGATGCCACCGTCATCTATCCGCCGGTGGACGTCGATCATCTCGCGCTGTGCGATAAGAAAGACGATTTCTATCTGACCGCATCGCGTCTCGTGCCGTACAAGCGCATCGATTTGATCGTCGAGGCGTTTTCGCGCACCCCTTCGCGAAAGCTCGTCGTAATCGGCGACGGACCGGAAGCCGACAAGATTCGCGCGCTCGCAGGCCCGAACGTCACGTTGCTCGGCTATCAGCCGTTCGACGTGCTGCACGATCATTTGCAGCGCGCGAAGGCATTCGTGTTCGCGGCCGAAGAGGATTTCGGCATCTCGCCAGTCGAGGCTCAGGCGTGTGGTACGCCGGTGATTGCATACGGCAAGGGCGGCGTGTGTGAATCGGTGCGTGCGACGGGGGCGGCGCCGACGGGGCTGTTCTATGCGGAGCAAACGTGCGAATCGTTGATCGACGCACTCGATCGGTTCGATGCAATGCCGGCCGGCACGTTCGATTCGCGCGCCTGCCGCGAGAATGCGCAGCGCTTCGGTGCGCAGCACTTTCGCGATGCGTTTTCGCGTTTCGCGCTCGAAGGCTACGCTGCGTTGCAGGCGGAGTTGAGCGTGGCGCCGGGCGCAGGTGCGGCGCTTGGCGCTGCCGAGCAAGCCGGCAGGCTTGCCGTGCAACATGCGACGAACGATGCAGCCGGTGAGGCTGCCACCGTACCTGCGCCGGAAAACGATGCTGCCACGCACGAAACGTTTGCGCGCACTTGAGCGCGCACGTTTGTCTCCTTTCGTGCAATGCACGTATTTTTTTTACTGACCCTTTTCGGCGATCCGTTCATCACCGGGCCGCTTGCGGTGGCAGTGCTCGCTTGGTTTGCGGCGATTGGATACCGCCGCGCCGCGTTGTACTGGGCATTGAGTTTTGCGGGCGGGGTCGGGCTGGTTGCTCTGACGAAATTTGTCTATTCGGGATGGGGAATCGGCATTGCTGCATGGCGATTCACCGGCATCAGCGGGCATACGATGCTCAGCGCGTCGGTTTATCCACTCGTTGCGCTCGTCTGCGCGCGCGGGAAAATGGGCATGCGATTTGCGATCGTAGCCGGGTTTGCCTTTGCGTTTTCAATCGGTGTGTCGCGGGTCGTGCTCGGTTTTCATTCGTGGTCGGAAATTTTGTCCGGCTGGATGGTAGGCGCAAGCGCCGCCGTATTCACGGTATCGCGCATGCGCCGTGCCGATGAGCGCGAGCTCGACGAGCCTACTTCCGCCGAGCGTCGGGCGTCGCAATCCGCGGGCCTGCGCGCGTCATGGATGAGTGAATCCACGGCCGGCGTGACGCGTTCCACCGCTGCATTCGCTGCTGTGGCATGTATTATCGCGGTGTTGTCCTATGGGCGTAGCGTGCCGGTCAGTGCCTGGATTTCGCACGTCGCGCCCAAGGTGGCGGAATGGAGCCGAGGCTGGCTCGACGTGCGTGCCGACGCGGGGGCGTGATGGTCGCCCGATGAGATAACCATCTTGTCTAGATAACTCGACTCTGCGTGCCGCGAGTCTCGCTCGAACCCCATGCTTCATCCATACACAAACATTACGGTTCGGCATCACACCAATGTCCGAATAACTCGGAAAATGCTTAACTTGGGCTCGTGCAAACACCTGTTCAATGGTCAACGATGGTCAAATTAACGTTTGAATTCAAACGCAAATGGGCGTGAATGGTAGAGTAACTTCGACATTCGGTTTTATCAGTATGACGCTTTAAAGTTACCTTGAAAGCGAGGTGCCGAAGCTTGCGCAGTGGTGTGGCGCGCAGGCTGCCCGAACGAGTTTAGCGGGCCCGGTGACGGGGCTATCCAACGCGTTTCGCGGCTACCGATTGACAAGCTCGACGCTGCCGCCGCTTGCCTGGCGGGGCGCACGCGAAAAGCGCGGCTGGTATGCCCCGTCGCGGCTTCCTTTGCTAAATCGCACTTCATACAGAGATCACCGAGACATCCGAGGTACGCTCCCGTACGACCCGAACGGGCGCATGCAGGCAGATGCGATGCGCGGCGCTGGCCGCAGCGCGCACGGCCATCCCCGCGCAGGGCTGCCGGCATATAGCGCCAATGATCGGGTTTATGGGACCATAAGATTGCTCATTATCGGAGGCACCAATGACGGCTAGCGCGATCATCGGGGGTCTCTCCACGAGATCTCTCCGACAACGTCCGCTGATTTACTGGACGCATCAGCCTTCGACGCTGCTGCGCAAGGAACTCTCGCGCCGTGACTGGCAGGTGAGCGTGGTCACGAGCGCGAATCAAGTCCGCACGACGGCTGGCGAAGTCACGGGCGGCATTCTCGATTTGAGCGCGGTGTCGATCGACGAGATGGTCGAGGTCGCGGCCGTTTGCTCGTCGGTGCGCAATGTTGCATGGGTGGCGCTCGTCGAGTCGCATCAGGCCGCGTTGCCTGACGTGCGCACGCTGCTGCGGGACTATTGCTTCGACTACATTACGCTGCCGGCGTCGCATCAGCGTATTGCGGATGCGGTTGGCCATGCGTATGGGATGGAGTGTCTGTTCGCGCCCAGCACGGCGCCGATCGCGTCCGCCGATCAAGGCATGGTGGGCACGTGCGATGCGATGTTGCAATTGTTCGATGCGGTGCGCCGGATCGCGCGCACCGACGCGCCCGTGCTGGTGTCGGGCGAGACGGGCACCGGCAAGGAACTGACGGCGGCCGCGATCCATCAGCATTCGGCGCGTCGCGCCGGGCCGTTCGTTGCGGTCAATTGTGGTGCGATCCCCCCGCACCTATTGCAGTCCGAATTGTTTGGCTACGAGCGCGGTGCGTTCACCGGCGCGAGCACGCGCAAGGTCGGTCACGTCGAGGCGGCAAACGGCGGCACGCTGTTGCTCGACGAAATTGGCGATCTGCCGCTCGAAAGCCAGGCGAGTTTGCTGCGATTTTTGCAGGAGCGCACGATTCATCGGCTGGGCGGCAGCGATCCGGTGCCGGTCGACGTGCGCATCGTGTCGGCAACGCACGTCGATTTGCGAGGTGCAATGAACGAAGGCCGTTTTCGTCCGGACTTGTACCACCGGCTGTGCGTGCTGCGAGTCGAGCAGCCGCCGCTGCGCGCGCGAGGCAAGGACATCGAGCTGCTCGCGCGCCACATGCTCGAGCGTTTTCGCGCGGATGCCCGGCACCGCGTGCGCGGGTTTTCAACCGACGCGGTATCCGCGCTGTACAAGCACGATTGGCCAGGCAATGTGCGCGAACTGATCAACCGGGTGCGCCGTGCGCTCGTGATGGCGGAAGGGCGGCTCATTACCGCGCATGATCTGGAACTCGATCATTGCATCGAGGTGGCGCCGCTATCGGTTGCGGCGATTCGCAAATCGATCGAACGCGAAGTGATCGAGCTTGCGTTGCTGCGCAATCGCGGGCGTCTTGCCGGCACCGCGCGCGAGCTTGGCATTTCGCGTGCGACTCTCTATCGATGGATGGAAGCTTACGGCATCGAGCGGCCGCGCAGCGCCGTCGCGTCCTCGAGCTGACGCGCGCTGCGCGCAGCGGTGCGGACAAGCCGGCCGTGCGCGCCGTCGTCAAATCCCACTCCCCGTCAAATCCCGCGCTTGGCCATTGCGTCAGGAGGTGGCCGCTGCATCGGCCGCGTGTTGCGGTGTTTCATTTTGCAGCCTGCCGCTGCGGCGCGCGTGCAATTGCGGCCCCGGCGTTTTACCGCCCCAGCCGATCAATGTATCGACGCAGATCGAGATAACGGTATCGGCCGCATAGGTTCCGTAAACCGAATGATCGAGCAGGCGAATCGTCTCGACTTGAACCAGCGGCGAGCCTTTGAACGCGCTGCGCAGCGAGCCGAAGCTGCGGGTCAGTTCGTCGACGCCCGGATCGAATTCTCCGTATACGAGCATCGAGCGCACGTTGCGCTCGGCGAGCGTGTTCATCAGCGCGCGCGGCGTACCGCGCTTGGGCTGCCAGCCAAAACGTTCGGCGATCTGAGCGGCCGGCGCTTTCACGCGCGCCGTCAGATGGCGTTGCAGCGCACTCAGCACCGGGCGAAGATCGCGTCCCTCGCGCAGCAGCCGGCGCCATTTGCTCCAGTCGCGCAACGAAGCGAGGTAGCCGCGCGTGGAGTTCGTCTGTTGCTTGCGTGCTTCGAGTACCGTCAGCCCGCGCGGCCAGATGAAACGCGGCAGGTTGATCGCGATCACACCACTGACCGATGGCGCTTGCGCGGCCGCGTGTATCGACAAGTAAGCGCCGGAGCATACGCCGAATGCAACCACCTGCCGGCCGCAGCGCGCGGCCAGCCAGTCGGCGGACATCGTGACGTCCGAGACCGCCTGATCCGAGAACACTACTTTTGACTGATCGTCTGGCGCGTGCGCGCCGCTGTCGCCGATGCCTTCGACATCGATGCGCAACGACGCGATGCCCTGTTGCGCGAGCGCGCGCGCGAGGCGCACACCGATGCGGCCGTCCGCGCTGCGCGGGTTGGCCGACGTGTTCGAGATCAACACGCACGGCGCGCTGGCGCGCGCGGGCGTCGCCGGCTCGCACAACGTGCCGACGAGTTGCTTTTCGCCGACGCGAACGAGCGTCTCCGTGATGCCGTTGAACGCGAAGCGAACGGGCGCGTCGGTATCGAACGTATGTTCGGCGCGACGCGCGATCGGTTGTCCGATTTCCTGGATGGCGCGGCCGCCGTTGCGGCCGATCCAGCGCGCGACCGAATCGAGCACCGTGTGCGGCAGGCGCGAGCGCACGCCTTCTTGCAGCACGGTCGGCCAATCGGGAAACGGTTCGATGTCGGTCGGCACGCCCCGCGCTGTCAGCGCATCGCCGAGCGTGGCGCTGTCGCCGTAGTCGGTATCGACGAGCAGCGCGGCGCGTGGCGGCGCGCTCATCCGGGCGACCGCATCGCCCAGGTCGACGGTCTTGAGCGCCGCGACCAGGTCGGCCGGATAGCGGTGGCCGAGGATATTGAGCCAGGGCTCTTCATGATGCTGCTCGCGGATCGCGGGCGGCGTCGTATCGAGCCAGCGCTTCTGCACCATCGACAACTCGCGCAAATAAGCCCGTCCGCGCACGACGGGCGCGAGCGCAACGAACGTGTCGACGGCCGGCGCATCGTCGCCCGTGAGCGCGAGCATCGCGAACGCGGCGCCCGCGCGCACGCCGACGAGCGTCACGTCATCGACCGGCGCATGCTCGCGCAGCACTGCCACCGCGCGCTGTACGCTCGCCACGCTTGCTTGCAGGCGCCCCGACGCCAGATCGTCGCCCGCCGAGTCGCCCGCGCACGGATAGTGAAAGCGCAGTACCCACATGCCGTCCGCGGCAAGGCGCTCGGCCAGTGCGCGGATAACCTTGTGGGTCCACATCGCTTCGTGGCCGAGCGCTTCGCAGAGGACGACACCGCGCTGCGTGCGCCCCTCGTGAAGCCATCCTAAGCAATGATCAAATCGAACCGGTTTCAATTTTCTATCCTTGGGCGAACGATTTTGTTGGAGTTCAAGGCATGTACTTCGATCAACGGCGGGTTGGCATGGCCGGCTTGGGAAGCGAAATCGAGGCTTGGCGCAGCGGGCGAGAGCGGATCGGCGTCGAGTTCGATCCGCGCGGTGGCACCCGGCGCAAGATGGAACCAGTCATCGGCGGGCAGCAGTCCAGGCGCGCACACATGCACATAGCGCGCAAAGCCGTGCGTGTGCACGTCGAGCTGCCAGCGGCCGTCACGATGAGCGACGCGCGCGTCGAGACCGATGTCGCCGCGCTCGAACACGCTGGGCGCGGTACGCTCGGGGAAATGAAACACCTGTGACAACAGCGTGCCGTCGAGCGCATACAACGACGCGATCGTGACGTCGTGTTCGCGCGGGCCGAAGCGGTACGCATAGGTGAAATCGAAAAAGCGGCCCAGCATTTCGGCCGAGTTCAGGCTCGTGCCGGCATGCGCGTCGACACGCAACGTCCAGTGGGCGCGCACGATAGGCGTCTTACCATTGCGCAGCGCGAGCAGTTCGATGCGCGCGTCGAGCGGCGACGGCGCATCGTTGAGCACGTGCACGTCGAGGCCGTTGAGCCCTTCGTCGGTCAGCAGAATCTGCCGCGGCTGCGAGGCGCGCTTGAATGCGTGCCAGGCCGATTTCGGCCGGCCGTATGTGTCGACGAGGCCCCAGCCGGCGCCGGGCATCACGTCCTGGAATTGCCAGACGAGCGCGCCTGTGCATGACGAGCCGGCGCGCCGCCATTCGGCGAGCGTCTCGCCGATCAGATCGGCGACCACCGCGCGAGACAGCGTCAGATAGCGGGCCAGATCGACGGTGCGCAGCCGCGCGGGATCCACGCCGTACAGCGTGCGCAGATAGTGGTCGCGCACGTCGTCGAAATCCCACGACGCGCCGGGGTCGCGCGGCACGGCGCGTTTCCAGCGCGGCTCGTGCGGCGCGGGCGAGCCGATTGCGGCAAGCGTTGCATCGCATGGCACGTTGGCGAATGCAAGACATTCGCTCGCGAAGCGCACGTTCGCGCGGCGCGCGTCCTCGGGCGGGCGCAGGTACGCGCCGACGCCGTAATAGTGCGTGATGCCCTCACGCGGCGCGAACGGCAGCACGCCGCCGTGCGGCGAACCGGGCACGTAGATTGCGTCCGGGCGATGGCGCGCGCAAAGCTCGGCGAGCAGATGATCGGCGATGGGCAGGCGGCGCTCGTCGGGCGCGAGCCCGACCATCGCCGCTTGTTGCGCGATCTCGCTGCCGCCGCACAGCACGGCGATCGATGGCCGTGCCGCGTGCCTGTCGAGAAACTGCGTTGCCTCGCGGGTGAGCGATTCGATAAAACGCGTATCGGCCGACGGATAGTCGAAGTTCGCCAACATGAAATCCTGCCAGACGAGGATGCCCAACTCGTCGCACAGCGCGTAGAACGCATCGGCTTCGTAGGTCATCGTGCCGCCGACGCGGATCATGTTGAAGCCTGCGTCGCGCGCGAGCGTCAGCGCACGGCGGTAGGCGGGCGCATCGGCGTGCAGGCGCAGCGGATCGAGGCTCGTCCAGCACGCGCCGCGCGCATGGATCGGCGTGCCGTTGATCGACAGCGCAAAGCCCGCGCCGTCGTCGCCGCGCTCGAGCGTGATCGCGCGAAAGCCCGTGCTGCCGAGCGGGAGCGTCGCCGTGTCGCCGATCGCGACGGCGATGTCGTACAGCGCCGGCTCGCCGTGCGTATGCGGCCACCACGGCTCGACGTCGGTAATCCTGAGCGTCGCGCGCAGTGTGCCGGCGTCCGTCGGCGTGAACGGCGCCGAGTGCGCGCCGCAGACAAGCCGTAGGTTGGGGCCGCCAGCCAGCGGCGCGGCGAGCCCGATCGTCGCGTCGAGCACGCCGTCGCGGCCGTCGAGCGTGGCACGCAGCGCATGATGCGTGATCACCGGCGCGCCGTCCGGCTCGAGGATCTCGATGTCGCGCCACGGGCCGATCGGCTCGATCGACGGAAACCAGCCCGGCATCCGGCCGAGGAAGGTCGTGCGCACGCCGCGCAGCGCGGGCGTATCGACGAGGCGCGTGCGCCAGCGCGCGCGGCCCCGCAACGGATGGGCGGCAAGATGCCGGTCGAGCGAGCGAAAGCAGATCGACAGCCGGTGTTCGCCGGCAAGTGTCAGCTCGACGTCGTGCGACACGTACATATTGTCTGAGCAGAACAGCAGCGTGTCGTCGAGCCAGACCTCGGCGATTGTCGCGAGCCCGTGAAAACGCACGATGCGCCGGCCAGTGCCTGCGAGCGTCGTCCGGTACCAGTAGTCGTTGTCACCCAGCGGATACGGGTGTGCGGGGTCGAAGCGGTGCGCGGCGGCGAGCGCTTGTGCGACGGTGCCAGGCACGGGCGCGTCGCACCAGCCGGTTTCGGGGAGCTCGCCCGGCTGGGCGAGCGCTCCTGCTGGCGTGGCCGCCAGCATCCAGGCAACGCCAGGCGTGCCGCGGTCCGCCTCGTGTTTCATCTGCTGATCGACGTAGATCTCGCCGGCGTGTACAGCTTGCCGAACCGCGCGTTGGACTCGGTTTGACCGGCCGGCGTGATTTGCTCGACGCCGTCGAGCAGCGACGTATATGCGTACTCGATTACGTCAAGGCTGCTTTCGCCGCGCTCTTCCACGCCTTTGGCGCTGGCGCGGGCAAGGCGGAACTCCAGCACCATCGCTTCGGAGGCAATCGCATCGCACGACGCGACGAGCTTGTCGAACTCGCCGTGGCAGCCGCTTGCCTCGAGCCAGCGCAGATAGCGGCCGAACAGCTCGAAATTGGCGCCGAGCTGTCGCAACGTGTTGAACGAGTACGCATGGAAGTACGAGAACGAACGCGATGCGAGCGCTTTCGAGTCGCGCGCGAGCTGATGACGGAACGCCGTGATCGGATTTGCCTTGGGCCGCCGCTTCAGGTGACGCGAGAGCAGCGCGAGCGATGCGTCGCACAGGTCGCGCTCGTCGAGTGCCTGGAACTGACGCTTCGCGCATTCGGCATACGGCATCAGTTGCATCGGCGAATGCGTGCCGAACAGGCCGTCGTAATCGTCGCCTTCGGCGATGTAGTAGCCGCTATTGTGGAAATAGCCGACGCGGCGTTGCTCGCGGTCGATCGCGTCGATGCCGATCGTCGTCTTCGTGTGCTGCGCGTGATAGCTGGTGCCGCGCGTGTCCGGCAGATACCACGCGTCGACCTCGACCATCATGAGGTGGCCGCGCGCGACCTGGTTCTCGGTGTGCACGTCGACGGATTCGAAAATCGCGTGCTCCTGCACGACGATCCCGTACAGCTTCTCGAGATCATCGTGCGGAAACTTGAAGAACGTGAATTGGTCGCCTTCGAAGTCGAGCGCGATCGTAAACGGCAGGGCTGCATACGGATTGAAGCCCCACCAGCTGAGTACCTCGATCCACATGTCGACATAGCAGTTGGTCTGCTTCCAGACCATTTGCGGCCCGTGCAGCGCGTGCGGCCGGTAGTGGTGCGCGCGATGACGCAGATCGGCGAAGATCCGCTCGAGCGGAGCGTTGCTGACAGTGGGCGAATCGATCAGAATCGCGCTCATCATTGCCTCCACAGCACGTCGCGCACCGCTTGCGGCCACGCGTCGAGATCAAAACCATGATGCCGGAACAGTCCGAGCGTCAAACGCTCGAGGCCGAAGCCGACGCAACCCGTGTGCGCGACAGCGGCATCGGCCGTCTTGATTCCCCACAGCAGACCGAAGTGGTCCATGTGGTAGTTGAAGCTCAGGCATGCGGTCAGGCGTTCGTCGTATTCGATCGGAACCAGCAATTCGAACTTCAGGTTCTGTTCACGCTGGCTGCTCGCGACGATCTTGCCGCCGCGGCCGAAGAACGGATCGTTCGCGAGATCGATACTGTTGGGCAATTGCAGCGCGTCGATCATCCGCGTGCCGCGTTCGATCCAATTTTGGCGGAACGCGAGAATCTGCTCGGGCGTGCCGATGCGGATATATTCGCGCATCCGGAACAACTGCATGCGCGTGGGGTCGAGCGACGGCTCGTGACGGAAGCAATACGAGAATGCGTCGACGATCCGGCCGTCGTCAGGCAGTGCGCCACGTTGTGCGATCACAGGGTAGACTGGATAGCAGGCGGCCGGCGTCATCACGACGTAGGTCGGTTTTTGGTCTTCGGTCCAGTCTTCGCCGCGATCGAGGCATTGCAGCACGCGCTGATGTTCACGCTCGCCGCCGCAGAAGCTATGCACGGTGCCGGCGAGTTGCGGGAAGCTCTTCAGATACTCGCTGCGCTCGAATTCGGGGCGGCTCATCGCGGGCGGAAAGCGCAGCACTTCCGCTTGCTGATCCGCGCCTTCGCGCGTGATGTAGGCATCGAGTGCTTCGACGACGCGCTCGAAGCGCTCGCTGCGGCCGAAAAGCCCCTGAATGCCGGTTGGTATCAAGAGCCCCGCTTCGACGAGCGCGTCGCGAAGCGCGTTTTCGCCGCTGCGATCGAGGGGTGCTTGCGCTGAGTCAACCGTGCGCCCCGACGGAATGGTCAGATTGTTCAAATCTCTCTCTCCAGCGTTGCGGAGCGCAACGCAAGCAGCAGGTTGGCCGTATTCGCTTCGATGCGGTCGTTGCTGATCATCAGCGGCGCGGAGTGCAAATCGCGGATGTGCCGACCGAGCGTATAAGGCGTGCCGTTTTTGTACGAAGCCATGCCGCAAATCATCATCGCGTGCTTGACGACTTCGAGCGCGGTGGTTGACACGTAGGTCTTCAGCGTGTTGATCTCCGCTGCCTGAGCCATCGATGCGGACCATGTGCGCGCCGCACCCTGGCCATACGTGCGCAACGCGGCTTCGATGCGAGCTTGCATCGATTGCAGCAGCGCGAGCGCTTCGGCGATCCGGCGGCCGGACGGCGGCAGTGCGCCGCCCTGCTTTTGCATCTGCGCGCGGAAGAACTGGTGCGCGCGCAGAAAGGCGTCGGTCGCGATGCCGGTCCACACGGCCGACCAGAGGATGTGCGACGTCGGCACCATGCTGCGCTCGGCGATCTGCGCGAACGGCACGGGCAGAATCTGTTCGCACCGGCCGCGCGCGTCGAGCGCGAAACCTTCGCTGCAGGTGCCGCGCATGCCGAACGTATCCCAGCCGCTGCGCCGCGTGAGCGTCACGTTTTCCTTGGGCAGCGTGACCAGCACCTGCTCGGCGGCCGGTGCGTCCTTATCGCGCCGCGCGGTCACCAGGATCGCATCGGCGTGCGCACCATACGAGATCGTCGGCGCAAGCTTTGACAGCGTGAACGTATTGTCGTTGGCCTCGACCGCGCAACGGCTGTTGCGCAGATTGCCGCCCACTTCCTCTTCGGACGTGGCCGACGCGAGCAGCCATTCGCGCTGTGCGAGCTGCGCTGCGAAGTTGCGATGCCAATCGCTGGACAGCGCATGATCGATGATGCTGGCCACTTGGGTTTGATGCATCGCATAGATCATCCCGGCCGACGAGCATGCCTGCCCGATGATTTGGCAGGCGCCGGCGACAGCGGCGAGCGACGCACCGCGGCCACCGAGCTCGACTGGGACGAGCGCGCCGAGCAGATGTTCTTCGCGCATCGCATCGATGGCTTCGGTGGGAAAGCGCGCATCGCGATCCACTGCATCGGCGAAACGTGCGGCGACTTGCGCAACGCGGCGCGCAGCCTCGTTCAACGCTTGATTATCCACGAGCAAGGAGCCGACTACGGTAGCGCGCACGTTGCCGGTTTCGGCATCGAAGCGCTTCATGCTGAATGCGCAGCACGCTTCAATTGCGTGATCGCGCTCGCAAGCGAGTCGATGCTTTGAAACAACTGGCGGTTCAGCATCTCGTCGGCAATTTCGATGTTGAAATGCTTTTCGATCGCGAGCATCAACTGAATCGTGTTCAGCGACGACAGGCCTGCTTCATACAGATCATCGCTATCGGCGATGTGATCGATCGACGTCTCAAGGTGTGCGACGTCCTTGATGATTGTTCTTAATTCTTCGTTTTTCATCTATTGGCTCCGGCTTGCATGAAAATCCCCGTCCCGACGGTGACGCGAATGGCGTCCCGCTCGGCGTATGACTAGTTAAAGTAGACCATTGGAGGTGCGCAGGTTCTGTTCGGAACCTAACCGACTAAATAGAACAGAAAGGTTGTGTCTCAATTGCGGGACAAACCGTTGCATCAAATGCATGATGCCGATACCCGAAACACGCGCGCCGAGATAAAAGTCCGGCGCGCGTTCAGTTTCAGCTGCGCAGTTCGGTTGCCGTGCCGGCTGGAGCCGACAAGATCTTTTTCATTTCATCGCGAATGATCGCGTGGCATCCGCACGACTGTGCTTCGAGGCCCGGCAGATCGGCGAGAATGATCGAGCTGCGGTATTGGCGGATGAGCCCCATCTTCTGGATTTCGCCCGCCGCATCGGTCACCGTCTCGCGGCGCACGCCGAGCATCTGCGCGAGCATGCTGTGAGTGACCTGGATCTCGACGCTGCGCGAACGATCGTATGCGAGCAGGAACCAGCGGCAAAGCTGATTCTTCAATACGTGGTGCCGGCTGCAGAACGAAATCTGCTTGGCTTGCGTCATCAGCAAATATGTATAGCGAAACACCGTTTGACGAACCTGTGCCGATTCCTCCAGTAGGTTCGACAACACACGCGGGCTCAGGCGATAGGCGAAGCCGTCGCGGCAGGTGAGCACGCGGCACGGAATCGCACTGTCGCTGCCGACGAGTTGCGGACTCACGATGCCTTCGTTACCGATCTCTGCGATTTCAAGCGTCATCCCATCGGACGACGCATACTGAATCGAGATGACGGTCGTGACCGGCAGGTAGACGTGCTCGAGCGGCTTGCCCGGCTCGCACAGCACCTGGCCGGACTTGACGTGCACGAGCTGCATGTGGCTTGCGAGCGCGGCGCGCTCGGCCGCATCGAGCGACGAGATGAAACGGTTCGCGTCGGTGCGGTGCGGCAGTTCGATCATGACGCCGCCGGATCGGGCGAGCGGCTCTTTGAATTCGCGGTGTGTCACGGGAAGCTTCCTTACCGGATTCACGATCCGGAGCAACGGCGCGCGCTGTCGCCGAGCGCCACGCGCAACCGAACTGGCACGATTAAGCAAGTCCGGTTATTAATTTGTCAATTCGGCTTTACATTGAAAACCTGGATTTAAGGTTATCACGTAACTATTTTGATGAATCGTCTTTGTCGCCCATCTCACAAACTTTGACGTTCGAAGCGTATTAATAAATATATTCAAAATTAAATTAAGGGTGATGTAAAACGTTAAATAATTTTAATGAAAGCGGTGAAATTGGTTCCGCTTGAGAAGTAATGGTTTGCTCGATTTAAGTGTTCGTCAAATTTTACCGATTGGTAATAGAATGGTCTGGTGAGGTTTTTGAATCTATGTTAAATGATTAAAAATCAATGACTTATAGTAGAAATGTGCGATATGTCACAAAGCGTCAAATGTGCCGGATGACTCATTCATGAGACAGTTTTAAGAATGTGAATACACTCTGCCGTTTCTCGATTTCACTATGATCATACAATTTCATCGACAACTGTTAATGTCTATATGGTATTGGGTTTGACGAGAAAAAGGCTCGGTGCGGAATGACCCTAAGATATTCCGAAAGTGTTAGATGTGACGTAGGGTGTCGCGCAAGCTGTATCAAAGTGTCCGGGAATGAGACGGTTTTGGTATTTGGGAAATGCCTGGCGTGGCGGCGTGCGAGCAGACTCTTTATGCATTAAAGGTTTGCGGCAACTGGCACGGTAATCGCTAGAGAGTCGGTGCGCCCCGCACAGAGGGCAAATGCTTTGTGCATGAGGACGACCAAAGGCCGCCGACACGATTACGAGGATGTTTGATTCTCGCGGTGAACGTGTCTTGACAGAGCGGAATCCCGCGCCGTGATACGCGATCGGCGCCGACGAACCAGGACACAGAACATGCTTCATCAGACAAATGGTTTCTACGCCAACGCCCTGCTGGGCTCGCTAACCGACGACAGCCTGCGTGCGCTCGCGCCGCATCTCGAACTCGTGAAGATCAAGAGTGCCCAATTGCTCTGCGAAACCGACGAGCCGATGCGTCATTTGTACTTCCCGACCACTTCGATGATGTCGGTGCTGTACCTGATGGAGGATGGCGCGATGGTCGAGGTGGCCGCCGTGGGCAGTGAAGGGGCGGTGGGCGTGTCGTCGCTGGCCGATTACGGTTGCGGCGCGACGGTGGGCCGCATTGAGGTGCGCAGCGGCGGCTATGCGTACCGTGTGCCGACCCAGGTGTTCCGGCGTGAATTCGACCGTTCGGTCGACACCTTCCAACTGATGTTGCGCTACTGGCGCGTGGCGATGGCGCAAATCGCACGCAGCGCGCTTTGCAACCGCCATCACTCGGTGAGCGAGCAACTGAGCCGCTGGCTGCTGCTCGCGCACGACCGTGTCGAAGGCGATGAGCTTGCAGTCACGCAGCAAACGATCGCGAACATGCTCGGCGTGCGCCGCGAAGGCATCACGGAGGCAGCCGGCAAGCTGCAGGAAGCGGGTCTGATTCGTCAGCGCCGCGGCCACATTACCGTGCTCGACCGGCAAGGTCTCGAAGCGCATGCGTGCGAGTGCTACGGCATGATCCGCGCCGAATTCAATCGGCTGGTGGCCGACGCCAAGCAGGACGCGGATCGCGCGATTCCGGCCGAAGGCCGTCCGCTACGCGTCGCCGGCTACCCGGAGATGGCCCGCTCGGCCGCCTGATGCGCACAACCCATACAAAGGCAAGCGATTGACGAAGGAAAGCGGAGATACGGCGATGTGGGGATTTTTGAACAGATTGCTGGACGTTGTGCTGGTGGCGGCAGGCGCACTGCTGGCACAAATGCTGTATGGACACGGGATTCTCGACGTTTCCGACATGCAGCGCGCGGTTGTCGCACTTCTGTGCGCGCTGACGCTGATCATTTTCTCGGCGCTGGGCGTCTACGACAGCATGCGCGAGCGGACCTCGCATTCCCGCGCGCTGCTTGGCTGGTTGGGCGTCAGCGTGATCGGAGCGATATTTACGCTGTTGCTGCACCGCGACGCCGACGTGTCGTTTGCGTGGCTCGGCCGCACGATCGTCGCGTCCGGCGCGGTGCTGTTGATCGGCCGCGCCGCGATTCACGGCATCGCCGCGCGGATGCGCCGCTCGGGCAGCAAGCGGCGCGCGGTCGCGATCGTCGGCTCGGAGATCTACGGCCGCGCCGTGCTCGAACAATTGCGTGCGTCGCCGTCGCACAGCTACGAGCCCGTGTGTTTGTTCGACGAAAGCAGCGAGCGCGCTGCCGCCGCGCAGCCGCAGGTGGGCGGCTTGCCCGTTGTCTCGGATCTGCGCGAGCTTAAACGCCGCGTGCGCGCGGGCGCGATCGACGAGATCTGGCTTGCGTTGCCGCTGTCGCATGAGCGGCAGATTCAGCGGATCGTTCGCGAATTCCGTCACGATTTCGTGAATCTGCGCTTCCTGCCCGATGTTCGCGGGCTCACGGCATTCAACCGTTCTGTCACTCAGGTGGCCGGTTTGCCGGCGATCAATCTGGCGACGAGCCCGCTGTCGGTCCCGCAATTGTGGCCGAAGCTCGTGTTCGACCGCCTGTTCGCTGCCGCCGTGCTGATTCCGCTGCTGCCGGTGCTCGGCGTGCTCGCGCTTGCCGTGAAGCTGTCGTCGCCCGGGCCGGTGCTGTTCCGCCAGAAACGCAAGGGCGTCGACGGCCGCGAATTCGAAATCTTGAAGTTCCGCTCGATGCGTGTGCATACTGAGGAAACGGGCGTCGTGCGTCAGGCCTCGCGCAACGACACGCGGATCACGAAGGTTGGCGCGTTCCTGCGCCGCACGTCGCTCGACGAGCTGCCGCAGTTCTTCAACGTGCTGTTCGGCCAGATGTCGATCGTCGGGCCGCGCCCGCACGCGCTCGAACACGACGATATTTACAAGGAGCTTGTCGACGGCTACATGCTGCGCTACCGCGTGCGTCCCGGCATCACCGGCTGGGCGCAGGTAAACGGCTACCGCGGCGAGACGCGCAAGGTCGAGAAGATGGCCGCGCGCGTGAAGTTCGATCTGTTCTACGTGCAAAACTGGACGTTCTGGTTCGATATCAAGATCATCATGATTACGCTGGTCAAGGGATTCGTCGGACGTAACGCATTCTGAGCGCCGCCGCGATCCCGTTTCACACGCTACAAGGAGTACTACAAGATGTTGAAGAAACGCCTAACGTGGGCGGCCGCCATCGCAGCGGCAGCCTTGTCGGGCTGCGCATTTGCGCCGGGACCGTCGCTCGATTCGAAGCGCATGCATGACGATCTCGGCGCACCGACCGATACGACGGTCTACGACGTCAAGCTGATCACCCCCCAGCTGATCTACGCGCTCAAACAGGCCGACGAAGCCGATGCGGTCACCAAGCAAGCAAGCTTGTCCACGCGAGCGCTGCCGGCCGAATCGGCCGACTACCGCGTCGGGCCCGACGACGTACTCGGCATTTACGTCTACGATCACCCCGAGCTGACGCGCGGCGCGAGCGGCACTTCGGGCAACGACATGTCGCCGCTCGTCGATATGGGCACGTTGCAGGCATCGGGCGGATTGGGCGGCGTGCTGCCGCAGCAGATCAGCGCGTTGGGCACCAACGGCCAGGGCGAAGTCGATACGTCCGGCCAGCGTGTTGCCGCGAACGGCACCATCTTCTTCCCGACGCTCGGCCGTGTGCGCGTTGACGGAATGAGCACCCAGCAGATCGCCGCGCTGCTCACGCGCCGGCTCGGCTCGCAGATCAAGAATCCTCAGGTCGACGTGCGCGTGATGCAGTTCCGCAGCCAGCGCATCCAGGTGACGGGCGACGTGAAGAATCCGGGACAACTGTCGTTGACGGGTTCGGCGTTGCGCGTCGTTGACGCGATCAATCGCGCGGGCGGCGGCAACCCCGACGCCGATCTGCAGCGCGTGCTCGTCACGCGCGGCAATCGCGTGATGACGATCGACGTGAACAATATCTTGAATCGCGGCGATTTGCGGCAGAACATCGCGCTGCAGCCGGGCGACATCGTCCATGTGCCGGACCACACGCAGAATCGCGTGTTCGTGTTCGGCGAAGTGCCGAAGCCGCAGACCGTGTTCATGAATCAAGGGCGTCTGTCGCTGGCCGACGCGCTCGCGGCCGCTGGCAGCATCGACACGATGAACGCGAACCCGCGGCAAGTGCTGGTGATCCGTCATCCGAATCCGCCGCTTGCGCAGTTGGACGGCACGCAAGGTACGGTGCAGGAGGGCTTGAAGAAGGTCAGCTATGCGCCCGCATTCAACAAGCCTGAAGTGCTGCGCCTGGACATGACGCAAGTGGATTCGATGATGCTTGCCACGCAGTTCGACATGAAGCCGCTCGACGTCGTCTACGTCGGCACGGCGCCCGTCTCCCGCTTCAACCGCGTGCTGACGGAAATCATGCCGACGGCTCAATCGATGTTCATGCTCTGGTCGATTGCCCGCAACCGTTGAGGCACCGATACGCGGCGCGCACGAAGGTTGGCGCGCCGCGGTTTGTGCGAAGCAGCGCACCGACCGTGCGCATCGGAACGGCGACACTGGAACGCATATAGCGCGCAGTTGCGCGCGCTCGACGCGCAGCATGCGCGCCCGTCAACCAGGTGTCGTGACATCCTGCCGCCATGAATTCGTCTCCCACATATAAGCCGTCGCTGCGCACGCCGCGTAATGATAAGGAATCCAATATAACCGCGCCAGGCATGTCGTTTGCCGCGAGGGCGGTGCCCGATGCCGCCCGCCGTGCGGCAGCCGGCGGCGAGCGCGCGGCAGGGCCCGCGCTGCCGTCGCCCGTGGCGATCAACGGTAAGTTCACTTCGCAGCGGCTGACTGGCGTGCAGCGCGTCGCACATGAGTACACATCGGCGATTGCCCGTCTGTTTCGCGGCGAGCGCAATCCGACGCTCGTCGTGCCGCGCGATCATGCGAGCGATGCGCTGCCGCCCGCCATCGCGCGCCGCGTCGTGCCTCGTCTGCGCGGCGTGCTCTGGGAGCAGCTCGCGCTGCCGTTCGCGACGCGCGGGCAGACGCTGTTGAGCCTCTGCAACATTGGCCCGCTGTTCAAGCGTAACCAGGTGCTGATGATTCACGACGTCGCGGTGTTCGATTTTCCGCAGGGTTATTCGCGTGCATTCCAGCTTTGGTATCGCTTTGCGTTCTGGGTGCTCAAGCAAAACGTCCGGCATATCGTGACGGTGTCGCATTTCTCGAAAGAGCGCATCGTGGCCCGTCTTGGCGTTTCTCCGTATAAGGTATCGACGGTCGTATCCGGCATCGATCACTTCGACCGGATCGCCAGCGATGCATCGGTGCTCGAGCGGCTGGGGCTTGCTTACGACGGTTACGTGCTGATCGTCGGCTCGCTGGCGCCGGGCAAGAACCTTGCTCGCACGCTCGAGGCGATTTCGCAGCTCGAGCGCAGCCATCCCGAGCTGAGGTTCGTGATCGCGGGCGGCTCGAACGTCAAGATTTTCGGTGCATCGGCGCTGGGTGGCGGGCAAAACGCTCGCAATATCATTTGGGCAGGCTATGTGAGCGACGGCGAACTGAAGGCGCTCTACGAACATGCCGGCTGCTTCGTGTTTCCTTCGCTATACGAAGGGTGGGGGCTGCCGCCTGTCGAGGCGATGTACTGTGGGTGCCCGGTGATTGCGTCGCGCGAGGCGTCGCTGCCCGAAGCGTGCGGCGATGCGGCGCTGTATTGCGACGCACACGATGCAGCCGACATCGCCGCGAAGATCGCGCAGTTGATGGGGGACGCAGCACTGCGCGGCGAGTTGCGTGAAAAGGGGCGGAAGCACTCGGCCCAATTCCGTTGGGACATTGCGGCGACGCAGTTGGTCAACGTGCTGCGCCAATTCGGACGATAACGGGCCGGCCGGCATTGCGGCGCCGGCGCGCCGACGCGGAGCAGACCGGACGGCGCGTTATTGGGCGGGCAAGCGGTGCAGCCTCGAACGTTGTCGATCGCGGAAGCAATCGCGAAAGCGCGTCGTGCCAAGCGCGGTCGTGACGTGCCGGAACCCCGCGCCAAGCAGCCACGAAGCCGGTTCATAAAAAAAAAGCGCGGCCCGAGGGTTACGGGTCGCGCTGATCAATGGCGGAAGATGCCAGCCGAACGGAAGAACGCAAACTACCAAGCAAGCAACTCGTTCTACAAGTACGCAGTATAGCGAAAGCGCCGATGCGTATTCTGCTGGGTTCTTGCAATTATCTTTTTATCTTTCGCTTCTCATCGCCGCTTGCGCAACAGCATGGCGGCGGCGTGGCCGCGCGCGGGATCGACTATGATCGGGGTTTGAATCCGCGCCGCGCGCCGCGCGTGGCGTCACGGCGTGGCCGACAACCGCAAGGAGGTTTCATGCTGACATCGCGCAGGATTGGGGTCGGTGTGCTCGCATGCGTGCTCGCGGCCGGCGTCGCACGCGCCGAAACGGTGACGCTCGTCGCGGATCTACAGCCGTCGAGCGAAGTGCCGCCGACGACGAGCAAGGGTTCCGGCCGGCTGGATGCGGCCTATGACACGGCCACGCATACGCTGCGTTGGACGGTCGAATACCGCAATCTGACCGGGCCCGCGACAGCCGCGCATTTCCACGGTCCCGCGCCCGTGGGACAAAATGCGGCCATTCAGGTGCCGATTCCGAAGGACGCGCTCGCGAGCCCCATCAATGGCGAAAAGGCGTTGACCGACGCGCAGGTGGGTGACCTGATGGCGGGCAAGTGGTACTTCAACATTCATACGCAGGCCCATCCAGCCGGAGAGATTCGCGGCCAGGTCCGGCCGGTGAACTGAGTCCGGCGGCGAGTGCGGGGAGCCGGCGCCCGCGCCTGCCGCTCGGCGACGCTCGGAGCGAAGGGCTGCATGGGCGGGCGGTGAGCGCGCGCCGGGTCATACGTAGTATCGTCGTGCTTTTCCGGTTCGGAGTGCGTCCGATGAGTTGGCAAAACATGGTGGCGTGCTGGCTGCTGCGCCGGCATTTCCGTCCCGAGACGCTGCGTCCGGTGATCGATCCCGCGCGTGCGAGGCGCTTATCTGGGCTGCGCACGCGCGTGCCGCACCGCCTGCCCGCCGGCTGGCGGCTGCGCGAGCGCTACGGCCCGGCTGACGCGCCGCTGCGCGGCGAATGGCTCGAGCGTGCCGATTCGTCCGCCGGCCGCGCACCTCAAAGCCTGACGCTGCTGTATTTTCACGGCGGCGGCTATTACTTTTGCTCGCCGCAAACGCACCGTCCGCTTGTCTTCGCGTTGACCAAATACGCGGACGTGCGTTCGTTCTCGCTCGATTACCGGCTCGCGCCCGAACATCCGTTTCCGGCCGCGCTCGACGACGCGCTCGCCGCCTATCGGCATCTCGTCGCGACGGGCACGCCGCCCGAGTCGATCGTATTCGGCGGCGATTCGGCGGGCGGCGGACTCGCGCTTGCCACGCTCGTGGCACTGCGCGACGCCGGCGAGCCTTTGCCGGCGGGCGCGGTACTGTTCTCGCCGTGGACGGATCTCGCCGCGACGGGCGATACGCTGCGCACGCACGACGGCATCGATCCGGTATTCGCCGGCATCGCGCTCGGCCGCGCGGCGCGCCTTTATCTCGGCAGCACGCCCGGCGATCATCCTTACGCGTCGCCGGTATACGCGGATCTGCGCGGACTGCCGCCGCTTTTCATCCAGGTGGGCAGCACCGAGGTGCTGCTCGACGATGCGCGTCGCGTGGCCGACCGTGCGCGCGCGGCGGGCGTGCCAGTCGAATTCGAAATATGGCCGCAGATGCCGCACGTCTGGCAGATCTACGTGCCGTTCGTGCCCGAGGCGGCGCGCGCGCTCAAGCGCGCGGCCGTATTCGTGCGGCGCATCGCGCTCGAGCGCCCGGCGGCTCAGCGCGCGGCCGACATATCGATGGCCTGATAAGCGGCCTTGACGGCCGCTTGCCCGTACTTGCGTTCGAGCCGGCGCACCGCGAAGTGGCCGTGCGCGGCCTGCTGGAAATGGTCGATGAATAGCGTGTTGACGGTGGCGCCGAGCACCGCGCCGATCGCCGGGATCGATTTCGCCGCAATCTGCTCGGTCACCTGCACCGAAAAACGAGAGGCGATCGCTTGCACCAGCCGGAAGAGCGCCGTCGAGCCATGTATCGTGAAGCCCTTCGACGCGATCTCCGACGATGCTTTCGACACCGCCTGCGCGAGTGCGCCGCGCAGCATGAAGTAGCCGATATCGGCGTCCTCGTCGGCAGCGCCGCCCGGCTGGGGCGGCAAGCTGCCGTCCGCGCTGCCGCGCGCACGGCCGAACCCGCCGCCCATCCCAAGCACGGCGAGACATTGCAGTTGCGCTTCGGCGCTCGACAGATCCTCGCCTTCGCTGCGCGCGATATCGCAGATCGAGCGGAACATCAGCGTCGCCGTAACCGGCAGCTCGACGGGCAGCGCGAACAGGCCGAACGCGCCGCCCGCCGCGCCCGTGGTCGCGACGGCGAGCTTGTGCAGCAGGTTGCTGGGCTTGTTCGGCATTTCGTGCGCGCCGGCAACGCCGCCCGATTTGCCGAGCGTGCGCAGCGCGATGTGCAGACACTTGCGCAGTGCGAGCTGGGTGGCGTCGTTGATTTTGTCGGACGCGAAACCGGGCAGCTTCGCGATCATCTTCTCGACCGGCGCGCCGACAATGCTCGTCAACTTGACCGTCAGCGGCGGGCTTTCGAGCGCGATCTTCGCGCGCCGCAGCGTATCGAGATCTTCGGCCGACAACGTCGGCTCGGCAACGGGGTTGAGCGGTTCCATCTGAATCCTTTGCGATGCGCGCAGCCTGGGAGGAGAGTGCCGGCTAGATTACTCGATGCGTGATAGACTGTTCAAATAATTGATGTATCAAATATTGCGTGAGCAAAAAATGGCCGTCGATATCGCAGCCCGCCATTCGAGCGGGCAAGTTCTGCCGTTTCGCGAATCGCTGCTCGCGATGCTCGGCATCTCGTTCGTCACGATGCTCGTCGCGCTCGACCAAACCGTGGTCGGCACCGCGCTGCCGACGATCGTCGGGGAACTGCACGGCTTCGATCTGTACGCGTGGGTTGCGACGTCGTATCTGCTCGCATCGGTGATCACCGTGCCGATCTTCGGGCGGCTCGGCGATTATTTCGGGCGTAAGCCGTTCGTGATCGCGTCGATCGTGGTGTTTACCGGTGCGTCGGTGCTATGCGGGACCGCGCAGACGATGATCGCGCTCGTGCTCGCGCGCGCGCTGCAAGGCATTGGTGGCGGGATGCTGGTCGGCACGGTGTTCGCGTGCATTCCCGATCTCTTTCCCGATTCGGTCGTGCGGCTGCGCTGGCAGGTGATGATGAGCGCGGCGTTCGGTATCGCAAACGCGGTCGGCCCGTCGCTGGGCGGCGTGCTGACCCAGCATTACGGCTGGCGCTCGGTGTTCTACGTGAATCTGCCCGTCGGCCTGCTGTCGTTTTTTTTCGTTTGGCGATATCTGCCGCATCTGCGGCACGCCGAGCATGGCAAGATACGGCTCGATTGGCCCGGTGCGCTTCTGATCGCCGTGACGCTCGGCGCGGTGCAGCTATTCGTCGAATGGCTGCCGAAATACGGGGCCGGCGGCTGGCCGATGCTCGTCGTCGCGCTCGCAGGCGGCGTGGCGCTCTGGCGCTGGGAAAAGCGCGCCGCGCAGCCGATCCTGCCGCTCGAGATGTTCGCGAACCGCGCGCTGTCGACGCTCTTTATTCTGTCGCTGCTCGGCGGTTTCGCGATGTTCTCGTTGATCTTCTACGCGCCGCTGCTTTTCCAGGGCGGCTTCGGGATGTCGCCGCAGCAGGCGGGCATCGTGATCACGCCGCTTGTCGTGTTCATCACCATCGGCAGCATCATGAACGGCCGGGTCGTTACGCGGATCCGCCGTCCGAACGCGATGCTGCATGCCGGTTTTCTGCTGTTCGCGCTCGCGTGCGCGGGCATCGTCGCGTCGACGCACCGTACCCCAGCGTGGATGCTGATGGCATGGATGGTTGTAGGCGGCGTGGGGCTGGGCTTCGTGCTGCCCAACCTGACCGTGTTCGCGCAGCAGGCGGCGGGGCGGGCGCACGTGGGCATCGCGACGGCGCTGCTTCAATCGCTGCGGATGGTGGGCGGCATGGGCGGCGCCGCGTTGACGGGCGCGCTCGTCAACGCGTTCTACGGGCGCGGCGTGCGCGCCGCGCTCACCGCCGACGGCGCGCTGCCGTGGCAGGCCCGGCTCGCCGATCCGCATGTGCTGATTGATCGCGCGGCGCAGGCGCGAGTCGTGGACGAGTTAGCGCGCGCCGGGCATCATGGCGAATTCATGATCGACGCGGCACGCGACGCGCTCGTCGGCGCGATTCATCTGGGCATCGGCGTGGGCGCGGCCGTCGCGCTGTTCGCGGTGTGGCAAAGCCGCCGCGTTCCGCCTCTTGAGCTGCGCCGCACGCTCGAGCCCGCGGTTGCCGCCGAGTGAGCGCGCGCTGGGTCGATCGTTTGATCTTTTCGTTGTTTGCCGCCGGAGTCGAAGCTAGCGCATGGAAGAACAGGACCGCATCGCGATTTTGCAGCAATTCGGACGGACTTATCGGACGTTCATGGCCGCATTCGAGACTCATGTGGGGCAGCCGCTGCCGCGTTGGCGCATCATGGTCGCGTTGGACGCGAACGACGGCGTGTCGTCGCAGAAGCGGCTCGTCGAATTGCTGCGCGTCGATCCGGGCGCGCTCACGCGTCAGTTGAAGACACTCGAGACGCTCGGCTGGATCGAGCGCGATGCCGATCCGCGCGACAACCGCGTGACGAACGTGAAGCTGACGGCGGCCGGGCGGCAGGCCTTCGACGAATGCCTGCCGCGCCGCAATGCATTCCTGCACGACACGATGGCCGCGCTGCCGGACGATGTGCTGGGCGCGCTGTCCAGCGCACTCGCATTGCTCGAGGCGCGCGTCGCCGATGTCGCGCGGGTTGCGCCGGCGAAAGCTGACGGGGCCGCCGGGGAGGGCTGAGCGGGCACGCCGGCCAAGCGGCGCCGAGCGGGTTGCATTGCCGGCGTGGCGGCGCAGGTCTGGCCGGCGGGCCCGGTTGGCCGTGGCCGACGGCCGATTCGGCTCGATGGCAGCCGCGTCGGCTTTGCCCGGCGGCCATGCGTGCGGCGGCGCAGCGGCATGGCGCGCCGCCGTGCCTGTGCCCGCGCGGCTTCGTCAAAGCTCGATCCGCGTGCCAAGCAGCGCAAGGAACTGCGCGAGCCATGCCGGATGCGCGGGCCACGCGGGCGCGGTGACGAACGGTGCGTCGGTGACGGCGGCGTCGACGGGAATGTCCGCATATTCGCCTCCGGCGAGACGCACTTCGGGTGCGCATGCCGGATACGCGGCGATCCGCTTGCCGCGAATCACGTCGGCCGCGGCCAGCAATTGCGCGGCATGGCAGATGGCCGCGATCGGTTTGTGTTCATCGGCGAATGCGCGCACGAGCGAGATCACTTTCGGATCGAGACGCAGATATTCGGGGGCGCGCCCGCCTGCGATCGCGAGCGCGTCATAGCGTGCCGGATCGACGTCGTCGAACGCCGCGTTCAGCGTGAACTGGTGGCCGGGCTTTTCGGTATAGGTCTGATCGCCCTCGAAATCGTGGATCGCCGTCTTCACTTTGTCGCCTGCCCGTTTGCCGGGGCATACGGCGTCGACCTGATGGCCGACCGCCAGGAGTGCCTGGAACGGCACCATCGTTTCGTAGTCTTCGGCGAAATCGCCCGTCAGGAACAGAATTTTCTTGGCTGCCATGATGATCTCCAGTGTCGATGGGAGCGCGTGCTTCAACGCTTACTCCGGGGTCATGACGTGATTGTCTGGGCCGTGGGCGCTGGCGCCGGCTTTCCGCCGCATGCAAAGCACGCAGGCCGAAACCGCCGTCAAGCGTGGGCGCCCGCCCGGCCGGCACGCGCGGATGCGGGGCAAAAAGCAGTTTACTCCGCCGCTTCGCGGCGCGAATGACGCGTGGGCGAAGCAGCCGTGACAGGCCATCGCCCGTACATCGCCCGTGAACGCGGCGTCAGCCGTTTCGCCCGCCGCCAGCCATTGGCGCACGCTCAGAAATACGTCTCGATCACTTCGGTCACCCGGTACTTTTCATCGGCCACGAGCAGTTGCCGCCATTTGTCGAACGTGAGGCACGGATGCGAGATGTCGAACGCGATCATGTCGCCGACCTTCAGGTCTGCGCCTGCGGGAATTTTCAGGTAGGCATGCTGATCCATCATCGCCGTGACCGCCCAGCCTTCGCTGGCGGCAATCTCGTGCGGCATCGCGCCGGCCTGCGAGCCTGCCACCGAGCCGGGCCGGAAATGGCGCGCGGGCTCGGGCAGCCCGGCGTCGAACGCGGCATCGCGCTTGCCGAGTGCGACGATCGCGCATTCGGGCTCCGGAATCGATTGCACGTATGCCCACAAATGCAGCGCGGGCAGCAACCCCGCCCCCATTTCCCGCGCGATGGGGTTGCGCGCGAGAATGTCCGCTTGCGCTTTCTTGTAGATGCCGACGTCGTGCGTCAGATAACAGCCGGGGCGCAACACGATATCGATGGTCTCGCGCGCGTGCGCGAACTCGTCGGCTACGACGTCGTACCACGCCGAGCCCGCGCCGGACAGAATCGCCGGCGTGCGCCGGATACGGCCGGCCGCCGCCAGTTCGCGGGTAAGCGCGAGCGCGCGCTGGAGGAACGCGCGCACGTCGCGCTCTTGCTTCAGCACGCCTTCGTATAACTCGATTCCGGCGAGCTTCAGCACGCGCGGATAACGCTCGAGCGCCGCGAGCACCGCGTCGCGCTGCGCATCGTCACGCACGCCGGTACGCCCGCCCGGCACGCCCAATTCGAGCAGCACGTTGAGCGGCTTGTTCGCGGCGTCGAAGAAGCGGCCGAGCTGCTCGGCGCCATCGGCCGAATCGACGAGGCAGAAGAATTCGAAATCGGGATCGCTCAGCAGTTCGGCGATCATCGCCATGTTGCGTTTGCCGACAAGCTGGTTGGCGAGCAGCACGCGCCGCACGCCGCCGCGGTACGCCGCACGCACTTGATGCGCGGTCGCAAGCGTGATGCCCCACGCGCCCGTTTCGAGCTGGCGGCGAAATAGTTGCGGCGCCATCGTCGTCTTGCCGTGCGGTGCGAGCTTCACGCCATATTCTGCGACGAACGCCTGCATCCACTTCAGGTTGTGCTCGATGCGCTCTGCGTACAGCACCGCGGCGGGCAAACTGACGTCCTCGTCGAGCAGATTCCATTCGAGGCGGCCAGCATCGGCGAGCGGCACGCTCGTGCCCGGCACGTTGCCCAGACCCTTGCCGGTCGGATCGATTGCCGCTTGTTGATAGTTTGTAACTTTCATTTTATCTCACTCCATCATGCTTATATATCGGCGTAAAGTTGACTTGACGATAGTACAGAAAGTAGCATCCGTTCGAAAATGTTATTTATTAACATGTGCTGATCCACCCTGGATCAGCCGCTAGCGATCCCATCAGCCGGCCGCCGCCGGTCGAGCACGCCCCATGCATTCGTCCCCCGAACCCTCCGCTTTCGATGTCGTCGCCAGGATCGCCGAGCGCGCGCCTGAGCTGCGTGACGCCGAGCGTAAGGTCGCCGCGTGGATACTCGACGATCTAGCCCGCGCCGCGCACGCGAGCATCGGCGCGCTTGCCGCGCAGGCGGGTGTGAGTGTGGCGACCGTCACGCGCTTTGCGAAGGCGGTCGGCTGTCGCGACGTGCGCGAGCTGAAGCTGCGGCTCGCGCAGGCAGCGGCCGTCGGCCAGCGCTTTCTGGCGCCGTCCGCGGGCGCCGATGGGCACCATCCGACGCCTGCCGAGCGCGTGTTCGACGACGTGCAGGCCACGCTCGAGCAGAACCACCAGCTGCTGTCGCAGATGTCGTTCGACGCACCGGCCGCGGCGCTCGCCGGAGCGCGGATGATCTACGTGTACGTGCAGGGCGGCGGCTCGACCGCGCTCGCCGACGAACTGCGCTTTCGGCTCGTGCGCTTTGGCTTGCCGGTTGCCAGCTATCAGGATGCGTTGCTGCAACGCATGGTTGCGAGCACCGTCGCGCCTGATTGCGTCGTCGTCGCGCTGTCGGTCACCGGGCGCGTGCCCGAGCTCAACGACAGCTGCGCGCTTGCCAAGCAATACGGCGCCGTGCTCGTCGCGCTCACCGCGCCCGCGTCGCCGCTCGCGCAGCTTGCCGATCATCTGATCCCGGTCGTTGCATTCGAAACCGATTTCATTTTCAAACCGTCGGCTTCGCGCTACGCGATGATGATGGCGCTCGACGTGCTCGTCACCGAGGTCGCGCTCCAGCTCGGCGACGGCAGCCGCGAGATGCTGCGGCGGGTCAAGCATGCGCTCGACGTGCATCGCGGCGGCGGCGAGCGCCAGCCGCTCGGAGATTGAAGGACCTGACGTGAAGGAGACAGCGACATGCACTCGCACCCCGAAGCCGCCGACACGCTGATCGTCGGCGCGATGCTCTACGACGGCAGCGGCGCGCCGCCGGTGGCGCGCGACGTCGCGATCCGCGATGCCAAGATCGTCGCGATCGGCAATCTGACGAACTGGCTCGCGCAAGACGTGATCGAAGCCGGCGGCCGCGCGCTCGCGCCCGGCTTCATCGACGTGCACACGCACGACGATACGAACGTGATCGACGCGCCGCAGATGCTGCCGAAGATCTCGCAGGGCGTGACGACGGTGATCGTCGGCAACTGCGGGATCAGTGCGTCGCCGGTGGCGCTCAAAGGCGAGCCGCCCGATCCGATGAACCTGCTCGGCGCGCGCGCGGCGTTTCGCTATCCGACGTTCGCCGCGTATGTCGACGCGGTGAATGCCGCGCGGCCGGCCGTCAACGTCGCGGCGCTGGTCGGCCATACCGCGCTGCGCAACAACCAGATGGACCGGCTCGATCGCGCGGCGAACGATGCCGAGATCGCCGCGATGCGCGCGCAGCTTGAGGAAGCGCTCGCGCATGGCGCGCTCGGCTTGAGTTCGGGGCTCGCGTATGGGTCCGCGTTCGCCGCGCCGACGGAGGAGGTGATGGCGCTCGCCGAGCCGCTCGCGCAGGCCGGCGCGGTTTATACGACGCACATGCGCACCGAGTTCGACGCGATTCTCGATGCGATGGACGAGGCGTACCGGATCGGCCGCCACGCGCGCGTGCCCGTCGTGATCTCGCACCTGAAGTGCGCGGGGCCGTCGAACTGGGGACGCAGCGGCGAAGTGCTCGCGTCGCTCGAGCGCGCGCGGCGGCTGCAACCCGTCGGCTGCGACTGCTATCCGTACAGCCGCAGCTCGACGACGCTCGCGCTCAAGCAGGTGACGGGCGATATCGACATCACGGTCACGTGGTCCGAGCCGCACCCGGAAATGGCGGGCAAGCTGCTGAAGACGATCGCCGCCGATTGGGGCGTGAGCGAACAGGACGCGGCGCGCCGGCTGATGCCGGCCGGCGCGGTCTATCACAACATGGCGGAGGACGACGTGCGCCGAATCCTGTCGCATCCGGCGACGATGATCGGCTCGGACGGCCTGCCGAACGACCCGCTGCCGCATCCGCGGCTTTGGGGCGCGTTTGCGCGCGTGCTCGGCCACTATGCGCGCGACGAGGGGCTGCTACCGCTCGAAGAGGCGGTGCGCAAGATGACGTCGCTGTCGGCGCGGCGTTTCGGGCTCGACGGGCGCGGCGAGGTGCGCGTCGGCTATCACGCGGATCTCGTTCTGTTCGATCCAGCGCGGGTGCGCGATGCGGCGACGTTCGAGCGTCCGCAACAGCCGGCGCAGGGCATCGACGCGGTATGGGTGAACGGCGTGCTGTCGTATCGCGACGGCGCGCCCACGGGCGAGCGCGCGGGGCGCTTCGTCGCGCGCGGCGAGCGCCGCGCGGCGACGCCGGCCGACGCGTTCTGAGCAGGCGCGCAACGCGCGCATGCGAGACCGGCTGGCGCGGCGGGCGTCCGCGCGCCGGTTTCGCGAGCGACGATTGGGTGCCGCCGGCATCGCGCCGGCGGCGTGGATTCGGCAAACGAGCAAACGAAGTAAAGGAGTGAAACGATGAAGCGATATGGCGTGGGTGAGGCCAAGGGCACGGGCGGTCAGGTGATGCCGTTCGCGCGCGCGGTGCAGACCGACGACGGGTGGCTGTACGTGTCCGGCCAGACGCCGATGGTGAACGGCGAGGTCGTCGAGGGCGGGATCGTCACGCAGTCGAAGCAGGCGATCGAGAACGTGATCGCGATCCTGGACGAGGCCGGCTACGGGCTCGAGCACGTCGTGCGCTGCGGCGTATGGCTCGACGACGCGCGGGACTTCGCGTCGTTCAACAAGGTGTTCGTGTCGTATTTTGGCGCGCATCCGCCCGCGCGCGCATGTGTGCAGTCGAGCATGGTGATCGACTGCAAGGTCGAGGTCGATTGCATCGCGTACAAGGCGCCGGCAAAGTAATTGTTGCCGCTGCGGCGCGTGCCGCGATAGTCGAACGGGGCCCTTGCGGCCCCGTTTTCATGTGCGCCGAAGGCGCGCGTTTGCCGGCGAAAGGGCTTCGGCGGCCCGAGTTATTGCGGTCAAATTGCCATCAAACTGCTGTCGAGCCGCCGTCAAGCCGCCGTCGAATCGTCCTCCGCGCTCCCTGATGCCGCGCGGCGCGAAACAGGGTCGGGCCGGATATCCGGCGGCGCTGGCCCGAGGCACCCGGCGTTGTCCGCCGCGCGCTTCACTGCCGCGCGGTGCGCGCGTTGTCGGGCATCGGCTGATTGTAGTTGGTGCGGAACGGATTGATGTCGAGCCCGCCGCGCCGCGTGTAGCGCGCGTAGACCGCAAGCTTGACCGGCTTGCACGCGTTCAGGATGTCGATGAAGATCCGCTCGACGCATTGCTCGTGAAAGCCGGTGTGATCGCGATACGAGATGATGTAGCGCAACAGCCCGGCGTGATCGATCGGCGCGCCGACGTAGCGAATCTGCACGCTGCCCCAGTCGGGCTGGCCGGTGACCGGGCAGTTCGATTTCAGCAAATCGGAGACCAGCGTTTCCTCGACAGGCGCTTCGTCGTGCGACGCGGCGAGCAGCGACGCATCGGGATGGTAGACGTCCGCCTCGAGGTCGAGCCGATCGAGCGACAGCCCGTCGAGTTCGTCGAGGCTGAGCTTGCGAAAATCGGCGGGTGCCGCGAGCTGCACGCCGACGTTCGCGCCGCACACGGCCGATACGTCGCGCTTGATCGTGTCGCGTACCGCTTCGATCGATTCGAACGCCGTCTGCGCGAACGAGCCGAGATACAGCTTGAACGACTTCGATTCGACGATATTCGGCGATTCAGCGGGCACGTAGAACGTCGCGATCGCGACTTGCGGCTTGCCGCGCGCATTGAGCCACGAAAGCTCGTAGGCGTTCCAAATATCGGTGCCGAAGAACGGCAGCGACGCGCCTATGCCGATCTGCTCGCGCGAGCCGGCGCGAGGGATCGGGAACAGCAGCGATGCGTCATACTGGTTCGAGTAGACGGTCGTCTTGCCGAGCGGGGAGTGTTCGGGATTCATGAATGGGTCCGTGTGATCGAGGTTACGACAGGAACAGGTGGTACGCCGGATTGCCGCTCTCTTCCCAGAACGGATAGCCGAGCGCGACCAGGAAGCGGTCGAATGC
>NZ_LOWB01000023.1 GCF_001522865.1 Burkholderia sp. TSV86 | reverse complement strand
GCTTCGAGTCGCTTGAGCAGCAACCAGAAGCCATTGCCACCCCAGCCGAGAATCTTGATGCGATCACGACGTCGGTTGCCGAACACGAACAGCGCCGAGGTCATCGGGTTCAGACGCATCGCCTGTTCGACCAGGATCGACAACCCGTTGATGCCCATGCGGAAGTCGACTGGATCGCGATGCAGATAAACCTTCAGCTCTTCGTCGAACCGGAACACGGTAACCTCCCCAGCATCTGGACGATCGTCACCAGTTCATCAAGGCTCGCCTTCCCAAGATCGAATTCGACGCCATTGGGTAGTCGCACATGCAACGCGATTGCCATCAGCGACTCAGGCGAGCGCGGCGGTGACGGCTGCGGTGGTGCCGGCATCACCGGCACAAATGCAGACGGCGACTCGGGCGACCGATAACCGGACGTTGGCCCTGGAATATCAATGGGTACGCCGTCGGCCACAACCTCATCGGCCGATGGCCTTGCAAGTTGCCGTTGTTGATGGCTCGCGATCCATTTACGCAACTGGTTCGGATTGACATCGTGATCCATCGCCGTGCGGGCAATCGACACGCCGGGCCGCAAGCACAGCTCGACCAGTTCCTGTCGCGCTGCTTCGTCAAATTCGCGTCGACCGTCTCGCTTGCGGCCAACTACCAGTCTGTTTCGAAGATTCGGTCGCTCTGTCATTAAGGTCTGAGTGCAGGTGTCCACGCGGACACCTAGCTTCTGACCTCCTGACCCTCATGGGAAGGGCGTCATTTATTGACCGCTTAC
>NZ_LOWB01000022.1 GCF_001522865.1 Burkholderia sp. TSV86 | reverse complement strand
GCAGCAAGGCGCATCGGTGAGGGCTCAGTTCTTCGAAGTCGACCATTCTACTGGCCCTCCACTAATGCGACAGAACCCCGGCCGCCAGCATCTGCGTGCCGAAGGTGTGCCGAAACGCATGCGGCGAGGTCTGGGCGAGTTTGCGCCGCTGCGGCTCGGTCAGATCGGGCATTGCGTCGAGCAGCTGATCGATCGCCCAGCGCGTTAGGGCCCGCGCCCCGCGAACCGAATAACCCGCTGCAACGCTGCCCGTGCCGGCTGCCTTCGCGCGCGCGTGCTTCGCCTGCGCGCGCGGCGTCGGCGGCACGTTCAGCGGCGCGACGAGCGGCCCCGCCGCGTCGCGTGCGTCGAACGCGAGCCCGCGATCGCGCCAGTGTGCGCGCACCGCGTCGACGCACGCATCGCTGATCGGCACGAAACGCTGCTTGTTGCCCTTACCGATCACCTCAAGCAGCCAACTCGCCGGCGTCTCGCCGTCAGCGGGTAACCAAACCAGTGCGGCGCGCTCCGCGCCGACCGCTTCTGCAATCCGCAAGCCGCCGTCGCCCATCACCAGCAACAGCGCACGCGCGGTGCGCCAGCGAGCGCCGACCGGGCCGACGAGCTCCGCGCGATCGGCCAAAAACGCGCGCACCCGCGTCCACAGGTCGAGCGGCCACGCCCGCTCGACCTGCAGCTTACGCGCACGCTTCACCACATTGGGATCGGTCACCGCCCGCCACGGATTACCGGCCAAGTAGCGCACGTCGACGAGCCAGGCAAACGCCGCGCGGATCGCTCGCACCGCGTAGCGCTGGCTGTCCGCGGACAGGCCGCCGGGCGCGAACGGCCGCCAGTGCCGGCTCGCGCGCGCGACGGGCGCCCCGGTGAACCGGTCGCTCGGCGCGGCCAGGAACGCCTTGTACGCTTCGCAATCCTCGACCGTCATCGACGACAACGCGACACCACGCTCAATCACACACCACAGCACCAGGCGTTCGAGCTCGCGGGTATATGCCCGCTGCGTCTCTGGCCGGTCGTCGTAGCGGTGCAGATACGCGCGCACGGCATCCAGATCGTGTACCGCCCGCACGTAGGCGAATGTCGGCGCACGGTTCGCACCGCGCGCTCCGGATAGGGCAGCCGGCAAGGTCAGGCGTTCGAGCGGCGCGAGTTGGCCCGCCCTCGCGACCACCCCCGCCCCGGCGGCCGGCGCAAGCGCGTCGCTGGCGTCGAACTCGGACGCCGCCAACCGGCCGACCGTCGCCGCATGCCTGCGCAGCCAGCCGATCAACACGCGCGCGCGGTGCGCGCCGATCCGGGGCACCGCCCGCCACCACTGGCCCCCCCGGCGGTTCACAAACGCCACCAGCTCGCCGAGCGTGTGGAGGCCCTCACCCGCCAGCCGCTCTGCCACGAGCGGCCGGAACCAGCGGCCGATCGGATGGTCGGCCGCCGGCTGCGCGGTTGCCCACTGATGGGCTGCCCGTTCGATCATCTGCAGCGTGACCGGCGTCAGGCGCGGCTCGCCGTATTTCGCGATCGTCTCCTGCAGGTGCGACACCAACGCCGGCGCGCCCTCGCGCAGCGCCACCGCGACCAGGTCGTCGCGCATCGTGCGCAATAGACGCTCGACGTCGAGTGGCACGGTCGTGTCGGGATCGAAGTACAGACGGGTGATCGTGGCGATCGGCAGCCCTTTCACGCGCGCGCGCAGCGCGGTGAATTCAGTGCGGCTATAGGTGCGCGGCGGCGGCAGTTCCAGTTGTTGCGGTCGGTTCGCCATGTCAATCCCAGGGTGAAGCGGCGAGCGCCCGCCGGGTTCGCTCACGCGCATGACGCACGCCCACGCCGCGAGGTGGCGATGCGCGGGCACTGCGGCGAGCTACGCGTCGTGCGCGATTTCGGCGCTGCAGTAGCGCTGCCGACTCCGTGTCGGCAGAAAATCTGCCAATCCAAGGGAAAACCCTAATTTTTGGTCTACCCGCTCACGCTCAAACCGTACTTTACAGGTTTTGACCCATTAATCGCAATGCCGATAATCTAACTTAGCGGCATTGGACGATGGCCACAAAGACCCGGCCGCAGCCGGGCCCGTCGTCGCTCAGCGGCGCGTAATCAGGTACACGACCAGCGGCAAGCTGGCCACCATGCCGATCGCCGCCAGCGGGTGATACAGCCCGTAACTGGCGGGCCAGAGGGCCGACAGCCTCCGGTCGATCGCCGCCACCCCACCAGCCCCGCCGCGACCGCCAGCAGCCCGATTCCTGGGTTCATTTCCGATCTCCTCTTGGTACGTGGTCAATTCTATCGAGGCGGCCGCTCACTCAACGGGCTCGCCGCCCGGCAGTTCGGGGTCCGGCAGAAACGATATCTGGCCAGGCGGGATGACGAAGCCGGGCAACCAGTCGTCGAGGACCGTACACACGCGCTCGTAGGCCGCGTCGAGCCCGGATCCTTCCGGTGCGTCCGGCGCATCCGGAAACAGGCGCCTGCCGATCTCGATCATGTCGTCACCGAGGAAGCCGTACCGCCCCTTTTGCCGCATGGTCCACAGCCCCACCGTGGCGCTCGGCCTCGAGGGACATCAGACCGACCGACATCGCGTCGGCGATGTGGAATTTCATGTAGCCGATGCACCATTCAATGAACATCTGCTGGACCGCCGTCATCGGGGTATCACTTCGCCATCTCCTTCGCCGCGCCTGCGTGTCGCAGGACGTCCATCGGGACCCGGACGCGCCCGCCGGTCGGCCGGCGCTCAGTGCTCGCCCCGGGACGCATAGACCGCGCACACGATGCACGCGGCGAATGTGGCCACCGCAGGTTGGCTCCAGCCGAGCGCGAGGCACCCAACAGTCAACGCGAAGGCAAAAATCGCGACACCGCCGAATCCGCTCATCCCCGCTCCTATTCTGTTCTCAGGCGCACTGTCGTGCGTCGGTGGCTCCCATCGTGCCGCCGGCGGCCGCCACACCGCGTTACGTCGCCGATCGCAGCCAGTTTTCGACCGGCAGCCCGGCAACGCGGGTGAATTCGGCCGTATTGTCCGTAACCAGCACGGCGTCGACGGCCAGCGCATGCGCGGCGATCAGCATGTCGTTGGCGCCGATCAGCTGGCCTTGCTTCTCGAGCTCGGCGCGCAGCCGCCCGTAGCACCGGTCCGCGTCGGGCTGCAGCGGCAACACGGCCAGGCTTGCGAGCAACTGCTCGACGCGCTGCGCGAGTGTTGACGAGCCACGCTTCCAGACGCCGAACCGCAGTTCCGCCGCGACGACTATCGAGGTGCACACTTGCTCCGGCGGGGTTTCTCCGACCCGAGTGGCGCATGCGCCGCGCGGGTCGCGGATCACGTTCGACAAAATGTTGGTATCGAGCAGGTACAGCGTCATTCGATGTCGACCGGTTCAGGCGGAAGGTCCTCGATGTCCGGAAAGGTCTCGTCCAGCGGGGTCCATTGGGCAAACAGCTCACGCAAGGGCGCGGCCTCCACGGGTTCAATGATCAAGCGGCGGCCTTCCCGGTGAATGGTGACCTCCGAGACCGGTAGTTCGAATTCGCGCGGGATCCGCACGGCCTGGCTGCGCCCGTTGCGAAACAGGCGCGCGTGGCGGGTGTCATGGGTTGGCATCAGGACGCCCCCTCTTCAATCGGGTTAGCATATGCCACAGCATATACAAGCCGACGCGAATTCGCAATGCAGTCATGTCCATGTCGGCGCACCGATCGATCGGTCTTTCTGCTTGGAGTAAATCACTTGCTGTTGCGGGCCCGTTTCGGTTCAAGTGGGTCTTCGCGACTCACGCTCAGTGCAGGCTTGTCGGCACGCAGCCCGCGAGGTTCTGTCGCAATAAGGAAGCCTGTCGATAAGCGGTCTCGGAATGATCAGGATTCCTCAGAAGGCCAACGAATAAA
>NZ_LOWB01000021.1 GCF_001522865.1 Burkholderia sp. TSV86 | reverse complement strand
CGAGGACTCCTTGCTGTTCGCGGCGCGCATTGCCGCTACGGGCTACGCCCTTCGCGCCAATGCGCGCCAGCATGAAAAACCAACCACTGTCAGATTTAGTCTAGTCCACCGCAGTTGAAGCCGCTTACTCGAATAGAGTCTGTTGCGCACGATCGCGTGCCGGCAGAGGCTTCAATCCAACTGGCAATCCATAGATTTTTCGCATCCCTTCGCGAAAATCTGTAGTTCCGCCGTAGCTTGGATGACGAATTCCAATGACTTCGACATTAAAACGGGAAGCGTAGTTTACGGCATCCTGACCGATTCCGACAATGCGACGAATGCCAAGCCATTCAAAGAGCGCGGCATTCAAGTCATCGACTTGTGCGAGTTCGCCAGCAGAGAATTTTCGATTTGTGAACGGATTTTTCTCCTCGTGCGGGTGGAAAGGGAAGACATTCCAAAGTAGAGGTGGAATTTCCAGTGCACATAGAACAGTCCAAATTTCTGCGGCCGTTCGTTCTGCTACAGCTGGCCCTTTGGTGGCTTGGGCAGGATCGCAACCACGGTAGACGTTAGCCATGTGAGGCAGATGATACTCGTCGGTCAGCGCAAGTCCTGTTCGTCGACCACCTCTATAGCCGAGGTCACGTCCCATCCACACAGTATCGGTACCGCGCGCTTCAACACTGCTCAGATAACTACGCAAATTCTTGCGACGCGCTGCGGGCGCGTTGCCACGGTCATGTATCTCGCATGTATCAGCGTAAGGGTTGAAAACGTTCGATAGCGAGATTGACGAAAGCGCCTTAACAAATGACGCGGCATTCATGACTTACATTCCCTGTTTCGAAAACTGATGGTGTGATTTTGCATGTCAACGGAAACTATTCCGCCCCTATTTTCAGGGGCACGCATTTGCCTGAATATTTCAAATCCTGCAAGGATTGCTCGTCCCCACTGCCATGCTGGGCATTTATCGACCTCGTAGCCTTCGACCATAGCCATGACTTGCTTGAGCAAGCCATACTCTAGCTTGTTCAGCTCAATGCCTTCATAGAAGTTCCGCCTTTTGGCATGGTTGAAGATCCAGGTGGCAATGCCCTCCTCGATAATCATCGCTCGTGCACCATCTTGCTTCTCGTCCGTCTCTCGATTCGATTTGCGCTTTTGTTTGAGTAGTGCTCGAAGTACAGGCGACCACCCGAGGTGCGCAACATACGCAAGATGGAAAACGTCGTGAAAGCGATAGTCATCTGGCTCGACACTGTTGTCGGTGAGCGGGTCGCCGATGAAAACGCCGTTGAGTGTGGGCGGAAGGGCCGCTGCCTCTTTCAATAAAGTCGATTTCGAAGCTACGCGGTAGCTGCTCGTGTGGCGGGAAGGCGTCGTCAAACGGGCCAACGTACACCGCGTTCTCTCCAGGCCAACGTCCGCTAATCTTCCGAAGATTGTCGCGCGCCAGATCCTCGAGCTTGAGATTGAACGACGAGGCAACTGACGCGAGGGCGGCCATGATTTTACCGAACTCCTCGGGGCGCGGGTTGAACTGTTCGTCGTGCAGGCGGGGTTGCCTTGGTGCTAACAGCTCGCCGCTCAGTCCAGCGAACTCGCACAGCAACTCGGTTCGCCTTCCGGCTAAGCTGGCGCCATGTACCGCGAGAAGTCCATCAATGTTGCGAAAACTGACCGCAGCCGGAGCCGCTTGTTCTATTTCATGAAACTGAGCGCGCAGGGCACGCATGCACGCGGCCCCCAGATCGTCCGCTGGAATGCCATTAGCATTGGCGGCACTCACGAGGTACCAGAGGGCATCTCCGAGCTCCTCGCCGGCAACGTCAGTCTCTGATTCTCTCAGCTGATCCCTGCCCACTTTCTTGATGGCGGAGAGTAAACCACCGACCTCACCGAAGAACCCAAATTGAAGCATTTCCCGACGGGTCGCGTCGCTGGCAAATCGATCGGTTTGCTTTGCCGCTTCCGCGTATGCGCTAATCGTGAGTGCTGGAGACTGGGCGGCGACGGGGGGCATAGTCGACTCTCAGAATGAAAGTGTAAGCTGGACGTTGGTACGTGGCTTCTGCATCGACAGTTGAACTTTCAGAGATTTGGCGCAGGCGATGATAGTGCGTCTGTCCCCGTGCAGTGCACCGAGCGCTAGTGCCCGGTGCCGGAGGTGGAGCGTCACATCGTAATGTGGATAAGTGGCCTCTGACTGGAACCACGTCCGACGAAGGCCCAACTTCACGGCGAATGTATGAAGTTCATCGAGGGAGTCGGCAACGAGGTGGCACCATTTTTTCCCTCGCCACATGATCTGTTCGTTATCGACGTACACTGCCATCGCTTGTCCTTGTGAGTTTTGAGCAAATGTACGCAAAATGGGGAACATGTTCAATCGTAGCGGTACCTCAGTTGCAATTTGGGGGCACCGCAGTCAACGTCGCCCGACCCGGTGTTTGAGGAAGTTCGAGGTATGAAGTCGGGCTGTCCCGCGATCCGAAATTCCGTCAAGACCGCGCGGCGCGCGCCCGTAGGCTTGGTCTTGACGGCCACCGAGGCGCACAATCTCGCAAGGGGGTGCGGGCGGCCTCACCGTCCCGCAATCCCTTGCGAGCTCTTCGCGCCCCGTCCTGCAACGAATAGAGGGCGGATTTGACCAACCACTGCCCGGGCCGCTGAGAATCGGGATAGGCGTCTGTAACAGCGCGGAAGATCGTCCCTTCCTGACCGCCGTCCACCGTACGAAAGACGTCGGCTCGCTGAATCTGTGACAGATCACACGGAATCCAGACGTTGTTGGCCATCTTCTCGATCATCTAAATTTTCCTGCAATACGCAATCTGACAATTACATATGCCAATTGGCATATTTGCTTTTGACATTGCCAAATGTGCGATTGCATCATGCAATTCACAGACGACAATTGACGATCCCGACGTGAATGTCCATGAGCTTCGTCCGATTGTTTTGCGAATGTGTTGAATTTCGTGAGCCGACAGTGCGTGATATTCAAATTGCAATATGTAACATGCAAACAGCGTGCTGCAACTTGCCTATTGCAATAGGCAAGTTGCAGTGACGGCGAGATGGCAGCAGGGCAATCAGTCCGGACGATATTCGTCCGGACGACGCTCCTTATCGTAGACATGGGCGGCGAGAACCGCTCCTCACTTTCAGCATAAGGCGCTGACGAGGAAAGGGGGGGCGTTGGTGGCGTTTGGGAAATCGGGCTCGTTCAGCCGCGAGGCGTTGATCTGTCCGTCTCAATTTGAGTCGATAGGCGGAAAACCGCCCATCGCTGCGCATCAAGCGTCGCAAGACCTTTTGCAGCGTGCGTGAATGGTACATGAATGATTTCTCCGGAAAAAAGATTCCCCACGTCTGCCGATGGCAGAACATCAGGGAATTTCCAGGGCTTCATCCAGCAGATCTCAGAACGCACCGAGGGCGGCCTTGACCGCCTTGGTTCGTTCGATCTCGGCAAGCACGTGAGTTAGCTCGGCTCGCGCCTGCTCAATTTCTTCGCAGAGGGCTTTGAGATCGGCCTGAGCTTCAAATTGTAACTCTTCGTAGCGCGTCAGGCGGACTTCCGCGTCGCTGACGGCTGCGTTGATGTCAGTAAGGGGCTTGGTTGCATCCTTGATCCGCTTTTGGGCGGTGGCAATCTCGCTGCGCAATCGTTCTGCTTCGGTATGAATGGCCATCAGGCGATTCTTGTGACGAGCGTATTTGAACGTTCCGAGCGTCGAGCCAGTAAGGCAACCGACGAATGTGATCTTTAAAAAGACGATGATCCAAAAGAGGCTCTTGGATCCCGGCGAGTAGCCTTGCATGAGCGCTTCCCGTCCAGCGCCGGCGACGCTTGACGGGCACATCGGAATAAGGAAGTCACAGCCAGCGGCGACGGCGGCGTCGGTGCGGTGTGATTCGATGTCCACTTGGAGGCGAACTTTGAGCTCGGAAAGCTTGTTTTCTTGGGCATACAGTTCCGTCCTGAGCTGTTTGTTTTCAGCGATCAGTCGTTCCGAATCGTCACAGCCGGACAGGATGATTGTGACGAGCAGTGCAGCCACTAGTCGATAAGCTGACATACGAGTCTTCCCTCGATCCATTGCGGAACGGTGTTGACGCCGGCTCGGTGCCACCGACGCTGCTCATCCTTTTTCCAGGTGGCAAACTCCGCTCCAGGGGTGAATGCAGCGGTATAGCGTCGGATGATGGCCGGGCTATCGCTGACGATAGCTAGCTGATCGAATCGATCCTGCTCGAGCAGACCGTGGAGGGATGAAGAGACGAACTGGTCAAGATGGCGATCCCATTTTCCGGACAGCTCAATTTCTACCGCCATGCGCGTGCCGCCCGGAAGCAGCCAGAGGACGTCCGGTTGCTTGACTCCCGCTTTGGACCGCTGCGCCATTTGACGCTCGGTCAGATAGCCCGCAACGACTCGCGACTTCAAATTTCGCACGGTAGCTGCTTGCGCGATCGCGTCGTGGCGCAGTAGGTCTTGCCTGATTCTGTAAGGATCAAGCTCATATGGCTGTAGCTCGTCAACCACGCGCTCGACCTCCTGCAGGCCTAGTTCAGTCAGTGTAAGCAGCCACTGCGGAACTCCCTTTACGCTTCCCGCCGATTCGGTGCGGGTGCGAACTAGCAAGCCGCGTTTGACTAAGCGCGCCGCGAGCCCATTCGACAGATTCCCGCCGAGCTGCTCGACGATCGAAATCGTTGACCAGCCCCACCGGTAAACCCAAATCAGCGCGGCGTGCATTTTTTCAACGCCACGTGCACGTGGACTTTTTCCGGCTAGCTGCTCAACGAGTGCGGCGCGTGCTGCCGCGGTTCGATTTTGATTAGTCATTTCGGTTGGCATATTGTTGGTCCTCCGGTTTTCCTGGTAACAATGTTGGTTGGCTAAAGCGCTGAGTTATCCGCGTACGAAACTTCGCACCCACTGCGTGGCTGCTGCGCCCTTCAGACCAGCACCGTTGTGCCGGCTTCGCCGCCCGCCCTGAACGGGCGGGTTCGCCCAACTGGCGGGCTGGACGCCCGCCTGCAGGTCTTCCAGTTGCCTTCACGACGCGGCTCGTTGGCCGCGTCTCCAGCGGGGCGGCAGCGCCGCCCCTCGGGGGACCGCCGCGCGAAGCGCGGCTACCTGCCTTTGCAGGCTCCTCTGCGCACGCTGTGCTCCGAGTCGGCCCTTTGGGCTCGGCTGGACGCCGACCATCGCCGCCTTTGGGCGGCTTGCAAAGGCAGGTAGCCGCGCTTCGCACGGCGGTCGGGGCTTCGCCCCCCATCCACCTGCCGGGCGCTGGGGCGCCCTCTGCCCGCTGGGGCGGGCAGCGGTGGACGGCTCCCCCCACGCCTGCCCGCGAGGCGGGCAGCGCTCCGGGCCGCCGGGCCCTACGCCCCGCTTCGCGGGCCCCCGCGTGTTTGCCATGCGAATCGCTTTGTCCATAGCTAGAGTGCGTGGCGCGCGATGTGTCGCTGGGTACGTCTGCTTAGCCGCGCCATTGATTACACGCGGCGCGCAAGCCGCGCATCGAATCTGGATGGACAATTGAAACGTGCAATTTGCAACTTGCATATGTCGAACAATTTCTCGCCTTATATCTGACGATCATTGTTGTGAGGCGGACGCGTGACGCTAAGGCAAAGAACACGTTCGATTTCGACGTCATTTTTTGTCTTGGACGACAAGAGAGAGGAGCTGTAACTTGAGGTGAAGTCATTCCGGAGATGGATGTGAACTCAGTACTCAGGTGCACTAACAACAAAGCTGGGATCCGCAGCATCCGTGTGTTTATAGCGCGTGCATGCGCCGGAGTGTTGTATGCCGCGACGGTACTTGGACCCGGCCTCATTTCAGTGCCGGCCGTCGAAATGTTCTTCAGTGTTACGTTGGCCATGCCGTTTGTCGGCATGCTGATTTATCCACGTAGCGCGCGTCCGGTGCCGGTTGCGTGCTTGGCAAGGAGTGACGTTGCTATCCAGACCCTCTTCATTGCGACGCTCAAAAACTGGGCAACGTTTACGCTATGGCCCCTTGCCGTAACGTGTGCCGTGATTAGAGCGATTCGGTTTGGTAACGGTGCCATCATGGAAGCAGTTAATCTCTACGCCTTGGCATTTACTTACATCTTTGCTTTTCTTCTACTAGCCAATGCGATTCCCGCAGAGGTGCGAGCGCGGATTCTTCTGGCATTCGCGATTTATTTGGCGATCGGAATGGCCGCATTGAGCGCGGCCAACGTCAGATTTCCGTCAGGGCCGGATTTGGCAACGGAGCATTTTTTGGCGGGACTCATTTTCGCCGCAAAGCGCATTCGCGATGCGATCGTGTGGCCGTGCCTTGTGCTCACGGCGATACGGAAGCGCGGCAAGGAGTAACAGCATGTGGACCATTTACACGATGTGGAATGGCCAGAACGTTGCCCTGATGCTGCAGGCAGTTGCAGCGACGTTTGACGACGGCAACTATGCCGGCTTGCTCCGAACAGGAGCGTTGATAGCGTTCATGGGAATTCTTTTTGCGGTCGCTGGCCGCGGCCGGATGGACGCGCTGGGGCAATGGTTAATTGGCTTCATGATCGTCGTGACCGCCGGAGTCACGATCAAAACCGACGTAAATGTTGTTGACTACCGTTTCAACTATGCCCAGCAGGTGCGGAACGTGCCTTTCCTGCTCGCGATTGGGTATGGCGAAATCAGCCATTTCGGCTACTGGATCACTCAGAGGTACGAGACGAACTTCACCCCTCCAGGAAGCGTGACGTTCGAAAACTACGGCATGGTGTTCGGCGCACAGATGGCGGCGACGCTCACGAGCCTCAAGGCCAGTGATCCGATCGTCAACGACAACATCATCTCGATCACCCAAACGTGCCTCGCCCCCGAATTCATTCAGAATCCGCTGTCGATCAAGACGGTCGTGCAAAGCACCAACCTCGCGGCTGATGTCCCGCAAATTCTGAATCCCGGGCGCCTTGCGGACGTCACCGACGAGAACGGCTTCTCGGACGTCATGCCGTGCGATCAGGCATGGCAAACAGCCATGCAGCAGTACGATTCAAGCTCGGCGAGCCTCTACAGCTTTGCTGTCGCCAAGATATTCCCGGGCCAGACGACAATTGGTC
Source organism: Burkholderia sp. TSV86 (assembly GCF_001522865.1). Taxonomy (GTDB): domain Bacteria; phylum Pseudomonadota; class Gammaproteobacteria; order Burkholderiales; family Burkholderiaceae; genus Burkholderia. Next base: position 459,079 of record NZ_LOWB01000021.1, on the reverse strand, counting down.
GCCTGCAGAACAACCCTTCTGTGGTTAACTCGCTCGCATCGAATATCCCGACGGTCGCCGATCAAATGCTGATCAACAGCTCACAGTCGACCGCCTCGCTCATCAAGCAGGCCGCGCTTGCGAATGCGATTCGATCGGCGGGCTCCAAGCTACAGAGTAACGTCGCGCAGATCAACGAGCAACTTGCCGGTGCAATGGCCTCCAGCGCATCGGACAACACCTACGCGGTGATGTCGCAGCTCGCGGCCAACGTGTTGCCGGCGTTGCATAACGTCATCGAGTTGATCGTGATCGGGTTGTTCCCGCTGGTGATGGTGATGGCATTCATCGCGGGCCCAATGATTCTCGGGGTCATCCGGATGTGGCTCACGGCAGCCGGGTGGATCCAGTTCTGGGGCCCGCTTTACGCACTGGTCAACGGAATCATGTCATCGCAATCGAACATTCCGAGCATCGTCAGCGCGATCAACGGAAACGGCAATCCGGGCATGTCGATGCAAAATATGGGCATTGTGTTCGGTCAGGCGATGTCCGAGCAGCAGCTCGCGTCGATGATCTGCTTGTCTGTGCCGTTGCTCTCGTACGCGATCGTCAAGGGCGGTGAGATGGTGATGACGAGCCTCGCATCGAGCGTGATTTCTCCCGCACAAAGTGCGGCATCGCGCGCCGGCGACGAGGTCGGTCATGGCAATATGCAGATGGGTCAGGTGAGTTGGGGGAACGTCAACACCCACAATACGAACGCCAATCAGATGCGCACTAGCGCGAGCGTCGACACGGGCACGACGTCGCTCAAGGGCGGCGACGGCATCCAATACACGATCGGCAATCTCGGCGCAGGGATGAGTTTCGGTGCAGGCGGTGGCGGTATGAGTTGGGGCGGTGGCGGAAGCCAAGTGCTCGGCGTCAATGCCAGCGCGCTGTCGGATAACGGCGGCCCGCTGAGCGGGAAATTGTCAGGCGCCGTCTCGGAACAGCTGTCTCAGGATGCTGCGATGAGTTGGCAGAAGGGGGCGCAGGCTTCATCGCGTGTGGGCGATTCCCTCATGAAGGCGTGGGGTAGTTCGCAGCAGCAGGGGACATCGACCGGAATGTCGTGGGGCCACAATGACGGTTGGTCAACTGGTACGGATGCAAGCTCAGGGACGAGCTTCGACAGTGCGATGCGCAATGCACAAAGTGTCGCAAGCAGCCTAGGTGTGGAAACGCGCGATTTCCTTACCATGGCTGCTGCTGCTTCCGCTGGCCTGTCAACACCAGGAAAGGGGCTCGTTCCAGTTAGCGCTGGTGTTTCAGGAAGGGCGGAGACCTCGACTGCCTCAGGAACGAGTGCTCAAGAGAGCGCGGCTCAACAATTCGCAAGCAGCCAAGACTTCAAGACCATCAAAGGGGTCATGGAAAGGGCCGCTCATACAACCACTTCAGCCAGCGGTTCCACCGGCAGTGTCACGTCCGGCAGCAGCGTGATGTCGGAGCTGCGCAAGGCTCACACCGCCTCGCGGGAGCTAGCGGAGAGTGCGCAGCAATCGCGACAGTATTCCGAGGCGGCCCGCTCCGTTAAGCAAGGCGGCGCAGGCTTCGAGACAAACATCCTCAATGCCCTCCGACACGAATCCGGCGGGCTTGCGCGCCTCGAGAGCGACATCAAGAAGGCGAACATGGGGGATGCTTCTGGGGCGGCAGATGTTGCACAGTATGCTGCCGAGTACCTGAAATCGGGCCGTGGCCAGGCGATTCTCGACGCGGTGGGCGCCGGCAATGTGCCGTCGCGCGTGGCGGCAGGCGGGGCCATCAGAGGCGGTGTCGAGAGCGCTGTGAGCGGTGCGCCGTCCATTGGGGGCGGTGGCGGAACTCGCCCTGCTTTTGCCGCACCTGCAGCTGGTCCGCAACCGGCCATGGCACCCGATGCTCGTCACGGCGATGGTGCCGGGAGCCGTGCAGCTTTTGCCGGGCGTGCGGCTTATGGCCCGCAGCCCACAATATCGCCGGACGTGCGACGGGGAGGTGGGGATGTGCCCCCGGATCTTGGGGCTATAAAAGACAGCGTGGAAAACCACGCAATGGATGTGATCTCTCGTCAGCTTGACACACAGGGCAGCGTCACTGATGTCCGTCATATGATGGATGACGACGTGAAAGCGTCTCGTCGTGCTGCCAGCAGAATCCGCGACCAGGCCGTGAAAAACGATGACGTTAAGAATTAGCGCTATGTCCCGAAAGAGTCGTGTCGATGGTTGTGTTCGTCAACCCATTCGGCGTGGTGATGAATCCACTCGCCATCGACATGCGGGGCGGTGGTCCGCTCCGATGACGCCGACTGCGCTAGCAGCCAGGCGGTCGAACCGATGTTGGTAGGATCGTTGTCTTTCGACGCTAGCCACGCTTGCGTACCTGGGATCGTTGGGTCGCTTTGCGTGGCCATATCTTGCAACATATTTTCAAGAAAGCTGTTTCGTCCGGGCGACTCAGGCGTGCCACCTGCATTGTTTGGCCGGCGATCGTCTGAGTTGGCATTCGCGATATGTATGCAGTGCCACACGATCGTGAACGCCACCGCGAAGAACAGAGCAAGGATTGCGTGAGCGATGCTCATTTTGCGGCCTCCTTCGTTGGTATCGAATCCGGGGCAACAGTGTCAACAGGAATCGTCGCATTTGGGAACATCTGCCGTAACTGTGTTTCGGTAGCATTCCCCTTACGAGGGGCAATCGCGTCCGACGCTGCTGCCGCTCGTGCGTCGGCTGCGTCACTCATTGCGCGATCAGTGTAGATCGACCGATTTACGTTATCCACGGTTCCGACTAGAAGTCCAGCGCCGGCCGTATCGATGCCTACTGCTTGTAGCGCAGTTCCAACGACCGCCTTGGCGATGTTGTTGCCGGTACCGTTAGGGGCGCAGCCACTAACCACTAGTGGTGACATGATGGTAGCAATCAAGAAGCGGATGGAAGGAGCATTCATTTTTGCCTCACGGTTGTAGTGTGCATTACAGCGTGGGATGCATTCGGGCTAGCGCGTTATCAAGGAGATGCCGCAGTGTGGCTGCGTCATCCCCTTGATGCAGCCTGTTTCGACTCGGCAAGAGCGTCAAGGACGAGCCCTGCGGGGCCGCTACGCGGCTCCTTGACCCTCATGCCGCGCCGATTGTGGTCGAGCACTCATGTTGTTGTCTGCGAGCCACGCTAGAACGAGATCGGGGCGACACTCGCAGATGGTTTCGCTCGATGCTTCGGCGAGGGCAGCGGGTGTTTCCCCGATCTCGTCCTCGAGGATGTCCTCAAGTCGTAGACCGCTTGCGATCAACATCTCGTGACGAGCGTCGCGGTTTGCTGCGAGATATGTCATGAATGCCCGAATCTCTTGTTGCTGAAATTTTTCGGCTTGCATGATTTGCATTCCTATAAGACAACTAGTTGTTGAACCCGATGCTATCGAGCTACTCACCCTAGCTTGGCTGCCAGGTTTTCTGCGGCAAGGTGGGTATATCTCCGTAACATGTTCAAATTTTTGTGGCCCGTGATACTTGCGACTTCCATTGGATTCAGCCCTTTCTCAAAAAGACGTGATGCTGCTTCGTGACGAAGGTCGTGCCAGCGCAGATCGCGTATGCCGAGATCCTTGAGGGTCTTCTTCCAAGCGCAGACCACCGCATTTTGAGTTGTGCCCAAAACACGGCCGTCAATGGAACGTGGCAACTCCATGAGGACGGAAATTGCCTTTTGCGAGAGGGGGAGCATTGCGGGAACGACCTTATTTCCGGTGCCGCGATAGGCCGAAGGGATCGCAATCATCCTCCGTTCGAGCGAGACCCAGTCCCACCGAAGCATGAAGAGCGCCCCTTGTCGGAGTGCGGTTTCCAGCGCCAAATCAAAGGCGGGGCGCGTCCACGGGTTGCCGCATTGGGTGAGGGCGGTCGAGATCTGCTCATACTCGCCCGAACGTAATCGACGGTCGCGCTCACGGGAACCGGAGGGCTTTTTGATGTTCTTCAGCGGATTGGCGAGTCCCTCCATGCCCCATTCTTTGCGAGCGGTCTCGAAGAGGTGGGAGACGATCGCCAGCTCGAGTCGAATCGTGTTTTCCGCGCGGCCAGCATCGCGGCGCCGGTCCCGATACCGGGCAAAATCGGTTCCTCGGAGATTGGCGAGCGAATAGTGTCGCTCGGGCTGACGCAGCCAGTGGTCGATTCGATAGCGCTCCTGCCGCGGATGGCGTTTCAACGACGCGATTTCCTGCCAGTAGCGCTCCAGCGCTTCCGCGAGCGTGGTTCGCTCGGCTTCGGTTCGAGACTGGAAAATCCCGCGGTCCATCTCGCTTTCGTACAGGCGTGCCCATGCCTCGGCTTCGGCCTGGGTATCGAACGTGCGGTATTGAGGGGGATACCCCTTGCGGATGATTTGGGCGCGCCAGAAACGCCCGCGTTTGGTGATGCTCGCCACGACGGAACCTCCAGATGAAATCCGTGGGTCCAGTGTCGAGCTGCAGCAGCTTGCTGGCTAAGGCAAAGATGTCGCCATGGAACTATGGCAATTTTTTGCCAAAGGCAGCGAAGATGCCTGATTCGCGCAAAACAAAAAGGGCCTAGCCGAAGCTAAGCCCTTGATGCTACTGCAGAATAATTTGGTGGCGAATCAGGGACTCGAACCCCGGACCTGCGGATTATGATTCCGTCGCTCTAACCGACTGAGCTAATTCGCCGAAGAAAAGTAATTATGGATGGCTGATTTGAACATGTCAACCCCCTTTGCGGATTTCTTCGAGAACGCGGCGGAGTTCGTCAGCCGTTCCACCCGGCACCACCTGAGAACCTGCCCAGGCAACGCCCGCGACGCCGGCCATTCATCCACGCCAACCCGCCCGCTTTCGCCCGCCGCTCATTTCATCCATCAATCCCGCGAATAAATATCCGAATCCTTGGTTTCCTTGACGAACAGCAGCCCGATGACAAATGTCACGAGCGCGATCACGATCGGATACCACAGCCCCGAATAGATGTCCCCCTTCGCCGCCACAATCGCAAACGCGGTCGCCGGCAGGAAGCCGCCGAACCAGCCGTTGCCGATGTGGTAAGGCAGCGACATCGACGTATAGCGGATTCGCGTCGGGAACATTTCGACGAGCATCGCCGCGATCGGTCCGTACACCATCGTCACGTAGATGACGAGAATCGTCAGAATGGCGATCGTCATCGGCCAGTTGAGTTGCGCGGGATCGGCCTTCGCCGGGTAGCCCGCGGCCTTGAGGGTCGACGCGAGCGTTTTGTCGAACGCCTTCGCCTGGTCTTTCGCGTCGCTGGCCTTGCCGTCGTAAGTGTTCACCACGGTGTCGCCGATCTTGATTTTCGCGGCGGTGCCCGCCGGCGCGGCGACGTTCTCGTAGTTGAGCCCGGCTTTCGCGAGCGCGCTCTTCGCAATGTCGCACGAGCTGGTGAACTTCGCCGTGCCGACCGGGTTGAACTGGAACGCACACTCATCTGGATTGGCGACGACGGTGATCGGCGCTCTTTGCGTGGCGGCCTCGAGCGCCGGGTTCGCGAAGTGCGTGAGCGCCTTGAAGAGCGGGAAATACGTGAGCGCGGCGATCAGGCAGCCGGCGAGAATGATCGGCTTGCGTCCGATCCTGTCCGACAGCGACCCGAAGAGCACGAAGAACGGCGTGCCGATCAGCAGCGCGAGCGCGATCAGGATGTTCGCGCTCGCGCCGTCGACCTTGAGCGTCTGCGTGAGGAAGAAGAGCGCGTAGAACTGGCCGGTGTACCAGACGACGGCCTGTCCGGCGGTGAGCCCGACGAGCGCGAGAATCACGACCTTCAGATTCTTCCACTGGCCGAATGCTTCCGTGAGCGGCGCCTTCGACGTCTTGCCTTCCGCCTTGATCCGCAGGAACACGGGCGATTCGTTCAATTGCAGCCGGATCCAGACGGACACGGCAAGCAGCAGGATCGACGCGACGAATGGCACGCGCCAGCCCCACGCGCCGAACGCTTCCTCGCCGATCGACATGCGCACGCCAAGAATCACGAGCAGTGACAAAAAGAGTCCGAGTGTCGCGGTCGTCTGAATCCACGCGGTATAGAAGCCGCGCCGATGCGCCGGCGCATGTTCGGCGACATAGGTTGCGGCACCGCCGTATTCCCCGCCGAGCGCGAGCCCCTGCAGCAACCGCATCGCGATGAAGATCACGGGCGCCGCGATGCCGATCGACGCATAGCCCGGCAGGAAGCCGACGACGAACGTCGAGATTCCCATGATCACGATCGTGATGAGGAACGTGTGCTTGCGGCCGACAAGGTCGCCGAGGCGTCCGAACACGATCGCGCCGAACGGGCGGACTGCGAACCCGGCGGCGAAGCCGAGCAGCGTGAAGATGAATGCCGCGGTCGGGTTGATCCCGGAGAAGAAGCTCTTGCTGATATATGCCGCGAGGGAGCCGGCCAGGTAGAAGTCGTACCACTCGAACACGGTGCCGAGCGACGAAGCGAAGATTACCCGTTTTTCGTCGCTCGTCATCGGCGAGTGCGCTATATGCCCGCCTAACGTTGCCATGAATCGTCTCCAATTCTTGTTGATATAGATGTCGATGCGGTCCGTCTCGTGGGCGGGCTCGCGTCGGTATTGTTGGAGGGCAAACTTACGGCGTACTGACTGAGTGTGGCGGCGGGGCAGGCGGTTTGGGTGCTGGTACAGGCTTTTTTGTTTATGTTCGCCGATAATTCGCTCAATTTCATTTATCTTCAATTTTTTGCGCCGGGCGGGACGGAATGCCGCTCAGGGTAAATCCGGAGGCGGCCGGCGCAGCGCGAAACTGATTCTGACGAGCGTGCCCGCGGCGCGCGGCGACTTTTGATACACGTTATCGTCGATCGTGAGCGTGCCGCCATGCTGCGTGGCGATCTCGCGGACGATGGCTAGGCCGAGCCCGCTGCCGTCGCCTTCGCGACCGAGAATCCGGTAGAAGCGCTCGACGACACGCTCGCGCTCGTGAACGGGAATGCCGGGCCCGGTGTCCTCGACTTCGAGATGCGCGACGTCCGCCCCGCTGTCCACCCGCACGCGCACGGTAATGCGGCCGCCCGGCGGCGTATAGCGGATGGCGTTGTCGATCAGGTTGCCGAGCATTTCGCGCAGCATCACCGGATGACCGTCGATGCGCGGCAGCGGGCCGTGATCGTCGTCTGGTCCCTCGTAGCCGAGATCCATCTGTTTCGCGAGCGCGGCCTGTACCCAGTCGCGCACGGCATCGCGCGCGAGCGACGCGATTTCGACGGATTCGAACGTGAGGCCGCTGGCGCGATTTTCCGCGCGCGCGAGCGCGAGCAGTTGCGTGACGAGCCGCGCGGCCTGCTCGGAGCTTGTCGCAATTTGCTCGAGCGAGCGCGCGACGTCGGCGGGCACCTCGTGGCGCAGCGCGAACTCGGCTTGCGTGCGCAGGCCGGCGAGCGGCGTTTTCATCTGATGCGCGGCGTCGGCGATGAAGCGCTTTTGCAGCGTGACGTTTTGTTCGAGGCGGGCGAGCAGATCGTTGAATGACGTGACGAGGGGCTCAATTTCGGGAGGCGCGCTTTGCGCGTCGACGGGCGACAGGTCGTCCGGGCGGCGGCCGCGCAGGTGCGCTTGCAGCGCGGTAAGCGGCGCGAGCCCGCGCGACAGCCCGAACCAGACGAGCAGGATCGCGAGCGGCAGAATCACGAACTGCGGCAGGATCACGCCTTTGATGATGTCGTTGGCGAGGGCGTTGCGCTTGTCAAGCGTTTCGCCCACTTGCACGAGCACGGGCTGCACGGCCATGGCGGCTCCGCTCGCTTTCGTGCTGCTCGCCGCGCCGGGCAATGCGACGGTGGTGTAGGCGACGCGCACATCGTTGCCGCGCAGCAGATCATCGCGGAACACGACGACGCCGGGCGGCGGGCGATCGTCGTCATGCGGCAGCGGCAGGTCGGTCTCGCCCGCGACCAGTTCGCCGCGCGTGCCGAGCACCTGGAAATAAACGCTGTCGACATTGTCGGCGCGCAGCAGATCGAGCGTTGTCTGCGGCAGCTTCAATTCGGCGACGCCGTTGACGGCTGCGATCTGCCGCGCGAGCACGTAGGCGTCGGCTTCGAGCGCGCGGTCGAACGGACCGTTCGCGATCGTCTTGGCGACGAGGTAGGTGACGGCGATGCTCATCGGCCACAGCAACAGCAGCGGCGCTAGCATCCAGTCGAGAATCTCGCCGAACAGCGAACGGGGGCGCGGGCCGTCGGCAGCATCGGCTTCGTCGGGTGGCGCGAACGGGTTGTCGCAGCGCGCGTCGCGCGCGGCTGCCGCGGGACGGGCCGGCGTGGCCATGGCTTGCTCGCGCGTCAGCGCAGCGACGGGCCCGCGGCGGCCTCGGCGCGCGGCTGGGCCGGCGCCGCCGAGCCGCTCTCGGCGGGGGGCGCGGATTTTTCCAGGCAATAGCCGAGGCCGCGCACGGTTGCGATGCGCACGCCGCTCGGCTCGATCTTCTTGCGCAGCCGGTGCACGTAGACCTCGATCGCATTGTTGCTGACCTCGTCGCCCCATTCGCAGAGGTGCTCGACGAGCTGCTCCTTCGATACGAGGCGGCCGATCCGTTGCAGCAGCACTTCGAGCAAACCGAGTTCGCGCGCGGACAGGTCGAGCGCGCGATCGTGCGCATATGCGACGCGGCCGACCTGGTCGAACGCAAGCGCACCATGCCGCACGACGGTCGGGCCGCCGCCCGCGCCGCGGCGGGTCAGCGCGCGCACCCGCGCCTCGAGTTCGGTGAGCGCGAATGGCTTGGCCATGTAGTCGTCGGCGCCGAGATCGAGCCCTTTCACGCGCTCGTCGACGCTGTCGGCGGCGGTCAGGATCAGCACGGGCAGGTTCGAATTACGCAAGCGCAGGCGGCGCAGCACGTCGAGGCCGGGCAGCTTCGGCAGGCCGAGATCGAGGATCAGCAGGTCGAACGTCTGCATGGACAGCGCGGTGTCGGCGTCGGCGCCGTTCTTCACGTGATCGACTGCATAGCCCGATTGGCGGAGTGACCGGGTGAGTCCGTCCGCGAGTATGCTGTCATCTTCGGCGATGAGAATTCGCATGATGCGCAACCGATGCCGCTGCTGCGGCGTGGCGCTGCGCGCGGCTGTCTCCGAAAGATACCGGTTGGTGCGCGACCGCAACGCGGGCTTGCACAAACCACTGTTTTTTTATACAGTATCTGCATTCGCGCACCTAACGGCTCATGTGCGGCTTCTGGCCGGGGCAGGTGCGTCTGTCTCAGACGCTGCTCATCATAGCAAAGGACGATTCATGGAAGAAAGCAAGAAAGGCTCCGGGCTGACTGCGGAAAAGAGCAAGGCGTTGGCCGCTGCGCTCGCGCAGATCGAGAAGCAGTTCGGCAAAGGGTCGATCATGCGGCTCGGTGACGGCGAGGCGGTCGAAGATATCCAGGTGGTGTCGACGGGCTCGCTCGGCCTCGATATCGCGCTCGGTGTCGGTGGCCTGCCGCGCGGCCGCGTGGTCGAGATCTACGGGCCGGAATCGTCCGGCAAGACGACGCTGACACTGCAGGTGATCGCAGAGATGCAGAAGATCGGCGGCACTGCGGCGTTTATCGACGCGGAGCACGCGCTCGATGTCCAATACGCGTCGAAACTGGGTGTGAATGTGCCCGAGCTGCTGATTTCCCAGCCGGACACGGGCGAGCAAGCGCTTGAAATCGTCGATGCGCTCGTGCGCTCGGGCTCGATCGACATGATCGTGATCGACTCGGTCGCGGCGCTCGTGCCGAAGGCCGAAATCGAAGGTGAGATGGGCGATGCGCTGCCGGGTCTGCAGGCGCGCTTGATGTCGCAGGCGCTGCGCAAGTTGACGGGCACGATCAAGCGCACGAACTGCCTCGTGATTTTCATCAACCAGATCCGGATGAAGATCGGCGTGATGTTCGGCAATCCGGAAACCACGACGGGCGGCAACGCGCTTAAGTTCTATTCGTCGGTGCGTCTCGATATTCGCCGGATCGGCTCGATCAAGAAGAACGACGAAGTGATCGGCAACGAAACGCGCGTGAAGGTCGTGAAAAACAAGGTGTCGCCGCCGTTCCGCGAGGCGATTTTCGATATCCTGTACGGTGAGGGTATTTCGCGCCAGGGCGAAATCATCGATTTGGGCGTGCAGGCGAAAATTGTCGACAAGGCGGGTGCGTGGTACAGCTATAACGGCGAGAAGATCGGCCAGGGCAAGGACAACGCGCGTGAGTTCCTGCGTGAGAATACGGAAATTGCCCGTGAGATCGAGAATCGCATTCGCGAATCGCTTGGAGTTGCCGCGATGCCGCAGGGCGCAGGCTCCGAAGCCGAGTTTCTCGACGAAGAGGAGTAATGCGCAAGAACCGGGAGGGCGCGGGGCCGCATTCCACGGCATACGGCATGCAGGCGGCTTCTGCCGGCAGCCGCCGCGCCGGGCGGCATATGCGCACTGCGGATTCGAGCGCCGGGCGGCCAACAGGCCGCCCGGCAGCGGGGGCGTCAGACGATGATGCCCTCGTTTCGTTTGAGCGGCCGGCCGCAGGTGAATCGCGTGATTTGCACGATTCACGCGATTCGTTCGTTTCTGCCGATTCGTTCCAGCCGGACGAATCCTTTGACGCGCATGATGACGCGCGCCCGCGCGCGGCGGGCGGCGCAACGGCGCGATCCATGTTTTCGTCGGCGGTTAGCGAGGGTGGTAGCGCGGGCGGCGATGTCTATACGCGTACAAACCAATCCGTTTCGCGGTCGCGGCGGCGCGCGTCACGATCTTCCGCTATTTCAAGCGAAGGCGCGGGCGCCGAGTGCGAGTCGGCCGCGCAACGCCCCACGCGCTCACTGAAGGCGCGTGCGATCGCCTATTTGTCGCGCCGCGAATACAGCCGTGCGGAGCTGGCGCGCAAGCTCGCGCCATATGTTGGTGACGGCGATGATCCTCAATCGCTGCTCGATACGCTCGAAACCGAAGGGTGGCTATCTGATGCGCGGTTTGCCGAAAGTCTTCTCCATCGGCGCGCGGCGCGCGTCGGTGCGGTGCGTATCATCGGCGAATTGAAGCGGCATGCGGTTGGCGATGCGCTCGTCGAAGCTGTGAGCGCGCAATTGCTCGACAGCGAGCTTGAGCGCGCGCAGGCGGTTTGGCGCAAAAAATTCGGCGTCGTGCCGCAAACGCTGGCCGAACGCGCGAAGCAAGCGCGCTTTCTTGCTTCGCGCGGTTTCTCACGCACGGCAATCGCGAAAGTGCTCAAAGGCGACATCGACGAATTCGGCGGCGATTGAGCGCCGCGTTGCACGTATAGCCTGTCGTAGACGCATAATCCTGTTGGCTCAGCGGCTCAGCGGCTCAGCGGCTCAGCGGCTCAGCGGCAGTGCGGTGAATCACTCAGAATGTTTCCCCGGCAATCGCGTGGCCCGTCGCCGCGTCCGCATCGCCCTTCGCCCATCCGCATCGAACTTCCGCCGTTTCTGTTCAATATTTGCCTGTCGCCGCTTGCCCGGATGCCCGGTCGGGCTCCGCGGTGGCGACGGCCGATATGCTAAAATCAATAGGTTTTCGTCTCCGGCTTTATTTCTCCGCATGCCGCTATCCGAGCCCGTTTCTCGTCAGTTGCGCCTTTGCCGCGCAATGCATGCGGAAGCTCGCGAGCGCGTCGGCCCGCCGGGCATCGAAGCCTGTCCAGCCGTACCCAAATCGCACGATATCCCGCCCGCGTCGAGCGGGTTGCGCTCCGATCGATGCGAAGCCCCCAAGCCTTCCAATCCGCCTGCCGCATTCTTACCGGAACTCCCCTTTCCCGCCATTTCCGTCGCGATGCTTGCTGGTCGCTGCCATGCAGCGTGGGCCGCATGGCCAACTCGCGTCTGGCTGGCGGGCGTCCGGGCTCGGCCCGGCAGCCGTGTTGCGCGCGGGCGCGGTCGGTGGCGTATTGGGGCGCGCAAAGGCCGCGCACGCCCGCGCACGCGGCGCGGCGACATGAGCGGGCGGGCGCGCGGATTGCAAGATGTAAGAAGAAGCGATCGTCAATCGACTTTTATTTAGCCAACTCTCAGACTGAAGGAATCACGCATGAAGATTCACGAGTACCAGGGTAAAGAAATCCTGCGGAAATTCGGAGTCGCGGTCCCGCGCGGCAAGCCGGCGTTCTCGGTGGACGAAGCCGTCAAGGTGGCGGAAGAACTGGGCGGTCCGGTGTGGGTCGTCAAGGCGCAGATTCATGCGGGCGGCCGCGGCAAGGGCGGTGGTGTGAAGGTGGCGAAGTCGCTGGAGCAGGTGCGCGAATATGCGAACCAGATCCTCGGCATGCAGCTCGTCACGCACCAGACCGGCCCGGAAGGCCAGAAGGTGAACCGTCTGCTGATCGAGGAAGGCGCGGACATCAAGAAGGAACTGTATGTCGGCATCGTGATCGACCGCGTGTCGCAGAAGGTCGTCGTGATGGCGTCTAGCGAGGGCGGGATGGATATCGAGGAAGTTGCGGCGAAGACGCCCGAAGCCATTCACAAGGTCGCTGTCGAGCCGGCGACGGGCCTGAAGGATGCGGAAGCCGACGATCTCGCGAAGAAGATCGGCGTGCCGGACGCGTCGATTCCGCAAGCCCGCGCGATCCTGCAGGGCCTGTACAAGTCGTTCTGGGAAACCGACGCTTCGCTCGCGGAAATCAACCCGCTCGTGCTGACGGGCGACGGCAAGGTTATTGCACTCGACGCGAAATTCAACTTCGACTCGAACGCGCTGTTCCGTCATCCGGAAATCGTCGCGTACCGCGATCTGGACGAGGAGGATCCGGCTGAAATTGAAGCATCGAAGTTCGATCTCGCTTACATCTCGCTCGACGGCAACATCGGCTGCCTGGTGAACGGCGCCGGCCTCGCGATGGCGACGATGGACACGATCAAGCTGTTCGGCGGCGAGCCCGCGAACTTCCTGGACGTCGGCGGCGGAGCCACGACGGAGAAGGTCACCGAAGCGTTCAAGCTGATGTTGAAGAACCCGGGCCTGAAGGCGATTCTCGTGAACATCTTCGGCGGCATCATGCGCTGCGACGTGATCGCGGAAGGCGTGATCGCCGGCTCGAAGGCGGTAAACCTGAACGTGCCGCTCGTCGTGCGCATGAAGGGCACGAACGAAGACCTCGGCAAGAAGATGCTTGCCGAGTCCGGCCTGCCGATCATCTCGGCTGACAGCATGGAAGAGGCGGCGCAGAAGGTCGTTGCCGCGGCTGCGGGCAAGTAACGGGCACCCCGGCTTGGCGCGGTGCGCGAGCGACCCGCGACGGGCAAGAAAACCGGGGGCGCCCCGGCGTTTTGTCAACGCTCGAGCGCATCAATGAACATGCATGGCGGCGCGGTTATTCTCGCGACGCCGATCGAACAGAGGTCAATACATGTCGATTCTGATCAACAAAGACACAAAGGTCATCACGCAGGGCATCACCGGCAAGACCGGCCAGTTCCACACGCGCGCGTGCCGTGAGTATGCGAACGGCCGCGAGGCATTCGTCGCGGGCGTGAACCCGAAGAAGGCCGGCGAGGATTTCGAGGGTATTCCGATCTACGCGAGCGTGAAGGAAGCGAAGGCCGAGACCGGCGCGACCGTGTCGGTCATCTACGTGCCGCCCGCGGGTGCCGCGGCAGCGATCTGGGAAGCGGTCGAGGCCGATCTCGACCTCGCGATCTGCATCACCGAAGGCATTCCGGTGCGCGACATGATCGAAGTGAAAGACCGGATGCGCCGCGAAGGCCGCAAGACGCTGCTGCTCGGGCCGAACTGCCCCGGCACGATCACGCCGGACGAACTGAAGATCGGCATCATGCCGGGCCACATCCACCGCAAGGGCCGTATCGGCGTCGTGTCGCGCTCGGGCACGCTGACCTATGAGGCGGTGGCGCAACTGACGGCGCTCGGTCTGGGCCAGTCGTCGGCGGTCGGCATCGGCGGCGATCCGATCAACGGCTTGAAGCACATCGACGTGATGAAGATGTTCAACGACGATCCGGATACGGACGCAGTCGTGATGATCGGCGAGATCGGCGGTCCGGACGAGGCGACGGCCGCGCAGTGGATCAAGGACAACATGAAGAAGCCGGTCGTCGGCTTTATCGCGGGCGTCACGGCGCCTCCGGGCAAGCGCATGGGCCATGCCGGCGCGCTGATCTCGGGCGGCGCGGACACGGCCGAGGCAAAGCTGGAGATCATGGATGCGTGCGGGATCAAGGTCACGCGCAATCCGTCGGAAATGGGCCGTCTGCTGAAGGCTGCGCTGTAAGCGCCGGCGCTGTTTCGTCTCGCTAAAAACGCCGGCGTTGCCGGCGTTTTGCTATGCTCGTGCAATTATTCCGTAAGATTTCGCCAATTTCCTTTTCTTACGCATCGCTGCGCTTTTATCCATGCTCGAATTTTTTGCCACGCTTCATTGGGGCGCTATCGTTCAGATCGTCATCATCGATATTTTGCTGGGCGGCGACAACGCTGTCGTGATCGCGCTCGCATGCCGTAATTTGCCGCCGGAGCAGCGGGTGCGAGGCGTGCTGTGGGGAACGGCGGGGGCGATTTTGCTGCGCGTCGTGCTGATCGCGTTTGCGGTGCTGCTGCTCGACGTGCCGCTGCTGAAGTTCGCGGGCGGTGTGCTGCTGTTATGGATCGGCATCCGGCTGATGGCGCCTGCGAGCGACGGACACGAGAACGTCAAGCCGGCCGATAGGCTGTGGGAGGCGGTCAAGACGATCGTGATCGCCGACGCGGTGATGAGCCTCGACAACGTGATCGCGATCGCTGGCGCGGCCGAGCAGGCCGATCCGGCGCACCGGCTTACGCTCGTGATCTTTGGCCTCGTCGTCAGCATTCCGATCATCGTCTGGGGCAGCACGCTCGTGCTCAAGCTGCTCGACCGCTTTCCGGTCGTCGTCACGTTTGGCGCGGCGTTGTTGGGCTGGATCGCGGGCGGGTTGATGGTCAACGATCCGGCCGGCGACCGTTGGCCGCTCCTCGATACGCCCGCCGCGATTTACGGCGCGAGCATCGCGGGAGCGCTTTTCGTCGTCGTCGTCGGCTATGCGTTGAAGCGGCGGCGCGCCGCATTGGACGCGACGCACTCGCGCTGACGCCCAGCGGCGCGCGGCGTTGGCCGTTCGGCCGACTGCCCGTGCGCGGGTGCTCTGGCTACGATCGATACGCGTGCTTCGAGGCTTGAGTCTCGAAGCACGCGTATTTCGTTTCCGGAGGCTGTCATGTGCGAAATGTTTTTCATTGTTCCGCCGCTTGCTCGAGCGCGGCGCCCGGTACCGGCGGTTCGCGCGGTGATGGGCCGCCGTTTGGCGCGCCGCCGGATCGGGGCCGGCCGCATTGCCGGCGGCGGCGGCTTTACGTTGATCGAATTGATGATCGTGCTTGCGATCGTCGGAGTCGTTGCCGCTTACGCTATTCCCGCCTATCAGGATTACCTCGCACGTAGCCGGGTCGGCGAGGGGTTGTCGCTGGCGGCGTCCGCGCAGCTCGCGGTCGCGGAAAATGCCGCGAGCGGCGGCGGGCTCGCGGGCGGTTACGCGTCGCCGGCCGCGACGCGTAACGTCGATTCGATCCGCGTCGACGATGACACCGGCCAGATCGTCGTCGCATTTACGCCACGCGTCGCGCCCGACGGAGCGAATACGCTCGTGCTCGTGCCGTCGTCGCCGGATCGCGAGGAGGCGCCGACGGCGCGTATCGGGCTGACGAAGGGTGTAATGCAGCCGGGGGCGATTACTTGGGAATGTTTCGCAAGCGGTAAGACGTCGTCGTCGCTGCCCGCGCCCGGCGCGGGGCCGATGCCTGCCGATGCGCCGACGCTTGCCGGCCGGCTTGCCCCGCCGGAATGCCGGGCGTGAGGCCGGCGATGTTCCCGCAGCGCGGTGGCATGGCGGCGGGCGCGTGGGCCGATTCGGGCGAATTTGCTGCGGGAGCCGGGCACGAGCGCACAGCGCGGGGATTTTTTTGTATAGTGCGCCGGTTGCTGACATCCGGTTCGCTCATGCCCGTTTCTTTACTGCGCTCTTTGTCGCTGATCGCGCTCGCCCTCGCCCTGATTCTGCCGTACTCGATTACGAATCACACGTATCCGATCCCGACTTTTTATTCCGAATTCGCCGCATTCGCGCTGTATTGGCTGCTCGGCATCGTTGTCGTGCTGCTCGTGAGGGCGCAGCGATCCGGAACTTTCGCGGCGCCTGCGGCGTTTGCCGTGCCGCTCGGCTTCGGCGCAGTGCTGCTCGCGCAGGTCGTGCTGCTGCCGCTAAAGCAGCCGTCGATGGCTTGGCTCGCAATGGGCTACCTGCTAGCCGCGGTCGCCGCGATGCAATCGGGCTACGCGCTCGCTCGTGCGAACCTGCTCGAGATGGCCGCCCGTATGGCCGCGGGCGCGCTGATCGTCGGCGGCGTCTTTGCCGTTGCTTGCCAGCTCGTGCAGCTCTTTCGCTTGGAAGGGACGTTTTCGCCGTTTGTCGTGTCATATGGCGTAAGCGTCGATCGCCGGCCATACGGCAACATGGCGCAAGCGAATCATCTCGCAACCTATATCGCGTTCGCGCTGACGGGGGCGCTCTATCTCGCGCAGGCGCGCCGGCTGCCGGCGCTCGCATGGGCGGCGCTGTCGGCTTTCCTGTGTGTCGGGCTTGCGCTTACCGTGTCGCGCGGGCCATGGTTGCAGGTCGCGGTGATCGTCGTCGCCGGCTTTTGGACCGCGCTCGCGCAGGCGCGGCGCGGCGCGGCGACTGGCCGCTCATGGGCGATGCCCGTCTTGCTCGCGGTGCTGTTCGTCGTGGTCAATATCGCGGTGCGCTGGGCGAACGTTCGCTATCAGCTCGGTCTTGCCGAATCGGCTGCCGACCGGATGCGCGATGCCGGGCAGGTCGCGCCGCGCCTCGCGCTCTGGAAATACGGCTTGACGATGTTTCGCGAGCATCCGCTGCTGGGCGTCGGATGGGGCGAATTTCCGATTCATCAGTTCGAACTGGTGCGTGCGCTGGGCGGCGTCGAGATCGCCAACAACGCGCACGACATTTTCATCGATCTACTCGCGAAGTCAGGCCTGTTCGGTCTGGGTGTTCTGCTCGTCACGCTCGTTGCATGGTTCGTGCGCGCGCTGCGCGCGCCGCACGCCGAAAGCCGCGTATTCGGCTTTGCGCTCATCGGCGTATTGCTGATGCATGCGCTGGTCGAATATCCGCAACAGTATACGTTCTTCTTGCTGCCGGCGATGTTCGTCATCGGCTTGCTCGAAACGAAGCCGCTTTCCATGCTGCCGAGCCGCGCCGCGTTCGCGTTGTTCGCGATGCTTTCGGCCGCGGGGCTGGCATCGCTGTATCCGGTGCTGCGTGATTATCAGCGTGCCGAAGTGCTCTACTACGGAACCAACCCGGCCGAGCAATATCGCGAAAATCCGTCGTTCCTGTTCCACGCATGGGGCGATTACGGCGCGGCTACCCTGATGCCGATCTCGCGCGACGATCTGCAGGCAAAGCTCTTCGCACACAAGCGGGCGATCGCATTGCTGCCGGGCGAGGCCGTGCTGCGCCGCTATGCGGTGTTGCAGGCGCTTGACGGGCGGCAGGCGGACGCGCTCGACACGGTCGAGCGGCTGCACATATTCGCGGTGGAACTGAAAGACTGGCCGACGCAGCTTGCCGCACTGTACAAGCTGCTCGATGAGCAACCGTCGCTGAAGCGCTTCAGGGCGGCGCTCGTCGCGAAATACGGGATCGCGGCGGCACATGCGGCGAGCGACGACGAGGATGACGCGGGCAGCGAGTGACCGCGGGCGGGCCGACGGCGGGCTCGATCGCGTTCGCTCGCGGCGATGGCCAGCCGGCGCAGCCGGTGTTATCGATCGAACGCATGCGATCTGATTCGACGCAGCCAATGCCCGGGCGGGCAGTCGTGTCGGGGTGCCGGTTGCGCGGCGTTCGTTGCGCGCGGCGCGGCCGCGTGCGGCGGTAGCGGCCATCCGGGGTGGGAGCGTCGGGAAAAGAGGTCAGCCGGCGGCTTCATCTGTCGTCCAATCTCCCGATTTTCCTCCACGCTTGTGGGCCACGCCCACGTCGCTGATCACCATCCCGCGGTCAACCGCCTTGCACATGTCGTAGACGGTCAAGAGCCCGATTTGTACCGCGGTCAGCGCTTCCATCTCGACGCCCGTGCGCCCGAGCGTTTCGACTTGCGCGCTGCAACGCACGCCGGGCAGTGCATCGTCGAATTCGAAGTCGACCGTGACGCGCGTCAACGCAAGCGGATGACACAGTGGAATCAGATCGGCCGTGCGCTTCGCGCCCTGGATTGCCGCGATGCGCGCGACGCCGAGCACGTCGCCTTTTTTCGCGCGGCCTTCGCGGATCAGCGCGACAGTGTCGGGCCGCATTCGGATTGCGCCGCGAGCGATGGCAATGCGTTTCGTTTCTTGCTTGCCGCCGA
This sequence comes from Burkholderia sp. TSV86, assembly GCF_001522865.1. Taxonomy (GTDB): domain Bacteria; phylum Pseudomonadota; class Gammaproteobacteria; order Burkholderiales; family Burkholderiaceae; genus Burkholderia. The sequence continues at coordinate 440,627 of NZ_LOWB01000021.1, read as the reverse complement.
CATCGACCATCTGTGCGTGGCCTGCGGCGTCGAAGTGCGTGAATTCAGTCACGGTGTGCTCCAGTGTCGGTCGGAGCCAGCGCTTCAGCACCGGCTCCGATTCCATGCGAACCCAAAGGGCGCCCATCATAGCAGCGCGGGTGCCGGCCGATCTTTCCGAATAGCGCCGGCGCCCCGCAGTTCGCCATCGCCCGCCGCGCCACGCGTGAGCGCATCCCGCCGCTACAATAGCGCAGACGAAACCACTGCCGCGCCACGGCTGTCCCGATTTTCTTCATGCGCGTCAAACCGTTGCTTGCCGTTCTGCTTTGCTCGGCAATTGCGCTGCCGCCCGGCGGTTATGCGCAGCCGCGCGCCGATGCGCCGCCGCTCGAAACCGCGCCGGCGGACATCGGCATGCGGGCTGCTTCGCCCGGTCTTGCCGATGCCTGGTCGACGCTGCCGTCCGGCATTGCCGCCGGGGTGTTCGGCACATATGGGGGCGCGCAAAGCCGGCTGTCGGACGTATCGAATCATGCATCCGACGCAGCGCCCAATTGGCGCGCGCCGTTGCGTGCGCTGCAATTGCCCGATCTCGGCGACGGTTCCGGCGGCGCGCTGACGCCGCGGGCGGAGCGCCGTCTCGGCGAGCGCGTGATGCGCGAAGTGCGGCGCGATCCCGATTATCTCGATGACTGGCTCGTGCGCGACTACCTGAATTCGGTGGCGGCGAAACTGTCGGCGGCGGCCACCGCGCAATTCATCGGCGGCTACGTGCCGGATTTCGATTTGTTTGCAATGCGCGATCCGCAGATCAATGCGTTTTCGCTGCCGGGCGGCTTTATCGGCATCAACAGCGGGCTCGTCGCGACGACGCAGACGGAATCGGAACTCGCGTCCGTGATCGGTCACGAAATGGGGCACGTGCTGCAGCGGCACATCGCGCGAATGATCGGCGCAAACGAGAAGACCGGCTACGCGGCGCTTGCGACGATGTTGTTCGGCTTGCTCGCGGGCATTCTCGCGCGCAGCGGCGATCTGGGCAGCGCGATCGCGATGGGCGGCCAAGCGTTCGCGATCGACAACCAGCTGCGCTTTTCGCGCTCGGCCGAGCGCGAGGCGGATCGCGTCGGCTTTCAGTTGCTGGCCGGCGCGGGCTACGATCCATACGGGATGCCGGGCTTTTTCGAGCGGCTCGACCGTGCGTCGACGGGTGGCGATGCGGGCGTGCCCCCGTATGCGCGCACCCATCCGCTGACGGGTGAGCGGATCGCCGACATGGACGATCGCGCGCGGCGCGCGCCGTACCGGCAACCGCGGCAGTCGCCGGAATACGGTTTCGTGCGCGCGCGCCTGCGGATTTTGCAGAACCGTTCGTTGACCGATTACGCGAACGAGGTGCGGCGCATGCGCAGCGAAATCGACGACAGGATTGCGCCGAACGTCGCGGCGAACTGGTATGGGATTGCGCTCGGCGAGACGCTGGGCGGCCGGTACGATGAAGCGTCGCGCGCGCTCGCGGCGGCGCGCGACGCGTTGGCCCGCGATGCGGCGCGCGATGCCGGGGGGCCGCCGGACTCGCCCAGCCTCGACATGCTCGCGGTGCAGATTGCGCGCCTATCGGGCCGCGTCGACGACGCGGTGCGGCTTGCCGCGGCTGCGCACAAGCGATGGCCGGGCTCGCACGCGGCGATTGCCGCGCACTTGCAGGCATTGCTGGCCGCACGCCGCTACGCGGACGCGCAAACGCTCGCCCATGCCGAGACGCGCGCCGATCCCGGCCAGCCGGACTGGTGGAACTATCTCGCGCAGGCAAGCCTCGGCAAAGGCGATGCGCTGATGCAGCGCCGCGCGCTTGCGGAGAAGTTCGCGCTCGACGGCGCGTGGCCATCGGCCATCCGGCAGTTGCGCGAGGCGCGCGACAACAAGTCGGCGGGCTTTTACGAGCAGTCGATCATCAGCGCGCGGCTGCATGAATTTGAGGCGCGCTACAAAGAAGAGCAGGAAGACGACAAGGACAAGCGCGGTTGACGCGTGTGGCAGTTGCGCGTTCGTGCGCTGGTTCGTGGCGGCCGGTATCGGCATGCTGGACTGGCGCGCTCGCTTGGGCCGTGGGCCGCGGGCCTGGCGGCGGTGTTCCGGCGCGGCGTTCGAGCAAGCGCGGGCCGAATCCGGAATCCGAGGCGGCCGGCCCAGCGCCGCCTCGGGTCAGTCCGCGGCGTGTTTCCGCGGCTGCCGATTGCGCGTCGCGGGGCTTGCCACGAAGCCGAACCGCCGCGCGACGTCGTCGCGCCGGATCGGCTCGATGCGCAAGTCCACGCCGCCGCCCAGATGCAGTACGCCGTGCGTGCCATCGCCGTCGAGATCCGCGCGGTCGGCGAAGAGCCCGAGGTCGTGGTCGTGCAGTGCGGCGACGCGCGGCGGCGCCGACGCATCGGCGAACAGCACGCCGCCCGCATCGTCGAGCCACACGCCGGCAGGCTCGAACGCATGCCCTGTATGATCGGCGAGCGCGACGCGCGTGGGCTCGGCGCTATCCGGCACGATCCGCACGATCCACGGCGTATATGCCAGTTCGACATAGACGCGCTGCGGCCCGTTCTGGAAAAACCATTGCCCGTCGGCGTCGCGCTCGTAGTTGCGGCCGATGAAGTCGATCAGCGCCGGATGCCGGATGGGCGAGCCGAGCGCGCCCGCGGCTTGCGCCGCGTCGTCGCGCATGCGCCACACACCGCGGCGATCGAGCAGCAGCCATCCGACGCAATGCGCGACGTTCGGCCATTTGGCGAGTGCCTGCTTGACGATGTCATCCATGGTTGACGAAACGTAGGCAAAAATCGAAGATGCGCGCCGATAGCCAGTCGATGCGCCCCGGAAACGGGCCCGTCATGAAGCCTGCGTGACCGCCGTGCTCCGGCTGGTCGAGTTCGACCATGCGCGACACGTCGCGCGGGCCGGGCAGCGCCGACGCCGGCAGGAACGGATCGTTGCGCGCGTTGAGAATCAACGTCGGCACGTTGATCGCGGCGAGCAACGGGCGCGTCGTCGCCCGCGTCCAGTAGTCGTTCGCGTTGGCAAAGCCGTGCAGCGGCGCGGTGACGACGTCGTCGAAATCGTGCAGCGTGCGCGCGGCGAGCATCGCTTGCCTGTCGAAGAGACCGGGATATTGGTCGAGCTTCATCAGCGCTTTCGTTTTCAGCGTCTTCAGGAAGCTGCGCGTATAGACCAGCGAGAAGCCTCGCGAGATCGCCAAGCCGCCCGCATGGACGTCGATGGGCGTCGAGACGGCGGCCGCCGCCGCGACGATCGACGTGTCGCCGCACCGTGCGCCGAGCCAGTGCAGCAGCACGTTGCCGCCGAGCGATACGCCCGCCGCGACGAGCGGGCCGCGATGGCCGCTCGCGAGCCGCCGCAGGATCCAATCGACTTCGTCGCTGTCGGCGAGGTGATAGAAGCGCGGGCGCCGGTTCATTTCACCGCTGCAACTGCGAAAGTGCGGTACCGCGCCGTGCCAGCCGCGCGCGCGGGCGGCGGCCATCAGCATGCGCGCGTAGTGCGAATCGGAACTGCCCTCGAGGCCATGGAACAGCACGATGAGCGGCGCATCCGGCGTGGGGGCCGCGCCGTCGGGGTATGTGAGCCAGTCGACGTCGATGAAATCGTCGTCGGGCGTATTCCAGCGCTCGCGCCGGTATTCGACATCCGGCCGGCGTCCGAACAGCGCGGGAACGATCGTTTGCGCATGGCTGGTCGGCAGCCACAGCGGCGCGCGATACGGCGCGAAGGCGGCCGCCCGGGGGGGCTCGTCGGCAGCGGGAAGCGGAGGGAGCGCCGTACTCATCGCTGCGAACGCGCCGCGCTCAGTGAAGCGGCCCTTGGGCGTGGCGGATCTTCGCGGCGAACTCGTTCGCCGTGCGTTCGGGGATCGCGCTCGCATGGATATGCGCGATCCGCCATTCACCACGTTCATGGATCATCACGTAAGTTGTAAACACCATGTGCGGCGCGGCCGCGGGATCGGCCTGCTGCTGGTGCGCCTCGGCGACCGTATAGACGACGGTGCCGAGGCTGTCGTAGACGCGGATGTCGAGCGGCTCGATCGTCACGGGCTGGGCGGCAAGCCGGGCGCCCAAGCCGCTCCTGATCTGGTCGAGGCCGTGCAGGTGCGCGCCGTCCGCCCATATGCAGCTCGCGAAATCCTCGTCGATCCAGAGGGCCATCAGCGCATCGAGATTGGCGTCGGCGGTTGCCTGGTAATACGCGTTCAGCGTATCGGCGGCGGCTTCGAAGAGGCGGGCAAAACGTGGCATCGGGTCTATCTCTCGCGCGCGGCGCGCGCCATTTCATCGTACCGTTGGGGGGATGCGGGCGCGCGGCGCGCGACGCGAGCGGCCCTTGGGCCGCCCGGCGTCAACGTTGTTCGACGAGCATCCCGCGCAAATCGCTGAAAACCTGCTCCGGGCTCAGCTCGCGCAGGCAGTTCAGGTGGCCGAGCGGGCATTCGCGTTCGAAACAGGGACTGCATTCGAGATGCAGCCATTGTACCTTTGCCAGCTCCGACAGAGGCGGGGTGTGGCGCGGATCGGTCGAGCCGTAGAGCGCGATCAGCGGCCGCCGCAGCGCTGCGGCGACGTGCATCAGCCCGGAATCGTTGGTGACAACCGCGTTGGCGCGCGCGATCAGCGCGCACGCTTCGGACAGCGAAGTCTGGCCGCACAGGCTTTTCACGTTCGGCGCGCGCTCGGCGATGGCCTGCGCGGCGGCTGCATCCTTCGGCGAGCCGAGCGCGACGATCTGCGTATAGGGGAACGATTGGCTCACGCTTTGCGCCAGCGCCGCGAAATGCTCGGGCGGCCAGCGCTTTGCCGGGCCGTATTCGGCGCCCGGGCAGAACACGATGAGCGGTTTGCGTGTATCGAGGTTGAAGCGCGCGCAGACGCGCGCCGTCTCGTTCAGATCGGCGTCCAGGCGCGGCGGCGGCAGCGTTTTTTGCGCGTCGGGCAGCTTCGCGCCGGGCGCGTATGCGAGCGCCGCGTAATGCTCGACCATCGGCGGGCGTGCGTCCCGGGCCTTCGCGGGGTTCGCATGGCGCACGTTCAGGAGGCCGTAGCGATGCTCGCCGGTATAGCCGATCCGCAGCGCAATGCCTGCCATCCATGGAATCAGCGCCGATTTCAGCGAATTCGGCAGCACGTAAGCGGCATCGTAGCCGACGTCGCGCAAGTCGCTGGCGAGCTGCCAGCGCCGCAGCGGCTGCAGCTTGCCATGTGCGAGATCGGTCGCATGGACATCGTGAATCTCGGGCATGCGCTCGAGCACGGGCGCGACCCATGCCGGCGCCACGGCGTCGATGACGATGCGGGGATGCAGTTTTTTCAGTAGCGCAAAGAGCGGTTGCGCCATCAATGCGTCACCGATCCAGTTCGGTGCGATTACCAACGCTCGACGCATCAGGTCGATTTCCGATGTCGTGATGAAACGCGGCGCGCGTGCGCCGTGCTCGGGTTGTGGGAAACGGGGCGGCGGCGCGAGCCGGCCCGGCCGATCGCGCCGCGCCGGGCGCGGGGGCCGTGAGCCGGCCGGCCGCGGCTCAATGGTGGCCTTGCAGGACTTCGCCGTCGCGCAGCTTGTAGCGCGTGCCGCAGTACGGGCAGCGCGCTTCGCCGTGCGTGACGTCGATGAACACGCGCGGATGCGCGCTCCAACGCGGCATCGTCGGATTCGGGCAGTACGCGGGCAGATCTTTTGCCGTCAGCTCGATGAGCGGCATTTCCTTGATTTCACTCATGGGGATTCTCGTTATCGCGATGAAACGCGGCGCCGGCGCGCCGCGCGCTTAGATTTTCGTGAGCCAGTCCTGGTGCTGCGCGCTCTTGCCCGACACGACATCGAAGAACGCCGCTTGCAGCTTTTCGGTGATCGGGCCGCGCGCGCCGCTGCCGATCGTGCGGTTGTCGAGTTCGCGGATCGGCGTGACCTCGGCCGCGGTGCCGGTGAAGAACGCTTCGTCGGCCGTATAGACTTCGTCGCGCGTGATGCGTTTCTCGATGACTTCGATGCCGGCTTCCTTCGCGAGCGTGATCACCGTGTCGCGCGTGATGCCGTCGAGACATGACGAGAGGTCGGGCGTGAACAGCTTGCCGCGGTTCACGACGAAGAAATTCTCGCCGGAACCTTCGGACACATAGCCGTCGACGTCGAGCAGGAGCGCTTCGTCATAGCCGTCGGCGGTTGCCTCCTGGTTCGCGAGGATCGAGTTCACGTACCAGCCGGAGGCCTTCGCGCGCACCATCGACACGTTCACGTGATGGCGGGTGAACGACGACGTCTTCACGCGGATGCCCTTGGACAGACCTTCCTCGCCGAGGTACGCGCCCCACGGCCACGCGGCGATCGCGACATGGACCGTGTTGCCCTTGGCCGACACGCCGAGCTTCTCCGAGCCGATCCAGATGATCGGGCGCAGGTAGCACGATTCGAGCTTGTTCTCGCGGACGACTTCGCGTTGCGCCGCCTCGAGCGTTTCCTGGTCGAACGGCACGTCCATCTGGAAGATCTTCGCCGAGTTCAGCAGGCGCTTCGTGTGTTCCTTCAGGCGGAAGATCGCGGAGCCGCCGTCAGCCGTCTGGTAAGCGCGCACGCCTTCGAATACGCCCATGCCGTAGTGCAGCGTGTGGGTCAGCACGTGGATCTTGGCGTCGCGCCAGTCGATCAGTTTGCCGTCCATCCAAATCTTGCCGTCGCGATCGGCCATTGACATAGGTTTCTCCCGGTGAATGCGGTATTCGCGGAAAACGAGCGCGGTCAGCCTGTGTGCTCCGGTACGCGGCCGCGTCGAAAAGACGCTCATTTTAGCGTTTTTGCGCGAGCAACGGTCAGCAGGACCAAGGGGGCGGCGCTATAATCGCCGCATCAATCCCATCGCAACAATAATGGGCGGCAGCACGCAGCGCGCAACAATATTGCGGCGGCGCGCGCAAGCCGCCCGGCTTTGCGCGTCGAAGGCGCTTCCCATATCCGATGCTCGCCCGCTTTTCCGCCACCGACCGTTTCGCGTTCGCCCAAGGCGCCCGCGATTATTCGCCGACGCTGATGGCGATTCTGTCGTGGGGGCTCGTCACCGGCATTGCGATGAGCAAGTCGGTGCTGACGACGGGGCAGGCGCTCGGCATGTCGCTTCTCGTCTACGCGGGCTCGTCGCAGCTTGCGGTGCTGCCGCTGTTCGCCGCGAAGCTGCCGGTTTGGACGATCCTGTTGACGGCTGCGATGGTGAATACGCGCTTCGTGATCTTCAGCGCCGGGCTTGCGCCCCATTTCTCCCACCTGCCGCTCTGGCGGCGGCTCGCCATCGGCTATTTCAACGGCGACGTGATCTATCTGCTGTTCCAGAAGCAGGGCTTTGCGACGGGGCAGGTGCCGGGCAAGGAGGCGTACTTCTGGGGGATGGCGCTGTCGAGCTGGCTGTCGTGGCAGGTGTCGTCGCTCGCGGGGATCGCGCTCGCGAATATTTTTCCGGATAGCTGGGGGCTCGCGCTTGCCGGCACGCTCGCGCTGATTCCGATCATGGTGTCCGCGATCGCGAACCGCTCGACGCTTGTGGCCGTATCGGTTGCGGGAACCGTGTCGCTCGTCGCCTTCGAGTTGCCGTACCGGCTCGCGCTGCCGCTCGCGGTGGCTGCGGCGCTTGCCGCGGGCGTGATCGCGGACTGGATCGTCGAGCGCGCCGACTGGCGGCGCATTCGCGCCGAGCGGCGCGCGTGCGCGGAGGATGCCGAATGACCGATCTGCAGATCTGGTTCGCGATCGCCGGGATGACGCTCGTCACTGCGCTCACGCGCGCGCTGTTCCTGATTGGCGGCGAGCGCACGGTGCTGCCCGAGCGCGCGCAGCGCGCGCTGCGCTACGCGCCCGCCGCCGCGCTCGTCGCGGTCGTGCTGCCGGACGTGCTCGAGACGCCGGCCGGCATTTCGTTCGCGCTGTCGAATCACGATTTCTACGCGGCCGTGGCGGGCCTCGGATGGTTCCTGTGGCGGCGCAGCATGCTCGGCACGATCGTTGTCGGGATGCTGGTGTTCACGCTGCTGCGCGTTTTGGTGTGACGCCGGGCCGCCGCGCGTGAACGGGCGCCGGCGCGGCGCCGCGATGCCGGCGGCCGGTGTCTGGCCGCACCGCGCGCCGCCCATTGGTGCCATTGTGCGTTCGCCCGCCTGATCGCCGGAATTCGTCGCTGCTGATGGCCGCAGGACGGCAGCGCGGCAGTCGGATCGGCTAGAATGGCCCTTTCCGGAATTTCCCGCGCGTGCACGGCGCGAGCCTGGCCAGGCGAAGCCGGCGGGTCGCGCGAGGCGCCTTTCACGGCGGCCGCCCGCGCGCGTTCGAAGCGCCTTCCTTCACCAACCTTCATCCAGTCCCATGAGCCAAGTCAAGCGTCTTACCGATTTGATCGCCGAAGGCCAACTCTCCGGCAAACGCGTCTTTATCCGGGCCGATCTGAACGTGCCGCAGGACGATCACGGCAATATCACCGAAGATACGCGCATCCGCGCGTCGGTGCCTGCGATCCGGGCGGCGCTCGACGCGGGCGCGGCCGTGATGGTCACGTCGCACCTCGGCCGCCCGACGGAGGGCGAGTTCAAGCCCGAGGATTCGCTCGCACCCGTCGCGAAGCGTCTGGCTGAGCTGCTCGGTCGCGACGTGCCGCTCGTCGCGAACTGGGTCGACAACGGTGTGTCGGTCGCGCCCGGTCAGGTCGTGCTGCTCGAGAACTGTCGCGTGAACAAGGGCGAGAAAAAGAACTCGGACGAACTCGCGCAGAAGATGGCGAAGCTCTGCGACATCTACGTGAACGATGCATTCGGCACTGCGCACCGCGCGGAGGCGACGACCCACGGAATCGCGAAATACGCGGGCGTCGCATGCGCGGGCCCGCTGCTCGCGGCGGAGCTCGATGCGCTCGGCAAGGCGCTCGGCAATCCGAAGCGCCCGCTCGTCGCGATCGTCGCGGGCTCGAAGGTGTCGACCAAGCTGACGATTCTCAAGTCGCTCGCGGAGAAGGTCGATCAATTGATCGTCGGCGGCGGCATTGCGAATACGTTCATGCTCGCGGCGGGGCTGTCGATCGGCAAATCGCTCGCGGAGCCGGATCTTGTCGGCGAGGCGAAGGCGATCATCGACGATGCGCGAAAGCGCGGCGCGTCGGTGCCGATTCCGACCGACGTCGTCGTCGCGAAGGAATTCTCGGCGACGGCCGCGGCGACCGTGAAGAAGGTGAGCGAGATCGAGCCCGACGATCTGGTGCTCGACATCGGCCCGGAAACCGCGAAGGCGCTGGCCGGGCAGCTCGAGAAGGCGGGCACGATCGTCTGGAACGGCCCCGTTGGCGTGTTCGAGTTCGACCAGTTCGGCAACGGCACGAAGACCCTGGCGACGGCGATCGCGAATTCGGCCGCGTTCTCGATTGCCGGCGGCGGCGACACGCTTGCCGCGATCGCGAAGTACGGCATCCACGACAAGGTCAGTTACATCTCGACGGGCGGCGGCGCATTCCTCGAATTCCTCGAAGGCAAGAAGCTGCCCGCCGTCGAGGTGCTCGAAACGCGCGCATGATGCACGCGTCGTGATGATGCGTCCGGCGGGCCGCGCGAGGCGCGCCGGATGCACATGGCAGGCAGGACGATGCGGCGCCGGCGATGCGAGCCGGCGCGCGCGAACAAAGCGACGCCGGGCGCGAGCACCGGCGCGCACCGACGGAGGCGGCGGCGGCTGGGCCGCATGGCTTTCGGCTCTCGCAGCGACCCATCCAGCGCTTTTACTCAGTCAGACGAGGAGTTGCATGCATCGCGCCACCAAGATAGTCGCGACGATCGGCCCGGCCTCCAGCTCGCCGGAAGTTCTGCTGCAGATGATGCAGGCGGGGCTCGACGTCGTGCGGCTCAATTTCTCTCACGGTTCGGCGGACGATCACCGCGCGCGCGCCGAGATGGTTCGCGACGCCGCGCGCAAGGTCGGCCGGGAGATCGCGATCATGGCGGACCTGCAAGGCCCGAAGATCCGCGTCGGCAAGTTCGAGGCAGGCAAGACGATGCTCACGCCCGGCCAGCCGTTCATCCTCGATGCTGGCTGCGAACTCGGCAACGACGAGCGGGTCGGCCTCGACTACAAGGAGCTGCCGCGCGACCTGAAGCCGGGCGACGTGCTGCTCCTGAACGACGGGCTTATCGTGCTGAAGGTCGAGCGGGTGGTGGGCGACGAGATCCACACCACGGTCACGGTCGGCGGCGAGCTGTCGAACAACAAGGGGATCAACCGGCAGGGCGGCGGGCTGTCCGCGCCGGCGCTGACCGCGAAGGACATGGAGGACATCCGCACCGCGATGTCGCTCGGCGCGGATCTCGTCGCGGTGTCGTTTCCGAAGACCGCGACCGATATGGAAATGGCGCGCCAGCTCGCGAACATCGCGGGTGCGCCGTTCGGCATCAAGCCGAAGATGATCGCGAAGATCGAGCGCGCGGAGGCGATTCCGGCGCTGCAGGAGATTCTCGACGCATCGGACGGGATCATGGTCGCGCGTGGTGATCTCGCCGTCGAAGTCGGCAACGCGGCCGTGCCGGCGCTGCAAAAGCGGATGATCCGGATGGCGCGCGAATCGAACAAGCTCGTGATCACCGCCACGCAGATGATGGAATCGATGATCCACGCGCCGGTGCCGACCCGCGCGGAGGTGTCGGACGTCGCGAACGCGGTGCTCGACGGCACCGACGCGGTGATGTTGTCGGCCGAGACGGCGGCGGGCAAGTATCCGGTCGTCACGATCGAGGCGATGGCGGCCATTTGCGTCGAGGCGGAGAAGTCCGAGCAGGTCGAACTCGACCGCGATTTTCTGAACCGCACGTTCACACGAATCGATCAGTCGATTGCGATGGGCGCGCTTTTCACCGCATACCATCTTGGCGCGAAGGCGATCATCGCGCTGACGGAATCGGGCGCGACGGCGCTGTGGATGTCGCGCCACTACACGCATGTGCCGATCTACGCGCTGACGCCGCGGGTCGCCAGTGAGCGCGCGATGGCGCTGTTCAGGAACGTCACGCCGCTGCACGTCGATTTCGACAGCGATCGCGATTCCGCATTGCAAAAGGCGCTTGAACTGGTCGCGCGGCGCGGTTACGTCGAGCATGGCGACATGGTCGTGCTGACGGTGGGCGAACCGATGGGGCAAGCAGGGGGCACGAACACGTTGAAGATCGTGCGGGTCGGCGAGCATTACTGAGCCCGGCGGGCATTTGCCCGGGCCGGATCGAGCCAATCGCGCGGGTTTCCGACCCCGCGCGATTTTTTTGCTTTTTTCGCTTCAGTGCGGTCTGGAAGACGTAACAAACTGCCCGCCGAATGCTGGTTTGGTCTGAATCGGCGGCGCTTCGCGATAAAATGCGGCTATTCGACGCTCCCGCGTCGGCGGTTCCCCGCGCTCATTCACCTGCCGGGGCTCGCGCCGCACGCCGTGCAGGGCGCAAGGTTTTCATACAAGGAGTACCACAATGCCTCTCGTATCAATGCGTCAACTGCTGGACCACGCGGCGGAGCACGGCTACGGCCTGCCCGCGTTCAACGTGAACAACCTCGAGCAAGTGCAGGCGATCATGGCGGCGGCCGACGAAGTCGGCGCGCCGGTGATCATGCAGGCGTCGGCGGGCGCCCGGAAATATGCGGGCGAGCCGTTCCTGCGCCATCTGATCGAAGCGGCGGTCGAGTCGTATCCGCATATTCCGGTCGTCATGCACCAGGACCACGGCCAGTCGCCCGCGGTATGCGCGGCGGCGATCAGAAGCGGCTTTACGAGCGTGATGATGGACGGCTCGCTGGAGGCCGACGGCAAGACGGTCGCGTCGTATGAATACAATGTCGACGTGTCGAGAAAGGTCGTCGAATTCGCGCATGCGATCGGCGTGACCGTCGAGGCGGAGCTGGGCGTGCTCGGCTCGCTCGAGACGATGAAGGGCGACAAGGAGGACGGTCACGGCGCGGAAGGCACGATGACCCGTGAGCAACTGCTGACCGATCCGGAGCAGGCAGCCGATTTCGTCAAGCAGACGCAGTGCGATGCGCTCGCGATCGCGATCGGCACGTCGCACGGTGCGTACAAGTTCTCGAAGAAGCCGACGGGCGATATTCTGGCAATCGAGCGGATCAAGGAAATCCATGCGCGCATTCCGAATACGCACCTCGTGATGCACGGTTCGTCGTCGGTGCCGCAGGAGCTGCTCGCCGAGATCCGCGAGTTCGGCGGCGATCTGAAGGAAACCTATGGCGTGCCCGTCGAGGAGATCCAGGAAGGGATCAAGCACGGGGTGCGTAAGATCAATATCGACACCGACCTGCGCCTGGCGATCACGGCTGCGATTCGCCGCTATTTCGTCGAGAATCCGGCAAAGTTCGATCCGCGCGACTACCTGAAGCCGGCGCGCGAAGCGGCGAAGAAGATCTGCGTCGCGCGTTACGTCGCGTTCGGCTGCGAAGGTCAGGCAGGCAAGATCAAGCCGGTGCCGCTCGACAAGATTGCCGAGCGCTATAAGTCGGGCGAACTGGCGCAAGTCGTGCGCTGAATCGACGCGCAATAACGCGGACGGCGGCAACGTGCCGCCGTTGTCCGATTGCCGGCCCGCTGTGCTGTAAGATCGCCGTTCCCGCGTATCGACGGGAACGGCGTTTCCCTTTTTGTTTGGCCCTCATTTCTGCGAAAAGACGATGTCTACCCTTTACGAATCCACGCTGCGCTCGCTGCCGCTTCTCGGCCGCGGCAAGGTCCGCGACAACTACGCGGTCGGCCGTGACAAGCTCCTGATCGTGACGACCGATCGCCTGTCGGCGTTCGACGTCATCATGGGCGAGCCGATTCCGAACAAAGGGCGCGTGCTCAACCAGATGGCCAATTTCTGGTTCGGCAAGCTCGCGCACATCGTGCCGAACCATCTGACGGGCGACGCGCCGGAATCGGTCGTCGCGGCCGACGAAGTCGAGCAGGTGCAAGGGCGCGCGGTGGTGGTCAAGCGTCTCGAGCCGATCCTGATCGAAGCGGTCGTGCGCGGCTATCTGGCCGGCAGCGGCTGGAAGGATTATCAGGCGACGGGCAAGGTGTGCGGCGTCGAACTGCCGGCCGGCCTGCAAAACGCGCAGAAGCTGCCCGAGCCGATCTTCACGCCGGCGGCAAAGGCCGAGCTTGGCCACCACGACGAGAACATCTCGTTCGAGGAAACCGAGCGCCGCATCGGCACCGAGCTTGCCGCGACGATCCGCGACATCTCGATCCGCTTGTACAAGGAAGCGGCCGACTACGCGGCGACCCGCGGCATCATCATCGCCGATACGAAGTTCGAATTCGGCCTCGACAACCACGGCGAGCTGTACCTGATGGACGAGGCGCTGACGGCCGATTCGTCGCGCTTCTGGCCGGCCGATCAGTATCAAGTGGGCACCAATCCACCGTCGTTCGACAAGCAGTTCGTGCGCGACTGGCTGGAGACGCAGGACTGGAACAAGACGCCGCCCGCGCCGAAGCTGCCCGACGAGGTGATCGCGAAGACGAGCGCGAAGTATCAGGAAGCGCTCGAGCGAATCACCGGCGGTACGCTCGCCTGATTCGCGCCCCGATTGATTGACGCGAGGAAGCGCACGATGAGCGAAGTACAGAACGCCCAACATCACACGCACAGCGCGCCGCTGGTCGGCGTGCTGATGGGCTCCAGTTCCGATTGGGACGTGATGCGGCATGCCGTTGCGATCCTGCAGGAGTTCGGCGTGCCTTATGAGGCCAAGGTCGTGTCCGCGCACCGGATGCCCGACGAGATGTTCGATTACGCCGAGAAGGCGCGCGAACGCGGCCTGCGCGCGATCATCGCGGGTGCGGGAGGCGCCGCGCACCTGCCGGGCATGCTCGCCGCGAAGACGACGGTGCCCGTGCTCGGCGTGCCGGTGGCGAGCAAGTATCTGAAGGGCGTCGATTCGCTGCACTCGATCGTGCAGATGCCCAAAGGCGTGCCTGTCGCGACGTTCGCGATCGGCGAGGCGGGCGCGGCGAATGCGGCGCTGTTCGCGGTGTCGATTCTGTCGGGCACGTTGCCCGATTATGCGAACCGGCTGGCTGGCTTTCGCGTGCGGCAGAACGAGGCCGCGCACGCGATGGTGCTGCCGCCGCTGTGATGCGGGCGGCCAAGCGGGCTGGGCGGGAGCGTCCGGGCCGTCTGTTGCCGCCGATTCCTGAAATGAAACAACGTCCGCGCTGCTTTTCACCGCTTTCCCCCGGGGAGCGGCCGACATGCGTGCCCGACGCAACCGCCGTCGGGGCGCCGGGCGGCGCGGCGAGTACTTGTCGATCCGGAAACCGGCGCACGGGCGCCGAAGCCGGTCCTATGCAAGGCTGACATGACTGCAATCCCCACTCCGATTTCTCCGATTCTGCCCGGCGCCTGGCTCGGCATGGTCGGCGGCGGCCAGCTTGGCCGCATGTTCTGTTTTGCCGCGCAGGCGATGGGCTATCGCGTCGCGGTGCTCGATCCCGATCCGGCAAGCCCGGCGGGCACCGTCGCCGACCGGCATTTGCGTGCCGCTTACGACGACCAGGCGGCGCTCACCGAGCTTGCCCAGCTTTGCGACGCGGTGTCGACCGAATTCGAGAACGTTCCGGCGGCCAGCCTGGATTTTCTCGCGCAGACCACCTTCGTCGCACCGGCCGGCCGGTGCGTTGCGATCGCGCAGGACCGCATCGCCGAGAAGCGCTTTATCGCGGCCTGCGGCGTGCCGGTCGCGCCGCACGTCGTGATCGAAACGGCTGATGCGCTCGCGGCGCTCGCCGACGCCGAACTCGAGGCGGTGCTGCCCGGCATCCTGAAGACCGCGCGTCTCGGATACGACGGCAAGGGGCAGGCGCGTGTCGCGAGCGCGCAGGACGTGCGCGATGCGTATGCGGCGATGGGCGCGGTGCCTTGCGTGCTCGAGAAGCGTCTGCCGCTCGCATTCGAGGTATCGGCGCTGATCGCGCGCGGCGTGAACGGCGAGGCGGCGACGTTTGCGCTCGCGCAGAACACCCATCGCGGCGGCATTCTGGCGCTGAGCGTCGCGCCCGCTCCCGCGGCGAGCGACGTGCTGGCGAGCGACGCGCTCGAAGCGGCGTTGAAGATCGCCGCCTCGCTCGATTACGTCGGCGTGCTGTGCGTCGAATTCTTCGTGCTCGAAGACGGTTCGCTCGTTGCGAACGAGATGGCGCCGCGGCCGCACAACTCCGGCCATTACACGCTCGACGCGTGCGAGACGAGCCAGTTCGAGCAGCAGGTGCGCGCAATGACGCGGCTGCCGCTGGGCAGCACGCGCCAGCATTCGCCCGCGGCGATGCTCAACATACTCGGCGATGTGTGGTTCGCGCATGGCGGTCCCGCCGACGCAGGCGCGTTGCCGCAGCCGGTTACGCCGCCGTGGGATCAGGTCGCCGCCATGCCGACGGCGCGGCTGCATCTGTACGGCAAGGAGGATGCGCGGATCGGCCGCAAGATGGGCCACGTGAATTTCACCGCGGCGACGCTCGACGAAGCGGTCGAAGGCGCGAACGCGTGCGCTCGGCTGCTGCGCATCGCGCTCGATTGATGGGGCGGACGATGTCGAACGATCGACCGTTTCCGAGCGCCGCGCAGATCGCCGACGCGGCCGCGCGGCTCGACGCGGGCGAGCTGGTCGCGTTTCCGACCGAGACCGTCTACGGGCTCGGCGCCGATGCGCAGAACCCGGCCGCTGTCGCACGGATCTATGCGGCGAAAGGGCGTCCGGCGAATCATCCGGTGATCGTTCACCTCGCGCCGGGCAGCGATCCGGGCTACTGGTCGGATGCGCTGTCTGCCGACGCGCGCAAGCTGATGGACGCGTTCTGGCCGGGCCCGCTCACGCTGATCGTCAAGCGCGCCGCGCGTATTCCCGATGCGGTGAGCGGCGGCCAGGATTCGATCGGGTTGCGCTGCCCGTCCCATCCGGTCGCGCAGGCGCTGTTGCGCGCGTTCGATGCGCGGCGCGGCGGGCATGGCGGCGTGGCGGCGCCTTCGGCGAACCGTTTCGGCCACGTGAGCCCGACTACCGCGCAGCACGTGCGCGACGAATTCGGCGGCACGGTGCAGGTGCTCGACGGCGGTGCGTCCGACGTTGGCATCGAGTCGACGATCGTCGATTTGTCGCGTGGATTTCCGGCGCTGCTGCGCCCCGGCCATGTGACGCCGCAGCAGATTGCCGACGTGCTCGGCGTCGCGCCCCGGTTGCCCGACGGGAGCGATGCGGGCGCGCCGCGCGCATCCGGCACGTTGAAGGCGCATTACGCGCCGCGTACACCGCTTGCGCTCGCGCCATTCGAGCAACTCGACGCGTGGCTTGCCGCCGCGCGTGCCAATGGCGAGCGCGTGGCGCTCGTCGCGCGCCCGACGAGCGCGCGTGCGTGGGCGCACGCGGACGGCGTGCATTTCGTCGCGGCGCCCGAAGACCCGCAAGGGTATGCGCGCGAGCTTTACGGGCTGCTGCGCGCGCTCGATCGGGCGCGGGTCGCGCGCATTCTGGTCGAGAAGCTGCCGGATACGCCCGAGTGGGCCGCGCTCAACGATCGGCTTGGCCGCGCGGCGGCGGCGTTCGACGCCGAGCAATGACACATGCGCGGATTGCGCGTGCCGCTGCCCGCCAGGACGCGGCCGCCCGTGTGCAGCGCATGGGGGCGTCATTGCTGGCACGCTGCCATGTCCGCGCCGGCGTGGGTGAAATCGGATCACGACAAAAAATGCCCGGCTCGCGTCACGCGAGCCGGGCATTTTCCTTAGATGCGCGAAATCGGCCGCGCCGGGTTCAGCGGCTGATGCCCGCCGCCGCGATCTGCTGCTTCACATACTGCGCGAGCAGCGTATGCATACGCGTGCTTGGATGGAGCGGGTCGGCGAACATATAGGTCTGGTCGGCGTCAGGCGTCGTATACATCGGCGGCGAACAGAACAGCGCCCATGCGAACACCGACGGGTCCGGCGCGCCCGCCGCCGCGCCGGCGGCCTCCATCGCCTGCAAATTGCACGCGGTGCCCGTATTCGTCACCGAGAAGCCGTAAGTCTTCGCGTTCGCGGCGATGTTGTTCGCCCATGTGAACAGATCGAGGACCGCGACCTTCGCCGGATCGACGTTGAGCGCCTTCAGCGATGCGGCAAGCGTGCCGTTGAAGAGCTGCGACATTTGCGTGAACGCGCCCTGAGCGCCGGCCGCCACGGCCACCGGCGTTTGCCCCATATCCCGTGTGTTCGCGACAAACACGTGCGTCGCGCCCGCTGCGACGATCTGCTGGATGATTCCCGCAAGCTGCTGCGCGGCCGCGCCGACTGCCTGCCCGGCCGCCTGTTGAGCCGCCGGCGTGTTGCCGGCCGTTTGCACGGCCTGCATCTGGTAAAGAATGTCGGCTTCGCCGACGGTCACGAGCACGATCTGGTTCGAATTGAAACTGCCGTGCTGCTGCAGATATTGCTGGACCTGCGTGGCGACCGGCACCGTCGTCGCGCCGGCGTAATCGGCGTTCGGTGTGCCCTCGGGCGCATGGCCGATGCCGGGTTGCTGCGATACGCGTGCGCCGCCTTGCGCGTAATCCAGGCCGCCCGCGGCCTGCAACGGCACGCCGACGCCGCCTTCGAACGCGGGCGTGAGCGTGTTGCCGTAATAGGCGGCGACTTCTTGCGTGAAGACTTGGCCGGGGTTCGTCGTGAAGCGTCCGCCGCCGCCGAACAGATGCTGGACTTGCTTGGCGTAGGTGCCGGCGTCCGACAGGCTGTCGCCGAATGCGACCACCTGCATGTTCGCGCGGCCGGCGGTGGCGGGCGTGTCGTCGCCGCCGCCGCAGGCGGCGAGCACGGCGAGCAGCGCGCCTGCGCATGCTGTTTGGGCGGTGCGGCGCAGCAGGCGGGTCGTGAAGCGGGCGGAAGAGAGTAGCGTTGGTCTCGTATTCATGATTTTGTCGGTCAAGAGGGAATTCGCGTGGCCGGGCTTGCGTCGCGTCAGGCATCAATGCGGCGCATCGAGCCCCGAAAGGCAACCGGCGATGAGATTATCGGAGGTACGGTGCCGGTGGTTTGTGCGCAAACGGACCTTCGCGCGCGCGATGTGTGCGCCAGATCGCAGGAGCGGTTAAGGCTTTGTCCCAGTGGGGTACGAGTAGATTTACGGCGTCACTCCGAACGCTCTCGTCAGACAAAAAACGCCTGGTTCGCGCGATGCGAACCAGGCGTTTTCGGGCGGCGCGGGCGATGCGCCGGCGTCAGCGGGATCAGTTGCCGATACCCGCCGCTTTGATCTGCTGCTCCATGTATTGCGCGAACAGCGCGTGCAGGCGGGTCGTCGGGTGAACGGTGTCGGCGAACATGTAGGTCTGATCGGCGTTCGACGCGGTGTACATCTGCGGCGAGCAGAACAGCGACGAGCCAAAGGCGGTCGGATTCGGCACGCCGGCCTTGGTGGCGGCGGCGATCATCGATTGCAGGTTGCACGCAGTGCCGTTTGCCGCCACCGAGAAGCCGTTCGCCTGATAGTTCGCGGCGATCTGGTCTTGCCACGTGAACGCGTCGATCAGCACCGCCTTCTTCGGATCGACGTTGAGCGCCTTCAGCGCTGCCGCGAGCGTGCCGTTGAAGAGCGTCGTGACCTGCGTGAACAACGCCTGCGCCTGCGCGCCGCCCGACAACGCAAGCGGCGTGTTGCCGATGTTCGGCACGTTGACGACGAACACGTGCGTCGCGCCCGCCGCGACGATCTGCTGAACGATTCCCGCGAGCTGCTGCGCGGCGAGGCCGATTTGCTGCGCGGCTTGCTGCAGGGCGGCCGGCGTCGAGCCTTGCGCCTGCGCGACCTGCACCTGATAGAAGATGTCGTTCGCGCCGCCGTTGATCAGCACGATCTGGTTTGAGTTGAAACTGCCGTGCTGCTGCAGGTATTGCTGCACTTGCGTCGCGACAGGAGTGGTCGTTGCCTGGGCGAAATCGGCGTTCGGCGTGCCCGCGCTCGCGTGGCCGACGCCCGGCTGCTGCGTCACGCGCGCGCCGCCTTGCGCATAGCCGTAGCCGCCCGAGGCTTGCAGCGGCACGCCGAAGCCGCCTTCGAACGCAGGCGTGAGCGTGTTGCCGTAATAGGCGGCGACGTCCTGCGTCCACACCTGGCCCGGATTCGTCGTGAACCGGCCGCCGCCGAAGCCCAGCAGGATTTTCGGCGAATAGGTGCCGACATCCGACAGGCTGTCGCCGAACGACACGACCTGCATGTTCACACCGGCGCCCGCCGCCGGCTGCCCGTTGTCATCGCCGCCGCCGCACGCGGCAAGGGCGGCGAGGGCGACGCTTGCGAGCACGGCCTGCGCGTAGCGTTTCACGCGTGCGGCGCGAGTGGGTTGTGACGGTCGTTGCGGCTGGTTCATGCGGGTATCTCCTCGTAGGTATGTCGGTGTTGCATGGTGTGCGCCGGGCAGCGAAGCGGCCGGCGCGGTAAATCGCTGAAGCCGTGATGCGAGGCGCCCGCGCGCTTATCGTCCGCGGCGCACGGTGGCGAGCGCTGACGCCTCGGCGGTGTCGGACGCCGCCCGTGCATGATAAGCGCTCGCCCACTCGGGCGGTCCGATAATCGCGCGCAGTTTGTTGCGCCATCCGTCGGCCGTCCAAGCGTCGACGGCCATCGACCGCCATTCGGCGAACGTCGCGACGAGCGGATTGTTCGAGTGCAGCGGCTCGACGATTCCGTACTCGGGCGGATCACGCGGATCTTCTTCGACGAAACTGCCGAACAGCCGGTCCCAGATTACCAGGACGCCTGCGTAATTACGATCGATGTAGCGCGGGTTGCGCGCATGATGCGCGCGATGGATCGACGGCGTATTCAGCACATATTCGAGCCAGCCGAGCTTGCCGATCGTCTGCGTGTGGACGAAGAACTGGAACGCGAGATTGATGAGCACGATGCCGACGATCTGCTGCGGCGCAAAGCCGAGGAACGCCAGCGGCAGCCAGAATGCCCACATGCCGGCGATCGGATACATCAGGCTTTGCCGCATCGCGGTCGAGAAGTTCAGGCGCTCGGACGAATGGTGAACGACGTGGGCGGCCCATAGCCAGCGCACGCGATGGCTCGCGCGATGGAACACGTAGTAGAGCAGGTCTTGTGCGACGAACAGCACGGCGAACGACAGCCACGTGTCGTCCCACGTGAACAGCCGGTAATGCGTATAGCAGTACGCGTAGATGGGAAGCACGACGATCCACGCCAGCTTGTCCGCGCCTTGATGCATCAGCGCAAGCGCGGCGTTGCAGAGCGTGTCGCGCAGGCTGTAGATCGCCTCCGCGGGGCGCGTGCGTGAGACGTGCCATGCTTCCCAGCCGATGCACAGCAGGAAGACCGGCGCAAGCGCGAGCAGCAGCAATTCGATGCTGAATTGCACGATTGTCTCCCCATTATTGCGAATCGGGCGCCGGGCGGCTCGATGCGGTGCGTGCGGCCTGGTGTCTTCGGTTGTAGCCGAAAGGGTACGCAATCGACGTACCGGGCGCGAGAGTGTTTCGTAGAGGGAATCTTCGATGGGTAGTGCACGGCCGCCGGCGTGCAGGCGTGGCCGGCGGACGTTTTAAGCGATGACGGCGCGCCGGCGTGCGTCGCGCGCGAAGCGGCGCGTGTTTGGGCGCGGATTTGAACGTGTCAGCGCGGCCCTTCGTACACCCATTCGAGGAGCGCATCGTGCGCGGCGCGTGCGGCGCCCGCGCGATCGTCATTGATGAAGCTGACGACGACGTAGCTCGATCCATCCGCCGAGCCGACGTAGCCTGCGATCGCGCGCACGTCGCGCAGCGTACCGGTCTTGATATGCGCATTGCCGAGCACCGGCGCGTTCGTCAGCCGGTTTTTCATCGTGCCGTCCACGCCCGCGATCGGCAGCGAATCGACGAACGTCTGCGCGACGGGGCTCGCGTTCGCCGCCTGCAGCAGATCGGCGAGCGCGAGCGCGGATACGCGCTCGTTGCGCGACAGCCCCGAGCCGTTCTCGAGCGAGAGTCCGGCCGTCGGCAGACCGCTTTTCGCGAGAAACGCGCGGATCGTGCTCGCCGATCCATCGGGCGTCGCGGGCGGGTGGCCCTTCACCGCGCCGATCGTGAGAAACAGGTTGCGCGCCATCACGTTGTTGCTGAACTTGTTGATGTCGTGGACGACGCTCGACAGCACCGGGCCGTGATGCGTGGCGACGAGCCGGGCGCCCGCGGGCACCTTGCCTTCGCCGACCGTGCCCGTGAACGCGCCGCCCGTTTGCCGCCACAACGCGAGAAAGCCGCGCGCGAAGAACACGGTGTGGTCGAGCACGGCGATGTTGGTCGTCGTCGGCCCGCAGCGCTGCGAATACGCGCCCGCGAACGACGCGTCGAGCGCGCCGTCCGCGCCCATCGACACGGCGGGGCGTGCGGCGGCGGCCGCGGCCGCGCCGCACGCGCCGTTGCCGGCGACGAGCGCGTTGTCGATCGTCAGATCCGACAGCGCGGGCAGCACGTCGATCGCGACGGCGCCGTTGTCGGTCGGCGTCACCGTGAACGACAGCGACTTGAATGCATAAAGCAGCGGATCGGGGCCGACGTTGTACGGTGCGCTCACGTCGTCGTCGAGCGGCGGCAGGTCGCGCGTTTGCGGCGCGAAGAACGTCTTGTCGAGCACGAGCGCGCCGTCGATGTTGACGATGCCCATGCGCCGGATACGGTTGACCAGGTCGATCAATTCTTCCGGCACGAGCTTCGGGTCGCCCGTGCCTTTCACGTACAGCGTGCCGTGCAGCGTGCCGCTCGCGTCGACCGCGCCTTGCGCGTAAGCGGTCGTGCGCCAGCGGTAGTCGGGGCCGAGGAGCGACAGCCCCGCATAGGTCGTGACGAGCTTCATCGTCGATGCGGGCTGCATCGCGCGGCTTGCGTTCCATGCGACGACCGGCGATGGATTGCCGATCCGCTCGACGACGACGCTCACGCTCGATGCCGGCACGTGGGCACGCTGCAGTGCGGCGAGCATCGGCGCCGGCAGCACGCCTTGCGCGGCCGACACGGCGGCCGCAGCCGGCCGGTGCGGCTTGGTCTGGCGCGCGCTGGCGGGCGCGGCGAATGCGAGCGCGGCGGCAGCGGCGGCGAGCATCGCGCCGCGCAGAATCGCGCGGCGGGCGCTTGCGGCGCAGCGGCGCGGGCGGGATGGGCGGCACACGCTGGCTGGAGCGGCGAGGTGACGGGCAGGTGGATTCATCGACGAATATCGGGATACCGGAACAGGAAAGGCGCAGCGAACAGCCGTGCGCTTGCGCGGCGGCGAAGGCGCACATTGTAGAGAAAACGGCGCGTACCGCGCTGCATCGCGCCGTTGTCCGCGCGTGCACGGCACGGCACGGCGCTACAATGTCCGCCATCGTGAATGCATGCGACGGACGTTTTTCAGAATGCGGATATTGCTAGTCGAAGATGATCGGATGATCGCCGAAGGAGTGAGAAAGGCGTTGAAAGCCGATGGTTGCGCGGTCGACTGGGTCCAGGACGGCGAAGCCGCGCTGACCGCGCTTACCACCGGCGAGGCGCACGACCTGCTGCTGCTCGATCTCGGCCTGCCCAAGCGCGACGGTATCGACGTGCTGCGCGCGCTGCGCGCGCGCGGGCTCGCGCTGCCCGTGCTGATTCTCACCGCGCGCGATGCGGTTGCCGATCGGGTGAAGGGCCTCGACGCGGGCGCCGACGATTATCTCGTCAAGCCGTTCGATCTCGACGAGCTTGCCGCGCGGATGCGCGCGCTGATCCGCCGCCAGGCGGGGCGCAGCGAATCGCTGGTCCGCTACGGCGCGCTGACGCTCGATCCGGCGTCGCATCAGGTCACGCTCGACGGCGCGCCCGTGGCGTTGTCCGCGCGCGAATTCGCGCTGCTCGAGGCGCTGCTCGCGCGTCCCGGCGCGGTGTTGTCGAAGAGCCAGCTCGAGGAGAAGATGTATGGCTGGGGCGAGGAGATCGGCAGCAACACCGTCGAGGTGTATATACACGCGCTGCGCAAGAAGCTCGGCTCGGACCTGATCCGCAACGTCCGCGGCCTGGGCTATATGGTCGTGAAGGAATCGTAGCGCGTGAAGTCGATTCGTCATCAACTGCTGATCTGGCTGCTCGCGATTGTCGTGGCCGGCGTCGGGATCGCCGGCTGGCTGATCTACCGGCAGGCGCTCGACGCGGCAAACGAAGTGATGGACAACCAGTTGCAACTGATCGCGGCCGCGTTGCCGTCCGAACCGTTCTCGCAGGTGCTGGGCTCGCACACGAACGGCGACGAGGGGATCGTGATCCAGATCTGGAACCGCAACGGCGTGCTGATGTATTTCTCACATCCGCGCGCGCCGATCGCGCCGCGCGCCGAGCTGGGCTTCTCGACCGAGCGCACCGAGCGCGGCGCGTGGCGAGTGTATGGCGCGATCGTCGGCGACAACGTCGTGCAGCTCGCGCAGCCGCTGTCGGTGCGCAACCGGCTTGCCGCGAGCGTCGCGCTGCGCACGCTTTGGCCGCTCATCGTGCTGCTGCCGTTTCTCGGCGCGGCGGTGTGGATGATCATCGGGCGCGGTCTTGCGCCATTGCAGCGCGTCACGCGCGCGGTGGAGGCGCGCCGGCCCGACGCGCTCGACGCGCTGCCCGATACGCCGTTGCCGCTCGAGGTGCAGCCGCTCGTGCGCGCGCTGAACGGACTGCTCGCGCGTCTGGCCGCCGCGCTCGACACGCAAAAGGCGTTCGTCGCGGACGCCGCGCACGAATTGCGCACGCCGCTTGCCGCCGTGCAGATCCAGGCGCAGCTCGTCGCGCGTGCGCAGGACGACGCGTCGCGCCGCGAGGCGATCGCCGATCTGCAAAACGGCGTGACACGCGCGACGCGCCTTGCCGAGCAATTGCTCGCGCTCGCCCGCGCGGAGCCGGGCGACGCAACCGTGCGCGAGCGCGTCGACTTGCGCGCGCTCATCGAGGAATGCGTCGCCGCGCATGCGCCGCTCGCGCAGCGGCGCGATATCGATCTCGGTTTCGACGCGCTCGAGGATGCGGCGGTGCTCGCCGATCCCGCCGCGCTGCGCGTGATGTTCAACAACCTGCTCGACAACGCGGTGAAGTACACGCCGCAAGGCGGACGCATCGACGTGTCGCTCACGCGCGGCGAAGGCGCGAGCGCGCTGGTGCAGATCGGCGATAGCGGCCCGGGCATTCCGGCCGCCGAACGCGAGCGCGTGTTCGACCGCTTCTATCGCGATTCGTCCGCGCGGGCGCGCACCGACGTGTCGGGCAGCGGTCTTGGTCTTGCGATCGTCAAGCGGATCGCCGCGCAGCAGCGTGCGAGCATTGCGATGGGCGAAGCGCCGGCGGGCGGCTTGCTCGTCAGCGTCAGGCTGCCATGCGCGGCCGATGCGTGACGAGGCGTGAACGATGGGCGGCCGGTATCTGATCGACGCGTATGCCGCGCGCGGCCACTCCTCAGGCCGGGTGAGCCGGACTTGCCGGGCGGATTCACGCGAGGCGCGCGGACGCAACACGCGCAGGCTTTCGCGCCGCGCATCCGGGCGATCGTTGCAACGGCGCGAGCGCGCGTTTAGGCGTCCGGTATGTTGCGCATCGGCGTTGCTTCGCGCGTTGCGTGCGCGTGCGTACCGGCGCGCGGGCGTGCCCGCGTCTGCGTGCGTCGCCGCGCGCACGCTTGCTCCACCGGCTGCGCTCCTTGCATACGCATTGCCCGTGCGCCTGCGAAACCGGTTAAGACTGCTTTAAGACAGGCTCGTTACGCTTCGAACCATTAAACAAGGAGAACGATATGACTACCCGATTCCTTGCGCGTGGCGCAGTTGCCGTGGCCGTTGCCGCAGCGTTGTCGGCGGGGTACGTGGCGGGTACGCGTCATGCGGAGCCGCAGATCATCACGCCGGCGGTTGCCGCGCTGATGCCGGCCGAAGCTGCCGCCAAGACCGGCGTTCCCGATTTTTCCGGGCTGGTCGAGACCTACGGGCCCGCCGTCGTGAACATCAGCGCGAAGCATGTCGTGCAGCGTGCCGCGCAGCGTCGGGGGATGCCGCAGATTCCGCTCGATCCGAACGATCCGTTCTACCAGTTCTTCAGGCATTTCTACGGGCAGATTCCGGGCATGGGCGTGGGGCCGCAGCCGCCCGACGATCAGCCGAGCACGAGCTTGGGCTCGGGCTTCATCATCAGTTCCGACGGTTATATCCTGACTAACGCGCATGTGATCGACGGCGCGAACGTCGTGACGGTCAGACTGACCGACAAGCGCGAATACAAGGCAAAGGTGGTCGGCGCCGACAAGCAGTCGGACGTCGCGGTGCTGAAGATCGACGCGTCCGGCTTGTCGACCGTCAAGGTTGGCGATCCGGCGCAGAGCAAGGTTGGCCAGTGGGTCGTCGCAATCGGCTCGCCTTATGGTTTCGATAATACGGTGACCTCGGGCATCATCAGCGCGAAATCGCGCGCGCTGCCTGACGAGAACTACACGCCGTTCATCCAGACCGACGTGCCGGTGAATCCCGGCAATTCAGGCGGCCCGTTGTTCAATCTGCAAGGCGAAGTGATCGGCATCAACTCGATGATCTACTCGCAGACGGGTGGCTTCCAGGGGCTGTCGTTCGCGATTCCGATCAACGAGGCGATCAAGGTGAAGGACGAACTCGTGAAGACGGGCCACGTGAGCCGCGGCCGGCTCGGCGTCGCGGTGCAGGGGCTCAATCAGACGCTCGCCAGCTCGTTTGGTCTGCCCAAGCCGGACGGCGCGCTCGTCAGCGCGGTCGACCCGAAGGGGCCGGCTGCGAAGGCGGGGTTGCAGCCCGGCGACGTGATCCTTGCGGTCAACGGCGTACCGGTACAGGATTCCACCACGCTGCCTTCGCAGATCGCGAGCATGAAGCCCGGCACGCAGGCCCAGTTGCAAATCTGGCGGGATAAGTCGAAAAAGACGGTATCGGTGACGCTCGCATCGCTTGGCGACAACCAGACGACGGTGAGCAGCGACGCGAGCGCCGAGCAAGGGCGTCTGGGCGTGTCGGTGCGGCCGCTCACGCCGCGCGAGCGCAATGGCACGTCGCTCACGCACGGCCTCGTCGTCCAGCAATCGACGGGTCCGGCAGCGGGCGCGGGCATCCAGCCGGGCGACGTGATTCTCGCGGTGAACGGCACGCCGGTGACGAGCGCCGAGCAATTGCGCGACGTGGTTAAGCGCGCGGGCAACAATCTTGCGTTGCTGATCCAGCGTGACGACGCCCAGATCTTCGTGCCGGTCGATCTGGGTTGAGCCGGTCGGGCAGGTTCGTCCGGCTCGAGCGGGCCGCTGCGTCGGCCCGCCGTTTCCGGCTGACGAACTCAAGGAGCGAACCATGCGACAGCAAGCCATTTCGAGGTATTTGGCCGCGGCGGCGCTGACTTTCGGCATCGCGGGCTCGGCGTTTGCGCAGTCCGGCTTGCCGGATGTGCAGCGGCAAGGCAATGTCAGCTTCGTCTCGGGGGGCGTGGGGCAGGACGAATCGAGCGCGTTCCAGCGCAACGAACGGCGCTGGCCGCTCGCACTGCGCTTTACCGGCGCGGGCGGTGAATTTCTTGCTGACGTTCGCGTGTCGGTGCGCGATGCACGCGGCCGCGAGGTGTTGGCGGCGGACGCGCGCGGACCTTACATGCTTGTCAGACTCGCGCCGGGACGTTACACGATCCGCGCCGCGTACAACGGCAACGAGCAGACGCGCACGGTCGCGGTGCCGGCGAAAGGGGGCGCGAAGGTCGCGTTCTCGTGGCGCATGCAGTAAATTTTGCACATTCGTCAGGCGGTTTGGCTGATAATGGGGCGTGAGCGGCATCTGTTGCCGTGGACCATTCCAATTTCCGGCCGGTGCGTATAGGCGTGGCGGCCTCGGAGGAAACCGATGTCCGACGCCGCAAGTCACTGCATTGAAACCGGGCCGAACCGCCTTCGCGCGCACGCGATCCGCAACCGGATCGCCGATGCCGAATCGAGCGCCGCCTCGACGCTGTACGAAACACAGCCGTTCGGCCTCTTCCCCCAGCCGCGCCGTGATGCCGATGCATCGTGGCGCGCGCATTATCATCGCCTCACGCTCGGCGGGCAGCGCGGTCGGGCCGCCTGTTTTTATCCGTATGCCGCCGGCGGCATTGCCGGAGACGGCGGGCGAATGTCGCGGGCCATGCGTGCGCGTCGGTGCGATGCCGTCTTCGATATGTCGCGCGCCGATCGTCTGCGCATGGCGCGCTGATCGAACTCACCGGCGGAGGCGATCATGGAATTGCACGACGCGTTGTGGATACCGCTCGCGCCGCTCGTCGTGCGGGATGCGCTGCGCGATCCCGCGCTCGTGCGCGCGAGTCTTGAATACTGCGAAGCATTTTCGCGCTTGTCGCGCGACGGGTTTTCGGTTGCGCTGTCGGTGCCGTTCGGGCTGTTGCGCGCCCGTTACGAGGTGCGCGCGCATGTTGTCGCGGGCGAGCCCGGCGACGCGCGCGGATCGGCCCGGCATACGCTGCACTTCAGGGCGCGCTCGGACAAGCTTGGCGCGCTGCGCGGCCAGATCGACGTGTCGCTGCCGTCGGCCGAGTGCGCGCCGCGCGAGGCTGGCGGCGCAGGCTGCGGCGGCGAGCGCGACGATTTGCCGGCCAAGCCGGCAACGCGAATCGAATATGCGATATGGGCGACGGCGTTCGGCCCGCTTGCTGAACTGCCGGTGAGGCAATTGCGCGATGCGCTCGCCGAATTGGCCGACGATTTCTTCACGGAGTTCGGCCAGATCGTGCTGGCCAAGCACGGGCTTGCGCCGAATCGCGCGCGCGCCGGGGCGCGCGAGCGTCGGCACGTGTTTTTGCGGCCCGCGAGCATGACGCTCGGTGCGAAGCGCTCGCCTACGATGCCGGCCGACGGCGCGCTGACCGCGCGCGCCGCCGGCGCGCTCGGCCATCGCGAATCGAGTCCGCTGCCGCCGTGGGCGTGGGCGGCGATGATCGTCTTCGTCGCGTTGTTGTTGTATGCGGTGCGCTGACGCGTTCGGCCTGCTGCCGCGCGATTGCTCGCGCCGCCTGCATTTTCTTTCCTGAATCGCGCTTGCGATGCGGCGGCCGGGCGTGTTGTGCCGCTTGCGCCGGTTTCATCGCGAGCCGCCTCTGCATGCGCTGCGGCGCCTCTTTTTCTCAAGCGCCGCGGAATTCACGCCGGTAAGCCGATGGCGACGTGTCGAACGCATCGGCGAAATGCTGCCGTAGGGAGGCGCTCGAGCCGAATCCCGCTGTCTGTGCAATCGCGTCGATCGGCCGATCGGTTGCCTCGAGCAACTGTTGCGCGCGTGCGAGCCGCTGCGCGAGCAGCCAGGTGCCCACCGTCGTGCCCGTCGCGCGTCGGAAATGGCGCGTGAACGTGCGCCGGCTCATCAGTGCGCGCGCCGCGAGCGAATCGAGCGTATGCGGCAGCGTGAGATTCTCGCGGACCCAGTCGAACAGTTCGGAGAGCCTGCCGTCGCGCGGATTCGCAGCCACCGGCTGGTCGACGAACTGCGCCTGACCGCCTTGCCGGTGCGGCGGAATGACGAGACGCCGCGCGATCCGGTTCGCGGCGCTCGCGCCATACCGCTTGCGCACCACGTGCAGGCAGCAGTCGAGGCCCGCCGCGGTGCCGGCCGATGTCATCACGTCACCGTCGTCGATGTAGAGCACGTGGGCATCGAGCGTCACGCGCGGATAGCGCCGCGCGAAGTCGTCGGCCCAGGCCCAGTGCGTCGTCGCTGTTCGGCCGTCGAGCAGGCCCGTTGCCGCGAGCACGAACGCGCCGAGACATAGGCCGACGAGCTGCGCGCCGTTCGCGTGCGCGGCGCGCAGCGCATCGACGAGCGCAGCAGGCGGCGTTTCCGTGCCGTCGTGCCAGCACGGCACGATGACGGTGTCGGCGCCTTCGAGCGCATCGAGCCCGTGCGGCGCGGTAATCGTGAAGCCGCTGGTGGTCGCCAGTGCGCCCGCGTCGATCGCGCACACGCGCAATTCGAAACGCGGCTCGCCGGGGCGGGGCTCGCCGAACACGATGCACGGCACCGAAAGGTGAAACGGGCTGATGCCGTCGTAGGCGACGACAGCGACGACATGCGGCGGTTCGGAAGCGGCGACGGTGCGCATCGATCGGACTCCGGAAGGCGGACGATTGGCCCGATTCTAGCGAATATTGGCAATCGGGCCGCTATCGAGCAATGGCCTGTGCGCGAACAATCCGGGGTAGCGGGTCGCGCCGCAGCCGGGCCGCGCGATTCGCGCCGTCAACTTGTCCGGCGTTCCCGTTTATTTGCCAGGAGCCTCTCATGTCCGCTTCTTTTTCCCGCCGTGCGCTGCTCGTCATCGATGTGCAGAACGAATATGTGACGGGCGATCTGCCGATCGAATATCCGGATGTCGATACGTCGCTCGCGAACATCGGGCGCGCGATCGACGCGGCGCACGGCGCGGGGGTGCCGGTCGTGGTCGTCGAGCACGTTGCGCCGGCCGGCTCGCCGATTTTCGCGCGCGGCAGCGCGGGCGCCGCGCTGCACCCGGTCGTCGCATCGCGCGCGTTCACGCACCGGATCGAGAAGCAGAAGGCGAGCGTGTTCGTCGGCACCGATCTGGCTGCGTGGCTCGACGCTCATCGAATCGACACGCTCGCGATCGCCGGCTACATGACGCACAACTGCAATGCATCGACCGTTTATCAGGCGGCGCAGGCGGGGTATGCGCTCGAGTATCTGGCCGACGCGACGGGCGCGCTGTCATACGAGAACGCGGCAGGCGCGGCGAGCGCGCAAGAGATTCACCGCGCGTTCACGGTCGTGATGCAGTCGAATTTCGCGGCGGTGACATCGACGCGTGACTGGATCGAGGCGCTTGCCACGGGCGAGGCGCTCGCGCGCGACAACATCTACGCGTCGAACCAGCGCGCGAGGGCGCGGCGCGCTGAACGAGGTTGAACGAGGCCGAGCAACGCTCAGCGCGCGCGGCGTGGTCGCCGAGGGCTGCGGCGGCTGAACGATGCACGGCGCAGCGCGTGCCTCAAGCCGGATCGCGCCGCATCGACGCACTGGTGCGCAGCATGTCGAGGCAGGCGTCGACGAGCTTTTCCGCATGGCAGTTCGCGTCGATCTCGTTGGGCAGCATCAGCATATCGCGCACGAAGCCGCTGACGAGCGTATGCAGCATCAGCGACGCACGCCACGTATCGAGATCGGCCGGCATCTGGCCGTTCGCGACCGCCTGCACGAGATCGGCTTCGAGGTTGTTCAGCGCGTCGAGCATGCCTGCGCGGTGGCGCTCGAGGAGCGGGCCCATGTCCGCCACATACTCACACTTCATGAACAGGATGCTGAACACGCGCTGCAACTGCGGATCGCGCGCGGCCCCCAGCA
Organism: Burkholderia sp. TSV86; assembly: GCF_001522865.1. Lineage (GTDB taxonomy): Bacteria > Pseudomonadota > Gammaproteobacteria > Burkholderiales > Burkholderiaceae > Burkholderia. Next base: position 410,173 of record NZ_LOWB01000021.1, on the reverse strand, counting down.
GGCACCAGGTCAGGATCTCGCGGATCCGGCCGAGCGGATCCGCGAGCGTCTTGCCGGTGTCGGCCTTCAGTTCGTCCAGCGGCATCAGCACGCGGTCGAACATTGCGTCGAACAGTTCGCTCTTGCTCGCGAAATGCCAATAGATCGCGCCGCGCGTCACGCCCGCGTGCCGGGCGATATCGGCAAGCGACGTATGCGACACGCCTTTTTCGAAGAAGACATGCTCGGCGGCATCGAGAATCCGGTCGCGGGTGGCGAGCGCCTCCTCTTTCGTGCGTCTGACCATTCAAGGACTCGTCGTGGACAGGAGCGGGATCATGTGAAGGCAATATGAAAGATATAGTGAATGCCGCGCGTGGAAGCAGGCTCCACCGGCCGATACGGCGTAAACGACAGTAATTTGTAAAAAATTGTGCGGCGCGTAAAGTTATTTATATACATTCGTGAATGTATATACAATGCGAGGCTACGACTGAATCGCTTCCGAGGCAATCAGTTATTATCGGTTCCTGCTGATTTCCCTCCTCAGTGTCGCGTGCGGCTTGCACGGCGGCATCCCGGCACGGTGGTCGCGTGCCGCTGGCAAGTTTTGCATCCGCAGTCAAGCAATTCAGTTGTCCGATCCGCGGCGCACGGGGTAAATGTTTCGTGTCCCAGCGGGTTGGCGCTTATTTCTTTTGCTACAAACGAGGTCGCTCCATGCGCGTCGAACGGGTTCCATACCGCTTAATCACTGTTGCGACGGCCGCTGTTTTCCTGGCCGCGTGCGGAAAAAAAGAGTCGGCTCCTGCGCCGCAAACGCCGGAAGTCGGGGTTGTCGCGGTCCAGCCGCAATCGGTGCCGGTCGTCACCGAATTGCCGGGGCGCACGAATGCGTTCTTGGTCGCGCAGGTCCGCGCGCGCGTGGATGGGATCGTGTTGCGCCGGGAATTCGTGGAAGGCAGTGACGTAAAGGCGGGGCAGCGGCTGTACAAGATCGATCCCGCGCCGTATGTCGCGGCGCTGAACAGCGCGAAGGCGACACTTGCGAAGGCGCAGGCGAATCTCGCGACGCAGAACGCATTGGTCGCGCGCTACAAGGTGCTGGTGGCGGCGAACGCGGTGAGCAAGCAAGACTACGACAACGCGGTGGCCTCGCAAGGTCAGGCGGCCGCGGACGTGGCGGCGGGCAAGGCAGCAGTGGATACGGCGCAGATCAACCTGGGATACACGGACGTGGTGTCGCCGATCTCTGGGCGCGTGGGGATTTCGCAGGTGACGCCGGGCGCATACGTGCAGGCGAGCCAGGCGACGCTGATGTCGACGGTGCAGCAGCTGGACCCGGTATACGTCGATCTGACGCAATCGAGCCTGGACGGGCTGAAGCTGCGCCAGGACATTCAGAGCGGGCGGCTGAAGAAGGACGGCCCGGGGGCGGCGAAGGTGACGCTGATATTGGAGGACGGCAAGCCGTATCCGGAGCAGGGCAAGCTGCAATTCACCGACGCGACGGTGGATCAGACGACGGGTTCGGTGACGGTCCGGGCGATCTTCCCGAACAAGCAGCGCGTGCTGTTGCCCGGCATGTTCGTGCGCGCGCGGATCGAGGAAGGGGTCAACGAGAACGCGTTCCTCGTGCCGCAGGTGGGCGTCACGCGTGACGCGAAGGGGCAGGCGGTGGCGCTGGTGGTCGGCGGCGATGGAAAGGTTGCGCCGCGGGTGCTGACGACGACGGGGATGCAAGGGCAGAACTGGGTGGTCGAGGGCGGCTTGTCGGCGGGCGACCGGGTGATCGTGCAGGGCACCGGAAAGGTGCAGCCCGGGATGACAGTGAAGGCGGTGCCGGCGCAGTTGCCCGCAGCCGGGGGGGCGCCGGGCGCGGCGTCGCCGGCGCAAGCAGGGGCATCGTCGTCCGCTTCGGCTGCGCCGGGCGCGGCCTCGGGCGCTTCATCCGCAAGCGCCGCCGCTGCGTCGAGCGCGCGTTAACAGCAGGGGGCCTGTTTCATGGCAAAGTTTTTTATCGATCGCCCGATCTTTGCTTGGGTGATCGCCATCATTCTGATGCTGGCCGGCGTCGCGGCGATCTTCACGCTGCCGATCGCGCAGTATCCGACCATCGCGCCGCCGTCGATTCAGATCAGCGCGAATTACCCGGGCGCTTCCGCGAAGACGGTGGAAGACACGGTGACGCAGGTGATCGAGCAGCAGATGAGCGGTCTCGACAACTTCCTGTATATGTCGTCGACGAGTGACGACTCGGGCACCGCGACGATCACGCTGACGTTCGCGCCGGGCACGAATCCGGATATCGCGCAGGTGCAGGTGCAGAACAAGCTGTCCCTCGCGACGCCGATTCTGCCGCAGGTGGTTCAGCAGCTCGGCTTGTCGGTGACGAAGTCGAGCAGCAGCTTCCTGCTCGTGCTCGCGTTCGTATCCGAAGACGGCAGCATGAACCGGTATGACCTCGCGAACTACGTCGCGTCGCACGTGAAGGACCCGATCAGCCGGATCAACGGCGTCGGTACGGTCACGGTGTTCGGCTCGCAATATGCGATGCGAATCTGGCTCGATGCGAACAAGCTGACGAACTATGGCCTCACGCCGACTGACGTGACGAGCGCGATTTCGGCGCAGAACGTGCAGGTTGCGGGCGGCCAGGTCGGCGGCACGCCAGCCGAGCCGGGCACAGTGCTGCAAGCGACGATCACCGAGGCGACGCTGCTGGAAACGCCCGAGCAGTTCGGCAACATCCTCTTGAAGGTCAACCAGGACGGCTCGCAGGTGCGTCTGAAGGATGTCGCGAAGATCGGCCTTGGCGCGGAGAACTACAACTTCGACTCAAAGTACAACGGCAGTCCGGCGGCCGCGATGGGCATTCAGCTCGCGACGAATGCGAACGCGCTCGCCACCGCGAGTGCCGTGCGCGCGAAGATCGCCGAACTCGCACCGTATTTCCCGCACGGTTTTGTCGTCAAGTATCCGTATGACACGACGCCGTTCGTGCGGCTGTCGATCGAGGAAGTGGTGAAGACGCTGCTCGAGGGTATCGTCCTCGTGTTCCTCGTGATGTATCTGTTCCTGCAGAACCTGCGCGCGACGATCATTCCGACGATCGCGGTGCCGGTCGTGCTGCTCGGTACGTTCGCGATCATGTCGGCGGTCGGCTTCTCGATCAATACGCTGTCGATGTTCGGTCTCGTGCTCGCGATCGGCCTGCTCGTCGACGATGCGATCGTCGTCGTCGAGAACGTCGAGCGGGTGATGGCCGAGGAGGGCTTGCCGCCGAAGGAGGCGACGAAGAAGGCGATGGGGCAGATCACCGGCGCGCTCGTCGGCGTGGCGCTCGTGCTGTCGGCGGTGTTCGTGCCGGTTGCATTCTCGGGCGGCTCGGTCGGCGCGATCTACCGGCAGTTCTCGCTGACGATCGTCTCGGCGATGGTGCTGTCGGTGCTCGTCGCGCTGATTCTGACGCCCGCGCTGTGCGCGACGATCCTCAAGCCGATTCCGCAGGGGCACCACGACGAGAAGAAGGGTTTCTTTGGCTGGTTCAACCGCACCTTCAACAAGAGCCGCGACAAATACCACGTCGGCGTGCACCACGTGATCAAACGCTCGGGCCGCTGGCTCATCATCTATCTGGTGGTGATCGTCGCGGTGGGTCTGCTGTTCGTGCGGCTGCCGAAGTCGTTCCTGCCGGATGAAGACCAGGGCCTGATGTTCGTGATCGTGCAGACGCCGTCGGGCTCGACGCAGGAGACGACCGCGAAGACGCTCGCGAACATCACCGACTATCTGCTCACTGACGAGAAGGACATCGTCGAATCGGCGTTCACGGTGAACGGCTTCAGCTTTGCGGGCCGCGGCCAGAACTCGGGTCTCGTGTTCGTCAGGCTGAAGGACTTCTCGAAGCGGCAGAGCGCGAACCAGAAGGTGCAGGCGCTGATCGGCCGGATGTTCGGGCGCTATGCGGGCTACAAAGATGCGATGGTGATTCCGTTCAACCCGCCGTCAATTCCGGAGCTGGGCACGGCAGCCGGCTTCGACTTCGAGCTGACCGACAACGCGGGCCTTGGCCACGATGCGTTGATGGCCGCGCGCAACCAACTGCTCGGGATGGCCGCGAAGGATCCGACGCTGATGGGCGTTCGTCCGAACGGCCTGAACGATACGCCGCAATACAAGGTCGACATCGATCGCGAGAAGGCGAACGCGCTCGGCGTCACGGCGGCGGCGATCGACCAGACGTTCTCGATCGCCTGGGCATCGAGCTACGTGAACAACTTCCTCGATACCGATGGCCGGATCAAGAAGGTTTACGTGCAGGCGGATGCGCCGTTCCGGATGCAGCCGGAAGATCTGAACATCTGGTACGTGCGCAACGGTGCGGGCGGAATGGTGCCGTTCAGCTCGTTCGCGACCGGACACTGGACGTATGGCTCGCCGAAGCTCGAGCGTTACAACGGCGTCTCGGCGATGGAAATCCAGGGCCAGGCCGCGCCGGGCAAGTCGACCGGCCAAGCGATGGCGGCGATGGAAGCGCTCTCGAAGAAGCTGCCGACGGGCATCGGCTATTCGTGGACGGGGCTGTCGTTCCAGGAAATCCAGTCGGGCTCGCAAGCGCCGATTCTGTATGCGATCTCGATTCTCGTCGTGTTCCTGTGTCTCGCGGCGCTGTATGAAAGCTGGTCGATTCCGTTCTCGGTGATCATGGTCGTGCCGCTCGGCGTGATCGGCGCGCTGCTTGCGGCGACGCTGCGCGGGCTGGAGAACGACGTGTTCTTCCAGGTGGGCTTGTTGACCACGGTGGGCTTGTCGGCGAAAAACGCGATTCTGATCGTCGAGTTCGCGCGTGAGCTGCAGATCACCGAGAAGATGGGGCCGATCGAGGCGGCGCTGGAATCCGCGCGGTTGCGGTTGCGTCCGATTCTGATGACGTCGCTTGCGTTCATTCTCGGCGTGCTGCCGCTTGCGATCAGTAACGGCGCGGGTTCGGCGAGCCAGCACGCGATCGGTACCGGCGTGATCGGCGGGATGATCACCGCGACGTTCCTCGCGATCTTCATGATCCCGATGTTCTTCGTGAAGGTGCGCGCGGTGTTCAGCGGCGAGAAGGAAGATGCCGACGATGCGCTGCGTCTCGCGCAGGAGCACTCGCATCGCACCGAAGCGCCGAAGCACGGCGATGACGACGCTGGCAGGAAGGAATAACTGATGAAGCCAATCCATGCTTTGACCGCGCTCGCGGTCGCGCTTCTCGCGGCGGGCTGCACGCTGGCGCCGCGCTACGAGCGCCCAGCCGCGCCGGTATCCGGCGCGTTCCCGACCGACGGCGTGTATGCGACGCAGCCGGGTGCCGCGCCGGGTACGCGCAGCGCGAACGGCCAATCGGCCGCTGAGATCGGCTGGCGCGAGTTCTTTGCCGATCCGCGGCTGCAGCGGCTGATCGAAATCGCGCTGAAAAACAATCGCGACCTGCGGGTGTCGGTGTTGAACGTCGAAGCGGCGCGCGCGCAGTATCAGATCACGCGCGCGGCGCTGTTTCCGGCGCTCGACGCGAGCGGCACCGGCAGCCGCCAGCGGTTGCCGAACGCGCTGACGGCGACGCAGGGCCGCACGGACGCGCTGACGGTGACGCCGAACCACAACATCACGACAACCTACAACGTCGGGCTGTCGGCGTCGTGGGAGCTGGATCTGTTCGGCCGGCTGCAGAGCCTGAAGGACCAGGCGCTCGCGCAGTATTTGGCGACCGCGCAGGCGCGCAAGGCGGCGGAGATTTCGCTCGTCTCGCAGGTGGCCGACCAGTATCTGGCGCTGCTGTCGACCGATGATCTGCTGAGGGTGACGGAGAACACGCTGAAGACCGCGCAGTCGTCATATGACCTGACGAAGCTGCAATTCGACAACGGCACGGGCACGGAGCTGGCGTTGCGGCAGGCGCAGACGGTGGTCGAGACGGCGCTGGCGAACCAGCAGGCGCAGGCGCGCGCCCGCGCGCAGGCGTTGAATGCGCTGGTGCTGCTGATCGGCGAGCCGCTGCCGGAGGATCTGCCGGCGGGGCTGCCGCTGGACGCGCAGAACCTGCTGACGGACATTCCGGCGGGACTGCCGTCCGATCTGCTGACCCGCCGCCCGGACATCATGGAAGCGGAGCAGCAGTTGCTGGCAGCGAATGCAAACATCGGCGCGGCGCGCGCCGCGTTCTTCCCGCGGATTTCGCTGACGGGCGCCTTCGGGACGGCGAGCCCGACGCTCGGGGGCCTGTTCAAGGCGGGCACGGCGGCGTGGTCGTTCGCGCCGCAGATCACGATGCCGATCTTCGAAGGCGGGAAGAATATCGCGAATCTGAATTACGCGAACGTGCAAAAGCGCATCGAGATCGCGAACTACGAGAAGGCGATTCAGTCGGCGTTCCGGGAGGTGTCGGACGGGTTGGCGGCGCGCGGCACGTATGATCAGCAGATTGCGGCGCTGGAGCGCAACGAGCACGCGCAGCAGCGGCGGTTCGATCTGTCGGATCTGCGTTATAAGAACGGCGTGGACAGCTATCTGTCGGTGCTGACGGCGCAGACGGATCTGTACTCGGCGCAGCAATCGCTGATCACTGCGCGCCTTGCGCGGTGGACGAGCCTGGTGGATCTGTACCGCGCGCTGGGCGGCGGGTGGATCGAGCGGGCGGGCGAGACGCCGCGTCCGGCCGATGCGCCGGTCCGTTACGGCAACGCGGCCGCGCCTGCGGCGGCGTCCGCCGCGCAGGCTGCCTCGGCTGCCGCCGCGACGACAAGCTGAGCATTCGCGACGGCTGCGCGGCAGGCGAACGGAAATCCCGATTCGTCCTCCCGTGGCCCGGCTTGCCGACATGCCAAGGCGAGCGCAACGGCAGTCGACTGTTGTATCGCAAGTTGGCCGTGCGGATGAAATATCTCGCGTAGCGTTGTATCACACCCCGAAAGCCGGACGTTTCTTTCCTCCGGCCTTTGGGGTGTTTTCGTTGATGGGCGCGCAGCGTGCCGTCAAACTGCCGCACTCATCGCATCGGCAGGCCGGCATGCGGCGCATGGAGGGCGACGTGCGCCCGGCCGGCTCGTGGGTTCGTGGCGAGCGCCAAGCCCCGGTGCGTCCGCACGCGCGGCAATCGCCACGAGCGCATGAGCGTCAATGAAGATCGGCCGGACGCCGGTCGAAATCGCGGCCCGCTTGCCGGATCGCTTGACGCGCGTCGCGCTCGCCGCGGATGCCGTTGAACACGATGTTGAGCACGACGGCCGATACCGACGCGAGCAGAATCCCGCTATGCAGAATCGGGGCGAGCGCGGCCGGCAGCTTCGAAAAGAAGTGCGGCGACACGACGGGAACGAGCCCGAGCCCGACGCTTACCGCGACGATGAACAGATTGTGCTGGCGGTGTACGAAATCGACCTTCGACAGCACCTTCATGCCGTTCGCCGCGACCATTCCGAACATCACGATTCCCGCGCCGCCGAGCACGAAAGGCGGCACGGACGCGACTACCTGCGCCATCTTCGGAAACAGTCCGAGCAGCACGAGGATCACGCCGCCCGTCGCGCAGACGAAGCGGCTCTTCACGCCCGTCACGCCGATCAGGCCGACATTCTGCGAGAACGACGTATGCGGGAACGAATTGAAGATGCCGCCGATCAACGTGCCGAGGCCGTCCACGCGTAAGCCGCGCACGAGCGTGTCGCGATCGACCGGCCGCTCGACCATGTCGCCCACCGCGAGAAACATGCCTGTCGATTCGATGAACGTGATGAACATCACGATAACCATCGTGGCGATCGAAAGCGGATCGAAATGCGGCCACCCGAAATGGAACGGCGTGACGAAGCCGACCCACGGCGCCGCGGCGATGCCGTCGGTGTTCACGCGGCCGGTCGCGAACGCGATCGCGAAGCCCGCGGCGATGCCGAGCAGCACCGAAATATTCGCGACGAAGCCGCGACCGAACCGGTTGATCGCGAGAATCAGCGCGAGCACGACGAACGACAGCCCGAGATAGAGCGGATCGCCGTAGTTCGGATTGCCGACGCCGCCCGCCGCCCAGTTGATGCCGACTTCCATCAGTGACAGCCCGATCACCGCGATCACGGTGCCGACGACGACGGGCGGAAAGAATCGCAGCAGCCGGCCGATGGCCGGTGCGAGCACGATGCCGATCGCGCCGGCCGCGATCGTCGCGCCGAATACGTCCAGAATGCCCAGGCCGGGATTCGTGCCGATCGCGATCATCGGGCCGACGGCCGCGAACGTGCAGCCCATGATGACCGGCAGCCGGATGCCGAAGATCGCGACGCCCAACGTCTGAATCAGCGTTGCGATGCCGCACGCGAACAGATCCGCGCTGATCAGGAACGCAAGCTGATCCTTCGGCAGTTTGAGCGCGCCGCCGACGATCAATGGCACCGCGACGGCGCCTGCGTACATCACGAGAACGTGTTGCAGACCGAGCGTCAGCAGCTTGCCGGCAGGCAACACTTCATCGCACGGATGGACCGTGTTCGATTGCATCTGTCTCACTCCATGATTTTGTCGGGGCAGTGGGCCAACGTTATGCGCGTCGGCGAATCGCCACAAGATCGCCCGGTTTTATTCCGGGCTTTGCTGCGCCGATATGCGCTCGGAGACGGAAAAGACGATGCGTTCATGCTCGGGGCCGGATAATGAAGCGGTGCGGGCGGTGTGCCGTGCTTTTATCGCAGTTCAAAAATGATGGGTCGATGCCGTCAAATATCGCCGGCTTTATCTTCGGTATCGAAGAATCGGCATGGTGTTCGTTCGGCGGCGGCAAGGCGCGTTCAGCCGGCCGTTCGCGCGGGCGTTGGGGACCGGACGGCGGCAGGCCGGTTATCATCGGCGCCGGCTTATGCATATCCATTGCGATTACGTCATGCGATTTCTCGGCATTGATCTGGGGACAGGCTCGTTGAAGCTCGCGATCGTCGACGGCGGCGGCCAAGTGCGCGCGACGGCGTGCGCCGCGTATCCGGTCGCGACGCCGCAGCCGGGGTGGGCGGAGATCGACGTGCAGGTTTGGTGGCGTGCGCTCGTCGACGCCGCGCAGCGCTTGCCCGACGGCGAACGCGCGCGCATCGGCGCGATCGGCTTGTCAGGACAGATGCACGGTGTGGTGCTGGCCGATGCGGCCGGATGTGCGATGCGCCCGGCGATGCTATGGCCGGATACGCGTGCGTCGGCGCTCGTCGCGGCTTGGCCGGGCGTCGGCAGGCCGGCGCCGGCCGGGACGAGCGGGCAGTGCAGCGGCGGGGCCGGGCAGACCGAGTCCGGATCGAATGCGGGCGAGCCGCAGCTCGCGCACCGGCCGCGCGCGCCCAATCCCGTCTCGCCTGGCATGGCAGGGCCGCTGCTCGCATGGTTGGCGTCGCACGAGCCGGATCTGCTGCACGCCGCGCGCTGGGCGTGGCAACCGAAGGACTGGCTGCGCGCCGCGCTGGGCGGCGAGAGCGCGAGCGATCCGTCCGATGCGTGCGCGACCGCGCTCGCGAGCCCGGACGGCGACCGGGACGACGCGCTGATCGACGCGCTCGGTCTGCCGCGTGCGCTGTTCGCGCCGCTGCGCGCGTCGCATGCGGTTTGCGGCGCGTTGTCGGCCGATGCCGCGAGCGCGCTTGGCCTGCCTGCCGGCATTCCGCTTGCCACGGGCGCGGGCGACACGCCGTGCGCGGCGCTCGGCAGCGGCCTCGTGCACGACGGGGACGCGCTGCTCACCACCGGCACGGGCGGCCAGATTGTCGTGCTGAGCGAGCGGGCGGGCGCGCCGCGCGCCGGGCTGCACCGTTACCGGGCGGCGCTCGGCGTGCGCTATTACACGATGGCGGCGATGCAGAACGTCGGGATCGCGCTCGATGCGGCGCGCGGCTGGCTCGTCTACTCAGACTGGCGTTCGGCCTACGACGACGCGTTTTCCGTGCCGGCGTCGCCGCAGCTCAGTTTCCTGCCGTATTTGACGGGGGAGCGTTCGCCGTGGATGAACCCCGCGGCGCGCGGCGGCTGGCTCGGCCTCACGCTGGGCGACGCGCGCGGCGCGTTGATGCGCGCTGCGTTCGAGGGCGTTGCGTTCGCGTTGCGTGCGGGGCTCGACGCGATCCGTGCGCACGGCTTGCCGGTGCGTGCGTTGCGGCTCGCGGGCGGCGGCTCGATCGAGCCGCGCTGGCGGCAATTGCTGGCCGACGCGCTCGACGTCGAATTGCTCGCCGTCGATTGCCCACATGCCGCCGCGCGTGGCGCGGCGCTGTTCGCGGGCGTTGCGGCGGGGCATTGGCGGGCGGCCGAGCTTGCCGCGCTCGCGCCGGCGGCGTCATGCGTGGCCACGCCGAGCGGGGATGCGGCGCTTGCTGCGCGCCACGCGCGCTTCGTCGAGCTGTACAGGCGAACCGAAGCGTGGTTTGGCACAAGCGATTAAAATTTTACGTTTTGCTTGCCGGCGCCAGCAATGTCGCATTTGAGCAAGCGGACGGCTCGTGCGTGCACGCGCGCCGCCCGCTGCTTTGCGATCATGCTGTTTGCCTATGTTCCCATTGCCGCGCCGCGCGGCGACAGCCGCACGCGGCGCGGCCCGCTACCGACAGGAGTCCCCGATGAAAACGAAGGCCGCAATTGCATGGAAGGCGGGCGAGCCGCTGACGATCGAAGAAGTCGATCTCGAAGGCCCCCGTGCGGGCGAAGTGCTGATCGAGGTGAAGGCCACGGGTATCTGCCATACGGACTATTACACGCTGTCCGGCGCGGACCCGGAAGGCATCTTTCCGGCGATTCTCGGCCATGAGGGCGCGGGCGTCGTGGTCGATGTCGGGCCGGGCGTCGGCACGCTGAAGCAGGGCGATCACGTGATTCCGCTTTATACGCCCGAGTGCCGCGAATGCAAATTTTGCCTGTCGCGCAAGACGAACCTGTGCCAGAAGATCCGCGCGACGCAGGGCAAGGGGCTGATGCCCGATGCGACGTCGCGCTTCTCGATCGGCGGCAAGCCGATCTTCCATTACATGGGCACGTCGACGTTCTCGAACTACATCGTCGTGCCGGAGATCGCGGTTGCGAAGATCCGCGAGGACGCGCCGTTCGACAAGGTTTGCTATATCGGCTGCGGCGTGACGACGGGCGTGGGTGCGGTGGTCTACTCGGCGAAGGTCGAGGCGGGCGCGAACGTCGCGGTGTTCGGTTTGGGCGGCATCGGGCTGAACGTGATCCAGGGCGCGAAGATGGTCGGCGCGGACAAGATCATCGGCGTCGACATCAATCCGGCGCGCGTCGAGCTTGCGAAGAAGTTCGGGATGACGCACTTCGTCAATCCGAAGGACGTGCCGAACGTCGTCGACCATATCGTGCAGCTGACCGACGGCGGCGCGGATTATTCGTTCGAATGCATCGGCAACGTGACGACGATGCGCCAGGCGCTCGAATGCACGCATAAGGGCTGGGGGCAGTCGTTCATCATCGGCGTCGCGGCGGCGGGCGAGGAGATCGGCACGCGGCCGTTCCAGCTCGTAACGGGGCGCGAATGGAAGGGCTCGGCGTTCGGCGGCGCGCGCGGGCGCACCGACGTGCCGAAGATCGTCGACTGGTACATGGAAGGCAAGATCAACATCGACGACTTGATCACGCACACGCTGCCGCTTGAGCGGATCAACGACGGCTTCGCGCTGATGAAGCGCGGCGAGTCGATCCGCTCGGTCGTATTGTATTGAGCGCAGGTGACGCGATGCTCGAACTCGTTTCGTCGCATGCTTGCCACGGCGGCGAGCAGCGCTTTTACCGGCACGCTTCGAAGGCGATCGGGCTGCCGATGAAATTCTCGGTGTATCTGCCGCCGCAGGCGGCATATGGCCGCGTGCCGGCGTTGTTCTATCTCGCGGGGCTGACCTGCACCGACGAGACGTTCGCGATCAAGGCCGGCGCGCAGCGCTTTGCCGCGCAGGCGGGGCTTGCGCTCGTCGCGCCCGATACCAGCCCGCGCGGCGCGGGCGTGCCGGGCGAGACCGACGCGTGGGATTTTGGCGTCGGCGCGGGCTTTTACGTCGACGCGACCGAAGCGCCGTGGTCGGCGCATTACCGGATGGAGTCATACGTTGCCGACGAGCTGCGCGCGGCGGTGACGGCCGAGTTGCCGATCGACGGCGCGCGGCTCGGCATCTTCGGGCATTCGATGGGCGGCCACGGCGCGCTCGTGCTCGCGTTGCGCCATCCGGACGTGTACCGGTCAGTATCGGCGTTCGCGCCGATTGCCGCGCCGACGCGCTGCCCGTGGGGCGAAAAGGCGTTTTCCGGTTATTTGGGCGCCGATCGCGAAGCGTGGAAACGGTATGACGCGAGCGAACTGGTCGCACGCGCCGATGCGCACAAGTTTGCCGACGCCATCCTGATCGACCAGGGGCTCGCCGATCAATTCCTCGCGACGCAGCTCAATCCGGATGTGCTCGAGGCCGCGTGCCGCGCGGCAGGTCAGCCGCTCATGCTGCGCCGGCATGCGGGCTACGATCACGGCTATTACTTCATCTCGACGTTCATCGCCGATCACATCGCGCATCACGCACGCGCGCTGACGCGCTGAGCGCGCCGGCCGCACGCGGCCTGGGGACCACGCGCGCGCGGCCCGCGGGTGGAGGGGAACCGCCCGGCGTCTGGCCGGCATGGCCAGACGCCATGCATGGTGTGCGATGCTGTGCTGCGGGCCGTGGCGTAGCGTGGCCGTGAGTGCGCGCAGGCTGCGGCAGCGGCAGTGACGGCGGGGCGCCGCGCGGCAGGAACGAAGACGACGCGCGTAGCGACGCCGGGCGGCGCGTTATCGGTGCAGGCGCTATCGAAACCGGACGCTATCGGCCGGCGCCGGCGGGAGCGCACCGCACCGCGCCGCCATTACGCGGCGCGCCGCTGCCCAACGAGGCTCAGCCCGTAGGTCGCCGCCGACAGCGTGGTGATCCAGAAGCTCGTTGGCCAATCGGTGTAATACGCGAGCGCGATGCCGAGCCACGCCTGGCCAAGCGCAAGCCCGGCCGCGAGCCAGAGCCCCGTCGACAGGCGCGTGGCGAGATGCTGCGCGGCCGCCGCGGGGCCGACGAGCAGCGTGAACACGAGCAGCACGCCGACGATCTGCGTGCACGCGGCGACGGCGAGCGCGCAAATCGACAGGAACAGCACCGACACGAGCCGCAGCGACACGCCCTTCGCCTCCGCGAGTTCCGGCTGAAGCGACGCGAACAGCAGCGGCCGCGCGATCGCGGCGAGCGCGGCAAGGCTCACCGCGCCGATACCCGCGAGCACGGCGAGCGTCTCGCGGCTCACGCCGAGCACGTTGCCGAACAGCAGCGCGGTCACCTGCGTCGCGTAGCTCGTATAGAAATGCAGAAACAGCAGACCGCAGCCGAGCGCGACCGACAGCGTCACGCCGATCGCAACGTCACGCCCCGCCAGCCGCTCGCCGAGCGCGCCCATCCCGATGCCCGCCGCAAGCGTGAAGCCCACCATTCCCCAGATCGGCGACACGCCGATCAGCGCCGCGCCCGTCGCGCCGGTGAACCCGACGTGCGACAGCGCATGCCCCGCGAACGTTTGGCCGCGCAGCACGAGAAAATAGCCGACGATTCCCGCGAGCACCGCGACGATGCCCGCCGCCGCGAACGCGTTGACCATGAAGTCGTATTCAAGCATCGTGTGTATGTCCGCTGCCGTGTGAGTGCGCATGGCCATGTCGATGGCCGTGGTGGTGATCGTCTTCGTGCCCGTGATCGTGCTTTTCCACCTCGATGTCGCCCGACATCACGAAGATGCGGCCGTTGGCGCGCATCACGTCGATCGGCGCGCCATACAGCCGCGACAGCACCGGCTTGGTGATCACCTCGTCGACGGTGCCGAGCGCGGCGACGCCGTTGCCAAGATACAGCACGCGATCGAGCGCGTTGAGCAGCGGATTGAGTTCGTGCGCGCAGAACAGCACGGTGATCCCAAGCTCGCGCTGCACGCGCCGCACCAGCTCGACGACGCCGCGCTGATGGTTCGGATCGAGGCTGATCAGCGGCTCGTCGAGCAGCAACAGCTTCGGTGCGCCGAGCAGGCATTGCGCGAGCAGCAGACGCTGGCGTTCGCCGCCCGACAGCTCGAACAGCGGCCGTTTCGCGAGCGCCGTCGCGCCGACCAGCTCGAGCGCGCGCTCGACATCGGCGCGGATCGCGGCGCTCATGCGCGGCAGCCCCCAGCGATGGCCGCGCGCGGCCATCGCGACGAAGTCGTAGCCGCGCACGCGCCGGCCAGCGAGCGCGCTGCGCACTTGCGGCATGTAGCCGATTGCCGGATTGCCGCGCGCGACCACGTCACCCGCGACGCGGATCGTGCCGTGCCCGGCCGCCACGAGGCCGAGCACGGCGCGCATCAAGGTTGTCTTGCCCGCGCCGTTCGGGCCGAGCACGCCGACGAATTCGCCCGCCTCGATGGCGAGGCTCACGTGGTGCAGGATCGTGCGGCCGCCGAGCGCGAGCGTGACGTGATCGAGTTCGAGTGCAAGCATGGAATCGCGCGCCACGTTACGGTTGCGGTTGGCCAAGCGCCGCCGCCAGCGCGTCGAGCTGCGACAGCATCCATTGCTGGAAGGTCTTGCCGGCCGGTTGCGTCTCGGTGACGCTGACGACCGGCACGTGCGCGTCGTTCGCGATCTTCAGCATCCGCTTGGTCATCGGCTCGACGGCCTGGCTGTTGTAGAACAGCACGCGCACCTGGCGCTTCTTCAGATCGTTCTCGAACGCGGCGATATCGGCCGGGCTCGCCTCGGTGTTGTTCATTGCCGCGAGTTGCAGGCGCGGGTTGCGCATGTCGAGCCCGATCGCGTCGGCCATATAGCCGAATACGGGCTCGGTGGCGGTGACGGGGACGCCCCGGTAACGCGCGCGCAACTCGGCCACTTTCGCGCCGACTGGCTGCATCGATGCGACGAGCTTCGCGAGATTCGCGTCGTAATCGGCCTTGTGCGCGGGGTCGGCCGAGCCGAACGCCGACGCGAGCGCGCGTGCGGCGGCGGGCATCGTCGGCGGATCGTACCAGAGGTGCGGGTTGTCGCCGGCCTTTCTGCCGACCAGCTCGGCAACGACGATGGTGGCCTGCCTGTCACGCTTGGACGCGGCCAGCAGCTTCGGCATCCACGGATCGTAGTCGGCGCCGTTGTAGATCACGACTTTCGCCTGTTGCAGCTCGCGGGCGATTTTCGGGCTGGCTTCGAACAGGTGCGGATCCTGATCGGGATTGCTGAGGATGCTCGATACCTGCACATGCGTGCCGCCGATCTGCCGCGCGACGTCGCCGTAAAAATTCTCCGCGGCGACCACCTTGAGCGGCGCGCCTTGCGCGAATGCGGCGCTGGCGGCAAGCAGCGCGGCGATGCCGGCGGCGAGCGAGCGCGCGCGCCGCGCGATGGTGGATGCACGCGGGGCGCGGCGCACGCGCGTGGTGGACGTGACGTCGCACGCGGCGCACGCGCCGGTCAAACGGCGCGACAACAGAACAGACGCGTGCAGCGGCGCGCGCGTCGGGGCGGCGAGGAACATACGGTCGATCCTTTTCGGTTGGGCGGGACGAAAGCCTGGCGCGGCGGGCTCAGTCGTGCCGCGCGTGTTTGCTTTTGCACTGGCCGCACAGGCCACTCAGCTCGACGACTTGCCGGTGCACTTCGAAGCCGTGCGCGGGAGCGCTCGCGGACAATTGCTTGGCGAGTTCGCCGCCGGGAATTTCTACCGTCTCGCCGCACGCTTCGCAGATCAGGAACTGACCGTCGTGCGGTTTACCGATCTCGCAGCACGCGACGAACGCGTTCTTCGATTCGATCCGATGGATAAAGCCGTGTTCGACGAGGAAATCGAGCGCGCGGTAGACGGTGGTCGGTGGCACGCGGCCGCGCTGCGGCTCCAGCTCGGCGAGCAGATCGTAGGCGCCGATCGGCCGCAGCGCGGCAAGCACATGCTCGTAGACCTGGCGGCGCAGCGGCGTCCACGCGAGACCGTGCTCGGCGGCAAACGCATCGGCGCGGGACAGGCGGGCGGCGAGAGGGTGGGTTGAGGCCATCGTTGAACCGGTCGGTCGGATAGGTCGAATACTACGGCGATGATATAACGTATCGGCGGGCCTTGCATCCCGGCGGTTGCCCCATTGCCTGCTGTTTTGCGTTCCCGGCGGCCTTCGGCAGCCATGTGGGCCGCCCGGCAAGAAGGCCGGATACGCGGGCGCCCATATCGGCGGCCGCTGCGTCGCGTTTGTCGTTCCGTGGATGTGCCGTTGCGTCAACCGCCTTCGGCGATGCGCTTTCCGGATTCTCGCCGCGTTTGCTTTTTGGCGGGTTTCGCGCTTCGTTTCCCGCTGGTTCCTATTTCGCGCAGACCGCGGTGTGCGCATAGGCCGCGCGTTCGCAATGCGGCGGCGCAGCATCAAAAGACGGTTTTTCCGCCTTGACAGCGTGGGGTTCGTGGCCGATCATTCGTTCAAAATTAGAGCAAATGATCAATAAATGAGCGTTCGCTCAGTTCCGGCGGCGCGATGAATAACGAATCGGAGACAGATCTGTGAGATTGCAGAACAAGGTGGCGATCCTGACGGGCGCGGCGAGCGGCATCGGCGAAGCAGTCGCGCAACGCTATCTGGACGAGGGCGCGCGCTGCGTGCTCGTCGATCTGAAACCGGCCGACGGCGCGCTTGCCACGCTAATCGCCGCGCATCCGGATCGCGCGCTGGCCATCACGGCAGACGTCACGCGCCGCGACGACATCGCGCGTATCGTCACGACCGCCGTCGAGCGGTTCGGCGGCATCGACATTCTGTTCAACAACGCGGCGCTGTTCGACATGCGCCCGCTTCTCGACGAATCGTGGGACGTGTTCGACCGCTTGTTCGCCGTCAATGTGAAGGGCATGTTTTTCCTGATGCAGGCGGTCGCGCAACGGATGGTCGAGCAAGGGCGCGGCGGCAAGATCATCAATATGTCGTCGCAGGCGGGCCGGCGCGGCGAGGCGCTCGTTTCGCACTACTGCGCGACGAAGGCCGCCGTGCTGAGCTACACGCAATCGGCCGCGCTCGCGCTCGCGAAGTACCAGATCAACGTGAACGGCATTGCGCCGGGCGTCGTCGATACGCCGATGTGGGAACAGGTCGACGCACTTTTCGCGCGCTACGAGGGCCGCCCGCCAGGCGAGAAAAAGCGGCTCGTAGGCGAAGCGGTGCCGCTTGGCAGGATGGGCGTGCCGGCCGATCTGACCGGGGCCGCGCTCTTTCTTGCGTCAGCCGACGCGGATTACATCACCGCCCAGACGCTCAATGTCGACGGCGGCAATTGGATGAGCTGACATGAGCGGATTCGCGCGCGCCCCGCAGCGGCCGCCGCGTCACGCAGCGGCTTGCATGCGCGGGCGCGGGAGCGAGGGCGATATGAGACAGGCCGCGGCGTGCCGTGCCGCGCTGCGCAAGCCGCGCGGCGGACCCTCGCGCTGGGCGGCTTGGCCGGGAGGGCGTGATGGCTGAAATTGTCGTCGCGGGCGAATTGCTCGCGGAATTCGTCGCCGCCGCGCGCGGCCAGGGCTTCGATGCGCCGGGTGAGTTCGTCGGCCCGTTTCCGAGCGGCGCGCCGGCGATCTTTGCCGATCAGGCGGCGCGCATGGGGGCGTCGGTGGCGTATGCGGGCTGTGTCGGGTGCGATGCATTCGGTGATGCGATCATCGCGCGCCTGGCAAGCGATGGCGTCGACGTCGCGCGAATCCGCCGTGTCGCGCGCCCCACCGGGGTCGCGTTTGTCGCCTATCGCGCGAGCGGCGAGCGCCAATTCGTCTACAGCATCGACGGCAGCGCGGCGGCGCTCATCGAGCCTGCTGACCTCGATACGTCGATGTTCGCCGGCTGCCACTATTTTCATGTGATGGGCTCGTCGCTCACGAGCGAACGCGCGATCGCCACGGTGCAGCGCGGCGTGAGCGAGGCGGCGCGGGCGGGCGCGAAGATTTCGTTCGATCCGAACGTGCGTGCCGAGATGCTCGCGTTCGAACCGATGCGCGCGGCGCTGCTCGAGATGCTCGGCGTATGCCATCTGTTTCTGCCGAGCGAGGCCGATCTGCCGTTTTTCTGCGGCGCGCAGCCAAGCGAACGCGCGATTGCGGGTTTGCTCGCCACGTATCCGCTGCTCGAGAGGGTGGTGCTCAAGCGCGGCGCGGCGGGCAGCGCCGTGTTCGACCGCACGGGCAGCTTTACCGTGCCGGCGTTCAGGACCGTCGAAGCCGATCCGACGGGCGCCGGCGATTGCTTCGGCGGCACGCTGGTCGCGAGCTTGGTCGCAGGCGCGCCGATTCAGGTTGCGCTTGCGCGCGCGAACGCGGCAGGCGCGCTTGCCGTCGCGCGGGTCGGTCCGATGGAGGGTAACAGTATGCCGGATGAAATCGAACGTGTTCTCGGCGAGCGAGGTGCCGCATGCGTGGCGTGAGCACCCTCATCGAGCCGCGCATGCACGGCGCCACGCAGATGCTGCGCGAGATTTTCGAGGCGAACCGCACGGGCCGGCGCTGCGGTATTTATTCGGTGTGCAGCGCGCACCGCATCGTGCTCGAAGCGGCGTTCGAAGCCGCGCGTGACGACGAATCCCCGCTTCTCATCGAGGCGACTTGCAATCAGGTCAATCATCGCGGCGGCTATACCGGCATGACGCCCGCCGAATTCCGGCGCGACGTGGACGCGCTCGCGCGTGACAGCGGGTTTCCGGCCGATGCGCTGATTCTCGGCGGCGATCATCTCGGGCCGATTCCGTGGCGCCATCTGAGCGCGCGCGACGCGATGCGCGAAGCGGACGAAATGGTGGCCGCGTATGTCGAAGCGGGCTTCTCGAAGATCCATCTCGATGCGAGCGCAGCCTGTGCGGACGACGCGGTCGCGCTGTCCGACGCGACGCTCGCCGAGCGGGCCGCGCAGTTGTGCGCGACGGCGGAACGCACGGCGCGTGCGATCGGTGCCTCGCCCGTCTACGTGATCGGCACCGAGGTGCCGACGCCGGGGGGCGAGGTGAGTGATGCGGCGAGCAGCGGCGCGCTCGCGCAAATCGAAGTGACCCGTGTGGCCAGCGTGCGAGCGACACTCGACGCGCATCGCGAGGCGTTCGCGCGATATGGCCTGCATGACGCGTGGTCGCGCGTGATCGCGCTCGTCGCGCAGCCGGGCGTTGATTTCGACGACCGGCGCGTACTCGACTACGATCCGTCGCGCGCGGCCGAACTGGGCGCGAGCATCCTGCGCGAGCCGCGGCTCGTGTTCGAAGCGCATTCGACCGACTATCAGACGCAAGCGGCGCTCACCGCGCTCGTGCGCGATCACTTCGCGATCCTGAAGGTAGGCCCGGCGCTGACGTTCGCGCTGCGCGAGGCGCTGTTCGCGCTGACGTATATCGAGGACGCGCTGTTCGACGACGCGGCGCAGCGCTCGCAATTGCGCGACGTGATCGATGCGGCGATGCGCGAGGGGCCCGAATACTGGGCGCCTTACTATCGCGGCGACGCGCTCGCGCAGCGGCTCGCGCGCCAGTTCAGCTACAGCGACCGGATTCGCTATTACTGGCTGCAACCGGCGGTTGCAGCGGCGCTCGAACGTCTGTTCGACAATCTCGCGCGCCGCGCGCCGCCCGAAACGCTCGTCGCGCAGTGGCTGCCCGACGTGTATGCCGCGTGCCGGCGAGGCGAACTTGCGCGCGAGCCCGCCGCATGGGTGCGCTACCGCATCCGCGATGTGATCTCGCGCTACGCGCAAGCATGCGCGATGGAGCAACGTGGTTGAAAACGGGCCGCACCCATGCGCGGCGGCACGAAGCCGGCACGCCGTCGATGCGGCACGCAGTCAACACGAAATCAAAACGCAATCAGGAGACATGCCATGCAACGAAAGACCTTCACCGCCGCCGCGCGTTTTGTCGCGAGTGTCGCGCTTACGGCGCCGGGATTGGCCGCACACGCGGCGACGCTGACCATCGCGACGCTGAACAACCCGGACATGATCGAGCTGAAGAAATTGTCGGTGGCGTTCGAGAAGGCGAATCCGGACATTCGCCTGAACTGGGTGATTCTCGAGGAAAACGTGCTGCGCCAGCGCGCGACCACCGATATCACGACGGGCAGCGGCCAGTTCGACGTGATGGCGATCGGCACCTACGAGGCGCCGCAATGGGGCAAGCGCGGCTGGCTCGCGCCGATGACGGGGTTGCCCGCCGATTACGATCTGGACGACGTGATCAAGACCGCGCGCGACAGCCTGTCCTACAACGGTCAGCTTTATGCGCTGCCGTTCTATGTCGAAAGTTCGATGACGTTCTACCGCAAGGATCTGTTCGCCGCGAAGGGCCTGAAGATGCCGGCTCAGCCGACTTACGACCAGATCGCCGAGTTTGCCGACAAGCTGACCGACCGCGCGGGCGGCGTGTACGGAATCTGTCTGCGCGGCAAGGCGGGCTGGGGCGAGAACATGGCGTATGTGTCGACCGTCGTCAATACGTTCGGCGGCCGCTGGTTCGACGAAAACTGGAATGCACAACTCACGTCGCCAGAGTGGAAGAAGGCGATCGGCTTCTACACGAACCTGCTGAAGAAGGATGGCCCTCCGGGCGCGAGTTCGAACGGCTTCAACGAAAATCTGACGCTCACCGCATCGGGCAAATGTGCGATGTGGATCGACGCGACTGTCGCGGCGGGGATGCTGTACAACAAGCAGCAGTCGCAGGTTGCCGACAAGATCGGCTTTGCCGCTGCGCCGGTTGCCGTCACGCCGAAGGGCTCGCATTGGCTATGGGCATGGGCGCTCGCGATTCCGAAAACGTCGAAGCAGCAGGACGCGGCCAGGAAGTTCGTGGCCTGGGCCACGTCGAAGCAGTACGTCGAGATGGTCGGCAAGGACGAAGGCTGGGCGTCGGTGCCGCCCGGCACACGCTTGTCGACCTATCAGCGCGCCGAGTACAAGAAGGCGGCGCCGTTTTCCGACTTCGTGCTGAACGCGATTCAGAGCGCCGATCCGAACGATCCGTCGCTGAAGAAAGTGCCGTACAGCGGCGTGCAATACGTCGGGATTCCTGAATTCCAATCGTTCGGCACGGTGGTCGGGCAGGCGATCGCGGGCGCGGTGGCCGGGCAGATGACGGTCGACCAGGCGCTCGCCGCCGGGCAGGCCGCGGCCGATCGCGCAGTGCGTCAGGCAGGCTACAAAAAGTGAAGCGCCGTGCGCGCGGCGACGCGCGCGCGGCTTGGCGCTAACGCGGGCGCAAGCGGCAGTGCGCACGCATTGAACGAGGTGATTCCGATCATGCGTCACTTACGCGTTTCTCTGTCCAGTTCGGCGCCGCTTGCCGATGCGCCGCTCGCCGCCGCCGAGCATGCACGCGGCAAGCCCGCGCGCTGGCTCGCGGCGCCGTCCGTCGCCGTGCTGTTGCTGTGGATGGCCATTCCGCTCGCGATGACGATCTGGTTTTCGCTCACGCGCTACAACTTGCTGAATCCCGACGTGAAGGGCTTCGCCGGACTCGACAACTACCGGTTCCTTGCGACCGATCCGTCGTTCCTGCCGGCGATCTGGCACACGCTCGCGCTGATCGGCTCGGTGCTCGTGATTACCGTGGCGGGCGGCGTGCTGATGGCGGTGCTGTTCGACCGCAAGTTCTATGGGCAGGGCGTCGCGCGCGTGCTCGCGATCGCGCCGTTCTTCGTGATGCCGACAGTGTCGGCGCTGATTTGGAAGAACATGATCCTGCACCCGGTGTATGGGCTCGTCGCGCGCGCGATGCGCGCGTTCGGGATGCAGCCTATCGACTGGTTCGCACAGTATCCGCTGACGTCGATCGTGATGATCGTCGCATGGCAATGGCTGCCATTTGCATTCCTGATTTTGTTTACCGCGATTCAATCGCTCGATCAGGAGCAGAAGGAGGCTGCGCGCATCGACGGCGCGGGACCGTTCGCGATGTTTTTCTATATCACGCTGCCGCACCTGAAGCGCGCGATCGCGGTGGTCGTGATGATGGAGACGATTTTTCTGCTGTCGATCTTCGCTGAAATCTATACGACGACGGGCGGCGGTCCGGGCGATGCGACGACCAACCTGTCGTATCTGATCTACGCGCTAGGCCTGCAGCAATTCGACGTCGGGCTGGCATCGGCGGGCGGCATTCTCGCCGTCGTGCTCGCGAACGTCGTGTCGTTCTTCCTCGTGAGAATGCTCGCGCGCAATCTGAAAGGGGAGTACGAAGCATGAGTGACTTGTCTGTACTGGTTTCGCGCGGCGCGCCCGGCGATCGGCCCGGCTTGCTGCGCACGGCGGCGCGTGCGTTGCCCGGCGTGCTTGCCTGGCTTGTCGCGCTCGCGTTGTTCTTTCCGATTTTCTGGATGGCGATCACGGCGTTCAAGACGGAGCAGCAGGCGTATTCGTCGACGCTTCTGTTCATGCCGACGCTCGACAGCTTTCGCGAGGTGTTCGCGCGCAGCAATTACTTCGCATTCGCTTGGAACTCGGTGCTGATTTCGGCGGGCGTCACCGTGATCTGCCTGCTGCTGGCCGTGCCCGCTGCATATGCGATGGCGTTTTTCCCGGGCAAACGCACGCAGAAGGTGCTGCTGTGGATGCTGTCGACGAAGATGATGCCGTCCGTCGGCGTGCTCGTGCCGATCTATCTGATGTGGAAGAACGCGGGGCTGCTCGATACCGTGGCTGGGCTCGTGATCGTCTATACGTTGATCAATCTGCCGATCGCCGTATGGATGACGTACACCTATTTCAACGAGATTCCGCGCGACATTCTCGAAGCCGGGCGCATCGACGGCGCGTCGACGTGGCAGGAGATCGTCTATCTGCTGATGCCGATGGCGCTGCCCGGGCTCGCGTCGAGCGCGCTTTTGCTGGTGATCCTATCGTGGAACGAGGCGTTCTGGAGCATCAATCTGTCGAGTTCGAACGCCGCGCCGCTCACGGTGTTCATCGCGTCGTACTCGAGCCCTGAGGGCTTGTTCTGGGCGAAGCTGTCCGCCGCGTCGCTGCTCGCGGTCGCGCCGATCCTGGTGGTCGGCTGGCTGTCGCAAAAGCAGCTCGTGCGCGGCCTCACGTTCGGAGCGGTCAAATGACGGCGGCGGCGATGCACACGCGCGATGCGCGCGCGCTGATCTGCGATTGCGATGGTGTGCTGATCGACAGCGAGGCGATCGCGGCCGACGTGCTCGTGCGCGAACTCGAGGCGCGCTGGCCAGGGGTGGCGGCGCGGCCGATCGTGATGCCGCTGCTGGGCTTGCGCACCGAGCGCGTGCTCGAGGGCGCATGCGCGCGCGCGGGGCGCATGCTCGGCCCCGGCGACGTCGAGGCGATTCGCGCGAGCGTCGAGGAGAAGGCCGGGCAGGCAAGCGCGGTCGCCGGTGTCGACGCGGCGCTTGCGCAGCTCGATTTGCCGATCGCGTGCGCGAGCAATAGCCGCCGGCATTATGTGGACGCGGCGCTGAGCCGTACCGGCCTCAAGCGTTTTTTTGGCGACCGGCTGTTTTGCGCGGACAGCGTCGCACGGCCGAAGCCCGCGCCCGATGTGTATCTTGCCGCCGCGCAAGCGCTCGACGTCGCGCCGCCGCAGTGTCTTGTCGTCGAGGACAGCACGACGGGCGTGACGGCTGCGTTGGCCGCCGGCATGACGGTGCTCGGCTTCATCGGCGGCGGCCACGCGTCGGCCGCGCAGGTCGACGCGCTGCGCGTAATCGGCGCCAGACGTGTGTTCGACGACATGCGCATGCTGCCGGCGCTCGTCGCGCAATGGCTTGCAACCGGCAAGGTGCAGCCGGATTGAACGAATGCGTCGCGCGGGCGTGACGACGACGATCCGCCGCGCGGCCGCCACGCTGAACGAAGACAACGGAGACGAATCATGGCAAGCGTGATCCTGCGCAATATCGGCAAGCGCTATGAAAACAACGAAGTGCTGAAGGACGTGAATCTCGACATCGCGAACGGTGAGTTCGTCGTGTTCGTCGGGCCGAGCGGCTGCGGTAAATCCACGCTGATGCGGATGATCGCGGGGCTCGAGGAGATTTCTGGCGGCGACCTGTTGATCGACGGCGTGCGCGTCAACGGCGTGCCGAGCGCGAAGCGCGGCATCGCGATGGTGTTCCAGTCGTATGCGCTTTATCCGCACATGACGCTCTACGACAACATGGCATTCGGCCTGAAGCTGAGCGGCGCGAAGAAGCAGGAAATCGACGATGCGGTCAAGCAGGCGGCGAAGATCCTGCACATCGATCATTTGCTCGACAGGAAACCTAAGCAGTTATCGGGAGGGCAGCGGCAGCGGGTCGCGATCGGTCGTGCGATCACGCGCAAGCCGAAGGTGTTCCTGTTCGACGAGCCGCTGTCGAATCTCGACGCGGCGCTGCGCGTGAAGATGCGGCTTGAATTTGCCCGGCTGCACGACGAACTGAAGACGACGATGATCTACGTGACGCACGATCAGGTTGAGGCGATGACGCTGGCCGACAAGATCGTCGTGTTGTCGGCGGGCAGCGTGCAGCAGGTCGGTACTCCGAACGAGCTGTATCACGCGCCGGCGAATCAGTTCGTCGCGGGTTTCATCGGCTCGCCGAAGATGAATTTTCTCGCCGGCGTCGTGCAGGCGGTGTCTGCCGACGGCGTGCTGGTGCGCTTTGCGACGGGCGAGACGCAGCGCGTCTTGCTCGAGCCGGCGGCACTGCGCGTCGACGATCCGGTGACGGTTGGCATCCGGCCCGAGCATCTGAGCGTCGGTGCGGCGAATGGCGGCGTGACGGTGCGCACGATGGCAGTCGAGTCGCTTGGCGATGCGGCGTTTCTGTATGCCGAATCGAGCGTCGCGCCGGACGGGTTGATCGCGCGGATTGCGCCGCTGCAGACGTACCGCACGGGCGAGATGCTGCGCGTGACGGCCGAGCCTGAGCATTGCCATCTGTTCGATCGCGACGGGAGCGCGTTCAAGCGCAAGCCGAACCACGCGCTTGCTGCGTGACGCGTCGCGTGCGCAAGATCGGGAGCGAAGGTTCGGTGCGCGGCAGAAAAAGGTTCGATGCACCGGACGCAGCGGCGATCACGCATCGCCGCTGTTTTTTATCCGGCCGATGCCGCCGGGCAGCCGATCCGGGCTGCGGGCCGCCTCC
The DNA here is from genome assembly GCF_001522865.1 of Burkholderia sp. TSV86. Classification (GTDB taxonomy): domain Bacteria; phylum Pseudomonadota; class Gammaproteobacteria; order Burkholderiales; family Burkholderiaceae; genus Burkholderia. The sequence continues at coordinate 385,022 of NZ_LOWB01000021.1, read as the reverse complement.
CGTTACCGGGTGCGACGGCCATCCGGCGCGCGTTCGTCAGTGGACCGTTTCGGCAGCCAGCGAGTTGCCCGGCTTGATCTGCGCGCAATTGTTCGGCGCGGGCTTGCCGGCGAACCGGTCGAACAGCCAAGGCACCATGGCGCTTGCCCATGCGACAGCAGTCGCGGCGTGTTCCAACGGATATTCTGTATACACGACAGGCGTTCCGCTCGCGCAGAATTGCCGTGCGAGCGTGCGCACGTCGCCCGCGATCATCACGCCGTCGCCGGATTGGTTGCTGAACGTGCCATTGAACACGCCGGCCGTGCCCTGGCTGATGAGCATCGGGATTGTCGGCGAGCCGACGAGCCCCGCGTTCAATTTGTTGACGGCGGCCACGTAAGGCTCGATTCGATTGATGTCGTTTGCGTATTCCGGTTTCAGCAGCGTTTTCCAGCGCAGACCCATCAGGCTCGGCAGGAACTGAAGCAGCGACTGGTTCTGGATCTGCGCGAAGACTGCCTTGCCGTAGTCGCTCAAATAGGGCGTGAAATCGATGCCGTAGGCTCGGCCGACACCGATGAACGTGGCCGGTGCCACGCCGCCCCAGACAATGCTGCCGTCGACGTAATACAGGTTATGGGCCGGATCGACCAGCACCCCGCCCTCGGCGGCGCCGACGAGGCGCTGGTTGACGTCGGGGGCGTAGGTGGGCGCGAGTTGGGCCGCCCAGTTGGTCGCGATCGCGCCGCCCGAATAGCCGATCAGCGCGACCTTGCTGGCCGCGGTGAAGCCCGTCGACGGGGTGTTGAGCGCGGCACGCACGGAGTCGAGCGTGGTCATTCCGTATTCGGGGCCGGCCGCGAAGTCGGCGGTCTGACCTTCGGTGTCCGGCACGATGATGCTGTAGCCCGCGAGCAGCAGCGTCGAGAGCGGGATCGATTCGCCGCTGTAAAGCAGGCCGCCGAGCGTGCGGTCGCCGGCGATTACGCGTGACGGTTCATCGAGCGGATTGAGCGAGTCGTATGCCGATTGGTACGAGATCGCGTGACCGTTATTGTTGCTGTAGGGATTGACGATGACCGACGTCACGTTGACGACGGCTTCCTTGCGCGCGTTGTGGGTCCGGTACAGCAGTTGCTGCGCGAGCACCGTGGTCGGAATGCCCGCTATGTGGTAGTTCACGGTTCGGGTCTTCAGCACGGTGCCGGGCGCGATGGCCGACAGCGGCGTGCTGCCGGAGTACGTATAGAACGGATCGTCGGCGCCGCCCGCCATGGGCGTCGGTGCGGTCGCGGCGATTGCCGTTGCGGTCGTGATCGACGCCAGAACGGCGGCGAATGCATGCAGGCTCGGTTTCACTCGATGTCTCCTCCTAATGGGATCGGCGCCATTGCATCTCCGCTTGCCGAGTCTCCGGCGCCCGCGAGACTCGCTGTTCATTCGACGCGTTCAGGGCGGTCAGTGCATTATCTAAATGATTCGATTTGCTAATTAATTGTCTGGTTGGGGGCGTCGATTCGATCGCTGCTTTGGGGAATGCGTTGCCCGACATTTTCTTAGGTACTTCTAAATGGTGCGGCCGCAGGAAGGCTGGTTTGCATTGAAGCACGGCGAACTTTGGGTTGACTACCGTTTGAAGGAAAATGCCTAATTTGGACGCACGCGACCCATATTGCTTATCCAGATTGGCTCACTCAAGCACGGTATGGCGAGGGTGTGAGGACGCCTATTTTAAAATTGGCGTTACTGAATGACGCGAGCAATGCGGGGGCTCAGGGGCGAACTTGGAGGACGGCGGGAGGGCAGCGCATGACGGCAGTAAATGCTGGCGAACGGAGACGGCCGCCACCCGGGCCGCCGGCATTTCAAAGCGCGGCGGCAACCTGTTGCGCGGTCTGCCCGAGCATGGGCCGATCGCACGCTATGCCAGCAGTTTCGGCTCGCTTTTGCCGTATTTGATCGAGCGTTCATCGGCGATCATCAGCCCGGTATTCTCGTTGCGCCCTTGCAGCACGAGCCGCGCATCCTTCGCGCCGAGTTGCGCGGCTGCCTTTTGGCTGTCGAGCCCGATCTCGCCCTTCTTCATCCGGTTGACGATCACACCGAGCGCCGTGTCGTCGAAATCGCGTAGCATCCATGCATCGCCGTCGCTGTCGCCGAACACGAGCAGCGGCCCATAGCCCTTCTTCGATTGCAACTCGCGCCGAATGCCGAGGGTCTTGCCCGGCCCGTAGTTGAAATGCCAGTTGGGCGCGTACTGATTCACGTATTTGCCGTTCTCCATCACGATCCGCATGCCGATCACATGATCGTCGGGCACGCCGTAGCCGAATGCCGAATGTCCGGCGAATACGCGCACGACGTCGTCGAGCGACGCGGTGCTCACGTATACGTCGATGCCGTTCGAGCGCAGCGTGTCCATCAGCGCGCGAATCTCCTCGTGAATCCGGATCCCATGAAAATGGGTCGCGGCGACCACGCCCGCCCGGCCCGGCCGCTCGCGGGAGCTTTCGTAGGTGAGCTTGCGCAGCGCGTCGCCGAGGTTCGCGACGTTGCTGTCGTAGGCCATGGCTTGAAGCTCGTCGCGCGTCATGCCGGCGTACCAGTACATGATCCACTTGTAGCCGATTTCGACCGGATAGGTGTCGCAGATCGCGTCGTACATGAAGTACAGCTTTGCTCGGAAATCCTTGAACGGCTCGCTGCGCCGAATCTCGTCGATCGGCATGTCGCCGTTCAGGCCGCGGTAGTTCGCGTATAGCCAGCGGTAATCGTCTTCGACATCGGCTGCGATATCCTCCATACGCACCGGCTTGCCGTCGATCGTGGTGTAGCCGAGCTTCGCGTCGAACGGGCCGTTCGGCACGCCCTGGCGCAGGATCGCCGCGAACTGCTTGGGCGTGAGCCGGTAATGCAGCCCTTCGATCTGATGCATCATCAACGCTTCCTCGCAGTCGTTCATGATGCACGTGTTGTCCCAGTCGAAGACTGCGTAGGGCCGGCGTTCGGCTTGGTACGCCGGGCTGCGCGAGCCATGCGCGGCGAGCACCGCCGAGAGCCGCGCGGCGTTGCGCGGCGACCAGCGGCCGGGCGCGAGCGACAGCGGCTCGGCGCCGGCGTTTGCCGCGCGTGCGGGCGTCCATGCGCCGGCCGCGATTGCGGCCGATGCGCCGGCGAGTGACCGGACGAAATGCCGGCGTGCTGTTTTCATCGTTTGTCCTCCGAAAGAATGCGCACGTGATGGGGCTGGGCAGGCTGACCGCAAGCGGTTGAAGGGGCCGGGGAAAACCGGCGCAGCCATGGTGGCCGACGGGTTCGGCCGGAATCGGCCGGCCGTCGCCCAGCTTCGCTCCGCATAAAACCGGCGGACAGTTAAAATCCGACATCTGGCTGTCGGAATGCGACGCGCCGCGCGCGTGCCGACGGCGCAACCGGTTCGCCACTGGCTCACTGTGTTGGACGCGCCGCCCGTCGGCTTGGTTATGCCGTCGGTTTCTACTCTGCGCGCGTTCCGGCTCTTAGCCGCCCAACGCCGCTCGCGCGCAGCTCTCGTCCGTCACCAGCCCCGACAGCCAGCCGCCGCGCAACGCTGCGAGCACCGCCGTGCGTTTGCGCGGCCCGCCCGCGAACGCGATCGTCGGCCGCACGGGCGGCGCGTCGAGCGCGACGCTCGTCACGCGCGGGCTTGTCGATGCTTCGATGCGGCGGCCCTGCGCGTCGATCGGCAGCCCGAGCATCTCGGCCACCGCGCCGCGCGCGACCATGTCGTTCAACTCGTCGGCGGTGATGAAGCCGTCCTCGAACAGCGGGCAGTGCGCGCCGATGTTGCCGATGCCGATGAACGCGACGTCTGCTTCGGCCGACAATTGCTCGACGATCCGGTACAGCCGGTGATTGCACCACTGGGCGCGCTCGGCGTCGCTATCGGCGATAAGCGGCGCGGGCAGCAGAAAATGCTTGCCGCCGGTTTTCTCGGAGATGTGTTGCGCGACGTCGTAGCGGTTCGACGAACCGTCCTGCGCGATCGCGCCAACCATCGACACGAGGCGGTGCTGCGGCCGATCGATCTGCGCGATCTGCGCGACCGCGGCCTTCAGCGTGCGGCCGCTGCTGAGCGCGATGACCATCGGCTTTTCCTCGCTCAGATAGCGCTCGATCACTTGCGCGCCCGCGACGGCGAGCTTGCGGTCGATCGCATCGGGCATATCGCCGTCGATCGGCACGACCTCGCACATCTCAAGGCCGTAACGCTTGGACAACTGCGCGGCAAGTTCGAGGCAGTCGGCGATCCGATGGTCGACGCGCACGCGGATCAGGTTCTTCTCGACCGCGAGCGCGACGAGCCGTTGCGCGACCGGCCGCGATACCTGCAGCTTCTCGGCGATTTCGTTTTGCGTGTCGCCCGCGATGTAATAGAGCCAAGCGGCACGCGTCGCGAGATCGAGTTTTTCGGAGGATTTGGACACGGTGAGGGATCGTCTCAGGTCGGGCGAGGCGGCGAGCGCCGGATAAAGACCGCACTTTACCGCACCGCGCTCACGCAAGGCGCGCGCGCGTCGGCGTGAATAGCGGGCGCACGTGACGGTACAGCGAGCGGAACGTGTTGAGCCGCTCGCGCAGCGCCGCATGGCGGGCCGCATCGGGCGTGAACTCGTCGGCGAGCGGCGGTTTCGCGAGCGCGTCGGCGGGCGCGCCGCCGAGCGCGAGCCAGCCGAGCCGCGCTGCACCGAGCGCCGCACCCGTCTCGCCGCCACCGTGCCGGCGCGTGCGCACATTGAGCGCGTCGGCGAGCAACTGCGCCCAGTACGCGCTGCGCGCGCCGCCGCCTATCAGCGATAGCGCATCGGTTGCGGCGCCGGCCGCGCGCAACGCGTCGTAGCCGTCGGCGAGCGCGAGCGTCACGCCTTCGAGCACGGCGTAGCCAGCGAGCGCGCGGTCGGTGCCGTGCGTCATGCCGAGGAACACGCCTTGCGCGTAAGGATCGTTGTGCGGCGTGCGCTCGCCGGACAGATAGGGCAGGAAGTACGGTGCGTCGGCGCACGCGGCGGGCGCGAGCGCGGCGATTTCGGCAACGAGCGTGGGCTCGTCGGTCGACGTCAGCTTGCAGAACCAGCGCAGGCAGCTTGCCGCCGACAGCACGACGCTCATCTGCTGCCAGCGCTGCGGAATCGCGTGGCAGAACGTGTGGACGGCCGATGCCGGATTCGGGCGGAAGCGGTCGCCGACGATGCTCAGCACGCCCGAGGTGCCCAGCGACAGGAAGCCGTCGCCCGGCTGCGTCGCGCCGATGCCGAGCGCGCTCGTCGCATTGTCGCCGCCGCCGCCCGCGACGACGACCGCCTCGGACAGCCCGAGCGTGCGCGCGACGTCGGCGCGCAGTGTGCCGGACGGCGCATTGCCTTCGACGAGGCGCGGCATCTGTGCGCGCGTCATCCCGCCGGCGGCGAGCAGCGCGTCGGACCAGTCGCGTTTAGCGGCGTCCAGCCATAGCGTGCCGGCCGCATCCGACGGATCGGACACCTTCGCGCCCGTGAGCTTGAGCCGCAGATAATCCTTCGGCATCAGCACGCACGCGATCTCGCGAAACACGTGCGGCTCGTGGCGCGCGACCCACAGCAGCTTCGGCGCGGTGAAGCCGGGCATCGACAGATTGCCGGCGATCGCATGCAGATCGGGTGCGAGCGCTTCGAATTCCGAGCTTTCGTCGGCGCAGCGCATGTCGTTCCACAGGATCGCGGCACGCAGCACGCGATCGTCGCGATCGAGCAGCACCGCGCCGTGCATCTGCCCGGACAGCCCGATGGCGCGCACCTGCGCGAACGCTTGGCGGTGTTGCGCGCGCAACGCGGCGAGCGCGGCGAGCGTGCCGGCCCACCAGTCTTGCGGATGCTGCTCGGCCCAGCGCGGATGCGCGCGCTCGACGGAAAACGGCGTGCCGGCCGTGCCGACGACGGTGCCGTCTTCCGAAAGCAGTAGCACTTTGACTTCGGATGTACCGAGATCGATGCCGAGATACATGGGCGATGAGCGGGGCAAACCGCTAGACGAAAGAGAGCCGCTACTTTAGCCGTGCGTTTGCCGGCGTGCCAATGCAGGGTTGACCCGGATGCGGCGCGCCGCCGCTCACCGGCTCGCCAGCCATGCATCGACGCGCTCGAGCCCGGCGCGCAGCGCACGCTCGAGTGCGCTCACGCCGGCGAGCGAGCCCCAGAGCTGACGGTCGGCCGCGAGCGCCGCGACCGGATCGGCCGCGCCCGCGATCGCGCGCGCGGTCTGCTCGTCCATCACGCCGTCCTGATATGCATAGGGCAGCGCGTGTTGCGCCCAGCGCTGCAGGAAGCGCAGGAAGAGCGCCGGCAGCACCGCGGTCGATACCGGCTTGGCGCCGCGCGCGATCGATTCGGCGAGCGTCGGCGCGATGAAACCGGGGATCTTCGAGAAGCCGTCGGCCGCGACACGCTGGTTCGTGTCGAGGATGTGCGAATTGCCGAAGCGCTCGAGCACGACGTCGCGGTAGCGGGCGAGATCGAGCGGGCTGGGCGTCAGGCACGGAAGCACGTCGTCCGTCACGTATGCGCGCGCGAAGCGGCGGATCGCTTCGTCCTGCGTGCCTTCGTGGATATACGCATAGCCTGCGAGCGTGCCAGCCCACGCAATGCAGCTGTGCGTTGCGTTCAGGATCCGGATTTTCGCTTCCTCGTAAGGATGAACATCGGCGACAAGCTCGGCGCCCGCGCGTTCCCATGCGGGGCGGCCGGCGGCGAAGCGCTCCTCGATCACCCATTGGATGAACGATTCGCCCATCACCGGGCACGCATCGTCGGCGCCGGTTGCCGCGCGCACGCGCTCGCGCACGTCGGCGGTCGGGCGCGGCGTGATCCGGTCGACCATCGCGCACGGGCACGTGACGTTCGCATCGAACCACGCGAGCAAGTCGGGCTGCTCAGGCGCGCCGATTGCGCCGGCGGGCGTTGCCCGAGGCAGCGCGGCGGCGTCGCGCCGCCCGTCAACGGAGCTTGCGAGGCCGCGCCGTGCGAGGAATTCGCGCATGCCGGCGCGAAAGCGCGTGCCATTGCTGCGCAGGTTATCGCAGCTTTGCAGCGTGATGGGGCCCGCGCCGCGCGCCGCGCGCTCGGCGAGCAGCGCGGCGAGCGTGCCGTAGATCGTTTTGCGTGCGCCTTGCAAATCGGCAGCGAGATCGGGATGCGCGACGTCGAGGCGATCGAGTTCATCGAGGTAGTAGCCGCCTTCCGTCACCGTGAACGACACGATCTTGCACGTGTGATCGGCGCCGGCATCGATGAGCGCCGCTTGATCCGCCGACCACGGCAGCACGCGGGTGATCGAGCGGATCGTCTCGTAAGCGCGCTCGCCTTGCGGCGTGACGGTTTCGAGCGTATAGACGCCGTGCTGCGCAGCGAGCGCGTCACGCGTTTCGCGCAGATCGTCGCGGATGTCGCCGACGACGAGCGACCAGCGCTCGTGTGCCGGCGACATTTCGTTGACGCGATGTAGATACCACGCCTGATGCGCGCGATGAAACGATCCGATGCCGATATGCAAGATCGTTGGCGCGGCGCTGGCCGGACTGCTCATTGCGTGTCTCCTGTCGATCGGAGTTGGCGCTTTAGCGCTTACTCCGATCCCATGCCGTGATTGGCCGAAGTTAGCGCTTCAGCGCTTACTTCGCGCCTCGCGGCGGTCGATCGTAGCTAAAGGCTTCAGCACCTAATCCGATCCCATATAAGGCTGACGGCCGACTCAAGCCTGCCGAGCCACGTTTTAGATCATTTGATCATCTGGTGAGCGAATGATCTTATTCGGATCGGGGAAAGTCAAGGCAGGCGCCGATGATTTCGATGCTGCGCTGCGTCGTTCGCCGCCGCTCGGACGGAGGTGCGATTTGTGTATCGGCGGGACAGCCGGCCGCGCGGCACCTGTTCGCGTCGATTGTCGAAGTGCGTGCGAACGCGCCGGTGCCGCGCACCGAGTGGAAGGTTCGGCTGCGTGCCGATCGCGTATCGGATGCAGTGTGCCGGCGTGCGCGTGCGCGGCCGACGTCCGCAACTGTCGATATTGCGATTGCGTGACGCGCCGCAGTGGATGAGGAGCGTGCGTGGGAACCGGTGGATTGGCGTCGCAGCGGCGCTGGTGCGATAGACGTCAGCGCCAACGCGCCGGTGCCGGCCGCCTCTCGCGAAGCGGGCGCGCAGCATGACCGGGCGCTTAAGCTGCGACGCCGGCCGGCATTGCAGCTTAGGCGCGGCGTCCGCCTCGTCGAAGCAGCCGGCCGCGTACGGCAAAGCTACAGTGCCGTGCGCACTCGCCAAAGCTCGGGAAACAGCACGACATCGAGCATCTTGCGCAAGTACGGTGCGCCGTTCGTGCCGCCCGTGCCGGTTTTCAGGCCGATGATCCGTTCGACCGTGGTCACGTGGCGGAACCGCCATTGACGGAATGCGTCCTCGAGATCGACGAGTTCCTCAGCCAGTTCGTACAGTTCCCAGTGCGCATCCGGGGCGCGATAGATTTCGAGCCACGCTGCCTCGACTGTTGGATCGGCGCGCGTCGGCTGCGTCCAGTCCGCGTCAAGCCGCTCTGGCGCGATCGTAAAACCGCGGCGCGCGAGCAGGAATATCGCCTCGTCGTACAGCGACGGCGCGCGCAGCGACGCCTCCAGATGCGCATGGATTTCCGCGCGATGGGCGTGCGGACGCAGCATCTGCGCGTTCTTGTTGCCGAGTATGAACTCCAGTTCGCGGTACTGGTGCGACTGGAAGCCCGACGACGCGCCGAGATACGGCCGCATCGCCGAGTATTCGGACGGCGTCATCGTCGCAAGTACGTTCCATGCCTGCACGAGTTGCTCGAGTACGCGCGACACGCGCGCGAGCATCTTGAACGCGGACGGCAGCGCATTGCCGACGATCGATGCGCGCGCCGCACGCAGCTCGAACAGAGCGAGCTTCATCCATAGCTCGCTCGTTTGATGCTGGATGATGAACAGCATCTCGTTGTGTTCGGGCGAGCGCGGGTGCTGCGCATTCAGCAGCGTCGACAGCGACAGATAGTCGCCGTAGCTCATCGATTGCGAGAAGTCGAGCTGCGCGTGGTGCCAGCCGGCGGCCGTGTCGTCGCCGGCCGCGTCCGGCGCGTGCGTCGCTTGAGGTGTTTGAGGCGCTTGAGGCGCTTGAGGCGCGCCGGAACCGGCAAACGGGCAGCGCGGATTGCCGTCGCCGCTATCCAGCGGCGGGGGATGATCTGAATTCACGAAGGTCTCCATGTTGGGATAAGCCGCGCCCGCGCGCGTGTCGAAGTGCGGCGCGGGCAGGGCGAGCGCTGAACGCAAGCGTGGCCGCGCGAGCCGCTCAGGTTACCGGCGAGCGCGTCGCGAACGCGCCGGCGCGCCAAACCTCGGTGTCGAGGATGTCGGCGAGCGCGTCGACTGCGTCCCATGCATCGACGAAGCGCGTATAGAGCGGCGTGAATCCGAAGCGCAGAATGCGCGGCTCGCGATAGTCGCCGATCACGCCGCGCGCGATCAGCGCCTGCATCACCTCATAGCCGTGCGGATGCTCGATGCTCACCTGCGAGCCGCGCTGATGATGCGCGCGCGGCGTCGCGAGTTTCAGCGCATGTCCCGCGCAGCGCGACTCGACGAGCGCGATGAATGCGTCGGTCAATGCGAGCGACTTGCGGCGGATTGCATGAAGGTCGGTTTGCGCGAACACGTCGAGCCCGCATTCGATCATCGACATCGACACGATCGGCTGCGTGCCGCACAGAAAGCGCGCGATGCCGGGGTCGGGATCGAAGCCGGGCTGCATCGCGAACGGCGCGCGATGACCCCACCAGCCGGTCAGCGGTTGTTCGAAACTGCTCTGGTGACGAGCGGGCACCCAAACGAACGCGGGCGCGCCGGGGCCGCCGTTCAGATACTTGTACGTGCAGCCGACCGCGCCGTCCGCGTGCGCGCCGTTCAGATCCACCGGCACCGCGCCGGCTGAATGCGCGAGATCCCACAGCATCAGCGCGCCGGATTGCCGGACCGTTTGCGTGACGGCCGGCAGGTCGTGCATGTAGCCCGTGCGGTAGTTCACGTGCGTGAGCATCGCGACGGCGGTTTCGTCGTCGAGCGCGTCGGGCAGTTGCGCGGGGTCGTCGATCAGGCGCAGCGTATGGCCCTGGCCGAGCTGAGCGATGAGTCCCTGGGCGATATACAGATCGGTCGGAAAGTTCGCGCGCTCCGATACGATCACGCGTTTGCGCGGCGCATGCTGCGCTTGATGGCGCAACATCGCGGACAACAGCTTGAACAGGTTGATCGAGATCGTATCGGTGATCGCGACTTCGCCAGGCGCCGCGCCGATCAGCGGCGCGAGCTTGTCGCCGAGCCGGCGCGGCAGCGCGAACCAGCCGGCCGTGTTCCAACTGCAGATCAGGCCCGCGCCCCATTCGGCGCCGATCACCTGCTGCGCGCGCGCGGCTGCCGCGCGCGGCTGCGCGCCGAGCGAGTTGCCGTCGAGATAGATCACGGCGTCGGGCAGTGCGAATGCGTCGCGCAGCGGGGCGAGCGGATCGTCGCGGTCGAAGGCGAGCGCTTCTTCACGTGTCTTCATAAGATCGGTCAGCTTGACGAGAAAAGAGGAGGGCAGGCGCGTCAACGCGCGCCGGGCAGCGCGCGCAACACCGCGCGCACGGGGCTCGCGTCGAGCCCGTCGAGCTTGAGCGGCAACGCGATCAGCTCGTAGTCGCCCGCCGCGACGGCATCGAGCACGAGTCCTTCGAGAATCGCCATCCGATGCGCGCGAACGCGGCGGTGCGCGTCCATCGTTTTCGATTCCTGCGGATCGAGCGACGGCGTGTCGATGCCGATGAGGCGCACGCCCCGTTCGGCGAGCAGATCGATGGTCGCCGGCGCGACCGCGCAGAACGCGCTATCCCACGCATGCAGCGGCGTCTGCCGGTACGTGCGCAGCAGCACGCGCGGCGGCGGCGGGGCGTCGGCGAGCGCCGCGGCGACATCGCCGGGCATGACCGCGGGATGCGCACCGATGCAATCGATCACGCGGCAATGGCCGAGATACGCGTCGAGCGGCACTGCGCCGATTGGCTCGCCGCGCGTGTCGTAGTGCAGCGGCGCGTCCGCGTGTGCACCCGTGTGTGGCGACAGCGTGAGCCGTGCGACATTGACGGGCGATCCCGCTTCGATGCGCCAGATCCGCTCGACGCGAACGGGCGTATCGCCCGGCCAAACGGGGGTGGCGGGGTGGATTGACGGGGAGATGTCCCAGAGGTCGGCCATGTGAGATCGAAGCGAGTCGAATGCTGAAATCAGACGAATAAATCGATTCGCCCTGCGCTCACCGCGTTTGCTGCTGAATCACCGGGAGATTGCGCCGGGCGGGCGACGGCGTGCGCCGGTGCGCGCGGCGGCCGGGCATGTACCGGGATGATAGGCAAACGCTTGCCGCAGATGGTTGCGAAATAAGCATGGACAATCCACCAATTTGGCAGATAATTCGAAATAGATTCAAAACGGAGACCAAAAGTGCATGCGATCACGCTGGACGCTACAGATTGCCGTATTCTTGCCGTCCTGCAGCAAGAAGGCCGGATCAGCAACCTCGATCTCGCGGAGCGTATTTCTCTGTCGCCGTCGGCTTGTCTGCGGCGGATGCGGCTTCTCGAAGAGCAGGGGGTGATCGAACGCTATCGCGCGTGTTTGAGCCGCGAGAAGCTCGGGTTCGAGCTGGAGGCGTTCGTACAGGTGTCGATGCGCAATGACGAGGCGCAATGGCACGAGCGCTTTGCGCAAGCGCTGCGTGAATGGCCGGAGGTAGTGGGTGCGTTCGTCGTGACGGGCGAGTCACATTATCTGTTACGCGTGCTTGCACATAATCTCAAGCACTATTCGGATTTCGTGCTTAATCAGCTCTACAAGGCGCCCGGCGTGATGGACATTCGCTCGAACATTGTGCTGCAAACGCTGAAGGACGAAGCGGGGCCGCCCGTCGCGCTTGCACGCACCGGAGCGATCAAAGCTGTGTAAGGCGATGGAAGCCGCCGCCGTGGAACACGAGCGGCGCGCCGTCGCGCTGGAAGCCGCACCGCTCGACCTCGCCGACGAAGATCACATGATCGCCCTCGTCGTAGCGGCTGCGGTTGTGGCACTCGAACCATGCGAGCGCGCCGTCGAGCACCGGCATGCCCGTGTCGCCCGCCGCGTGCGACACGCCTTCGAAGCGATCGCCCTTGACTGTCGCGAAGCGCATGCACAAATCGAGCTGCGACGCGGCCAGCACGTTCACGACATAATGGCTGTTCGCGCGGAACACGGACGCCGACGCCGCTTTGTGCGCGAGGCTCCACAGCACGAGCGGCGGATCGAGCGACACCGAGTTGAACGAACTCGCGGTGATGCCGATGAGCTGGCCGGACGGCGCACGGGTGGTGACAACGGTGACGCCTGTCGCGAACTGGCTGAGCGCCTGGCGGAACGCGGCGGAATCGAAATTCGGCGGGCTGGCTTGTTTCATCGCGCGATGGCCTTGGACGACGCGCGGCACCGGGCGACTATGGCGGCGCGTGCCGGATGGCGGGAAGAGAAAAGAAAAGTCATGAGGGAATCGGTCAGAGTGTGACGATTTTAGCGGAATCGCGCTGGGCTGCGATGGGCATGACGTTTGACTAAGCGGCCCGCGCCGCATTAGGCGCGCAAAATACCGCACGCGAAATGGGTAATGAAAGAAAGGATACCGGTATGAATCAGGCAATGCACGAAGTCGCCACGCTGGGCGGCGGATGTTTTTGGTGTACCGAGGCGGTGTTTCTCGATGTCGACGGCGTGGTGGCCGTCGAGTCGGGCTATGCGGGCGGCCATACGCGCAATCCCGGCTATCGCGACGTGTGCGACGGCGAGACGGGTCATGCCGAGGTCGTCAATGTCAGGTTCGATCCGGCACGGATCGGCTATCGCGAGATTCTCGAGATCTTCTTCGCGACGCACGATCCGACGCAACTCGACCGGCAGGGCAACGACGTCGGTACGCAATACCGGTCGGTGATCTTCACGCACTCGGACGCGCAGCGCGAAACCGCGCTCGACGTGATCCGCTCGCTCGAGCGCGATAAGCTGTACGACGCGCCGATCGTCACGCGTGTCGAGCCGCTCGACGGCAATTACTGGCCGGCCGAGGCGTATCACCAGAATTACTACGCGCGCAATCCGGGGCAGGGCTATTGTGCGGTCGTAATCGGGCCGAAGCTCGCGAAGTTCCGGCAGAAGTTCGCGCATCGGCTGAAGTCGCGCGGTGCGTGATGCGGGGCGCGGCCGGCTTGCGGTTGGTGGGCTTGGCCGCGTCGGCGGGTGGGGAGGCGCCGGCCGTTCCGTCGTGACTGTTATCGAGCGACGCGGGCCGCGCGGGATTCGGGTCGAGCGGCATGGGTGTCGGCCCGGCGGGCATCGCGTAGGCGCGGAATCGATGGCATGAGCCGCTCGACGGCATATTCGTTGCACCTTGCGCGGCCGCGTTGAGCACGATGTGCGCTGCGCATGTTTATTACCGCCCGCGCTGTTCAAGCGCGCCGCGCTCGCACTAAGCTGCTTCGCCTTGCCCGCGAGCGTAGGCGGCCGCAATCTCCTTCGCGAGCGCGATGCACGACAGCGGCGCCGATCCTTCCGCCTTGTTGTTGATCGTGATGATCACCGGTTGCCCGGCGAGCGCATATCGCGCGGCGAGTTCAGCGAGTGCCGAGCGCGTGTGCGGATCTTCGTCGACGAGCCGGTCGAACGGCTCGTATTTTGCCTTTGCCTGTTCGTACTTGAAGCCGCCGTGCAAGCTCCAGCGAACGACGAGCGGCCCGGACGGCTCGCCGTCGAGCAACGCAAGCGCTGCCGATTGACGCAGTGGGTCGGGCATTCTGGCATGCAGCCCGACGCAGTAGCGCACGCCGGCGGCCGCTAGCGCGCGGATAAAGCGCGGCGTGAGCAGGCTGGCGTCGCGGATCTCGACCGCGTAGCGCGGGCCGCCGGAGCAGCCTGAGCCCGCGGGCGGTTCCGGCAGCGGCGGCAGCGCGGCGAGGAACGCGGCAAGCCGCTCGATCAGCGCGGCCGGATCGGCAAGCAATGTATCCGGCATCGGCGAAAACTGAAACACGAGCGCGCCCGCCTTGTGGCCGAGCCCTTCCAGGCAGGGCTGGACGAATTCGTCGGTGGCGATCTGCGCGTTCAGGAACGCGGGGTTCGGGCCGGCCGGCTCGCCGCGCGCACCGCGCACGAGCGCATCGGTGACCGACGCGGGCGCTTTCACGACGAAGCGGAAATCGTCCGGCACCTGCTGCGCGTAGCGCAGGTAATCGGCGACGTTGAGCGGCGCGTAGAACGAGCGGTCGAGGCTGACGCTCTTGAGCAGCGGGTGTGCCGCGTAGGCTTCGAGCCCTTCGCGCGACAGCTTCGATTGTGCGTGGTCGCCGCCATAGACGATGTCTTTCCAGCCGGGGAAATACCACGACGACGTGCCGAGCCGCACGAGCGGCGGCAGGGCTTGCGCGGCGGCGGCGACGTCGTCGGAAATCTCGGCGGGCGCGACGCCGCGTTGACCGTGCCGGCGAGCGCGCTTTTTCGGCGGAGCGCCGGGTGGCGGCGGGGCGTCGAAGCCCGGCAGCGTGGGCGTGGCGTGATCATCGGCCGCGTCGGCGTTACGCGCGGCCGTAGCGCTGGGCGGGTTTGACGTATCGGAAGAGCCACCGGCATTCGTAATGCCGGTCGCCTTGCGCGGCGGCTTGCTGCCGGAGGTGGGCGGCAACGCGTTTCCGAACAAATCGAACTGATCGCGTTGCGCGCTGTTTTCCTGCTGCGGCTCTCGCGGCGCGCGCCGCGTGCTGTCGTCACCCATCCGTCATCGCAAAAAGACGCTGCTCAGCGCGGCAGCGCGTGTTCGTACATATAGCGGCGCGACCACGGCAGCGTTTTCGCGCTGCGCCCGGCCCGGCGGCACACGATCTGGAAGATCGACACGTCGTCGTGCTCGAACGCATACGCACAGCCGGCCAGATAGACGCGCCAGATCCGGAATTTTTCGTCGTCGACGAGCTTTCTCGCTTCGTCGGCTTTCGCCTCGAAGTTCTCTGTCCAGATTTCGAGCGTGCGCGCATAGTGCCGGCGCAGGCTTTCGACGTCAACCGCCTCGAGCCCGCCGCGCTGCGCGGCCTCGAGCGCGAGGCTGATGTGCGGCAGTTCGCCGTCCGGAAACACGTAGCGGTCGATGAACTCGCCGCCGCCGAGCGCGGTTTCGCCGCTATCGGCGTCGGTTGACGTGATGCCGTGGTTCATCGCGATGCCGTCCTCGACGAGCAGCTCGCGCACACGCGAAAAGTAGAGCGGCAGGTTCTTGCGGCCGACGTGCTCGAACATCCCGACGCTCGTGATTCGATCGAACTGGCCGTCGATATCGCGGTAGTCTTGCAGCCGAATCTCGATCTGGTCGCTGAGGCCCGCGGCCCTCACGCGCTCGGTCGCGAGATCGAACTGGTTCTGCGACAGCGTGACGCCGACGCAGCGCGCGCCGAACTTGCTTGCCGCGCGCAGCACGAGCGCACCCCAGCCACAGCCGATGTCGAGCAGACGCTGACCGGGCTGAAGCTGGATCTTCGTCAGGATGTGGTCGATCTTCTTGATTTGCGCCGTGCCGAGATCCTCGTCGCCATTCTCGAAGTACGCGCACGAGTAGACCATGTTCTCGTCGAGCCACAGCTTGTAGAAGTCGTTCGATACGTCATAGTGATACTGGATCGCCTTCTGATCCGAATGCTTCGAGTGGCTGAAGTAGCGCTTCATGCGCGCGAGCTTGCTCGCGCTCGTCACGGTGCTGCGCGCGAGCGAATAGCCGATGTTGATGATGTCGGCAACCTTGCCCTCGATGTCGATCTTGCCCTTCACATACGCTTCGCCGAGATTGTCCAGGCTCGGGTCGAGCAGCAGCGGCAGCGCCGACGCGTGATTGACCTTGAGCGTTACCCGCGGCGCCGAGAATGTGCCGAAATCGAGCTGCTGGCCGTTCCAGAGAACGAGGCGCGCCGGCAAGTTCGCCTTCGCCCTGACGTCGTCCGCCCACTGTGCCAGTTTCTTTTCCCAGAACATTTGGATTCTCCGTTGTTCGTTGAAACGAAATACAGACAGCCAAATTTTCGACCGGACGGCCCCCGCCACCCTGCAAAGCGCGCCGCGCCGCAGGCCGTGCGTGATGCGGCGCGAAGGGCGCGGCTGAACTTACGGTGACAGGCGGGAGATCGTCCAGCCGCTCGCCGACGCGGCATCGCGCGTATATAACAGACGGTCGTGAAGCCGCGACGGACGGCCTTGCCAGAATTCGATCGACGACGGCACGACCCGGTAGCCACCCCAGTGCGGCGGGCGCGGCGGCTCGTCGCCGAAGCGCGCGCGGATTTCGCGTTCGCGCGTCTCGAGCACGTCGCGGCTTGCGATCACCGCGCTCTGCTCGGACGCCCACGCGCCGATGCGCGAGCCGAGCGGACGCGACGCGAAGTACCGGTCGCTTTCCTCCGCGCTGGTCTTTTCGATGCGACCTTCGACGCGGACTTGCCGTTCTAGCTCGATCCAATAGAAAAGCAGCGCCGCATTCGGATTCTGCGCGATTTCGCGGCCCTTACGGCTTTCGTAATTGGTGAAGAAAACGAAGCCACGCTCGTCGACGCCCTTGATCAGCACGATACGTGCCGACGGCCGCCCGGACGCGTCGACGGTCGCGAGCGTCATCGTATTCGGCTCGGGCAACTGGGCGTTGAGGGCGTCGTTGAACCAGGCGTCGAACTGGACGAAGGGATTCGGGTTGACGTCGGCTTCGCCAAGCGACGCGCGGGAGTAATTGATGCGGAGATCGGCTAGGGTCGTCATCGGTGTGCGAGCGCTCAATCGGGGCCAGTATAGCGAAGGTGGAAAAATTCTGCGCGGCGTCGGATACGCGCGTGTTTGCCGCGCGGTGATCAGGCAAAATAGCGGACTTGTCGCCTTTTCCGTCTTTTTCTTATGCCTCGTACCGACGCCATCGCGACGTCCGATGATCTTACTCTGCGCGCGCCGCAACAGCTTGACGTGGATCGTGCGCGGCGCTTCGGCGGGCTCGCGCGGCTCTATGGCGCAAGCGCGCTGGCCGCGTTCGAACGCTCGCGCGTTGCCGTGATCGGCATCGGCGGCGTCGGCTCCTGGGCGGCCGAGGCGCTCGCGCGCAGCGCGATCGGGGAATTGACCCTCATCGATCTCGATAATGTCGCCGAAAGCAACACGAACCGGCAGATTCACGCGCTCGACGGTAATTACGGCAAGCCGAAAGTCGATGCGATGGCCGAGCGCATCGCGCTGATCGATCCGGCGTGCAAGGTCGTCAAGATCGAGGACTTCGTCGAGCCCGGCACGCTCGACGCAATGCTGGGCGCCGGTTTCGATTTCGTCATCGACGCGATCGACAGCGTGCGCACCAAGGTCGCGCTGATCGCGTGGTGTGTCGCGCGCGCGCAGCCGCTCGTCACGGTGGGCGGCGCGGGCGGCCAGCTCGATCCGACCCGCATACGCATCGACGATCTCGCGCAGACCATTCAGGACCCGCTGCTGTCGAAGGTGCGCGCGCAACTGCGCAAGCAGCATGGTTTTCCGCGCGGGCCGAAAGCGAAATTCAAGGTGAGCGCCGTTTATTCGGACGAGCCGTTGATTTATCCGCAAGCGGCTGCATGCGGCGCCGGCGATTCCGTCGCGCAGGCGAGCGCGATGGGGGCGGCGGGGCTCAATTGCGCGGGATTCGGCTCCAGCGTATGCGTGACGGCGAGCTTCGGCTTCGCGGCGGCCGCGCATGCGCTGCGCGCGCTCGCGGCGAACGCGCAAGGGTAACGCGCTCGTGCGCACGGCTGATGCGTATGTGCGCCGCTCGCCGTTATCCGTTGTGGTCTGCCGTTGCCGATCGCGTCGCCGCGACCGGCCAGCGCGATTTCAATGGAGTGCCGTGCTCAGCTTGCGCCGCCACGTCGACACGAGCGCCGGCTGATCGGCCGCCAGCTCGAACACCGAAATCATTGTTTTACGGCCGACGTCGTCGCCGAACGTGCGATCGCGCTTGACGATCTCGAGAAGCTGTTCGAGCGCGCCTTCGTATGCGCGCCGGGCAATCAGGCTTTGCGCGAGATCGAAGCGCGCTTCGAGATCGTCCGGATGGCTTGCGATCCGCGCTTCGAGCGCGTCGGTGGGCGGCAGATCGGCGGTGGCGTCGAGCGCGTCGAAGCGCGTCTTGATTGCCTGATAGCGCGGGTCCGCTCCATTCTTGGTTTGCGGCGACAGCCGGTCGGCTTCGGCGCGCGCGTCGTCGATCCGGTTCTGCGCGAGCAGCAGCTCGACGAGATCGAGCCGTGCCTCGTCGTAGCCGGGGTTCAGCGCGAGCGCGTGTTCGAGGTGCGAGTGCGCGTCGTCAGGCCGTCCCTCGGCGAACGCGGCCTGCGCGGCGCGGCGCTCGGCCTCCTCGGGCGCGGGCACGAGCCGATCGATGAACGCGCGCAACTGCCCTTCGGGCAGCACGCCGACGAATTGGTCGACGGGCTGGCCACCCGCGAACGCGATCACGTGCGGAATGCTGCGCGTTTGAAAGTGCGATGCAAGTTCGGGATTTTCGTCGACGTTGACCTTGACGAGCTTCCAGCGGCCTTCGTAATCGCGCTCGAGCTTCTCGAGCAACGGGCCGAGCGTCTTGCACGGGCCGCACCAGGGCGCCCAGAAATCGACCAGCACGGGCGCGGCAAGTGATGCCTCGATGACGTCTTGTTCGAAAGTGGCGAGCGTGGTGTTCATGACGTCCTCATTTACGTTGATATCCGCATAGTGCGGATGCGCAGCGGGTTTTCAATGCGCGTGGCGCTCCGGCAGCGCGATCCACTCGGTTTCGCCGGGAACGGCGCCCATCTGCTGGGCCGCCCAGGCGCTTTTTGCCTGTTCGATCGCGTCGCGGGAACTCGCGACGAAATTCCAGTCGAGAAAACGCTCGCCGTCGAGTTTGTCGCCGCCGAGCACCATCACGCGCGCGCCTTGCGCGCTCGCGAGCGTGACGCGCGCGCCTGGCGTGAGCACTGCCATATGCGCGGCGGGCAGTGGCTGGCCGTCGACGGCTAACTCGCCCTCGGCGAGATAGACGGCGCGCTCGTCGTGCTCGGCGTCGAGTGCGATCGCGCTGCCCGGCTCGAATTCAGCTGCGGCGTACAGCGTGCGCGAATAGGTCGTGACGGGCGAGCGCAGGCCGAACGCATCGCCCGCGATCACCGTGAGCGCGACGCCGTCGCGCGTGAGCTTCGGCAGGGTCGCGGCGGGGTGGTGCTCGAACGACGGCTCGATCGTTTCGTATTCGCGCGGCAGCGCCACCCAGGTCTGGATGCAATGGACGGTCTGGCCGCTCGCGCGCTCCGCGTCCGGCGTGCGCTCGGAATGAACGATGCCGCGGCCCGCCGTCATCCAGTTGACGTCGCCCGGCACGATTTTTTGCACCGAGCCGACGCTGTCGCGATGCATGATCGCGCCGTCGAACAGATAGGTGACGGTTGCGAGGCCGATATGCGGATGGGGGCGCACGTCCTGACCTTCGCCTGGCGCGAACGTGATCGGCCCGAGGTGATCGAAGAACACGAACGGCCCGACGAAGCGCGGCGACAGCGCGGGCAGCGTGCGGCGCACGGACACGCCGCCGCCGAGGTCGCGAACGTGCGGCTTCAGAATGGTCTGGATCGAATCGGTCATGGCAGCGTCCGGATGAAGGCGATGGGGCTCCCATTGTAGTGGCTGTTGCGGCGGCGCGATGCCCGCCGCCATCGTAGTTTGCCGCGCGCGCCGGCAGCGCCATGCGCGAAATCTCGCTACACTGATTGGCTTCGCACCGAAGCTGGTGGCGGTACAAATCAAATGCGCACCCAGGAGAACGCGTCATGCCGATGTCACCGAAGGATCTATTGCTCGCGCTGCTGGTGATTGTCGCGTGGGGCGTGAACTTCGTCGTGATCAAGGTCGGCATGCATGGCGTGCCGCCGATGCTGCTCGGCGCATTGCGCTTCGCGTTCGCCGCGGTGCCTGCCGTATTCTTCGTGCGCCGCCCGCGCATTGCATGGCATCTGCTGGCGCTTTACGGCTCGACGATTCTGCTCGGACAGTTCGTGTTTCTGTTTTTCGGGATGTCAGTCGGCATGCCGGCCGGGATCGCGTCGCTCGTCCTTCAGGCGCAGGCGTTCTTCACGCTCGGCTTCGCGTCGCTGTTGCTGGGCGAGCGCGTGCGCGCGCAAAATCTCGCCGGCCTGGCGATCGCCGCCGCCGGCCTGGTCGTGATCGCCGCGCAAGGCGGCCAGGGGATGACGCTTGCGGGTTTCCTGCTGACGATCGCCGCATCGGCGTGCTGGGCGCTCGGCAACGTCGTGATGAAGAAGATGGGCAAGGTCGATCTCGTGCCGCTGGTCGTCTGGGCGAGCCTGTTGCCGCCCGTGCCGTTTGCCGTGCTGTCGTGTCTGTTCGAGGGGCCGCGGCGGATGGCTGCGGCGATGACGACGCTGTCGGGACTGTCGATCTTCGCGATCGTCTATCTCGCGCTCGTCGCGACGCTGTTCGGCTACGGTATCTGGAGCCGGCTGCTGTCGCGCTATCCGGCCGGGCAGGTCGCGCCGTTCTCGCTGCTGGTGCCGATCGTCGGCCTTGCGTCGTCGTCGCTGCTGCTCGGCGAGCACCTTTCGCGCGCGCAGCTCGCCGGCGCGGCGCTGGTGATGGCGGGGCTGGCGGTGAACGTGTTCGGAGCCCGGCTCGTGCGGCGTCCGGTGGGCGCGTCGTGACGGGCGGCGCGCGGCAGGCCAGCGCAACTACGCTGGCGCTGCCGCAAGCCATCCGAAATCGCCCGAACGACGAGCCGTGCCGCGCCGGATCGCACCGCGGCGCGACGCTCGGGCGGCTCAGGCCATCCGGCTCTTCGCGAGCGGCGGATTCGCCGCGAAATAGCGCTTGATCCCACGGAAGATCGCGTCGGCCATCTGGTCGCGGTACGCGTCGTCGTTGAGCCGGCGTTCTTCGTCCGGATTGCTGATGAACGCGGTTTCGACGAGGATCGACGGAATGTCGGGCGCTTTCAGCACTGCGAACCCGGCTTGCTCGACCGAGCCCTTGTGCAGCTTGTTGATGTTGCCGACTTCCTTCAGCACATAGTTGCCGTAGCGCAGCGAATCGCGGATCTGCGCGGTCGTCGACATATCGAACAGCGCGCGGCTTACCGACACGTCCTGTGTCTTGATATTGATGCCGCCGATCAGGTCCGACGAATTTTCTTTGTTCGCGAGCCAGCGCGCGGCGGCGCTCGACGCGCCATGATCGGACAGCGCGAAAACCGACGAGCCGCGCGCCGACGGCGTGGTGAACGCGTCCGCGTGGATCGACACGAACAGGTCCGCGCCGACGCGGCGCGCCTTTTGCACGCGCACGTTCAGCGGAACGAAGAAATCGGCGTCGCGGGTCATCATCGCGCGCATGTTCGGCGCGCCGTCGATCTTCGCACGCAGCTTCTTGGCGATATCGAGCGCGATGTGCTTCTCGTAGGTGCCGCCGCCGCCGATCGCGCCCGGGTCCTCGCCGCCATGACCCGGATCGATCGCGACGGTCAGCAGGCGCACGGTTGCGCCGCGGCCCGATTTGGGCGCGGTGAATGCGTAGGTGTCGTCGTCATCGTCGTTCTTGCGCGCGATGACTGGCGGCGCTGACGGCTTGGGCGCGGGCCGCGCCGCCGTGGCGGGCGGCGTGGTTTGCGCGACGCTCGGATTGGCCGGCGCGCTCGGCGCCGGGCGCGCGGGATGCGCGGGCGACGGCGGGGTGTTGTTCTGCGCGAAGCGTTGGAAAAAGGCGTCGCTGTTGTCGGCGCCGCCCGCGACCGGCGGCGCCGATGGGCCGTTGAGCGTGGCGCTCGGCGGCTGCGCTTCCTGGGCGCGCAGCGTGTCGTTGAGCTGCTGCTCCTTGCGTTCCGTCTGCATGATCAGATCGGCGAGCGGATCGGGCGCGACGGCCGGATACAGATCGAACACGAGCCGGTAGCGATAAGTGCCGACGGGCGGCAGCGTGAACACCTGCGGTTTCACCGAGCCTTTCAGGTCGAACACCATCCGCACGACATGCGGCTGGTACTGGCCGACCCGCACCGATTGGATTTGCGGATCGTTCGGCGTGATCTTCGACACCAGGTCGCGCAGCGACTGATCGAGTTCGAGGCCGTTCAGGTCGACGACGAGCCGGTCCGGGCCTTGCAGCAACTGCTGGGCGTTCTGCAGCGGCTGATCGGATTCGATCGTCACGCGCGTGTAGTCGCGCGCGGGCCATACGCGCACGCCGAGCACCGACGTCGCATGCGCGATGCGCGGCAGCGCGAGCCCGAGTACGAGCGTTGACGCGCCCGCGCGCAGAATTTGCCTGCGCCGCCAATTGTGGTTCGCGGTGGCCGCCGATTCAATCGAGCGGAACGGTTTGATCAACATCTTTCGAGACATGCGTTTCCTGATGCGCTGTACGCGCGAGCGACGAGGACGCGGCCCGCGCCGTCCACGTCAAGCGAGAACACGAGATCCGGCACGCCGAGCAGCGTGCCTGCCCGCTGCGGCCATTCGACGATGCAGACCGCGCCGGAATTGAAGTACTCGCGAAAACCCGCGTCGGCCCATTCGGCCGGATCGCTAAATCGGTACAGATCGAAGTGATACACCTCGAGTTCCCCGGCGGGGCACGCGAGCGCATACGGTTCGACGAGCGTGTAGGTCGGGCTTTTCACGCGGCCTGTGTAACCCAGCGCACGCAGCATCGCGCGCACGAGCGTCGTCTTGCCCGCGCCGAGATCGCCATCGAGCTGGATTTGCAGGCCGTCGAACGTGTGCTCGGCGCAGCGTTGCGCGTAGGTCGCATCGAGTGCGCGGGCGACGCGTTCGCCGAACGCGATCGTCGCCGCTTCGTCGGCGAGCGCGAACGTGCGCTCGTTGAGCGCAGCGGGCAGGGCGGTCGTGACGGACACGTGGCTGGACGTTTCGGGCATCTCGTAAAATAGAGCGATGGACCGAATTCCGGAACTCGCAGTCGCAGATACGCACCCGCCGCATGACGGGCGCACGGCGCCGTCTCGCCTTGACGATGCCGGGCTCGCCGAGCTTGCGTCGCGCATCAAGGCGTGGGGGCGCGAATTGGGTTTCGGGGCGATCGGTATCAGCAATACCGATCTCTCGGATGCCGAAGCGGGGCTCGCCGCCTGGCTGGAAGCCGGATGCCACGGCGAGATGGATTATATGGCCAAACATGGGATGAAACGCGCGCGGCCGGCTGAACTTGTGGCCGGTACGCGACGCGTGATCTCCGCGCGGCTCGCCTATTTGCCCGCCGCGACGGTGGGCGGCGCCGATCCGCGGGCGGCGCAGGGAGCGGGCGGGCAGGATGGCGCGCCCGCGCCGGATGGGGCGAGCGGCGCGGGCGCGGCGCGGCGGGCCGATGCGCCGGCCGACGGCTTGCATGTCTCAGACTCGGCGCGCGCGCGAAGCCGGCCGGGCAGTGGCGGAGCGCTTGCCGCAGGGGCGTCCGATGGCTGTGGCGCGCGCAACGGCTCGGGCGTGTGCGGCACCTCGGATACGGCGGGGGCGCCGAGCGCTGCCCGTGCTGCCGACGCCGCGTCCGATGGTTTCGGCGCGCCGGCCGCGCCGGCTGCTTATCGCGGCGGCTGGCGCGCGCGTGAAGCGGCGCGTCTCGCGGACCCGCAAGCCGCCGTCGTATCGGTTTATGCGCGCGGCCGCGACTATCACAAGGTATTGCGCGCGCGCCTGCAGACGCTCGCCGAGCGGATCGAAGCCGAGATCGGCGCGTTCGGCTATCGCGTGTTCACCGATTCCGCGCCGGTGCTCGAAGTCGAACTCGCGCAGAAGGCCGGCATCGGCTGGCGCGGCAAGCACACGCTGCTGCTGCAACGCGATGCGGGCTCGTTTTTCTTTCTCGGCGAGATTTATGTCGACGTGCCGCTGCCCACTGATGAGCAGACGTCGCCGTCCACCGCGCCCGAGACGTCCGGCGCACATTGCGGCAGTTGCACGCGCTGTATCGACGCGTGTCCGACGGGGGCGATCGTCGAGCCGTACCGTGTCGACGCGCGGCGCTGCATCTCGTATCTGACGATCGAATTGCGCGGCAGCATTCCCGAGCCGCTGCGGCCGCTGATCGGCAACCGCGTGTACGGCTGCGACGATTGCCAGCTCGTGTGCCCGTGGAACAAGTTCGCGCAGGCGTCCGCGGTGGCCGACTTCGACGTTCGGCATGGACTTGACCGCGCATCGCTCGTCGAACTGTTCGGCTGGAGCGCCGAGCAGTTCGACGAGCGGATGCAGGGTAGCGCGATTCGCCGGATCGGCCACGAGCGTTGGCTGCGCAATCTCGCGGTCGGCCTTGGCAACGCGCTGCGCGCCTCGCCGGCGCGCATCGATCCGGTGGCGCGGGCGGCGATCGTCGACGCGCTGCGCGCGCGCGCCGGCGATGCTTCTGCGCTCGTGCGCGAGCATGTCGAATGGGCGCTGCGCGCGGCGTGAAGGGGGCGTAAAGTGGCGGAGTGATTGTCGATGCGGGCGGCCGAGGTTTGGCTGGGGCCGCCACGCTTGGTGGAGGATCGGCGCGGATGCTGAAACGCTGATTTCGATCGGCCGGGCCAGAGTTTGAAGCCGGGGACCGGGGTGAGCGTTGAAGCGCTCGCGCCGGTCGATCGCCACGGGGGAGTACGCGCTAAAGCGCGGGCTCCGGCCAGCCGTGGCATGGAACCAGAGTAAGTGTCGGGCACTTGCTTGGGGCGACAAGGAGGCAACGATGTTCAACGCGGTAATCGATGCACCGTTCGGCAAGGTCGGTATCCGTACCGACGCGTCGGTGGTGCGCGAGATTGTCTATCTGCCCGAGTCGATGAAGAACGCCGCACCGGATACGGCGCCCGCAAAGCGGGCAGTGCGCCAGATCGAGCGCTATTTCGAGCGCGCGTCCGCGCGTTTCGACTTGCCGCTCGCTCAAGTCGGCACACCGTTCCAGCATCGCGTTTGGGATGCGATCAGCGCGATTCCGCCCGGCATCGTGCTCACTTACGGACAGCTTGCCAAGCAGATCGGCAGCGCGCCGCGGGCGGTCGGCCAGGCGTGCGGCTCGAATTACTTTCCGCTGGTGATTCCGTGTCATCGGGTCGTCGCGTCAAGCGGAATCGGCGGCTTCGCGAATCACGACGACGGCTATTTCCTCCAGATCAAGCGCTGGCTGCTCGCTCACGAGGGAGTGCGGTACTGATGGCGCGCGCAGTTCGCGCTGCCGCGGATGATCCGGCGAGCGCCGCGGCCGATCGTGATGCCGCGCCGGGGGGCGACGTGCTCGACTCCACGGCTGGCGATGCGAATGTGTCGCCAGCGTGGTTGGAAAGCCGAGTATCGATCGATCTTTTTTGTGATGCGATGTGGCTGGAGCACGGGCTGTCGCGTAACACGCTCGACGCATACCGGCGCGATCTGCAACTGCTGGCGCAGTGGCTTGCCATGCGGCACGACGCGAGCGTCGATCGCGCGGACGAGGCGATGGTAACCGGCTATATCGCCGCGCGCAGCGATGGCAAAGCGACGTCGTCGAACCGGCGGCTGTCGGTGTTTCGACGCTATTACGGCTGGGCGGTGCGCGAGCATCGGGCAGCCTCCGATCCGACGCTCAGGATCGCATCGGCAAAGCAACCGGCGCGGTTTCCGTCGACATTGTCGGAAGCTCAGGTCGAAGCGCTTCTCGGCGCGCCCGACGTCGAGACGCCGCTTGGGCTGCGCGATCGGACGATGCTCGAGCTGATGTACGCGAGCGGATTGCGGGTGAGCGAACTCGTCACGCTGAAGACTGTCGAGATCGGCATGAACGAGGGCGTCGTGCGCGTGACGGGCAAGGGTTCGAAAGAGCGGCTCGTGCCGTTCGGCGAGGTCGCGCACGGCTGGATCGAGCGCTATCTGCGCGATGCCCGGCCGGCGCTGCTCGGCGCGCGCGCGGCCGACGCGCTCTTCGTCACTGCGCGCGGCGATGGGATGACGCGCCAGCAGTTCTGGAACATCATCAAGCGCCATGCGCAGCAAGCCGACATTCGCGCGCACTTGTCGCCGCACACGCTGCGGCACGCGTTTGCGACGCATTTGCTGAATCACGGCGCGGATCTGCGGGTCGTGCAATTGCTGCTCGGCCATAGCGACATTTCGACGACGCAAATCTACACGCATGTTGCGCGCGAGCGCCTGAGGACGCTGCACGCGGCGCACCATCCCCGCGGCTGACGCCCGCTGCGCGCGATGCGCCGCACCGGACGTTGCGCCGCACCGGACGTTGCCATGCATTGCCATGCCGAGGCAAACGGCCACGTCAAAGCAATTCCCGCAGCTTATGCTTGAGCACCTTGCCGGTCGACGCGGCGGGCAGCGCGGCGAGCGTGCGTATCCGCGCGGGCCGTTTGTAGGGCGCGAGCCGCGCCGCGCACCAGTTTTTCAGATCGTCCTCGGTCGCGGCGGCATTGGGCGTGAGTTCGACGAATGCAATGACTTCCTCGTTGCCTTCGACTGCGTGCCCGACGACCGCCGATTGCACGACGTCCGGATGCGCGTTCAGCGCCTGCTCGACTTCGGGCGGATAGACGTTGAAGCCGGAGCGGATGATGAGTTCCTTGCTGCGGCCGACGATCGTCAGCGATCCGTCGTGCTCCGCGCGCGCGAGATCGCCGGTCTTCAGCCAGCCGTCGGCCGTGACGGTCGCGCGTGTGCGCTGCGGGTCGCGATAGTAGCCGAGCATCACGTTCGGCCCCCGCACCCAGAGTTCGCCGACTTCGCCCGGCGCGACATCGACGCCTTGCGCCGAGCAGAACCGCACGCCGATGCCTGGAATCGGCGCGCCGACCGAGCAATCGGTGCGTGGCGCGTCGATCGACGTTTGCGCGACGGTCGGGCTGCTTTCGGTCATGCCGTAGCCGTTGTGCAGCGGCAATCCGTACACGCTCTCGACCCGTGCCTTCAGATCGGCGTCGAGCGGCGAGCCGCCCGAATAGACGAAGCGCAAATGGGGCGCATGCCACGCGTGGCCATGCGTATGCAGATGTTCGAGCAACTTTGCGTGCATCGCGGGGACGCCTTGGAAAATCGACACGCGTTCGTCGACGAGCGCGCGGCGCAATGCCTGCGGCGAGAAGCGCGGCACGAGCCGCAGCGTCGCGCCTGCGTAGAGGCTGCCGAGGCAGACTGATGCGAGTCCGTACGAGTGCGAGATCGGCAGCGCTGCGTAGACGACATCGGCGGGAGCGACGCGCCGTTGCGTGCTGGATACCGCCGCGACGAACAGCAGATTGCGGTGCGACAGCATCACGCCCTTGGGCGCGCCCGTCGTGCCCGTCGTATAGATGAGCGCCGCGCACTGGCGTGCGCTGTCGGCGTCGACCGGCTCCGCGTGCGCCGACGGATCGACCGCATACGACCACGCGCCGATATCGGCCTCGAACGGCTGGGCCGGCAGTGCGCCGCGCCGCTCGGCGTGCGCAAGCGCATCGGGCGACGTGCTGGTCGCGAACGCGATGAGGCGCGGCTTCGCATGCGTGGCGATTGCATCGAATTCGAGCGGCGAAAGCCGCGCGTTCGCGACCAGCGCCCACGCGTCGAGTTTAGTGGCGGCCAACAGCAGCACGACTTGCGCGATGCTGTTCTCGGCGGCAATCATCACCCGGTCGCCAGGCTGCACGCCGAGATCGCGTAACCGGGCGGCAGCGGCATCGATCGCGCACGCGAGCTGCGCGTAGGTGAAGCGGCGCGCGTCCTCGATCAACGCAACGTGATCCGGAGTGTGCCTTGCGATCCGTTCGGGAAGTGCCGCGATGCGCGACGGTAGCGACGCGATCAATGTGTCGATATCCCATCGCGCTCGATGAGGCGGGTTCGCTGTCATGATTTCTCCGGCAGGTTGGCGTGAGCGAAGCGGCAGGCGCGCCGTCATGGCTCTTCGTGGGGGGATCGTGCCATCGCTGCTTGCGGCGCGCAATCTGCCATTCGGACAATGGTCCGTCAACGCCGATGCAATTAAAATGCGCGGATGAGTAAATCCAGACACGTCTCCGAAACGCCCGCCACGCAGTTCCTGCGCCGTCACGGCATCGCATTCGGCGAGCATCCTTACGATTACGTCGAACATGGCGGCACGTCCGAATCGGCGCGGCAGCTCGGTTGTGACGAACATCAGGTTATCAAGACCCTGGTGATGGAAGACGAGCATGCCAAGCCGTTGATCGTGCTGATGCACGGCGATTGCAAGGTGTCGACGAAAAGTCTGGCGCGGCAGATTGGCGCGAAACGTGTCGAGCCATGCAAGCCCGAGATCGCGAACCGCCATTCCGGCTATCTCGTCGGCGGCACGTCGCCGTTCGGCACGAAGCGGGCAATGCCCGTCTACGTCGAATCGACGATCCTCGAACTGCCGTCGATCTATCTGAACGGCGGGCGGCGCGGCTATCTGGTGAGCATCGTGCCTGGCGTGCTGACCACGCTTCTCCACGCGCGGCCCGTGCAATGCGCGAGCGTCGACTAGCTTTTCGGCCGGCCTAGGGTTTCACCCGCATGGCACGGCGCGGCGCTTCGGTAGAATGAGCGCCGCCGCGGCCTTGTGGCCCGTGCCGTTTGTCCATCCATCGTTTTGTTGAAACAAGAGTCCTTCGCATGCAGATCCTGCTCGCTACCGTTGCCGCTTATCTGATTGGATCGGTGTCGTTTGCCGTTGTCGTCAGCGCCGCGATGGGGCTCGCCGATCCCCGGTCGTATGGCTCGAAGAATCCCGGCGCGACCAACGTGCTGCGCAGCGGCAACAAGACGGCGGCGATCCTTACGCTCGTGGGCGACGCGTTCAAGGGCTGGCTTGCGGTCTGGCTCGTCAAGCGCTTGGGCATTGGCGGGGAGATCGGTGTCGCGCTCGCCGCGATCGGCGTGTTCCTCGGTCACCTGTACCCGGTGTTCTTTCGCTTTCAGGGTGGCAAGGGCGTCGCGACGGCAGCGGGCGTGCTGCTTGCCGTGCATCCGGTGCTGGGTCTTGCGACCGCGCTGACTTGGCTCATCGTCGCGTTTTTCTTCCGCTACTCGTCGCTCGCGGCGCTCGTCGCAGCCGTATTCGCGCCGCTTTTCGACGCGTTTTTGTTCGGCACGCGCGGCAATCCGGTCATGTTGGCGGTGGTCGCGATGAGCGCGCTGCTGATTTGGCGGCATCGCAGCAACATTTCGAAGCTGCTCGCGGGCGAGGAAAGCCGGATCGGGCAAAAGAAGAAGGGCGCGTGATTCCCGCGGATTCAGGCCGTTTTGCTTCGTCGAGCGTGGCCGGGCGGAGGGGCGCGCGGTGCGCGGCAAGATGCGGAGCCATGGCGGCGCATCTTGCCGCGCGTTGCCGGGATTGAACGCGTCGCCGTCGCCAATGCGTCTGGGGGAGTGAGCGGTACTGCGCCGGCGAACGGAATGCGCATGACGCCGGCGATGGGCCGCCGCGCAGCCGGCTTGGCCGCTGCCGCGGGCCTCGGCGGCATGACGCACGCCGCCGAGGCCCGCCATCCGGCTATTCAGCGGCTTGACGCAATGCGGCGTCAGTCGCGGAAGTTATTGAAGTCGAGCGGCGTATCGGTGACTTCCTTGCGCAGCAGCGCGATCACGCTTTGCAGATCGTCGCGCTTCGCGCCGGCCACGCGCACCGCGTCGCCCTGAATGCTCGCCTGCACCTTGATTTTGCTGTCCTTGACGATGCGCACGACCTTTTTCGCGAGATCGCCCGACACGCCTTTCTTGATCGTCACGACTTGCTTGACTTTGTCGCCGCCGATCTTCTCGATTTTGCCGTAGTCGAGAAAGCGCACGTCGACGTTGCGCTTCGCCATCTTGCCGATCAGCACGTCCTTGACCTGGCCGAGCTTGAAATCGTCGTCGGCGAACAGCGTGAGTTCGCGCTCTTTTTGCTCGACGCGTGCGTCGGAGCCCTTGAAATCGAAGCGTGTGGAAATTTCCTTGTTCGATTGTTCGATGGCGTTTTTCACTTCGATCATGTTCGCTTCGGAAACGACGTCGAACGATGGCATGGCATTCTCCTGTGTCGACCGGCGTGCACGCGTTGGCGCCCGCTCCGGTCTCGTGTAAGAGGGGTACTGTAGAGAACGGCGGCGCGCGATTGCGCGTGCGCTCACTCGCTATAATGGCTGACTAGCCGCCATTTTACCGGCGCCCCTACATTTGCCCAAGGCCGCGGGCTGGTTTTCCGCGCCGGCGCAACCCCGAATGCCGATGCCTCGCTCCGATTCCCCCGTTCAACTGATTCCCGACTATCCATTGCACGCGCACAACACGTTTGGCTTCGACGTGCGCGCGCGCGTCGCGGCGCGGATCGGCTTGCCCGAGCAGTTCACATCGCTCGCGCACGATCCGCGTGTCGCGGGGCTGCCGACGCTGGTGCTTGGCGGCGGCAGCAACGTGGTGTTTTCGAGCGATTTCGACGGGCTCGTGCTGCTCAACGAGATTCGCGGCCGCGCGCGCGTGCGGGACGATGAAGCCGCGTGGTATGTCGAGGCGGGCGGCGGCGAGAATTGGCATGCGTTCGTCGATTGGACGCTTACCGAGGGCATGCCGGGCTTGGAGAATCTCGCGTTGATTCCGGGCACGGTCGGCGCTGCGCCGATCCAGAACATCGGCGCGTATGGAATCGAGATGAACGCGCATTTCGAGTCGCTGCGTGCGATCGAGCTTGCGACGGGCGAGATGGTCGAATTCGATGCGCGGCGTTGCGCGTTCGGCTATCGCGACAGCTTTTTCAAACGGGAAGGGCGCGGCCGCTTCGCGATCGTGTCGGTTACGTTCCGGCTGCCGAAGGTGTGGACGCCGCGGCTCGGTTACGCGGACGTCGCGCGCGAGCTGGCGGCGCGCGGCGTCGACGAGGATCGCGTAACGCCGCGCGACGTATTCGACGCGGTGGTCGCCATCCGGCGGGCGAAGCTGCCCGATCCGCTTGCGCTCGGCAACGCGGGAAGTTTTTTCAAGAATCCGGTGATCGATGCGCAACGGTTTGCCGAACTGCGCGTGCGGGAGCCTGAGATCGTGTCGTATCCGCAGCCGGATGGCCGCGTGAAGCTCGCGGCCGGCTGGTTGATCGACCGTTGCGGCTGGAAAGGGCGCGCGCTCGGCGCGGCGGCCGTGCATGACAGGCAGGCGCTCGTGCTCGTCAATCGCGGCGGTGCATCGGGCGCCGACGTGCTCGCGCTCGCGCGCGCGATCCAGCGCGACGTGCGCGAGCGCTTCGGTGTCGAGCTTGAAGCGGAGCCGGTGTGCCTATAAACAGCGGGCAGGGGTGCGTGCCGCGGGCGGGCGGCTGATAAAAACCGCCGGCGCCGGATGTCGCGACGCGTTTTTGCTGAAGTATTCCGGAATGTCCGGTGCGGTGGACGCGCGTCGTGAGCTGCGTGAGCCGAAGTTGCCGCGTGCCGGAGTTGTTGCGCGGCACATGCGCGACGCATTTCTACGGGCGTCGCTTCATCGCACGCTTCATCGCATTGACCAGCGGTTTCGCGCAAGCGCGCGGCTTGCCGCCGCGCGTCAGTGCTTCAAGCGCCCAAGCAGCAGGAATTCCATCAACGCCTTCTGCACATGAAGCCGGTTTTCCGCTTCGTCCCAGACCACGCTCTGCGGGCCGTCGATTACCGACGCCGTGACTTCTTCGCCGCGATGCGCGGGCAGGCAGTGCATGAAAAGCGCATCGGAATGCGCGTGCGACATCATTTCGTCGTCGACGCACCAATCGGCGAATGCCCGCTTGCGCGCGTCGTTCTCTGCTTCGAAGCCCATGCTGGTCCACACGTCGGTCGTCACGAGATCGGCGCCGTTGCACGCTTCGTTCGGATCGTCGAAGACTTCGTAGAACGGCGCGCTTTGCGCGTCGACGAGCTTAGGGTCGAGCGCATAGCCGGGCGGCGTAGACAGGCGCAGCTTGAAGCCGAGGATCTGCGCGGCCTGAATCCACGTGTACAGCATGTTGTTCGCGTCGCCCACCCACGCGACCGTCTTGCCGCGAATCGGGCCGCGATGCTCGTAATACGTGAAGATATCGGCGAGCACTTGGCACGGATGGTATTCGTTCGTCAGGCCATTGATCACCGGCACCCGCGAGTTTTCCGCGAAACGCTGAATGATGTCCTGCTCGAACGTGCGGATCATGATGATGTCGACCATTCGCGAGATCACCTGCGCGGAATCCTCGACGGGCTCGCCGCGGCCGAGCTGCGTGTCGCGCGTGCTCATGAACACGGCGTGGCCGCCGAGCTGGAAGATGCCGGCTTCGAACGACAGGCGCGTGCGCGTCGAGCTTTTCTCGAAGATCATCGCGAGCGTGCGGTCGTGCAGCGGGTGATAGGTCTCGTAGTTCTTGAACTTGCGTTTCAGGATACCGGTGCGCTCGAGCACGTACTCGTAGTCTTCCAGCGAGAAATCCTTGAACTGCAGGTAGTGACGAATGGTTTTGGCGGTCATGAAACGAAATACGGCGGACTCACCCGGCGGCAAGGCGCGCCGGACGGCGCCGCCGTCGTTGTGGTAACTCGATGCAGCATAAATGATTTTGCCTGCTTTGACGAGCCGCGGCGCACCGGCTTCGCTCATGCGTTTGAGACGACGCGCGATGGCGCACTGCGCTATAATTTCAAGGTTTTCTTAAGCCCGGCGGGCAAGGTTCATGCTTGGTCTGCCGGACACAAGCAGCTTGTCTGCTGCGTGCGGTGCCGTATGCCGGAGCGCATGTTCCGGCGGCTCCTTCCGGGTTGCGGCGAAACCGTCTCCATTGTGTTCCGAGTGTCCAGGCGAGGGTTCGCCGGCGCACTGCTGGGCTGTCACTTGGGTATCCTCATGGCTGAAACTTTCCCGACCGAATACTTTATTCAGGGCATCACGAAAGATGGGAAGAAGTTTCGGCCGAGCGATTGGTCCGAGCGTCTTGCCGGCGTGATGTCGTGCTTCGGTCCGGGCGCAAGCGGGCCCAACGCGCGCCTTAAGTATTCGCTGTATGTCCGGCCGACGATGATCGGCGACGTCAAGTGCGTGATCGTCGATTCGCGGCTGCGCGATATCGAGCCGATGGCGTTCGATTTCGTGATGAACTTCGCGAAGGACAATCACCTCGTCGTGACCGAGGCGTGTGAATTGCCCGATTACGGCAAGTCGGCAAAGTAACGGATGACTGCGCGGAGCGTGTGTGGCGGGAGTCGGGCTTCGTGGCCGGCATGCCGGTTGCGCTGAGCCCGGGCCGTTGCGCTCACAGCAAAAAAGCCCGCTGCACGCGGGCTTTTTGTCGATCGCAGTGGAAACAGGGCGCCCGCGATGCGGGCGCGCCAGCCTTACTGCGCGGCTTGCAGGCCCTTGATGGCGGCTGCGAGGCGGCTCTTATGGCGAGCGGCCTTGTTCTTGTGAACGATCTTCTTGTCGGCGATCGTGTCGATCGTCTTCGTTGCGAGCTTGAAGACTTCCGCGGCCTTTGCTTGATCGCCGGCGTCGATTGCCTTGCGAACAGCCTTGATGGCGGTGCGGAATTTCGAGCGCAGCGCCGAGTTGTGCGAGTTTGCCTTCGCTGCCTGGCGGGCGCGCTTGCGTGCTTGTGCGGAGTTAGCCATGACGGTTCCTTATCCTGTCCTGTTTCCAGAGCTTGGAGCCTGACGGCCAAGCGCTGCTTTTCGATCTCACTCCCGGAAGCGATTGCCCGGGGCGCAAAAAACGTCGGTTTCACCGAGGCCGGTCGGCGTGCCCGGTTCGATGCGCACTCGAATATTGCCGCGCGCGGAACCCAAAACCCGCCAGACAGGCCCAGAAACCGGCGATTATAGCAACAAAATCAAGCAAGTGGCAAGCGCAGACAGAGCCTTTCCGTGTGCGGCGCGGCATTTCCCTCGCCCGATGCCGGTTGCCGACGCGCGAGGTCCGTATAATAAGCGCCCCATGAATCTATTCCGAGCCCTGCTGACGGTCAGCGGCTTCACGCTGCTGTCCCGCGTGACCGGACTGGCCCGCGAAACGCTGATCGCACGCGCGTTCGGCGCCAGTCAATTCACCGACGCGTTCTACGTCGCCTTTCGCATTCCCAACCTGCTGCGCCGGCTGTCGGCCGAAGGTGCGTTCTCGCAGGCGTTCGTGCCGATTCTTGCCGAGTTCAAGAATCAAAAAGGGCACGATGCGACGAAGGCGCTCGTCGACGCTATGTCGACGCTGCTAGCGTGGGCGCTCGTGCTGCTGTCGGTGGCGGGCGTCGCGGGGGCGTCGTGGGTGGTGCTGGCGGTTGCTTCGGGGCTGCGCACGGACGGACAGGCGTTCCCGCTCGCCGTCACGATGACGCAGATCATGTTCCCGTACATCGTGTTCATCTCGCTGACGACGCTCGCCTCGGGCGTGCTCAACACGTACAAGCGTTTCTCGCTGCCGGCGTTCGCGCCCGTGCTGCTCAACGTGTCGTTCATCGTCGCGGCGCTGTTCGTCGCGCCGCATTTGAAGATGCCCGTCTACGCGCTGGCATGGGCGGTGATCGCGGGCGGGGTGCTGCAATTCATCGTGCAACTGCCGGGCTTGAAGCGCATCGACATGATGCCCGCGATCGGTATCCATCCGTTGCGCGCGCTCGCGCATCCGGGCGTCAAGCGCGTGCTCGCGAAAATGGTGCCCGCGACTTTCGCGGTGTCGGTCGCGCAGCTGTCGCTGATCATCAATACGAACATTGCGTCGCGGCTCGGGCAGGGTGCGGTATCGTGGATCAACTATGCCGACCGGCTGATGGAGTTTCCGACCGCGCTGCTCGGCGTGGCGCTCGGCACGATTCTGTTGCCGAGTTTGTCGAAGGCGCATGTCGATGCCGATTCGGCTGAATATTCGGCGTTGCTCGACTGGGGACTCAGGGTTACGTTCTTGCTCGCCGCGCCGAGCGCGCTCGCGCTGTTTTTCTTTGCCGAGCCGCTGACGGCGACGCTCTTCAACTACGGCAAATTCGACGCGCACACGGTGACGATGGTCGCGCGCGCGCTTGCCGCATACGGAATCGGCCTGGTCGGCATCATCCTCATCAAGATTCTTGCGCCCGGTTTCTACGCAAAGCAGGACATCAAGACCCCGGTGAAAATCGCCATCGGCGTGCTCATCGTCACGCAGTTGTCGAACTATGTGTTCGTGCCCGTTATCGGCCACGCGGGGCTGACGTTGTCGATCGGCATCGGCGCTTGCCTGAACTCGCTGTTGCTGTTCATCGGGCTGCGCCGCCGCGGCATTTACCGGCCGTCGCCGGGCTGGCTGCGCTTTTTCGTGCAGCTTGGCGGCGCGTCACTCGTGCTTGCCGGCGCGATGCGCTGGTGCGCGCTGAACTTCGATTGGACCGCGATGCGCGCGGCGCCGCTCGAGCGCATCGCGCTGATGGCGTCGTGTCTCGTTTTATTCGCTGCATTATATTTCGGCATATTGGGGCTGATGGGCTTCAAATATGCGTATTTCAGACGGCGTGCGAAATAACGGACCCATGACTCGCGTTCTCGACTATTTCAGCTCGCTCGTTGCCGAAGACGAAGGGCTGCCGCTCACGGAGGCAGCGCTGTCGCTCGCGCAGGATGCCTATCCGGATGTCGATCTGCAAGGCGTGCTGTTCGAACTCGACGCGCTCGCGGCGCGGCTCGCGAGGCGCGTGCCGGATGCCGTCGACGCGAATGGCAAGCTCGCGCTGCTGAACGATTTTTTCTTCCGCGAACTCGGCTTTGCGTGCAACCGCAACGATTACTTCAATCCGGACAACAGCTATCTGAACGTCGTTCTCCAGCGCCGCGTCGGGATTCCGATCTCGCTTGCGGTGCTGTATCTGGAGTTCGCGCAGCAGATCGGCGTGGCGGCGCGCGGCGTGTCGTTTCCCGGCCATTTCCTGTTGCGCATCGCGTTGCCCGGCGGCGACGCGATCCTCGATCCGACCACAGGCCGCACGCTGTCGGAGGCGGAGCTAGTCGAGATGCTCGAGCCTTTTTCGAGGCGCGGCGGCAGCGCCGACCATGCCGCGAGCACGTTGCGCGCGTTGCTGCAGCCGGCGATGCACCGCGAGATCATCGCGCGGATGCTGAACAACCTGAAGGCCGTGTACCGGCAGACGGAGCGCTGGCAGCGGCTGCTCGCGGTGCAGGAACGGCTCGTGATCCTGCTGCCGGGGCAGCTTGACGAAGTGCGCGACCGCGGTTTCGCGTATGCGCGTCTCGATTATCTGCGGCCCGCGCTCGAGGATCTGGAGACCTATCTCGGCGAGCGGCCCGACGCGGCCGACGCGACGATCGTCGAGGCGCAGGTCAGCGAGTTGCGCCAGCGGATGCAGCGCGACGACGACTGAGCCCATTCGGGCCTGATCGCACGCCGCGCCGCGGCTTGGTGCAGCGTGTGACTCACCGCCGCGCCGCGCTCATTTCGGCTGCATCCGGATCGCGCCGTCGAGGCGGATCACTTCGCCGTTGAGCATCGGATTCTCGATGATCTGCTTGACGAGCATCGCATATTCCACCGGCTTGCCGAGGCGCGGCGGGAACGGCACCATTGCGCCGAGCGCGTCCTGGACTTCCTGCGGCATTCCGAGCAGCATCGGTGTCTCGAAAATGCCGGGTGCGATCGTCATGACGCGGATCGCGTGGCGCGACAGGTCGCGCGCGATCGGCAGCGTCATGCCGGCGACGCCCGCCTTCGACGCCGCATAGGCTGCCTGGCCGATCTGCCCATCGAACGCGGCGACCGACGCGGTGCTGACGATCACGCCGCGTTCGCCGCTCGGCGTCGGCTCGTTGGCGGCCATGGCGGCGGCGGCGACGCGGATCATGTTGAACGTGCCGACCAGATTCACGGTGATCGTTTTCGCGAACAGATCGAGCGCGTGCGGGCCATCTTTACCGAGCGTCTTCGACGCAGGCGCGATGCCCGCGCAATTGACGAGCCCGCGCAACGTGCCGAGTCGCGTGGCGGCCGCCACGGCCGCCTGCGCGTCGGGGTCGTTCGCGACGTCGCATTTGACGAACGCGCCGCCCAGTTCCTGCGCGAGCGCGTCGCCCGCGGCCTGATTCAGGTCGGCGAGCACGACCTTGCCGCCCGCTTCGGTGATGAGGCGCGCCGTGCCCGCGCCGAGCCCCGATGCGCCGCCGGTGATGACGAACACGTTGCCGCGAATCTCCATGTTTGCTCCTTGTCCTGGTTGGAATGAGTGTCGCTCGGATGTCGTTTGCGGCAGCGCTCGTGACGCGCCGCGACGATAGGCCGATTGTACGGGCCGCCGCCGAAGGGCGGTGCGAAGCGAACGCCCGGACGAAAAAAAACCGCCCGAAGCGGGCGGTTCTCGCGGCTCGCGCGGCGCGGGCTTACTTCAGCGCGTCGAACACGCGGGCGCGGATCTCGTCAACCGTGCCGAGGCCGGAGATTTTGCGGTACGCGGGCGCCTTTAGACCGTTCTCGGTGCCGCGCGCGGCCCAGTCACCGTAGTAAGTGATGAGCGGCTTGGTTTGCGCTTCATAGACATCCAGGCGCTTCTTCACTGTTTCTTCCTTGTCGTCGTCGCGCTGAATCAGCGGCTCTCCAGTGACGTCGTCGCGGCCCTCGACCTTCGGCGGGTTGAACTTCACGTGATACGTGCGGCCCGAGGCCGGATGCGTGCGGCGCCCGCTCATCCGTTCAATGATCTCGGAGAACGGCACGTCGATTTCGAGCACGTAATCGATTGCGACACCGGCGTCCTTCATCGCATCGGCCTGCGCGATAGTGCGCGGGAAGCCGTCGAACAGGTAGCCGTTCGCGCAGTCCGCTTCCTTCAGCCGCTCCTTCACGAGGCCGATGATCAGCGAATCCGGCACGAGCTTGCCTTCGTCCATGTAGGCTTTCGCTTCGACGCCGAGCGGCGTGCCGGCCTTGACGGCCGCACGCAGCATGTCACCTGTCGAGATTTGCGGAATGCCGAACTTTTCCTTGATGAAGTTTGCCTGGGTGCCTTTTCCCGCGCCGGGAGCGCCCAACAGGATCAAACGCATGGTGATATCTCCGGTATGTATGGAATGCTTGAGCGCGGGATGCCGGTGCGCCGGTTGCGCGGCTCGACGGTTCGGCCGCAAGCGCGGCGGCCGGCGCATGAGGGCTTGGGACGAATCTCGAAGAGCGGCGCGGGCAGGCGGCCCGCACGATTCGCCCGATTATGCCATGGGTTATTCGGCGCGAGCCCGAAAAAGGGCCTGCACCCGTGCAAGATCGGCGGGTGTGTCGACGCCGGTTTCGGGCGCGTGCTCGGTGACGAGCACGGCGATCCGCTCGCCGTGCCACAGCGCGCGCAATTGCTCGAGTTGCTCGGCCGCTTCGATGGGCGCGGGCGTGAGCGTCGGATAAGTGCGCAGAAAGCGCGCGCGATATGCGTATAGCCCAATGTGCCGATAAACCGCGCACGTAGGCGCGGGCATCGCCGCGACGCCGTTTGGCCAGTGCGGCTGATAGGCGTCGCGCGACCAGGGAATCGGCGCGCGCGAGAAGTACAGCGCGGTGCTCGCCGCATCGAGCACGACCTTCACGTAATTCGGATTGAACACGTCCTGCGCGTCGTGCAGCGGATGCGCGGCGGTCGCGATCGCGCATGCCGGATGCGACGCGAGGTGCGACGCTACGTCGCGCACCAGTTGCGGATCGATCAACGGTTCGTCGCCCTGAACATTGACGACGATCGTTTCGTCGTCGAGGCCGAGCTGCTCGGCAACTTCCGCGAGGCGGTCGGTGCCCGACGGATGATCGGCGCGCGTCAACAACGCTTCGAAGCCGTGCGCACGCACCGCGTCGAGCACGCTGTGCGCATCGGAGGCGACCAGCACGCGCTGCGCGCCCGCGTCACGCGCGCGCTCTGCGACGCGCACGACCATCGGCTTGCCGCCAAGATCCGCGAGCGGCTTGTTCGGCAGGCGGGTCGACGCGAGACGGGCGGGAACGATGGCGACGAAGGCGGGTGTGGAAGTCATCGGGCGAAAATGCGGTGCGGTTGGGGGCGCGGGTGCGGATCAAAGCGCGCCGGCTCGGCCGGCGCGGGCAGCGGAGAATGGGTAGGCGGCATTGCGGCGGACGGTGCTCGGGCGCATGCGCGGCGGCATCGCGCGGGCGAGTGCCGGGCGCGTCGTTCGCGCGCCAGCGTCAGTGGCTGGCGGCCGGTCCGGCCGCATCGACCGGCGTGCCTTCGACCGTCTGGCGCGCTTCGTCGACGAGCATCACCGGAATGCCGTCGCGGACCGGGTACGCGAGCTTGTCGGCGTGGCAGACAAGCTCTTGCGCGCCTCGGTCGTAGTGGAGCGGGCCCTTGCAAATCGGGCAAACGAGGATTTCAAGCAGGCGAGCGTCCACGGAGTTTCTCCACAACGAGAGCGATGAGGCGGGGATCGAGCGCGGCCTCGACCGGGACAACCCAGATGCGAGCGTCGCGCCACGAAGCGGCTAATTTTACCGCATCCTTCTCGGTTACCAGGATCGCATCGACATCGTCGTCGGCGAACGGGTTCTCGGCGAATGCGTAATGATCGGGCAGCGCGCGGGTGGCGGGCGCGAGGCCCGCAGCGCGCAGCGTCGCGAAAAAGCGCTCCGGCGCGCCGATGCCCGCCGCGGCGAGTATCCGCTCGGCGGCGAACTGCGCGAGCGGCCGGCGGCGCGACGGCTGATCGAGATGCCACGCGTCGCCCGGCGCGAGCGAGAGCGCGAACGTGTCGGGCCACGGCGGCAGCACGCGGCTGTACGGATCGTTGACGAGCGTGGCGTCGCGGCGTCGCGACAGCGGCTCGCGCAGCGGCCCGGCGGGTATCAGGAAACCGTTGCCGCCCAGGCGGTGATCGAACACGACGAGCTCGACGGTCCGGGCGAGCCGGTAGTGCTGCAAGCCATCGTCGCTGACGACGACGTCGACGTCCGGCTGCGCGGCCTTCAGCGCGCGCACGGCGGCGACGCGATCCGGGCACACCCACACCGGCGCGAGCGTGCGGCGCGCGATCAGCAGCGGTTCGTCGCCGGCCTGCCCGGGCAGCGACGCCGGCGTGACGGCGGTCGGTTCGACGATCTTCGCGCCGTAGCCGCGCGAGACCACGCCCGGCGTGAAGCCGGCCGCGCGCAGCGCGTCGACGAGCGCGATCACGGTGGGCGTCTTGCCGGTGCCGCCGGCCGTCACGTTGCCAACGACGACGACGGGCACCCCGCAATCGATCCGAGCCTTCCAGCCGCGCGCATACGCGGCGCGGCGCAGTGCGGCGATCGCGCCGAATGCGCACGCAAAGGGCGTGAGCGCCCAGGCGATCGCGCCGCGGCGCTGCCACTCGCGGACAAGACGCGCTTCGGCGCGCGCGAGAAATCGCTGCGGCGCGTTCATGGCGCGGTGGACGATGCGGTGCGCATCGCGGCTCTCGACGGGTTCGTCAACTCGTTTTCTCCGGAGGGCGGCCGGCAGGCCGCGCGGTCTTCGAAAGGCGGCACTCTAGCGTGCCCGCCGTGCGCCCGGCAAGTCACGCGGGCGTGCACGGCGGTGTGCGCCGCTTGGGCACGCTGCCCGGCAGCCTGTGGATAACTCTGTGAAAAACCCGCCGCCGAAACCCCTGGCAAGCCCGTGAGGTGGACTTTCGGTCGGCGGTTTCCGTTGCCTTTTTCTGGGAAAAATCATTTAAATCAATTGCTTAATAAAAAACATAAGGGGTTGGGCGGTAATCGTTGCGACTCTGTCCCCGCTTGGCTCGCGGTGTGGACACTTGGGCGGGCGCCTGAGCGACTTGCCGTGCGCGCGTGCGCAGTCTATCGTTGGGCCGGCTGAAATTTTCCTATCGTCTATGCATTCCGATACTCATTTTTCCGGGCCTGGCGGCGCGAGCGGCGGTGACGGCGTGATTCCCGTATCCGCGCTCAACCGCGCAATCGGCTCGATGCTCGAGCGCACGTTTGCGCTGTTGTGGGTCGCGGGCGAAGTCTCGAACTTCACGCGCGCGGCGAGCGGCCATTGGTATTTCTCGATCAAGGATCAGCAAGCGCAGATGCGTTGCGTGATGTTTCGCGGCCGCGCGCAGCATGCGGAATTCACGCCGCGCGAAGGCGACAAGATCGAGGTGCGCGCGCTCGTCACGATGTACGAGCCGCGCGGCGAGGTGCAACTGAATGTCGAGGCGGTTCGGCGCACCGGGCAGGGGCGGCTCTTCGAGGCATTCCTGCGGCTGAAGGCGCAGCTCGAGGCCGAGGGGTTGTTCGCGCCGGAGCGCAAGCGCGCGCTGCCATCGCATCCGCGTGCGATCGGCATCGTCACGTCGCTGCAGGCCGCTGCGCTGCGCGACGTGCTGACGACGCTCGCGCGCCGGGCGCCGCACGTGCCGGTGATCGTCTATCCGGCGCCCGTGCAGGGCGCGGGCGCGGCCGAGAAACTCGCGGCGATGGTGGCGACGGCCAACGAGCGGCGCGAGGTCGACGTGCTGATCGTCTGCCGCGGCGGCGGCTCGATCGAGGATCTATGGTCGTTCAACGACGAGGGGCTTGCGCGGGCGATCGCGGCGAGCGCGCTGCCGGTTGTCTGCGGCGTCGGGCACGAAACCGATTTTACGATCGCCGATTTCGCGGCCGACCTGCGCGCGCCGACGCCCACCGGCGCGGCCGAACTGGCGAGCCCGCAGCGCGCGCTGCTGCTGCGCGAGCTGGCCGAGCGGCAGCGCGCGCTCGCGCGCGGCCTGCGCCGCACGCTCGATCTGCGCGCGCAGCAGCTCGATTGGCTCGCGCGCAGGCTCATCAGTCCCGCCGAGCGCCTGCGGCGCCAGTCCGAGCACGTCGGCCAGCTTGCGGCGCGGCTCGCGGCGGCGGGCGCGCGGCCCATGCGTGACGCACGCGCGCGCTTCGCGCTCGTGCAGTTGCGCTGGCAGCGCGCCCGGCCGGATCTTGCGCACGCACGTCAGACGCTCGCGGGGGCCGCGCAGCGCTTGCATGCCGCTTTCGAGCGCCGCCGCGAGCGCGATGCCGCGCGCGTGGCCGCGTGTGCGGCGCGCCTCGACGTGTTGAGCCCGCAACGCACGCTCGAGCGCGGCTACGCGGCGCTGATCGACGCGCAAACGGGCCACGCGCTGCGCGCGCCGTCGGCGTTGAAGCCGCAGCGCCGGCTGACCGTGCATCTCGCGCAAGGCTCTGCGGACGTATCGCTTGCCGACGTGCAGCCGCGGCTTTCGGATACGTTTTGAGCACGCATCGCAATGCCTGGTATCGGGCGCCGAATCCCAGGCATGCGCCGTGCGCGGCGCACCAGCAACGATTTGCCGGATGCGGCGGATAAAGGCCCGCGCGTTTGCGGGGTTATCCGGACTCGCCTACAATCGGGCGTTGCGCTGCATTCAAATATTTGCCCTCCCTACATACACTCGAAGGAACCGATCATGGCTCATACGCTCCCGCCGTTGCCCTA
The DNA here is from genome assembly GCF_001522865.1 of Burkholderia sp. TSV86. Classification (GTDB taxonomy): domain Bacteria; phylum Pseudomonadota; class Gammaproteobacteria; order Burkholderiales; family Burkholderiaceae; genus Burkholderia. Next base: position 342,502 of record NZ_LOWB01000021.1, on the reverse strand, counting down.
CGCAGAAGACGCGCTCGCTCCGCACATCTCGCAGGAGACGATCCAGTTTCACTACGGCAAGCACCATCAGACCTATGTGACGAACCTGAACAATCTGATTCCGGGCACCGAATTCGAGAATCTGTCGCTGGAAGAGATCGTGAAGAAGTCGTCGGGCGGCATTTTCAACAACGCCGCGCAAATTTGGAACCACACGTTCTTCTGGAACAGCCTGTCGCCGAACGGCGGCGGCGCGCCGACGGGCGCGCTCGGCGACGCGATCAACGCGAAGTGGGGCTCGTTCGATGCGTTCAAGGAAGCGTTCACGAAGGCCGCGGTCGGCACGTTCGGCTCGGGCTGGGCTTGGCTCGTGAAGAAGGCGGACGGCTCGCTCGATATCGTGTCGACCAGCAACGCCGCAACGCCGCTGACGACGGCCGACAAGCCGCTGTTGACGATCGACGTGTGGGAGCACGCTTACTACATCGATTACCGCAATGCGCGTCCGAAATTCGTCGAAGCGTTCTGGAACATCGTGAACTGGGATTTCGCCGCGAAAAACTTCGCGTAACGCGATTGTCGCCAGACGGCTGGCGCGGCCCGGAATGTCCGGGGCGCGGCAGCCTGCCCAAAGCCCTCGCGTCCGTTGCGGCGCGGGGGCTTTTTATTGGCCGCTCGCCGCGCGGGGCGGGGCCGAATCGGGCGCGCGCCGCACCGTCAGCCGCGATCGCTCGCGTTGCCATCGGCGCCTGGGCTGCGTTCGACGCTCGCGCGTCGCAATGCGTCGAGATCGACGATCTCGATCTCGCCGACATGCAGCCGCACGACCCCGCGCGCGGCGAGTTCCTTCAGCAACTGATTGGCGGTTTGCCGCGACAGCGATAGCATCGCGCCGAGCCGTTCCTGCGACAGTCTGATGCGCGTATGACCCGCGCTGATGCCGCCATAGCCTTCGGCGATCATCAGCAGGCGCGCCGCGAGCCGCTGGGCGGCGGGCATCATGCTCAGCGCCTCGACATTCGCGAACGACATCCGTAGCTTTTGCGCCATCAGCAGCGCAAAATACCGCCAGTAGCGCGGCGTGTCGTCGAGCAGTTGCTGTAGCGCGGGCTGCGGCAGATGCAGCAGCAGCGTGTCGTTGATCGCGATTGCGTCGTGCGTGCGTGGCAGTTCGTCGAAAAGCGCGATCTCGCCGAACCATGTCACGGGCTCGGCCACCGTCAGCAGCGCTTCCTTGCCGCTCGCGTCGACGGCGCCGATGGTCAGCGCGCCCGACAGCACCGCATAGAGGCCGCACGGCGCGTCGCCGCGCCGGAACAACATTTGGCCCGCCGACAGCCGGCGGGCCACGGCCGCCTGGCGCAGCGCGTCGCGCAGCGGCGCGGGCAGCGCGGCGAACCACGGGTTTGCATCGAGCAGCGGCTGGCAGGGTTCGAGAAGCGGGTGCATCGGCGGCTCGCGGGTGTCGGCTGGCCGACAGAGAGGTCGGCCCGTCACGGGCATCATAACGCGCACCTGCATCAGGAGGAGACATCATGAAATCCCTCGTCGATCAACTCGCGCAATACGCGGCCTATCATCGTGATGCGCGCAATATCGTCACGCATCTGGTGGGCATTCCGATGATCGTCGTCGCGGTGACGGTGCTGCTGTCGCGTCCGGCGCTCGACGCTTCGGGGGTGCTCACGCCCGCGTTGCCCGCGGCGCTGGCGGCCGCGATCTTCTATCTGCGCGTCGATTTGCGTTTCGGCGTCGTGATGGCCGCGCTGCTTGCGTTGAGTTTCTGGGCCGGCCGCGCACTCGCCGCGCAGACAACCGGTGTGTGGCTCGGCGGCGGGCTCGGTCTCTTTTTCGTCGGTTGGGTGATCCAATTCGTCGGTCACTATTTCGAAGGGCGTAAGCCCGCCTTCGTCGACGACTTGATCGGGCTTATCGTCGGCCCGTTGTTCGTCGTCGCGGAAGTGGCGTTCTTCGTCGGGCTGCGCGCCGACGTGCGCGACGCAATCGAACGCCGCGTCGGGCCGGTGCGGGCGGGCGCGCGCAATGCACGCGTGTGAGCGTGGCAGCCATGGCGGCGATTTGCGTCTATGGCGCGGGGGCGGTGGGCTGCTATCTGGGCGGGCGGCTGCTCGCGGCGGGCGCCGACGTCGAACTGATCGGACGGCAGCGGATTCAAGCGCAGTTGCGCGAGCATGGTCTCGTGCTGTCGGACTACCGGGGGCGCAATGTGCGGGTGCCTGCGTCCCGGATCGCCTGTGCGGCGGGCGACGCCGCTGCCGCCGCCGCTGTCGCGGCGGCGTCGCTCGTGCTCGTGACGGTGAAGTCGGCCGCGACGCCAGCCGTTGCCGAGGCGCTTGCGCGCGCGGTACGGCCCGGCACGGTCGTCGTCAGTTTCCAGAACGGCGTGCGCAACGCGGACGTGCTGCGCGCCGCGCTGCCGCACGCGACGGTGCTCGGCGCGATGGTGCCGTTCAACGTGAGCGCACGCGGCGCCGGCGCGTTCCATCAGGGCACGTCGGGCGAGCTGCAAGTCGAGGCCGCGCCCGCGCTGCAATGCTTTGCCGGCGCGTTCGAGCGCGCGGGCCTGCCGCTCGGGCAGCGCGCGGACATGCGCGCCGTGCAATGGGCGAAGCTGCTCGTCAATCTCAATAATGCGATCAATGCGCTGGCGAATCGGCCGCTGAAGGACGAACTCGCGCAGCGCGGCTATCGGCGCTGTCTTGCGCTCGCGCAGGCCGAGGGGCTGGCGCTGCTCAAACGCGCGGCGATCCGGCCCGCGCGGATTACGCCGCTGCCCGCCACGTGGATGCCACGGTTGCTGAGCATGCCCGACGCGCTGTTCGCGAGGCTCGCGGGCGCGATGCTCGCGATTGATCCGCTGGCGCGTTCGTCGATGTCGGACGATCTGGATGCGGGGCGTCCAACCGAAGTCGATTGGATCAACGGCGAGATCGTGCAACTGGCTGCGCGGCTCGGGCGGATGGCGCCCGTCAATGCCCGCCTGTGCGCGCTCGTGCACGATGCGCAGCGGGCCGCGGCGCGGCCGGCGTGGAGTGGCGAGGCACTGCTTGCCGAACTGCGCGCGGCGTCGCGCGGCGTCGTATAGCCCGCCGCGTTGCCGCATTGCACGGGCGGGCGCAGCCGCGATTTTGCAAGCCGCTCGAATGCCGCTGGCTAAACCCGCGCGTTACACGCGAATCGTCGCCATCGAGGGAATCGGGCTTGGCGCGGCATGAGTCGATGCGCGCCGCTCGATGCGATGTTTCATTTCGGCTCGGCAGGTGCTGCGCGCCCGCGAGCTTCGGTATGCCGAGGCAATCGCACGGCCTTCGCCGAGTGGCGACGGAGACGTCGGAATACGCGGACGCACGTGCACGCCGCGTCAATGGCGGTGCGCGGCCGCTTCCCAGTTGATGTCGACGCAGAGCACCTGCATGCCTTGCGCGGCGGGCGCCGCGATCGACGCTGTTACGCACAGGTGCGCTTCATTGATCGACAGATAGGGCGGCGTGAAATGCACGTGCCCCGGCGTGCGCATTGCGTCGATGAAGTATGGCCGGCGCTCCCAGCTCGCGCCTTCCGAGTGCAGCAGCGGCTTGAAGCGCTTGGCGCGCTGCGATGCGTGGCCGCGCGGCAGCAGGTTCTCGCCGATCTGCCGGCCGGACGAGTCGAGCAGAAAGCAGCGCGCCGTCTCGGGCAGCGCGAGCAGCTGCGTGGCCGCGTCGAGCAGATCGTGGCCGTCGCGCAGCCGCGCGCTCGCGCCCGACAGCGCCGCGACATACGGCGCAAGGCGCGCTTGCTGCGCGCGCTCGCGCTCGGCCACGCGCAGCCTCAACGCGGCCGACAGCGTATCCATGATGCCCGCGGCCGCTTGCGGCTGCACCGGCTCGACACTCGGTCCCGCGAAATACTGGCCCTGTACGAAATCGACATTGCATTCGAGCGCGATCAGCGCTTCGCGCTCGGTCGTGAGTCCGCCCATCAGCACCAGTTGCCCCGACTCGTGCAGCAGCGATACGAGGCCGGGCAGCACGCGCTCCAGGTGCGAGTGCTCGCTCGCCTGCGCGAGGATGCCGCGATCCAGAGTGACGATGTCGGGATGCAGGTGCCAGACGCGATCGATGTTCGAGTGTTTCGAGCCGAAGCCGCCGAGCGCGATCAGAAAGCCCGCCTTGCGCAGCCCGTCGACGATCGCGGCGAAGCGCGGCGTCTCGCCGCCCGCCTGCTCGGGCACCTCGAGCACGACGCGCTGCGGCGGCAGGCCGAGCGTTTTCAGGTTCGCAAGCAGCGCGTCGCCGTAGACGGTATCCATCAGCGCGGCCGGGTGCAGGCTCAGGAAGAGCCATTCGTCATGGCTGTCGAACGCATGAAAATTGCCCAGATGCAGCGATTCCGCGAGCCGGCCGAGTTCGAGCAGATCGCCGCGGCGCGCGGCCTGCGTGAACGCCTCATGCGACGGCACCTGGCCGCCGTGCGCATCATGCGCGCGCAACGATGCGTGGTAGCCGATCGCACGGCGATGCGATACCGAGAAAACCGGCTGGAAGACGCTGAAAACGGTGTAGTCGCCGTACAGGACGGTGCGCCGGTTACCGTCGTCGCCCGCGATCGGGCGCGGCGGCTGGAAGCTGGGAGGATCGATGTCGATCATGCTCGTCATGGGGCGACTGTCCGGGAAGCATCAGTGTACCTGCACAGCATAGCTGAGCAAGAACCATGCGCAAAAAGCCGCGCCGGCGGGCAGCCCGCCGCCGTGCGGCGGCTGGCCCGGATGCACTCCGGTTGCACCCGCTTGGTGCGCGCCGCTTTATCGTGGCGCGCGGTGCGCTATGCGCGTTCGGACGGATCGGTCTTGCGCGCGGCGCTGCGGATCTCAGGCGAAAGCTGCGCGAAGATCCATGCTGACGCGGCGGTGATGACGCCGACGCAGACGAAGGTCGCATGGAACGCCGGCAGCGGATGCGCCGGCGCGCCGTGCGCGATCATGCCGGTGAAGGTGGCGAGCAGCGCGCCGCCCACCGTCACGCCCAGGCTCATCGACAGCATCTGCACGAGCGAGAAAAGGCTGTTGCCGCTGCTGGCGCCGCCCGTGCCGAGATCCTTCAGCGTCAGCGTGTTCATCGCGGTGAACTGCATCGAGTTGAAGCCGCCGAACAGCGCGAGCTGCGCGATTCGGACCCAGGCCGGCGTCGCGTCGCGCATCAGCGCAAAGCTCGCCATCGTCAAGCCGACCATCACGGTGTTCGCGAGCAGCACCTTGCGGTAGCCGTGGCGCGTGATGAGGACCGTGATGATGCGCTTCGAGAACATGCCCGCCGCCGCGACCGGCAGCATCATCAGTCCGGCCTCGAATGCGCCGTAGCCGAGCCCGACTTGCAGCAGCAGCGGAATCAGATACGGCATCGCGCCGCTGCCGAGCCGCGCGAACAGATTGCCGAGCAGGCCGACGCTGAACGTGTGGATGCGGAACAGTTCGAGCGAGAAAAGCGGCTGCGGCGCGCGCACCGCGTACAGACCGTAGGCGGCGAAGCAAGCGAGGCCAAGGATCAGCAGCACGAGCACCACCGCATGCTGCAAGCCGAGATCGGCGAGGCCGTCGAGCGAGATCGTGAGCGCGACCATGCCGATCGTCAGCAGCAGATAGCCCTTGATGTCGAAGCGGCCTGCGGCGGGGTTGCGCGCGTCGGCCATCGAATAGAACGTCGCGATGCAGCCGGCAATGCCGATCGGCACGTTGATCAGAAAGATCCAATGCCACGAGGCGATCTTCACGAGCCAGCCGCCGAGCGTCGGGCCGATCAGCGGGCCGATCAGGCCGGGAATCGCGATGAACGACAGCGCGGGCAGATAGCGCTCGGCGGGAAACGTGCGCAGCACGGCAAGCCTGCCGACGGGCAGCAGCATCGCGCCGCCGATTCCCTGGATCACGCGGAACGCGACGATCATCGGCAGCGTGTGCGCGTTCGCGCAAAGCAGCGAGCCGAGCGCGAAGATCGCGATCGCGCTGAAGTACACGCGGCGGGTGCCGAGCGTGTCGGCGAGCCAGCCGGACACGGGGATCATCACGGCCATCGTCAGCGAATAGGCGATCACGACCGATTGCATCCGCAGCGGCGATTCGCCGAGACTCGCGGCCATCGACGGCAGCGCGGTGTTGACGATCGTCGCGTCGAGGGCCTGCATGAAGAAGCCGGTGGCGACGAGCCACAGCATCACGGTCAGCGATTTTTCGCTCGGGACGGCGGCAGGCGGGGTACTGGGCATGGGAGACGGGCGCCATGGGCGCTGACGAACGACGCAGCCGACATTTTAGGGAAGGCCGCTCGCGCGCGCAGAATGGCCGCGTGCGGCATCGGCTTCATTGCACGCGCTCGACGCCGACGTAACGCGCGCGCGGGCGGATCAGCCGGCCGTGCGCGCGTTGTTCGAGCGCGTGAGCGATCCAGCCGACGATGCGGCCGGCGGCGAACAGCGCAAACGCCGCGCCCGGCGGCAGCGCGAGCACGCGCTCGAGCAACGCGAGCGCAAAATCGATCGTCGGTTTTTCGCCGGTCGCGGCTTGCGCGGCTTCGGCGAGCGCGAGTGCACTTTCGAGCGGCGGCGCATGCCGCGCGCGCGGCGGTCGCGCCGCGGTGCGGGCGATGATCGCGTCGATGAGCAGCGCCGCGCGCGGATCGCCATGCGGGTACAGCGGATGGCCGAAGCCGGGCAGGCTCGTGCGCGCGTTTGCGTCGCGCGCGTATGCCGCGCATTGGGCGGCGACGTAGCGCTGCAGATCGCGCGAGCGGGCCGCGCCGTCGAGCAGCGCGGCCACCCGCGCCGTCTCGCCGCCATGCCGCGGCCCGGACAGCGCGGCGAGGCCGCCCGCGATCGCGCCGAACAGCGGCGCGCCCGTCGACGCGATGCAGCGCACGGCGAACGTCGACGGGTTGAGTTCATGATCGGCGCACAACACCAGCGCGATGCGCAGCAGCTCGACGTCGCGCGGCTCGCTCACGCGCCACGCGGCGGCAAGCTGCCGGTGCGCCGGCTCGGCGCACGGCGCGCGCGCGGCGAGCGCGGCGGTTGCGAAGCGCAGCAGCGTGACGGCCTCGTCGAGCGGCGCGGCCGGCGCCGCATCGTCGGCGGGCGCGGCAAACGGCAGCAGCGCGAGCGCGCGTTCGAGCGGCGGCCGAGTGCGCCAGAGGTCCAGCCCATGCCGCCAGCGCGATGCATCGACGCAGGGCGCGACGGTTTCGTCCGCCTCGATGCGCGCGAGCGGGCACGCCCACAGCAGCGCGGCGGCGTCCTCCAGCGTCGCGGCCGACGCGAACGCGACCGCATCCCGGCCGCGATAGCTGAGCCGGCCGTCTGCGATCTGCGTGATCCGCGATTCGAGAACCGGCATGCCCCAGTCGAGCGAGCGCTCGGCGACATTGCCCGCGCGCTTGGCATCCGAGCGGCGGCGCGCGAGCAGGCGAACTTCGTCGGCGTCGTAGTAGCGGCGCTTGCTCGTGCCGTGCGCGTGCGAGCGCAGCAGGCCGCGGCTGACATAGGCGTAGAGGGTCGGCAGGCTGATGCCGAGCAACTGCGCGGCTTCGCGCGCACTCAAGCGGGACATGGCAGCGGCTCCTCGCATCGAACGCCGAACGCGTGGGCGGCCGCGATGCGATTCATTTTGCGTTGATTCGCGCAATCAAGATTGAATGCGTCGGCACGCCATTCTAGACTCGTTCGCACATTGACGAAGACGAGGCCGGCGGCGATGAATTCCTTGCAAGCACTGACGCATCTTTGGCATCTCGCCGCGGGCAATCCGGCTGCGCTGGAGCGCGTCGATCTCGACGGCGGCGATCCCGGCCTGCCGTCGGTACATCGGATTGGCGTGCTCGCCGCGTCGACGATCGCGGCTGCCGGGCTGGCGGCCGCCGAGTGCTATCGCGTGCGAACCGGGCGTGCGCAGCGCGTCGGCGTGTCGGTGCGGCGCGCGCTCGCGGCGTTTCGCAGCGAGCGGTATTTGCGCGTCGACGGCGGCGCGCCACCCGAGCCGCGCCATGCCGTCACCGGTTTTTACCAGACGCGCGACGCGCGCTGGATTCAGCTTCACGCGAATTTTCCGCATCATCTGGCCGGCATCGTCGAGGTGCTCGGCTGCGGCGGCGAACCAGGCCAGGTGGCAGCGGCGATTCGCGGCTGGGATGGCGAGACGCTCGACGCAACGCTCGCCGAAGCAGGGCTTTGCGCAGCGTTGATTCGCTCTCCAAAAGAATGGCGCGCGCTCGAACCCGCGCGTGCGCTCGAGCGGGGAGCGCTGTTCGAGATCGAACGCATTGGCGACGCACCGCCGAAGCCCGTCGGCGCGGACGGGCGAATCGCGGCGGGCATGCGCGCGCATGCGGGCGCCGCCGCGGTCTTGCAGCCGCTGTCCGGTACGCTCGTGCTCGATCTGACGCGGATCATCGCCGGGCCTGTCGCGGGCCGCACGCTTGCGCAGCACGGCGCGCAGGTGCTGCTCGTCAATGGCCCGCATCTGCCGAACATTCCGGCGCTCGTGATCGACAACGGCCGCGGCAAGCGCTCGGCGCTCGTCGATCTGCGCGACGATGCCGGGCGCGCGACGCTCGATGTGCTTGCGTCGCGTGCCGACGTGTTCGTGCAATCGTACCGGCCGGGCGCGCTCGATGCGCTCGGCTTCGGCGCGACCGAGCTGGCGCGGCGTCATCCGGGGATCGTCTGCGTGTCGGTGTGCGCATACGGATACGACGGGCCGTGGGCGTCGCGCCGCGGCTTCGATAGTCTCGTGCAGTCGGCAAGCGGCATTGCCTGGACCGAGCAGCGCGCGGCGGGCACCCGCGCGCCGCGGCATCTGCCTTGCCAGGCGCTTGATCATGCCACCGGCTATCTCGCAGCGTTCGGCGCGATGATGGCGCTCGTGCGCCGCGCGCGCGAAGGCGGAAGCTGGCGGGTGCGCGTGTCGCTGGCGCAAACCGGGCGGTGGCTGCAGTCGATGGGGCTTGTCGACGGGGGCGAGCGCGCGCCGGATTTGACGCTCGACGATGTCCGCGATTGTCTGGACGACGCGATCGATTCGCCGTTCGGTGCGGTGCGCGGCGTGCAGCCGGCCGAGCGATTGTCGGAGACTGCGCCTGGTTTCGGGCGGCCGCCCGTGCCCGTCGGCAGCGACGCGCCGTGCTGGTTATCGTGACGCGGCGCGGCTTGTATCCGTCAGTATCCGCCCATTGCCGCGCAGTGCCGCCTGTTTTCGTATATTGCGCGATGCGCGATTTCACGCGTCGCCCGGGGCGGGTTCGAGCGCCACGGCAGCATTGAGCGCTAGGCACTTGGCGCTGGGTGTCGCGGCGGCATGGGGCGCGAGCGGCCCGCGTGCACCCCGCAAAGCCCGTTATTTGCGCAATTCGATGACGAAATCGTAGTAGTCGTTGCGGCAATAGGTATCGGTCAGCTCGATCGCGCGCTGATCGTGCGTGAAGCCGATCCGCGTGATCAGCAGCAGCGCGTCGTGCGGTGCGATGTCCATCTGCCTGGCGATTTCGTCGCTCGCGTTGACCGCGCGGAAGTGCTGCAGCGCGCGCACGATCGGCGTGCCGCGCTGCTCGAGATAGCTGTACAGCGAATCGCCGATCGATTGCGGCTCGGGAATGATCGTTGCCGGAAACGTCGAGTTCTCGACCGCCATCACGATGCCGTCCGCGAGCCGCAGGCGCTTCAATCGCGTGACCGACGCGGCGGGCGACAGCCCGAGCTGGATCACTTCGTCGCGGTTCGCGGGTTCGATCCCGCGCGCAAGCCAAGTCGAGCTTGGCGTGAAGCCGCGGCGCTTGAGCATTTCGCTGAAGCTCGACAGGCGCGACAGCGGGTCTTCATAGCGCGGCTGGATGAAGTTGCCGGCGCCTTGCGTGCGCCGGATCAGCCCTTGCTCGACGAGCAGCGCGATCGCCTTGCGCGCGGTGATGCGTGACACGCCGAGCGATTCCGCCAGCAGCCGCTCGGACGGCAACGCTTCGCCGGCGGTCCAGCGATTGTCGTGGATCGCGTCACCGAGTTTGCGGGCGAGTTGCAGATAGAGCGGCGTGTCGTTGTCGGGATCGGGGCGCAGGCCGGACCAGCGGTCTTCCATCGATGGCTTCATGAATGGGTTGCAGAAAACAGTGCAGCCATTCTAAGACATCGCGTGCTGGCGTTATAACCGGTTTTTGCGCCGAGTGCGGTTTGCGATGGTACAAGCCGCTAAACTGACGAAACGGCGCGCGTCGGCGGGCCGCGTGCGAATCTGTGACGACGGAGGCCAGATGACAAGCATCCTCGAGACGACCGTCGCGCTGCCCGGCGGCGAGCGCATTCCGAGGCTCGGGCAAGGCACCTGGGAAATGGGCGAGCAGGCGTCGCGGCGCGCGGCGGAGATCGCCGCGCTGCGCGAAGGCGTGGAGCTTGGGATGACGCTTATCGATACCGCGGAAATGTACGGCGACGGCGCGACCGAAACGCTCGTCGGCGAAGCGCTCGCCGACCGGCGCGACGAACTGTTCATCGTCAGCAAGGTGCTGCCGCAGCATGCGAGCCGCGCGGGCGTGATCGCCGCGTGCGAAGCGAGCCTGAAGCGGCTGCGTACCGACCGGATCGATCTGTATCTGCTGCACTGGCGCGGCGCGATTCCGCTCGCGCAGACGCTCGCCGGCTTCAGCGCGTTGCGCGACGCGGGCAAGATTCGCTACTGGGGCGTCAGCAACTTCGACGTCGACGACATGGAGGAACTCGTCGATATCGTGGACGGTGACGCATGCGCGACGAACCAGATTCTCTACAACCTCGCGCGTCGCGCTCCGGAATTCGATCTGCTGCCGTGGCTCGCGCGTCACGGCATGCCCGCGATGGCGTACAGCCCGATCGATCACCTGCGTTTTCCGAAGCGCACGGTGCTCGACGGCATCGCACGCGAACGCGGCGTGTCGCCGATGCGCGTCGCGCTTGCATGGGTGCTCGCGCAGCCGAACGTACTCGCGATTCCGAAGGCGGGCAAGATCGAACATGTGCGCGACAATCGCGCGGCGCTCGATCTGACGCTCGACGCAACCGAGCGCGCCCGGCTCGATGCGCATTTCAGGCCGCCGCAGCGCAAGCGGCCGCTCGAAACGCTGTAGCGGCGAGGCGGCCGACGCGCGGGCGAAGGGCGTCGCCCCGCGCTGCGCGCCGGTGTGCCGCCGGCGCCGTTCGCGGCGCGATGAATTGGCATTGGCCGTGCGCGGAATGTCAATTGACATCCGTTGTCGCGCGAGCGGCACGGCAAACTCGCTAATGGACGAAGCCACGAAAAAGCCCGTCCGTTTCCGGGCGGGCTGGTTGGCTTCGCGGCGGAGCAATGAGCAATAGGGACAACGGCAGCAATGCCGATGCCCGCGCCGCGCGCCGAGCCGCGTGCGCAGCCCGGCGCGAGCGCGCTTATCGGCGGTCGACCTGCTTCGCGTTGATGACGGCCTCGGACACGTTCGCGGGCGTTTCCGCGTAGTGCTTGAACTCCATCGTGTAAGTCGCGCGGCCTTGCGTTGCCGAGCGCAGCGACGTCGAATAGCCGAACATCTCGGCGAGCGGCACCTCGGCGCGCACGATCTTGCCGCCGCCGCCCGCGATGTCGTCCATTCCCTGAACGATGCCGCGCCGGCTCGACAAATCGCCCATCACGTTGCCCATGAAATCCTCGGGCGTTTCGACCTCCACGGCCATCATCGGCTCGAGCAGCACCGGTTTCGCACGGCGCATCGCTTCCTTGAACGCCATCGAGCCGGCCATCCGGAACGCGTTTTCATTCGAGTCGACGTCATGGTACGAACCGAACGTCAGGTGGACCTTCACGTCGACGACCGGATAGCCCGCCAGCACGCCGGATTTCAGCGTGTCCTGAATGCCCTTGTCGACGGCCGGAATGTATTCACGCGGAATCACGCCGCCCTTGATCTCGTCGAGGAATTCGTAGCCTTTGCCAGGATTCGGCTCGAGCGTGATCACCGCATGACCGTACTGGCCGCGGCCGCCCGACTGCTTGACGAACTTGCCCTCGACGTCGGCCGCCTTCGTGCGCACCGTCTCGCGATACGCGACCTGCGGCTTGCCGACCGTCGCTTCGACGCCGAATTCGCGCTTCATCCGGTCGACCAGGATTTCGAGATGCAACTCGCCCATCCCGGAAATGATGGTCTGCCCGGATTCCTCGTCGGTCTGCACGCGGAACGACGGGTCTTCCTGTGCGAGGCGGTTCAGCGCGAGGCCCATCTTTTCCTGGTCGGCCTTCGTCTTCGGCTCGACGGCCTGCGAGATCACCGGCTCCGGAAACTCCATGCGCTCGAGAATGATCGGGTTGGCCGGGTCGCACAGCGTATCGCCCGTGGTCGCTTCCTTCAGCCCGACGGCCGCCGCGATATCGCCCGCGCGCACTTCCTTGATTTCCTTGCGCTCGTTCGCATGCATCTGCAAGATCCGGCCGAGCCGCTCCTTCTTGTCCTTCACCGCGTTCAACACGGTGTCGCCCGATTCGACAACGCCCGAATAAACGCGGAAGAAGATCAGCTGGCCGACGAACGGATCGGTCATGATCTTGAACGCGAGCGCGGAGAACGGCTCGTCGTCGCTCGGATGGCGTTCCGCTTCGTTGTCGTGCAGATCGTGGCCGAGGATCGCGGGCACGTCCACGGGCGACGGCAGGTAGTCGATCACCGCGTCGAGCATTGCCTGCACGCCCTTGTTCTTGAACGCACTGCCGCACAGCATCGGCACGATCTCGTTGGCGATCGTGCGCTGGCGCAACGCCGTCTTGATCTCGTCCTCGGTCAGCGAATCGTGATCGGTCAGGTATTTCTCGAGCAATGCCTCGCTTGCCTCGGCGGCCGCCTCGACCATCTTTTCGCGCCATTCGCGCGCAAGCTCGACGAGATTCGCCGGGATCTCCTCATAAGTGAACTTGACGCCCTGGCTTTCGTCGTCCCAGACGATCGCCTTCATCTTCACGAGATCGACGACGCCCTGGAAGTGCTCCTCCGCGCCGATCGGGATCTGCACGGGCACCGCGACGCCTTTCAGGCGCTCACCGATTTGCCGCTGCACGCGGAAGAAATCCGCGCCGATGCGGTCCATCTTGTTGACGAACGCGATGCGTGGCACCTTGTACTTGTTCGCCTGGCGCCACACGGTTTCCGATTGCGGCTGCACGCCGCCCACCGAGTCGTAGACCATGCACGCGCCGTCGAGCACGCGCATCGAGCGCTCGACTTCGATTGTGAAATCGACGTGTCCAGGGGTATCGATGATGTTGATCCGGTGTTCCGGATAGTTGCCGGCCATGCCTTTCCAGAACGCGGTCGTCGCGGCGGACGTGATCGTGATGCCGCGTTCCTGTTCCTGCTCCATCCAGTCCATCGTCGCTGCGCCGTCGTGAACCTCGCCGATCTTGTGGCTCACGCCGGTATAGAAGAGGATGCGCTCGGTTGTCGTGGTCTTGCCGGCGTCGATGTGAGCGCTGATCCCAATATTTCTATAGCGCTCGATGGGCGTTTTGCGGGGCACGTGAACCTCCTAATGGTCCTGGATGGAAACGGGCCGGCTGGACCGGCCGGCGCCGTCGTTCTCTCGAGACTTAAAGCATAGCGCTTGCTCAAGGCTTTTGCAGATGCGGGCGGCAAGCCGCGCAATCAAGGCCGGTGCGCCACGTCTGCGCGCTGCGCCGCGCGGCGTGCGTTGCCCGCCCTGGGCGCAAACGGCTCATGCAAAAAAGCCGGCGCGCGGCCGGCTCGTCCTGGCAACGGCAACTCGCCGGCGCGCCCAGGGCAGGCGGGCTGCAGCGGCGTTACTGCGGCTTTGGCAGCCCGTCGATCTTCATGCCCGGCTTGATGCCTTTTGCCGCGAACCAGCCCTTGCTCATCTCAAGCGCATAGACGCCATTGTTGCGCGGGCAGTGGTTATTGGTGGTCTCGGCCTGCATTTCGTCGATGTCGGTGATCGTGCCGTCCGCGCGGATGAACGCAATCGACAGCGGGATCAGCGTGTTTTTCATCCAAAAGCAATGCACCGCGTTCTCGTTGAACACGAACAACATCCCTTCGTTCGGTGCGAGCTGCGACCGGTACATCAGGCCCTGCTCGCGATCGGAATCGTTTGCCGCAACGGCCGCGTCGATCACATGCATGCCGGCGCGCAGCTTCGCGCGCGGGAAATCGCCCGGTTGCTTCGCGCTGGGCGGCAGTTGCGCGGTCTGTGCAAGCGCGGCCTGCATGCCGCCCGCGGCGAGCGCGATCGCGACCGGAATGACGGCGGCTCGCGCGACGCGGGCGAGCGAAGAGCATGGGGAAAATCGCACGGCGAAAGCTCCTATCGGGAAAACGAGACTCGCATGGTACTCGACGCGCGGCATCGCGCGCAGCGTGGCGGCCGAATCGATGCGCCCGCGCCGCGTCGCGCGAACAAAGAAAAAGGCAGATCGCTTCGCAACGATCTGCCTTGGAACGCCGTAAGAACGGCAACAGCTTGTTCTTGACTGCGTATTACAACTTGCTTACTTAGTTCGAAGCAGCAGCCGGGGCTTCGGCTTCGCTTGCTGCCTTCTTCGCAGCGTGGTGCTTCTTCGAAGCGTGGTGCTTCTTGTGCGTAGCCTTCTTGGCCGGTGCCGAAGCGGCTTCAGCCGGAGCAGCCGAAGCAGCGACCGGAGCCGAAGCTTGTGCGAAAGCAGCCGTTGCGAACAGGCCAGCAACCAGAGCAGCGATCAGTTTGTTCATGTTGTGTTTCCTCAGCTTTAGTTAATTAACCAAATGACCCGGCATAGGAGTCATGTCGTCTAACGTGCCATCCACCTTTCGGTTGACAGACGCATCGAGAAAAATCTCGTCGCGCTGCGGGCGTCCTGTCTGCGGCTTGACGTCGATCAAACGACGCAGCAGCGGTTCGGACACGAATGCCGGATAGCTGGGAGCGGCATCTGTACCGTCTAACGCACCGGGCTCTCAGTCGGTTGACGCGCGATGTCGAGCGTCACGCAAATGTCACCGCCGGCACCGTTCGCAGCGGCCGGCGAGGTTAGCCGCGCTGCGGCAAGCCGTCCCACGGCGCGTGCGGCGGCAGCTCGCGAGTTTCACCGGGCGCGAGGCCGAGCGCGAACACGTCAAGCGCGCCGATGCCGACGCGCACGAGACGCAGCGTCGGAAAGCCGACGGCGGCGGTCATGCGCCGCACCTGGCGGTTCTTGCCTTCGGCAATCTCCAGTTCGATCCAGGTGGTCGGGATCGCCGCGCGGTAGCGGATCGGCGGCGTGCGTGGCCAGAGCGCGTCGGGCGGCGCGATGATGCGCGCGTGGCATGGCCGGCTCACGTAATCGCCGAGATCGACGCCGCGTGCCAAATGCGCGAGCGCTTCGCCCGTCGGCGCGCCCTCGACTTGCGCCCAATACCGCTTGACCAGTTTGTGACGGGGCTCGGCGATCCTCGCTTGCAGCGCGCCGTCGTCGGTGAGCAGCAGCAGTCCCTCGCTGTCGGCGTCGAGCCGGCCTGCCGGGTAGACGCCGGGCGTCTGCACCCAGTCGCCGAGCGACGTGCGGGTGTCGTGCGCAGAGAATTGGCAGATCGTGCCGAACGGCTTGTTGAGAGCGATGAGGCGCATGATGGTACGGAGCCCGGGCATTGGGGCGCAGGCCGCGTCGTATGGCAAATGGCGGAATCTTAATGCATAATACGGAACGGCAAGTCTTTTGTCTTATATAAGACCTAAGCAAAAGCTTGCGCGAGCCCCGCGCGCTGAGCCCACGTCATCTCGCGCCGCCTCATGCCGTTGGAGCGCTAGAATAGCGGCTTGCCGGCGCCGGGCCGGCGCCGCGCGCCCGGCTGCGCACAACCAGATACTCATCAGCTCAGCCCTATCACTGGAGTCGATCATGCCGTATCAGCACATCAAGGTTCCGGAAGGCGGTGACAAGATCACCGTCAATCAGGATTTTTCGCTCAACGTTTCCGATCAGCCGATCATCCCTTACATCGAAGGGGACGGCACGGGCTTCGACATCACGCCGGTGATGATCAAGGTCGTCGACGCGGCGGTCGAAAAGGCGTATGGCGGCAAGAAGAAGATCCACTGGATGGAAATCTACGCGGGCGAGAAGGCGACCAAGGTCTACGGCCCGGACGTCTGGCTGCCGGACGAGACGCTGCAGGTGCTGAAGGAGTATGTCGTATCGATCAAGGGGCCGCTCACGACCCCGGTGGGCGGCGGCATCCGTTCGCTGAACGTCGCGCTGCGCCAGGAACTCGACCTGTACGTGTGCCTGCGCCCGATCCAGTACTTCAAAGGCGTGCCGTCGCCCGTGCGCGAGCCGGAGAAGACCAACATGGTGATTTTCCGCGAGAATTCGGAAGATATCTACGCGGGTATCGAATGGGCGGCCGAGTCCGAGCAGGCGAAGAAGGTCATCAAGTTCCTGCAGGAAGAGATGGGCGTGAAGAAAATCCGCTTCCCGCAAACGTCGGGCATCGGCATCAAGCCTGTGTCGAAGGAAGGCACCGAGCGGCTCGTGCGCAAGGCCATTCAGTATGCGATCGACAACGACCGCAAGTCGGTCACGCTCGTCCACAAGGGCAACATCATGAAGTTCACGGAAGGTGCGTTCCGTGACTACGGCTATGCGCTCGCGCAAAAGGAATTCGGCGCGGAGCTGATCGACGGCGGTCCGTGGATGAAGTTCAAGAACCTGAAGACGGGCAACGAGATCGTAATCAAGGATTCGATCGCCGACGCATTCCTTCAGCAGATCCTGCTGCGCCCGGCCGAATACGACGTGATCGCGACGCTGAACCTGAACGGCGACTACATCTCCGATGCGCTCGCCGCGCAGGTCGGCGGCATTGGCATCGCGCCGGGCGCGAACCTGTCGGATTCGGTGGCGATGTTCGAGGCGACGCACGGCACGGCGCCGAAGTACGCGGGCAAGGACTATGTGAACCCCGGCTCCGAGATCCTGTCGGCCGAAATGATGCTGCGCCACCTCGGCTGGACTGAAGCGGCCGACGTGATCATTGCGGCGATGGAGAAATCGATTCTGCAAAAGCGCGTCACGTATGACTTCGCGCGTCTGATGGAAGGCGCGACGCAAGTGTCGTGCTCGGGCTTCGGTCAAGTGCTGATCGAAAACATGCAGTAAGCGCATCGGCGTTGCCGACGTGGAACGACACCCCGGCAGGCCGCGCGCCCGCCGGGGTGTTTTCGTTCCAGGCGCGGCATATTCACGCGGTGCTCGGCTGGGCATCGGGCGCGACGCTGGTGTATCGTCGTCGAAATGTCTGTTTTAGCAGAGTAAAAAGAGGACAAAGTCTATGTTGCGCAGACAATTCTTGACCCACGCGTTCGCGGCGGCGGCCGCGTCGTTGTTCGCCCGCGGCGTGGCGGCAGCGGATCATTCGATGCAGGGCATGGCTGGGATGGACGACATGCCGGATATGAAGCCCAAGCGCGCCGGCGCTCACGGCGGCAAGCCGGCCGTTGCAACGCCGGCGCGTGCGGCGCTTGCCGCGCCCGATGCGCTGCCCGCAGGCGCGCCGCTTGCTCCGCTGCGCGTGCTCGCGAACGAAAGCCGCGAGCCGGGCGTGTTCCGCGCGACGCTCACAGCCGAGCCCATCGCGCGGGCAGTGCTGCCGGGCGCGCCGGCAACGACATTCTGGCAATACGGCGCCGGCACGCAAGGGCCGGTTGTCGGGCCGCTCATCAATTTGCGCGAGGGCGACGCCGTCGAGATCCGTTTCGTCAACCGGCTGCCGCAGCCTTCGACGATTCACTGGCATGGATTGCCCGTGCCGCCCGATCAAGACGGCAACCCGACCGATCTCGTCGCGCCGGGCGCGACGCGCGTCTACCGCTTCACGTTGCCCAAGGGAAGCGCGGGCACGTATTGGTATCACCCGCATCCGCATATGTACACGGCCGAGCAGGTGTTTCGCGGGCTCGCGGGGCCGATTGTCGTGCGCGCCGCCGACGATCCGCTCGCCGGTTGGCCCGAGCGGCAGCTTTTCGTTTCGGACCTGAAGCTTGCGGCCGACGGCGCGATCGCGCCGAACGACATAATGGATTGGATGAACGGCCGTGAGGGGCAGTACGTGCTCGTCAACGGTGCGCGGCGGCCGCGGATCGTGCTCACCGGCGATGAACGCTGGCGGATCTGGAACGCATGCAATGCGCGCTATCTGCTGATCGCATTCGACGACGGCCGCAGCTTTGCGCATGTCGGCACCGATGGCGGCCTGTTCGACGCGCCACGCGAGGTGACGTCGCTGCTGCTTGCGCCGGGCGAGCGCGCCGAGTTTGTCGTGCGCGCGGGCGCGACGGCGTCGCGCGCGGCATTGACCGCGCTTGGCTACGATCGCGGCAAGATGTCGATGCAGCGCGGCGCGTATGAAAGCGCGTCCACGCCCGAGCGTGCGCTGGCGCTTGCCGACGTTTCATTCGAGCCCAGCGTCGCGCCGCGCGAGCTGCCCGCCACACTGCGCGCGGTGCCCGCGTTCGGTGAGCCGGCGGCGCGCAAGGAAGTGGTCTTTGCCGAAGAGATGGACATGGACGCGATGATGCGTGGGAGCACACGCGGCCGGCCGGCTGGTATGCGCTTCATGGTGAACGGCGCGACATTCGATCCGCGTCGCACGACTTTCACGAGCCGGCGCGGCGACGTCGAGCTATGGACGATCCGCAACGAAACCGACATGGACCATCCATTTCATCTGCACGGCACGCAGTTCCAGGTAATCGAGCGCGAAACGGCGGGTAAAAAGGTGGTGGAGCCCTATCGCGCATGGCGTGATACGGTCAATGTCGGCGACGGAGAAACCGTGCGGATTCTTGTGACGCAAACCGAGCGCGGCGAGCGGATGTTCCATTGTCATATTCTCGAACACGAGGATCTCGGTATGATGGGTGTTCTGAAAGTCATTTGAAATGAATGGGCAGGGGATATTTTGTAATCCAGCGCGCATTTGATTGCCGCCGCGCTGGCAAGAATCAAAACCGGCGCAAAAAAAAACCCGGCTGGAAGCCGGGCTTTCGATTCTTTATCCAGATAGCTCTTAAGAAGCAGCTTGGATATTTGACGCTTGTTTGCCTTTCGGACCTTGGACGACTTCGAAGCTCACTTTCTGGCCTTCCTTCAGGGTCTTGAAGCCCTGCATGTTGATTGCCGAGAAATGTGCAAACAGATCTTCGCCGCCTTCGTCGGGCGTAATGAAACCGAAGCCCTTCGCGTCATTGAACCATTTGACAATACCAGTTGCCATACCTACTTCCCCTGTCACACAAGTCGCTACTTACAACGAGCACGCTCGAAAAGCTAAACGACCTACGCAGCCGTTCCCCCCTCACAAGCTCACCTCGGCCTTTTCCGATTGTCAAAGACATATTGTCGAAGACGAATTGAAAAAAGTGCCAGCTTGATTGTTGGCGCTCTTTATTGGAGTGTCAAGGAAATTTTTAGACGTATACGGGGACGTTGTAAAGAACCCATTTTTCAGGGTTTATCCCGCTTTGCTTTGCGGCATCCGCGCAAGCGAGGCTGCTTGAAAAGTCGCATAATCGTCTTACATACCGGAGGCGGGTGACACGCGTTCGACAGCGCGCAATGTGGGATACTCGATCTGGCGTGGCGCGCGAGCGGCGCATTCCTATGACGCGCGCAACGAACGCAAGCCGGTACCGCAAGCCGGTTTGCGTCCGTCGCGGCAGACGCATCCCGCGCGCGGCACCGGGAGGCCGGGAAGGGCGCCGGCTGGTCAAGTCGGTTAATGACAGGATTGCGGGCCTGTCCGAGTTGTTTAGAATGGGTGTATGGCGATTATCCCGGACAAGCAGGACAGTACCGTCCTGGAACGCAAGGAGCAGCAGCTCAAGCCGCCTTCGATGTACAAGGTGGTGCTCCTCAATGACGATTTCACGCCGATGGAGTTTGTCGTCATGGTCGTCCAGGAGTATTTCAAGAAAGATCGCGAAACGGCCACACAGATTATGCTGAAGGTGCATCGCGAAGGGCGGGGGGTTTGTGGGGTCTATACGCGGGACATCGCGTCGACCAAAGTCGAGCAAGTCGTTACCCATGCGCGGCAGGCAGGGCATCCGCTGCAGTGCGTGATGGAGGAAGCATGATTGCCCAGGAATTGGAAGTCAGCTTGCACATGGCGTTCATGGAAGCGCGCCAGGCGCGGCATGAGTTCATTACGGTCGAGCATCTTTTGCTGGCGCTGTTGGATAATCCGACAGCGGCCGAAGTGTTGCGCGCGTGCGCCGCGAACATCGAGGACCTGCGTCAGAACCTGCGCAATTTCATTCACGACAATACGCCGACGGTGCCCGGCACCGATGACGTCGACACGCAACCGACACTCGGTTTCCAGCGCGTGATTCAACGCGCGATCATGCATGTGCAGTCGACGTCGAACGGCAAGAAGGAAGTGACGGGCGCGAATGTGCTCGTCGCGATCTTCGGTGAAAAGGATTCGCACGCGGTCTACTATTTGCAGCAGCAGGGCGTGACGCGTCTCGATGTCGTCAACTTCATTTCGCATGGCATCGCGAAGACGAGCACCGGTGAATCCGCGAAGCCCGCTGATGCGAACGCCGAAGCCGACGATACGAACACGCAGAAAGAAACGCCGCTCGCGCAGTTCACGCAGAACCTGAACCAAATGGCGAAGGACGGCCGCATCGATCCGCTGATTGGGCGCGAGTCCGAAGTCGAGCGCGTCGTGCAGGTGCTGTGCCGCCGCCGCAAGAACAATCCGCTGCTCGTCGGCGAGGCGGGGGTCGGCAAGACCGCGATCGCCGAAGGGCTCGCTTACCGGATCACGCGCGGCGAGGTGCCGGACATTCTCGCGAACGCCCAGGTCTATTCGCTCGACATGGGCGCACTGCTTGCCGGCACCAAATATCGCGGCGATTTCGAGCAGCGTCTGAAGACGGTGCTCAAGGAATTGAAGGAGCGCCCGCACGCGATTCTCTTCATCGACGAGATTCACACGCTGATCGGCGCGGGTGCCGCATCGGGCGGCACGCTCGATGCGTCGAACCTGCTGAAGCCGGCGCTGTCGTCGGGTACGCTCAAGTGCATTGGCGCGACGACGTTCACCGAATACCGTGGCATTTTCGAGAAGGACGCGGCGCTGTCGCGGCGCTTCCAGAAGGTCGATGTGACCGAGCCGACGGTCGAGCAGACGGTGGCGATTCTGCGCGGGTTGAAGTCGCGCTTCGAGGAGCATCACGGCGTCAAGTATTCGTCGGGTGCGCTGTCGGCCGCCGCGGAATTGTCCGCGCGCTTCATCACCGACCGCCATTTGCCCGACAAGGCGATCGACGTGATCGACGAGGCTGGCGCGGCCCAGCGCGTGCTGCCGAAGTCGAAGCAGAAGAAGACGATCGGCAAGAGCGAAATCGAGGAAATCATCTCGAAGATCGCCCGCGTGCCGCCGCAAAGCGTGTCGCAGGACGATCGCAGCAAGCTGCAGACGCTCGATCGCGATCTGAAGAGCGTCGTGTTCGGCCAGGACCCGGCGATCGACGCGCTCGCGGCCGCGATCAAGATGGCGCGCGCGGGCCTCGGCAAGCTCGACAAGCCGATCGGCGCGTTCCTGTTCTCTGGTCCGACCGGCGTCGGCAAGACCGAGGTCGCACGGCAACTGGCGTTCACGCTCGGCATCGAGCTGATTCGCTTCGACATGTCGGAGTACATGGAGCGGCATGCGGTGAGCCGTCTGATTGGCGCGCCGCCGGGCTACGTCGGCTTCGACCAGGGCGGGTTGCTCACCGAGGCGGTGACGAAGAAGCCGCATTGCGTGCTGCTGCTCGACGAGATCGAGAAGGCGCATCCGGATATCTTCAACGTGCTGCTGCAGGTGATGGACCACGGCACGCTGACCGACAACAACGGCCGCAAGGCGGATTTCCGCAACGTCATCATCATCATGACGACGAACGCGGGCGCCGAGTCGATGCAGAAGGCGACGATCGGTTTCACGACGCGCCGCGAAGTCGGTGACGAAATGGCCGACATCAAGCGGTTGTTCACGCCCGAATTCCGCAACCGGCTCGACGCGACCATCAGCTTCCGTCCGCTCGATGAGGAAATCATCATGCGGGTGGTCGACAAGTTCCTGATCCAGCTCGAAGAGCAACTTCACGAGAAGAAGGTCGAAGCGCTTTTCACCGATGCGCTGCGCAAGCATCTCGCGAAGCATGGCTTCGATCCGCTGATGGGCGCGCGCCCGATGCAGCGGCTGATTCAGGATACGATCCGCCGCGCGCTTGCCGACGAGTTGCTGTTTGGCAAGCTTGTCAGCGGCGGCCGGGTGACGGTCGATGTCGATGGCGACGACAAGGTGCAATTGTCATTCGACAAGACGGCGACGCCGCCTAGCAAGCCCAACGAGGAAACGGTGGAAGTCGAATAACAGTCATCATTTCGCTTTAAACAAACGGCGCGGGAAGTCCTCCGCGCCGTTTCGTTTTATTTGAAGGCAGTCAACGAGCATGGATTCGGGAGTTTGATTTGACGGTACAAGAACGGACGTTCGATTCGATCGTCGAGCGTGAGAAGGGCTTGAGGCGCGGGTTGACGTCGGGCCAGATGGCGATGATCGCGATCGGCGGCGCGATTGGCACGGGGCTATTTCTGGGCAGCGGCTTCGCGATCCAGCTCGCGGGGCCAGGCGTGCTCGTGTCATATGCGATCGGCGCGCTGATCGCGCTGCTGCTGATGGGCGCGCTTGCGGAGATGACGGTTGCGCATCCCACGTCGGGTTCGTTCGGCGCATATGCGGAGCACTATGTCGGCCCGCTCGCCGGGTTTCTCGTCCGTTACGCGTACTGGCTGGCGGTGGTGTTCGCGGTGGGCACCGAGATCAGCGCGATTGCCGTCTTCATGAAGTATTGGTTTGCGGGGGTGCCCGGCTGGTATTGGGTCGTCGGTTTCTCGGCAGCGCTGATCGTGGTCAATATGGCGAGCGTGACGTTGTACGGTGTGGTCGAGTACGCGTTTTCGATGCTGAAGATCGCGGCGATCGTCGCTTTCGTCGTGCTCGGTGCATATTTTGTCGGCACGGCGCCGGCGTCGTCCGGTATCGGCGCGGCAAACTACGTTGCGCACGACGGCTTTTTCCCGAAAGGCGCATGGGGCACCTGGGTCGCGGTGATCGTCGCGATCTTCAGCTATATGAGCATCGAAACCGTCGCGATTGCAGCCGGCGAGGCGCGCGATCCGCAACGCGCGGTGTCACGCGCGTTTCGCTCGACGGTGTTTCGCCTCGTGCTGTTTTATTTGCTCACGCTGTCGCTGATGCTGGCGATCGTGCCATGGACGCAAGCCGGCACCGATGAAAGCCCGTTCGTCAAGGTGATGGCCGCGACGCACGTGCCCTATGCGGCCGGCGTGATCAACTTCGTCGTGCTGGTTGCGGCGCTGTCCGCGATGAACAGCCAACTCTACGTGACGACGCGGATGATGTTCAGCCTGTCGCGCGCGGGGCTCGCGCCGGCGATATTCGGGCGCATCGGTGCGAACGGCGTGCCGGTTGCGGCGCTCGCCGTATCGTCGAGCGGTATCGCGGTCGCAGCGGTGGTGGTCGCGGCGTATCCGGAAACCGCCTATACGCTGCTGATGGCGATTGCGATGTTCGGCGCGCTATTCACATGGCTGATGATCTTCGTCACGCATTTGTTTTTCCGCGCGCGCTATCGCGGGCCAGCACCCGCGTTTCGGATGTGGCTGCATCCGGCCGGCAGTTTGCTCGGCGCGGCGCTCGTCGGCGCGGTGCTTGTCACGACAGCATTCACGCGCGAATTCCAGATGACGATGGTGGTCGGCATCGTGTTCATCGTGCTGCTTACGCTCGCTTATCGTTTGTATTATCGGAAGCGGCACATCCGTTAGTGCGCGCACTAACGGAAGGCGCCGCAAGAGCGCCGTATCGCAAATAATTGAAAGCGAGGCAGTATGGGCGATAAACAGAACCATGCGGCGCGCGGGGCGAGGGCAAAAGCCGGCGTGCCGCCGCGTATCGTGAGGCTCGTGGCGGCCAGCGTGCTTGTTGGTGCGGCCGCACTGCCGTGGCCGGCAGCTTCGTTCGGCGCGCTCGCGCGCGCGTCGGTGAACCGTGATGCCGTGCCGCTGCTCGACACCACACCCTGGCTCGCCAGCATACAAGCGCCAAAGACGCCTTTTTTCGAGCGACAGGCGGATGCCGAGCATGTGTCGTTCCATTTCACGAACAGCGGCCGCTATCTGGCGAAAGGCAACCGGGTGATCGTAGCCGAGTCGCCGGAAGGCGACATGTGGATGGACGGTATGGTGTATGCGACCTACATCGATCGTCAGGGCGTGGCGATATCCGGCTGGCTTGTGCGCTCGCATCTGAAGCCGGCGGCCGCATCGGCGCGCGCGTCCGGCTGGGACGGCGAT
Source organism: Burkholderia sp. TSV86 (assembly GCF_001522865.1). Lineage (GTDB taxonomy): Bacteria > Pseudomonadota > Gammaproteobacteria > Burkholderiales > Burkholderiaceae > Burkholderia. Next base: position 318,078 of record NZ_LOWB01000021.1, on the reverse strand, counting down.
TGGCGCAGCAGCGACGGCGCGCGCAGGCTGATTGTGCATGGCGGGCGTGTCAGTTATTCGTTCGGCGGCGCGGCCACGACGACGCGCATGGAAATGTTGCTGATGATGAAATCCGTGTCGGATGTCGACGCGACCTTGCTGCGCCCGCAGGCGTCAGGCGCAGCCTGCGAGCTCGATGCGCGGCGTCTCGACGATTATCTGGTGGTCGCCGCGCGGGATTGTTTCATTCGTGGTGTGAATCCGGGTGGGATTCTGCGCAGGATGCGTTAATTTGCGCGGCTGCCGCCGGTTGGCGTGATCGACCTTAATGTGTTGTTAAGCGAGCGTCCCATAGCATTCGAGCCTCGTAAGCCGTATGCGGCGGCTAGGCTGGCGCGTCGGCCCATCGCGGCCTATTGCGGCCCATCGCAGTCTATCCGGCCCCCGATTTTTCCTGAGGCTCGCATGAATAAACTTCCGGCGATCACGCTCGCCTTCTGGGTGATGAAGATCTGTGCGACGACGCTCGGCGAGACGGGCGGCGATCTGCTGTCGATGACGCTCAACGTGGGTTATCTGTACAGCTCGTTGATTCTCTTTTCGTTTTTCATCGTCACGCTCGTCGCGCAGCTCGCGACAGCACGTTATCGCCCGGTGATCTATTGGGCCGTGATCGTGGCAACCAGCACGGCTGGCACGACGATGTCCGATTTTATGGACCGCACGCTCGGCTTGGGCTACGCGGCCGGCTCGGCGATTCTGGTCGCGATTTTGCTGACGATCTTCGCCGTTTGGCGGTGGTCGGGCGAATCGTTGTCGGTCGACCAGATCCGCACCCGCAAGGTCGAAGTGCTGTACTGGATCGCGATCCTGTTCTCGAACACGCTCGGTACCGCGCTCGGCGATTTTCTCGCCGACAGTTCGGGCCTGGGTTTCGCGGGCGGCGCAATGCTGATCGGCGGGCTGCTCGTCGTGATCGTGCTCGCGGCATATTGGACGAACGTTTCGCGCGTATTCCTCTTCTGGGCGGCGTTCGTGCTGACGCGGCCGTTCGGCGCGACGCTCGGCGATTTGCTGACGAAGCCGCCCGCCAAGGGCGGGCTGGGGGCCGGCACGATCGGCTCGTCGGCGATTCTCGCGGGGGTGCTGATCGCGCTCGTGATTTACGCGACGATCGCCGAATCGACGCGCGCGAAGCGTGAGCGTGCGTTGCGGATCGGCTGGCAGGAGCGGGCGTTCGAAGAGTGAGCGGTGCCGCAGCGCAGGGCGATGCGCGTGCGGGCGGTCATCCGCCCGCACGCGTTTTTCATCGGGCGCTCAGTGCCGGCCAGTGCTGCCGAAGCCGCCCGCGCCGCGCTCGCTTTGCGCGAATTCGTCGACGATATTGAACGTCGCTTGCACGACGGGCACGATCACGAGCTGCGCGAGGCGCTCGAACGGATTCAGCACGAATTCGCTCTGTTCGCGGTTCCAGGTCGAGATCATCAGTTCGCCCTGGTAATCGGAGTCGATCAGGCCGACGAGATTGCCGAGCACGATGCCGTGTTTATGGCCGAGGCCCGAACGCGGCAGGATCAGCGCCGCATGGCCGGGATCGGCAACGTGGATCGCAAGGCCGGTGCGGATCAGCGCCGTGTCGCCCGGCTTCAGCGTGACGCTCGCATCGAGGCACGCGCGCAGGTCGAGACCGGCGCTGCCCGGCGTCGCGTAGTGCGGCAGGTAGTCGCGCATCCGCGCATCGAGAATCTTCAGGTCGAGTTTCATGCGGTGACGATCGGTGACGGAGGTTTAAAGGCGCGGCCGCGTGAGACGGCCGCGGGACGGCGGGCGAAAGCCCGGCCGGCGTTAAATCAGGCGAGTGTCGGGCAGCCGCTTGGCGATCTCGGCAATGAGCGCATGCGCGAGCGTCATCTTGTTCGCGCGCGGCAAGCGCGTCGTGCCGCCGGCTTCGAACAGCACGACTTCGTTGTCGTCGAGGCCGAAGGTCAGCGGCCCGAGATTGCCGATCAGAAGCGGCACGTTCTTGCGCACGCGCTTTTCCTCGCCGTGCACGTCGAGATCGCCGCTTTCCGCCGCGAAGCCGACGCAGTACGGCGCGTTGGGCTGTGCGGCGACGCTCGCGAGGATATCCGGATTCTCGACGAACGATAGCGCCGGCATCTTGTGATCGGCGGTTTTCTTGATCTTGTGCTCGGCGGGCTGCGCCGCACGCCAGTCGGCGACCGCGGCGACCGCGACGAAGACGTCGGCGCTCGGCACGGCATGCATCACCGCGTCGTACATCTGCTGAGCGGTTTGCACGTCTTCGCGCCACACGCCCCACGGTGTCGGCAATGAAACGGGGCCGGCGATCAAATGGACGTCGGCGCCCGCCTGCTGCGCGGCGCGCGCAAGCGCGAAGCCCATCTTGCCGCTCGAACGGTTGGTGAGTCCGCGCACCGGGTCGAGCGGCTCGAACGTCGGGCCGGCGGTGATCAGCACGCGGCGGTGCGCGAGCACCTTCGGCTGGAAGTGCGACACGATCGCCTCGTAGATCGCCTCCGGTTCGAGCATGCGGCCGTCGCCGGTCTCGCCGCACGCCTGCGAGCCGGAATCCGGCCCGAGCACGGCGACGCCGTCCGCGCGAAGCTGCGCCGCGTTGCGCTGCGTGGCCGGGTTTTGCCACATCTGACGGTTCATCGTGGGCACGACGAGCAGCGGGCAGTCGCGCGCGACGGCGAGCGTCGACAGCAGATCGTCGGCGAAGCCATGCGCGAGCTTGGCGAGAAAGTCGGTCGACGCGGGGGCGATCACCATCGCGTCGGCTTCGCGCGATAGATCGATGTGCGCCATGTTGTTGGGCACCCGCGCGTCCCATTGGCTCGTATAGACGGGGCGGCCCGACAGCGCCTGCATCGTGACGGGCGTGATGAATTGCGCCGCGGCTTCGGTCATCACGATTTGCACGCTCGCGCCGGCCTTGGTCAGCAGGCGCGTGAGTTCGGCGATCTTGTAGCACGCGATGCCGCCCGTGAGGCCGACGACGAGGTGTTTTCCTGCGAGTTCTGCGTGTGCCAATTGGGGCCTCCGTAAGCGGGCGGCCGGCGCGCTGCGCCGGCCGTTGCGCGCCGTGCCGGCGCTCAGCGCGTGCCGCGCACCCGGCGCAGCTCGTCGTAGACGAGGAGCACCGCGCCGATCGTGATCGCCGTGTCGGCGAGATTGAACGCGGGCCAGTGCCACGCGCCGACATGGAAGTCTAGAAAGTCGATCACATGGCCGTACAGCAGCCGGTCGATCACGTTGCCGAGCGCGCCGCCAAGGATCAGTGCGAGCGCAAGGCTGAACAGGCGCTGATGGCCGTGGCGCTTCAACAGGTAGCAGATCACGACCGTCGCGCCGAGGCCGAGCGCCGTGAACGCCCAGCGCTGCCAGCCGCTCGCGGTGCCGAGAAAGCCGAACGCGGCGCCGCGGTTATAGATCAGCGTCAGATTGAAGAACGGCGTGAGCGGGTGCAGCACGCCATAGGCGAACGTGCGCAGCACGGCGATCTTCGTCAGTTGATCGAACAGGATCACGATCAGCGAGAGGCCGAGCCACGGCGCGAGCGCGCCGCTCGTGGATTTCGATTGGGTTGCCTTGGACACGGTTTTCACCATTTAAGCCGCGCTCCGGATTTCGCCGTTTTCGAACAGGTTGGAGAAACAGCGGCCGCAGAGCGCCGGATGATCGGCGTGCGCGCCGACATCCTCGCGATAGTGCCAGCAGCGCTCGCATTTCTGATACTTCGACGCCGCGACTTCGACGCCTTCGTCGGCTTCGCCGTCGACCTTCGCGAGCGTCGCGGCCGACGTGATCAGCACGAACTTCAGATCGCCGCCGAGGCTTGCGAGCGCGTCGTAGCGCGCACCCGACGCGCGCACGACGACTTCGGCTTGCAGCGACGAGCCGATGCGGTTCGCGGTGCGTGCTTCCTCGAGCGCCTTCGTGACGGCGCCGCGCACGTCACGCAACAGCGCCCATTTTTCGACGAGCGCGTCGGCGCCGTCGATCTGCGGATACGCGTAATAGGTTTCGGTGAAGATCGTTTCGCTCGACGGCTGGAACACGCGCCAGGCTTCCTCGGCGGTAAACGACAGGAACGGCGCGAGCACGCGCAGCAGGCCCTGCGTGAGGTGATAGAGCGCCGTTTGCGCGCCGCGCCGCGCGCGGGACGCGGCCGCGCTCGTATAGAGGCGGTCCTTCAGCACATCCAGATAGAAGCCGCCGAGATCCTCCGAACAGAACGTCTGCAGCTTCGCGACGATCGGGTGGAACTCGTACTTGTCGTAATGGGCGAGCAGCTCCGCCTGCAGCTTCGCGGCGAATGCAACCGCGTAGCGGTCGATCTCGAGCCATTCGCTTGCGGGCAGTGCGTCCTTTGCGTAATCGAAGTCCGACAGGTTCGCGAGCAGGAAGCGCAGCGTGTTGCGGATCCGGCGATATCCTTCCGTCACGCGCTTGAGGATTTCCTCCGAGATCGCAAGCTCGCCCGAATAGTCGGTCGATGCGATCCACAGCCGGATGATTTCCGCGCCGAGCCGGTTTGCGACTTCATGCGGATCGACGCCGTTGCCGAGCGACTTGCTCATCTTGCGGCCTTCGCCGTCGACCGTGAAGCCGTGCGTGAGGAGCGCCTTGTACGGCGCGCGGCCGTCGAGCATCGACGCGGTCAGCAGCGACGAATGGAACCAGCCGCGGTGCTGGTCCGAGCCTTCGAGGTAGAGATCGGCCGGGAATTGCAGCTGATCCTTGTGCGAGCCGCGCAGCACGTGCCAATGCGTCGTGCCCGAATCGAACCAGACGTCGAGCGTGTCGCGGTTCTTTTCGTAGAGGTCCGCATCGTCGCCGATCAGCTCGCGGGCATCGAGCGTCTGCCATGCCTCGATGCCGGCCTGCTCGACGCGTTTTGCGACTTCCTCGAGCAGCTCGAGCGTGCGCGGGTGCAGCTCGCCGGTTTCCTTGTGGACGAAGAACGCCATCGGCACGCCCCATTGGCGCTGCCGCGACAGCGTCCAGTCGGGGCGGTTCGCGATCATGCTGTGAAGGCGCTGCTTGCCCCACGACGGATAGAACGCGGTCGCGTCGACGCCTTCGAGCGCGGTCTCGCGCAGCGTCTTGCCGCCGCTCGCGGGCGTCACGTCCATGCCGGCGAACCACTGCGACGTCGCGCGATAGATGATCGGCGTCTTGTGACGCCAGCAGTGCATGTAACTGTGCGAGTAGTGCTCGTTGCGCAGCAGCGTGCCGGCGGACTTCAGCGCCTCGACGACCTTCGGGTTCGCGTCCCAGATCGACAGGCCGCCGAACAGCGGCAGCGATTCGATATAGCGGCCGTCGCCCATCACCGGATTGATGATGTCCGAGTCGGTCATCCCGTGCGCCTTGCACGACGTGAAATCCTCGATGCCGTAGGCAGGCGACGAGTGAACGACGCCCGTGCCGGTATCGGTCGTCACGTAATCGCCGAGATAGACGGGCGACGTGCGCTTGTAGCCCGGATGCGCGGCGGCAAGCGGATGGTGAAAACGCAGGCCGGCAAGCTTGTCGCCGCGCGCCGTCGCGATGACGCGGCCGCTCAGGCCGAAATCCTTCATGCACGCTGGCACGCGCTCGTCGGCGATGACGAGCAGGCCGCGCTCCGTCTCGACGAGCGCGTAGACGATCTCCGGATGCAGGTTGAGCGCCTGGTTCGCGGGAATCGTCCACGGCGTGGTCGTCCAGATCACGATGCCGCCGTCGGCGCGCGGCAGCGCGGGCAGGCCGAACGCGTGCGCGGTCTTGTCGGGCTCGGCGAACGGGAACAGCACGTCGATCGTCGGATCGGTGCGGTCCTTGTATTCGACTTCGGCCTCCGCGAGCGCCGAGCCGCAATCGAAGCACCAGTTGACCGGCTTCAGGCCGCGGTACACGTAGCCCTTTTCGAGGATCTTGCCGAGCGCGCGGATTTCCTCGGCCTCGTTGACGAAATTCATCGTCTTGTACGGATTGTCCCAGTCGCCGAGCACGCCGAGACGCTTGAAGCCGGCTTTCTGCTTATCGATCTGCTCGCCTGCATACGCGCGCGCGCGGCTCATGACCTCGGCCGCGGGCAGCGATTTGCCGAACTGCTTCTCGATCTGGATTTCGATCGGCATGCCATGGCAATCCCAGCCGGGCACGTAAGGCGCGTCGAAGCCGGCCATGTTGCGCGACTTGACGACGATGTCCTTCAGGATCTTGTTGACCGCGTGACCGAGGTGAATGTCGCCGTTCGCATACGGCGGGCCGTCGTGCAGGATGAATTTCGGCCGGCCGCGGCTCGCTTCGCGGATCTTGTCGTAGACGCCGCGCGCTTCCCAGTCCGCGACCCATTGCGGCTCGCGCTTGGGCAGATCGCCGCGCATCGGGAACGGCGTGTCGAGCAGGTTGACCGGATATTTGGCCTGCGGTTTCGAATCGGCTTTTTTGTTGCTCATGTCGGGATCGCTTTGAAAATCTCGAGGACGCTCGCGCGTCGTGTATCGTGGGCGCGGCGCCGGGATCGGGCGGCGCGGCGGGCGGGGCACCCGGCGAGACGGGCAGCGGCGCTTCAGCTAATTCGGTCGGTGGCCGACGTCGCGAAGCCGGTTGCGCGGCTGCCCGGCGCGCGGCCGTGCGCGGCGAAGTACGCGCGCGTGTCGGCGACGTCCTGGGCGATCGCGCGCGCGAGCGTTTCGAGATCGACGAATTTCGCCTCGTCGCGCAGTTTCTTCAGGAATTCGACGCGTACGATCTTGCCGTATGCGTTGCCGTGCCAGTCGAGCAAATGCACTTCGAGCAGCACGCGGCCCGAATCGTCGACGGTCGGCCGCACGCCGAGGCTCGCGACGCCGGGCAGCGGCTCGGGCGTGATGCCGTGCACTTGCACGACGAAGATGCCGGACAGCGCGGGGCGCTTGTGTGCGATCGGCAGATTCAGCGTCGGAAAGCCGAGGTCGCGGCCGAGCTTCAGGCCGTGGACGACATGCCCGCTGATCGCGTAACCATGGCCGAGCGCGGCCGCCGCGGCGTCGAGATCGCCCGCGGCGAGCGCCGCGCGCACGCCGGAACTCGAGATGCGCTGGCCGTCGGCGCCGGCGAGCGTCTGCATCTGCTCGACCTCGAAGCCGTGGTGTTCGCCCGCTGCCTTCAGCGACGCGAAGCTGCCGGCGCGCTTCGCGCCGTAGCAGAAATCGTCGCCGACCATGATCCAGCGCGTGTGCAGGCCGTCGACGAGCGTGCGCTCGACGAACGCATCCGGCGATTGGTTCGCGAACGTGTGATTGAAATGCTCGACGACGACCCGGTCGACCCCGTGCTCGCGCAGTGCCTCGAGCTTGTCGCGTAGCATCGCGATGCGCGGCGGCGCGCCGGCCGGATTGAAGAATTCGCGCGGATGGGGCTCGAACGTCATCACGCAGACGGGCAGCCCGCGCGCGTCCGCCGCCGCGCGCACGCGCGCGAGCAGGGCCTGGTGGCCGCGATGGACACCGTCGAAGTTGCCGATCGTCAGCGCGCACGGGGCGCGGCTTTCGTCGTTGGGCAGGCCGCGGAAGACTTTCACGTTAGCGGATGACAGCGTGGGAAGTGAGCGGCCAGACGCCGCAAAGCAGATAATTATAAACGTTCGTGCACGCAGGCGGCTCGTGATGCCGGAAACGGCGGGGCCGAATGGTAAAATTCCGCGGATGAAGAAACTCGTCATCCTGATTTCCGGGCGCGGCAGCAACATGGAGGCCGTAGTGCGCGCGTGCGCGCGCGAAGGCTGGCCTGCTGAGATCGCCGCCGTCATTTCCAACCGGCCGGGCGCAGCGGGCCTGGCATTCGCGGCGTCGCACGGCATTGCGACCGCGCTCGTCGATCACCGCGGCTTCGATAGCCGCGATAGCTTCGATGCGGCCCTCGCGGCCGAGATCGACCGCTTCGAGCCCGATCTCGTCATGCTCGCCGGCTTCATGCGCATTCTCACGCCAGCATTCGTCGCACGCTATGAGGGCCGGATGCTGAATATCCATCCGTCGCTGCTGCCGAGCTTCAAGGGCGTTCACACGCATCAGCAGGCACTCGACGCGGGCGTCGCGGTGCATGGCGCGACGGTTCATTTCGTGACTCCGGAGCTCGACAGCGGCGCGATCGTCGCTCAAGCGGCCGTGCCCGTCGTCGCGGGCGACGACGCCGACGCGCTCGCCTCGCGCGTGCTGGCCGCCGAGCATGTGCTGTATCCGCGCGCGGTGCGTTGGTTCGTCCAGGAACAGGTGCGGCTCGTGGACGGGCGCGCGGTGCTCGCGCCGGGCTGTGCGCGCTGGCTGTTCGCGGATGCGACCGATATTTCGATGGGTGAGGGCGTATGAAGCTGCATGGTTTTCTGATTGGGCAGACCGAGGCGCTGCTTGCCGAGGTGCTCAAGTTCGCGGGCCCGGCCGATGTCGTGACGAGCCGCTTTTTCCGCGCGCATCCGAAGCTCGGCCACGCGGAGCGCGGCGTGATCGCCGAGGCGGTGTTCGCGGTGCTGCGGCGAAAGATGGAGTACGCGCATCTGGCCGAGAGCGGCGCCGGCGCGCCGGCGCGGCGCCTGGCGCTGCTCGGCCTGATGCAGACGGCCGGGCGCGGCGCGCTCAGGCCGTTCGTGTCGGAGGCCGAGGCGGCGTGGCTCGAGCATGTCGCGAAAATCGACCCGGCGAGCCTGCCGCTGCGGGTGCGCACGAACTTGCCCGACTGGATCCACCAGATGCTGGCGCAGCGAATCGGCGCCGACGAACTCGCGCAGTTCGCCGCGGCCGTCAATTATCCGGCGCCGCTCGATTTGCGCGCGAACCTGCTGCGCACGACCCGGGATCAAGCGATCGACGCTTTGCGCGCGGCCGGCATCGAGGCGGGCGCGACGCCGTTCGCGCCGTCCGGCGTGCGCGTCGTCGGCAAGCCGGCGCTCACGAAGCTCAAGCTGTTCGAGGACGGCCTGATCGAAGTCCAGGACGAGGGCAGCCAGCTCCTGTGCTCGCTCGTCGCGCCGCGGCGCGGCGAGATGGTTGTCGATTTTTGCGCGGGCGCGGGGGGCAAGACGCTCGCGCTCGGCGCGATGATGCGCTCGACGGGCCGGCTGTATGCATTCGACGTGTCCGACAAGCGTCTCGCGAAGCTCAAGCCGCGCCTCGCGAGAAGCGGCCTGTCGAACGTGAATCCGGTGCTGATCGACAGCGAACACGACGCGAAGATCAAGCGCCTCGCGGGCAAGATCGACCGCGTGCTCGTCGATGCGCCGTGCAGCGGGCTCGGTACGCTGCGCCGCAATCCGGATCTGAAGTGGCGGCAAACGCGCGAGACCATTGCCGAGCTTGCGCCGAAACAGGCGTCGATTCTCGCAAGCGCCGCGCGTCTCGTGAAAACAGGCGGCCGGCTTGTCTACGCGACCTGCAGCGTGCTCGACGCGGAGAACGAGGCGATCGTCGCGGCGTTCCTCGACGCGCATCCGGAGTTCGTGCTGACGCCTGCGAGCCGCGTGTTCGCCGAGCAGCGGATCGCGCTCGATACGGGCGATTACCTGTCGCTCTGGCCGCATCGGCATGCGACCGACGGCTTCTTCGCCGCGGTTCTCGAGCGGCGCGCGCAGTAGCGGGAGACGGCACGCATGATGACGAATCTTCTGCTGACCCGGCGGCTTGAGGCGGTCGTGCGCGATTTCAGCCAGCCCGCGATGATCTGGCAGGCCGTCGCGTTCTTCGGCGCGCTCGTGCTCGCATGGCTCGTCGCGCGTTATCTGCGCAGCCGGATCGACGCGCGACGCCGCGCGGCAGGCCGCATGCCCGGTGCGGGCTCGCTCAGCCTGAACCGGGCGCTGTTTCCGCTCGTCGGCGGTGTGTTCATGTGGCTCGCGCAGCTCGTTTTCGATGGCCTGATGCCGACGTCGCTGCTGCAGCTTGCGCTCGTGCCGCTCATCGGGATCGGCGTCATCTATGTGCTGTTTTTCGCCGCGCGCCGCGTATTCGCGCGCGACGGCCACACGCACGCGTGGCTGTCGATCGTCGAGAAGATCGTGTCGACCGTCGTCTGGATAGCCATGGCGCTGACCGTGCTCGGCATCCAGCGCGACGTGATCGCATGGCTCGACAGCGTGCAATTTCGCGTGGCGAACGCGCATCTGACGCTCATGTCGGTGATCTCGGGCGTGCTGTGGCTGTGCGTGACGCTGATGCTCGCGATGTGGCTCGGCTCGGTGCTCGATGAGCGCCTGACGCGCTCGAGAACGCTCGACGCGAACCTGAAAGTCGTGCTGTCGCGGGCCGGGCGCGCGCTTCTCGTGTTCGCGGCGATCCTGGTCGGGCTGTCGCTCGTCGGCATCGACGTGACGGTGCTCGGCGTGTTTGGCGGCGCGCTCGGTGTCGGCCTCGGTTTCAGTCTGCAGAAGATCGCGAGCAATTACGTGTCGGGCTTCATTATTTTGCTCGACCGGTCGCTGCGGCTTGGCGACGCGATCAACGTCGGCGGCCAGCAGGGCGTCGTCACGCAGATTCGTACCCGCTACACGGTCGTGCGCGGCCTCGACGGCAACGAGACGCTGATTCCGAACGAAAAACTGGTCACCGACATTGTGCAGAACCAGTCGTCGTATCTGACTCACGGCTATGCGAAGGTTGCGGTGCAGGTTGCGTATACGTCGGACGTCGAGCGCGCGCTTGCGCTGTTGGTCGAAGCGGCAAAGGGCGTCGAGCGCGTGCTCGAGGAGCCCGCGCCAACGCCATACCTCGTCGGCTTCGGCGCGGACGGCGTCGATCTGGAGCTTGCGTTCTGGATCGATCAGGCGGCCAAGGGAACGGCGGGCGTGCGCTCGGCGGTCAACCGCAACATCTGGCGGCTCTTCTCCGAGCATGGGATCTCGATTCCGTTTCCACAGCGCGAGGTGCGCGTGGTCGGGCTGCCGGACGGGTTCGCGGCGGCGGGCGCGAATGGCGCGCCGGCGGGCAGGGCCGCGGCCGGCGCGTAGCGCCGCGTATTGCGTTGCGACAAGAAATGTTCATTTTTTACAAAGACTTGGAACGGATGCAGTAAAATCCCGTCCTACTACGCAGTGTGCTTTCATTTTCTTGACATGGGCCGCGGTTGAGCCGGCGGTCTGACTACTTCCACAGGTAACGCCTTGCTGAATTCCCTGCTCGATTTCCTTTCCAACGGGCTTCTGCGCTTCTCGTGGTGGCAGATCGTGCTGTTCGCGCTGGCCGTCACGCACGTGACGATCGTCGGCGTGACCGTCTATTTGCACCGTTGCCAGGCGCATCGCGCGCTCGATTTGCATCCGATCGTGAGCCATTTCTTCCGTTTCTGGCTGTGGATGACGACGGGCATGCTGACGGGCCAGTGGGCGTCGATCCATCGCAAGCATCATGCGAAATGCGAAACCGAGGAAGATCCGCACAGCCCGCAAACGCGCGGGATCTGGAAGGTGCTGCTCGAAGGCGCCGAGCTGTATCGCGCGGAGGCGAAGAACGAAGAGACGATGCGCAAGTACGGTCACGGCACGCCGAATGATTGGCTTGAGCGCAATGTCTACTCGAAATATCCGATTCTCGGCGTGAGCTTGATGATGGTGATCGACGTCGCGCTGTTCGGCCTCGCCGGTCTGACTGTCTGGGCGGTACAGATGATCTGGATTCCGTTCTGGGCGGCGGGCGTCGTCAATGGCCTCGGCCACTTCTGGGGCTATCGGAACTTCAATTCGGCTGATGCGAGCACGAACCTGTTTCCGTGGGGCATCGTGATCGGTGGCGAGGAACTGCACAACAATCATCATACGTTCGCGACGTCGGCGAAGCTGTCGAACAAGTGGTACGAATTCGATATCGGCTGGATGTACATCCGCATCATGTCCGTGTTCGGGCTCGCCAAAGTGAAGAAGATCGCGCCGACGCCGCGCCTGGCCGCACGCAAGACGGTGCTCGATCAGGAAACGCTGCAGGCGGTGCTGTCGAACCGCTACGAGGTGATGGCGCGTTACGCGAAGACGCTCAAGCGTGCGTATCGCCAGGAGTTGGCGCATCTGAAGGAGCTGGGCGCGCGCGAGAAGTACCAATTGATGCACGGCGCGCGCAAGTGGTTCCACAAGGACGAAGCAGGCCTAGACGAGCCGCAAAAGCGCCTGCTGCCGGAGATTTTCGCGAACAGCCAGAAGCTGCATACGTTCTTCCAACTGCGCGCCGAGCTTGCCGCGATCTGGGAACGCTCGAATGCGTCGCGCGAACAGTTGCTGGCCCAGTTGCAGGATTGGTGCCATCGTGCCGAACAAAGCGGCATCAAGGCGCTGCAGGAGTTCGCGACACGCCTGAGCCGCTACGCATAAGCCGTCCAGACCGAAATCGATTAAAATTTCCGGACGTCACAAACCCCGCGCTGGCGGGGTTTTTTGTTCCCGCTCGAATGGCTCGCCTGCGCTGGACTGATGATTGGGTGGGCTGCCCACGGGAGGAGGGGCGTGGCATGGAATTGGAGTGTGAGGCCTGGGGCGTCCGAGCGCTATGCGCTCACCCCAATCGGCACACCGCCGCAGGGCTGGACAGGCGTCGAAGTGCTGGCGCCGGTCAATCGCGGCATGGGAGCAGAGGCGGCACGAAACGCCGCGCCTGCTCGACAGGAGATTGATGATGCATTCGGCGATCGGGATCAAACCCATCGAATTCGACCGGCCGCTCGCCTCAGGAGCGGCTTGCGGCGTCGGCGAGGCGTGGGCGAAAGTGCCCGCGCCGCTCACGGCTGGCGAGCGCGATGAATGGAAGGCGCGGATCAGGGCGCTGCTCAAGCGCGAAAAGGCGGTGCTCGTCGCGCATTACTATGTCGACGCGGATCTGCAGGCGCTCGCGGACGAAACGGGCGGCTGCGTTGCCGATTCGCTCGAAATGGCCCGCTTCGGCCGCGATCACGACGCGCAGACGCTTGTTGTCGCCGGCGTGCGCTTCATGGGCGAGACGGCGAAGATTCTGAGCCCGGGCAAGCGCGTGCTGATGCCCGATCTTGATGCGACCTGCTCACTCGACCTGGGTTGCCCGGTGGACGAGTTCTCGCGGTTTTGCGACGCGCACCCGGATCGCCAGGTGGTCGTTTATGCGAACACGAGCGCCGCGGTGAAAGCGCGCGCCGACTGGATGGTCACGTCGTCGATCGGACTCGAGATCGTCGCCGATCTGCATGCGCGCGGCGAGAAGATCATCTGGGCGCCGGACCGGCATCTCGGAAGCTATATCCAGAAGAAGACCGGCGCGGACATGCTGATGTGGCAGGGCTCCTGCCTCGTTCACGACGAATTCAAGGGCGTCGAGCTCGAACTGCTGCGCGGCGAATATCCGGACGCGAAGATTCTCGTGCATCCCGAGTCGCCGGAAAGCGTCGTCGCGCTCGCGGACGTGGTCGGCTCGACGTCGCAGTTGATCGACGCGGCCGTGAAGCTCGATGCGCAGCGCTTCATTGTCGCGACCGATCTCGGTATTTTGCACAAGATGCGGCTCGCGGCGCCGGGCAAGGTTTTTATCGAGGCGCCGACGGCCGGCAATAGCGCGACTTGCAAGAGCTGCGCGCATTGCCCATGGATGGCGATGAACGCGCTGTCAAATCTGGCCGACGCGCTCGAGCACGGCTACGGTGAAATCCTCGTCGATTCCGCCATTGCCGAGCGCGCGCGCGTGCCGATCGACCGGATGCTCGATTTCGCGGCGCGTCACAAGCAGCGCGTGCAGGCGAGCGGCGATTTGCAGCGCGATCAGCAACTTTTCGCGAACGTGGGGCCGGCATGACCAGACATGCAGTGTCGCCGCTGTTTGCGGACATCTCGCGCGAGTACGGCGCCGCGTTCGACGCGGCGATCGCGCGTAATGTCGCCGATACACTTGCCGAGGATGTCGGTGCGGGCGACCAGACCGGGCGGCTCGTGCCGGATGGCCCGGCGCGTGCCGCGCGCGTGATCGTGCGCGAAGAAGCGGTGCTGTGCGGCGTGCCGTGGTTCGATGCGGTGATGCACGCGGTCGATCCGGCGATCGAGGTTCAGTGGCACTGCCGCGAAGGCGCCTGGATGACGCCGGACTCGAACGTCTGCGACTTGCGCGGCCCGGCGCGATCGCTGCTGACAGGCGAGCGCAATGCGCTCAATTTCCTGCAATTGCTGTCGGGCGTCGCGACGGCAACGCGCCGCTATGTCGACAGGATCGCCGATACGCGCGCGCGCATCCTCGACACGCGCAAGACGTTGCCGGGCCTGCGGCTCGCGCAGAAGTACGCGGTGCGCGTGGGCGGCGGCGCGAATCAGCGGCTCGCGCTCTATGCGGGCATCTTGATCAAGGAAAACCATATCGCGGCGGCGGGCGGCGTCGGTGAGGCGCTGGATACGGCGTTCGCACTCGATGCGCATGTGCCGGTGCAGATCGAGGTCGAGACGCTCGATCAGTTGCGCACCGCACTTGCGCATGGCGCGCAGTCGGTGCTGCTCGATAATTTCACGCTCGATGCGATGCGCGAGGCGGTGCGCATCGCCGCAGGCCGCGCGGTGCTCGAGGTATCGGGCGGCGTGAATTTCGACACGGTGCGTGCGATTGCCGAGACGGGCGTCGACCGGATCTCGATCGGTGCGCTGACGAAAGACGTGCGCGCGACCGATTATTCGATGCGCATCGTCGAATAGGCGCAGCAGGGCCGCGCTGTCCGGCAGGAATGATGGGGCAGACGCGGGCGGCGGCTTGAAAAAAGCAGGCTGAATTGCGGCTGCGCCGCGGCGTCCGGTCGATCTTTCGCGCTGCCGGTGGTTGCTTCGATTTTTTTCGAAAAAGTGGCGACCCGTTTCAACATGCATTAGACAAATGAAACCAGGCCGCCGGCGCGTGATGTGCCGGCGGCCTGGTTTCATCGCGCGCACGGCGCCGCGCAGTGGGCCGTGCGCGACCGGTCAGGTGGTTATTTTGCTGCTCGCCGCGTGGGCGTAAGCACGGTCGGCAACGCTTTCGGCAGCGCATGCGGCCAGTCGCGGCTGTAGTGCAGGCCGCGGCTTTCGCGCCGCGCGCGTGCGCTGTCGACGATCAGCGACGCGACATCGACCAGGTTTCGCAGTTCGAGCAGATCGCGGCTCACGCGGAAATTCGAGTAATAATCGTGAATCTCGTTGCGCAGCAGCTTCAGCCGGTGCTTCGCGCGTTCGAGCCGCTTGTCCGTGCGCACGATGCCGACGTAGTTCCACATCAGGCGGCGCAGTTCGTCCCAGTTGTGCGCGACGACGACTTCCTCGTCCGGGTCCGATACGCGGCTCTCGTCCCACGCAGGCAGCGGGCCGTGCGTAGCCGAATCGTAGCCGGCGCTTTCGATTGCACCGGCGGCGGCGCGGCCGATCACGAGGCATTCGAGCAACGAATTGCTGGCGAGCCGGTTCGCGCCGTGCAGGCCGGTGTACGATGCTTCGCCCACCGCGTAGAGCCCCGCGAGATCCGTGCGGCCGGCCAAATCCGTGACGATGCCGCCGCATGTGTAGTGCGCGGCCGGCACGACGGGAATTGGCTCTTTTGCGATGTCGATGCCGAATTCGAGGCATCGCGCGTGGATCATCGGAAAGTGCTCGCGCAGGAATGCTTCCGGCTGATGGCTGATGTCGAGGTAGACGCAATCGATGCCGCGCTTCTTGATCTCGAAATCGATGGCGCGCGCGACGATATCGCGCGGCGCAAGCTCGGCGCGTGGATCATGCTCGGGCATGAAGCGGGTGCCGTCCGGTAGCCGGAGGACGCCGCCTTCGCCGCGAACGGCCTCGGTGATCAGGAACGACTTGGCATATGGGTGGAATAGGCAGGTCGGATGGAACTGAATGAATTCCATGTTCGCCACTCGGCAGCCCGCACGCCATGCCATCGCGATGCCATCTCCGGTCGAGGTGTCCGGATTCGTCGTATACAGATACACCTTGCCGGCGCCGCCCGTCGCGAGCACCGTGTGCGGCGCTTCGATCGTCACCGTGCGGCCGCTTTGCACGTCGAGCGCGTAGAGGCCGACGCAGCGCCGTCCGGGCAGGCCGGGCAGCCCGAGGCGATCCGACGTGATCAGGTCGATCGCGTGGTGATCCTCGAAGAACGTGATGTTCGGATGGCTGCGCACACGCTCGGACAACGTCGCGAGCACGGCATGCCCGGTCGCGTCGGCAGCATGAATGATGCGGCGGTGGCTGTGACCGCCCTCGCGGGTCAGGTGGAAGCCCAGCTCGGCCGCATCATCCTTCGTGAACGGCACGCCTTGCGAAATCAGCCATTCGATCGCCTCGCGGCCGCGCTCGACGATGTAGCGTGTTGCCATTTCGTCGCACAGGCCGCCGCCTGCGATCAGCGTATCGTTGACGTGGTTTTCGACGCTGTCCGCCGAATCGAGCACGGCGGCAATTCCGCCTTGCGCGTTGTCACTCGCGCCTTCCATCATCGAGCGCTTCGCGATCAGCGCGACGCGGCGTGTTTGCGCGAGATTGAGCGCGACCGACAGGCCGGCGAGGCCGCTG
The DNA here is from genome assembly GCF_001522865.1 of Burkholderia sp. TSV86. Classification (GTDB taxonomy): domain Bacteria; phylum Pseudomonadota; class Gammaproteobacteria; order Burkholderiales; family Burkholderiaceae; genus Burkholderia. The sequence goes on along the minus strand of NZ_LOWB01000021.1, from coordinate 301,586 downwards.
CCGACAATCGCCACATCGAAATTCATCTGCATCTCCGTTGCTTGTGCGTTCTGTCTCATCTTCCCCGCCGCGCGCCAGGCGAACGGGAAGTGCAGAGCATACCGCTTCAGAACGGAGCGCGGACGGCGGCTCAAGTAAAAAGCCCCGCGATTGCGGGGCTTTTCGTCATCGTCAGGCTCGTGGAAACCGGAGCATTACTTGATCTTGGTTTCCTTGTATGCCACGTGCTTGCGCGCGACGGGATCGAACTTCATGATCTCCATCTTTTCCGGCATGTTGCGCTTGTTCTTCGTGGTCGTGTAGAAGTGGCCCGTGCCTGCGGTCGACTCGAGCTTGATTTTGTCGCGTGCGCCTTTCGCCATGGTAGTGCTCCTTTGGGCTTAGGCTTCGCCGCGTGCGCGCAGGTCAGCGAGCACGGAATCGATGCCGTTCTTGTCGATCAGGCGCAGGCCGGCGTTCGAGACGCGCAGGCGCACCCAACAGTTTTCGCTTTCCACCCAGAACCGGCGGTTTTGCAGATTCGGCAGGAAGCGACGCTTCGTTTTGTTGTTCGCGTGGGAAACGTTGTTGCCGCTCATCGGCGCTTTCCCAGTCACTTGGCATACGCGTGCCATGAGAGCACTCCTAATACGCTGAATTCGGGGTTCAATCGCCGGTGACGGTTTCCGCGAGCTTGTGCCGGTATGGACAAAACAGGCTTGCGGGACCGCTGAAGCGGCTTCAGAACTGGTTGGAAAAAAGTCAGACGGCGATTCTAACAGAAAAACCTCAGGAAAATCAAACCCAATTTGTCGGCGGGTTCGGGCCGGCCGCGCAGGCCGTCCGTGCTAGAGCCAGCCCGCGTGCGCGAACGAGAAGGTATCGTTTGCGCCGATGACGAGATGGTCCATCAGCCGCACGTCGACGAGCGCGAGCGCATCGCGCAGCACGCACGTGAGCCGCCGGTCTGCGGCGCTCGGCTGCACGGCGCCCGACGGGTGATTGTGCGCGACGATCAGAGCGGCCGCGTTCAAGGCGAGCGCGCGCCGCACGATTTCGCGCGGGTAGACGGCCATTCGCGTCAGTGAGCCGCGCGCGCTTTCCTCCGTTCGCAGCACGCGGTGCCGGGCGTCGAGGAACAGGCAAACGAAAACCTCACGCGGCTGTGTGCCGATCATGAGCCGCAAGTAATCCTCGAGCGCGCCGGGCGAATCGACGAGCGGCCGTTCGCGCGCCTTTTCGGCGAGCGCGCGCCGGGCCAGCTCGACGACCGCGACGAGCATCGCGGTGCGCGCATTGCCGATGCCGCGCAGGCCCTTGAAATCGCCGGGCGCCGCGTCGAGCAACGCGCGCAGCGAGCCGAAGCGCATGAGCAGCGTGTTCGCAAGCGCGAAGACATCGTGGCCGGGTAGGCCGGTGCCAAGCAAAAGCGCAATGAGTTCCGCATCGGATAGCGCGGCCGGGCCGCGTTCGAGCAAGCGTTCGCGCGGCAGATCGCCGCCACGCCGCGCGGGCATCGGCGCGGCCGCAGGTGCCGCGGCGCGGCAGGCCGTGAGCGCGGCCGCGGCGGGCGGGGCCGCCGCCGCGCGCCGTTCTCGCGGCGGTTCATCGGTGTCTTCGCCAATCATCAGAAGGTCGTGCTGCATCTTGCTGGCTCCATGACCGGGCGGAGGCGGCGGCGCCAATGACGCCATCTGCCGCCCCGATCGCCGAGGGTGACTTACAATAGGGGCTTTGTACCGCGCCGCCCGCGTTTTTCAGGCGCCGATTGAACGAGTACCATCATGAGTCTCATCGACCTTGCAGAAGTGAAGCCCGGTTCCCACGTCACGCTTCATTACCGGCTCGCCCTGGCCGACGGCGCCGACATCGTCAACACGTTTACCGACAAGCCCGCCACGCTGCTGCTCGGCGCCGGGCAGCTCGCGCCGTCGTTGGAAGAGATTCTGATCGGGCTCAAGGCGGGGCACCATTCGACTTTTCGGCTAGCGCCCGAGCAAGCGTTCGGGCCGCGCAATCCGGAGTTGATTCAGCGGGTGTCGATGGCCACGCTGCGTGAGAACGCGATGGTCGGCGAGGATTTCACACCCGGTGATCTGGTCGAGTTCAACGCGCCCGGCGGCGGGCGTTATGCTGGTGTGCTCAAGGAGGTCGGCGAGACGTCGGCGCTGTTCGATTTCAATCATCCGCTCGCGGGCCAGGCGCTCACGTTCGAAGTGAAAATCATCGGGATTCTGTAATCATGAGCTCCATCGATACGCTGTCCGGCCAGGTTGCTGCGGCCGATGCCGAGATCCTGCTCGCTCAGCCGCGCGGTTTTTGCGCGGGCGTTGACCGGGCGATCGAGATTGTCGAGCGCGCGATCGCGATGCATGGCGCGCCGATCTACGTTCGCCACGAAATCGTCCACAACAAATACGTCGTCGAGGATCTGAAGAAAAAAGGCGCGATCTTCGTCGAGGAACTCGCCGAAGTGCCGTCCGGCAACACGGTGATCTTCAGCGCGCACGGCGTATCGAAGGCGGTGCGCGACGAGGCGGCGGTACGCGGGCTGCGCATTTACGACGCGACTTGCCCGCTCGTCACCAAGGTGCACGTGGAGGTCGCGAAGATGCGCCAGGAGGGCGTCGATATCGTGATGATCGGCCACAAGGGGCATCCGGAGGTCGAGGGCACGATGGGGCAGGTCGAGCGCGGGATGCATCTCGTCGAGAGCGTCGAGGATGTGAACCGCCTCGAATTGCCCGATCCGGGGCGCGTCGCGCTCGTCACGCAGACGACGCTGTCGGTCGACGACGCGGCCGAGATCATCGCGGCGCTCAAGCAGAAATTCCCTGCGATTCGCGAGCCGAAGAAGCAGGACATCTGCTATGCGACGCAGAATCGCCAGGATGCGGTGAAGTTCATGGCGCCTCAATGCGATGTCGTCATCGTCGTCGGCAGTCCGAATAGTTCGAATTCGAGCCGTTTGCGCGAGGTCGCGGAAAAGCGCGGCGTCGCCGCGTACATGGTGGATGCGCCCGAGCAGATCGATCCGGCTTGGGTCGCAGGCAAGCGCCGGATCGGCGTGACGGCGGGTGCGTCGGCGCCCGAAGTGCTCGCGCAGGCGGTGATCGCGCGTTTGCGCGAGCTTGGCGTGACCAACGTGCGTGCGCTCGAGGGCATTGAGGAAAACGTTTCATTCCCGCTGCCGCGCGGCTTGAATCTGCCGCCTGCCGCTTGATCGGCGGCGGCTGTTTCGCCTCGGGTTGTATTGCGAAAGCGCGCCTTCGGGCGCGCTTTTGTTTTGATGGCCCTTTGTGGAGCAACCGGATGGCGTTAAATTGGTGCAACCAAGTTGCTATTTAAATTGAAATGGCCTTCCTGAAAAAGGTTGCAATGCAGGAAAACCCTGTCGAATCAGGAATATTGGCGCTTCTATAAATAGAGTTACAATTCGCCCGTTTTCAGGCCTGGGGCCTTGAAACACGAATTGGGCAAGGCGCTGGAGACCTGTTTTGATGCATCGGAAGTTGGCTTGCGCCGAGTTCGACGGCGCTGCGGTTGCGCTTTTTACGGCATGCGCCGTTACGTGTCGTCCCGGAGTGGCGATGCCCGGGGGGTTCCCGCGCGGCATGCGCGCCGGGGCCGGCTGTGCGCGGTTCGCCGCGCGCGCAGTTGCGACGTCCATTTCGCGTGTATGCGTTCGCGCGCAGGTTCGGTTGCTTGCCGGCGTGCGCGCCGACGCCCCGGCGCGCCTTCATTGCGCCGCGGCATTTGCAGCGCGTTCGCGGCGCGCGGCGGCGGTTCATCCGATGCACCGCCCGTGCGGCCGGAAGGCGCGTGCTCGGACACGCTACGACTTCAAGGAGGCCCAGCACACCGTCCTCAAGTCGTGAGAATTTCAACGGGATTCGGGTGGTGCCGAAAATCCGTGCGGCGCCGTTTCCGCCTCTATCCCGGCTCGATGCGCGCGGCATGCTTTCGCGCGCTGCGCGCCGGGGCGACATCACCTACCGGTATTGATTCAGGACCCGCAGTGCCCGCCGAAACGGCGCGACTCCATCGCTTATCCGCGTGGCCGAGCATCGTCCGGACGGCACGGACCAAGGAGCTTTAAATGGATATTTTAATCCAGCAGATTCTCAACGGGCTGGTGCTCGGCAGCATCTACGCCATCATCGCGTTGGGCTACACGATGGTGTACGGCATTCTCGGCATCATCAACTTCGCGCACGGCGATGTGCTGATGGTGGGCGCAATGGTTGCACTCTCCGCGATCACCGTGTTGCAGAACCATTTTCCGGAGCTGGGCCATATCGCGACGCTGGCCATCGGGCTCGTGATCGCCGCGCTCGTCTGCGCGTGCGTCGGCTTCACGGTCGAGCGTGTCGCGTACCGGCCGCTGCGCCGCGCGCCGCGCCTGGCGCCGCTGATTACCGCGATCGGCGTGTCGATCCTGCTGCAGACGGCCGCGATGATGATCTGGTCGCGCAATCCGCTGCCGTTTCCGCAGCTTCTGCCGACCGATCCGATCAACGTGATCAAGGCGGGCGAGAACAATCCGGGCGCGGTGATTTCGCTGACTGAGATCACGATCATCATCGTCGCATTCGTGGTGATGGGCGGGCTCCTGCTTCTCGTGCACAAGACCAAGCTCGGCCGCGCGATGCGCGCGATCGCCGAGAACCCGAGCACGGCGAGCCTGATGGGCGTGAATCCGAATTTCGTGATTTCGGCGACGTTCATGATCGGCTCAGCGCTGGCTGCGCTCGCGGGCGTGATGATTGCGTCCGAGTATGGCAACGTGCATTTCTACATGGGCTTCATTCCCGGCATGAAGGCATTCACGGCCGCCGTGCTCGGCGGGATCGGCAATCTTGGCGGCGCGATGGTGGGTGGCGTGCTGCTCGGTCTCATCGAGCAACTGGGCGCGGGCTATATCGGCAATCTGACGGGCGGGGTGTTCGGCAGTAACTATCAGGACGTGTTCGCGTTCATCGTGCTCATCGTCGTGCTGGTGTTCCGGCCGTCGGGCCTGCTGGGCGAACGTGTCGCCGATCGCGCGTAACGGGAGGAGAACAACATGACATCGATTCAACCGATCGAAACGTCCGCGACGCTCGTCGACGAGCGTCATACCGCGAAGACGGTCACTATCGGCGTGCTGACCGCCGCGCTCGTCATTGCCGCGCCGCTCATCATCGGCGCGACGGGCGGCAACTATTGGGTGCGCGTGCTCGATTTCGCGATGCTATACGTGATGCTCGCGCTGGGGCTGAATGTCGTCGTCGGCTTCGCGGGGCTGCTCGATCTCGGCTACATCGCGTTCTACGCGGTGGGCGCTTATACCGCGGCGCTCTTGAGCTCGCCGCACCTGACGTCGCATTTCGACTGGATCGCGCAGCTCGCGCCGGCCGGCCTGCATGTGCCGTTTCTCCTCATCGTGCCGATCGCGATGGCGCTCGCGGCGGTGTTCGGCATTCTGCTCGGCGCGCCGACGCTGCGTCTGCGCGGCGACTATCTCGCCATCGTCACGCTCGGCTTCGGCGAGATCGTGCGTATTTTCATGAACAACCTCGATCGTCCGGTCAACGTGACGAACGGGCCGCAAGGGATCACGGGCGTCGATCCGGTCAAGGTGGCGGGTTTCAACTTCGCGCAGACGCACGAGATCTTCGGCTTCTCGCTGCCTTCGGTCTATTTGTATTACTACCTGTTCGTGCTTTGCGCGCTGCTCGTGATCTGGGTCTGCACGCGGCTGCAACACTCGCGGATCGGCCGCGCGTGGGCCGCGATCCGCGAGGACGAGATCGCCGCGAAGGCGATGGGCATCAACACCCGCAACGTGAAACTGCTTGCGTTCGCGATGGGCGCGTCGTTCGGCGGGCTGTCGGGCGCGATGTTCGGCGCGTTTCAGGGCTTCGTGTCGCCGGAATCGTTCACGTTCTGGGAATCGGTCGTCGTGCTCGCGTGCGTCGTGCTGGGCGGCATGGGACATATTCCGGGCGTGATTCTCGGCGCCGTGCTGCTCGCCGTGTTCCCCGAATTCCTGCGCTCGACGATGAGCCCGCTGCAACACATGCTGTTCGGTCACGATGTTGTCGATACTGAAGTGATCCGTCAGGCGCTGTATGGCCTCGCGATGGTCGTCATCATGCTGTACCGCTCGGAGGGCCTGTGGCCCGCGCCGAAGCATGAGGACAAGATCGCGAAATTGGCGAAACGCGGCGGCAAGAAGCCGGTGCGCGCTTGAATCGCGCGAGTGGAGTGAGCGCTGATGCGCTGATTCCTATCGACAGCGTTGCATGGGGCGGGAGTAAGCGCTAAAGCGCTGACGTCCGCCGACAGCGTTGCATGGGGCGGGAGTAAGCGCTAAAGCGCTAACTCCCGCCGACACAGGAGAGAAGGTAATGAGCGAACAAATTCGTCTGTCCGTCAAAGGCGTGAATAAACGCTTCGGCGGCCTGCAGGCGTTGTCCGACGTCGGCCTCCAGATTCGGGAGGGCGAGATCTATGGTCTCATCGGCCCGAACGGCGCCGGCAAGACCACGTTCTTCAACGTGATCACCGGGCTCTATACGCCCGATTCCGGCGAGTTCAAGCTCGACGGCGAAACTTACACGCCAACCGCCGTCCATCAGGTCGCAAAGGCGGGCATCGCCCGCACGTTTCAGAATATTCGTCTGTTCGGCGGAATGACCGCGCTCGAGAACGTGATGGTCGGGCGCCACGTGCGCACGAAGCACGGCCTGATCGGCGCGGTGTTCCAGACGCCCGCCGAGCGCAAGGAAGAGCGCGAGATCAGGGAACGCGCGATCGAACTGCTCGATTACGTCGGCGTGCTGCAGTATGCGGATTACACCGCGCGCAATCTGTCATATGGCCATCAGCGGCGCCTGGAGATCGCCCGCGCGCTCGCGACCGATCCGAAACTGCTCGCGCTCGACGAGCCGGCGGCGGGGATGAACGCAACCGAGAAGGTCGAACTCACGCGGCTGCTCGACAAAATCCGCGCCGACGGCCGCACGATCCTGCTGATCGAGCACGACGTGAAGCTCGTGATGGGGCTGTGCAACCGGATGACGGTGCTCGATTACGGCAAGGTGATCGCCGAGGGGCTGCCGCAGGATGTGCAGAAGGACCCGAAAGTGATTGAAGCTTATCTCGGCGCAGGGGTGCACTGATGGCAGCGGCAATGTTGAAAATCAAAGGCCTGCAGGTCAACTACGGCGGCATCCAAGCCGTCAAGGGGGTCGATCTGGAAGTCCGTCAGGGCGAGCTCGTCACGCTGATCGGCGCGAACGGCGCGGGCAAGACCACGACGATGAAGGCGATCACGGGTCTCAAGCCGTATTCGGCGGGCGACATCGAGTATGACGGCCAGTCGATCAAGGGCGTGCCGACGCACGAACTGCTCAAGCGCGGCCTTGCGATGGTGCCGGAAGGGCGCGGCATCTTCGCGCGGATGTCGATCGTCGAAAACATGCAGATGGGCGCGTATCTGCGCAACGACAGCGACGGCATCAAGCAGGACGTGGAGCGGATGTTCGGTTTCTTCCCGCGTTTGAAGGAACGTGCGACGCAGCTGGCGGGCACGCTGTCGGGCGGCGAGCAGCAGATGCTCGCGATGGCGCGCGCGATTCTGAGCCGGCCCAAGCTGTTGCTGCTCGACGAGCCGTCGATGGGGCTGTCGCCGATCATGGTTGAGAAGATCTTCGAGGTGGTGCGCGAGATCTCGAAGGAGGGGCTCACGGTGCTGCTCGTCGAGCAGAACGCGCGCCTCGCGTTGCAGGCAGCCGATCGAGGCTATGTGATGGATTCCGGGATGGTCACGATGTCGGGCGACGCCAAGCAGATGCTCGACGATCCGAAGGTGCGCGCGGCCTACCTAGGCGAGTGAGCGCATGATCGCGTCGCGTGCGGCGGCGCATCGCTCCTGATGCTTTCGAAAGGCCGTCACGGTTGGCCGTGACGGCCTTTTTCTTATCGGGCGTTTGCAGGCGCAGTGAACTCCCCGCGCGCTGTCGAATCCATTCACGAACCGCGTATGTCGAGCGTACGGCAAACTCGAATCAGGAGGCGAAGCGTGAGTCTGGATTACGGTTTCGTAAAGGCGAAGGTGAAAGCGGTGGCGGGGCTGAAGGCGGCGGGGCATGGCGCCGAGACGCAATATCACGTGCATTTGACGCTCGCGTTGCCGGCGGGCGATTGGGATGTCGCGATCAATGTCGGCACCAATGACGCGGACGACTTGCTCAAATACAAGCTCGTCTACGATTTCCATCATCCGATCACGGACACGCTCGCGGCGGCGCACGAGGGCTTCACGGATCTCACCGGCCGCGACGCGCTGCCCGCGCTCGATTACACGCGCAGCGACATCCTGAACGAGACGGGCGCGTGGCGCTCGAGCGACGTGATGGACGGCTCCGAGCATGCGGAACCGATACCGTCGGTGCTGCGTCTTGTCAACCAGGCGCAGCAGCAAGGTCTCGATTTCTACGTGTTCGGCCGGACCTATAGCGAAGGTAACGGCATTCACGACACGCACATGAACCAGGGGTCGTCCGGCGCGCATTATCTGCACCGCGCGGGTGACGACGGCGCCGATCACAACGATGTGTGGCAGGACGGCGCGCTGATGGTTTGTATCGACGGCAACCAGCAGTGGGCCGCTTATTTCGCGGCATTCGAGCAGCAGGCGGTGCCGACCGACGCGCTCGGCAATCCACAGCCGGGCTCGGGGCCGATCACGGCATGACGCGCGGCGCGGATGGGCCGCGCGCCGCCCGCGCGGCCTATTCGGGTATTCGGAAAATGCGGCGCGCCGCACGGCGAGCGCGGCGTCGATATCGTCGCGCGCGAGCCCCGCACGCTCATCGACAGCGGGCCGGCCGCGCTCGGAGTGCGCGCCGGCATGCTCTCATCAAAGCGAATCGAGCACCGAGCGAAGCATCGCGAGCATCTGGTCGATCTCGTCGATGCTCACGTTGAGCGCCGGCATGAAGCGCAGCAAATTGGGCCGCGCGGCGTTCAGCAGCAGGCCCACGGGCTGCATGTCGCGCGCCTTCTCGACGATCTGCGGGCCGATGTCCTTGCCGAGCAGCAGCGCACGCAGCAGGCCTTCGCCACGTTCGCCTTCGAAGCCGCGCTCGTCGGACAGCTCGAGCAGCTTCTTCTTCAGATATTCGCCGCGCGCGCGCACGCCTTCGAGGAAGCCGGGCGCGACGAGCTGCGAGATCACCGCATGGCCCGCCGCCGTCATCAGCGGGTTGCCGTTGTAGGTGCCGCCCTGATCGCCCGCTTCGAACACCGCGACATCGGCCTTCGCGAGCAGCGCCGCGAGCGGCACGCCGCCGCCCACGCCCTTGCCGAGCGTCATGATGTCCGGTTCGATGTTCGCGAGTTCGTATGTGAACAGCGTGCCGGCGCGGCCGCAGCCGCTTTGCACCTCGTCGACGATCAACAGCAGGCCGTGCTGCTTCGTCAGCGCGCGCAACTGTTGCATGAATTCGCGCGTCGCCGGAATCACGCCGCCTTCGCCCTGGATGGGCTCCAGCATCACGGCGACCGTCTTGTCGCCGATCAGCTTTTCGACCGACGCGATATCGTTGAACTCGGCCTTGGGGAAACCCGGCACCTGCGGGGCGAAGAGCGTATCCCAGCCGGGCTTGCCGCTTGCCGACATCGTCGCGAGCGTGCGGCCGTGGAAAGCATGATCGAACGTGATGATCTCGTAGGCGCCGTTCTTGTATCGACGGCCCCATTTGCGCGCGAGCTTGATCGCGCCTTCGTTCGCTTCCGCGCCGCTGTTCGCGAAGAATACCTTGTCGAAGACGCTATGCTGCGTGAGCAGGGCCGCGAGCTTGGCCATCGGTTCGTTGTAGAAGGCAGGCGAAGGGTTGAGCAACTTCTCCGCTTGCGCTTGCAGCGCGTGCACGAGGCCGTCGTTGCAGTGGCCGAGGCAATTGACCGCCCAACCCTGGATGAAGTCCAGATAGCGCTTGCCGGTATGGTCGTGGAGCCACGATCCCTTACCGTGCGTGAACACGATGTCGGGGCGGTTCGTGATGTACATCAGCGAGTCGATCGGGTAATCGGTCAACGGCATGGCGGCGGGCTCCGGGCAGGGGTTAGCGAAATGAAGCGGAATGAAAAGCAACAAAAAAAGCCACGGTACATGCCGTGGCTGGGTGGTTCGAACAGCTTGCGCGTAACAGGGAAGCGGTTAGGCGCGAGTCCGTGACGAGCCGGCGGCATCCGGGACGGGAAGCGGGCGGCGACGTCGAAGCGTGGACTGGAAACGGTTCATGGGCGCAAGCTTAAGGCACGCTTGGCTTCAAGTAAACCGCCGCGACGCGGCAATTCGGTGTCGCGGCGGTTCGATCTGCGCGCACATGCCGGCGCAAGGCACTCAGACCGTATGCGCGAGGTCCGCGGCGCTCGTGAACGAATCGGCGTAGAACGCGTCCGCGGGCAGACCATGATGCTGCGTGAAGTCGCGCTGCGCCGATTCGACCATCACCGGCGCGCCGCATGCATACACCTCATGGCCCGACAGATCCGGCAGATCCTCGATCACCGCGCGGTGCACGAAGCCTGTGCGGCCCGTCCAGCCGTCGCTGTCGTCGGGCTCGGAGAGCACCGGCACGAACTTGAAGTTCGGGATTTCGCCCGCCCATTGTTCGGCGACGTCGAGCAGATACAGATCCTTCTTGCGGCGCGCGCCCCAGTAAAGCGTCATTGGACGCTCGAGCTTCAGGTGCTTTACATGCTCGATGATCGCCTTGATCGGCGCGAAGCCCGTGCCGGAGGCGAGCAGCACGATCGGCTTGTCCGATTCCTCGCGCAGGAAGAACGTGCCGAGCGGGCCTTCAAAGCGCAGGATATCGCGCTCCTTCATCGCGCCGAACACATGATCGGTGAACTTGCCGCCCGGCATGTGGCGGATGTGCAACTCGATCGGACCGTCCTCGTGCGGTGGTGTCGCCATCGAGTAGCTGCGGCGCGTGCCGTCCTTCAGGATGAATTCGATGTATTGACCGGCGAGGTACTGCAGCCGCTCGTTTGCGGGAAGCTGCAGTTTCAGCACGATCACGTCGTCCGCGCGGCGCTCGAGCGCCGCGACGCGGCAGGGCAGCTTCTTCACTTGCACGCCGTCGACGCCCGCGATTTCGCGCACGTCGATTTCGAGGTCGCTTTGCGGTTTCGCGCAGCACATCAGCGCCAGGCCGCGCGTGCGTTCGTCGTTTGACAGCGCCGACGCCGAATGCGGCCCCTGCTCGATCTGACCTTGCGTGACCGCGCCCTTGCACGAGCCGCATGCGCCGTTCTTGCAACCGTACGGCAAATGCACGTTCTGACGCAGCGCTGCCGCGAGCACGGTTTCGTCGGCCTCGACCTGGAATTGCCGGCCGCTTTGCTTGATGGTTACGTTAAAAGCCATAAGTCCGTTGAGAACAGTATGTGGGGACCGTGCGATTCAGGCACGGCAGCTACAATGCATCCCGAAGGAATCAACCGGTACACCATGATTGCGACACGAATCCTGCGCCGCTCGCGCGTGCTGATCGTTGGCTGCGGCGATGTTGGCATGCGCTGCGTCGCTCAGCTGCGCGCGCGGCGCGTGAACCTGCGCATCGTCGCGCTGACGAGCCAGCCGGCACGTCGCGCCGAACTGCGCGCGGCGGGCGCCGTGCCGCTCGTCGGCAATCTCGACGAGCCGGCGACACTCGCGCGTCTTTCCCGGCTCGCGAATACCGTGCTGCATCTCGCGCCGCCGCAGGCGACGGGCGACGCCGATCGCCGCACGCAGGCGCTGATCGCCGCGTTGGCATCGCCGCGGCGGGTGCCGCGCCGCTTGGCGGGTGCGCAGGCGGGCCGTGCATACGGCAAATGGCGCGCGAAGCAGGCCGCCGTGACAGCGATTCGGCAGCCATTTCGGCCGCGGTTTCGGCGCTCGCATATTGTACCCGACGTGCCGTCGCGGCCGGTCGTCGTCTACGCGAGCACGAGCGGCGTCTACGGCGACTGCGGCGGCGCGTGGGTTGACGAAACGCGGCCGGTGCGGCCGGCTAACCCGCGTGCGCGGCGGCGCGTGTCGGCCGAGCGCCAATTGCGCCGCGCGACCGCGCGCGGCGCGCTGTCTGCGCGCATCATCCGCATTCCGGGCATCTACGCGGCAAACCGGCTGCCGCTCGCGCGGCTCGACAAGGGCACGCCAGCGCTCGTCGATGCCGACGACGTCTACACCAATCACATTCACGCGGACGATCTCGCTTCGATCCTGCTGCGCGCGGCCGTGCGCGGCAAGCCGGCGCGGGCCGTGCATGCGTGCGACGACACCGAGATGAAGATGGCGGAGTATTTCGAGCGAGTCGCGCGTGCGTTCGGCAAGCCGAGCCCGCCGCGTATTACGCGCGCCGACGCGCAGCGGCGGCTCGATCCGACGCTGCTTTCGTTCATGCGCGAATCGCGGCGGCTCGTGAACGCGCGCATGAAGCACGAATTGCGCATCATGCTGCGCTACCCCAGCGTCGACGCGTTCCTGCGCGCCACCGCCGGGCCGGACGCGCTCAAGTAAGCGCCGGCAGCGCCTCGATCAGCAGGAAGCACAACAGCGCGCCGATCATCGCGCCGATCAGGTTCGGGTGATATTTGTGCTTCAAATGCATCGCGGTGAGCAATCCGCCGATCACGATCGCACCAAGCGCCGCGAACGCGAGGATCACGGACGAAATTTCAATCGGACTGCTGATGATCATCATGCCTCCCCAAACCAGAAAAACCCTGTACTCATGTTTTGTGCTTGTGATTTGAGTATAGCGAGGCTTTTCGAGGCTGCCATGCTGCGAAGCAGCAAGCCCGGAGCCGCTCGTGCGCAGGCCGTGCGGGCTTTCCCTTACAGGGTTTTCGCTGTATTGCGCAACGCGGCCAGCTCGGATGCGTCGAGCCAGCGCCACGCGCCTTGCGCGAGATCCTCTGGCAGAGCGAAGCCGCCGATGCGAATCCGGTGCAACGCGTCGACGCGGTTGCCCGCTGCGGCGACCATGCGTTTGACCTGGTGGTATTTGCCTTCCGCGATAGTCAATTCGAGGAGTCGTTCTTCTCTGGCATGCGCGGCAATCGCGGCGACGGGCTTCGGCTCGCCGTGCAGCAGCACGCCGGCGCGCAGCGCGTCGAGTTGCGCGCCGTCGAGCGGGTGGCGCACCGTGGCGGCATAGGTTTTCGGCACCTTGCGCTTCGGTGACGTGTATGCGTGAACGAATTGACCGTCGTCGGACAGCAGCAGCAGGCCCGTTGTGTCCTGGTCGAGCCGTCCGACGCACTGGACGCCGCGCTCGGCGAACTGGGGCGGCAGCAGGCTGAAGACGCTCGGATGATGCTGCGGCTCGCGCGAGCATTCGTAACCAGCGGGCTTGTTGAGCGCGAGATACGCGCGCGCGCGGTACGGCCACGCGACACCGTCGACTTTGAAGATCAGTCGGTCGGCATCGAACGATGCCTGCGGATCGGCGCACGTCGCGCCGCCGATCGCGACGCGTCCCGCGTCGATGAGCGCGCGGCATTGGCGGCGCGAGCCGAAGCCTTGCGTAAACAGAATGCTTTCGAGATCCATGGCGTGCGCATTGTATCAAGCGGGCGTGCGCCAATACGTTCGCGCAGGGGCGCACGCGCGCGTAAGGCTGGTAAGCTGACGGCCGCGGTCCGCACCGGCGCGCCGTGTTTGGTCGTTTGTTTCGTCGTTTTAATGAAGGTATCCAATGACATCGAAGAAGATCATGCTGATGGCGCGCGGCGGCATCGCCGCCGCGCTTGTGCTCACGTTGCCGGGTTTTGCGTTGGCTCATGCGAAACCGGAGCAGACTCAGCCGACCGCGAACGCCGTGGTTGCGGCGCCTGACGATGTGGCGATCAATTTCACCGAGACGCTTGAGCCTGCATTCAGCTCGATCGCGGTTGTCGATGCGGCAGGCGTGCTCGTGACGACCGACAAATCGATCGTCGATGCCAGCCGCAAGCACATGTCGGTCGCGCTCAAGCCGTTGCAGCCGGGCGCCTACACGGTCAAATGGGTGGCGGTTGCGACCGACGGCCATCGCACGCAAGGCAGCTACAAGTTCAGCGTGAAATGAACGGGCGTGCCGCGGCGCCCGAATCGGTCGAGCGGTGACTCGGCGCTGCGCCTGGGCTGCTTGGCGCGAATCGCTCAGGCAGTGATTGCCCGTTGCCCGGCGCGGCCGGTCGGCCGCGCGCGGGATATGTCGGCAGGCGGCCGGCCGCGTCGGGCAGGTCCGGCGCGCCTGGGCCGCGCGCAGCTGCTCCAGGCATGCGCGCGCAGCGCGTCAGCGCGTCATGTTCCGAATCGACGGCGCGCGCCGCTGTCGCGAACCGCGTCGATCAACGCCTCGCTCGCGGGCGTCGGCCGGTGTGCGAACGCGTAGAAGCGCGCCGCGGGCAGCGCGGGCAAGCCGTCGTTCGGCCCGTATTCGCGCAGGCCGTCGCGCAACTGGCTGCGCGCGAGCACCGTGAGCGCGAATCCGGCGAGCGCCGCCGACACGCAGCCCGCCATGCTGGCGCTCTCGAACACGATGCGCCATGGCCGCTGCGCGCTGCTCAGCGCGCGCATTGCCGCCTCTCGATAGACGCACGGCTCGGGAAAGAGCGCGAGCGGCAACGTATCGGCCGGCTCGAGCCTGGCGGCGGACGTGTAGGCCCACACGAGCGGCTCCTCCCACAGCAATTCGCCGGCTGCGTCGACGCGCTCGCATGCCTTGCCGAGCACGACGTCGATCTTGCCGCGCGCCTGCTCGCGCAGCAGATCCACGGTGATGCCGACCTTCAGTTCGATCGCCGTGCGGCGATGCCGGCGGCCAAACGCATGCAGTACCTGCGGCAGCCACGTGCCGGCGAAATCTTCCGATGCGCCGATGCGCAGCCGTGCGTCGAGCGGTGAGCCGCGCAGCCGCGCGCGCGCATCGCGCTCCAATTCGACGATATTGCGCGCATACGTGTGGAGCGTCTGTCCGGCCGGCGTCAGCTCGACGCGGCGCGTGGTGCGGGCGAGCAGCGTCACGCCCGCGGCCCGTTCGAGCCGCTTGATGTGGCCGCTGACCGCGGATGGCGTCAGCGCGAGCCGCTCCGCGGCGAGTGCGAAGCCGTTGCTTTCGACGACGGCGAGAAATGTGCGCAGCAGCCCGATGTCGAGCGGCGCGGACGACGGCTCCAGCAGCGTATCCATTGCGATCCGCTCCCGCGATTAAACGAGATTCTCCAATAATAATCGATGATTCTTCATGAATCGCGATGGGCTGACGCTCTACCATCGGCAACGTATTGATCGACGGAGATTCCGATGTCTGCATACGCATATGTGGCGACGCCGTTGCTGGACGTGGCCTATCTCGAATGGAACCCGGCCGGCGTGCGCACGGCCGTTCTGCTGCACGGCTGGCCGGACAGTCCGGCTTGCTGGAAGGCGCTCGCGCCGGCGCTTGCCGGCGCCGGTTACCGCGTGCTGGCGCCGGCGCTGCGCGGCTTTGCGCCGACCCGTTTTCGCGATCCCGCGACGCCGCGCAGCGGGCAGCTCGCCGCGCTGGCGCGCGATTTGCTGGATTTCATCGACGCGTTGCGGCTCGATGCGCCGGTGCTCGTCGGGCACGACTGGGGCGCGCGGGCGGTGGCGAACGCGTGCGCGTTGCGCGAGCGCGCCGCGTCGCATCTCGTGATGATGTCGGTCGGGTATGGCACCAACGATCCGAATCAGACGATGTCGCTGCAGCAAACGCGCAACTACTGGTATCACTGGTGGATGGCGACGCCGCGCGGCGAACGCGCGGTGCGCGACGAGCGTCGCGAGGTTGCGCGCTTCATGTGGGACACCTGGTCGCCCGCCGGCTGGTATGCCCCGCATGAGTTCGACGAGGCGGCCGAAGCGTTTGACTCGCCCGATTGGGCCGATGTGGTGCTGCACTCCTACCGGCAGCGCTGGAATCTTGCGCACGGCGATCCGGCCTACGCGGACGATGACGCGCGGCTGGTTCCCGCGCCTGTGCTGTCGGTGCCGACGCTCGTGTTGCACGGCGGCGCGGACGCCTGTACGCATCCGGACAGCTCCGCCGGACGCGAAGCGCTGTTCGCCGCGCGTTACGAGCGAATCGTACTCGACGGAATCGGGCATTTTCCGCAGCGCGAGGCGCCGGCGCAGGTAGCCGGTGCGATTCTGAAATTCTGCGCGTGAGCGGTCGGCATAAGCGGCTGGCACGACGATGCGGCATTCGAAAGGCCGTGTGAAAGCTGGCGGCGGTTGAAACATTGCGCGCGGCGCACATGAGCGAGCGCGTGCGCCGGCGATCCGGCGCGGTTTCGAGCCGATGCCGGGCGTTGCCGCGGCGTCTGGAATCGATCGTTTAGCGATTTTTTCGGGCGCCGCAACTTCGTTTGGCGCATCACATTTTTGGCGACGTTGTCGGTCGGGAGGACCCGGAGTACGCTTGCCGCGCCTCCTTACCGGGAACTCCCAGATGAAAACAACGAAAGCCGTTTCGACCGTGACGCTTGCCACGAGCTTGAGCGTGGCGGCAGCCGCGTCGTTCGCGGCCGACGGGCCGCCCGTCGCACCGGTGCGCCCCGTCACGACGACCTATTTCGGCACGCCGGTCGTCGACAACTATCGCTACATGGAGAATCTGAAAGATCCTGAAGTCCAGACCTGGATGAAGGCGCAGGCCGACTATACGCGCCGCACGCTCGATCGCATTGCCGGGCGCGCCGCGCTCGCCCAGCAGATTCAGCGCCTGATGGCGGGCGATCTGATGCGCGGCGAATTCACGCGCCGTGGCGAGCGCCTGTTTTATCGGCTGATGGAGCCGGGCAGCAATTTGCCGAAGCTCGCGTGGCGCGACGGCGTGAATGGCGCGGAGCATGTGATCGTCGATCCGGCGAAGCTCGCGCCCGGCAGCGCGCATCATTACGCACTCGACTGGTATTCGCCGTCCTGGGACGGCCGCTATGTGGCGTATGGCGTATCCGAAGGTGGCTCGGAAAAGAGCGTGCTGCACGTGATCGATTTGAGCACGGGCACGCAGCTTGCCGAATCGATCGATCGCACCAGCGGCTGCGTCGTGTCGTGGCGCAACGACAACCGTTCGTTCTTCTATCTGCGCTACCCGAAGGCCGGCCCTGACACGCCGCCTGCGCTCACCGAGTACAACGCGGTGACGTTCGTGCACACGCTCGGCGAGCATCCCGACGGCGACGAGGCCGTGTTCGGCCGCGGCGTGTCGGCCAAGCTCGACGTGCCTGAAGGGCAGGGCACCTACGTGCTGGTGTCGCCCGATTCGCCGTATGCGGTTGCGGTAGCCAACCGCAACATGGACGACAATCCGAATACGTTCTACGTCGCGCCGCTCGAGCGCGTGAGTGGCGCCGATACGCCGTGGCAGAAATTCGCCGAGCCTCGGGACGGCGTGACCGACGTGAAGCTGCGCGGCGAGCGCTTATATTTGCTGTCCGAAAAGGATGCGCCGCGCTTTCAGATCCTGTCGACACCGGCGGCGCGGCCGGATATCGCGCATGCGGCTGCGCTCGTGCCGCAGGGGCCGAACGTGCTCGACGCGTTCACGATCGCGCAGGATGCGATCTATGCCGGCGAGCGCGCGGGTGCGAGCTTTCAGCTCAGGCGGGTGTCGTTCGACGGGCGCGACAACACAACGCTCACGCTGCCGTTCGCAGGCGCCGTGCGTGATCTGAGCGCGGATCCGCGCGAGCCGGGCGTGATGTTCACCCTGCAAAACTGGGTCAAGGCGCCGCGCGTGATCGCGTTCGATCCGCGCGGCCAGGGCAATGCCGCGGTCGATACCGGCCTCGTCGCGCCGTCGAAGCTCGAGTCCGACGCCTATGAAGCACACGACGAGTTCGCGACGAGCTACGATGGCACGCGCATTCCGGTATCGATCATCGCGAAGAAGGGCGCGGCGCGCGATGGTTCGCATCCTGCCATCGTGACCGGCTACGGCAGCTACGGCGTATCGATGGACCCGGTCTACCGGCCGTCGTGGCAGGCTTGGCTCGACCAGGGCGGCATCGTCGCGGTTGCGCACCTGCGCGGCGGCGGCGAGTATGGCGACGCGTGGCATCGCGCGGGCCAGAAGCAATGGAAGATCAATACGATGCTCGATTTCGTCGCGGCCGCGCAGCATCTGATCGACCGGCGCTATACGCAGCGGAAATATCTGGCCGCGAATAGCGCGAGCGCGGGCGGGATCGTGATGGGAGGCGCGATGAGCGTCGATCCAGGGCTCTTTCGCGTAGTGCTCGACGACGTCGGCCTGTCCGACGCGCTGCGCTTCGAAACCGAACCGAACGGGCCGCCGAACGTGCCCGAGATGGGTTCGAGTTCGGACGAGGCGGGCTTTCACGGGCTGTATGCGATGAGCGCGTATGCGCACATTCATGACGGCACGCCCTATCCGGCGGTAATGTTCACCACCGGCGCGAACGATCCACGCGTGTCGCCGTGGCACATGCTGAAGATGGCGGCGCGGGTGCAGGCGGCGACGGCGAGCGCACGTCCGGTGCTGCTGCGCATCGATTACGACGCCGGCCACGGCATCGGCTCGAGTGTGTCGCAGCGGGCGAATCTGCTCGCCGACGAATGGGCGTTCGCGCTGTGGCAAATGGGCCAGCCCGCGTTCCAGCCGAAGTGACGGCGCACGGGCGATGCTTCAGCATCGTTCGGACCGGCGGCGCGGCGCTTGCCCGGCGCGCCGGTCCGTTTGCCGGCGGGCGCGGCCGGTCATGCCGCGCCCGCCGGCCGGCTCATGCGCCGGACGCAGTCCGGTCGACGGTATAGTCGAACACCAGAACGCCTTGGCGCGCTAGCAACGGACCGACGAAATCCTTGAAAGCCTGATGATTCGCATCATAGAAATTCGGATCGGTGACGATCGGTTGCCCGACATAGAAGTTACGGTCGCCTTCCGAGCGGAACGTCACGAGGAATGCTTGCTGTAGCTGCTGATCGGCTTTTTCGCCGCTGCTTTGCATGCCTTCCTCGATGGATGCGATATAACGCGCACCGTTGCGCTGGCTTTTCTGTAGCGACAGAAAGCGCTGAGTGATTTCCTGCCTTTGCGCGGCCGTCACCGAATCTTGATAGCGGAACAGCACGATGTGACGCACGACGCCCGGCTTGTAATCCGATGCGGTGAACCGTTCGACGCCGACGGCCCTGAGTTCGTCGTTCAAGCGTTGCGCAACCGAAATCGATGACACATTGGCACCATTTGCGTTAGGGATCACGTTGTCGCCATCTTCGCATGCCGAGACAATGCTGCCGCAGACGGCGATTAGCGCAATATTGAGCAGAATTTTCATGGTCATCTCTCGCGTGGTTGGCTGAATACGGCTGCATATTCAGCCGTTCGGCGCCCAGCCGTATATCAATGATCCGGCTTTCGGTCATTTACGTCGCGAATCGGAAAATCGCCGCAAACTATCGGAAAGATGTGCGCATTAATTGATGCGCATCATCGCGGTGAATAAAAAGGCGTGCCGGCCCAGGGTAAAGCCGGCACGCTCAAAGTTCCGCTTTTTCGCAGAACCACGCATGCTGCGCTTGACTCGCATTCGCGCAGCCGTTTCATCATCTCAAAGGCGGAAAAAACTATCAATGGCATTTTCCCGCATTTCGCACTTGTTGACATTTAACGACATACGATTATTTTTAAATTTTAATTAGATTAATTAAATTGCAATTCGAATCCTGGAAATTGCATTGTGTAAATATGATTAATATATTGGACGGAATTAATCCGGCGCCAGCGCCGGTGCGCGGCAATGCCGCGCGATTATAGAAACCGCCGCAAAAGTGGTGTCAGCCATCGCCAGACCCCGCCGCACCCGGCCGCATCGCAACGCGCATCGGGCGGGGCGAGCAGGCCACCGTTGCCGTCGGTTACCGCGGCTGAACGCGCGAGAGCGAGCGCCACCGTTTGCGCGAGCGGGGGGATGCCCGTTTCGTCGGCGGGATCGATCCACAGGCCGTTTTCAGTATTCGAATAGGCTGAGAGCGGATCGAAATTGAAGCTGCCGACATAATAGCGGCGGCTATCGATCCGAACGAGCTTCGCGTGCAGCATCCGGTTTGCGTCGTCGTGATATTCGCGTATTTCGAGGCCCGCGCGCGCGAGCGCCGGCAAGTCGTTCGCGTAGGCGCGGCCGATCGCCGGCAACTCGGCGGCGAGCCGCTCGAGCGATGCGCTGACCAGCACGACGCGCACGCCTTCGCGCCGCTTGCGCTCGAGCAGCGCGCGCATCTCGGGCACGAGAATCAGGTACGGATTCACGACGACGATTTCCGCGCGCGCGCGGGCAAGCGCGGCGAGCATGTCGCCGAGCGTGCCGGGCGCGCGTTTGTCCGGCGCGTCGTGCACGTAGCGCAGGCGGTCGCACGCGAGCGCAAGCCAGGCGGTGGCTGGCCGCGCTTCGTCGATCGACGAAGCGCCGGCGCTGTTGCCTTGCTCGTCGCCGGACGCGGCGGACAGCGCACGGCGCCAGCGCTCGATGAGCGCCGGCTCGAGCGTCTTGAAGCCGCGTGCGCTCTGGTACGGCGAGGCGAGCGTGAATATCTCCGCCGGGCGCTGCGCGACGGCCGCGCTGCTGCGCCAGAATGCATCGAAGTGCGCGCGCATCGCATGCAGCGCCGAATTGCGGCGGCCGGGATCGCCGCGCACCAGCAAGTCGCGCTCGATGAGCCACCCGTCGACGCTTGCATTCCACGTCGAGCTGCTGCCGATGATGCCGGTGTCGCCGACGAGGAACAGTTTGTCGTGCATGCGCCGCGTGAGTTTCGTGAAATCGGCTTTCGGATGGAACACGCGTATTTCGAAACGCGGCGCGATGTCGTGCAGCGCGGCGATCAACTCGTCTTCGATCGGCAGAGCGGCTCCGGGGCCGATGCCGTCGATCAGCAGGCGCACCGGCACGCCGCGTTGCGCGGCCTGCACGAGCCGGCGCAGCATGTCGAGGCCCGCGCGGTCGGTATCGAAAATGTAAGCAAGAATGCGAATGCCATCCGACGGCATGGCCGCGCGAACGAGGTCGGCGCGCGTGCGCTGCAGCGTGCCGTCGTCGATGGGCGCGATCCAGTCGACGCACTGCGCGGCGGCGCTCGCGGACCAGGCGGCGATTGCAATCGCGGTGGCGATCGCGGCAACGAATGCGCGCGGTTTCATCGTTCGGCCGATATCGCGCGATTGGCTGGCGCAACGCGGGCGGCGAATGCGAGAATCCGATCCATCATCCAGTCGAATGACGGGTTGTAGTCGCCAGGTTGGGAACGGTAGGTATCCATGGACGATTTCGCGACGTTCGCGTGCCACACGGCGCTCTGCTCCGGATAGACGATCAGTTCGGACATTTGCGGCATCTGCGCGAGCAGACTCAGCGTTTCGCGTTCGTCGACGGCGGGATCGCGCTGCGGCACGATCGCGAATACCGGCGCACGCACTTGCGCGCCGAGCCGCACGTAAGACAGCGGCAGATCGCGGCGCCTGCCGTTGTCGAGTGGAACCGCGTCGCCGTAAGTGCGGCCGAGATATTGAATCATCTCGTATAACTGAAATGCCGGGTTGCCGGACAGCCTCGCGCTTTCGTCCGCATCCGCGCGCTTGCGCGTAAACGTGTTGCCTGCAATGCCGGACGCCTTGCCGATCACGCCGCCGAGCGTGGGCAGCGCACGTAGTTCGGTTGCGGGCGCCCATAGAACGAGCGCATCGACGTCGCGCGGGCGCGCGAGCGCCGCGTACAGCGCGAGCGTGCCGCCGAGTGAATGCCCGGCGATGATCACGTGCTGGCCGAGACAGTGCGCGATGTCCAGACCGAAATCAGCCGTGGCGAGCCAGTCGCGATACGTGACGGTGTCGATCGAGCGCCAACCAGCGTCCCAATGCCCCGGCAGCAGCAGCGACACGACATTGTAGCCAGCCGCCGCGAAGCGCGCCGCGGCGCCGCGCAGGAAGTACGGCGATTCGTACAGCCCGTGAATCAATAAGACGGCTGTGTCCGTGCGGCCGTCGGGCTGGAGGATCATGAACGGCAAATGCTTGTCCGCGACACCTGCTGCCGCGAGGCCGAGCCGATATGTGTCGAACGCCGAGGTGCAGCGCTGCGGCTGCGTGGCGGCTTGTGTGGCGCAGGGCAACACGACGCAGGTGAGCGCAACGGCGCATAGCCGGCGCAGAGTCGCGAGCGAGCGCATCGAATGAGCTAGCCGGCCGGATGCGCGCCGGGCGAGTGATCGGCTGAGCGCACCGAGGCTGACGGCCGGTGCGGCCGCGGGTAGAGCGTGCCGTTGGGCGGCGCGAAGTTCCGGCGCAGCGCGCCGGGCGGCCGAGAAAGGGTTATTTCTTTCATATTTTCGAGGAATAAAAATTCAACTTTTCATCGGGACGAACTCGCATTAACTCCGTAATCGATTTGCGGTTGATTGCTTGGTTTTGGTTTTGTGGCGGATTTTTGTGGATTTATAAATTTGATTTATTTATTGTTATTTTTTTGGGGTTGATGGTTGGCCGTAAATTTTCTGGTGATATTGAATTTCAATGTCTATTGAATGAGTTGCGGTTTTCTTTGAAAAATTGAACCGCCTCAATCGTGCTGATGATTAGTCTGTGCCAAATCGATCGGGCGGCATGCGCCGATTGCGAATTTGATATTCGCATGGCGCAATCGGTATCGAAAGATGGTCTGATGAAGGTGCTGCTTGTTGTAAAGGCTGTATCGGCTGCGCGATTGCCGATTACCGGTCGGCGCCTGGCCAATTCGATTATTAACGGAGGGCGAGAGCGGTAATTTAAAAGCGGTAGATGAAATTTCTAAAGCCGGACCGCGATGAAAGCGAGTTTTCGGCGATGCTTGGACGAGAAAAAGCCATGCGTGATGAAATGCAAACGCTTCGATGTTGGGCGCATCGGCGTTGTGGCGAAGCAGGCTGAAACACGGACGCCGCTGCGCGGTTGAACTCGTCGCGCCGGTTGATCGGAATGGATTGGTTTGCTGGCGCGGGCGGTTCGCCAAGCGTTTTGACGAGGCGGCTCGAGCGGCCGCGCGAATAAGGCGATTGAGACGGGGGCAGCACACATGTCATCCGGCGCGATGACGGCCCGCGTACTGAGAAGCAACGCATCGCACGCGCCTGTGATGCAAGCCGGACGTTGCGCTGCGAACGAACAATTTAATCTGGATCGCGGCGCGTCCGCGCATGCGCGCGCGGGTTGGCCGCGGTTTCAGCAGGAGTGTGGGGCAGTGTCGAGTGGCGAGGCGCAAATAAAAAAGCCCCATACTGAGTTGGACCAGTTGGGGCGGCTTTTTGCGCACGAAGGCCGGTTGGCGGCGCTGCAGATGACGAGGTCGTTTGGAGGGCGACTTAACGTAATGCGCGCAGTGTGTTGCGTTGTGCTTGGTTGGTGCCCAGGGCCGGAATCGAACCGGCACGCCTTGCGGCGGGGGATTTTGAGTCCCCTGCGTCTACCAATTTCACCACCTGGGCAAACCGCACTGATCCGCTCGCCGCTAACATGGCTCACCAATTCGAACCGTTAGCGCTTAGCGAAACGAGGATTATCACTGAAATCCCTCAGCCGGGCAAGTGCCGCGATAACCGTTGCCCGTCACAGCTCGTAGCTCTCGGCCACGCCCTTGAGCGCGGTTTCGACGAGCTTGCGATTGAGCGTCGGCGACAGCAGCTCCACGAGCGTGTACACGTAGCCGCGCAGATATGCCCCTTGCTTGAGCGCGACGCGCGTGATGTTGCTGCCGAACAAATGCCCGACCGGAATCGCGCGCAGGCTGCGGTCGCGCTCGGTGTTGAACGCGATGTCGGCCATGATCCCGACGCCGAGCCCAAGCTCGACGTAGGTCTTGATCACGTCCGCGTCGATCGCCTCGAGCACGATGTCGGGCGACAGCCCGCGCAGCGCGAACGCCTGGTTGATCTTCTTGCGGCCGGCAAATGCATCGTCGTATGTGATGAGCGGGTATTGCGCCAGATCGTCGAGCGACGGCTGCTTGCGTTCGAGAAGCGGATGGTCGGCCGGGACGACGGCCGCGTGGTGCCACTGAAAGCACGGCAGCGACACGAGTTCCTTGTAGTCGGCGATGGCCTCGGTCGCGATGGCCAGATCGGCCTGATCGTGGATCACCATTTCGGCAACCTGAGTCGGGCTGCCTTGCAGGATCGACAGATGGACCTTAGGAAAGCGTTTCTTGAACTCGGCGATCGCGGCGGGCAGCGAGTAGCGGGCCTGCGTATGCGTGGCCGCGATCGTCAGGTTGCCCTGATCCTGTGCCGCATAGTCTTTTCCGACCCTTTTCAGGCTTTCGACTTCCTGCAAAATCCGCTCGACCGACGCGAGAATGATGCGCCCCGGCTCGGTCAGCGAGCGCACGCGCTTGCCGTGGCGCGTGAAGATTTCGACGCCAAGTTCGTCCTCCAGCTCGATGATGGCTTTCGAGACCCCTGGCTGTGATGTGTACAGAGCCTTCGCCGCTTCGGTGAGGTTGAAATTCTGGCGCACGGCCTCGCGCACGAAGCGGAACTGATGCAGGTTCATTTATAACCCCTGTGCATATCGACAGAATTTTTTAGTCGTTTGAAATATAAAGAGAGTTTATTACGATTTGCCCGTGTTTTTCAAATATCGATATCTGTAATCGTCATTAGCAAAGCAGCGGCCGGGCGGATGGCCGCATCCGGCGGGCGGTGCAGATTCTGGCGCGGCGTGGCTAGGACGTCGCGCGGTCACGTTGAGCAACCCTGGGGTCCCCGAATGTATCAGTACGACCAGTACGATCAGACGATCGTCGACGAGCGCGTCGCGCAGTACCGCGACCAGGTCCGCCGCCGCTTGTCCGGCGAATTGAGCGAAGACGAATTCCGCCCGCTGCGCCTGCAAAACGGCCTGTACATGCAGCGCCACGCGTACATGCACCGGATCGCGATTCCATACGGCAATCTGCGCAGCGACCAGTTGCGCATGCTCGCGCGGATCGCACGCGAGCACGACCGCGGCTACGGACACTTTTCGACGCGCTCGAACATCCAGTACAACTGGATCAAGCTCGAAGAGACGCCCGACATTCTCGCGAAGCTTGCGTCCGTGCAGATGCACGGCATCCAGACATCGGGCAACTGCATCCGCAACATCACCGCCGACCAGTTCGCGGGCGTCGCGCAAGACGAGGAAGTCGACCCGCGTCCGTGGGCCGAGATTCTGCGTCAATGGTCGACGTTCCATCCCGAATTCGCGTGGCTGCCGCGCAAGTTCAAGATCGCCGTGTCGGGCGCGAAGGTCGATCGTGCCGCTGTGCAGATCCACGATCTCGGTGTCTATCTGAAGAAGAACGAGCACGGCGAAGTGGTCGCGAGCATTCTCGCGGGCGGCGGGCTCGGCCGCACGCCGATCGTCGGCGCGCTCATCCGTGAGAACCTGCCGTGGCAGCATCTGCTGACCTATTGCGAAGCGGTGCTGCGCGTCTATAACCGCTATGGCCGCCGCGACAATCTGTACAAGGCGCGGATCAAGATTCTCGTGAAGGCGCTGTCGCCGGCGAAGTTCGCGCAGCAGGTCGACGAAGAATGGCAGCACTTGAAGGACGGCCCGTCGACGCTCACGCAGGCGGAAGTCGATCGCGTGTCGCGGTGCTTCTTGCCGCCCGTCTACGAGAAACTGCCGGATACCGACGCGTCGTTCGAGCAGCATCTGCTGGAGAACAAGGCATTCGCGCGCTGGGTCGAGCGCAACGTGGCGCCGCACAAGGTGCCGGGCTACGCGGCCGTCACGCTGTCGCTGAAAAAGCACGGCGTCGCGCCGGGCGATGCGACCGATGCGCAGATGGAGCAGGTCGCCGACTGGGCCGACGCGTATTCGTTCGGCGAGCTGCGCGTGTCGCACGAGCAGAACCTGATTCTCGCGAACGTGAAGAAGCGCGATCTGTTCGAGCTGTGGGAAAAGGCGAAGGCGGTCGGCTTCGCGACGCCGAACATCGGCCTGCTGACCGACATCATCGCGTGCCCCGGCGGCGATTTCTGCTCGCTCGCAAACGCGAAGTCGATTCCGATCGCCACCGCGATCCAGGCGCGCTTCGACGATCTCGACTACGTGTACGACCTGGGCGATCTGTCGCTGAACATCTCGGGCTGCATGAATTCGTGCGGGCATCATCATGTCGGCAACATCGGCATCCTCGGCGTCGACAAGGACGGCGCCGAGTGGTACCAGGTGTCGCTCGGCGGCGAGCAGAGCACGGGCGCGAACGGCGCGCGGCTCGGCCGCGTGATCGGCCCGTCGTTCTCCGCGCACGAGGTGCCGGACGTGATCGCGAAGCTGATCGACACTTATGTCGATGCGCGCATCGAAGGCGAGCGCTTCATCGACACATACGACCGTATCGGCATCGCGCCGTTCAAGGAGCGCGTCTACGCGGCGCGCCAGACCGCGCACGCGTAACTCAAGCGTAGAAGGAATCAGCAGATGGCTTTGATTATCAAGAATCGCGTGGTGATCGACGACGCATGGCAAGTCGTGCGCGCGGCCCAGGACGGCGCGCTGCCCGAAGTCGGCGCGCTGCCGGCCGGCAATGTGCTCGTGCCGCTCGCGCTGTGGCGGGCCTCGCGCGACGCACTCGTCGCCGCGAGGCGCCGCGACGAACTCGGCGTGTGGCTCGCGCCGGATAGCGAGCCCGCGGATCTGGTCGCCGATTTCGAACGAGTTGCGTTGATCGGCGTCGATTTCCCGCGCTTTGCCGATGGCCGCGGTTACAGCATCGCGCGCCTGCTGCGCGAGCGATATGGTTGGAAGGGCGAGCTGCGCGCGATCGGCGACGTGCTGCGCGATCAGTTGTATTACATGGAGCGTTGCGGCTTCGATGCGTTCGCCGTGCGCGCGGACAAGGACATTCGCGACGCGCTGAACGCGTTCGGCGAATTCTCGCAGCGCTATCAGGGCGCGGTCGACAATCCGTCGCCGCTGTTTCGCCGGCGCGCGGGCGCGGCTGACGCAAAGGTGAGCGCATGAGCGCCGCCGCTGCCAACGCGCTGTCTCCTGAGCTTGCCGCGAAGATCGCGCAACTCGACGCGCTGCTCGCGCAGATCGCCGCGCGCCATTCGAAAGTGAAGTTCGCAAGCAGCCTCGCGGCGGAAGATATGCTCGTCACGCACGCGATTCTGTCGAAGGGCGTGCCGATCGGCATTTTTTCGTTGAACACGGGCCGTCTGCATGTGCAGACGCTCGACATGATCGAGCGCGTGCGCGAGCGTTATGGCTACGAGATCGAGCAGTTCCATCCGCGGCAGGATGCGGTGGACGCGTATGTCGCCGAGCACGGGCTCAATGCGTTTTACGACAGCGTCGAATTGCGCAAGCGGTGCTGTCATATCCGCAAGGTCGAGCCGCTCGATCGCGCGCTCGCGCATGTCGACGCATGGGTGACCGGGCAGCGTCGCGAGCAGTCGGTCACGCGCGCGGAACTGCACGTCGAGGAGCGCGATGCCGCGCGCGGCATCGCGAAATACAATCCGCTGGCCGATTGGACGCAAGCCGACGTCTGGGCGTATCTGAGCGCATTCGACGTACCCGTCAATCCGCTGCACGCGCGCGGCTATCCGAGCATCGGCTGCGAGCCGTGCACGCGCGCGATCCGCCCCGGCGAGGACAGCCGCGCCGGGCGCTGGTGGTGGGAGTCGCGCGACTCCAAGGAATGCGGGCTGCACATTGCGATCACGCCGTTGCCGGCCAATACGCCGTCCGCGTCGTGATCGTCGATAACAAGACTGTCTATGGTGCCGCCCGGGGGCTGGGCGGCACGAACCCAGAAGAAGGATCGAAACCATGAGCACGACGCTCGAACAATCCGCGTTTGCACCGCCCGCCGGCACGGCGTCCGGCCGGATGGGCCATCTCGACTGGCTCGAGGCCGAGTCGATCCACATCCTGCGCGAGCTGGTCGCCGAGTGCAGCAAGCCCGCGCTGTTGTTCTCCGGCGGCAAGGATTCGGTCGTCGTGCTGCATCTCGCGCTCAAGGCGTTCGGGCTCGGCGCGAACCGCAAGACGACGCTGCCGTTCCCGCTCGTGCATATCGACACCGGCCATAACTACGGCGAGGTGATCGATTTCCGCGACCGTCGCGTGAGCGAGATCGGCGCGGAGCTGATCGTTGGGCACGTCGAGGATTCGATCAAGCGCGGCACCGTCGTGCTGCGCCGCGAGACCGATTCGCGCAACGCCGCGCAGGCGGTCACGCTGCTCGAGACGATCGAGCAGCACGGCTTCACCGCGATGATCGGCGGCGCGCGCCGCGACGAGGAGAAAGCGCGCGCGAAGGAGCGCATCTTCTCGTTTCGCGACGAGTTCGGCCAGTGGGACCCGAAATCGCAGCGCCCCGAACTGTGGAGCCTCTACAACGCGCGTCTGCACCGCGGCGAGCATCTGCGCGTGTTCCCGATCTCGAACTGGACCGAACTCGACGTGTGGCAATACATCGCGCGCGAGCAGCTCGAATTGCCGTCGATCTATTATGCGCACCGTCGCGAGATCGTGCGCCGCAACGGCCTGCTCGTGCCCGTGACGCCGCTCACGCCGATGCGCGATGGCGAAACCAGCGAGCACGCGCTGGTGCGCTTTCGCACGGTCGGCGATATCTCGTGCACGTGCCCGGTCGAGAGCGACGCGGACGATATCGAGAAGATCATCGCCGAGACGGCGGTGACCGAGATCACCGAGCGCGGCGCGACGCGGATGGACGACCAGACCTCCGAGGCCGCGATGGAGCAGCGCAAGAAGCAAGGTTATTTCTGACGCACCGCAGACGAGGACACGAGCAACATGAGCACCATCGACACCACCGAAGACCTCGGCGTGCTGCGCTTCATCACCGCGGGCAGCGTCGACGACGGCAAGAGCACGCTGATCGGCCGCCTGTTGTACGACAGCAAGGCCGTGCTGTCGGACCAACTGTCCGCGCTGTCGCGCGCGAAGAACAAGCGCACGGTCGGCGACGAGCTCGACCTCGCGCTGCTGACCGATGGGCTGGAAGCCGAGCGTGAGCAGGGCATCACGATCGACGTCGCATACCGCTACTTCGCGACGGCCAAGCGCAAGTTCATCATCGCCGACACGCCGGGCCACGAGCAGTACACGCGCAACATGGTGACGGGCGCGTCGACCGCGCATGCGGCGATCATCCTGATCGACGCGACGCGCGTGACGCTCGAGAACGGCGTGGCGCAATTGCTGCCGCAGACCAAGCGCCACAGCGCGATCGTCAAGCTGCTCGCGCTGCAGCACGTGATCGTCGCGATCAACAAGATGGATCTCGTCGACTATAGCGAGGCGCGCTTCAACGAGATCCGCGACGCATACGTGAAGCTCGCGCAGCAACTGGGGCTCGCCGACGTGCGCTTCGTGCCGGTGTCGGCGCTCAAGGGCGATAACATCGTCGCGCCGAGCGAGCGCATGCCGTGGTATGCGGGCGAGCCGCTGCTCGACGTGCTCGAGGCGCTGCCCGTGGAGACGCAGGCGGGCGACGCGCTGCGCTTTCCGGTGCAATGGGTCGCGCGCCAGGACGGCAGCTCGGCCGACGATTTCCGCGGCTACATGGGCCGTATCGAGGCGGGCGCGGTGACGGTCGGCGACGAGATTGCCGTGCTGCCGTCGAACCGCGTCGCGACGGTCGCCGAGATCATCGCGCCGGTGCCGGGCGGCACCGCGGCCGTCGAGCGCGCGTTTGCGGGGCAAACCGTGACGATCCGGCTGGCCGAGGACGTCGACGTGTCGCGCGGCGATACGTTCGTGGCGAGCGCGCAGCCCGTCGAGCCGGCCAAGAAGCTCGAAGCGGACCTGTGCTGGTTCGACGAGACGCCGCTGTCGCCGCAGCGCAAGTATTTGCTCAAGCAGACCACGAACACGGTGTTCACGAAGATCGGCGCGGTCCAGCAGGTGCTCGACGTGCATACGCTGTCGCATGCGACCGACCGCCACGAACTGAAGATGAACGACATCGGCCGCGTCGCGCTGACGCTGCAAAAACCGATCGTCTGCGACACCTATGACGCGCATCCGGGCACGGGCGCGTTCGTGCTGATCGACGAGGCCACCCACCATACGGTCGCAGCGGGTATGATTCGGGCGTTTTCCGCGTGACGGATCGCGCCGCACCCGCGGCGCGAGTGCGCGACAAGAGGATCGACGCATATGGGCAAGGTGTATCTGATCGGCGCGGGGCCGGGCGCGGCGGACCTGATCACGGTGCGCGGCGCGCGCCTGCTCGCCAGCGCGGACGTGGTGCTGCACGACGCGCTCGTCGAGCCGGCGATGCTCGACCACGCGCCGCGTGCGCGCAAGATCGCGGTCGGCAAGCGCTGCGGGCAGCGCTCGAGCGCGCAGCATTTCATCAACAAGCAGCTCGTCGACGCGGCGCGCGAGCATGCGCTCGTCGTGCGCCTGAAGGGCGGCGATCCGATGCTGTTCGGCCGTGCGGACGAAGAGATGCGCGCGCTCGAGGCGGCCGGGATCGACTACGAGATCGTCCCCGGTATTACCGCCGCGCTCGCGGGGGCCGCCGCGCTCAAGCGCTCGCTGACGCTGCGCGGCGTCGCGCGCAGCGTCGCATTCGCCACGCACAGCCGCGCGCCGGGCAGCGGAGAGATTCGCGAGCAGGTCAGCGCCGATTCGCTCGTCTATTACATGGGCCGCGACAGCGCGCCCGGCATCGCGCAACGGTTGATCGACGCGGGCCGCGCCGGTTCGACCCCGGTGGCGATTGTCGAGGCTTGCAGCACACCGCGTGAGCGCACGCTCACGCTGACACTCGCGGAGATGGCGGCGGGCGCGGCGTATGCGTGGCTCGATCCGCTTCAGCCGAGCTTGCTGATGATCGGCGATGCGTTCGCCACCCGCGAGCGGGAGGACGGAGAAAAGCCGGCCGAAGGCAACGCGGGGATGCGGGATGCGGCTTGATCCGGTGCCGTTGGTGGCCGGTTTGGGCCGACACGCGTATGGATAGACGAAAACGCCGGCGATGAGCCGGCGTTTTGTATTTCGGACGATCCGTCGGCACGCCGCTGTGCGACGGCGCGCCGACGAACGCGGCGCGGGCCTGCCGCGGCATCGCGCAGGCACTCACCGCATCGGCTCGCCGCCTTGGCGCAGGCAATACTCGACGATCGCGTCGAGCACCGCATCGTCCTCGCCCGCCGCCGCCGCGCAGCGGATGTCGATCCCCGGATGCGCGATGCGGCATGCCTCGACGAGCTGGGGCAGGTCGCGGCGCACGTGGCCGCCCTGGCCGAAGAAAACCGGTATCACGGTGATCACGTCGCATTGCGCGGCGAGCGCGGCCGCAGCCGTCGCGAGCGACGGCTCCATCAGTTCGAGAAACGCGAGCGCGACGGGCGCATGCGCGCCGCGCGCCGCGCGCAGCTTCGCGGCCAGCCGCTCGAACGGCTCGGCCCAGCGCGCATCGCGCGCGCCATGGCCGAACAGAATGATGCCGGATCGACGATTCATCGCTCGTTCCTTCGAGGATGGTGCGCTCAGTGCCGGTCAACCCACTTCAGCGACAGCAGGCCGAGCGCCAGATAGAGGCAGCCGGGCAGCGCCGCCGTCAGCGGCGCGGGCCACGTGTTCAGCGTGCCGATATGCGAGAACAGCGTGTTGAAAAGCTGGAAGCTCATCCCGAGCATGATCCCGCCGAACACCTTTACGCCGACGACACCCGCGCGCGTATGCAGATACGCGAACGGCAGCGACAGCACGAGCATCACGAACACCGCGAACGGATACAGCAGCTTGCGCCACAGCGCGATGTCATAGCGCTGCGTATCCTGCTGGTTCTCCTTCAAATGCTGGATGTAGCGGAACAGGTTGAAGAGCGACATCCGCTCCGGCGATACGAGCAGCACCGACAGGATCTGCGGCGTTAGGTCCGAGCGCAGCGAGTATTGCGGCATCGTGACCTGCTGCGAGCGGTAGACCGGGTTCAGCGCGTCGGCCGGCTGGCTGGGCTGGCCTGAGAGGTTCGTCAATTGCGTGTCGGTGACGTCGGTCAGCAGCCAATGGCCGGGCGGCTGATAGCGGCCGCGTTTGGCGATCCGCACGTTTTGCAGATTGAATTTCGAGTCGAACTCGTAGATCCGCACGTCGCTGATCGTCGAATCCGGCGACAGCGTGCCGACGTTGACGAAGCGTGTCACGGGCTCGCCCGTCTCGCGCGCGGTCAGCGTGTCCTTGACCCACACGCCCGATGCGAAGTTCGACGACACCGACGAGCCGAGCGCCTCGAGCCGCACGCGCTCCGACAACTGATCGGTGTACGGGCCGACGAATTCGCCGATCAAGTAGGTCGCGACGACGATCGGCACGCCGATCTTCAGCAGCGAACGCAGTGCCTGGTTGGTTGCGAGGCCAGAGACGCGGAAGATCGTGAACTCCGAGTTCGCGGCCATCTGCGCGAACACGTAGATCGAGCTGATCAGCATGGCGACCGGAATGATTTCGTAAAAGCGCGACGGCGTTTGCAGCGCGACGCGCAGCACCGCATAGCCGAACTTGTAATTGCCGTGGCCGACCGAGTTCAGTTCGCTGATCAGGTCGAAGAAGAAGAACAGGCCGGAGAACGCGAACAGCACGAAGGCAAACGTCACATAGATCTGGCGCGCGAAGTATTTTTCGTAAAGCCGCATCGCTTACGCTCCTTGCGAGCGGCCGAGCGCGGCGCGCGAAAACAGCGGCCGGTTGCGCACGCGCAGCCAGAACAGGAATGCGACGATCGCGGCAATCAGCAAATGCAAGCCGATCAGGCCGACGCCGAACGGGATCTTGCCCCGTTCCATTTGCGACTGGACGACGTTCAGCAGGTTCGAGTAGGTCAGGTAGATCAGCACGGCCATCACGAGGTTCACGGTCCGGCCGCGGCGCGGGTTCTGATATGACAGAGGAATCGCGAGCACCATCAGGTTGATCGCGATCAGCGGCAGGCCGGCGCGCCACGCGAATTCGGCAAGGTTTTGGTTGGTCGGGTTGCGCAGCAGGTCGATCGTCGGCGTGCCTGTCGTGCTCGGCTGGCTGACCACCTGCTTGCTCTGGATCTTTACGCCGTAGCGCTCGAATTCCATGATCTTGAAGTTCGGCTGGCCCGGCACGCCGTCATAGCGGCGGCCGTTATCGAGCACGATGAAGCGATCGCCGTTCTTCATCGTCTCGGTGTGGCCCGTCTGCGATACGACGACGTTCACCTTGCCCTGTTCGGTAGTCGTGACGAACACGTTTTGCACCTTGCTCTGGTCGGGCGACATTTTCTCGATGAAGAACACGCGGTTGTTCGCGGCGGATTCGCGGAACTGGCCGGGCGCGAGCAACGATACCTCGTCGCGCTGCTGAAAGCGCGCGCGGATCAGCTTGCTTTGCTGGTTCGACCATGGCCAGCCGACGAACGCGAAAAACGCGATCAGGATCACGATCGGCGTCGCGAACACGCCGATCGGCTTGATGAGGCGGGTGAGACTCACGCCGGAGGCGAGCCAGACGACCATCTCGGAATCCTTGTACCAGCGCGTGAGCACGAACAGGATCGACACGAACAGCGTGCCGACGAGGATCATCGCCAAGTAGCCGATCACGGTGAGGCCGATCAGCACGAGCACGTCTTTCGGGTTGACCTCACCGGACGCGGCGTAACCGACGATGCGGATCATCATCGATGTCAGCATGATCGTGAGCAGCACCATGAAAACGGCGCCGGCGGTATACGCAAGCTCGCGTTGGAGGGAGCGTTCGAAGATCATTATTGATGCGAAGCAGGCAAAACTGCGGGGTGAGACTGCGGGGCGGGAACGAGCGCACGAGCGGGGGCGCTCACGCCGCGCAGGAAAAATAGCGGATAATTGCGGCTTTCATCCTTAGCCCAGATTTTACCCGAGGACAAGCGCGATGGACTTTAGCATAAAAGGCTGTGATTGGAGCAAAGGCGCGGCGAAGGGTTTCCTGACCGGGAAATCCGACTGCATCGTGCTGGGTGTGTTCGAAGCGCAAACCTTGTCCGGCGCGGCGCTCGATATCGACGAGGCGGCCAAGGGCCTCGTGTCGCGCGTGGTCAAGGCGGGAGACATGGACGGCAAGCTCGGCAAAACCTTGTTTTTGCATGAGGTTTCCGGCATCGGGGCGTCGCGCGTGCTGCTCGTCGGGCTGGGCAAGCAGGATGCTTTCAGCCAGAAAGCCTATCACGACGCGCTCAAGGCCGCGTGGCGCGCGCTGCTCGGCACGAAAATAGTCCAGGTCACATTCACGCTCGCGCAGACGCCGGTGCCCGATCGCGGCTCTGATTGGGGCGTGCGCGCGGCGATTCTCGCGCTGCGCAACGAAACGTATCAATTCACGCAGATGAAGAGCAAGCCGGAGGCGCCCGCGCGCGCGTTGAAGCGCGTCGTGTTCAGCGTCGATCCGGCCGACGAGAAGGCAGCGAAGCTTGCGGTGAAACAGGCGAGCGCGCTTGCGAACGGAATGGATCTCACGCGCGATCTCGGCAATCTGCCGGGCAACGTCTGCACGCCGGCTTATCTCGCGAATGTCGCGAAGCAACTCGCGAAGGATTGGGGGCTGAAGGCCGATGTGCTCGGTCTGAAACAGATCCAGGCGCTCAAGATGGGCTCGTTTCTCGCGGTCGCGAAGGGCTCCGTCGAGCCGCCGCAGTTCATCGTGCTGCATTATCAGGGGACGGCCGCGAAGGCGGCGCCCGTCGTGCTGGTCGGCAAGGGCATCACGTTCGACACGGGCGGCATTTCGCTCAAGCCTGGCGAAGCGATGGACGAGATGAAGTACGACATGTGCGGCGCGGGCGCCGTGCTTGGCACGATGCGCGCGGTTGCCGAGATGGGGCTGAAGCTCAACGTCGTGGCGATCGTGCCGACCTGCGAGAATATGCCGGCCGGCAACGCGACGAAGCCGGGTGACATCGTCACGAGCATGAAGGGGCTGACGATCGAGGTGTTGAACACCGATGCGGAAGGGCGCTTGATACTTTGTGATGCGCTCACGTATGCGGAACGCTTCAAGCCGGCGGCCGTGATCGACGTCGCGACACTGACCGGCGCGTGCGTGATTGCGCTTGGCCATCACAACACCGGCCTCTTCTCGAAGGACGACGCGCTCGCGGGCGAGTTGCTCGACGCGTCGCGCGAGGCGGCCGACCCGGCCTGGCGGATGCCGCTCGACGACGAGTATCAGGAGCAGCTGAAGTCGAATTTCGCGGATCTCGCAAACATCGGCGGACGGCCCGGTGGCAGTATCACGGCGGCGTGCTTCCTGTCGCGTTTCACCGACAGCTATCCGTGGGCGCACCTCGACATCGCGGGCACCGCATGGAAGAGCGGCGCGGCGAAGGGAGCGACGGGGCGTCCCGTGCCGCTGCTCGCGCAGTTCCTGATCGATCGCGCCGGCGCGTGATGGCGCGGTGCTCGATGGCGAATCCGGCGGGGCGCGGCGCGCGATGACGCGGATCGATTTCCACACGAACGTCGGCGACTCGCTCGCCTACGCTTGCCGGCTGCTGCGCAAGGCGTATCAGGCGGGGCAGCCGGTCGTCGTGCGCGCTTCGCCCGCGCGGCTGCGCACGCTCGACGAGCGGCTCTGGACGTTTTCGCCGCTCGACTTCATTCCGCACTGCGCGCTCGACAGTCCGCACGCGGCCGCCACGCCGATCGTGCTGACCGCGGATCTCGAGCGCGCACCGCATCACGGCATTCTGCTGAATCTGGGCGACGATGTGCCCGCGCAGTTCGCGCGCTTCGAGCGCCTGCTCGAAGTGGTCGGCAATGCGCCCGACGAGCTGACGGCGGGGCGCGAGCGTTATCGTTTCTATCGCGATCGCGGCTACGCGCTCAACAATTACAAGCAGGGGGCGTGAGCCCGGACGGAGAACAGCGTGTCCGAAGCGAACGAAGTCGATCCAGCCGGCGAAGCGCCGATTCCCGTTCTGAGCGACGTGCTCGTGCCGGGCAATCCGGCGCTTGCGCGGCCGCCTGCCGCCGGCGCGTCACGGCAGCCGCCTGCGGCGAGCGCCGATGCGCAGCGCATCGCCGAGCGGCTGCGGGACCGGTTGCACGCATATCTGGCGGGCGACGGGCGCGAACTCGTCGAAGCACGTTGCCGCGACGCGCTGCAAGCGCATACTGCGCGGCTCGCCGGCCAGATCGCGGACGAGGTCTCGCGTACGCTCGAAACCGAGATTGCAGGGTGGGCGGCGCGAGAAATCGATGCGGCGCTGGCGCACCATCGCCAAGCGGATTCGAGCGGCGGCTCGCAAGGCTCGAAATAGCGCTGCGGACGCGCCGCTGCGTTTTCGGTGCGTCGCGCCGGCAGGCGCTGCGGGTGCTGGGTGCGGCCTTATTTGCGCGACAGAATCCAGTGCGCGAGCGTGCTCGCTTCGGCATTCGTCAATTGCGTGTTCGCGGGCATCGGCACGTTGCCCCAGACTCCGACGCTGCCTTTCACGATGGTTTGCGCGAGATAGCTGACGGCGTCGCCGCGCGCGGCGTACTTGTCGGCGATTGCGCGGAACGATGGGCCCATCAGCGTATTGTCGGTCGCATGGCATGCCATGCAGTTCTTGCGTTGCGCGAGCGACAGTCCGTCGGCTGGCTGCGCATGCAAGCTTGTGCTCGCGGCCGTCAACGAAACGATCATCACGCGCAGGCACGCCGTGCGAATACGCACCGCGCACCAGGTCATTCGGTTCATGCTGGTCTCCGCCGGTGCGGTGTCCGGTTTGGCGTTGCGCGCATTATAAAAGCAAAGGGCGCCCGCACAGGTGGCGCCCGCCGGCGATCTTGTGGTTTTTTGTCGCTACGTGCACATACGCACACATGCGCGCACGGCAGCCGCGCCGGATCGCCACCCGGCGCGGCTGCCGCCCGATGCCGGGCGTTAGCCAGTGACCGCGCCCTGGTCCGCAGGGCGGGCGAGCGCCGCGTACTTGGCGAGCACTCCGCGCGTGTA
This sequence comes from Burkholderia sp. TSV86, assembly GCF_001522865.1. GTDB lineage: Bacteria > Pseudomonadota > Gammaproteobacteria > Burkholderiales > Burkholderiaceae > Burkholderia. Next base: position 264,576 of record NZ_LOWB01000021.1, on the reverse strand, counting down.
ACGCGGCGCAGGCTGCTTCCATGCGGCGCGGCGGCGCGCAAGCTCGGCGTCGTCGATGTTGAGCTGCAGAAGCAGCTTGTGCGCGTCGATCGTGATCGAGTCGCCTTCCTGCACCAGCGCGATCGTGCCGCCCACGAACGCCTCCGGCGCGACGTGGCCCACCACCATTCCCCACGTGCCGCCCGAGAAGCGGCCATCGGTGATGAGGCCGACCGATTCCCCCAGCCCCTTGCCGATGATCGCGGACGTCGGCGCGAGCATCTCGGGCATGCCGGGGCCGCCTTGCGGGCCGAGATAACGCAGCACGACCACGTCACCCGCGTTGATCTTATCGTCGAGGATCGCCTGCAATGCGCTTTGCTCGTCGTCGAATACGCGCGCGGGGCCGGTGATGACCGGATTTTTCAGGCCGGTGATCTTCGCGACCGCGCCGTTTTCCGCGAGATTGCCCTTCAGGATCGCGAGATGGCCTTCCTTGTACAGCGCTTGGTCGATCGGGTAGATCACCTTCTGGTCGGCGCGCGGCGTGCTCGGCACGTCCTTCAGTTCGTCGGCGAGCGTGCGGCCGGTGATCGTCATGCAATCGCCGTGCAAGAGGCCCGCGTCGAGCAGGATCTTCATCACCTGCGGGATGCCGCCCGCCGCGTGCAGATCGGTCGCGACGTACTGGCCCGACGGCTTCAGATCGCAAATCACCGGCACGCGCTTGCGAATCCGTTCGAAATCGTCGATCGACCAGTCGATCTCGGCCGCGTGCGCGATCGCGAGGTAATGCAGCACCGCGTTCGTCGAGCCGCCCGTGGCCATGATGACCGACACCGCATTCTCGATCGATTGCTTCGTGATGATGTCGCGCGGCTTCAGGTCGCGCTTCACGGCTTCGACGAGCACGCGCGCCGATTCGGCCGCCGAGTCGACCTTCTCCTGATCCGGGTTGGCCATCGTCGACGAATACAGCAGCGACATGCCAAGCGCCTCGAACGACGAACTCATCGTGTTCGCGGTGTACATGCCGCCGCACGAGCCCGTGGTCGGGCACGCGTTCTTTTCGACCCCTTCGAAATCCTCCTGCGTCATCCGCCCGGCTGTGAATTCGCCGACCGCCTCGAACGACGACACGATCGTCAGATCGCGGCCCTTCCAGCGGCCGGGGCGGATCGTGCCGCCGTACACATAAATGCCCGGCACGTTCAGGCGCGCGAGCGCGATCATTCCACCCGGCATGTTCTTGTCGCAGCCGCCGACGACCACCACGCCGTCCATCCATTGGCCCTGCACGCAGGTCTCGATGCAGTCGGCGATCACTTCGCGCGACACGAGCGAATACTTCATCCCTTCGGTGCCCATCGACATGCCGTCCGAAATGGTTGGCGTGCCGAAGATCTGCGGATTCGCGCCGGCGTGCTCGACGGCCTCGACGGCCGCGTCCGACAGGCGCTGCAGGCCCGCGTTGCACGGCGTGATCGTCGAGTGGCCGTTGGCGATGCCGATCATCGGCTTGTCGAAATCTTCCTGCTGGTAGCCGAGCGCGTAATACATCGAGCGGTTCGGCGAGCGGGCCACGCCCTGCGTGATGTTCTTCGAGCGGCGGTTGTACGACATGGGGACTCCATCCATCGGCTGGTTGATTGCGGGGCGGCGCGCTGCATGGGCGCAGGCCGGCTCAGGTGGGCAAGAATGCAGTTTCCGTTCAAGAATGTCCAATATATTATTCGTCGTCTATTAGGTCGAAAGACATATCAATGACGAGTCGAACGAGGAACCCGATGTGACCCCGGATCTGCGCCAGTGGCGCTATTTCGTGACCGTGGCCGACGAGCGGCATTTCGGGCGGGCGGCGGCGCGCCTGGCGATGACGCAGCCGCCGCTGTCGCAGGCGGTTCGCGCGCTCGAGGACGCGCTCGGCGTCGCGCTGTTCGCGCGCACGAAGCGCTCGGTCGAGCTGACCGCGGTGGGCGCCGCGCTGCTGCCCGACGTGCGGCGGCTGCTTGCCGCCGCCGACGCGCTGCCGCCGCTCGCGCAGCGCCTGGCGCGCGGCGAATCGGGCTCGCTCGCGCTCGCGTTCGTCTCGACGGCCGATTACGGGCTGCTGCCGCGGTTGTTGCGCGAGTTCGGCACGCGCCATCCGCACGTGCGCCTGCAGTTGACCGAGGCGACGAGCGACGTGCAACTCGACGAACTGGCGGCCGGCCGGATCGACGCGGGGCTCGTGATTGCGCCCGTGCCGCCGCGTCACGCGGCGTCGCTGTCGTATCTGCCGGTGCTGCGCGAGCCGCTCGTCGTCGCGATGTCGGCCGATGCGGCCGCTGCGTTTGCCGCGCGCGGCGTCGCCGCCGACGCGCCGGTGCGGATCGCGGACATCGCGTCGCTGCCGCTCGTGATCTTTCCCCGCCGTCTGGCGCCCGGCTTTTATGACATCATTACGGGCTGCTACGGCGCGGCGGGCGTTGCACCACGTATCGGCCAGGAAGCGATCCAGATGCAGACGATCGTGAGCCTCGTGTCCGCGGGTTTGGGCGTCGCGCTCGTGCCGCAATCGCTGCGCAACCTGCGGCGCACGGGCGTCGTCTACCGGCCGCTTGCCGATACGGCGGCGCCCGTCGTCGAAACGGGGCTCGTGTGGCGCACGGCCGACGTGAGCCCGGTGCTCTCGGGCTTCATCGACGTCGTGCGCGCCCATGCCTGCGGCGCGCACGCGGGCGAGGAAGCCGGCGCGGCGCCGCGCCAGCGCGCGCGGCCGTGAACGTTCGCGCGGCGCGTCCGTCGAAACGCGTTTCGCGGCGCGAGCGCCGCTTCGATTCAAACCTTCAACGCTAATCCATGATCATTCATCCGAATTTCGATCCCGTCGCGATCCACATCGGCCCGCTCGCCGTGCGCTGGTATGGGCTCATGTACCTCGTCGGCTTCATCGCGGCGATCGTCATCGGCCGTGTGCGGCTGAAGCTGCCGCACGTCGCCGCGCAAGGCTGGAGCGCGAAGGACATCGACGACATGATGTTCTACGGCGTGCTCGGCGTCGTGTTGGGCGGCCGGCTCGGCTACGTGCTGTTCTACAAGGCGGGCTTCTACCTGTCGCACCCGCTCGATATCTTCAAGGTGTGGGAAGGGGGCATGTCGTTTCACGGCGGCTTTCTCGGCGTGACGCTCGCGATGGCGCTGTTCGCGTGGCAGCGCAAGCGCCACTGGCTGCAGGTGACCGATTTCGTCGCGCCGATGGTGCCGACGGGCCTCGCGACCGGGCGGCTCGGCAACTTCATCAACGGCGAGCTGTGGGGGCGCGTGACCAGCCCCGACGCGCCTTGGGCGATGCTGTTTCCGGGCGCGGCCCGCGACGATGCCGCGTGGCTTGCCGCGCATCAGGATATTGCCGCGAAGTGGGATCTCAACGAGGTGTTCCTCGCGCATCAGATGCTGCCGCGCCATCCGTCGCAGCTTTATGAAATCGCGCTCGAAGGCATCGCGCTTTTTATCGTGCTGTGGTTCTTCTCGCGCAAGCCCCGGCCGATGGGCGCGGTGTCGGCGCTGTTCCTGATCGGCTACGGGCTCGCGCGTTTCACGGTCGAGTTCGCGCGCGAGCCGGACGACTTTCTCGGGCTGCTGACGTTTGGGTTGTCGATGGGGCAGTGGCTGTCGCTGCCGATGATCGTTGCCGGCGTGCTGATGATGGTTTGGGCATACCGGCGCGGCGGGGTGAAAACGGCTTGAGCGTTCGCGCATCGCGCCGCGTGGCCGCCACGCATCGATCGAATGAAAAGCGGCGTCGCCGGCATGCCGGCTTGGCGGATGCCGCGACCCGTGTGGCCGGCACGGGCGATGCGTGCCGGAGATTGGCGTCGCGCGCAGCGCGGCGCGTGGCGCGATCGGGTGGCCGGTGCGGTGGATGCGCTCGCGCGCGGGCTTGGGCGTCGCGTGAGGCCGGTGTGGCGCATTTCGCAATTCGGCGCGCGCCGCAACGGCGATGCGTGTGATGCAACAAAGGTGCGCCATTCCTATTCGAGGCCGTTTGCGTCGCCCGCATGCATGGACCGAAGCAAAACGGGCGCCGCGCAACTGAGCGCGGCGCACATCAAAAACGCCGGCTCGCGGCCGGCGTTTTGTCTGGCGATTATCGGCGGCGGGCGGCGCTGCGACACGCCGCTGCCGGCGATGATTTCGTCACTTCATCTGCACCGAGCCGTTCACGTTGACGGTCACGGTCGCCTTGCCGCCTTCGACCGCGATCGGCGCGGCGTCTGCCCCGACAGGCGCGGCAGCCATTGCCATCATCTTCGGCTGGAACGGCTGCACGCTGTGGCCGCCGCCGACGTTCACGTCACGGATTGAATAGCTGCTATAGCCGAACGCCTTCGTCGCTTCCTCGGCGCGTGCGCGGAATGCCTTGATCGCTTCGGCCGTGAGCTTCTGCTCGGTCGCGCGCTGCGCGTCCGGCGACAGCGAGAACGACACGTTGCCGATCTGCATGATCGAACTCAGTTGGCCCGCGAGCTTCGACGCAGCGGAGAAATCGCGCGATTCGAGCACGACCTCGGTGCGCCCGCGCCATGCCGAAATCTTGCCGTCGCGATCGAAGCTCGGCGATACCGAAAACTGGCCCGTGTGCGCTGTCACGCCCGCGACGCCGCGCGCCTGCGCGAGCGCCGAATCCGCGCGCTTGTTGAGCTCGCTGGTCAGGTTGCCGGGATCTTTCGCTTGCTGTTCGTAGAACAGTGTAATGTCGATAATGTCCTGCGGAACGTCGGCGCTTGCTTGCGCGGACAGCGACAGCACGCCCGACGGCGGCGGCATCACGCCAATGCTTTGCGCGCGCGCAGCGGACGGCGCAAGCGCGATAGCGATGGGCAGCGCCGCCGCGAGGGCGACGGCGGCAGTCAGAGCGGATTTTTTCGTCATTGTTGACTCCTTGAGCGAGAACGCGCACGCATCGTTCGGCGTGCGGGGCGCGGATGCGAGCCGCGTTGAATGATCGAGCAACGGATACAAGCATAGTGGGCGCCGCATCCGTTGCGCGCCCGTTAGGCAGATGAAAGCGTTGCGAGGTTCCGGCTGCCGCGCGTGCATCTGACATTGTTTGACGGCCGATGCCGGATTACTTCATCAGCCGCTTCGTGATGAAGCGCCATTCGTCCGGCGTGACGGGCGTGATCGACAGCCGGTTGCCCTTTGCGAGCACGCGCATGCCGGCGAGCGCGTCATGTTCGCGCAATGTGCCAAGCGCGATGAGCGGCGTCTTCTTCACGAAGCGCACGTCGACGAGCACCCAGCGCGGCGTGTCGGGCATCGCCTTCGGATCGTGGTACGGACTTTGCGGATCGAACTGCGTGGGATCGGGGTAGGGCGTCGAGCACACTTCGGCGAGCCCCGCGATGCCGGGCTCCGGGCAGCTCGAATGGTAGAACAGCACGCCGTCGCCAATCTGCATCGCGTCGCGCATGAAGTTGCGCGCTTGATAGTTGCGCACGCCGGTCCACGGCAACGTTTGTCCGGGTGCGGCGGCGAGATCGTCGATGCTCGCCTCGTCCGGTTCGGATTTCATCAGCCAATAGCGCATGGATCGGATCGAATCGACGCAATGAAAAGGCTGCGGATAAGGAAACGGCACCGGGACGAACCCGATGCCGTGGAATAGGCCCCCGCCTTGGCCGCTAGGCCGGCATCCTGAACCTGAGGTTCAGAATTGGTCGCAGTTAGCAGCACTTCGGGTACATCAGACAGAGTGACGCGCGCGCCCGTGCTACAAATTTCCGCAACCGTGCACATGGCATTGGTTCAAGGAATATATGACCTTGGCGAACCAGGCAGGGAAGCTGACTAAACGGTTCGAATCACTTTGGCAGGAAGGCTAAGCATGGCCCGAACCGGGTGAAACGAATCGACTGTTTTAACTTACTGCAGCTCGTGCTGTGTGAGCACCGCACCGAGCTGTTCATTCATTTGGCGCATTGTACGCCGGATTTCTTCCGCGGGGAACGCTTCACCGTGACGCACGCTTTGTTGCAGCCGCAGCAGTTCCGATGCGAGCGACAGCGCGGCCATCACCGCGATGCGATCGGTGCCGCGCACCGAACTGTTCGCGCGGATGTTCGACATTTCGGTATCGACACGCGCGACGGCTTCGAGCAGTGCCGCTTCCGTTTCCGGCGAGCAGGCGAGCCGATATGTCTGGCCGAGAATCGAGACTTCGATCTGCTTCGTGCTCATGCGTGTTCTCCGTGGCTCGCCGTGCCATCGTCACCTTCACGCGGGCTTTCGTCGTTCGCCTGCGCAGCGAGCAGATCAAGCTGGTTTTCCGTATCCGGCACGCTTTTCGTGCGCGGCAATTTTTCGAGGATCGCGTTGAGCTTGACTTGCGCGTCGTCGATTTTCGCCGACAGCGAATCGCGCTCCGCCGCGAGCGCATTGCGCTCGTCACGCAACTGCGCGAGATCGGTGCGCAGTGTGTCCATTTCCGTTCGCAATTGCGCGACTTGCTCCTCGAGCGCGAGCCGTTCCGTTTGATAGCGCTGATTGAGCGCGATCAAACGGCCAATGTTTTGAGATAGGGTTTCGAGTTCGTTGAGCATCTGCTGCGTCCTCTAAAGACCCAGCATTTTAGCGCGGAATACCCGTTATTCCGATATCTGTAACGTTTCCAGACGTAACACCTACGCTTCTCACCGCGAACTATCGGACGGGCATCGGCGCCGGCGCATGTTTTCGCGTGCCGCCTCACGCGCGATGCGCGCGCGCCGCGCGCCGCCGCCATTCTTGACGCGCGGCCGGCCGCGCTCCTAAACTGGCGCCGCCTCGGTGCTCGCGCGTTTCACGCGCGGTTAAACGGGAAGCAGGGTGTGAGGTCCGCCAGGATCGAGCCAACCTGCGCTGCCCCCGCAACGGTAAGCGAAGCGCATCGCATTCGATGCAAGCCGTCCTCTTCGCGCACCGGCGGCTGGTCGTGATCGACCGGCCGCCGGTGCGCGGCAAGCCACTGCGCATTGCGCGGGAAGGCGAGGCGGCGATTTCGCAGCCCGGATACCGGCCGAGGCGGGGAGGCGGCTTGGCCGCCTTCATGACGCGGCGCCCGCGGGGAAGCAGGCGCCGTAGCGCCACAGGATTTTCGTCTCGATGCCAACCTCATTCGTCCGCGCGGCGCTCGTCGCCTTGTCCGGATTGCCTTGCGCGTCGTTCGCGCAAACCGGCGCGGCGCCGTCCGCGCCTGCCGCCGGCGTCGCCGGCATGCAGCTCGAGCCGATCGTCGTCACCGCGCAGCGCGGTCCGCAGAAGCTTGCCGATGCCATTCCTCAAACCAGCCGCTTCGATGCGCAGGACATCGCCGACAGCGGCGCGACCGATCTGCCCGGCCTGCTCGCGCTCGCGCCGGGCGCGCAGATCGTGCGCAACGGCGGCCCGGGCGCGAGCGCGAGCCTTTTTCTGCGCGGTGCGCAGCCGACCCAATCGCTCGTGCTGATCGACGGCGTGCGAGTCGATTCGGCGAGCCTCGGGCAGGCGCAGATCGGCCGGATTCCGCTCGATCAGATCGAGCGGGTCGAGGTCGTGAACGGCAACGTATCGTCGCTGTATGGGTCCGGCGCGATCGGCGGTGTCGTGCAAGTGTTCACGAAGCGCGGCGGCGATCACCCGCCGCGCTTCGATTTCTCCGCGGGCTACGGCAGCTATCACACGCAGACGCAGAGCGCGGGCGTGTCGGGGCGGCTCGATCAGGACGGCAGGACGACGTTCAGCGTGTCGCTTGCGCGCGCGAAGACCGGCGGCTTTTCGTCGATCGATTCCGCGCGCAAGCCGCAGGCGAATTCGAACGCGAACGGCAACCTGAGCGAGAGCGTGTCGGCATCGCTCAAGCATCGGTTCGGCGGCGGCTGGGACGCGGGCGTCACGTACTTCGACACCGCAGGCCGGAACAGCTATGACAACGCATACGGCAAGCCCACCGATCTGAACGATCTGTACAGCCGGGTGCAGCAGATTTCGGCATTCGCGAACGGCAGAATCACCGGCTGGTGGACGACGCACGTCAACGTGTCGAGCGGCAAGGATCGCAACCAGTCGGCGTTGAATGGCGCGTACACCGACCACTTCAACACCGACAACCGTCAGTACACCTGGCAGAACGACTTCGCGCTCGCGCGCGGCCACCAATTGCAGGCCGGCTACGAGCGGCTCGACCAGTCGTTCGACTCGAACAGCTACGCGGCGCCCACGCGCCACGTGAATTCCGGCTGGCTCGGCTATACCGGCCGCCTCGGCTCGAGCCAGTTCCAGGCGAACTTGCGGCGCGATCAGTATTCCGATTTCGGCGGCGCGAACAGCTACTATTTCGGTTATGGATTGGACGTCACCGAGCACTGGAAGGTGACGGCGAGCTACTCGGACGCGTTTCGCGCGCCCAGCTTCAACGATCTGTACTTTCCCAACTCGGGTAATCTGTCGATCCAGCCCGAGCGCAGCCACTCGGTCGACGCCGCCGTGCAGTACGCGTCGGAGGCGATCGGCGTCGTGCGAGTTACCGCGTTCCAGACCCGCTACACGAACTTGATCGATTACCGGCCGGGTGCGAGCGGGTTTTTCTATGTTGCGCAGAACGTCGGCCGCGCCAAGGTGCAGGGCGTCGAAGGCTCGTGGCAGGGGCGGGTCGGCAAGACCGACGTGCGGATTTCGGCGACGGTGCAGAATCCGGTCGACGAAATCGCCCATCAGGATCTGAACCGGCGCGCGCGGCGCTTCGCGTCGTTTGCCGCGCATCGCACGATGGGCGGCTGGCGGGTCGGCGGCGAGTGGCTGGTCAGCGGGTCGCGCACCGATTTCGGCAGCCGGCTCGGCGGCTATGGAATCGTGAATGTGTCCGCGCGCTACGACATCACGAAATCGTGGTACGTGAGCGCGCGCATCGACAATCTGCTCGACAAGGACTATGAGCTTGCGTATGCGTACAACACGCCGCGCCGCGGCGCCTATGTCACGCTCGGCTGGCAGCAGCGCTGAAGGGTGCGGCGCGCGGGAGGCGGCTTGATGGCATCGTCGGCCGGAAAGGGCGGCGTGCGCGGCGCCGGCATGCGCGCGGGGCGCGCGGCGGCGATTTGGGCGGCGCTCGCGGCTGCCGCCGGCGCGGTGTTCGTCGCGTCGCTGACGCTCGGCAGCGTGCCGATGACGCCCGCCGATGCGCTCGCGGCCCTCGCACATCGCGCGGGCGATGCGCCGCTCGCGGCCGACATCGTCCGCACGCTGAGGCTGCCGCGCGCGCTCGCGGGCTTCGGCTGCGGCGCGCTGCTCGCGCTCGCGGGCGCGCTGCTGCAAGTGCTGCTGCGCAATCCGCTTGCCGAGCCGTATGTGCTCGGCGTGTCGGGCGGCGCGGCTGCGTTCGCGCTCGTCGCGATGATCGCGGGCGGCGCGTGGTGGCTCGTCGATGCGGCGTCGTTCGCGGGCGCGCTGGTGTCGATCGTGTTCGTGCTCGGGCTCGCGCGCCGGGAGCTGTGGCGCGGCGAGCCGCGCGACGCATCGCCGCGCCTGCTGCTCACGGGCGTTGTGATTTCCGCCGGATGGTTCGCGCTCATCACGCTGTTGCTGTCGATCGCGCCGCAAGAGCGGCTGCGCGGCATCCTGTTTTGGCTGTCGGGCGATCTGGGCGGCGCGGCGTCGCCGGGGTTCGCGCTCGCCGCGCTCGCGGTGGCCGCGCTTGCCGCACTGCCGGCCGCGCCGCAACTGAACGTGCTGTTGCGCGGCGACGCGGCCGCCGCCGCGCTCGGCGTGCCGGTCGAGCGGCTGCGGCTGCGGGTTTATCTGATCGCTTCGCTCGCGGCCGCCGCGGCCGTCACGACGGCGGGCACGATCGGCTTTGTCGGCCTCGTCGTGCCGCATGCGTTGCGGCTTGCGTTCGGCAACGATCAACGGATGCTGTTGCCCGCGGCGATGCTCGCGGGCGGCGCGGGCGTGATGGCCGCCGATCTGCTCGCGCGCACGGCGATCGCGCCCGCGCAGCTGCCGGTCGGCGTGATGACCGCGCTGATCGGCGTGCCGCTGTTCCTGTGGATGCTGTTGCGCAGGGCGGGGCGATGACGAACGTTCGGATCGACGCACGGCGGGCGCACGCTGCGCGCTACGGCGTGCAACGCCTCGTGCTGAGAGCGGGCGCGCGCACGCTGCTCGACGATTTCACGCATACGTTCCGTCCGGGCGAGCTTTGGTGTATCGCCGGGCCGAACGGCGCGGGCAAGACCACGCTGATGACGACGCTCGCGGGGCTCGCGGCGCCCGCGTCGGGCGTGGTCGATGCCGACGGTGTGCCGCTCGCCGAATGGCGGCCGCAGGCGCTCGCGCGGCGGCGTGCGTGGATGGCGCAGACGCTGCACGACGCCTTCAGCGCCAGCGTGTTCGATACCGTGCTGCTTGGCCGCTTCCCGTATCTGACAGGATGGGGATGGGAGCGCGCGGACGATCGCGAGGCGGCATGGGCGGCGCTCGAGCGGCTCGGACTGGCCGCGTTCGCGACGCGCGACGTACTGTCGCTGTCGGGCGGCGAGCGGCAGCGCGTCGCGCTGGCCGCCGCGCTGTGCCAGGATGCGCCGCTGTTGTTGCTCGACGAGCCGCTCGCGCACCTGGACTTGCATCATCAGATCGATTGCCTCGCCGCGCTTGCCGATTGGCTGCGCGCCGGCGAGCGCACGGTCATTTTCTCGTGCCACGATCTGAACCTCGCGCGCCGCTTCGCCACTCATGCGCTGCTGCTCGACGGCCGTGGCCTTGCGCACGCGGGCCCGGCGCGCGATGTGCTGACGCCCGCGCTCGCGAGCCGCGCATTCGGCTATCCGCTCGTGCTGATCGAGCGTGATGGCCACGAGGCGCTGGTGCCCGCATGGCCCGATGCGCGCGACGGCGGGAGCCGCGCGCGTTGATCGCGATCTTCGGCCGGCGTTGCGTTGCGCGCCGCATCATTCCACCCTTGAGACTCGACAGAGTGAACCGATGAGTTCCTATTGCGTGCCGTATGTCGCCCCGCTCGACGATGCCGAACTGCGCGCGACGCTCGCGCGCGTCATCGACCAGAAAACCAAGCCGCCCGGCAGCCTCGGCCGGCTCGAAGCGCTCGCGTTGCAACTCGGCCTCGTTCAGCGTACCGTCGCGCCGCGCATCGTGCGCCCGGCGATGATCGTGTTCACGGCCGATCACGGCATCGCCGCCGAAGGCGTGAGCCCGTATCCGCAGGCGGTGACCGCGCAGATGGTCGCGAATTTCATCGCGGGCGGCGCGGCGATCAACGCGTTTTCGGGCGTCGCGGGGCTCGTGCTGGAGATTGTCGACGCAGGCGTCGCGTCGCCGTTGGCCGACGCGCTGCCGCTCGTGCGCGCGGCGATCGGGCGCGGCACGCGCAACTTCACGCGCGAGCGCGCGATGACGCGCGGCGAGGTATGCGCGGCGCTTGAGGCGGGCGCCGCGCGCGTCGCGCATCATGCGGCGCTCGGCACCAATGTGATCGGCTTCGGCGAGATGGGGATCGCGAACACGTCGGCGGCCGCGTGCTTGATGAGCCGCATGCTGAACGTGCCGCTCGACGCGTGCGTCGGCCGCGGCACGGGGCTCGACGACGCGGGGCTCGCGCGCAAGCGCGCGGTGCTCGAACGCGCGCTCGCGCGGCATCCGGATGCGCGCGAGCCGCTCGACGTGCTCGCGACGTTCGGCGGCTTCGAAATCGCGATGATGGCGGGCGCGTTCGTCGAGGCCGCGCGTGCGCGCATGACGATTCTCGTCGACGGGTTCATCGCCACGTCCGCGCTGTTGATCGCCGATGCGCTCGCGCCTGCGGTGCGCGAATACTGCGTGTTCTCGCATGTATCGAACGAGGCGGGGCATCGGCGGATGCTCGAGCATTTCGGCGCGCACGCGCTGCTGTCGCTCGATCTGCGCGTCGGCGAAGGCACGGGCGCCGCGCTCGCGCTGCCGCTGGTGCGCGCGGCGGCCGCGTTCGTCAACGAGATGGCGAGCTTCGAAGCGGCCGGCGTCGCGAACCGCGATGCGTGACGCGCGATGAATCCGTTTGCCGAATTTCGCTACTTCGTCGTCGCGCTCGGGTATTTCACGCGCGTGCCGGTGCCGCGCTCGATCAGCAGCGCGAGCGTCGAGCTTGCGCAGGCGGCGCGCTATTTTCCGCTCGTCGGCGTGTGCGTGGGCGTACTCGCGGCGCTCGTGCATCTGGCCGCGTCGCGCGTGTGGCCGCCGGGCATCGCGGCGCTGCTGTCGATCGCGGCGACGCTTGCCGCAACGGGCGCGCTGCACGAGGACGGGCTGGCCGATAGTTGCGACGCGTTCGGCGGCGGCTACACGCGCGACGACGTGCTGCGGATCATGCGCGATTCGCGGATCGGCACGTTCGGGGCGGCAGCGCTCGTCGTCGCGCTCGCGTTGAAGTGGCAGGCGCTCGCCGCGATGCCGCCCGCGCGCGCGGCCTGGACGATGATCGCCGCGCACGCGGGCAGCCGCGCGCTCGCGGCGAGCCTGCTCGTGACGCTCGACTACGTGCGCGCCGAAGGCCGTGCGCGGCCCGTCGCGCAGCGCATGCGCGCGCGCGCGTTCGCATTCGCGGCGGCGTGCGGCCTGCCGTGGCTGTTTTGGCCGGATTGGCGCGCCGGCGCGCTGGCGCTTGCCGTGACGCTCGTGCTGCGCGCCGGCATCGCGCGTTATTTGGTAAAGCGCATCGGCGGCTATACCGGCGATTGTCTCGGCTTCGCGCAGCAGGTGTTCGAGTTGGCGATTTATCTGGCGGTGCTCGGATGGATCTCGTTCTGATCCGCCATCCGGCCGTGGCTGTCGATCCGCACGTTTGCTATGGCGGCAGCGACGTGCCGCTGGCGGCCGATGCGGCGTTGGGCGCGGCCGATATCCTGCGGCGGTTGCGCTCGCTCGGCGTGGGCAGCGCACGCGCGGTCTGGTCGAGCCCGCTCGCGCGTTGCGCGGATGTCGCGCGCGTGCTTGCGCGTAATGTGCGCGCGTCGGTCGAAATCGATCCGCGCTTGCGCGAGATTGACTTCGGCGCATGGGAGATGCGGAGCTGGGACGCGATCGGGCGCGACGCGATCGAACGCTGGAGCGCCGATCCGATGGGTGCGCGCGAGCATGGCGGCGAAAGCGCCGCGCAGTTCGCCGCGCGTGTGCGGCCGATGCTGGCGGCGCTGTCGGCATTTCCGGCGTTTGCTTCGCAGTTGCAGGCGCAGACGCAGACGCAGACGAGCTGGGCGGTGACCCACGCGGGGGTGATACGCGTGCTCGCGGCGCAGGCGCTGGATGTGCCGCTCGATACGCTGCTCGCGCGGCCGATCGCAATGGGCGGCGTCGTGTGGCTGCGCCGCGATGAAGGCGGCGATGGCGCATGCGGCTGGCGGCTCGCGCATTGGGACGCATGATGCGAAACCGAAACCGAAACCGAAACCTCCGGCCGGCTAATTCTTGCTGTCGTCCCAGTAATGCAGCGATGGCGGAATTTTCTTTTTGAATTGCTCGCAGACGTTGTTACTCATCAGAAACACCATCCACGAGATCGCGAATACGGCAAAGAACAGCCAATAAAGCAGGCTGTGCGTGACCAGCGGCGCGGGGCCGGCGATCGGGATGAATTGTCCGGCGACCCCGGCGGCGCACGACAGGCCGCTGAGCCTGCGCACCCAGATCGCGCGCGATCGCTGCTTGCCGATCCGCGTTGTGTCGGCGAGGTCGATTGCCCACACCGGGCCCGCGTATTCCAAGCCGGCCGAGCCGAGCACCGGGCCGGAAATTCGCGCGGCCGGCTCGTGCCCGCTCGCGAATCCGAGCGTGGCGACAAAGCCGTGCCCAGGGTCGAGCCGGTCGAACGTGATGATTTTCTTGCTCTTGTCGCGGTTGAAGAGCCGCTCGTCGGTCAATTTCACGCCTATCGCGTGGGCGCTCTCGACGAGCGCGACGCTCGTGATCGCGGCGGGCGGAACCAATTGCAGCGTGAGCGGTTTTTTCTTGACGAGATCGTCGCGGATAATCGGTTGGGAGCCGCTGTTCCAGAAGAATATTTTGATCTGATCGCATGGCGCGCCGTGCTCCGGCTTGCGCGCGACGCGCCGCCATGCCGAGCGCAGCCACGCGTGGCCGTTGGCTTTTTGCGGCGGGATATTCGGTTTCCAGACGCTGTATCTGACGCGCTTCAAGCCGCCGCCGTTTTTCCTGTTCGACAGGAAATGTCTGGACTCCACCAGAATGAACGAGAACACGGCCGATGCGATGTTCAGCAGAAGTTTGCTTTCGAAATCGGTCATTGTTTTGCTGGGTTGCCATCTTGGATGCCGGTGCGCCATTGTCGGGTGCGTCGCAGCGGCAGGCATCCGGGGAAATTGGCGGGCTCAGCGCCGCTTTTGCTCGGGCGCGATGCCGTGGTGCATCACGGCTTCGGCCGTCGCGAGCGCGCGATATCGAGATCGCGGCACAGTTGTTCGGCGCCTTGCGCGAGACGCGGAGTGGGCCGCGTCAGCAGATCGCCGTTGATCGCAAACAAATTGCCTCGTGCGACCGCGGTGAGCGCGGGCCACGCGCGCCAGCGGGTGAAATCGGGCAGCGCGTCGCGCGTCGAGGTCGCGCCGGGCGCGGTCGTCAAGATCGCTTCGGGGTTGGCGGCAAGCACCGCTTCGTCGGTGACGGCGGGCGCGATCGGCTGTAGTTGCGCGAACACGTTGCGCCCGCCGCACAGCGTGATCACGTCGCTTGCGATGTGCGCGCCGCTCAACGTCATCAGCGGCCGATCCCAAATCTGGAAGAACACGGCAACGGGCGGCTTGCCCGCGTAGCGCGCACGCAGTTGGCCGATCTGCCGCCGATAGTCGGCGGCGGCGGCCGACGCCGTGTCGCGCGTACCGAGGAGCGTGCCGAGTTTTTCGAGCGATGTCGCGACATCGTCGAGATGATGCGGCGCGCTGAAAAAAAGCGGAATGCCGAGCGCGCGCAGCCGCTCGGTTTCGCGCTCGGCATTGCCGTGCCGCCAGACCACGACCAGATCGGGCTTGAGCGCCGCGATGCGTTCGAGGTCGAGCGCTTGATTCGAGCCGACGCGCGGCAGCGCTTTCGCGGCGGGCGGATAGTCGCTGTACGACACCGCGCCGACGAGCGCCGTGCCGCCGCCGGCTGCGTAGATCAGCTCGGTCACGTGCGGCGCGAGGCTCACGACGCGCCGCGCGGGCGCGGCGAGCGTGACGGCGCGGCCGGCATCGTCGGTGACGGTGATGCTCGCGTGCGCAGCGGCGATTGCGCCGGCGCACGCGCACGCGGCGGCGATACGCAGCGCGGCGGTGCGGCCGCGCACAGGCATGGTCATGTCGAAGTTCCTGCTGTCAGCGTGGGCGCGCAGGCATCGAGTGCGTCTTCGAGCCGCCGCCATTCGTTTTCGTGCGCGGGCAGCCCGATTCTGACGCTCGGCGCGTGCGCGAACAAGCGCGTCCAGATGCCGTGCGCGGCGAGCGCTTCGTGCAGCGCGCGGGCGCGCGGATCGTCGGTCCAACTGAACAGCGGCGTCGCGCGGACCGCGAAGCCGTGCGCGCGCAGCAACGACGCGAGCCGCGCGCCGTCGGTTGCGAGCCGCTCGCGCGCCGCATGCTGCCACGCGCGGTCGGAGAATGCCGCGAGCACTGCGTGACGGGCGGGGCCGCCAACCGTCCACGCGCCGAGCGCGTCGCGCAACCGGTGCAGCAGCGCGGGCGCGGCAAGCACGAAGCCCGCGCGTACTCCCGCGAGCCCGAAGAATTTGCCGACCGAGCGCAGCACGACGAGGCCGTGCATATCGGTGTCGGCGGCAAGCGACACGGGCGCGCCGGCATCGGCGTCCGCGAATGCTTCATCGACGATCAGCGCGCCGCCGCGCGTGGCGAGTTGCGCGCGCCAGCGCAGCAGCCGCGCGCGCTCGATGCGCTCGGCGCTCGGGTTGTTCGGATTGGCGACGATCGCATAGGTGAGCGATTCGGGCAGCGCGTCGCCGCGGCAATCGAGCGGCGTGAGCGCGTGGCCGTGACGCTCGAATGCCGGCGCGTATTCGCTGTATGTCAGCGGCGCGACGCCCGCGACGCCGCACGCGAACAGCGCGGGCAACGCGCGGATCGCGGCCTGACTGCCGGCGACGGGCAGCACGTGCGCGGCGCTCGGCGCGCCGTAGTAGCGCGCCGCGTGCGCGGCAAGCACGCCGTCGTCCTCGGGCAGCCGGCGCCATGCGTCAGCGGGCACGGGCGGCACGGGATAGCCGAGCGGATTGATGCCGGTCGACAAGTCGAGCCACGCGTCGCGCGCGATGCCGTAGCGCTGCGCGGCCTCGTGCAGGTTGCCGCCGTGAACGATCGCGGGCCGGGTGTCAGACATGGTTGAACGTGTTCGACAGCGCCGCGCCGATAATCAGCAACGCGAGCCAGAGCGCCATCGTGCGGGTGACGAGCGACAGTGCGGCGGCGATGTGCGCGGGTGCGGCGGGTGCGCCCGCGCCGAGCAGCGGGCGGGTTTCGAGCTGGCCGTGATAGACGGCGGGCCCGCCGATCACGACGTTCAGGCTGCCCGCGCCGGCTGCCATCACGGGGCCGGCGTTCGGGCTGTCCCAGAGCCGCGCTTGGCGGCGCCAGCAGCGCCACGCGTTCGCGGTGTCGCCGAGCAGCGCGTAGCTCGCTGCGGTCAGGCGCGCGGGCAGCCAGTTGAGCGCGTCGTCGATGCGCGCCGCGGCCCAGCCGAAGCGGGCGAAACGCGGTGTCCGGTAGCCCCACATCGCATCGAGCGTGTTCGCGAGCCGGAAGAGGAGCGCGCCGGGGCCGCCCGCGACGGCGAACCAGAACAGCGCGCCGAAGATTGCGTCGTTACCGTTCTCCAGCGCCGATTCGACTGCCGCGCGCGACAGCGCCGCTTCGTCGGCGGCGCTCGTATCGCGCGACACGATGCGCGCGGTCAACGCTCGCGCGGCGGCGAGGTCGCGCCGTGCAAGCGCGGCGGCGATCGGCGCGACGTGCTCGGCAAGGCTGCGCGCGCCGAGCGCGAACCACAGCAGCGCGACATGCAGCGCGGCGGCAATTGGCCACGGCAGGATCGTGACGAGCGCGGCCGCGAGCGCGACGGGCGGCGCGACGGCCGCGAGCCACGCGGCGGCGCCGGCAAGCCGGCCGCGCCGCCCGGTGTTCAGCGCGCGTTCGACGCGTACGGCGAGCCGGCCGAAGCCGACGAGCGGATGCGCGGCGCGCGGCTCGCCGACGAGCCGGTCGACGATGCAGCCGGCCAGCGCGAACAGCGCGACGGCAACGGGCGACAGCATCAGCATCGCGCACCGCCCGCCGGCTTGACGCACACCGGCAGCCCGGCGACGAGCAGCGTCACGCGCGTCGCGAGCGCGGCGATGCGCTGATTGACGCGGCCGAGCGTATCGACGAAGCGCCGCGTTTGCGCGCCGAGCGGCACGACGCCCAGACCGATCTCGTTGCTGACGACGATCACCCGCGCGCGTGTCGTGCGCAGTGCCGATTCGAGTTCGGCAATGCGCGCGTCGGCGAGCGCGTCGTCGACGCCTGGGCCGTCGGCGGGGCACAGCAGGTTCGTGAGCCAAAGCGTCAGGCAGTCGATGAGCACGCACGCATCCGGCGCGTCGAGCTGCGCGATCGCCAGCGCGAGTTCGACGGGGGCTTCGACGAGCGCCCAGTTGGCCGGCCGGCGCGCGCGATGATGCGCGACGCGCGCGGCGAACTCGTCGTCGCCGATGCGGGCGGTCGCGATATAGGTGACGGGCCGGCCGCTTTCGGCGGCGAGCCGTTCGGCATGCGCGCTCTTGCCCGAGCGCGCGCCGCCGAGAACGAAGGTGAGGTCGCGCGGAGTCATCGCGTGATTGTAGCGGGCCGCGCGATAATGCGGCTTGCGCGATGTGGCGTGCACGAAGGCGGACGGGTTCGAGGGCGCTTTGCGCGGCGTGCCGGAGGGGCGTTTCGGGTGAGGTTGCGGGGTGCGCTTGGATCGAGGCGGTGGCAGACGCCATCGTCGAGTGATGTTTTGACGCAGGCGTCGATCGTTTCGATTCGCGCTTGGTGGGCGCTTGGTTTATGTTCGAACCATGCTCGAAGTCGCGCTCAAGCCGAGCCCTATCCGCGCCCAACCGGTGGGCGAATCGCGCTTGGGTCACACTTGGGCCGCACGTGGATTGCTCCCGATCGCCCCGGATCACACTCGGATCGTGCGCAACCCGCGCCCGAGCGCCGCGCATCGAACCGGCATGCCGTTCGGACGGTTCCGGGGCCGCGGCCCGGCTCGCCGCGCTGTTTTACCAACCTGTTTCGTCAACCTGTTTCGCAACCCGATTCACCGACCGATTTTGCCGATTCCCATTTCATCCGCACCGATACGATGACCGCTCACGCTTTCGCTTCGCTTGCGCGCCCGCGCGGCACGCTGATGATCCAAGGCACGACGTCCGACGCGGGCAAGAGCACGCTGGTCGCGGGCCTGTGCCGGCTCGCGCGCCGCGCGGGCGTGCGCGTCGCGCCGTTCAAGCCGCAAAATATGGCGCTCAACAGCGCGGTTACCGCCGACGGCGGTGAGATCGGCCGCGCCCAGGCGTTGCAGGCGCTTGCGGCCGGCATCGACGCGCATACCGACCTGAACCCGGTGCTGCTCAAGCCCACCGGCGATCGCGGCGCGCAGGTCATCATCCACGGCAAGGCGCGCATGAACCTCGACGCGCGCGCGTATCACCGCTACAAGCCCGTCGCGATGCAAGCCGTGCTCGAATCGTACCGCCGGCTGCAACGCGGCTATGACGCGTTGATCGTCGAGGGCGCGGGCAGTCCCGCCGAAATCAATTTGCGCGAAGGCGACATCGCGAACATGGGGTTTGCCGAAGCCGTCGATTGTCCGGTCGTGCTGGTCGCGGACATCGATCGCGGCGGCGTGTTCGCGCATCTCGTGGGCACGCTCGCGTGCTTGTCGGCGAGCGAGCGCGCGCGCGTGCGCGGTTTCGTGATCAACCGGTTTCGCGGCGATCCCGCGCTGCTCGAACCGGGGCTGCGCTGGCTCGAGCAGCGCACGGGCAAGCCCGTGCTCGGCGTGTTGCCGTATCTGCACGGGCTGATGCTCGACGCGGAGGACATGCTGCCGAAGGCCGCGCGCTCGGCCGCCGCGTGCGGCGACGCCGGCGTGCTGCGCGTCGTCGTGCCCGCGCTGCCGCGAATCAGCAACCATACTGATTTCGATCCGCTGCGCGCGCATCCGCGCATCGACTTCACGTATTGGAAGAGCGGCCCGGTGCCGGCCGCCGACCTGCTGATCCTGCCCGGCTCGAAGCACGTGCTCGCCGATCTCGCGTGGTTGCGCGAGGCGGGGTGGGAGACCGTCGTCAAGCGCCATCTGCGCTACGGCGGCAAGCTGATCGGCATCTGCGGCGGCATGCAGATGCTCGGCGCGACGCTCGACGATCCGCACGGCGTCGAGGGCGCGGCGGGTGTAACGGGCGCGGGCTTCGGCTTGCTCGATTATGCAACGACGCTCACGCGCGAGAAGACGCTCGTCAACGTGACGGGGCGGCTTGCATTAGGCGGCGCGCCCGCGCGCGTCGCGGGCTACGAGATCCACATGGGACAGACCCGCGGGCCGGCGCTCGCGTCGCCCGCCCTCATGCTTGCCGGGCCCGGCGGCGAGCGGCCGGACGGCGCGGTGTCGGCGGACGGGCAGATTTTCGCGACCTACGTGCACGGCCTGTTTGACACGCCCGACGCGTGCGCGGCGCTGGCCGAATGGGCGGGGCTGGGCGGCGCGGAGCCGGTCGATTATCCGGCGCTGCGCGACGCATCGCTGGAGCGGCTGGCGGATACGCTTGCCGAGCATTTGGATATCGAGCGAGTGTTTGGCGCGTTCGCGTGAGGGCGGGGCGCGGCGAGCCGATAGGGTGCAGCGCAGGGTCGGACGGCGACCCGGACGGGCGATCTCGGGGGACGCCGCCGCATCCCGTAACGTCGACGATGGTGAGTTCAAGGCCGGCGGTTTGAGCCGCCGAGTGTGCAGCGCCAGGCATGACGTGATGGGCGAAGGCGGTTGAGTGCCATCGAGGCGGCGAGCGGGCATGGCGTCGCGACGCCAGCAATTTCGATGCGTTCCTGGCCTGAGTGACGCAATGGCTGCTGCGAGGCGTTGGCGATGGCGGTCGTATCGACAGTCGGCGGTATCGGCGCGGCGGCGTTGAGCCGAGTTCCGACGCTGGCGGCGACGGCACGGCCGAACGAATGCGTCAGCGGCGACCGAGCGTATTGACGAGCGCCACGCCGGCGATCGCGAGCGCGCCTCCCGCGAGCGTGAGCCAGCCCGGCGTTTCGCCTGTCAGCGCGACGGCCAGTCCGGTTGCGACCGGTGGCACCAAATAGAGCAAGTTCGCCACGGCTCGCGCCGAAGTGCGCTTGTGCGCTGTCCCAGGTCGCATAGCCGATTGCAGCCGGAAAGATGCCGAGGTAGACCACGGCCAGCGTGACGTTTGTCGGCGCGGCTGCTGCTTGACGCAGTGCTACGGGCAGCCATGGCGCGAGACAGACCGCGCCGAAGCATACGACCAGCGCTGCGCAGACCGGCCCGCCGTACGCAATGGCGACTGGACGCTGCAAGATGAAGAACACCGCTTGACAGGCGGCTGCAGCCAGCACGAGCGTCGCGCCGTTGCCGAAGCGAAGCCCGCCGGGTTGCCCGGACGCGATTACCGCAATGCCGGCAAAGCTGATCGCGGTGCCGGCCCATGCCCAGAACCGGAAACGCTCGCCGAGAAACAGAATCGCAAGCAACGCGGTGATGACGGGAACCGTGTTGACGATGAAGCTCGCTGCTCCTGCCGATACGGTTTGCTGGCCAATGTTGAGCAGCATGTTGTAGGCGGCGACGCCGAACGCCGCACAGGCGACGAGCCGCAGAATGTGCCGGCCGCTTGGCAGAGGCGGCCTGCGCCACGCGATCCACGCAAGCATCAGCACGGCGGCGACGCTAAAGCGCAATGCGGCCAGCGGAATCGGCTCGAATCCGCGCAGACCGATCCGGATGAACGGGAATGCGCTGGCCCAGAGCAGGACGGTGATGAGGGCGGCCGCGGTGCCGGAAATCGACGAGGGGATCGCGATGGAAGGCTGATTCGAATTCATCGGTGATAGTCGACGCAGGTCGTACAGTGTTCGGCCATGCGTCAATTGCGGCGGACACCGCTCGCGCGCGAGCGCGTGTCCGCCAGAGCCGCACGGGTAACGAGCGCGATTTCAGCGTTCGAGCAAAATGCCCAGCATTCGCCGCAGCGGCTCGGCGGCGCCCCACAAAAGCTGATCTCCGACGGTAAACACGCTGTACAGATTGTCAGCGAGCCCGAGCTTGCGCAGGCGCCCGACGCCGACCTTCAGCGTGCCGCTCACGGCCGCGGGCGACAGCCGCCGCAACGTATCCGCCCTGAGGTTCGGCACGTACTCGACCCATTCGTGCGCGTTTTGGATGATCGACTCGAGCCGATGAACGGGCAGATCCTCCTTCAGCTTCAGCGTGACGGCCGCCGCATGGCTTTGCAGCACGGGCACGCGGATGCACAGGCCGTCGACGCCGATCGTGCCGGGCGGCAGGCCGAGGATCTTGTTGGTTTCGACTTCGCCTTTCCACTCCTCGCGGCTGATGCCGTTGCCGAGATCCGCGTCGATCCACGGAATCAGGCTGCCCGCCAGCGCGACGCCGCCGAACGCGTCGCGCGGCAACGCGGGATCGGCGAGCGCGTCGCGCGCCTGCGCGACGATGTCGATGACGGGCGTGCCCGGATCGTCGAGCGCGCTTCGCACCTTGTCCGACAGATGCGCCATCTGCGACAGCAATTCGCGCACGTTCGCGGCGCCCGCGCCGGACGCGGCCTGATAGGTCATCGTGCTGAGCCAGTCGACGAGGCCTTCCCGGAATAGGCCCGCCAAGCCGAGCAGCGTCAGCGTGATCGAGCAGTTGCCGCCGATGAAGTTCTTGATGCCGGAGTCGAGCCCCGCGTGGATCTGCTCGTGATTGAGCGGGTCGAGCACGATGATCGAATCCGCGTCCATCCGCTTCGCCGACGCGGCGTCGATCCAGTAGCCGCTCCAGCCGCCGCCGCGCAGATCGTTGTGGACCGCCTTCGTATAATCGCCGCCCTGGCAACTGACGATGACGTCCATGTCGGCGAGTTGCGGGATCGACGTGGCATCGAGCAACGTGCGCCGGACGCCGAGCGCGTCGACGTGCTCGGCGCCGGCCGACGACGTGCTGAAGTAATAAGGCGAAACGCGCTTGAAATCCCCTTCGTCGAGCATCCGTTTGACCAGCACCGAGCCCACCATGCCGCGCCAGCCGATCAAGCCCACTTTTTTCATGCGTTGCTCCTGTCCCTGTATTTAATATTTTGGCAATGAAAGGCTTATAGCTTGCTTCAGTATTTTTGTCGAGTCGAGTGAAGCGGAAAGCACGGTGTGCGTGGGGTCAACGTTTCATCGACGAAGTATCGATCGATTGGCGGATATTTCCATTAATGACCCGTCGATAGAAAGAAAGGTAAGAAGATTCGATGACCGTTGTATAAGTTCGATTAAATCGTTCAATTGGCGGATATTGCACATGGGCACGCCATGATGATAATGATGGGCGGTGTGCAGATCGTTGCCGTTGACAAACCAGGCAAAGAACTTCGACGTATGGATCACGCGTGTATTAGTCAACACATTCGGGTCGGTTTGCGTATTGAGACCAAAATGCTCGGGCATTCCAATCATGAAATGCACGCCTTCCGCAACCAGCAGGGTTGGAATCCACCATGCCAATGCAACCAACATCGATCCGCTCTGGATCGTATAGCCGATGCTGGCTACAAGCACCGCGAGGTTCAGTAGATATTCCTGCTTGGTATCTCGGTTGTATTTGCGTTTGTCGATGTTGGGCAACGGCCGCCATGCAAGCGACAGCCACGATAATCGCGCGATCCGTCGATAACGACTGAGAGCAAAGAACGAGCGTGCGAACCCGAGCCATGAATCGAGATTCTGGAAAGTCGCCGATTTCCGCATGCGCGAGTGGCTGGGGCGTGAAATCTTCGCTATTGCCGGCGACCGGGGTGAGGTTGTCGCCTGCAATGCAGCAATGGCCGCATACGATGTACGGCACGGTTTCCGAGCGCAATGTGCCGTTTGCGGCGACGACGAGCGGATGCCGCGCGCCGTAATACGGCGGCCGCATCAACTCAGTCAGACCGCCGTCGATCTTGATGAAACGGAAACCATCGCTGCCGGTATCTGTTATGTCGATCACCCGGGTTACCAGCGAGCTGGCCAGTGCCATCTGGTATGTACCGGGTTCTAGCTCGAGTTTCAGGCGCCGCCCCGTGCGGGAATAGAAGCCCTCGAGTTGTTCGCTTATCCGCGCATCCATCGCGTGATGATCGTAGGGCGTTTCATCAGCAAATGCCGCCAGGCGATAGCCGCCGCCGAGGTCAAGTATCTCGATACTTGGAATGTGTTCGCTGAGTGCGAGTCCAAGCGTGACGGTTTTTTCCAGCACCGTGGTTTCGTGTCCCGACCCGATATGGAAGTGCAATCGAATTGGATTCAACCGATGCCGGCCTATGATTTCCAGCGCCTGATCAACATACTCGTGCCATATGCCGAAGCTGGAATGATTGCCGCCGCTCGTCAATTTTTTCACGAGCCCCGAGCCGAATCCTGGATTGATACGGATCGAGACCTCGGTTCCGGGAAATAAACGGCCGTACATGTCGAGTTGGTGTAATGAGCCGGCATCGAAACCCATGCCGGCCGCGCATAATTCCTGCCAACCGTCTGCGGCTTCTTGTGCGGTCATTAGAATTTTTGACGGCGAGGCACCGGCTCGGATCGCTCGTTTTGCCTCCCATGTGGGACTGACGTCGAAATGCGCGCCGAGGCGGTCGAAAATCTTCAAGATTGCACAGTTTGGATTCGCTTTAACGGAATAACGAATATCCAGACCATAGGCATTCGGGATTTCCGAAAAATAAAGATAATTTTTTGATTATATTCTCGTCGTGGACGAAAGCTGGTGTATTGAATTTTTGGGAAATTTGAATGGTTTCCGCTGGCGATGGAAATTTTAATTGCTCGAGCGATTGCATACATATCTTCCGTTGGATCTCTTTGAGGGTATGGGAAAGTCTGAGCATGCTGATTTGTTTAAATTTTAATTTGTGATCAGCGGAGATTTCATGCTTGCAAATTATTTTTCATGACTTTCTATTTTGATGGGAAATTAATCGCAGGGTATCCGTCTTTTAATTGGAGGGAATTTTCTAATGCTGGACCGCTTTTATCGTGAGCAAAAAACTGCCATGACGGCAGCGGCGTTGTCGGCGATCGTCTCCGGCGCTTGACCGCGCCTGGTTTCAGGATGGAGCCATTTGCCGATATCATCGCTCCCTGTATCCGTTTTTTTTCGCGGCGCGGCGGCGCACGCTTGCCGCCGCGCCGCGCGGTTTTCTCGGGGGAATTCATGACGGTGATCGTGGTGGCGAATCCGAAGGGCGGCGTTGGCAAGAGCACGCTGTCCACCAATCTGGCTGGGTATTTCGCGGCGCAGGGCGCGTGGACCGCGCTGGCCGATCTTGACCGGCAGCAATCCGCGCATACGTGGCTCGACCTGCGCCCGGCGGCGCTGCCCGTGATCGAGACGTGGTCGCTCGATCCCGATACTCCGTCCAAGCCGCCGCGCGGCCTCGAATACGCGATCGTCGACACGCCGGCCGGCTTGCACGGCAACCGCTTGAACGTCGCGCTCGAGTTTGCCGATAAGGTGATCGTGCCGCTACAGCCTTCGATGTTCGATATTCTCGCGACGCAGCAATTCCTCCAGCGGCTCGCCAGCGAGAAGGCGGTAAAAAAGGGGGCGATCGAAGTCGGGGTCGTCGGGATGCGGGTCGATGCACGCACGCGCTCGGCCGAGCAGCTTCATCGTTTCGTCGGAGGGCTCGATTTGCCCGTGCTCGGCTACCTTCGCGACACGCAGAATTATGTCCAGCTTGCCGCACATGGGCTGACGCTTTGGGATGTTGCAAAAAGCCGCGTCGACAAGGATCTCGAGCAGTGGCTGCCGATCGTCGAGTGGGCGGAGCGGAAAAAGGCGCGATAGCGGCGTATTCGGGGCGGCATGCCGGCGGTGCGGGATGGGCGGACGGATCGAATGCGGCATGCCCGTTCGGGCGTTCGATCAGCGCGTAGTCGCCGCGCGATCGCGGGGGCGCTCAGCCAGTGCGGGCGGGCGCCGGGAAAAGCAGCGCTTGTTTGCTCCGGATGCGCGGCGGCGCGTTGCGCGTCGCCCGAACGGCGGACCGGCGGGCGGCGCTCCGCGTGCCGTGTAGCGCAAAAAGCGCGCTATCCCGAAGGCGGGTATCGGCCCGTGCCGCGCCGAGCGCGGCAGCATGCTTACGTCCAGCTTTGCGTCGGCACGTGATCGCGGCTGCCCTTGATCTTGTTGCGCTCGTCGACGAACACCAGATTCGGTTTCCAGCCCGCTTTCAATTCCGCGTCATCGATCATCGCGAACGCCGCGATGATGACGAGATCGCCGAGTTGCGCGCGACGCGCGGCCGAGCCGTTCAGCGAGATCATTCCGCTGCCGCGCTCACCCTTGATCGCATAAGTCGAAAAGCGCTCGCCGTTGTTGATGTTCCAGATGTCGATCCGCTCGTTTTCAAGGATGTTCGCGGCTTCGAGCAGATCCTCGTCGATCGCGCACGAGCCTTCGTAATGCAGTTCGCAATGCGTGACTGCCGCGCGGTGGATCTTCGATTTCAGCATGTGGCGCTGCATGATGGCTCCTGGGTGCAACTCACTCAATATAACGTTGGGCTGGGCTCGCGCAGGCGCGCGTCAGATCTCGAGATTGTCGATGAGGCGCGTCGCGCCAAGCTTGGCCGCCGCGAGCACGACGAGCGGCTCGCCGGCGTCGATTTCGGCGGCTGTCGGCGCGACGAGGTTCGCGCGCCGGCGGATCGACACGTAATCGGGCTGCCAGCCGCGCGCGGCAAGTGTATCGTGCGCGGCGCGTTCGAGTGTCGCGAGATCGCGCGCGCCGCCGAGCACCGCTTCGCGCACGCGCGTGAGCGTCTTCTGCAACTCGGGTGCTTGCGCGCGCTCGGCAGGGCTCAGATAGCGGTTGCGCGACGACAAGGCGAGCCCGTCGGCGTCGCGCACGGTTTCGGCCGCGATGATCTCGACGGGCAGCGCAAGCTGCTGGCACATACGGCGCACGATCATGAGCTGCTGATAATCCTTTTTGCCGAATACCGCGACGCGCGGCTGCACGCATGCCATCAGCTTCGTGACGACCGTGCATACGCCGGTGAAGAACCCGGGGCGGAATTCGCCCTCGAGGATGTCGCCGAGATCGTGCGGCGGCTGCACCCGGTATTCCTGCGGTTCGGGATACATGTCGCGCTCGGTCGGCGCGAACAGCACGTAGACGTTTTCCCTTTGCAGTTTCTCGATGTCGTCCTGCAGCGTGCGCGGATATTTGTCGAAATCCTCGTTCGGGCCGAATTGCAGGCGGTTCACGAAGATGCTCGCGACGACGGGGTCGCCGTGCTGGCGCGCGAGCCGCATCAACGACAGATGGCCTTCGTGCAGGTTGCCCATCGTCGGCACGAAGGCCGTGCGGTTCTGGCCGCGCAACTGGTCGCGCAGTTCCTGGATCGAGCTGATGACTTTCATGAGTTCGCGGTTCCTCGCGCGGTCGGTGCGTGCGCCGCGTGGGAGCGGCAAGGCAGGGTAAACGTCGCGCGACGCCGGCGGGGCGTCGGGCGTGGGCGATTGTAGAGGATTTGCCGTTTTAGCGCATCGATAAAAGCACGATCGTTCATTTTAATCGGATGGATGAGCGCGGCAATGGCGGTCGGCGAATGGAAAATGGGGTTGAATTGAAAGAGCCCAAACCGTCTGTCCGGCTCGGCGCTTAGCGCAATGGCCTGCGGCGGCGGTAGACGCAGGGCGGATCGCGCGCGAGCCGGTGACGAAGGACGCGTTTCGAACCGCCAAGCGGACGGCGGCGGGCGCGCGAGACGAAAGCGGCAAACGGCAGCGGCTATGGCCACGGCTACGGCTACGGCTACGGCTACGGCAAACGGCGGCAGCGAGCGGAAATTGGCGAAAGAAAGGGCGACGGACCAAGGCGGATGGCCGCGACGATAAACGCGGCGGGCAACTGCGTCACGTCAAATGATGGCGATCGGCATTCCGGGGCGACCGTATGCGGCATGCCACATGCCATACGCCGCGCGCGCCGCGCCCGACGTCCGAACCCCACTCAGGCAGGCAGATACGCGAGCCGCACGTAGATCGGCGCGAACGGCTCGGCTTGCGTGATTTCGACGAGCGATTCGCGCGCGAGCTCGAGCATCGCGATGAAGTTGACGACGACGACGGGCACGCCGCGCGACGTATCGAACAGATCGGCGAACTCCATGAAGCGCGCGTTCTGCAGCCTGCGCAGAATGAGGCTCATATGTTCGCGCACCGACAGCTCCTCGCGCGAAATTTTGTGATGCTGAACGAGCTTCGCGCGTTTGAGCACATCGGCCCATGCGGCGCGCAAATCGTCGGCGTTCACGTCGGGAAAGCGCGGCGTGATGCTCTGCTCGATGTATACCTCGGCGCGCAGGAAATCGCGGCCGAGCTGCGGGAGTTGGTCGAGCCGCTGAGCGGCGAGCTTCATCTGCTCGTATTCGAGCAGGCGCCGCACGAGTTCGGCGCGCGGGTCTTCCGCGTCCTCGCCGGTGTCCGCCTTCTTCACCGGCAGCAGCATGCGCGACTTGATTTCGATCAGCATTGCCGCCATCAGCAGATATTCGGCCGCGAGTTCGAGATTCGACTCGCGGATCTGGTCGACATAGCCGAGATATTGCGCGGTGACTTCCGCCATCGGAATGTCGAGCACGTTGAAATTCTGCTTGCGGATCAGGTACAGCAGCAGGTCGAGCGGCCCTTCGAACGTCTCGAGAAAGACTTCGAGCGCGTCGGGCGGAATGTACAGATCCTGCGGCAGCTTGAAGAGCGGCTCGCCGTACAGGCGCGCGAACGCCGCGACGCCGTCGACCGTGTCCGGCGTCGAATCGGCGCCCGCGGGCGCGGTGAGCGCGTCTTCGGGCGGCGCGCCCGCGCTGGCCTCGTCGGCGGCGCTCACGGCGTCAGAAGTTTTGATAGTAGACGTAAGGGGTCTGCCGCACGCGCGATTGCTGCTGCTCGGCGCGCTCGTCGAGATCGATCGGCTGCTTGTCCCACAGGAGCGCGCGCCCCTTGCGCTGCTCTTCTTCGAGCGTCGGCTTTTGCTGTTTCAACTGATTCAGGAATTGCGTGATGTCGGACTGGTACGGCATGGCTGGCTTTCCGTTCAAGGCAGGCGTTCAAGGCGGGCAGGCGCCCGCGAATACGATCGGTCGAATTCTACCGCAACGCGGGGAACGGTCGGCGGCAAAACGGCGTCGAAAGCGCGGCCGCCGTATTTCGCGATGCGGTGCAACGCGGCCGGCCATACGGTTCGCGGGCGTCGCAGTGTGGTCAAATGGCGGTGGGTCCGAAGAAATATTCTTGTCACGGAGGTCATGTTTGGCTGGGCGGGTATCACGGCAGCAAGCGCTCTCGCGCGCCGCACGCGGCGTGCCGGGGCGGGATTTCGCGGGGCGCGCCGGCGGCGGCCTCGCGCTTCGTTTCGCGCCGCGCCCGCTCGCGCGGCTCGGCCTGCGGGTGTTTTTCGCCGGCTGCGCGGCCGTGTCTTTCGCCATGCCGGCTTGCGCGAAATACACAGTCGAAATCGATGCGCCGCGCTCGGTCAAGCGTTTGCTCAAGCAGCATCTCGACATCGCCCGCTTCGCGAAACGCGACGACTTGAGCGAGGACCAGTTCGAATTCCTCGTGACGGCCGCGCCGCAGCAAGTGCGCGATCTCACTGCGACGGCCGGCTATTTTTCGCCCGTGGTGCGTACTGACGTGCGCACCACGGACGGCAAGCGCAAGGTGACGGTGGCGGTCGATCCGGGGCCGCAGACGAGCGTGTCGGCGGTCGATTTGACATTTGCCGGGCCCGTCGAACAAGAAGACCCGAAGCAGGAGACGGCGGCGCGCGGGGCGTTTTCGCTGAGACAGGGCGATGCGTTCACGCAATCCGGCTGGGACGACGCGAAGGAGGCGGCGCTCAAGCAACTGCAGTCGCGCCGCTATCTCGGCGCGAAGATTGCTTCGTCCGAAGCACGGATCGATCCGCGCACGCGCAGCGCGAAGCTCGCGGTGACATTCGACAGCGGCCCGACGTTTACGCTCGGCGAACTGGACGTGTCCGGTGCGCGCCGTTATCCGGAGAAGATCGTGCACAACGTGAATCCGCTCGCGGCCGGCGAGATTTACGATGCGCGGCGCATCGCCGAGCTGCAGCGGCAGGTGCAGAACACGCCGTATTACGCGAGCGTCGCGATCGACGTGTCGAGCGACGTGGAGCATCCGCAACATTCGCCGGTTCACGTGAAGGTCAGCGAATATCCGTACAACAACGTGCGCGGCGGGATTGGCTACGCGACCGACACGGGCCCGCATGTTCAAGGCTCGTACACGTACCTGAACACGTTCGGCGCCGCGTGGCCGCTGTCGTTCTCGGGGCGGGTCGACCAGATCCAGCAGTACGGGCAGATCCAACTGTCGATGCCGCCGAGCGCGCGCGGGTGGACGAACAGCGCGCTCGCGTCGTATACGAACACCAATGTGTCGGACACGCGGATCTACAGCGCGCGGGCGGGCCTGCAACGCACCCGCAACGGTCAGTTCATCGATTATTCGTATTCGCTGATGTTCTACCAGGACCGGCTTGACCGCAACGGCGCCAGCCCAACCACGAGCCGCGCGCTCGTGCCGCAGTGGGCATGGACGCGGCGCAACGTCGACGATCCGCTGTTTCCGCGCTCGGGCAACCTGCTGCACGCGGAAGCGGGCTTCGCGGTGAAGGGCGTGCTCGCCGATCAGACGTTCATCCGCGGCTACGCGCGCGGCCAGCAATACGTGCCGATCGGCAAGCGCGACCTGTTCGTGTTCCGCGCGGAGCTGGGCGGCGTGTTTACGAGCGGCAGCTCGTCTGGCGTGCCGGCGTCGCTGCTGTTTCGCGCGGGCGGCTCGAACTCGGTGCGCGGCTATGGCTATCAGAGCATCGGCAACATCGTCAACGGCTCGACGCTGCCGACCAAATATCTGATGACGGGCACGGCCGAATACCAGCACTGGTTCAACCGCGACTGGGGCGCCGCGACGTTCTTCGACATCGGCACCGCCACCGACGCATGGGGCGAGAAGGTGTTCTATCCGGGCGCGGGCGTTGGCGTGCGCTGGCGCAGCCCGGTCGGCCCGGTCAATTTCGATCTCGCCTATGGGCTGAAAAACAAGAGCGTGCGTCCGTATTTGACGCTTGGCATCGCATTCTGATTTTTTGATTTCGCATGACGAAGGACGTGTCCGAACCGACTCCCGACCACGCGCCGAGCGGCGCTCCAGCCGGCTCGACGCCCGACGCGCAAACGCCCGACGGCGGCCGCGGCCCGCGCGCGCCGCGGCCGAAGCGCTCGCGCGCGCGCCGCGCGTGCGCCGCGCTCGGCTGGACGGCGCTCGTCGCGCTCGCGCTCATCGTCGCGGCAGCGGGGGCGCTCGTTGCCGCCGCGACGACGGAGCGCGGCACGCAGCTTGCGTGGCACGCGGCCGTGAAGCTGCTCGGCGGGCGCCTGTCGGGCACGCTCGACGGCGGCGCGCTTGCCACCGGCGTAAGGCTGTCGCAATTCGCGTGGACGAGCCCGGACGGTTCGGGCACCGAAGTGCGGATCGACCGGATCGCGGGCCGCTGGGCGCTCACGCGCGCACCGTTGCGGCTCGCGATCGCGTCGCTGCGCGCGGGCACGATCGACGTGCGGATCGCGCCGTCGCCGCCGTCGCCCGCCGCCACGCCGCGCGATCTGCGCCTGCCGCTGCAACTCGCGATCGACGATCTGCGCTTCGACAAGCTGTTGATCCACGACGCCGGCTCGACGACCGAACTGGACCGGTTGATCCTGCACGGCAGGAGTGACGGCCGCATCCACGACGCGACGCTCGAGCGCCTCGATACGCCGTTCGGCGCGCTGAGCGCGCGGGCCCGGCTCGACGGTGTGCGGCCGTTCCCGATCGATGGCGACGCAACTTATGCCGGCAAGCTCGCGGGCGAGCCGGTGGATGTGCGTGCACGCGTGTCAGGCTCGCTCGAGGCGCTCGTCGCCGAGCTTGACGCGTCGGGCATGAAGCTCGCGGGGCGTGCGCATGTCGAAGCCGCGCCGTTCGCCGACGTGCCGCTCAAGCGCGCGAGCGCCGCGTTCGATCACGTGAACCCGCGCGCGCTGTCGCCGGGCGCGCCCGTTGCCGATCTCGCGGTGCGGGCCCAGCTCGAGCCCGCGACGCCCGATCCGAAGGCGCCGAACGCGTTTGCCGTCGCCGGACCGGTGTCGATCGTCAATGCAAAGCCTGGCACGCTTGGCGACGGCCTGCTGCCGCTCGTCGACGCGCACGCGAACCTGCGGCTCGACGCGAATGCGCAGCGCATCGACGCGCTTGCCGTGCGCACAATCCGCGATGGCAGCGTGACGGGCGGCGGCGCGCTCGCGCACGGCCGCGGGCGGTTCGATCTGAAGGTCGCCAATCTCGATCTGAACGCGTTCGTCGCCGCGCTCAGGCCGATGCGGCTCGCGGGGCCGGTCGGCGTTGCGCTCGAGCCGGGCAAGCAGAACATCGATTTCGATCTTGCCGACGCGAAGCTCGCGCTCGGCGCAAAGGCGAAGGTCGCGCTCGACGCGCGGCAGACCACGATTTCCGATGCGCGCGTAACGGCCGGCAAGGGGCGCGTCGAACTCGCGGGCGTGCTCAAGCACGATGCGCGCTCGGCGTATGACCTGAAGGCGAAGCTCGTCGATTTCGATCCGCTCGCGCTTGCCGCGGCAGGCCCGGCGTCGGGTGCGACGCGCGGCAGCGGCAGCGCAAGCAGCAGCGCGCGCGGATCGAATCCGGCCGCGGGCGCGCGCGATGCGGGGCGCGGCAGCCGGCCCGTGCAGGCCGCGGCCGGCTCGCGCGCGGGCCACGCGCGCGTGAACGGCACGCTTGCCGCGACGGGCGCGCTTGCGCCCGGCTTCTCGACGAAAGCGCAGTTCAAGCTCGGCGATAGCGTCTATGACGGCTTGCCGATGACGGGCGAGGGCACGGTGCAGGTGGCAGGCGAGCGCATCCTGCCGAGCAACGCGAATCTGTCGATCGCGGGCAACCAGGTCGATCTGCGCGGCAGCTTCGGCGCGCCGGGCGACCGGCTGCGCTTTGACGTCGACGCGCCGCAGCTCGATCGTCTCGGCTTCGGCCTTGCCGGCCTCGCGCGCGCGCACGGCGATCTCACCGGCTCGTTCGCACACCCGAACGTGAGCGCGGAGTACACGGCAAGCGGCGTCGTGTTCGGCTCGAACCGGATCGGCGCCGCGCAGGGCCGCGCGGACATCCGCGACGGCGCGCAAGGCGCACTCGTGTTTACCACCGACGCAAGCGATCTCGCATTCGGCGGTATCGGTCTGAAGACGCTGTCCGCGCGCCTCAATGGCACGCGCGCGAAGCACACGTTCGATGCGTCCGCGCTCGGCAGCGCGGACGGCCGTGCGATCAACCTCACCGTCGCGGCCAACGGCGGCCTCGTCGATACGCGCGACGGCGTGCGCTGGGACGGCGCCGTCACGCGCTTGTCGAACCGTGGCACGCCGTCGGTGTCGCTCGACGCGCCGGTCACGGTGTCGGCGGGTGCGCAGCGCGTGATGCTGTCCGCGGCGAAGCTGTCGATCGAGGGCGCGCTGCTCGATCTGAAGTCGTTCGCGCTCGAGCACGGCAGGCTGCGCACGGCCGGCTCGATCACCAACCTGTCGGTTGCGCGCGCGCTCGAAATCCGCGCGGAGCTGACGGGCCAGCGCTCGCCGTTGCGCACCGATTTGATCCTCGACGGCGACTGGGATATCGCGCTCGCCGACGCCGCGTCCGGCCATCTGCAGATCAAGCGCAGGAGCGGCGACGTGACGCTCGAAACCGGCCGGGGGATCGCAGCGCTCGGCATTGCCGATCTATCGGCGCGCGCGGCGTTCGCGCCGGGCAATCGGCTCAACGTGACGGCGCATGCGCAGGCCACCCGGATCGGCACGCTCGATGCGAACGTCGCGGTGCCTTTCGCGCTGCGCGACGGCGTGTTCGGCGTCGCGCAGGACGCGCCGCTCGGGGGGCGCGTCGATGCCGATATTCCCGCGCTCAAGGTCACGGGCGGCCTGTTCGGGCCGAGCTATCTGCTCGACGGGCGCGCGTCGCTCCGGCTCACGCTTGCCGGCACGCCGGCCAAGCCGAATCTGTCGGGCATGCTCACGGGCGACAACCTGTCGGCCACGCTGGTCGATCAGGGCGTGCAGTTGAAGGACGGGATCGTGCGCGTGAAGCTGACCGAGAATCTCGTCGAGTTCCAGCAGGTGGAGTTTCATGGCGGCAACGGCACGCTGCGCGCGCTCGGCCGCGTGCGGCTCGACGGCAGCGAACCCGATCTGACGGCGAGCATCGTCGCCGACAAGCTCGAGCTGTTCGCGGCGCCCGACCGCAAGCTGTCGCTGTCGGGCAATGCGACCGTCGGGAACGACGCGCCGCGCGGCGGCATCGCGATCAACGGCAAGTTCACCGTCGATCATGCACTGTTCGACTTGCCGGAGGCCGCGGCGCCACATCTGTCCGACGACGTGGTGATCGTGCGGCCGGGCAGCATCGAGCGCGGCGACGTGAAGTCCGGCACTGCGGCGGCGAAGTCCGCATCGGCGGCCGACAAGCCCGCGCCGTCGCTCGCGCCGCGCGCGAACATCGATATTTCGCTCGGCGACGATTTCCGTTTCAAGGGGCACGGCGCGGACCTCAGGCTGCGCGGCACGGTTACGGTGATGAGCGCGCCCGGCGCGCTGCTGCGCGCGGTCGGCAACGTGCGCGTGACCGAGGGTTCGACCTATACGTCGTTCGGCCGCAAGCTCGCCATCGAGAACGGCTTTTTCACGTTCAACGGGCCGGTGTCGAACCCGGGCATCAACATTCTCGCGATGCGACGCAATCAGGAGGTCGAGGCGGGCGTGCAGGTGACGGGCACGGTGCAGTCGCCGAGCGTGAAGCTCGTATCGGAGCCGAACGTGACCGACAACGAGAAGCTGTCGTGGTTGCTGTTCGGCCACGGCACCGATCAGGGCAACAACCTCGGCCAGCAGAGCGCGATGACGACGGCGCTCGCGCTGCTCGGCAGCGCGACCGGCAAGCGCGTCGCGCAAAGCGTCGGGCTTGACGAAATCTCGATCGGTCGCAGCGATGTCGGTTTGACCGATCCGCAAGTGGTGCAGATCTCGAAGGCGATCAACGAACGCTTTGTGCTCGGTTACGAGCAGGGGCTGCAGTCGGCGAGCAATGCGTTCAAGGTGACGATCAACTTGACGCGTTTCTGGGCGGTGTCCGCATACGGCGGTACGTTCCAGGGCGTCGATCTGAACTACACGCGGCGTTTTGATCGATGGTGGTGATGCAGGACTCCAGAAATATATTGGCATTGACATTCTTTTCGCGCGTTCTAGATTGATCTAGACCTTGCGGGCGTTGCAACTCGGGCATGTGAGATAAAGCATGGCGATGTTGCGCACACCGCAACGGCAAGCGGGCTTCACTTGTCTCGTTCCATGCAGTTCGAATCGAACGCATATCCCCTGTCCGGAAATACAGGGCATACGCTTTCGCCTTCGTTATGCGTTTTTCACGAGGAGTGTCGTGCTATGAAAACCGTATTGGCTTGCATCAATCGCAGAAAGCGGGCATATGCGAGGCTGCCGCTGTTCGAGCGGCTGCGCGACGACGATCTGCCACCACGCGTGAGGCTCAGCTTCATGCCCGAATTCGCGTTCTTCGTCATGGCCTTCGGCGATCTGAACCGCTACGTGCTGCGCAAAGAGCCCGCTGACGATCCGCATCAAGCTCAAGTGAACGCGCACACGTATGAGGATGACCATCATTGGTCCTGGTTTCTTGAGGATATCGAAACGCTTGGCTGGAGCGGCTCGACCACTGCAACCGACGCGCTGCGTGCGTTGTGGCGTGACGATACGTGCCGCTGCCGCATGCTGATGTACGACCTCTGCGCGCTCGTGCGCGCGGCCGATGGCATCGAACGGCTCGCGATCGTCGAGGCAGTGGAGGAAACCGGCAATGTATTGTTCACGTTGACGACACACATCGCGCAAGGTATGCAGGGTGACGTCGATCGGGAACTGCGTTACATGGGGCTGCACCACCTCGCGCTCGAATCCGGCCATCTGCAACACGGTGAGCACGCGGCGCTTGGCGCGATCGAGCTGAGCGATGACAAACGGGCGCGCTGCATCGAACTCGTCGATTATGTTTTCGACCTGTTCGCCGCTTGGACGCATGAGGCGCAACGGCATATCGAGCGCGCCATGTCGCGTGAGCAACCGGCGCCGGCAGATGCGCCGCTTCATGCAGGGGGCCTTTAATGACGACGGCAAGCTCAGGCCGTGACGATACGGCCGCATTCGACGTCACGCTCAATCTGTTCCTCTATCCGGCAATGCTGATCGCACATCGGCGCGGGCTTTTTCGCAAGCTCGCCGCGCGCGCGTGCACGCTCGACGAAATCGGCGCGTCGCTAGGGCTGGCACGGCGGCCGGCCGAGGCGCTCGTCAGCGCATCGGTCGCATTGGGCTTCGTGCGCCGCGATGCCGAGCGCTTCACGTTGACGGCGCTCGGCGAGGATTTGTTGCTGCCGGGCAGTCCGACATACTTTGGCGCGTTCTGGGATTTGATGTACGACAACAGCGGCACGTTTTCGATCGCCGGGCTCGATGCGGCGTTGGAGCGCAATGCCCCGCGTGTCTATGGCGAGGAGGGCGGGATTTTTCACCTGCACCAACAGGACGCGGCACTCGGCATGCGTTTCATGTACGCGATGCAAAGCATCAGCGCCGCGCATGCGCCTGTTTGGCCGGCCAAGCTCGATCTCGCCGCGCATCGCATGATGCTCGACATTGGTGGCGGCCCCGGCACGCAGGCGCTTGGCGCGCTGTCGATTTGGCCGTCGCTGCGCGCAACGATCTTCGATTTGCCCGCCGTCTGCGAGCAAGGGCGCGCGCTCGTCGACGAATCGTGTCGTGCGCGCGTCGCATTTCATCCTGGCGATATGTGGCGCGATCCGTTTCCGCGCGCGGATCTGCACTTCTACTCGAACGTCTTTCACGATTGGCCGGCCGACAAGAACGCGTTCCTTGCTCGCAAAAGCTTCGATGCATTGCCGTCGGGTGGGCGCATCGTATTGCACGAGGTGCTGTATCGCGACGACAAGAGCGGGCCGCCCGCCGCCGCCGCATTCAGCCTGATGATGATCAGTTGGGCGGAGGGCGAGCAGTACACGTCGCATGCATTGTCAGCGATGCTTGCCGATGCGGGCTTCGTATCGATCGAAACGATTCCGAGCTTCGGCCACTATAGCCTCGTGACCGGTGTGAAGCGGTGATGGCACAGGATAGGCGCGCGTATTTGCGTGCCGACGCGTAAAAACGCGAAGGGCCGCGCTTGCGCGGCCCTTCTTTTTTTATTTCCGGCGCGGCGATGCGGCCGCCGCCGATGCTCAACTCACGCGCATGCCAGGCTTCGCGCCGCTATGCGGCTCGAGGATATACAGGCCCGGCTCGGCCTTCTCGTCGGCCGCCGACGCGGCGAGCACCATCCCTTCGGACACGCCGAACTTCATCTTGCGAGGCGCGAGATTCGCGACCATCACCGTCAGCTTGCCGACGAGATCCTCCGGCCGGTACGCGGATTTGATTCCAGAGAACACGTTACGCGTTTTTTCCTCGCCGACGTCGAGCGTGAGGCGCAGCAGCTTGTCCGAGCCGTCGACCGCTTCGCACGCGACGATCTTCGCGATCCGCAGATCGATTTTCGCGAAATCGTCGATCGCGATGAAGGGCGATGCATCGCCGGCGGATGCGGCTTTGGCATCCTTCGCGCTTTTCGCGCTGCCTTTCGCGCCAGCTGCGCTCGCCACCGCTGCTGCCGCGTTGGCGCTGTCCAGCGAGCCGCGGTTCGCGGCAAGCAGCGCATCGATCTGCTTCGGATCGACGCGAGTCATCAGATGCTGATACGCGCGGATCGGCTGCGCCGACGACAGCGGTTTGTGCGCATCGGCCCACGCAAGCGGCGCGATGCCGAAGAACGCCTCGACATTTTCCGCGACGCGCGGCAGCACCGGCTTGAGCGCAAGCGACAACAGCCGGAACGCTTCGAGGCTCACGCTGCAAGTCTCGTGCAGTGCGACGGCGTTCGCCGGGTCCTTCGCGAGATCCCACGGTTTCGCGGTATCGACATAGCTGTTGACCGCGTCGGCAAGCTCCATCGTTTGGCGCAGCGCACGGCCGTACTCGCGTGCCTCGTAGTGCGCGGCGATGTGAGGAATCGCCGCGCGCAGCGTTGCGACGAGCGGATGATTCATCGCGCTGTCCTGCACGCGTCCATCGAAGCGCTTGATCAGGAAGCCCGCCGCGCGGCTTGCGATGTTCACGTACTTGCCGACGAGATCGCTGTTCACGCGCGCCTGGAAATCCTCGAGGTTCAGGTCGAGATCTTCCATCGTCGCGTTGAGTTTCGCCGCGAAGTAGTAGCGCAGCCATTCGGGGTTCAGGCCTGTGTCGATGTAGCTTTGCGCGGTGATGAACGTGCCGCGCGACTTCGACATCTTCGCGCCGTCGACCGTCAGGAAGCCGTGCGCGAACACGTTGGTCGGCGTGCGGTAGCCGGAGAATTCGAGCATCGCGGGCCAGAACAGCGTGTGGAAATACAGGATGTCCTTGCCGATGAAATGGTACTGCTCGGCCGTCGCGCCCTTGCTCACCCACGTGTCGAAATCGATGCCGCGCTGCGCGCACAGATGCTTGAAGCTCGCGTAGTAGCCGACGGGCGCGTCGAGCCACACGTAGAAGTACTTGCCGGGCGCGCCGGGAATCTCGAAGCCGAAGTACGGCGCGTCGCGCGAGATGTCCCAGTCGGCGAGCTTCGCGTCGCCCGCCTCGCCGAGCCATTCGCGCATCTTGTTGATCGCCTCGGGCTGAGCGAGCCCGCTCACCCATTTGCGCAGGAACGTTTCGCAGCGCGAATCGGACAGGCTGAAGAAGTGATGAATGGAACTCTTGCGCACGGGCGTCGCGCCCGAGACGACCGAGTACGGGTTCAGCAATTCAGTCGGCTGATAGGTGCTGCCGCATACCTCGCAGCTATCGCCGTATTGATCCTTCGCGTGGCACTTCGGGCATTCGCCTTTGATGAAGCGATCCGGCAGGAACATTTCCTTGACGGGATCGTATGCCTGCTCGATTTCACGCTCGGCGATCAGGCCCGCGTCCTTCAATGCAAGATAAATCTTTTCGCTGAGTTCGCGGTTTTCTTGCGAATCGGTCGTGTAGAAATTGTCGAACGAGATCGCGAAGCTGTCGAGATCGCGCTTGTGCTCTTGCCAAGCGCGTTCGATCAGCTGCTTCGGCGTGACGCCCGCCTTCTCCGCGCTCAGCATGATGGGCGTGCCGTGCGTGTCGTCCGCGCCGATGTAGTACACCTCGTGGCCGTGCATTCGCAGCGCCCGCACCCAGATATCGGTCTGGATGTACTCGACGAAATGGCCGAGGTGGAGTTGCCCGTTCGCATAGGGCAGCGCGGACGTGACGAGGATCTGGCGGCGGCGTTGCGGCGCGCCGGCCTGCACGGAAGTGAGATCGGATGCGGACATAGGGGCTGTAAAAGGACTGCGAGGAAAACGTCGGGAAGCAGCGATTCTAGCAGGGTGGCGGCCGGCGCATCGCGGGCTGCGCGCGGCGCGATGGCGGGGGAGGGCGCGCGGGCCGGCTTTGGTGCGTAGTCTCGGTTTGGTGGTTTGGCAGGGCGGGGGGGCGGAGAGCGGGAGGCGGGAGCGTCGGGAGCGGATACCGGCGCGCCGCATCCGGCGGCCGGCGGGCGAACCCGTTGTGGATACGGGCGATGCCATGTCCTGGCGGCCT
The DNA here is from genome assembly GCF_001522865.1 of Burkholderia sp. TSV86. Taxonomy (GTDB): domain Bacteria; phylum Pseudomonadota; class Gammaproteobacteria; order Burkholderiales; family Burkholderiaceae; genus Burkholderia. Next base: position 225,440 of record NZ_LOWB01000021.1, on the reverse strand, counting down.
AATGAGACCGCGTGGCGTACCGGCTGCGATCGGATTCCAATCAGATCGTATTCCGGAAGGTCCGGAACACGCCCGGCTCGCGTTGGGTTCGGGCGCTGGATTTCGATGCTCGAGCCGGTATTGATTTCATTCAGCGGTGACGCATAAGCGGCGCGGCACGGCCGATCGCAATCGGTCGATAGATAGAGTTGGAAGAGACGCAATAATCGGCCGGAACGAACCGCCAGGAACGAACCGCCATTGAACAGCGCACGCCTGACCGCGCACTGCCATGCGCTTACGAAGCGTAATAAAGCGCGTAATGAAGCGGAGCGGCGCCAGCACCGGACAGCCGATGTGTGATGGAAACGGAAAAGCGGGACGAATGCAAGAAGATAGCGTCGGTTCGGCGGTACCCGCACGAATACAGCGGCTCCATTGCGCCGCGCGGGTCAAGCGGCGGGCCACCGTGGGCACCGTGAAAACGGCGGACAAAAAAAACCGGGGCGAATGCGGCCCCGGAGCAACAACGACAAGAGGAGAATGGTGACGCGCCGGCAGCACCAGCCGCGTACCGTAAAGACAGACTGCGCGACGCCCAGGAAGTTCGAAAAATTTTTCGATTTGTTACCGGGCGCCGCGAGCGCCTTGGCCGGCGGGCCTCGAGCGCCATTCTCCGGGGTTCGTGCTTACTGCTGGGCTTGCGGCGCGCGCAGATAGATCTCGACGCGACGGTTTTGCGCCCGGCCGGCTTCGGTCGCGTTGTCCGCGATCGGGTTCGACGCGCCCATGCCTTGCGCCGACAGACGGCCCGCCGCGACGCCGCGCTGCGCGAGCGCGGTTACGACGCTCTGCGCACGATTTTGCGACAGCGTTTGGTTATACGCGGCCGAGCCGGTGCTGTCGGTATAGCCGACGACCGACGCAGTGATCTGCGGGTTCTGGTTCAGCGTCGACGCGAGGTCGTTCAGCAGCGGCGTGAACGCGGGCGTCACGGCGTACTGATTGGTCGCGAACGTGACCGAACTCGGCACGTTCAGCTTGAGCGAGCCGTCCGGCTGCTCGGTGACCTGCGTGCCCGTCTGCTGCGCGGACGGCGCGAGCTTGTTCTTGATCGCTTGCCAGTTGTAGCCGGTCACGCCGCCGACGAGCGCCCCGACGCCGGCACCGATCGCCGCGCCCTTGCCGCCGCCCGCCAGTGCGCCGATACCCGCGCCGACTGCCGCGCCGGTGCCCGTGCCGACTGCCGTGTTAGTGCCCTGCTGGGATGCGCAGCCTGCCAGCAAGGCGCCGGCGATGGCGAAGACGGACAAGCGCGTCGCGATTTTGGTATTCATGTTGATTTCCTCTCTGTATTGATTCGACAAGAACAAAAAAAGAACTGCTCTTTCGGCGGGACGGTTCCTGCCAACTGCGCAGCATGCGAGTCCCATGGTTGGTCAGGCATTTGGCGCGGCGGCGGGCCGCTTTCGCGGCATGCCCCGTTCGCCAGGATGGCTGTTCGAACCATGTCCGCCCCAGCCTCTACAATATAGGCGGTATAAAGCCGATGTGGCCCCGAAGTGTGCTGCCCGCGAAGATTGCGCCGCAAGCCGGCTTTACGCAATGGCAGGCAATAAATTTTTTCACTTTTTCCGCTTTCGTCCCCGCTATTTGAATATTCTTTACATTCAAGACACTTCAAGCGTTATTTTCACGGAGTTTTGATGAGTATCGACAGGGCGCTCGTCGACGCCGCACTCGCGGCAGTCGTCGACCCGAACACCGGTCGGCCGTATGCGGCCCACCGCGGTATCCGCAACGTCACGATCGACGGCGACGTGCTCGCCGCCGATGTCGTGCTCGGCTATCCGGCGAAAAGCCAGTTCGACGATGCGCGCGCGCGCATTGCCGCCGCGCTTGCCGCGGTGCCGGGCGTGCGCGACACGCGCGTCGGCGTGTCGCAGGAAATTGTTGCGCATGCGGTGCAGCGCGGCGTGCAACTTTTACCGAACGTGAAGAACATCGTGGCCGTCGCGTCTGGCAAGGGCGGCGTTGGCAAGAGCACGACCGCCGTGAATCTCGCGCTTGCGCTCGCGGCGGAGGGCGCATCGGTTGGCATTCTCGACGCCGACATCTATGGCCCGTCGCTGCCGACGATGCTGGGCGTGCATGAGCGCCCCGAATCGCCCGACGGCAAATCGATGAACCCGCTCGTCGGCCACGGCCTGCAGGCCAACTCGATCGGCTTTCTGGTCGACGAGGACAATCCGATGGTCTGGCGCGGCCCGATGGCGACGTCGGCGCTCGAGCAACTGCTGCGCCAGACTGCATGGCGCGATCTCGACTATCTCGTCGTCGACATGCCGCCCGGCACGGGCGACATTCAGTTGACGCTCGCGCAGCGCGTGCCGGTGACGGGCGCGGTGATCGTCACGACGCCGCAGGACATCGCGCTCGTCGATGCGAAAAAGGGCCTCAAGATGTTCGAGAAGGTCAACATTCCGATTCTCGGCATCGTCGAGAACATGAGCATTCATGTGTGTTCGAATTGTGGACACGAGGAACACGTGTTCGGCGCGGGCGGCGCCGAGCGGATGGCGGCGCAATACGGCGTGACCGTGCTCGGCAGTCTGCCGCTCGACATCCGGATTCGCGAGCACGCGGACCGCGGCGCGCCGACCGTCGCCGCGGACCCGCACGGCAAGCTCGCCGAGCGCTACCGCGCGATCGCGCGGGGCGTGGCGATCGCGATCGCCGACCGGGCACGCGACATGACGTCGAAATTTCCGACGATCGTTGTTCAAAATACGTAAAATGCCCGGCTGATTGGGGGCCGGGGATGTTGGCAGCGTGACGAGTCACGGTATGATGACGGCTTTCCCGATGGTCCCCTTTTCTGTCCGGCGTCTTGCCAGTCGATGCATGCCGCCCGGCATGAGGAGCGCATGAAACGACGATTCGACGGCGGGCCAGGCTGGTTTGCGCTGAATGCGCCGCTTGTCCTGGTCGCTTGCGGCCTGCTGGCCGGTTGTACCTCCTTTGGCTCGCCGCGCGACAAGCGCGCCGACGCGTTGCTTTTGCCGGCGGTCGGCAGCCAGGCGCGCGGCACCGTCACGCTCGTCGAGCGGCCGGACGGCGTGCAGGTCACGTACAACTTCTCGGGCCTGCCGCCCAATAGCGATCACGCGTTGCAGATCCACGAGCGCGGCGACTGCAACGCCACCGACGGCTCGAGCGCGGGTCCCGTGTTCGCGCCCGCGGCCGACCGGTTGCGCGCGGGCGCGCGCGTCGGCGGCGATCTCGGCAATATCCACGCTGACGCGAACGGCGTTGCCGCGGGCTTTATCGTCGCGCCCGACGTCGCGCTTGACGGCGTGCGCTCGGTGCTCGGCCGCTCGGTGCTCGTGCATCGCGATCCGGGCGATCCGGCGTTCCCACAGCACGGCGCGGGGCCAGGACTCGCGTGCGGAGTGGTTAGGCAGTAGGCGCGCGGCCGGTCGCGATCGCGTAAAATGTGCGCCTTTCGTGGCGTCGTGCGGGTTCGGCGGCGTTTGGCGTTTGTTCCGCGCACTCCCCGCGCTTTTTCCACGTTTTTTCCTGTTACGCAGCGTTTCCGGCGCCTTTTTATGAGCATCAAGTCCGATAAGTGGATTCGGCGCATGGCCGAAGAGCACAAGATGATCGAGCCGTTCGTGCCCGATCAGGTTCGCGCGTCCGAGGACGGTCGCAGGATCGTCAGCTACGGGACGTCGAGCTACGGCTACGACATCCGCTGCGCCGACGAATTCAAGATCTTCACGAACATCAATTCGACGATCGTCGATCCGAAGAACTTCGACGAAGGCTCGTTCGTCGATTTCAAGGGCGACGTCTGCATCATTCCGCCGAACTCGTTCGCGCTCGCGCGCACCGTCGAGTATTTCCGCATTCCGCGCACCGTGCTGACCGTCTGCCTCGGCAAGTCCACTTATGCGCGCTGCGGAATCATCGTCAACGTGACGCCGTTCGAACCCGAATGGGAGGGCTACGTGACGCTCGAGTTCTCGAACACGACGCCGCTGCCCGCGAAGATCTATGCGAACGAGGGCGTCGCGCAAGTGCTGTTCTTCGAGAGCGACGAGGTCTGCGACGTGTCGTATGCCGATCGCGGCGGCAAGTATCAAGGGCAGCGCGGTGTCACGCTGCCGAAAACCTGATCTGTTTCGATACCGCCTACCTACTGTCAGTCAGTGACCGGGTGACCGCTGCGCAATCGCGCCGCGGTCGTTCTTTTTGGAGATTCGCCGATGAAGTTTCGTTTTCCCGTCGTCATCATTGACGAAGATTTCCGCTCCGAGAACATTTCGGGCTCCGGCATCCGGGCGCTGGCCGAGGCGATCGAGAAAGAAGGCGTCGAGGTGTTGGGCCTCACGAGCTATGGCGATCTGACGTCGTTTGCGCAGCAGTCGAGCCGCGCGTCGTGCTTCATCCTGTCGCTCGACGACGACGAGCTGATGCTCGGCGAACTCGGCCCGGACGGCGAGCTGCCCGAGCTTGCGAGCGCGATCATCGCGCTGCGCGCGTTCGTGACCGAAGTGCGCCGCCGCAATGCGGACATCCCGATCTTTCTGTACGGCGAGACGCGCACGTCGCGCCATTTGCCGAACGACATCCTGCGCGAGCTGCACGGCTTCATCCACATGTTCGAGGACACGCCGGAGTTCGTCGCGCGCCACATCATCCGCGAGGCGAAGGTGTATCTCGATTCGCTCGCGCCGCCATTCTTCAAGGAGCTGGTCAAGTACGCGGACGAAGGCTCGTATTCGTGGCACTGCCCCGGCCACTCGGGCGGCGTCGCGTTTCTGAAGAGCCCGCTCGGCCAGATGTTCCACCAGTTCTTCGGCGAGAACATGCTGCGCGCGGACGTGTGCAACGCGGTCGACGAGCTTGGCCAACTGCTCGATCACATCGGGCCTGTCGCGGCGTCCGAGCGCAACGCGGCGCGCATCTTCAGCGCCGATCATCTGTTCTTCGTGACGAACGGCACGTCGACGTCGAACAAGATCGTCTGGCACGCGACGGTCGCGCCGGGCGACATCGTGCTCGTCGATCGCAATTGCCATAAGTCGATCCTGCACGCGATCACGATGACGCACGCGATTCCCGTATTCCTCACGCCGACGCGCAATCACTTCGGGATCATCGGCCCGATTCCGCGCGACGAGTTCAAGCCCGAGAACATCCGCAAGAAGATCGAGGCGAATCCGTTTGCGCGCGAGGCGCTCAGGCAGAATCCGAACGCCAAGCCGCGCATCCTGACGATCACGCAGAGCACGTATGACGGCGTGGTCTACAACGTCGAGATGATCAAGGATCTGCTTGGCGATCTCGTCGATACGCTGCATTTCGACGAGGCGTGGCTGCCGCACGCCGAATTCCATCCGTTCTACCGCGATATGCACGCGATCGGCGCGGACCGGCCGCGCACCGGCGCGCTCGTGTTCGCGACACATTCGACGCACAAGCTGCTCGCGGGCATCTCGCAGGCGTCGCAGATCGTCGTGCAGGATTCCGAGCACCGCACGTTCGACAAGCACCGCTTCAACGAGGCGTACCTGATGCACACGTCGACGAGCCCGCAGTACGCGATCATTGCGTCGTGCGACGTCGCCGCGGCGATGATGGAGCCGCCCGGCGGCACCGCGCTCGTCGAGGAATCGATCGCGGAGGCGATCGACTTTCGCCGCGCGATGCGCAAGGTCGACGCCGAGTACGGCGACGACTGGTTCTTCCAGGTCTGGGGCCCGGACGATCTCGCAGAAGAGGGGATCGGCTCGCGCGAGGCGTGGCTGCTGCGCCCGGACGACCATTGGCATGGCTTCGGCACGCTCGCCGAAGGCTTCAACATGCTCGACCCGATCAAGGCGACGATCATCACGCCGGGCCTGAACGTCGACGGCGAGTTCGGCGAGACGGGCATTCCGGCCGCGATCGTCACCAAGTATCTGGCCGAGCACGGGATCATCGTCGAGAAGACCGGGCTGTACTCGTTCTTCATCATGTTTACGATCGGCATCACGAAGGGCCGCTGGAACTCGATGGTCACCGAGCTGCAGCAGTTCAAGGACGATTACGACAACAACCAGCCGCTCTGGCGCGTATTGCCGGAGTTCGTCGCGCAGTATCCGATCTACGAGCGCGTCGGCCTGCGCGATCTGTGCACGCAGATTCACGACGTATATCGCACCAACGATATCGCGCGCCTGACGACCGAGATGTACCTGTCGGACATGGAGCCGGCGATGAAGCCGTCCGACGCGTTCGCGAAGCTCGCGCACCGCGAGATCGACCGCGTGCCGCTCGACGAACTCGAAGGCCGCGTGACGAGCATTCTGCTCACGCCGTATCCGCCCGGCATCCCGTTGCTGATTCCGGGCGAGCGCTTCAATCGGACGATCGTCGACTACCTGCGCTTCGCACGCGATTTCAACGCGCGCTTCCCAGGGTTCCATACCGACATCCACGGGCTCGTTGCGGAAGAGGTCAACGCACGCACCGAGTACTACGTCGACTGCGTGCGCCCCTGATGATGGCCCGGATCGGCAGGACATGGGCGCGCTGGGCCGCCGCCGCGCTGGCCGGATGGCTGCTCGCGGGGGCGGGCGCGGCGCGCGCGGAGGTCAGCGCGGCCGATCCGATCGACGTCGCGATGCGGCAGTGTCTCGCGCGCCGCGATCGCTCGTCGACGGCCGGTCAAATTCAATGCATGGACGACGCACAGCAGAAATGGCTCGTCGAAGTCGATAACGCTTACGCTCGCGTCGAGAAGCTCGCGCCTGCCGGCAAGCGGCGCGGCTGGCAGGAGAGCCAGCGCCGCTGGCTCGAATGGCGCAAGGACGAATCGCATCTGGTGCATGCCGTCTACGAGACGACGCAAGGCACGGCGTACCTGATGGCGAGCGCCGACATGCGGTTACAGCCGGTACGCGACCGCGCGCTCGCGCTGCGCGACGCGGCCGAGCGCTACGCGCAGCAGGCGGCCAGCCGGCACGCGCAAGCGGGCAGCGGCAAGCGTGGCGTGCGGCGCATGCAGCCGTGCTCGCGCGATGCGGCGTGCGAGCATGCGCTGTTCGATATGAACCGCTATTACGCGAAGCTGCGCACGCGGATGCCCGCCGCGTCGCTGCCGACGCTCGGGGCGGCGCAGCGCGCGTGGGCCGCGTTTCGCGATGCGACGACGCCGCTCATCGGCGCGGACGAGCGCGTCGATCTGATCGGCGCGCGCGTCGCGACGCTTAAGCGGTTGTCGGAGACGGTGAACAACCGGTCGGCGCCGGCCAGTGCGGGACCGGGCGGCGCGCCCGGCGCTTAAAGCCCTTTCTTGATGATCTCGCCGGCGCCGAGCTCCATCAATCCGGCGCCGATGAATACGCCGGCGCCGTAGGCCACGCCGGTCGTGCCCTCCCACGCGGCAACCCAGGTGATGGCGCCCAGCAACGCGATGATCACGTAAAGCACGATCGAGAATATCCGCAGCCATGGATTGTCTTCGATCGCCGCGAGCCCGCCTTGCTTGACCTTGACGTAGAGGCTTTGCAACGTTGCCCACGAGAACGCGCCGACGGTGCCGAGCAGGAATCCCGCGACAGCCCGGTAGACCCAGACCGGTGCGTGAATGCGGATCGTTTCGGCCAGTGGGAAGAGGATGAGAATCAGAAGCAGGCTGATGAACGCGCAAGCGAGTTCCTGCGGCGTGGGTTGTGGTTTGGCCAATGGCGCCCCGTCTGGTCTTTGATGTGGTTGGATGCCGGACGCTCGATGCGAATGGCGTCTCTGTGCTGGTGGATGAGGCGGCGTCAATTATGTCGGCGCGGCCGGGGGCGGGCAAGATGATCTTGGCGACGCACGCCGGAGGTTCCGCGGCGATGCGCGTTCGTTGCGCGATGCGGTGAGCGCGGCGTCGGCCGGCGGCATTAGAGACAAAATAAGCGCACCAATAAACGACAAAGGCGGGGGGCTCCGCGACGGCGGCCGTGCCGGCTACTTGCCGACTGCGCCGGTCGCGCCGAGCGCCGCGCGCGCCGCCTTCGCCGCCGTGCGCACCTGATCCGGCGCGGTGCCGCCCGGATGGTTGCGGCTCGCGACCGAGCCTTCGAGCGTCAGATAGCCGAATACGTCGTCGCCGATCAGATGCGCGACGTTCGGCAACTCGCGCTTCATCTCGTCGAGCGACAGATCGGCGAGGTCGCAACCGCGCGCTTCGCACACCTTTACCGCGTGCGCGACCGCCTCGTGCGCGTCGCGGAACGGCAGCCCGCGCTTGACGAGGTAGTCGGCCAGATCGGTTGCGGTCGCGAAGCCTTGCAGCGCGGCCGCGCGCATCGCGTCCGGCTTCACTTTGATGCCGGGCACCATCTCCGCGAAGATCCGCAGCGTGTCCGCGATGGTGTCGACCGTGTCGAACAGCGGCGCCTTGTCTTCCTGATTGTCCTTGTTGTACGTGAGCGGCTGGCCCTTCATCAGCGTGAGCAGCGCGACCAGATGGCCGTTCACGCGGCCGGTTTTGCCGCGCGCGAGTTCGGCGACGTCCGGGTTCTTCTTCTGCGGCATGATCGAGCTGCCGGTGCAGAAGCGGTCGGCGAGATCGATGAAGCCCACGCGCGGGCTCATCCATAGCACGAGTTCTTCCGAAAAGCGCGACACATGTGTCATCACGAGTGCGGCCGCGGCCGTGAATTCGATCGCGAAATCGCGGTCGGACACGGCGTCGAGCGAGTTCGCGCAAATGCCGTCGAAGCTGAGCGCTTTTGCGACCGCGTGGCGGTCGATCGGATAGCTGGTGCCCGCGAGCGCGGCCGCGCCGAGCGGCAGGCGGTTCACGCGCGCGCGGCAGTCGTGCATGCGTTCGGCGTCGCGCGAGAACATCTCGACATACGCGAGCAGGTGATGGCCGAACGTGACGGGCTGCGCGACCTGCAGGTGTGTGAAGCCTGGCAGGATCGTGTCCGCGTGCTGCTCGGCGAGATCGATCAGCGCGCGGCGCAGATCGGTCAGCAATGCGCCGATCCGGTCGATCTCGCCGCGCAGCCACAGGCGGATGTCGGTTGCGACCTGGTCGTTGCGCGAGCGGCCGGTATGCAGCCGCTTGCCGGCGTCGCCGATCAGCGCGGTCAAGCGCGCCTCGATGTTCAGATGGACGTCCTCGAGGTCGAGCTGCCATTCGAATTCGCCGCGCTCGATTTCGTCGCGGATCTGCGCCATGCCGCGTTCGATCGCGGCGAGATCGTCGGTGCTGATGATCTTCTGCGCGGCGAGCATGCCGGCGTGCGCGAGCGAGCCGGCGATATCGACGAGCGCGAGACGCTTGTCGAAAAACACCGACGACGTGTAGCGCTTGACGAGCTCGGACATCGGTTCCGAGAAGCGGGCCGACCAGGCCTCGCCCTTTTTGTGCAGTTGGGACGTCATGGCGAATCGTGAGAGAGCGGAATGAGACGGCGCGTGCCGCAGGGATTGGATAGACAAAACGATAGACCATTCTAGCATTCGCGCGGCGGCGCAGCGGCCGCGGGCGGCGGCCTGGCGGCGCAGTGGCCGCTCGCGGCGGCGCGGTGCGCGAGGGGGGCAGCACGTGTGGCGTGTATGGCGTGCGCGTTGCACACGGCATGCGCGTCGCGGCCTGACCGGGGCATGAGCGCGCGGCGCGCATGCGGCCGGTACGGATCGCGCGCTTGGCTGCGCGCGCGGCCGCGCCGCTACTTCAGCTCACAGGTGAGCGGCCCGATCGTCGGCGGCGCGCCGTCGGCGGGGCGCGTGTAATCGAACGAGACCGTGCAACGCTTGCCGCCCGCCTCGATGTCCAGATGATTGACGGGCGCAAGAGCGCTGACGAACGTGAGCCCGTCATAGCCGACGATCGTGCGCGTTGCGCTTTCCCGGTGTGTGACCGCGAGCCCCGGCGGCAGCGGCGCGCCGGCCGCATCGCGCAGCGCGATCGACGCCGACTGCTCGCGCGCGATCGCGAAACGCGCGAGCACGCCGGAGCGCGATTGCGGCACGATGGTTTGCGTCGTCGCGGATACGTGCGCATCGAGCGGCAGCTTGAGCGCATCGATGCCGATCCGGTTGTTCTGGTACGCGTTCAGATCCGGAATCAGCAAATGGCCGTTGCGGTCCGTCGTGCCGATCACGCGATTCTCGTGCAGCACCGGCACGCCCGCTGACGCGTCGGTCGAAACGAGCGCGAAGCCGTCGTCGATGCGGCGCGACAGAAGTGCGTTGCCGTCCATCAGCACGATCGCGCCCGTTACGTCGAGCGCGGCATTTTGCTGGCCCGCGACGGTTTGCGCGAGCGCCGTCACTTCGCCGGCACGGCCGAGGTACTGCGCCTGGGCTTGCGCGTAGCGCGCGCCGCCCGCGTCGCCTGCCTGCGCGGCCCAGCCGAAGCCGCCGCCATAGTCGGGCGCGCGCGTCGCGCTCAGGCTGTAGGCGGCCTTGCCGTTCTGCCGGCCCATGTTCGCATTGAGCGATGTGCGATTGCCGAGCGACACGTTCAGGCTGACGAACACGCCGTTCGAGTCGTGCTGACGGAAATCGCGAAACGCGCTGACGCTGATCGACGAGAGGCCGCCGATGCTCGCCGAATAGGCTACGGAGCCGATACGCGAGGCCCGCGCGCCGGGATACTTGAAGCCGACGTAGCTGAGCGCGAAAGTCTGCGCATGCGCGAGCGGCAGCGACAGCGTGACGCGATCGGTCGCGCTCGGCACCGGCGCGCCGTCGCGCGCCGCGAGGTCGCCGTAGTGCGCGAACGCGCGCAGCGTCGCGGCGTCGATCGACCAGCGCGGCTGGATGAGCTGATAGCCGAGGCCGACCTGTGTGCCGGCGAGCCGCCCGGTGCTCTGCGCGAGCGACGCGCTCGCGACACCCGCGCCGCCCACACGCGTGAGCACGCCCGCGCCTGCGCTGTAAAGTCCGGGCGTCGCTTGCATGTACGCTTCGAGCGTCAGGCGGTCGTTCACGCCGTAGCGCAGGGTGGCGCTCGCGGCCGGGCGGCTCGCGTAGTCGAACGAGCGCAGCCCCCATGCGCGCCGCAGGAAGCCGGCCTCGACCGAATAGCTGGCGAGGCCGGCAGCGAGCAGCCGCGTATCGATGTAAAGCGGCAGCGACGTCGCGATGGTGCGCCCGAGCGAGTCGTGCGTGATGACGGTCGCGTTGCCCGCGCCGGTGACGCCGGGCACGCTGTTGATGACGAACGGGCCGCTCGGCACGTCGCCGCTGAATTGACGCACGCCGTTCACATACAGATCGACGCTCGAGGGCACGACGGCCGTGCCCGCGAGGGCCGGTACCGGAAACGTCACGAGATCCGGGCGCAGCGCGAAATTGCTGCGCCATTGCCAGCCGCCGATGCGCAGCGAGCGCGTCCATGCGAGCGACGACTAGATCGTGTCGCCGATTTGCATCGTGCTCAGCGAAGCCGGATCGGACCGGCTCCACGACGTGTCGTAGCGTGTATAGCGCTGCCCGGCGTGCTGGAACGCGGCGACGCCCGTGCTGCTGAACACGCCCGCGGGATCGAAGTAGCGCGCCTCATGCCAGAGCGCGGCGCTCGCGCCGCCCGCCGTCTGCGTGTAGAGATCGTAGTTCAGCACGGCGCCTCGGCCGGCGCTCGCGGGCGCGCTTGGCGCGAGCGCGCGCGTGTCGAGCGTGTGCGGGATGCGCAGCGCATCGGGGACGACGAGCGCCATCGTCTGCCGGGTGGCGTCGTAGCGGTAGCGCAGGCCGTCCAGCGCATCGAGTGCGACGAGTGCGTTCGCCGGCTGCCGCAAGCGCGACGTTGCGATGCCGAGGTCGTTCAGGTCGTCCTCGCTCGCGAAGGCGCGGCCGTCGACGATCGCGAAATGGACGATCAGATGCGTCGGCTCGCCGTTCAGCGATACGTCGAGATACAGGTCGTTCGCCGGCGATGGAGCGGGGGCGTCGGTGCGACGGGGGAGCGCCGGGGCGTCCGGCTGCGCGCGGGGTCGCGTATCGGCCGCGGCTGGCGGCGTCCATTCGCCCGACGCATACGCATAGGCGGCGCGCGTGGCGGCTGTGTCCGGTGCGCGCGCTTGCGGCGGCGCGTTGCGGCTCTGCGCGCGTGCCGCATGGTCCGGCGCCATGGTGCAGAGCGCGATCACCAATTCGATGAGCCGTCGATGCCGTGCGGATTGCGTCGAGCGGTGCGCGGGGCGGTCAGTCGGCACGTTCGGGCGGCGGGTGAGTGCGCGTGGCCGGGCCGGCGTCAATCAGCGCGGGTCCACGTCGGCCTGCGTCGGTTGCGTGTTGACCGTGGCCCGCACCTGGCGAATGCGCGGCGCGGCCTGCGCCGTGTCGACGCTCAACGGCCATTGCCGCATGCTGCCCGCGAGCGCGTAGCCGAGGAGGCCGGGCGCGACGTCGTGGGTCTGGCCCGCGTCGTCGACGAGCTGCACGGCTGCGATTTGCGCGTGGCGCCCGCCGTCGTTGGTCACGCGCAGCAGCCAGCCGGCTGGTCCGCGCATGAGGTGCCAAGTCAGCTTGGGCGGCGCGAGCGCGGCGTCGGGCTCGGCGAATACCGGAATCGAATAGCGCAACCGGATCGCGATGCCGTTGACCACGGGCGCATCGGGCGTGGGCAATTCGTCGATCAACACGCGATAGCTCTCTTCGCGCTGCGGCTTGTCGCGCGCGAGCCGCACGAGCCGCACCAGTTGCTCGCCGTGCGCGCCGATCTGCACGAGCGGCGGGCTCGCGGCGAGCCCGGGGGCGGGCGTGAGCACGTCGTCGCCCTGGTCCTGGCTCCACTGGTAGGTGCGCACTTGCCCATAGATCGGCCGTGCGCCGGGATTGCGCAGCGTGATGCCGGCGGCCGGGGTGTCGGCGCTCAGCTCGACGGTGACGGGCGAGATCTGCAGCGTCGCGGCGCGGGCGCACGCGGCAGCGGCCAGCGCGGCAACGGCAACGAGCGCGACGAGAGGAGCGCCGACGCGTCGGCGGAGGATCGTCGTCACGGCCGCTTAGAAATAGACGGTCGCGGTAACGGTGGTTTGATAGAGATCGGGCTTGGGCGTTGCCTGCGGCGGCACCTGGCCGTAGACGGTCAGCGCCTGCGCCGAGCCGGTGCCGGTGCCGCCCACCGTGTTGGTGCCTTGGGTGTTGCCCCAGATTGTCGTGTGGCCGGCGTCCTGATACAGCTGGAAGTCGACGAGCGTGCCGGTATTGCCGGTCGAGGTGCCGGCGAGCAGCCGGGTGGCGACGGTCGAGCCGCTCACGTTGCCCGCGTCGAGCCCGACGTTGTAAGGCGTCGTATTCGAGCACGTGACGGACAGCGTCGTCGTTTGGTTGACGGCGGACGCGAGTATGCCGTTCGTGCCGAACGACAGCGGGTTCGCGGAAATCGTGCAGTTTGCCTGGATCGTCAGCGACACGGTGAACGTTGCCGTGGCGGTGCCGTTCGAATAGACGGCCGCCGCTGCGGGCCGGAACGACGGCGCGGCAGCGAGCAGCAGGGCGGCGGCAACAGACGTCGGAATGCGTAGGCGAAAGCGCATGGCGTTGTGACTCCCGTAGTAGAGGGCTTTTTATGCGACCGCACGATCAGGATACCGAACAGTTGCCGAGGCTCAGCTTCCGATGAGCTTACGGTGACCGGGTCCGTTAGCTTTTGATAATAAAGTTACTCGATAAATCAGCGCGAAACAAAGGGAAAATATCTGAATGCACTGGGGAAATAAACCTAAGTGTTAATCCTGATCAGAGTAATGGCTCTATTCTTTGTTGCTTGATCATGTGTAATTCACATGCCGGTGGGCCAATGCGGCGCCGGTGAATGCAATGATGCGTCGCGGCCGGATTGGGCGAAGGCGGAATCGCGGCCGTGGGCCATCGAGTTGCGTTTATTGGGCGCATCGAATAAAAAGCAGCATGATGCGTTTCAATTTCAATAAGTCATTGGCTTTTCCGGCGCCGGCGCGTGCGAGCAAGTGCGCGTGCGAAATCAATCAGGATTTCAAAACCGAATATGACATTCGAAATCAGATGGCGGCGCATCGGGCGATGCGTGCTCGCGGTATGCGCGGCGCTGCTGCTTGCGGGGCCCTGGGTCGCCGCGCGCGCCGAGACGTGTTCGGTGAGCGCGCCCGCGCCGGACTTCGGCCTGGTGAATCCGATTGCGCTGACGGCGGTGCCGACGAGCGCGACGATGACCATCACCTGCACGTGGTCGGCCATCACGCTGACGCCGAGCGTGCTCGTCTGCCTGAATCTCGGCGGCGCGACGCCGCGCTATTTGACGAACGGCGCGAACCCGATGCTGTACGACCTGTATCAGGATGCCGGCCACACGCAGAGCTGGGGAGCGGTTTCCGCCGGCACGACGCCGATTTCCGCGACGCTGGTGAAGCCATTGCTCGGCACGACGGCGAACGCGACCGTCACGGTCTATGGCCAGATCGCCGCGAACCAGCCCACCGTGCCGACGGTAGGCAATGCGAACACCGTGTATGCGCAGAGCTTCGCCGGCAATCAGACTTCGCTCAGCTACAGCTTCTATACGCTCGCGCCGACGCCGTGCGCATCGCAGACATCGGCCGGCACGTTTGCGTTCACGGCGACGGCCACGGTCGTCAATGATTGCTTCATCAATGCGACCAATGTCGCGTTCGGCGCGACTGGCGTGATTAGCGGCGCGTTGACGGCCACGGGCACGCTCACGGTGCAATGCACGAACGGCGACGCGTTCCGGATCGCGTTGAACGGCGGCGCGAGCGGTAACGTGGCGGCGCGGGCGATGCAGCGCACGGGCGGCGGCGCGCAGATCGGCTATCAGCTTTATCTGGATGCCGGCCATGCGGCGGCGTGGGGCGACGGCACGGCCGGCACGTCGATGGCTACCGGAACAGGCAGCGGCGTTGCGCAGACGTTGACCATCTATGGGCAGGTGCCCGCGCAGACAACGCCCGCGCCAGGCAGCTACAGCGATACGATTACCGCGACGATCGCGTTCTGAGCCCGGGGGCCGTTGCCTGCCGACGCATGCGCGGAGCGCCGTGGCGTTGTGCGTGACGCGGATCGCAGCGTCGCGTTGCGCGTGGCGAAGCGCCACGGCGGGCCGGCAAACGATTCGCACGAGCCCGCCCGGATTGCGGCCGGCGGCGCGCCGGCGCGTGCGTGCCGTGCGCCCGTTGCGCGCCGCGTTACTCGCGCACCAGCACCACCAGCTTCAGATCGTCGCGCTGAGCGGGCTTGAGCGTCATCTGCTGATAGACGACGCGGCCGTCGCGTGGATGATCGAACGCGCGCTCGCCGCCTTCCCGTTCAACCACGTCTTGCGACGCCCAATAATGCGCGAACGCGTCGCTCGCGGCGACGAGCGAGTCGATCAGCGCGCGGGTGGGCGCGTCGCTCAGATGGCGGATCGTGTCGGCGCGGAACTCGGCGACGAGCCGGCGCGAGCGCGCCTGCCAGTCGACGATCAGCGCGCGCGCGGCAGGCGACGTGAACGTGAAGCGCAGCAGGTTGCGCTCGTCGCGTTCGCCGTCGAGCCAGCCGGCGAACAGCGTGCTCGCGGCGTCGTTCCACGTGAGCGCGTTCCACTGGCGATCGAGCACGTATGCGGGCGTCGCGAGCAGCTTCACGGTGGCCACGAGCGTCGCGGGCACGTCGGTGGCCGCGAGTTCGGGTTCGGCCGGGTCGCGCTGCGCGGCCAGCTCGAACAGATACGCGCGCTCGGCGCGCGACAGTTGCAGGGCGACCGCGATGCGCGCGAGCGCATCGGCGGATGCCGACACCTCGCGCCCCTGCTCGATCCACGTGTACCAAGTGGCGCTCACGCCGCAGAGTTGCGCGACCTCCTCGCGACGCAGCCCCGGCGTTCTGCGCCGCGGGCCGGGCGGCAGGCCCGCGGCTTGTGGCGACAGCCGCTCGCGGTGGGCGCGGATGAAATCGCCGAGCGCGCGGGCCGGCGTGGTGTCGAGCAGGGGCGGGGAGGCGGGATGGCTCATGTTGCGTCGGGTGTGGCGGGTAAAGCGCGGGTTCGAAGCAGCGGGCTGGCTGGTGGACCCGATACCAGGATAATTGATTGACTTGTACCGGTACAAGTCGGGCTCTATTGTAGCGGTTCGCGGTAGCTGCCGCCGCCGCGCCGTCGCGGTTGCGGCGGCGGTTTTTCCACGAATTCCCGATTTGGATGCGCCATTTGCTTCACGACAAGGAGCCCAGCCGATGAAACAGCACGACAAGGTCGCCGACGCGTTTGGCGCGACGGCCGCTGCCTATTTGACAAGCACTGTCCATGCGACGGGCGCCGATCTCGATACCCTCGCCGCCGAGATCGGCACGACGCCCAATGCGCAGGTGCTGGACCTCGGGTGCGGCGCGGGGCACGCGAGCTTCGCGGCGGCGCGCGGCGGCGCCGCGCAGGTGATCGCATACGATCTCGCGCCGCAGATGCTTGCCACGGTCGAGGCGGCCGCACGCGAGCGCGGCTTGTCCAGCGTGCGCGTCGAGCAGGGTGTGGCGGAACGCTTGCCGTTTGCCGATGCGTCGTTCGACTGGGTCGTGAGCCGGATGAGCGCGCATCACTGGCGCGACGTGCGGCGCGCGCTCGCGCAAGTGCGCCGCGTGCTGAAGCCGGGTGGCCGGGTGTTGTTCATCGACGTCGCGGGTGCCGACGATCCGCTCATCGACACGCACTTGCAGGCGGCCGAGGTGCTGCGCGACGCGTCGCACGTGCGCAATTACCGTGCCGATGAATGGCTGCGCATGTTCGACGAAGCGGGCTTGGCGGCCGAGGTGCGCGAGCGTTGGCGCTTGCCGATCGAATTCGCGGGCTGGATTGCGCGCATGCGCACGCCGCAGGTGCGTGCGGACGCGATTCGCGCGCTGTGGGCCGGCGCGCCCGACGAAGTGAGGGCGTACTACGACGTGCAGCGGGACGGTTCGTTCAAGCTCGATGCGCTGATGATTGGCGCGTGTTGATGGCCGCGGCCGTCGGCGCGGCGCCATGCGCAGGACAGCGGAGCAAATGCCGTTCGGTCAATGCAAAAAGGCCGCTGCGGTGAATGCCGCAGCGGCCTTTTGTCTCGTTTCCGACTTCTGACCCGGCCTGACCCCGCCCGGCGAAGAGCCGGCGGCGATGCGCGATTGAAACGGCGGCCCCGGCAAGCGGCTGCCGCCCGCCGCCCGCCGCCTCGGCACGCGGCTTGACCGCGCGCACCGCGCCGTGCCGGATCAACCGGTATTGCGCAGCCCAGCCGCGATTCCGTTGATCGTCAGATGAATCCCGCGCCGCAGCCGCGCGTTCGTGTCGCCCGCGCGGTGCCGCTTGATCAGCTCGACTTGCAGGTGGTTGAGCGGATCGAGATACGGGAAGCGGTTCTTGATCGATCGCGCGAGAAGCGGATTCGCCGCGAGCCGCTCGCCGTGGCCGGTGATCTCGGCAAGCGCGCCCGACGTGCGATGCCACTCGGCGACGATCCGCTCGAACACGTGCTTGCGCAGCTTCCTGTCGGCGACGAGCTGCGCGTAGCGCGACGCGACCGCGAGATCGGTTTTCGCGAGCACCATGTCCATGTTCGACAGCAGATGCGCGAAGAACGGCCAGGTCTTGTTCATCTTCTTGAGCTGCGCGACGCGCCGGTTGCGCTCGGCTGCGTCCTTCGTGCCGTCGAGGTACGCGGCGACCGCGCTGCCGAAGCCGTACCAGCCCGTCAGCAGCAGCCGGCACTGACCCCACGAGAAGCCCCACGGAATCGCGCGCAGATCCTCGATCTTGCGGTTTTTCGGGTCTTGCAGCTTGCGCGATGCGGGCCGGCTGCCGATGTTGAGTTCGGCGATCTCGGTGATCGGCGTCGACGAGAAGAAATAGTCGGTGAAGCCGGGCGTTTCGTAGACGAGCGCGCGATATGCGGCCATCGCGGCGTCGGACAGCGTCTGCATCACCGCCTCGAACGCCGCAAGCTGCTTCGGCGCATTGGTGTGCGGCAGCAGCGTCGCCTCGAGCGTCGCGGCGACCACCGTTTCGAGATTGCGCCGGCCGATCTCCGGGTTCGCGAACTTGCTTGCGATCACTTCGCCCTGCTCGGTGAGCCGGATCTGGCCGTTGACCGTGCCGGGCGGCTGCGACAGGATCGCCTGATAGGTCGGGCCGCCGCCGCGGCCGACCGTGCCGCCGCGGCCGTGGAATAGCCGCAGCCTGATCCCGCGCTCGCGGAACAGCTCGACGAGCGCGAGTTCGGCGCGGTAAAGCTCCCAGTTCGACGTGAGGAAGCCGCCGTCCTTGTTGCTGTCGGAATAGCCGAGCATCACTTCCTGCTCGTCGTCCTGATGCGCGAGCAGATCGCCGACGCCCGGCAGTGCGAAGAATTCGCGCATGATGTCGGGCGCGTTGCGCAAGTCGGCAATCGTCTCGAAGAGCGGAATGACCATCAGGTCATTGCGCGCATGGCTGCCTAGCGTGCCGTCGAACAGGCCGGTTTCCTTCTGCAGCAGCAGGACTTCGACGAGATCGCTCACCGTCTCGGTGTGCGAAATGATGTAGTTGCGCACCGCGCGCGGGCCGAACTGCGCGCGGATCGCGCGCGCGCGTTCGAGCACGCCGAGTTCGCTTTTCGCGAGATCCGAATAGTCGAGATACGGCGAGCGCAGCGGCCGCGGATCGGCGAGCGCGGCGAGCAGCACGCGCAGTTTGTCGCGCTCGGCGAGCGCCGCGTAGTCGGGCTCGATGCCGGCGCGCGCGAACAGCTCGGCGATCACCGCTTCGTGAATGTCGGAGCTTTGCCGCAGGTCGATGCTCGCGAGGTGAAAGCCGAACGCCTCGGCCGCGCGCACGAGCGGCGCGAGGCGAGGCGCCGCGAGCGATTCGCCGTGATGCTCGGCGAGCGAGTCCATCAGCACGCGCAGATCGGCGGCGAACGCTTCGGCGTCCGCATAAGGCGTCGCGCGCACGGGCGCCGCGCCGCGGCCCGCGCTGCGCACCGGCACCGCGCCTTCGCCGAGCCGCACGCGCGCGCTCGCCGCCACGCGCGTGTAGACGCCGATCAGCGCGCGGCGGTACGGCTCGTCGACGCGGTGCGGCGACTGGTCGGGCGATGCGGCCGCGAGTGCCTTCAGCGCGTCGCTCGCGCCGACGAGCAGGTTCGATACCGATAACTCCGCGCCCAGCTTGTGCACCTGCTCGAGATAATGCTCGAAGATCACCGCGGCCTGGCGGTTGACCGCTTCGTCGAGCGTCGCGGCGGTGACGTTCGGGTTGCCGTCGCGATCACCGCCGATCCAGCTTCCCATCTGGAAAAACGCCGGCACGCGCGCGGGCAGGCCGTGCTCGGCGAGCGCTTCCTCGATGTCCGCGTAGAGCGCGGGCAGCTCGTCGAGGAACGTCGCGCGGTAGTACGACAGCGCGTTCTCGATTTCGTCGGCGACCGTCAGCCGCGCATCGCGCAGCATCCGGGTCTGCCAGAGCGTCGTCACGCGCGCGCGCAGCAGCGCCTCGTTGTGCGCGCGCTCGCGCGCGGTGAGCGGCTGGTCGCGCTCGGCCAGCAGGCGCGCGATGTCGTGCTGCGCGTCGAGAATGCTCTTTCGCTGCACTTCGGTCGGGTGCGCGGTCAGCACGGGCACGATCAGCGCGTCGTCGAAGAATTGCTTGATGGCCTTCGACGACGCGCCGCCCGCTTCCTTCAGTTTGGCGAGCGCATACGAGACGGTGCCCGCCTGCGGCGCGGAGCCCGCGAGTGCGTGGATGCGGCGGCGGCGATTGTGATGGCGGTCCTCGGCGATGTTCGCGAGATGCGAGAAATAGCTGAACGCGCGCACCACGCTTACGGTTTGCTCGGGCGTGAGCTTTCTCAGCATCTTCTCGAGCGTTTGCGCTGCCGCGTTGTCGTCTTCGCGGCGGAATTTGACGGCGGTCTGGCGGATCGTCTCGACTACTTCGAACACGGCGTCGCCTTCCTGCTCGCGAACCACGTCGCCGAGCAGGCGGCCGAGATAGCGGATGTCCTCGAAGAGCGGGCGGTCCTTGTCCTCGCGCGTGCGGCCGTTCGGTTTGGCGGCGGCGTTTGCATGGCCGTTCGCGCGCGCCGCGCGTTTCGGCTCGCGCGGGGTCGTCTGGCCGCGAGGGCGGACGGCGGCGGATGCCGGCGCGGGGGAGGGCGAGACTGCGTTGCGGCGCGTCGAGCGCGCCGATCCGGAAGACTTCACGATCGATTTCCTTGGGAAAGCACGAGTGAACGGGAACAGCGGTCCTGCAACAGCGCGATCGGCGCGCGGCTCGTCTCGTCATGCGCGATCCGTCCGCGGCGCGCAGACGCGCGGCACGGGCGGGCTGTCCGGCGGGCGGTGCGACTGGCCCGGCGGTTGCGACCCGCGCAATGGATCGGTGCTCAGCCAAGCCCGGCCGGGCGATGCGCGGGCGCGGCGGCCATGCTGCGGGCGGGCGCGATTGGCTGGCACGCCGAACCTCGCGATGGTTGCGAGCCGCCGGACTAACCGAGCGGACCGGCCGATCAGACCAGCCAAGCGAACCAGCCAAGCCGCGCCCGCTTGACCAAGCGCCCCGGCCAAGCCCGCGTGCTACCATTGCCTGCTCCTGGTTCCACCTGTGATATGCCAGTCAGATGAATTCCGAGACCTTTTCGGCCGAGCTTCCCGCGACGCTGACGATCGCTTCGCGCGAGAGCCGCCTCGCCATGTGGCAAGCCGAGCACGTGCGTGATGCGCTGCGCAAATTATATCCAGCTTGTGACGTAAATATCCTCGGGATGACGACACGAGGCGATCAAATTCTCGATCGCGCGCTGTCGAAAGTGGGCGGCAAGGGGCTGTTCGTCAAAGAGCTCGAGCATGCGCTCGCCGACGGCCGCGCCGATCTGGCCGTGCATTCGCTGAAAGACGTGCCGATGGTGCTGCCCGACGGCTTCGCGCTCGCGGCCGTGCTGCATCGCGAAGATCCGCGCGATGCGTTCGTCTCGAATACGTATGCGTCGCTCGCCGAATTGCCGGCCGGCGCGATCGTCGGCACGTCGAGCCTGCGCCGCGAGGCGATGCTGCGCGCACGCTATGCGCAACTCGACGTGCGGCCGCTGCGCGGCAATCTCGATACGCGGCTTGCCAAGCTCGATCGCGGCGATTACGCGGCGATCATTCTCGCCGCCGCGGGGTTGAAGCGCCTTGGCCTGCAAGCGCGCATCCGCGCGCACCTCGATGTCGACGACAGCTTGCCCGCCGCCGGGCAGGGCGCGCTCGGCATCGAGATCGCCGCGCACCGGGCGGACGTCGCCCGCTGGCTCGTGCCGCTGCACGATGCACGCACCGCGCTCGCGGTCGAGGCCGAACGGATGGTGTCGCGTTCGCTTGGCGGCAGTTGCGAGGTGCCGCTCGCCGCGCATGCGGTATGGCGCGGCGACGCGCTGCATCTGACGGGCAGCGTATCGACGACGGACGGCCGCCGCGTGCTGCGCGCGAGCGCGAGCGCCCATGCCGCGACGCCCGCCGACGCGCTCGCGCTCGGGCGCACGGTCTCCGATGCGCTCGAGCAGCAGGGCGCACGCGAAATCGTCGACGCGCTCGTCGCGGCGAACGCGCAAAAGGGCGGCGCGCAATGACGCGCGCGCCGCGCGGGTTCACCGCGGTGCTCACGCGGCCCGACGGCCAGTCGTCCGGGCTCGCCGCGCAGCTCGCGGCGGCGGGCATCGACGTGCTCGACTTCCCTCTGATCGACATCGCGCCGCTCGCCGATGATGCGCCGCTGGCCGGCGCGCTCGCGCGGCTCGATGCATACGCCCTCGTCGTGTTCGTGTCGCCGAACGCGATCGACCATGCGCTCGCGCGGCTCGACGCGATCTGGCCGCATCCGCTGCCGATCGGCGTCGTCGGGCCGGGCAGTGTCGCCGCGCTTGCGCGGCACGGGATCGTCGCGGGCACGCACCGGGTGATCGCGCCGCGCGAGCCAGGCAATGGCGGCACGCCGCGCTACGATTCCGAAAGCCTGTTCGCGGAGATCGAGCGCGCGTTCGGCGGCGCGGCCGCGCTTGCCGGCAAGCGCGTGCTGATCGTGCGCGGCGACGGCGGCCGCGAGTGGCTCGCCGAGCGGTTGCGCGAAGCGGGCGCCGAAGTCGAGCTGGTCGCCGCGTACCGGCGCATCATGCCCGAGCCGTCGATCCGCGCGTGGGAACGCGTGCATGGGCTGCTGTCGGGAGAGCCGCACGCGTGGCTCGTGACGAGTTCGGAGGGCGTGCGCAATCTGCAGGAACTCGCGCACGCGCATTTGACCGAAGCGGAGATCGACGCGCTGACGCGCGCTCGGTTCGTTGCGCCGCACCCGCGGATCGCCGAGACCGCGAGGGCGCTCGGTTTTGATAGGATTACGCTGTCCGGCGCGGGCGATGAGCGCATCGTCCACGCGTTTCGTACGTTGGCCGAAGAGGCCGATCAACCGGCGACCGCCGCACCGATGCCTTCACGCATGACAGACACCAACGATACCAAAGACACTTCTTCCAGGCCGGCCACGGCGGCCACGCCACCGAATCAGCCATTTACGCCGTTTGAAACGAAGGCGCGGCGCGGGGGCTCGACCGCGGCGCTGTGGCTCGTGACGGTCGCGATCGCGGCGGCGGCGGGCGCGGGAGGCTATGCGCTGAACCGCAAGGTCGACCGTCTCGACCAGCACGCGGCCGAACGGCAAAAGACGCTCGATGCGCAGACGGCCGAGCTTCGCGCGAAGGCCGACCAGGCGCTCGCGAGCGTGCACGACACCGGCGCGCAGCTTTCCCAGCTCGACGGCAAGCTCGCCGACGCGCGGGCCGCGCAGCAGGCGCTGCAAGAGCAATACCAGGATCTGTCGCGCAACCGCGACGCATGGATGATCGAGGAAGTCGGCCAGATGCTGTCGAGCGCGAGCCAGCAGCTTCTGCTGACGGGCAACA
Organism: Burkholderia sp. TSV86; assembly: GCF_001522865.1. GTDB lineage: Bacteria > Pseudomonadota > Gammaproteobacteria > Burkholderiales > Burkholderiaceae > Burkholderia. The sequence continues at coordinate 202,554 of NZ_LOWB01000021.1, read as the reverse complement.
CGCAACTCGCGCTGATCGCGCTGCAGAACGCTGATTCGCGGCTTGCGTCGTCGCAGAGCGCGCAGGCGGTCGCGGTGCGCAAGGCGGTTGCGCAGGATATCGAACGATTGAAGGCTGCGCCGTCCGTCGATCTGACGGGGCTCGCGATCAAGCTCGACGATGCGATCGCGAAAATCGACGGGCTGCCGCTGGCGGGCGAGGTGCTCGCGCCGCACGAATCCACCCGCCCCGACGCCGCGCTCAGTGCGCTGCGCACGGCCGAGGCGGCCGGCGAGCCGCGCTGGAAGGCGTGGTGGCGCGGTTTTTCGGCGGGCATCGGCGAGCAGGTGAAGTCGCTCATCGAGGTGCGCCGCATCGATCATGCGGACGCGATGCTCGCGTCGCCGGAGCAGGGCTACTTCGTGCGCGAGAACGTGAAGCTGCGGCTGCTGAGCGCGCGGCTTTCCCTGCTCGCGCGCAACGACAGCGCGATGAAATCCGATCTGCATGCGGCGCAGGCGGCGCTTTCCCGCTACTTCGACGGCAGCTCGAAGGACACCCAGACCGTTCAGGATCTCGTCAAGCAGGTGGATGCCGCGTCGCTGGCGGTCGCGACGCCGAACCTGAACGCGAGCCTGAACGCGGTTCAACAGTTCAAGAGCCGGGGTTGACGACATGACGTTGCGTGGAATCATCTGGCTTGCCGTGCTGTTCGCGATCGCAGCAGCGCTCGCGACGCTCGGCCGCTTCGACACCGGACAGGTGCTGATCGTCTATCCGCCTTACCGGATCGACCTGTCGTTGAATTTCTTCGTGCTGGCGATCATCGTCGTCTTCATCGCGCTGTATGCGCTGACGCGAATTGTGCGCAATATCTGGCGGATGCCGCGGCGCGTTGCCGCGTATCGCGCGAAAATGCGTGCGGAGCGGGCGCAGACGTCGCTGCGCGACGCGCTCGCGAATCTGTACGCGGGCCGCTTCTCGCGTGCCGAGAAGGCCGCGCGCGACGCGCTTGTGATCGATGCGAACCAGAGCGCGGCGAGCCTCATCGCCGCCTCGGCCGCGCACCGGATGCACGAGTACGCGCGGCGCGACGAATGGCTCGCGAAGGTAGACGGGCAGGACTGGCAGGACGCGCGGCTCCTCGCCACCGCCGACATGCGCGCGGACGGTCGCGATGCGCAAGGCGCGCTCGCCGCGCTTGCCGAAATGCAGGCGTCGGGCGGCAAGCGGATTCATGCGCAGCAGATCGCGCTGCGCGCGCAGCAGCAATTGAAGAACTGGCCCGAGGTGCTCAAGCTGGCGAAGGCGCTCGAAAAGCGCGAGGCGCTGCATCCGGCCGCGGCGGTGCGCCTGCGTCAGCAGGCGGCCGAGCATCTGTTGCGCGAACGTCGGCACGATGCCGATGCGTTGCTCGAGGTGTGGCAGTCGTTGTCGGTGGCCGAGCGGCAGTCGCCGCGGCTTGCCGATCTTGCCGCGGAGCTGCTGATCGCGCTCGAGCGCAGGCAGGAGGCGCGGCGGATCGTCGAAGAGGCGCTTGCGCACAATTGGAATGCGCGTCTGTTGCGCCGCTATCCCGATACCGCGGATGCCGACGCGCTGCCACTGATCCAGAAAGCCGAAGCGTGGCGCAAGGATCGGCTGGAGGATGCGGATTTGCTGTTCGCGCTTGGCCGCCTGTGCCAGCGCCAGCAGCTGTGGGGCAAGGCGCAGTCGTTCCTCGAGGCGGCGCTCAAGCTCGCCGACGAGGAATCGCTGAAGATTCGCGCGCACCGCGCGCTCGCGCGCCTGTTCGAGCAGTTGGGTGAAACCGACAAGGCTGCGCAGCACTATCGGGAAAGCGCGCTCGCGATCACGGTGGTGTGAATCGCTGCGATGCGCGGCGCTCGATGCGCTGTGTTTATTCGATGCGCTGGCATTCAGGCGCGGCAAACGGCGGCCCTTGCGGCCGCCGTTTTACATTGAGCGGCCGGCCGGCGGTTCAGCGATCGACGAGCGCCTTCGGCACCGATAGCACCAGCAAGCCGCCCAGCACCATGAATGCGGCGAGCATGATCATTCCCGCGTCGTTTGCTCCGGTCGCCTGCTTGAGCCAGCCGATCGCATAAGGGCTCAGGAAGCCGGCGAGGTTGCCGATCGAATTGATTATCGCAATGCCGGCCGCCGCCGCGCCGCCGCCGAGGAACGCGGTCGGCAGGCTCCAGAAGAGCGGCAGCGCGCTCAGGATGCCGATCGTTGCAAGCGTGAGGCCGAGCATTGCGAGCAGTGTATCGTGCGCCCAGATGACCGACAGCACGAGCCCGATCGCGCCTGCCGCGGCCGGTAGCGCGATGTGCCAGCGCCGTTCGCGACGGCGGTCCGCGCTCGATGCGATGGCCAGCATCGCGACGACGGCCGCTGCATAAGGAATTGCCGATAGAAGCCCGATCGCGAACGCGTCGGTCACGCCCGTCGACTTGATCAGCGTGGGCAGCCAGAAGCCGACGCCGTACAGCCCCGTCACGAACGAGAAATAGATCGCGCCCATCAGCCATACGCGCGGGCTGGCGAACACGGCGGCGAGCGGCGGATCTTCCTTACGCGCGGCTTCGAGCGCGACGTTGCGCGCAAGCAGCGCTTTTTCATCGTCGTCGAGCCAGCTCGCGTCGTCGATCCGGTCGTCGAGCGCGGCGAACAGCAGCATTCCGACGGCGATCGACGGGATGCCTTCGAGCAGGAACAGCCATTGCCAGCCATGCCAGCCGTTCGCGCCGTCGAACGCTTTCAGGATGTAGCCGGAGATCGGTCCGCCGACAATGCCCGACAGCGCGACGGCCGTCATGAACAGCGTCGTCATCCGGCCCCGTCGATGCGCGGGATACCAATAGGTCAGATAGAGAATCACGCCGGGGAAGAAACCCGCCTCGGCCGCGCCCAGTAGAAAACGCATCGCGTAGAACGCGGCCGGCGTGGTCACGAACATCGTGAGCGCCGAGAGGATGCCCCATGTGATCATGATCCGTGCGATCCAGAGCCGTGCGCCGACCCGGTGCAGGATCATGTTGCTCGGGACTTCGAACAGAAAATAGCCGACGAAGAAAATCCCGGCGCCGAGCCCGTAGACAGCGTCTGACAAATGCAGATCGGCCGCCATTTGCAGTTTCGCGAAACCGACGTTTACGCGGTCGAGATACGCGACCACGTAGCAGAGCAGCAACATCGGCGCGAGCCGCCACGAGACCTTGCGGTAGGTTGCCGCTTCGAACGCGGACGGCGTGTTCGGCGTGATCGCCGGTATCGGACTTGCCATGATGTCTCCTCTGGTGTCTTATCTAGTGACGGTGCCTCGGACTTCAGTGCGCCGTGCGCAAACGTGCTTGCCGCGGCCTGGGCTGCGCATGTGCCGCGCGCCGTGGGCGGCTGCGCTTGCAGCGTGCCACGCCATGGCCTGCCTGGTGCCGCCGCATGCGGGCCGATGCAACGGCGCGGCGCGCACCGCGCCGCTCAGACGCAGCGGCCGCCGTCGACTTCGATGCACGTGCCCGTGACGAACGCCGCTTCGTCGGATGCCAGGTAAAGCGCGGCGTTCGCGACGTCCTGCGGCGTCGACAGGCGCCCGAGCGGGATCGTCGCAATGAAGCGCGCGCGGTTTTCCGGCGTATTGGCTGCCCCCATGAATTCGGCCGTGAGCCCGGTGTCGCCGAGCACCGGGTTCACGCAGTTCACGCGGATCCGGTCGCCGCCCAGCTCGGCGGCAAGCGCCTTGCTCGCGGTGATCATCGCGCCTTTCGTGCTGTTGTACCAGACGAGGCCCGGACGCGGCCGCACGCCTGCCGTCGACGCGATGTTGACGAACGCGCCGCCGCCTATGCGGCGAAAGTGCGGCACGAAAGTTTGCACGCAGAAAAACAGGCTCTTCATATTGACGGCGTACACCCGGTCGTATTCGGCCTCGGTCACGTCGAGCACCGGCTGGTTGCGGTGGGTGGTGCCCGCGTTGTTGACGACGATCTGCACGCTGTCGAACGTGTCGAATGCGGCGTGCGCCAGCGTGCGCCAGTCGTCGCCGCGCGACACGTCGGCCGCGACGGCGATCGCGCGCCCGCCGGCAAGCGCAATCTCGCTCGCGACGCGCTCGGCGGCCGCGCCGTTCAGATCGTTGACGACGACGTTCGCGCCCTCGCGCGCGAACGTTGCCGCGATACCTGCGCCGAATCCCGAGCCTGCGCCCGTGACGATGGCGGTCTTGCCGCTCAGCCGCATCGGTTGTCTCCTGAGTGGGGTGTCATGATCCGCGATACAGGGCGAAACGTGTCGCGGCCGCCCGTCAGCCGTGTTTGAGCGCGATGGTCTTGAGCACGGTGAAGCCGTACAGCGCCTCGAAGCCTTTTTCGCGGCCGTGACCGGAGCGGCCCACGCCGCCGAACGGCAACTCCGCGCCGCCGCCCGCGCCGTAATCGTTGACGAAAACCTGCCCCGCGCGCAACTTGCGCGTGAGGCGCAACTGGCGCGCGCCGTCGCGCGTCCATATGCCCGCGACAAGCCCGTAGCGCGTGCCGTTCGCAAGCGCGAGCGCCTCGTCCTCGTCTGTAAACCGCATCGCGGCGAGCACGGGCCCGAACACTTCTTCCTGCGCGAGACGGTGCGTATGCGGGACGTCGCGCAGCAGCACGGGCGCCTGATAGAAACCCGTTTCGGGCGCATCCGTCGCAACTTCGCCATGTGCGGCCATCGCGACGCCGTCGTGCTGTGCATCGGATAGGAAATCCCAGACGCGTTGTTGCTGTTTCGCGCTGATGAGCGGGCCGCAATCGAGATCGGCGCCGGCCGGGCCGACCTTCAGCGCGCCGAACGCGGCCGCCAGGCGCTCGACGAGCGGCTCGTAGATCGACTGCTCGATCAGCACGCGGCTGCCGGCCGAGCAGGTTTGCCCGCTGTTCTGGATGATCGCGGATACGAGCACGGGCAGGGCCGCGTCGAGATCGGCATCGGCGAATACGATCTGTGGCGATTTACCGCCTAGCTCCAGGGTTACCGGCGCGTGGTGCTCGGCCGCCATTTGCGCGACGGCGCGGCCGGTGTCCGGGGAGCCCGTGAACGACAGATGGTTGACGCCCGGATGACGCGCGAGCGCTGCGCCTGCGTCGAAGCCGTAACCTGTCACGACATTGAGCGCGCCTGCGGGCAGCCCGGCTTCGGCGGCGAGCGTCGCCACCCGCAGGATCGACAGGCACGCGTCCTCGGATGGTTTCACGACGCACGCATTACCGGCCGCGAGCGCCGCGCCCACGCTGCGCCCGAGGATCTGCATCGGGTAGTTCCAGGGCACGATGTGGCCGGTAACGCCGTGCGGCTCGCGCAGTGTCAGCACCGTGTAGCCCGCGCGGTACGGCAGCGTGCTGCCGTGCAGCTTGTCCGCCGCGCCTGCGTAAAACTCGAAATAGCGGGCTAGCGCGTCGGCGTCCGCGCGGGCCTGCGACAGCGGCTTGCCGGTGTCGCGCGATTCGATCAGCGCGAGTTCGTCGCGGCATGCGGCCACGAGCATCGACAGCCGGTATAGCATGCGTCCGCGTTCGGCCGCGCTTGCCGCCCCCCATGGGCCGTCGAATGCCGCGCGCGCCGCGTGCACCGCTGCGTCGACGTCGGCCGCGGTGCCGCGCGCGATCCGCGCGAATGGCTCGCCGTCGGACGGATCGACGACGGTGATCGTTTCCCCGCCGGCGGGCGCTGCCCAAGCGCCCGCGATGAAGTGCTTCGCCTCTTCCATGTTCGCTCCCGGCGTTTGGCCGCTCGTTGCGCGCATTGCCTGCGATCTCTCGATACGCCATCGAGGCCGGGCCGGCATGCGCCGCGCTGCATCGTTGCCGGATTATCGCGCCGATCGCGATGCGAGCGCCATCGGGCGATTGGCTATAATGCTCGTTCCATCGGACAGGCGGCGGGCCGCCTTCCGTCCCGATTCCCATCCGCACTGCAAGAGAACGCTCATGAGCTTTAGCAATGTCCCGGCGGGCAAGGACCTGCCGCACGACTTCAACGTGATCATCGAAATCCCGGCGCAAAGCGAGCCGGTCAAGTACGAAGCGGACAAGGAGCTAGGCCTCCTCGTGGTCGACCGCTTCATTGGTACCGGCATGCGCTATCCGGTCAACTACGGCTTCATTCCGCAAACGCTGTCGGGCGACGGTGATCCGGTCGACGTGCTCGTCATCACGCCGTTCCCGCTGCTCGCAGGCTCGGTCGTGCGCGCGCGCGCGCTGGGTATGCTGAAGATGACCGACGAGTCGGGCGTCGACGCGAAGCTCATCGCCGTGCCGCACGACAAGATCAGCCCGATGACGGCCGGCATCCAGTCGCTCGACGACGTGCCTGGCTATCTGAAGGACCAGATCAAACACTTCTTCGAACAGTACAAGGCGCTCGAGAAGGGCAAGTGGGTGAAGGTCGATGGCTGGGACGGCATCGACGCCGCGCATAAGGAAATTTCCGAAGGCGTCGCGAACTTCAAGAAGTAAGCGCCGTCGCGGCGCTCGATGCGCCGCTCGCTGCACCGAAACCGCGCGTGCCTCGTCATGAGGCCGCGCGGTTTTGTTTGGCGCGCACGCGGTGCGGGGTGGCCGCGCGTGCGTTTTCGTTTCCGGTTTCGCTTGCGGCGGCGGCGCGGATGAGTTTTGCTCCGTTGGCGGCGGATGAGTGCTTCGACGGCTTCGACGGCTTCGACGGCTTCGATAGCTCCAACGCACGGCGAGCCTGCCTTGCGCGCGTGCGCCGTGTTACGGCAGCCCCGCCGGCAGCTTCATCGGCCGCCGCCGCCGTCGTGCCGTTTTCAGCCGCATCCGTTCCGCCTGCGGCATGCCCGGCATCGACATCGCGTCCGCCGCCCGCAGTGGCCGGCAGCACCGACGTGAGCGGCAGCGCGCCGCTCGCCAGCGCGCGCTTCTGCGCGGCCGTCAGTTGCTTGACCCGATATTCGGCCCGCGACGCGCTCGACCGGTCGGCCAGCTCGAACGATGCGAGCACGGCGCGCGGCTTGCGCGCGCGCGTATAGCGCGCGCCCTTGCCTTGCACGTGTTGTGCGAAGCGGGCGGCAACATCGGTCGTGATGCCCGTGTAGACACTGCCGTCGGCGCATTCGATCAGATATAGATACCAGGACATGGGAGGCGGCGTGATGCGAAGCCGCCAGTGTCGCAGAAAACGCGCGGTGCGAACGAACTGATCGAGCCGCCGGCGAAAGCCGGTACGGTTCGCGCCGGGTTCGCGCCGCGCGCGCCTGCCTAGCGCTGCGCGACCGCGTGATTGGGCGGGGTGCGCGCCGTGCGCGATTCATGAATGCGCCAGAAAATCGCCGCGGACGCGAGCGTGATCGCGCCCACGCAAATAAAGCTCAGCTTGAAGCCGAGCAGCGTCGAGCCGGTTTGCGTGCCAAACAGCGCCGCCAGCCCGCTGCCCACCGATGCGCCAAGCCCCATCGACAGCATCTGCACCATCGAATAGAGGCTGTTGCCGCTCGCGGCATCGCGATGCGGCAGGCCTTTCAGCGTGACGCTGTTCATCGCCGCGATCTGCACCGAATTGGTCGCACCGAAGATCGCGATCAGCGCCATTTCGAAGACGAGCGGCGTGTCGGGGCTGATCGTCGCGAACAACGTGATCACCGCACCGACGATCAGCGTGTTGACGAACAGGAAAGTCCGGTAGCCGTGACGGCGAACGAGCGGCGTGATCCATGGCTTCGCGACCACGCCGGCGATTGCGGCCGGCACGAGCAGCAGCCCCGAGCGCAGCGGTGCATAGCCGAACTCGAGCTGCATCATCAGCGGCAGCAGGAACGGCGTCGCGCCAATGCCGATGCGCGAGACCAGATTGCCCGCCAGGCCGACGGCAAAGTTCGGTTCGCGAAAGAGTTCGAGCCGGAAGAGCGGATTCGCGCGTTTGCGCGCATGCGCGACGTAGGCGAGCGCCGCGGCCGCCGCGATCGCGGCGACGCCGAGCGTCCATATCGTGTAGCTGCCGTCCGATGACGCATCAATCGCGAGCGAGCCGGCGATCATCGCGATCGACAGCAGCGTGTAGCCGGTGTAGTCGAACGGCGGCGGATCGATCGGTTTGTCTTGCGGCATGTAGCGGTGAACGGCCACGAGGCCGATCGCGCAGACCGGCAGATTGACGAGAAAGATCCAGTACCACGACATCGATTGGGTGAGCCAGCCGCCGAGCGTGGGCCCCAGGATCGGCCCGATCTGGCCGAAGATCGATACGAACGCGAGCGCGGCTACGTATTCGTCGCCGGGCACGCCGCGCAGCACCGCAAGCCGTCCGATCGGCAGCAGCATCGAGCCGCCGATGCCTTGCAGCACGCGGGCGACGATGAGTTGAGTCGGGGTTTGCGCAGCCGCGCAGCACAGCGAGCCGAGTGCGAACACGACGATCGCGGTGAAGAATACGCGGCGCGTGCCGAAGCGGTCCGCGAGCCAGCCGGACGCGGGGGTGAGAGTGGCCATCGTCAGCGTGTAGGCGGTGACGACGCTATGCATCGAGAGCGCGTTTTGGCCCAGCGCGTGAGCGATCGACGGCAACGCCGTGTTGACGATGGTCGTATCGACGGCCTGCATGAAAAAGGCCGTGGCGACGATCCAGAGCAGCGTCGTGCGAGAAGTGGTATTGGACATGGCGCGGACGTTGAAAGTGAGCGTCGCGGGTGGCCGCGCGACGCAAGCCCCGCGAGCCCTGGTCAGGGCTCGCGGAGAACATGGTTTATTGGGAGAGGGCCGTGCCGCGTGTGATGGGCAAACCACGGCTATGCCTGGCGAGGGCAACTGGTGGCTTGCTCGGATGTGGCGGCGCGAATGGCCGATATTTGTGCTTTATTTCTGGAATTTCCGGTTCGAGCCGCATATCCGGGCAGATACTGAACGGCGCAGTATTTGGCGAAATCGGCCGATTTTTGCCATTTCCGGTGAATGGAGAGATTAGATGCATTTAATACTCCTAATTGATAATCTGAAAAGAGATCGTCAACCAAAAGATCAAAATGTCTCCCCATCCTCTTCGGCCGCGATGAATCATGCCGCGCGGTATACCGAAGGACGGAACTGCAAATGCGCCTCGGAATATGAAGCTTTTATTTCAATTCCCCGAACCGAAATTCGAGAAACCGGAAACAGGGCCGAAACCGAATGTAATTGATTTCAACCGTTTCATTAGACTTTATTAAGCATACCGAAAGTCTAGGGATTTGCCTGCCAAATGGCAACTGAATAATCTTTCGATTTCCAAACGGGAATGAATGGTATCCAAATCACCGATATAACATTGTGCTGGCGCGAAATGACCTCGCCCCATCCGAAACAGCGCCGGATGATTCGGTATGTTAAGCAACTCGGATAGCGGCACGCTGCTTCGCGGCATGGAAGACCGCCGCGTGTGCGGGTTCGTACCCCGGCGGCTCTCGATTGGCTCACGCGCGGGCGCTTCGGCGCTGCGCAGTACGATGTTCGGGGGAGGGGCGCAGCCAGTACCGTCCAACGGTGCGCGCCGTTGGCGCGCGCCCGCTGCTGTCAGCGTCCGCCGGCCTTGAACGGATCGTGCTCGCGCAATTCGTCGACGTAAGCGTGGATTTGGTTTGTTTCGTGCTCGAGGAAGCGGCCGACCGCATCCGCGAACGCCGGGTGCGCGAGCCAGTGCGCCGAGCGCGTGACGGTCGGCAGAAAGCCGCGCGCCAGCTTGTGCTCGCCTTGCGCGCCGCCTTCGAATGTCGCGAGCCGCTCGTCGATGCAGAATTCGAGCAATTGATAGTACGCGGTTTCGAAATGCAGGCATTGCACATGTTCGACCGCGCCCCAGTAACGGCCGTACAGCGTGCCGCGCGGCGCACGGCCGACGGTGGCGTCCTGCTTCGTTTCGCCCCTGTTCGAGAGAGCCGCGCCGGTATCGCTGTCGGCATGCGCGCTCGCATCGGCCCCCGCGTCGCGTTGATAAAACGCAAGCGCGCTCGCAATCGGCTTGCCGCCGCGCTCGGCGATCACGAGCAGCAGGTTCTGCGGCATCGTCGCGCCGATTTCCTTGAAGAAGTCGAGATTCAGGTACGGGCTCGAGAAATGCTCGCGGTAGGTTTGCCGATAGCAGCGCGTGAAGAAACGCCAATCGGCGTCGGTCGCGTCCTCGCCCCGCACGCGGCGGAACGTGACGCCCGCGTCGGCGACCTTGCGGCGCTCCGCACGAATGTTCTTGCGCTTTTTTTGTTCGAGCGTCGCGAGGAAATCGTCGAAATCGCGGTAGCCGCCGTTGAGCCAGTGAAACTGCACGCCTTCGCGCTGCATCATTCCCATGTCGGCGAGCATGCGCGCTTCGTCTTCGGTCGGAAATAGCACATGCAGCGACGACACGTCGCTTTGTTCCGCGAGCGCGATAAGCGTCGCGGCCAGCCGGCGGCGCGCGTGATCGTCGACGGCGAGCAGCCGGCTGCCTTGCACCGGCGTGAACGGCGTGGCGCAGACGAGCTTCGGATAGTACGGCAGCCCGTTGCGCTGGTATGCGTCGGCCCACGCCCAGTCGAATACATATTCGCCGTATGAATGAGCTTTCAGATAGACGGGCGCGGCCGCGGCGAGCGCGCCGCTTGCGTCGGTCAGCGTGACGAAGCGTGGCGCCCAGCCGGTATCGTCGAGCGCGCAGCGGGCGCGGTGCAGCGCGCTCAGGAACGCATGCTTCAGGAAGGGCGTCGGCTGCGCGGCGCGCGCGACGAGCGCGTCCCACTCGGCGGCGCTCGCCTCGAGCGGTGATGACAGGAGGCCCATGCGATAATCGCAACGTTCGTGTTTCAACGATCTGAATCCTTTTCGTCGGTACTCGTTCGTGCCCGTTCGCACCTTGTTCGTACCCGTTCGTATCGTCCGGCACGCGCGCCGTAGCGCGCCGCCAGCCGGTACGTTTGCTCAAAGCCGTTCGTGCAGCGGCCAACCGGCCGCGTTGATTCCGTGATGAAGACCCGTATTGCTCTTGCCCAACTCAACGTCACTGTCGGTGATTTCGCCGGCAACGTCGCCAAGATCGTCGCCGCCGCGCGTGCCGCGCACGCCGCCGGCGCGCAGCTTCTGATCGCGCCGGAGCTTGCGCTGTCGGGCTATCCGCCCGAGGATCTGCTGCTGCGTCCGGCGTTGTACGCGGCGTCGGCCGACGCGCTCGCCGATCTCGCCGCGCAACTGAAGCCGCTCGCGGGGCTCGCGGTGCTGGTCGGCCATCCGTTGCGCACGGCCGGCGCGGGCGCGCCAAGCGCCGATGGTAATGCAAAGCGCCCGATCGAGCGCGGCATCGACCCGGTCGACACCTACAACGCGGCGTCGCTGATCGTCGGCGGCGAAGTGGTCGGCACGTACCGGAAACAGGATTTGCCGAACACCGAGGTGTTTGACGAAAAGCGTTATTTTGCGACCGACGCAGCGCCGTATGTATTCGAGCTGAACGGCGTGAAGTACGGCGTCGTGATCTGCGAGGACGTGTGGCATGCGTCGGCCGCTCAGCTTGCGAAGGCGGCAGGCGCGCAGGTGCTGATCGTGCCGAACGGCTCGCCATATCACATGAACAAGGAGGCGGTGCGCGTGGACATTCTGCGCGCGCGGATTCGCGAAACGGGCCTGCCGATGATCTACGTGAATCTGGTGGGCGGGCAGGACGAGCTGGTGTTCGACGGCGGCTCGTTCGTGCTCGACGGGGCCGGCGAGCTGGTTGCGAAGATGCCGCAATTCGACGAAGGCAATGCGATCGTCGAATTCGACGGTGCGCGGCCGGTGCCCGCGCGCATCGCGCCGGAACTGCCGATCGAGGCGCAGGTGTATCGCGCGCTCGTGCTTGGCGTGCGCGACTACATCGGCAAGAACGGCTTTCCGGGGGCGATCATCGGGTTGTCGGGCGGCGTCGATTCGGCGCTCGTGTTGGCGATCGCGGTCGATGCGCTCGGGCCCGAGCGCGTGCGCGCGGTGATGATGCCGTCGCGCTACACGGCCGATATTTCGACGACCGATGCGGCCGACATGGCGCGGCGCGTCGGCGTGCGCTACGACGAGATTGCGATCGCGCCAATGTTCGATGCGTTTCGCGCATCGCTTGCGGCCGAGTTCGCGGGGCTTGCGGAGGATGCGACCGAGGAGAATATCCAGGCGCGGATTCGCGGCACGCTGTTGATGGCGCTGTCGAACAAGTTCGGCTCGATCGTGCTGACGACTGGCAACAAGAGCGAGATGGCAGTCGGCTACTGTACGCTGTACGGCGACATGGCCGGCGGTTTCGCGGTCATCAAGGACATCGCGAAGACACTCGTGTACCGCCTTTGCCGCTACCGGAACGCGAGCGCCGATTATGGCGTGCGCGACGTCATCCCCGAGCGGATCCTGACCCGCGCGCCGTCCGCCGAGCTGCGCGAGAACCAGACCGACCAGGACAGCCTGCCGCCATACGACGTGCTCGACGCGATCATGCGGATGTACATGGAGGAGGACCGGCCGCTCTCGGAGATCGTCGCGGCGGGCTATGCGCAGGACGACGTCAAGCGTGTCACGCGGCTCATCAAGATCAACGAGTACAAGCGTCGCCAGGCGCCCGTCGGAATTCGCGTCACGCATCGCGCGTTCGGGCGCGATTGGCGCTATCCGATCACGTCGCGTTTCGCCGAGCGTATCGACTGACGCGGTGCGCGGCTAGAATCGACCGGCGATTTCCACTCATTCGAAGCAAGGGGGACACCATGAAACGCATCACTGCCATCATTAAACCGTTCAAGCTGGACGAGGTGCGCGAGGCGCTCGCCGAAGTCGGCTTGACGGGGCTGACTGTAACCGAGGTGAAAGGGTTCGGCCGGCAGAAGGGCCATACCGAGCTTTATCGCGGTGCCGAATATGTCGTCGACTTTCTGCCGAAGATCAAGATCGAGGTGGTGGTCGCGAGCGATATCGTCGATCGCGTGATCGACGCGGTGATCGGCGCCGCGCGCACGGGCAAGATAGGCGACGGCAAAATCTTCGTGTCGGACGTCGAGCGCGTGATACGAATCCGCACCGGCGAGGAAAACGAGGCGGCAGTCTGATCGACGGCCGTCGCGGCCGCGGATGAAGCGCGCGCCGTGCGGCGCGCGCTTCATCCGGCTTCGCATCGCGTCCGCCTGCGCGGGGCGGCTGCGTGCTTGCGCTGATCTCGTCGCCCCGCTCAGGCAGGTTTGTCGTACCGCATCGTGTCCGCCGCGGGCAAGGCGCGAGTGCGGAAGAAGCAGAGCCGTTTCGCGGCCGGCAAAAAAACGGCGCGGTGCCCGTGGGCAACGCGCCGGTACGCGCCTCTCGCAGCAGCGTAAAAGACTATCGATTCAAGTTGTCGGACATCCCGGCATCAGAACAGATGCTGGATGCCGGCATAGAAGCCCGTCTGGCTGTGGCCGGGCAGCGGATTGTCGTTGTAGCCGCCGCCTTGGATCGGGCCGCCAGGGCCTGCGTTGTTCGCCTCGAGGCCGAAGTTCGCGTTCTTGCTGTTGCGTACCGTCGCGACCTGGAAGTCGAGCAGCGTGCGCTTGGACAGGTTGTACGTGCCGCCGAGCGTGTAGATGTTCGCGTTGCCCCCACCGTGGTTCGCGTTCACGTGATAGACGGCAGCGATCAGCGCGGCGGCCGGCGTTGCCTGCCACGTCACGCCGCCCCAGACTTGCTGGGTGCCGGTGATGCCTTGATTCGCCGGCGGTGCGCCGTCGGCGTGCGAAGCCTGGTAGGCCGCTTGCAGCTTGAATTGGCCGAGGAACACGTTCACGCCCGCGAAGTATTCGCGCGAGTAGTTGAACACGTCGTCAAGCTTGCCGTTTGCCGGATTACGCGCTTCGTCGTAGATGCCGCGAACCTGGAACAGCGAGTTCGTGTAGGTGAGTTGCAGGCCCGCGCTGCGGCCTTGGCCCGTGGTGCCGTTGCCGTTCCAGTTCGTCGCGTTCGACAGCGAATATTGGCCGTAGACGTCGAAGCCGTAGAACTTCGGCGATTGATACGAAATGTTGTTGCTCGTCTTGTTCCAGTTACGGCCGCGCACGAGCGAGGCGGTCGACCAGGCGGATTGACCGAACGGGTCGAAGTCCCACACGCCGTTCGCGATCGCGAGTTCGCGGCCCAGCAGCAGCGTACCGTATGCGTCATTCGAGAGGCCGACGGTCGCCCAGCGATTCCAGATGCTGCCGCCGCCTGGGCCGCTACCGTCCATCGTGTTGAAACTGCCTTCCAACTGGAACACGACCTTGTTACCGCCGCCGATGTCTTCCGTACCCTTCAAGCCCCAGAGGCTCGTGCCCCAATCGCCGCTTTCCGCGCGCCAGCGGCTGGTCTTTTGGCCGTTCGCGCCCGCGAGGCCGTTGATGTACTCGATACCGGCATCGAGACGGCCATACAGCGTCACGCTGCTTTGAGCGTGAGCCGCCACTCCGGCAGTCGCCAGCACCGCCGCGAGCATTGCTTTTTTCATCATCCCCTCCATACCCTTTGTCAAAAAAGTTAACCCGGAACTACGCGACATGCCCGGCGTTGCAGGCCGGGCAAAATGGGGTAACCAGGGAGACCACATCCGGTCGAGGGTGCGGCACGCACGTGAGCGAGCGGGTGAAAACGCTGTTTTGCGAACCCGTGCGGCCGAAGCACGCGACCTGTCGGGGTCTCCTGTTGCCATGAAGTAAAACTACATTTCATGGCTTTCGTTTTGCTACTTTGGTTACTAATTTAGCAAAAATAAAATTTTGTGGCGATGGAAATCGTTGTTTGACTAGCGCATGTCGCCAAATTGCCATAGCCGTGTGCCGCAGCGCACTCACCGGCATTCGGACAGGCACCTGAAACCCTTGCCGTGCAAGGCATTTGAGGATTCGGGCGGGATGGGTCAAGGATTGCCACTATTGACGCTGGGCAGGCGTGGGGGTAAAGCGCGCCGATGCGGATCGGGCGGCGAGTGCGTAACGAAAACGAAGGGTTGGGCGGGCGCCGGACGGCGCCCGCGGCGCATTACTTGAGGCTGCCGGACAGGAACTGCTTGAGGCGTTCGCTCTTGGTCGCGCCGAATACATCGGCGGGCGCGCCTTGTTCCTCGACGCGCCCTTGGTGCAAGAACATCACGTGATTCGACACGTTGCGCGCGAAGCCCATCTCGTGCGTGACCACGATCATCGTGCGCCCTTCGTCCGCGAGCTTTTGCATCACCTTCAGCACTTCGCCCACCAACTCCGGGTCCAGCGCCGAGGTCGGCTCGTCGAACAGCATCACGTCCGGATGCATCGCCAACGCGCGCGCGATCGCCACGCGCTGCTGTTGGCCGCCCGACAGATGCGACGGATACTGCTTCTCCACCCGCGGCGCGAGCCCAACTTTCTCCAGATATTCGCGCGCGCGCTCCTGCGCTTCTTTCTTCGGAATCCCGAGCACATGCACCGGCGCTTCCA
Organism: Burkholderia sp. TSV86; assembly: GCF_001522865.1. Lineage (GTDB taxonomy): Bacteria > Pseudomonadota > Gammaproteobacteria > Burkholderiales > Burkholderiaceae > Burkholderia. The sequence continues at coordinate 187,148 of NZ_LOWB01000021.1, read as the reverse complement.
TCACGTTTTCCAGCACGTTCATGTGCGCCCACAGATTGAAGTGCTGGAACACCATCGCGAGCTTCGTGCGCACGCGCTGCAACTGTTTCGGATCGGCGGCCTTGAGCACGCCCGTCCTGTCCTTCGCGGTGCGCACTTCCTCGCCGTCGACGAAGATGCGGCCCGCGTTCGGCTGCTCGAGGAAATTGATACAGCGCAGCATCGTGCTCTTGCCCGAGCCGGACGAGCCGATCACGCTGATCACGTCGCCCGCTTGCGCGCGCAGCGATACGCCCTTCAGGACTTCATTGTTGCCGTAGCATTTGTGGAGATCGTCGACGAAAAGCTTGTGCATCTGGGAGTTCATCCGAGGCGGTCCGGGTTCATTTGCCTTGCGGGCGCAGATAGGCGAGCCAGCGATGCTCGGCGCGGCGGAACAGCCACACGAGCGTAAACGAGATCGCGAGGTAGAGCAGGGCGGCGATGCCGAATGCGTGGAACGACATATAGGTCGCCGAATTGACGTCGCGCGCGATTTTCAGGATATCGGGCACGGTCGCCGTGAACGCGACGGTTGTCGCATGCAGCATCAGGATCACTTCGTTGCTGTAGAGCGGCAGTGCGCGGCGCAGCGCCGACGGCAGCACGATGCGCCGATACAGCGTGAACGTCGACATCCCATAGGCGTGCGCGGCCTCGATCTCGCCGTAAGATGTCGCCTTGATCGCGCCGGCGAAGATCTCGGTGGTGTACGCGCAGGTGTTCAGCGTGAACGCGAGCAGCGTGCAGTGCATGCCGTCGCGGAAGAACGCGTCGAGCATCGGCGTGCCGCGCACGATCTGCAAGCTATAGAGGCCGGTGTAGCAGAGCAGGAGCTGCACGTACAGCGGCGTGCCGCGAAACACGTAGGTGTAGAGCCACACGGCGCCCGCGAGCCATTTGCGCTTGGACACCCGCGCGACGGCGAGCGGGATCGACAGGCAGAAACCGAATCCGATCGACACGACGAGCAGCCACAGCGTGATCGTGAGGCCCGTGAATCGATACCCGTCGGTGTACAGGTAGTTGCGCCAGTATTCTTGGATCAGCTCGATCATAGGTCAGCCTTGCGTACACCCGTCGAATAGCGCTTCTCGAGCCACATCAGCACGAAGTTCGAGAGCGTCGTGATCGCGAGATAGATTGCGCCCGCGAGCAGCGTGAAGAAAAAGAACCGCAGCGTGCCCTTGCCTGCATCCTGCGATGCCTTCACGACGTCGGCGAGGCCGATGATCGACACGAGCGCGGTGGATTTGACGAGCACCTGCCAGTTGTTGCCGATGCCGGGCAGCGCGAAGCGCATCATCTGCGGAAACATGATGCGCGAGAACACCTGCCAGTTCGTCATCCCATACGCGCTGCCCGCTTCGAGCTGGCCGCGCGGCACCGACAGGAATGCGCCGCGGAACGTCTCGGTGAAATAAGCGCCGTAGATGAAGCCGAGCACGAGCACGCCCGCCGCGAACGGATCGATGTCGATCTGATCCCAGTTCATCACGTCGGTCAGCTGGTTGAGCCAGATCTGGATGCTGTAGAAGAGCAGCAGCATCAGCACGAGATCGGGCACGCCGCGGATCAGTGTCGTGTAGAGCGTCGCGGCGCCGTTCGACAGCCGGTTCTTCGACAGTTTCGCCGCCGCGCCGATGAGGCCGAGCAGAAACGACAGCGCGAGCGACAGCACCGCGAGCTTGACGGTTTGCCAGGTGCCGGAAAGTATCAGCGGGCCGTAGCCTTGAAGAAACATATGAAATCCTTGACGACGCGCCGGGCGCAACGGGGGCGCGCACCGTGTGTTGCGCCCGGCGCGCCGTGCATATCGATATCCCGCCGCTTTCGCTTTCGCGTAATGCGCTGCCCCAACGGGCGGCGTGCGGTGTCCTGCGACCGGCGGTTGCTGCTGCGCGGGCCGCGCGCCGGTTGCGCCGTGCGGCCCGCGCCGGCCTTGCGGCCGCGATCGACCGTTACTTCGCCGAATAGATGCTGTACGGGAAGTACTTGCGCGACAGCTTGCCGTAGGTGCCGTCCTGATGGATCGACGCGAGCGCGCGGTTGATCATCGCTTTCAGCTCGGTGTCTTCCTTGCGCAGGCCGATCGCCGTGCCGTCGCCGAGCGTCTTCGGGTCTTGCACGGCCGGCCCCGCCCACGCGAAGCCTTTGCCGCGCGGCGTGCGCAGAAAGCCGTAGTCGGCTTGAAACTCGTCTTGCAGCGTCGCGTCGAGGCGGCCGGAGCCGAGATCCGCGTACACCTGGTCTTGATTCTGGTACGACACGATCGTCACGCCCTTGGGCTCCCAGTGCGCCTTCACGAAAGTCTCCTGCGTCGAACCCTGCTCGACGCCGACGCGCTTGCCCTTTAGCGACTCGACGCTCGGCGCGAGCGGCGAGCCGGCCTTCGCGATCATCCGCGCGGGCGCGTCGTACAGCTTGTCGGAGAAATCGATCTGCTCGCGGCGTTTGTCGGTGACGGTCAGTGACGACACGATCACGTCGAACTTCTTCGCCTTGAGCGCGGGGATCACGCCATCGAGATCCTGCGGTATCCAAACGCACTTGACGTTGATCCGCTTGCAGATTTCCTTGGTCAGATCCACGTCGAACCCGACGATCTCGCCATTCGGCGCGGTCGATTCGAACGGCGGATAGCTGGCGTCGACGCCGATCCGCACGGTCTTCCATTCTTTCGCGAAGGCGCCGCCCGCCGCGAAGGCGAGGGCCGCGCACAGGGCGAGCTTCTTCATGTCGTTCCTCTTGCTGACTTTCGGGGGCGTGCCGCGGGTGTCGGGCCACGTGCGCCGGGCGTATTCTAGGCGGTCAAAATTCGCGTTCGTCGGCTTGATGCGGCCCGCCGCGGCGGCGGTGTTCGGCGTGAGCGGCCAAAAGCGCGGTATTTTACCCGAACGTCGGCCGTGATTTCGCGGAAATGGTCTGCGTGCCGATTGGTGCGATAGATGCAACAAATCGGTGCGGTCGGATCGATTGATGCGAGGGGGTGGCGCCCTTATATTGAAGGCATGCCAACTTTGTCTGGGAGAGACGCCATGTTTCAGATCCTTCGCGCGAACGATCGTGGTCATGCGAACCACGGCTGGCTTGATACCCGGCACAGCTTTTCGTTCGCCGAGTACTACGATGCCGAGCATGTTCATTTCGGGCCGCTGCGCGTGCTCAATGACGACCGCATCGCGCCGACGCGCGGCTTCGGCATGCATCCGCACCGCGACATGGAGATCATCACGTATGTGCTCGACGGGGAGCTTGCGCACCGCGACAGCATGGGTAACGGCTCGATCATCCGGGCGGGCGACGTGCAGCGCATGAGCGCGGGCACGGGAGTCGTTCATAGCGAGTACAACGCGTCGCGGGACACGACGCTGCATCTGTTGCAGATCTGGTTGATTCCGACCGAGCGCGGCGGCAAGCCCGGCTATGAGGAAGTGCGCTTCACCGATGCGGACAAGCGCGGGCGGCTGCGGCTCGTCGCATCGCCGGACGGGCGCGACGGCTCGGTGTCGATGCGCGCGGATGCGTCGATCTATGCGGGTCTCGTCGATGGCGGCGAGCGCATCGAGTTCGCGTTACCGCCCGGGCGGCGCGCATATGTCCATGTCGCGCGCGGCGGCGTGACGGTAAACGGCCAAGCGCTCGACGCCGGGGACGGCGCGCGGCTGGCCGACGTCGAGACGGTCACGTTCGAGCACGGCAGCGCGGCGGAGGTGCTGTTGTTCGATCTGGCGTGATATCGGGCCGGGCGATGCACCGGGCGGCGCGGGCCGGTCCGTCGCGCGGGCCGTTGCTTCGGGCAGGAGCTGAAACGCCGCGAGCGCACATAAGAAGTGCGCCCGCGGCTTTTCTTCAACGTGCGGCGACGCGGCCGGCCGCGCCAGCCGCGCCGTTCGCGTCACCGGGCCGCCGTTGCCCGGCTCAGGTCACTGTTGCGGCGCAGCGTCGGGGGCCGACGCGGCTTGCGCCGCGCGGCGTTGCTCCCAGCGCTCCTTCATCTTTTCGCGACGCTGCTCCATCTTCGCGAATTGCTGCTTGATCGCCGTGCTGACCGTCGTTTTCTGCTGATTGTTCAGCCCGTTGTAGAACGCGAGCCATGCGGATGCCGTCTGCTCGCGCAGTTGCGCATCTTGCTGTTCGGCCTGCTGACGCGCCGAGTGCAGCGCGCTCAGGTCGAGGATCGGCTGGTTTTGCTGTGCCTGGAACTGCCCGCGCAGCGCTTCATGGCTCTTGCGCATCGCGTCGCGGTTCTGTTTCATCGTATTGACGGCGGTTTGCCACTGCTGCTCTTGCGCGGCCGTCAGATTCAGCTTGTCGTGCAGCCGCATGATCACGCCGAACGGGCCGCCCTCCATCGAGTGGTGCGCGCCAGGGCCGCCGGGCGCCGGCGCGTCGGCAGGCGCGGCATGCGACACGGCGCTGAACGACAGCGCGAGCGCGGCGGCGGCAATAGCGAGGCGGGAAGTCTTTTTCTGCATGTCGAGCAACTCCTATTCTGAGAAATCCGGTATTGCGGCCGGCTTGGGGGCGTATCGCCCGCCGGCATCCGGTAAGTTGCAGCGTAGCCAAGCGCCGCCGCCGTCGTGTTACGTATGAGCAAGCTGCGTTTACGCCGCATTACGCTTGCCTTGCGCGGTAACCCGCAGTAACCCTTTTGGATATTTGTTTCGTGTTCGCTCACCCACCTGCACGGTAAACTTTACGCCATGACTACCCAGATCCTCATCGTCGACGACGACCAAGAACTACGCGATTTGCTGCGCGACTATCTCGTCCGGCAAGGCATCGAGGTATCGGTGCTGCACGACGCCGCGACGCTCGAAAAGCGCCTCGAACGCGAGCGCCCCGATCTCATCGTGCTCGATCTGATGATGCCGGGCGTCGATGGCCTGAGCGCGCTGCGCCAGCTTCGCGCGGCGGGCGACGACATCCCGGTCATCATGCTGACGGCCCGCGCGGACGACGTCGATCGCATCGTCGGCCTCGAGCTCGGCGCGGACGATTATCTCGGCAAGCCGTTCAATCCACGCGAGCTGCTCGCACGCGTGCAGGCGGTGCTGCGCCGCCGCCGCGCGACGCCGTCGGCCGCCGCGCCGGAGCAGCGCGAGCCTTACGCGTTCGGCCGTTTCGTGCTCGATTTCCAGGCGCGCACGCTTGCCGTCGACGGCCGGCCGGCGACGCTGTCGAGCAGCGAATTCGCCCTGCTGAAGATCTTCGTCAGCCACGCGCTGCGCACGCTGACCCGCGAGCGCCTGCTCGAATTGCTGCACGGCCCCGAATACGACGGCACCGATCGCGGGATCGACGTGCAGGTGTGGCGCTTGCGCCGGATTCTCGAAACCGATCCGTCGACGCCGCGTTTCATTCAGACGGTGCGAGGCCGCGGCTACGTGTTCGTGCCGAACGGCGAGGCTCATGCGCAAGCCCATTGATTCGCTGTTCGGCCGGCTTGCGCTGCTCGTCGTCTGTGTGCTGCTGCTGTCGCACTTCGCGTGGTTCTTCGCGATCAAGCTCGAGCGCAACCGGGTGCAGACGCGCTATGCAGTCGAGGAGGCCGCGTTTCTTGTCGACGCGGTGCGCCAGCATGTCGAGCGCTCGCCGGATCAGCCGTTGCCGTCGCGCGTGCGGCTCGTCGCACCGGAGAGCAGCGATGTGCCGGCCGACGGCAACGAGGACGATCTTCCGTCGCCGCTCAAGCGTTTTACCGAAAACCTGCGCGAGCGTCTGCCGCCCGGCACGCAAGTGCGGGTCGGCCCGCCCGGCCATCCGCCCGTGGTATGGGTCAAGCAGCCGGACGACCGCAACTGGATCGTCGTGCCGGTACAGCCGTTGCGGCCGCCGCGTTCGTTCGACCGAATGGTGATTTGGCTCGCGATGATTTTTTCGGCCGCGGTGATGGCCGCGTTGTTCGCCGCGTGGCAATTGCAGCAGCCGCTGAGGTCGCTCGCCCGCGCGGTTGCGCGTTTCGGCCGCGGGATGGTGCCGCCGCCGCTTGCCGAGCGCGGGCCGCGCGAGTTGCGCCAGCTCACGCGGGGCTTCAACCAGATGGTGCAGCAGGTGTCGCGGGCGGAAAACGATCGCGCCGTGATGCTCGCGGGCGTCGCGCATGATCTGCGCACACCGCTCGCGCGGATGCGGCTGCGCGCGGAGATGATGGAAGACGCGCGGCTGCGCGATGGCGTGGTGCGCGACGTCGATTCGATGACGCATATCGTCGACCAGTTCCTCGTATTCGCGCACGGCGGCGTCGATCGCAGCGAGATCGTGCCCGTCGATCAGACGTGCGAGCGGATCGCGCGCACCTACCGCGCGGTCGCGCCGAATGCGCCGGCCGTGCAGACCGAGCTGGCGGCCGGGCCGGGCTTCAAGCTGCCCACTGCGACGCTCGACCGTGTGCTGTCGAATCTGCTCGACAATGCACACGCGTATGGCGCGCCGCCCGTGGTGATCTCGACCGCGCGCACCGCCGACGGCTATACCCTCGAGGTCAGCGATCACGGCAAGGGCATCGCGCCGCGCGATCTGGCCGATGCGACCCGGCCATTCGTGCGTCTCGATCCGGCGCGCGGCGGCAACGGACATAGCGGGCTGGGGCTCGCGATAGTCGATCGGCTGGTGGCGCGCACGGGCGGTGCGTGCGAGGTCGGCAACCGCGAGCAGGGCGGCCTGCGGGTGGTGATGACGTTCCCGTTCGACGTGATGCCGAAGTTGGAGCCGGCGGCGGCGTCCTGATGCGCGCCGCGGCTCAAAGGCCGGGCGCCATGCGGGGCGGCCCCCCGGGCTTTGCCGGGCGCCGCGGGCCGGTCATTCGCCGAATAGCGTGCTGAGTGTTTCGGCGGCGTTGCTGTCGATCGTGTTGTAGGTCACGCTCGTTGCTTCGAAGATATAGAGCGTCGTGTATTTGCCGAGCCGATCGAGGATCGTCTCCTGAAGGGTCTCGGGAACGATGTTCATGTTCAGATACCAAGCCGTCGACGACAGCCGCGTCTGGAACGAGCCGTACTCGTGCATCAGTTGATCGAACGCGTCGGCGTCCTGGTCGCGGCATACGATAACCAGATTTCCTGCCATTCATTTCCTCCGGCTGATTGACCATCGGCTCTTGCCGGCTCGCGCGGTTTTCCGCCACTTCCGTTCGGAGCCAGCACCCATCATAACCTGCTTCGGCGCGTCGTCTGCCAGTCAGGTGTCACCGGATGCGTCGCGCCGCCGCACGGGCGCCTGCCGTGCGGGTTCACGGCGGCACCGGATCACGGCATAATTCGGCGTTGCGGCGCAGCAGCGCGGTCAGCCGGCGCACGCCCTTCCTCGTCGATCCGTCCGTCGTCCGCTTTGCCGTCCGTTTCGTCGTCCGCCTGCCGTGCGCGGGTTTCGAGCGATTGTTGCGCGGCAGCGCCGGATTTTTTCGGTTCGTTGCCCAAAAGGTTGTGCCTGAAATACCGGATGGTGTAGTGTCGTGCCGTCGCCAAACCGGGCGGGTTCCGTTCGCGGGTGAAAGCCGGCGGCCTCGGTACGCGTGCAGCGGCTTTTGCGTCGTCGCAGTCGAAATGAATTACCGCGCAAGTGCGCCTTGCCATGAGTCACATTCTCTTTCTGGCTTCTTTTATTGATTCGCACGGCTTTGCCGGGGAGGGCGCCTGATGGATCTCGGACTCTTCGATCCGAACCGCACCGCCAATGCGTCCGCATGGCGCGTATTGCCCAACCGCTGGGATTTCGTCGCGTTTCCGCTGATCATCTGCCTGATCGCGATGGCGTCGATCGGCTTTCACGAGACGATGGCGCCGATCACGACGCTCGACACGCAGAAGATCTCGCTCGATCCCGCGAACCTGCCTGAGTACGCGCTGCGCACGACGCTGCGGATGCTCGCGGCGATGGTCGCCTCGCTCGTGTTCACGCTCGTCTACGGCACGCTTGCCGCGAAGAGCCGCCGCGCGGGGATGGTGCTCGTGCCGATCCTCGACATCCTGCAGTCGGTGCCCGTGCTCGGCTACATTTCTTTTACGGTCACGTTCTTCCTCGCGCTGTTCCCGAGCCGCGTGCTCGGCGCCGAGCTTGCCGCGATCTTCGCGATCTTCACGAGCCAGGCGTGGAACATGACGTTCAGCTTCTACCAGTCGCTGCGCACGGTGCCGCGCGATCTCGACGAGGTCTCGCGCGGCTTTCACCTCACCGCATGGCAGCGCTTCTGGAAGCTCGAAGTGCCATTCTCGATGCCGGGTCTCATCTGGAACATGATGATGTCGATGTCGGGCGGCTGGTTTTTCGTCGTCGCCTCCGAGGCGATCACGGTCGGCAATCATACGATCACGCTGCCGGGGATCGGCGCGTATCTCGCCCAGGCGATCGCCGAGAAGAGCCTGGGCTCGGTCGGCTGGGTGATTCTGGCGATGACCGTCGTAATCCTCGCTTACGATCAATTGCTGTTCCGTCCGCTCGTCGCGTGGGCGGACAAGTTCCGGATGGAAAACACGAGTTCGGGCAACGCGCCGGAATCGTGGCTGCTCGATCTGGTGCGCCGCACGCGCCTGATCCATCAGCTTCTCGTGCCGGCCGGCTGGTTCTTCGCGAAGGCCGCGCGGATTCCGCTGCGCGTGCCGTCGCTCGACGCGGTCCGCTTCTCGATGCCGCGCGTCGAGAAGAAGGCGTCGCGCTTGGCCGATATCGGCTGGGCGATTCTCGTGATCGCCGGCACGCTCTACGTGGTGTGGCGCGTGGTCGCATACGTGAAAACCGGGGTGACGCTCGACGAAGTGGGTCGCGTGTTCGTGCTGGGCCTCATCACGCTGTTGCGCGTCACGCTGCTGATCGCGCTCGCGTCGCTGATCTGGGTGCCGGTCGGCGTATGGATCGGCCTGCGGCCGGCGCTCGCCGAGAAGGTGCAGCCGCTCGCGCAGTTTCTCGCGGCGTTTCCGGCGAACCTGCTGTTTCCGGTGTTCGTGATCGTGATCGCGCGCTACCACCTGAACGCCGACATCTGGCTGTCGCCTCTCATCGTGCTTGGCACCCAGTGGTATATCCTGTTCAACGTGATCGCGGGCGCGACCTCGTACCCGAACGATTACCGCGAAGCGGCCACCAATTTCCGTATCCGCGGCTGGCAATGGTGGCGCCAGGCGATCCTGCCGGGCATCTTCCCGTATTACGTGACGGGCGCGATCACCGCGTCGGGCGGCGCGTGGAATGCGAGCATCGTGTCCGAGTTCGTCCAATGGGGCGATACCAAGATCCAGGCGCACGGTCTCGGCGCGTACATTGCGCAGACGACGGCCGCGGGCGATTATCCGAAGATCATTCTCGGCATCGCCGTGATGTCCCTGTTCGTCACGCTGTTCAACCGTCTGTTGTGGCGTCCGCTGTACGCGTACGCCGAAGCGAAGCTTCGTCTCGATTGAGCGAGATTCGAAACCTGTCTGCCTGTCTGCCTATCGAGACCGACCGAGAGCGAAACGCGATGCAAAACCCGAATGCTGTGAACGCCCCTGTTCAGACCCCGACGCCGAGTGCGCCGCCGCGCCTGGGCGAGGAAATCCTGCGCGTCGACAACGTGAGTCGCGGCTTCAACAAGACCCAGGGCGAGCTGCTCGTGCTCGACGGCGCGAACCTGTCGCTGCGCGAGGGCGAGATCGTCGGCTTGCTCGGCCGCTCGGGCTCCGGGAAGTCGACGCTGTTGCGCATCATCGCCGGCCTGATCGAACCGACGGGCGGCGAGGTCACGTATCTGGGCAAGCCGTTGTCTGGCCCGGCCGAGGGCGTCGCGATGGTGTTCCAGACCTTCGCGTTGTTTCCTTGGCTCACCGTGCTGCAGAACGTCGAGGCCGGGCTCGAGGCGCTCGGCGTCGGCGCGCGCGAGCGGCGCGAGCGCGCGCTCGCCGCGATCGATCTGATCGGTCTTGACGGCTTCGAGAACGCGTATCCGCGCGAGTTGTCGGGCGGCATGCGCCAGCGCGTGGGTTTCGCGCGCGCGCTGGTCGTCGATCCGACGCTGCTCTTGATGGACGAGCCGTTCTCCGCGCTTGACGTGCTGACCGCCGAAACGCTGCGCACCGACTTGCTCGATTTGTGGACGCAGGGCCGCATGCCGATCAAATCGGTGCTGATCGTCACGCACAACATCGAGGAAGCGGTGTTCATGTGCGACCGGATTCTCGTGCTGTCGTCGAACCCGGGCCGCGTGATCGCCGAGATCAAGGTGCCGTTCAAGCATCCGCGCAATCGTCTCGACCCGGCGTTCCGCCGGCTCGTCGACGACATCTACGCGAAGATGACCGCGCGCCAGCTCGGCGAGGCGACGAAAAAGGGGCTGGAACTTGGAAGCTGGCTGCCGCGAGTGTCGACGAACTTGATGGCCGGCTTGATCGAAACGCTGGCGATGGCGCCGTACCACGGCCGCGCGGACATGCCGGAAATCGCGCGCACGCTGCATCTGGAGGTCGACGATCTGTTTCCGATCGCCGAGGTGCTGCAGCATCTCGGGTTTGCCGACGTGCGCGAGGGCGACGTGTTCCTGACGCCGCCCGGACGCGTGTTCGCCGAGTTCGGCACACAGGAGCGCAAGATCATGTTCGCCGAGCATCTGTTGCGCCACGTGCCGCTCGCCGCGCGGATCAAGAAGGTGCTCAACGAGCGGCCGGGGCATCGCGCGCCGCGCGTGCGCTTCGAGCAGGAGCTCGAGGATTTCCTGTCGGACGGCGCGGCCGAGGAGACGCTCGACGCGGTGATCGACTGGGGCCGGTATGGCGAGATCTTCTCGTACAACGATCAAACGGAGATCTTCAGTCTCGAGGACGTTGAGTCCTGATCCGGCGCGGGGGCGACGCAGCCGCCGGTTGTTGCCGATTGTCGCCGCTTGTTGTGACGTTTTCCGCTGGCGGCGGGGCGTGGGCGCTGCCAGCGATGTCGGCCGGTAAGGACCTGAGCGCGGCTTCGGATCGTAGCGCTTGCGCGCGGCTCGCCTTGGCCGCACCGCCTTGGTCACCGCATCATTGCAGATTGCCCCAGCGGTCAACCGCCGGCTCCGCCGCTGCCCATTGCCAGCCGTGCTGGCTTTCACATGCGCTCGCGAAATACCAGTCGGCTCGTGCGCCATCCTTCACCGAGAACGCGAATTCCTTGCAGAGTGCAAGCGGCGTCGTGAATGCGCGCGTCACGCGTACTTCGCCTTCGCCGTTTTCGAGCGGCACGACGTTCTTTACCCGCCATGCGCGGGTCTCGCCGACCGCGAGGCCCGCCGCTGCCTGGGCGATCGCATCCTGCTGATTCTTGTGCAACTGCTTCATCGTGCGATTGACGGCTTCGTCCGTCGCGGCCTGCACCGCGATGCCGACGCCGACGCCAACCGCGGGGTTCGCGGTGACCAGCCCCGTCGCGGTGCCCGCGAGCGCACCGCTTGCCGCGCCGACCGAGCCGCAGCCGGTGAGCCCGGCCGTTGCGGCGGCCAGCGCGAGGGCGGCCGCGAGCGGCAGCGCCGCGCGCGCGACCGCGCTCATTGCAGTGCTCCCCAGCGCTCGGTTGCCGGCTCCGCCGACGCCCATTTCCACGTTGGGCCGTCCCGGCAAAGCGTCGCGATATAGAAACCCGATTGGGTCGGCGCGCCCGGCTTCGCGTTGGTGTCGACCGAAAAAACGATTTCCTTGCAGTCGAGCGGCCCGACGCTGATGAGCCGGCTGACGGTCACGCGGCCGTGTTCGTCGTCTTCGATCGGGAACGAATGATGCGCCGACCACGGGGCGACGCCGCCGACGTCCAGAGGTCCGGCCGCCTCGGCGATCTTCGCCTGCGTGTAGCGGTGCGCGACGCGCTGAGTGTACTGGACGCCCGCGCGTGCGCCAGCGACGGCTCCGAGGCCGATGCCGGTTGCAACGGAGGCGTTGTTGGTGACTTTCGACGCGATGGCCGCGCCGGCGATGCCGGCGCCTGCCGTCGCTCCTTCGCTATACAGCGAGTTACAGCCCGACAAGAGTGCCGAGCATGCGGCGGCGCCAAGCGCGGCCCATACCGCCCAACTGCGTGCGGGCGTTGCGATGCGATGGTTCATCCCTGAGTGCGATCCTGTCTTTCTGCGCTGCGGCGCAGGCCCCGCAAGCGTAGCGCCATTGTTCTGCAATTGTCCGGCGAGAAATGCAAAAAATTGACAAACGTATGCCGCGCGCATCGCGCGGGCAATCTTCGGCATTGTGGTGCAAAGCAGGGCGCAGGGGTCGAATCGTTACAAATTGAATGTCATTGTTACCGCGAACTAACTGAATGGCTTTTACACTAATTAACCATGGACTGTTTCGACAGCGGCTTCGCGCCGCTCTGATCATGAGACACCCTGCCATGCGCCGCTCCAAGCGTCCCGAACCACGGGTGCGCGACGCCGGCACCGGCTCGTCGCAGCCGGTCAACGCACCGACTTCCCCCGCGCCCGCCGGCTCGGCACCCGCACATCCGTCCGACGGCGATCACAACCAGGGCGGCGCACGCCCGGAAGGGCTCGACTATCAACGCGATTTGGGCATCGATCAGGATGCGTGAACGCGTCGTTGTTACATGTGTTTGCATGTTTAACGTTTGAAATGTCGCAAGTGGCATGCGACTTGCTCGTTTCGACGGAGGCGGTTTCCGTTGACCGGGCAATCAGCAAACAGGAGGGTAGCCGTAATGAGCAGATTGATCGTGGTATCGAATCGCGTGGCGGCCGGCCAGGATGCGCGTCCGACAGCAGGCGGGCTCGCCGTGGGGGTGCTCGACGCGCTGAAGGAAACGGGCGGCATCTGGTTTGGCTGGAGCGGCGACATCGTCGGGGACGCTGGCGAGCCGGTGATCGAGCGCGACGGCAAGGTCACCTACGCCACCGTCGGCCTTACGCGGCGTGACTACGACCAGTACTATCGGGGGTTCTCGAACGCGACGCTCTGGCCGGTGTTCCACTACCGGGTCGATCTCGCGCGTTTCGACCGGCAGGAGTATGCGGGCTATCTGCGCGTGAATTCCGCGCTCGCCAAACAGCTAAGCGCGCTCGTTCAGCCCGACGACATCATTTGGGTGCACGACTATCATCTGCTGCCGTTTGCGCATTGCTTGCGCGAACTCGGCATAAAAAATCCGATAGGTTTTTTCCTGCACATTCCGTTCCCCACGCCGGAAATCCTGCGCACGGTGCCGCCACACGAGGAACTGATCAAATTCATGTGCGCGTATGACGTGGTCGGTTTTCAAACGGAAGGCGACAAGCAGTCGTTTGTCGATTACATCGAGCGGCGCGGGCTCGGCACGTCGAGCGAAGACGGGATGCTGCACGCGCACGGCCGGGTCGTGAAGGTCGCGGCCTACCCGATCGGCATCTATCCGGACGCAATCGGCAAGGCGGCCGTCGAGTATGGATCGCGCAAGGCGGTCAAGGCGCTGCGTGATTCGATGCGCGATCGCAAGCTCGTGATCAGCGTCGATCGCCTCGATTACTCGAAGGGGCTCGTCGAACGTTTTCAGGCGTTCGAGCGGATGCTCGCGAACGCGCCCGGCTGGCAGGGGCGCGTATCGCTCGTGCAGATCGCGCCGCCGACGCGTTCGGACGTGCAGACCTATCAGCGCATTCGCCAGACGCTCGAAGGCGAGGCGGGGCGCATCAATGGCCGTTTCGCGCAGCTCGACTGGACGCCGATCCAGTATCTGAACCGCAAGTACGAGCGCAATTTGCTGATGGCGTTGTTCCGGCTGTCGCAAGTCGGTTACGTGACGCCGTTGCGCGACGGAATGAATCTCGTCGCGAAGGAGTACGTTGCCTCGCAGGACGCCGACAATCCGGGCGTGCTCGTGCTGTCCGAGTTCGCGGGCGCGGCGGCGGAACTGCCGGGCGCGTTGCTCGTGAATCCCTACGATCTGTCGCAGATGGCGGAATCGCTCGAGCGCGCGCTCGCGATGCCGCTCGACGAGCGGCAGGCGCGCCACGCGGACAACATCGCGCGGCTGCGCGGTAATGATCTGTCGGTATGGCGCGAGTCGTTCCTCACCGATCTGCGCAGCGTCGCGACGGCGGCATCGGTGACGCAACGCGCGGGGCGGCGCATCGCCAATGCGTGAAGAGCGCGGCGCTTGCGCGGCGGGCAGCGCTGACTTGTGCGCCGGCGCCGAGGTCGACGTGGACGTCGGGCGCTTGTTCGTCTTCACCGGCGGTCCCGGCTCGGGCAAGAGCACGTTGATCGATGCGCTGCACGCGCGAGGCTATGCGTGCTCGGACGAAGCGGGGCGGGGCGTGATCCGCGATCAAATCGCGATTGGCGGGCGTGCGCTGCCGTGGCTGGATTCGCTGGCGTTTGCCGAGCAGATGCTCGGCTGGGAAATGCGCTCGTATCGCGTCGCGCGCCGCGCGTGCGGGCCGGTTTTCTTCGATCGCGGCGTGCCGGACGTGATCGGCTATCTGCGGCTGACGGCGCTCGATGTGCCCGCGCATGTCGCGGCTGCGGCAGAACGGTTCCGCTATTGCCGCGACGTGTTCATCGCCCCGCCCTGGCCGCAGATCTACGAACAGGATGCCGAGCGACGGCAGGACTACGCGCAGGCCGTGCGTACTTACGAGGCGATGGTGCACACGTATACGGCCTATGGATATCGACTGATCGAATTGCCGCGCACGAGCGTCGACGAGCGCTGCCGCTTCGTGCTCGAGGTGGTCGGGCGGGTGTGAGGCCGGGCCGATCGACGCGGCTTTTCCGGCGAGTGAATGGTCGATGCGGCGCAACGGCGTGACTGCGTTGGCGTTGTCATGCGCCGGTGCGGTTTGCCTTGCGAGTATGTCGTATCGATCGCATGTCGTTTGGGCTTCATACCGGGTTCGGCGGATCGATCTTACGAGGCGGTTCGGTGTGAGCGTGGTCGGCGAGCCCGAGCGTCACCGCGGTGAACAGCATGGCGAGCGCGGCGCAGATGGCGGCTCGACTATGGAAGCGCAGCGCTCGCGACGCTGATGCATGGACCTCGGTGCCCGGTGTGAGATACAGGAAGACTGGTGGCGCGCGGGTTTTTCTACGGCAGGGCAATGCGGCGTGCGTGTAGACCGCGAAAAGGCAACGGGCGGGATTGATGGCCGGAAACGGCGCAGCCGCAGGCCGGGGCAGGCCGTGGTTGCCGGCTTGCGCGCGGGCGGGATGGTGATGTTACGCGGCGAAGTCGAGTCCGCCGAGTAGCACGAGCGCATCGGCCTGCGTGCGCGAGCCGAAATCGATGCCGCGTGCGCTTTCCCATGCCGCCAGTTTGCGCGGCAATGCCGCGAGATAGTGTTCGAAGCGCGCGGTGCCGCCGGCGGCCATCAGTTGCTCGATCTCGTCGGTGTCCCATGTCAGGACGATGTTCAGCGGGTGTGGATAGCCGCGCGGATGCTCGGCGCGCGGCGCGACGATGTTGACTTGCGTCGGATGACCATGTCCGCCGTGGCGCACGACCTCGGTGCTGACCGGCTCGCCTAGCAAGCCGGCGATCGTGCGCGCGATATGCGGGGCGAACTCGGTGTCGAATCGGCAGGCGGTGTCCGGGCTCATCGGGGCGTCTCCTTCATGCCAAAAATCGTAGCACGGACATGCTGAAACGGCGCATGAATAGGGTTCGCCATCCGAAATAGGGATGTGGCGCATCAACGGTGGCGTCGATGCGCGGCTTATCGGTGCCTTCCGTCAGAGGTGTAGCGGGGCGCGCGATCGCCGGTTTCGAATCGCGCGCATCGGCAGCCGTTTCGATACAACTCGTTGCAAATTGACGTCGGGCCGGCCTCTTGGACTGACCCCTCGGAGCGACCTTAATGCCGGCCGCCGCCGGCTCCATTGCCGCCGTTTCCGCGGCCGCCCTGCCAGCCGTTGCCTCGATCGCTATGCCAGTTGCCTTGCCAGACGTTGCCGCGATCGCCGCCGCCGTTTCCGCCGCCGCCGTTTCCACGGCCGCCTTGCCAGCCGTTACCGCGATCGCTATGCCAGTTGCCTTGCCAGACGTTGCCGCGATCGCCGCCGCTGTTTCCGCCGCCGCCGTTTCCACGGCCGCCTTGCCAACCGTTACCGCGATCGCCATGCCAGTTGCCGTCGCGCCAATGATCGCGGTCACGCCAGCCGCCGCCGCCCCAAATATTGACTGTCCCGTACACGGGCGCGTAGCCCTGGTCATACACATAGCCGCCGGGGTAGGCTGGCTGTCCGTAATCGTAGCCGTAGCCGCCGTCCGGCACGGCGACGCAGCCGGCAAGCAGTGCGGCGGTCCCCAACGCAGTGAGCCGTTTTAGCATGGTGTTCTCCCTGTTTGCTGTTTTCCCCGTCGTTTTACTGAGTTAGGAAGCTCACGCCTATACCAAGTTCGAGACGAATTGTGTCCGCACATTACAATCGCGTAAGCGATAATTGGGGCACGCAGGCGGCGTGCGTGCCGCTTCGCGCATGGTCAACTTTTTTGGGAGTACTGGATGAAGTCAGTCATTCGTTTTGCCGCCAATGCGGCTTGCGCCGCGGTATTCGCCGGCTTTTGCGGATTCGCGGTCGCGGCGAGTGAGCCGCCGCCCGACACGGCCGCCGATGCGGCATCGGCGCCGAAACTGTCGGCCAACGACATCAAGATGTTTCCGGCTGCCAAGCCGGGCCAGAAGCGGGTGGTGATCGCGCTGCCGGCCGAGCGTCAGGAGGACGACATCCGAGTCGAGCTGATTGTCGGCAAGACGATGCAGGTCGATTGCAATTCTCACTGGTTCGGCGGCGATCTCAAGCATGAGACCGTGCAAGGCTGGGGCTATTCGTATTATTCCCTCGCCGATGCGAAGGGCCCGGCCGCCACGCTGATGGCGTGTCCGTCGCAGGCCGGGCGCGAGGACTTCGTGCCCGTCAGGGGGAGCGGTTATCTGCTGCGCTACAACAGCCGTTTGCCGATCGTCGTCTATGTGCCGAGCGGGTTCGACGTGCGCTATCGGCTATGGTACGCATCGAATGAAGTCGCGCGGGGCGTCGAGCGATAGACGCGGGCGTTCCGGCCGGCCGATACAGGACGACGGCGCGCAAGCATGCCGTCGGCGGGCACGCAAGCCGGTGCAGGCATCGCCCGGGCGGCATGGCCGCTCGGGCTGCGCGCGCCGTGCCGCACGGCCTCGGCCGCGCACCGCGTAACGGAGCGCGGCGTCATGGCCGGATGCGCGTCACTCCCAGATGCCGCGCACGGCGACAGCGACGATCACCGGCACTGAAAAGACGAGCGGAATCGCGAAGTAAGGCGCTTCACGGTCGACGTACCAGCGATAAATCACCCAGGCCGCGCCGAGGCCGAACGTGACGATGCCGATCAGCACGGCGAACACGTTGAGTGCAAGGTTCGAAGGGCGCCGGTGTTTGGGCTTGACCGGATCGGGCAGGTTCGGGTTCATCGCGCTAAGGTGGGCAAGAGTCGGATGCGGCAAGCCGCTTGCGGCGGTTTAGCACGATACCGATCATCGCAGCAAAGCGCGCCGCCGGGAACAGGCTACGCCAAAATCCGGCTGATTGGCAGGCGCGTGTGCCGGCGGCTTCGCCGGGCTGGACGGGCGACGGCGGTATGTCGGTCGGTGCCGGTACGGTGCTGGCCGTGTCGTGATGCCGACCGAATGCCGCGACGGCATTGAAGGCGATGCGTGTGTGCCGGGCGGCTGTGGCCGGTATGTGAGCGGCCGGTGTGATTCAGCCGCGCGATGCGCCCTCATCGGGCCGCTATGCGATGCTGACGTTGCGGGGCGGTTTGCCGGGTTTCTCGGCCTGTCGGCGCGCTTGCAGGCATTTCGATTAGCCGAGCCAATCAACCGCATTCGGCAAGCAGCCACCGTCTGAAGCGCGGCGCCGCAGCCGCCTCGGGCCGCGCGGCCGGGCAGACGAGAAAATATCCGCGCGATGTGGTGACCGGCGCATCGAACAGCCTGACCAACTGGCCGCCCGCGACGAGTTCGTCGATGAGCGGCGTCCAGCCGAGCGCGACGCCCTGGTTCATCAGCGCGGCATGGATGACGAGCGCATAGCTGTTGAACATCATCCCGCACCGCTCGTCGGGGGCGTCGAGCGACTGGGCCGAGAACCAGCCGCGCCATGACAGCCAGCGTTCGGGTTCGGTCGGCTGCACATGCAGCAATGGCAGGCCGGCCAGGCCCGACGGCGACGCGGCGTTCGGATGCGCGGCGCGAAACGTGGGCGAGCAGACAGGCGTTACCGCTTCCTGAAACAGCCGCGTCGATGCGCATGGCGCCCAGTCGCCGTTGCCGAACGCGATCGCGATATCGGCGCGGTTGTGCTGTGGATCGTAAGCATGCTGCGACGTGACGATCTTCACGTTCAAATCGGGCAACGCCGCTTTCAGCCGCGCTAGCCGAGGCATCAGCCAGTACGTTGCGAACCCGAAATCGGTGAGGATCGTCAGCGCTTCGCTCTCGCGGCGTGCGCGAATATCGGCACTCGCGACGCGAATCGCATCGAGGCCGTGCCGCACCGCCTCGAACAGCCGCTCGCCTTCGGGCGTGAGCGTGACGCCGCGATATCCGCGTTCGAACAGCGGTGCGCCCAGATCCGTTTCGAGCTGAACGACCCGCTGACTGACCGCCGGCTGAGTCGAGCCGAGTTCGCGCGCGGCCGCCGTGAAGCTGGCTAGGCGCGCGGCCGATTCGAATACCGCCAGCGCTTGCAGCGGCGGCAGGCGATCCTGTTCCAGCATAAGCTCACCTTATGTTTCCATAAGCGCCCGGCGTCTTCACACGGTACATCCGAGCGGCGATAGTACGCGGGTCGGTTCCTCGACGAAACGCACGCAGGTTACCCGCATAGAACTGTCCACCGCGCATTGCTCATCGCGTGGCGGGCGGTGTGTCGTACAACGTGGCGTTCCTGCGCAATCCGTCACGATTCTAGCCGCCCCGGTCCATGAGCCTTAGCAAGAAGCCGAATATCCTTATTCTGATGGCCGACCAGATGACGCCGCTTGCGTTGCGCGCATACGGCCACCGCGTGTCGTCGACTCCGCGCATCGACGCGCTCGCGCGCGAAGGCGTGGTGTTCGATTCCGCCTATTGCGCGAGCCCGTTGTGCGCGCCGGCGCGCTTCTCGATGCTGGCGGGCAAACTGCCGTCGCACATCGGCGCTTACGATAACGCGGCGGAATTTCCGGCGCAAACGCTGACGTTTGCGCACTATCTGCGCGCGGCCGGCTACCGGACGATCCTGTCCGGCAAGATGCATTTCTGCGGCGCCGATCAGCTCCACGGCTTCGAGGAGCGGCTCACGACGGACATCTATCCGGCCGATTTCGGCTGGGTACCCGATTGGGAGCGTCCCGACGTCCGGCCTAGCTGGTATCACAACATGAGTTCGGTAATCGATGCCGGCCCCTGCGTGCGCACCAATCAGCTCGATTTCGACGACGAGGTCACGTTCACGTCGCGCCAGAAGCTTTTCGACCTTGCACGGGAGCGGGCCGCGGGCCGCGACGAGCGGCCGTTCTGCATGGTCGCCTCGCTCACCCATCCGCACGATCCGTATGCGATCACCCGCGAATACTGGGACCGGTATCGCGACGAAGATATCGATCCGCCGCATACGTCGCTGTCGTTCGACGAAAGCGATCCGCACTCGCAACGGCTGCGCCGCGTTTGCGAGACCGACCGCACGCCGCCGAGCACGCAGCAGATCCGCCACGCGCGCCGCGCGTATTACGGCGCGCTGTCGTATGTCGACGCGCAGTTCGGCGCGATTCTCGATGCGCTCGCGCAAACCGGCATGGCCGGCGAGACGATCGTGATCGTCACGTCCGACCACGGCGATATGCTCGGCGAGCGCGGCCTCTGGTACAAGATGACGTTCTTCGAGGGCGGCGTGCGCGTGCCGCTGATCGTGCATGCGCCGGGGCGCTTCGCCGCGCGCCGCGTAGCGGCGTCGGTGTCGCATGTCGATCTGCTGCCTACGCTCGTCGAGCTTGCGACGGGCGAGCGGCGCACCGCGTGGCCCGATCCGGTCGACGGGCAAAGCCTCGTTGCGCATCTGCGGGGCGACGCGGGGCATGACGAGGCGATCGGCGAATATCTGGCGGAAGGGGCCGTCGCGCCGATCGTGATGCTTCGGCGCGGCGCATGCAAGTTCATCCATTCGCCGGCCGATCCGGATCAACTCTACGATCTTTCGCGCGATCCGCACGAACTGCGCAATCTGGCGGCCGATCCCGAGGCCGCGCCGCTCGCAGATGCGTTTCGCGCCGAGATCGCGCGCCGCTGGGATCTGCCCGCGTTGCATCGCGACGTGATCGCGAGCCAGCGCCGGCGCCGCTTTCATTTCGCCGCGACCACGCAAGGGCGAATTCACGCGTGGGACTGGCAGCCGTTCAACGATGCGAGCCAGCGCTACATGCGCAATCACCTCGAACTCGATGCGCTGGAGGCGCTCGCACGTTTTCCGCGCGCGGCGCGCTGATCGCTCACGCCATACGGAGGTCATGATGAAAAGCCGCTGGATTGCCGCGCTGACGTACGTGCTTGCAGGCATGCTGGCATTGGCGCAGGCGCGGCCCGCGCGCGCGGCGCAACCGCAAACCTGCGAGACGGTGCGCATGGCCGGGCCGGGATGGACCGACATCGACGCGACCAACGCGGTGGCCGGCGTGATCCTGAAGGCGCTTGGTTATCGTCAGAACGTATCGAATCTGTCCGTGCCGATCACGTACCAGGGCCTGAAAAAAGGGCAGATCGACGTGTTCCTCGGCAACTGGATGCCCGCGCAAGGCCCGCTCGTGAAGCCGTTCGCCGACGAGCATGCGATCGACGTGCTGCATGCGAATCTGAGCGGCGCGAAGTTTACGCTCGCCGTGCCCGATTACGTCGCGGACGCGGGCGTGCGAACCTTCGCCGATCTTGCCAAGCACGCGGACCAGTTCGGCCGCCGCATCTACGGGATCGAGCCGGGCGCGCCCGCGAATCAGAACATCAAGAAAATGATCGCCGACAATGCATTTGGCCTCGGCAACTGGTCGATTGTCGAGTCGAGTGAGACCGGCATGCTGACCCAGGTCGAGCGCGCCGGGCGCGACAGGAAGTGGATCGTGTTTCTCGCGTGGGAGCCGCATCTGATGAACACGAAGTTTCATCTGCGCTACCTCGCGCTCGGCGATGCGTACTTCGGGCCGAACTATGGCGGTGCGACAGTCAACACGGTGACGCGCGCGGGCTTTACCGGCGAATGCGCAAACCTTGCCGTCCGTGAGTTTGTACGGTGTGGCGCTGGCCTTCGCGTTCCGTACCTGTATGTCAGTGAGAGGCATTGTTGGTATCTGCTGGTACCAACAAAAATACCAACACTTTCTCCGGCCGTCACTGAGCAACGTTGGGTAACGATGGGCGCGAGAAGGCCGCCAGACGGGCTTGAGCGGGGAGTTTCTTGTGAATCTTGGGGGAGGTTTGGGGCATGGCTGGTCCCCCCGACAGGAATCGAACCTGTATCTAGCGCTTAGGAGGCGCTTGTTCTATCCATTGAACTACGGGGAGCGGATAGGGTGAGCGGGATGGATCGAACCTTTGTGAATCAGGCTCTTAGCCTTTTCCCGCTTGCCTTTCCGGGATTCTAGCCCGTTCGCGAATGACGCGGAATGACGGGCCGTGAAGCATAGTTTCATACCCTGCCTGCTACAACCTTGCTACAAATCGATCCTGTAGCAGCGAGCGTTGCGGCCGAATCGCTACAGCCAACAGACGGGGTAATGCACGGCTTCGATCCTCAAGATCGGCGAGCGCTGGCGGGCACAAGTCCGCCAGCGGGGAGAGAGTATATCAAAGACATTTCGGACCAAGGGGGTGGCCGACGCGTGGGCGCGAGAAATCGAGGCCGGGATCGACAAGGCGCAGGCCGCCGTCGATGAGCAGACGACACGGTTGGCGAATTGACCCGGCTGTATCGCAAGGCTCGCGCAGACTCGGGCCGGGCAGTCGTCGACAAGTCGAATAAGCACTACATGCTGAACCGACTGGAAAGTTACTTTGATGACGAAGTTGCGGCGAAGCTATCGACAAAGCGACTGGTGCAGTTCGCCCAAGAGAGAAAGAGGACGCGGGCCAGTACACGATCGACATGGACATCTCGAAGCTCGGCACGGTGTTCAAGCATATGGCGTCGCTGCTCGCTCTTTGCCTTCCGCATGCACCGAGCATCGCACGGCCGACGCTTGGTCCCCTGCAGCTCATTGGCCCCGGCAAGCATCGCGATCGACGGCCAACCCGCAATGAGATCATCAAGATTCTCGAGTGGTTCGCGGAGCATCCAGAGCGCGAGCAGGCGGTACCCACCGGAACGGGACGACGATGCGCGGTTGGCGGGTTCGCAGCCCTTTTATGACGGCCTTAGCGACGTCATCCGGTTGTATCGGTCGCCGCAACGGTGCAGGAAACCCTTTTTCAATCAATTTCGTCGCTAGCGCATTTCCGCCAAAGCCGACCTTGGCAATTGCTGTCGCCACCCATCCCGGATAGAGCACGCTCGCGGTGGACCCAGTGCCGCCTAGTTCGGCGCGCAGTGAACGCGCGAGCATCTCGACTCCGGCTTTGGCCGCTGCGTAAGGCGCGTTGACCATGCCGTTCACGAACGCATAGACCGAAGCGGTGACCAGGACCTGGCCTCGATTGCGCACGATCTCCGGCAATGCAGCCTTGATCGTGCGCCAAACACCGAGCAGGTCGACCTCGACGATTCGCTCGAACTCCCGTTCATCGCAGCTGTACACGGTGGCGGGCACATCGTGCCATGAGATGCCCGCATTGGCGAACGCAATGTCGAGGCGACCGAATCTATCGACGGCGTGTTGCACGACCGCCCTGGTGGCGGCAGCATCAGTGACGTCGAGCGCCAGGGCGAGCGTGCGCTCGCGGTCAAACTCCGCGGCGAGGCGGTCTACTGAAGCCTGCGTCACATCGGTTAGAACGATTCGTGCTCCACATGCATGCAACTCACGCGCGGTCGCAGCACCAATGCCGCCTGCAGCACCCGTGATAAGCACGACTTTTCCCTGAAGATCGTAAGCCACTTTGTACTGCTCCTCTGCTATTGGATTTCCATTGCTGCGCAAACAAGGCGCGATGGATGCCGGGCCATCGGCTCCGCTGATCATGCGAAGCCGATTGGTTCCCGCGGCCACCGATTGCCATTCATTTCGCCGGAGCGTGCGCGGCCGAATCGTTCCAGCCAGTTGCCGACGCCAGACCGATGGCACGTTCAATGTCCTCGCCGCGAAAGCCAGTGCGCTCGACGAAGCGCCTGAAGAAGCCGGGTGCCTTGGCCACGATCGTGTTGATCTTTGGTACGACGATCATGTCCGCGCGGCGCTCGATACCTGCCACGATGTCCCGCACGACCTGCTCGCGCGGGATCATCTTCCAGAAGCCTTGATCGTTGCCTCCCCACAATGCCCGGCCTGCCGGATCGGCAACGACATCGTCCATCAGGGGCGTCGGGAAGAACGTCGGATGCGCGCTGCCAACCCCGATTCCCAGATGGCGAAGCTCCAGACGGATGCTGTCGCACATCGCCCAGACGCCCGCCTTGCTGGCCGTAACCATCCAGGGCATCCGGTGCGGTCATCAAGGCGGCAGAACCGGGCGGACCCGCCGTCGGTACCATCACCGGCGCCCTGCCGATGAGGGATAGCACTACATCGCACAGAGCGAGCGCGGTAACTCGAAAGTGCGGATTGAGATAGACAGGCTAGATTGTGACTTTAACGGCGTAAGTAAATACAATTTATGTCGCTATCTCTCGAAATTGAGCCTTTCTGGACAAGCCTTGCGCTTATCATTCCATCCCCTGAGCTACGGGGAGCGGATAGGGTGTGGGATGGGGCGGCGCTTGATGAAAACGGGTCAAACCAAGCTTTGTTCCAACTGCCTTGGCGGAATATCAGCGAGTGTGTGAATAGCGTGCGCTGATATGTCATGAAGCGCGACGCATGACTTCGTCCCGGCTGTATCGCAGCATTGCCTCCGCTGCATGGCTACAGTTTGCAGACGAAGCAACGCAGGCTTCGATGTTGCCGATCGGCAAATGCCGGCCGACTCGACTCGGTGTCCGCCAGCGAGGGCAGAGCATATCAAAGCGTTATGAGCGAAGGGAATCGATGAAGTTGGGACGCTGATCGTCGCATGCGCCGGGTTCGAAAGATGTGGGTGTGGTGCGCGTTGCCACCGACGAGTACGCGATTGCCGATTTCCCCACACTAAGGCGACGCAAAGCACAAAACATAAACCGCACAACACCGAACCAGCGCGTGGCGGAAAACGTCTTCGCATCCGCAGGTCGTCGCAAAATATATCGCAATCACATATAATTTCGCGCCCGCCGCTCGCCGGCGCACGTCGACCATCACTCCGTCATTCCGATGCCGTTTCGCTTCGCTTTCCCGTTTGCGCAGTTATGCACGTGGCTGCACCATTTCGTTCCGCTCCCGGTCACGCTGAGCCGGCGTGAACGGCTGCGTTCCTGCATCGGCGCGTTCGTCGGTATTGCATTTATTGGTTGCATCATGCGTGTGATGCCGGGGGAGGTCGCGCATGCGCCGTTGCTCGTCGCGCCGATGGGCGCGTCCGCGGTGCTGCTGTTCGCGGTGCCCGCCAGTCCGCTCGCGCAGCCTTGGTCGCTGATCGGCGGCAATTTCGTTGCGGCGACGGTCGGTGTTGCATGCGCGCAGTGGATTGGCGATCCGGTGTTCGCGGCGGCGGTGGCGATCGCGGTTGCCATCGCCGGAATGTTCGCGCTTCGCTGCGTTCATCCGCCATCGGGCGCGGTTGCGCTGACGGCTGTCATTGGCGGGCCGGCGATTCATGCGCTGGGTTTTCATTTCATCGTCATCCCGATTCTGTTGCAATCGATGGCGCTGCTTGGCGCAGCGCTCGTCTATCACGCGCTGACCGGGCACCGCTATCCGCATGGCAATGCGCTTGCGAAGCCGGGCGCGCAGCCCGGCGGCCCGCAGACTGTTGCGATGGGCTTCACCCGGGCCGATCTCGAGGAGGCGCTGCGGCGACGGGACGAATGGCTCGACATCGCGCCCGACGACCTCGAAGCGGTGGTTCAGGATGCCGAAATGCATGCGTATGCGCGCACATTCGACACGCTGTCGGCCGCCGACGTGATGACCCGTCCCGCATTGAGTGTGCGGCCCGAAGCGCCGGCGTCCGCCGCGCTCGCGCTGCTGAACCGGCATCGGATCAAGGCGCTGCCGGTCGTCGATGCGGCGTCGCGCGTCGTCGGCATCGTCACCCGCGCGGACCTCGCCGCGCACGGCCGCCCACGCTGGCGCAGGGCCGTCCGGCCCGCTTCTGCGCGGGAGATCCGTTCGCTGATGGCCAAGCACGTCGAAACGGTTCGCACGACGACGCCCATCGCGGCGCTCGTGCCGCTGTTCGCGGATCGAGGCCATCACCATATTCCGGTGGTCGACGCCGATCATCGGCTTGCCGGCATCGTCACGCAGTCGGATCTGATCGCGGGCCTGTACCGGCAGACGCGGATGCGGCGCGTGGCTTGATCCGGCCTGCGAGGCACGGACCATTTTCCGGCATTTGCATCACATTATGATATATTTGTGTGTGCCCCGATCCATGGAATCTCGATGACCGACGCTTCCCGAGTCCTACAAAAAACTGATTTCGAACAGCTTTCGGAGTTTCGCTACCAGATGCGGCGTTTCGAGCGTTTTTCCGAACAGGCCGCGCAAAGCGAAGGCGTCACGCCGCTGCAATATCTGCTGCTGCTGCATATCAAGGGCTATCCGGATCGTGAGTGGGCGACGATCGGCGAGCTGGCCGAACGGTTGCAAGCGCAACATCATGGCGTCGTCGCGCTGGTGTCGCGTTGCGAGAAGCTCGGGCTCGTCAAGCGCAAGACGAGCGATGCCGATCGGCGGCAGGTCGAAGTCCATTTGGAGAAGACCGGCGAGAAGCTGCTCGCGCGGCTCGCCGCGTTGCATCGCGCGGAGCTGAAATCGTTGCGCGGCGCATTCCAGGTGCCTCAAATCGATTATTGACCGCTCGCTTTTTCTCCATCATGTCTCTTTCCGTTTCGCACAAGCGCGATTTCGCCCCGGGCGCGCGGCTGCCGCGTCTCATCGCGCTGGCGTTCGTGATCGGCCTGACGAGCACGCTGGCCGCTTATGTGCTGCTGAATCTGATTCACCTGTTCACGAATCTGTTTTTCTTCCAGCGGTTTTCGTTCGCGGACCGCTCGCCCGCGACGAATGCGCTTGGCGCGTGGGTGGTCGTGGTGCCGGTCGCGGGCGGGCTGATCGTCGGGGGCATCGCGCGCTTCGGCTCGGACAAGATCCGCGGGCACGGCATTCCGGAGGCCATAGAGGCGATTCTGTTCGGCAAGAGCCGGATGTCGCCGAAAGTCGCGATTCTGAAGCCGCTGTCGTCGGGAATCGTGATCGGAAGCGGTGGCCCGTTCGGCGCGGAAGGGCCGATCATCATGACAGGCGGCGCGCTCGGCTCGCTGATCGCACAGTTCGTCAAACTGACCGCGGCCGAGCGCAAGACCCTGCTCGTCGCGGGCGCCGCCGCCGGCATGACCGCGGTGTTCGGCTCGCCTGTCGCGGCGGTGTTGCTCGCGGTCGAACTGCTGCTGTTCGAATGGCGTCCGCGCAGCTTCTTGCCGGTCGCGCTCGCGTGCGCGACGGCCGGTTTCGCGCGCGCGGCGTGGTTCGACGCAGGGCCGTTGTTTCCACTGACGAGCGCCGCGCCGGCGCCGGTTGCGTTCGGTTCATGCATCGTCGCAGGGCTGTTGTCCGGCGTGCTCGCGTGCGGGCTGTCGGCCGCGCTTTACAAAACCGAGGACTGGTTCGGAAAGCTGCCGGTGCATTGGATGTGGTGGCCGGCGCTCGGCGCGCTCGCGGTCGGCATCGGCGGGCTGATCGAGCCGCGTGCGCTAGGCGTCGGCTATGACGTGATCGGCGATCTGCTGCGCGGTCACCTGGCGCTGCGCATCGCGCTCGCGCTGCTGCTCGTGAAGGCGGTGATTTGGGTCATCGCGCTCGGCTCGGGCACGTCGGGCGGGGTGCTTGCGCCGCTGCTGATGCTTGGCGCCGGACTCGGCACGTTGCTGGGGCCGGTGCTGCCAGGCGGCGAGGCCGCGCTATGGCCGCTCGTCTGCATGGCGGCGACGCTCGGGGCCACGCTGGGCGCGCCGCTCACGGCGATTGTGTTCGCGCTCGAACTCACGCACGACGTCAACGCGCTATTGCCGCTGCTCGCCGCCACGCTCGCCGCTCACGGTTTTTCGATTGCGGTGATGAAGCGCTCGATCATGACGGAGAAAATTGCGCGGCGGGGCCATCATATCTACCGCGAGTACGGTGTCGACCCGCTCGAGCGGCACTATGTCGATGAGGTGATGGCGCAGCCGGCCGTCACGATTGACGCAAATGCGGCACTCGCGGAGGTGCAAGCCGAATATTTCAGCAGCGCGCAGCGTCATCGCGCTTATCCGGTGACGCACGGCGGCACGCTGGTGGGCATGCTGGATCGGGCGGCGCTCGAGCGCGCGATCGCCCCCCTCGGCGGCCACGCGAATGCCGGCGAAGCCGTGCGCGCCGCCGCGCCCACGCCCGCGTATGCGCTGCCGCACGAGACCTGCCGGCTCGTCGCGACGCGGCTCGCCGTGCGTGAGCTGGAGCGCTTGCCGGTGGTGGCCGATTCCGGCAGTTTGCGCGTCGTGGGCATCGTATCGCGCAGCGATCTCGTCAAGCCCGCGCTCAAGCACTTCGATGAGGAGCACAAGCGCGAGCGGTTTCGGTACGCATATGCGCCGAGGGTGAGACGCGGTGCGAGCGGCGCGAAAGCGGTGACCGGCCGGCCGCCGCGCTGAACGGCGCAGCGTGTTTGCCAAGCGCTGCCGCGGTTTGGGCGGATGCGCCCGCGGGAGCGCCGAGCGGGCCGATCGCGTATCCCGCCGCGGCCCGGTGAAGACCACGGCATACGCACCGCCGCTCGATGAGAGGCGCGGACGCCGCGCGAACCGACGCCGCCGCGAGCGGGCCGAGAGCACGTTAAGCCGCCGCGAATGGCGTGACCACCGCCAATCGGACGCGCGGCCATGAGCGCGGCTTGCTCGCGGTTCGTTTCTGTGCAAGTTATCCTAAATAAATCAGCTCGGGCGCGCGCGCATCGGGAGTTGCGCTGCGCGTCTGCGCGCGTAGCAAAACGGGCATCGCCGCATGTCGACGGGCCTTCTACTTTTTTCGCGGGCCGCGTGATTTCGGCGGAAACAAAGACGCCTATCCAATTTGAACTTCGGCGTTAGCCGAGCAAGCAGGTGCTCGGCTACGCGAACCGGCGTGCGCCGGAGGCGACGGTCGCTTCCATTGCGCTCCGTTGAGGGGCGCTGTCGAAGCGCGTCATTCGTTGAAAGGGCGTTGCGAAGCGCATGGCGCTGGCGGGCGAGGCGGGCCGGCCAGCGCCCTCTTGCCGGATTCGGGCGGGCGCGCTGGCGGCGACATAGGCCAATGCCGCCGCCAGCGCGTCCGACGCTCAGAATTCCACGGCCGCGAACTCTTCCTTGCTGACGTCGCACAGCGGGCATCGCCAGTCGTCCGGGATATCGGAGAACCGCGTACCGGGCGCGATGCCTTCGTCCGGCAAGCCCTCCGCTTCATGGTAGATCCAGCCGCAAATCAGGCAGACCCAGCTCTTGTATTCGATGACTTCACTCATATTGCACTCTGGAAATGACATGGCATTCGGCCCGCCCGGCGCGCGGCGCATCGGGGCGGGACGGCGCAATGGTACCGGAATTGCGGGAGAGGTTCGTCGGCGCTTGGCGCACGGTGTATCCTTCGATAACCTTTCAACCCCATAGGAGAAAGCGATGTTCAATACCAAATGGCTGGCCGGTGCGCTTGCGGCCGCCGCGTTCGGCACATCCGCCGCCGCTTACGCGGAAGCCAACGTGTATTTTGTCGAGCCGGCCAATGGTGCGACGGTCACGAGCCCCGTTCATCTGAAATTCGGTCTCGAAGGCGATATGGCCATCAAGCCCGCGGGCGACATGACGGCGAACACCGGCCACCATCATCTTTTGATCGACGGACAGCCGATTCCGAAGGGCGACGTGATCCCCGCGGACGAACACTCGCTGCACTACGGCAAGGGACAGACCGAGGCCGACGTGAAGCTGCCGCCCGGCCCGCATAAGCTGACGCTGCAGCTCGGCGACGGTATGCACCGCTCATATGGGGCTGAGCTGAGTCAGACGATCACGGTCAACGTCAAGTAAGCCAGCGCCCGGCGCGCGGCCTGACGCCGCGCGCGAGTCGCTAGCCGCCGGGCCCCCGGGCGCGCTGTGTTGGCGGCTGCCGCGGCGGCCGGCCTTTCCAGGGCCGGCCGCTGGCCAATCGGCCGGGCCGATCGTATCGGAAAATCGCCGGCCCCGCGCGCGCCGGCACGGCAGGCCGTCCGGCCATGTCGGCAGCGCGTGCGGCCCCCGGTACAATGTGCGTCCGATTCCTCTTTGCTGTCTTTCCCATGTCGCTTTATTCGATCACCGGCGCGCAACTCGCGTTCGGCCATGTCGCGCTGCTCGATCACGCGGACTTTTCGCTCGAGGCCGGCGAACGTGTTGGGCTCATCGGCCGCAATGGCGCGGGCAAATCGTCGCTGCTCAAGATCGTCGCGGAGCTGGCAAAGCCGGACGACGGCCTCGTCACGCGCCAGCAGGGTCTCGTGACGGTCTATGTGCCGCAGGAGCCTGAATTCGACGCGGGGCAGACGGTGTTCGACGCAGTCGCATCCGGCCTTGCCGGCGCGCGCGGGCTGCTCGCCGACTACGATGCGATCGCGCATCGCCTCGCGGATACGCCCGAAGGCGCGGAGCACGATGCGCTGCTCGCGCGGATGAACGCGCTGCAATCGTCGCTCGACGCGGCTGATGCGTGGAATTGGCGCACGCGCGTTGCAACGACCCTCGCGCAAATCGGGCTCGACGCGGAGTTGCCGGTCGGCGCGCTGTCCGGCGGGATGCAAAAGCGCGTGGCGCTCGCGCGGGCGCTCGTCGTGCAGCCCGACGTGCTGCTGCTCGACGAGCCGACCAACCACCTGGACTTCGACGGCATCCGCTGGCTGGAGGAGTTGCTCGTCGCGCAGCGCGCGGGGCTGCTGTTCATCACGCACGATCGCGCGTTTCTCGACCGCGTTGCGACGCGTATCGTCGAACTCGATCGCGGGCGCCTGCTGTCGTATCCGGGCAATTTCTCCGCGTATCAAACACGCAAGGCGCAGCAGCTCGAAGTCGAACGCATCGAGAACGAGAAATTCGACAAGTTGCTCGCGCAGGAGGAAGTCTGGATTCGCAAGGGCGTCGAGGCGCGGCGCACGCGCAGCGTCGGCCGCATTGCGCGGCTCGAGCAGATGCGCCGCGAGCGCGCGCAGCGCCGCGCCGCGCAAGGCAATGTGCGGCTCGATGTCGCGCAGGGCGAGAAGTCCGGCAAGATCGTTGCGGAACTGACCGACGTGACGAAACGTTTCGGTGCGCACACCGTCGTCGAGCGTTTCTCGTCGACGGTGATGCGTGGCGACAAGATCGGCTTCGTCGGCCCGAACGGCGCGGGCAAGACGACGCTGCTGAAGCTGATTCTCGGCGAGTTGGCGCCCGACGAAGGCGTAGTGCGCACCGGCACGAACCTGCAGGTCGCGTATTTCGATCAAATGCGCGCGCAGCTCGATCCGGAAAAGAGTCTGGCCGACACGATCAGCCCCGGCAGCGACTGGGTCGAGATCGGCGGCGCGAAAAAGCATGTGATGAGCTATCTCGGCGATTTCCTGTTTGCTCCCGAGCGCGCGCGCTCGCCGGTCAAGTCGCTGTCGGGTGGCGAGCGCAACCGCCTGCTGCTCGCGCGGTTGTTCGCGCGGCCCGCGAATGTGCTCGTGCTCGACGAGCCGACCAACGATCTCGACATTCCCACGCTCGAGCTGCTCGAGGAACTGCTGACCGACTACGACGGCACGGTGCTGCTCGTCAGCCACGACCGCGCGTTTCTCGACAACGTCGTCACGTCGGTGATCGCCGCCGAGGGCGGCGGCCGTTGGCGCGAGTACGTCGGCGGCTTCACCGACTGGCAGGTGCAGCGCGAGCGTGCGCAGCGGCTCGCCGACGAACAGGCGGCAAAGCACGCGGCGAAGGAGCCCGCGGGCGCGAAGGATCAAAAAGACCAGAAGGACGATGCGCCGAAGAGCGCGGCAGGCCGCAACGCGCAGCGCACGGTAAAGCTGTCGTTCAACGAGCAGCGCGAACTCGACGCGCTGCCCGACAAGATCGCCGCGCTGGAGGCCGAGCAGAAGGCGATCGGCGCGCGGCTCGAGGACGGCGCGATTTTCGCGACCGACCCGCAGGAAGGCGCGCGGCTCACCGAGCGCTTCGCCGCGCTCGACGACGCGCTGCTCGAGGCGCTCGAGCGTTGGGAGGCGCTTGAGGCGAAACGCAAGCCTTTGTGATCCGGCGTTGCGGAACCAGTAAAATACGCCGCGTCGCGGGCAGGCCGTTCGCGGCGCGCCGCCCGCTTTCGGAGCACGGCGCGCACGTTCTTGTTTCGACTCGAATTTTTATCGAATTCAACGTTTTGTCCACGACCTTATCCACACGAGCTGGGGATAAGGTCCCGGTGAATGACGACACTGATCTATGTCCATGAAAAAGCCCGCAGCGGCCTACAGCGAAGCATCGATCAAGGTGCTGAAGGGCCTCGAGCCCGTCAAGCAGCGGCCCGGCATGTATACGCGCACGGAAAACCCGCTGCACATCATTCAGGAAGTGATCGACAACGCCTCCGACGAGGCGTTGGGCGGTTACGGCAAGCTGATCACGGTTACGCTGCATGCGGACCAGTCGGTGTCCGTCGAGGACGACGGCCGCGGCATTCCGTTTGGACTGCATCCGGACGAAGGCGTGCCGGTGGTCGAGATCGTGTTTACGCGCTTGCATGCGGGCGGCAAATTCGATAAGGCGAAGGGTGGCGCGTACACGTTCTCCGGCGGCTTGCACGGCGTCGGCGTGTCGGTGACGAACGCGCTCGCGACGCGGCTCGACGTGAGCGTCTGGCGTGACGGCAAGCTCGCCACGCTCGGTTTTGCCGACGGCGACGTGGTGCGGCCGCTGACGACGCAATCGGCCGCGCGCGGCGACAAGAAAACCGGCACGCGCGTGACCGTCTGGCCGAACCCGAAATATTTCGATTCGCCGAACCTGCCGATGGGCGAGTTGCAGCGGCTGCTGCGCTCGAAGGCGGTGCTGCTGCCCGGCGTCGAGATCGTGCTCGTCAACGAGAAGACGGGCGAGCGGCAGAGTTGGAAGTACGACGATGGCCTGCGCGGCTATCTGCTCGACGAGATGAACGGCAGCGAGCTGCTGATTCCGCTGTTCGAAGGCGAGCGCTTTGCCGATTCGCGCTCGGGCGACGACACGTTCGCCGAGGGCGAGGGCGCGTCGTGGGTCGTCGCATGGAGCGAGGAAGGCTCGCTCGTGCGCGAATCGTATGTGAACCTGATTCCGACGCCCGCGGGCGGCACGCACGAATCGGGGTTGCGCGACGGCCTCTATCAGGCGGTGAAGAGCTTCATCGAACTGCACAACCTGCAGCCGAAGGGCGTGAAGCTGCTCGCCGAGGACGTATTCGCGCGCGTGTCGTTCGTGCTGTCGGCGAAGGTGCTCGATCCGCAGTTCCAGGGGCAGATCAAGGAACGGCTGAACAGCCGCGACGCGGTGAAGCTCGTGTCGTCGTATACGCGCCCGGCGCTCGAGCTGTGGCTCAACCAGCACGTCGAGCACGGCAAGAAGCTTGCCGATCTCGTCATCAAGCAGGCGCAGGCGCGCACGCGCGCGGGGCAGAAAGTCGAGAAGAGGAAGAGTTCGGGCGTGGCCGTTTTGCCCGGCAAGCTGACCGACTGCGAAACCGAGGACATCGCGCGCAACGAGCTGTTCCTCGTCGAGGGCGATTCGGCGGGCGGCTCGGCGAAGATGGGCCGCGACAAGGAATACCAGGCGATTTTGCCGCTGCGCGGCAAGGTGTTGAACACTTGGGAAACCGAGCGCGACCGGCTGTTCGCAAACAACGAGGTGCACGACATTTCCGTGGCGATCGGCGTCGATCCGCACAGCCCCGACGAAAGCGTCGATTTGTCGAACCTGCGTTACGGCAAGATCTGCATTCTGTCGGACGCGGACGTCGACGGCGCGCACATCCAGGTGTTGCTGCTCACGCTGTTCTTCAAGCATTTCCCGCAATTGATCGAGCGCGGCCACGTGTTCGTCGCGCGCCCGCCGCTGTTTCGGGTCGACGCGCCCGCGCGCGGCAAGAAGCCCGCGCAGAAGCTCTACGCGCTCGACGAAGGCGAGCTCGACGCGATCCTCGACAAGCTGCGCAAGGATGGCGTGCGCGAATCGCAGTGGAGCATCAGCCGCTTCAAGGGCTTGGGCGAAATGAGCGCCGAGCAGCTCTGGGACACGACGATGAACCCCGACACGCGCCGCCTGATGCCCGTCGCGCTCGGCGAGCTCGATTTCGAATCGACCGTCAGGCAGATGACGATGCTGATGGGCAAGGGCGAGGCGGCCGCGCGCCGCAACTGGCTCGAGGAAAAGGGCAACGAAGTCGAGGCGGATATCTGAGCGAAGCCGGGCGCGCGCCCGGCATTGCACGCATCGCATATACGGACACGGAATCTAGATGGACGACAACACTCCCGATCTTTTCGCCGAGCCGGCCGCGCCCGAGGGCGATTATCTGACGCTCGGCCGCTACGCGGAGCGCCAGTATCTCGACTACGCGGTGAGCGTCGTGAAGGGGCGCGCGCTGCCCGACGTCTGCGACGGCCAGAAGCCCGTGCAGCGGCGCATTCTCTACGCGATGAACGAGATGGGCCTCGGCGACAGCGCGAAGCCCGTGAAGTCCGCGCGCGTCGTCGGCGACGTGCTCGGCAAGTATCACCCGCATGGCGACCAGTCCGCGTATGACGCGCTCGTGCGGCTCGCGCAGGATTTCTCGATGCGCTATCCGCTGATCGACGGCCAGGGCAACTTCGGCTCGCGCGACGGCGACGGCGCGGCGGCGATGCGCTATACCGAAGCGCGCCTCACGCCGATCGCGAAGCTGCTGCTCGACGAGATCGACCAAGGCACCGTCGATTTCATGCCGAACTACGACGGCTCGTTCGACGAGCCGAAGCTGCTGCCGAGCCGGCTGCCGTTCGTGCTGCTGAACGGCGCGTCCGGGATCGCGGTCGGGTTGGCGACCGAGATTCCGTCGCACAACCTGCGCGAGGTCGCGGCCGCCGCCGTCGCGCTGATCCGCCAGCCGGCGTTGCCGCACGCGGAACTCATGCAACTGGTGCCGGGGCCGGATTTTCCGGGCGGCGGGCAGATCATCTCGAGCGACGCCGAGATTTCGGCCGCTTACGAGACGGGCCGCGGCAGCCTCAAGGTGCGCGCGCGCTGGAAGATCGAGGATCTCGCGCGCGGCCAGTGGCAGCTGGTCGTCACCGAACTGCCGCCGAACACGTCGTGCCAGAAGGTGCTCGAGGAAATCGAGGAGCTGACGAACCCGAAGCTCAAGGCCGGCAAGAAGACGCTCACGCAAGAGCAGGCCAATACGAAGAAG
This sequence comes from Burkholderia sp. TSV86, assembly GCF_001522865.1. Taxonomy (GTDB): domain Bacteria; phylum Pseudomonadota; class Gammaproteobacteria; order Burkholderiales; family Burkholderiaceae; genus Burkholderia. The sequence continues at coordinate 152,504 of NZ_LOWB01000021.1, read as the reverse complement.
GCGATGCTCGATTTGCTCGACGCGGTGCGCGACGAATCGGGCAAGGATGCGCCCGTGCGGCTCGTGTTCGAACCGAAGTCGCGCACGATCGACCAGACCGAGTTCGTCAACTCGCTGCTCGCGCACACGAGCCTCGAATCGAATGCGCCGCTGAACCTGGTGATGATCGGCGAGGACGGGCGGCCCGCGCAGAAGGGGCTGGCGTCGATTCTCGGCGAGTGGGTGCGGTTCCGTCAGGCCACCGTCACGCGCCGCTGCCGCCATCGGCTCGGCAAGGTGAACGACCGGATCCACATCCTCGAAGGGCGGATGATCGTCTTTTTGAACATCGACGAAGTGATCCGCATCATTCGCGAATCGGACGAACCGAAGGCTGCGCTGATTAAAGCGTTCGAGCTGACCGAGCGGCAAGCCGACGACATTCTCGAAATTCGTCTGCGCCAATTGGCGCGGCTCGAGAAGATCAAGATCGAGAAGGAACTCGACGAATTGCGCGCCGAGAAGGACAAGCTCGAGGAACTGCTCGCCAACGACAGCGCGATGAAGCGGCTGATGATCAAGGAGATCGAGGCTGACGCGAAGCAATTCGGCGACGAGCGCCGCACGCTGATCCAGCAGGAAAAGCGCGCGACGTTCGAGGCGAAGGTCGTCGACGAGCCGGTGACGGTGGTGGTCTCGCAAAAAGGCTGGGTGCGTGCGCTGAAGGGCCACGGGCTCGATCCGGCCAGCTTCTCGTTCAAGGCGGGCGACGGCCTGTACGCGGCGTTCCAGTGCCGCACGCCGGACACGCTGATCGCATGGGGCAGCTCGGGCCGCGTCTATTCGGTGCCGGTGCAGTTGTTGCCGGGCGGGCGTGGCGACGGCGTGCCGGTCACGTCGCTGATCGAGCTTGAATCGGGCTCGCACCTGCTGCATTACTTCGCCGCGCCGGCCGAACAGCCGCTTCTGCTCGCATCGAGCAACGGCTTCGGCTTCGTCGCGAAGGTCGGCGATATGGTGAGCCGCGTGAAGGCGGGCAAGGCGTTCATGACGATCGACGATGGCGCGGCTCCGCTCGCGCCGATGCCGGTGCCGCCAGATGCGGCGATGGTCGCGTGTTTGTCGAGCGGCGGGCGTCTGCTCGTGTTCGGCATCGACGAGATGAAGACGCTCGCGGGCGGCGGGCGCGGCGTGACGCTGATGGCGCTCGACCCGAAGGAGACGCTCGTGCAGGCGCTGGCCGTCGGCGCGACGGGCGTGGTGCTGACCGGCACGGGGCGCGGCGGCAAGGTGCAGGAAGAAACGCTCGCCGGCGGCGCGCTCGAGCCGCATATCGGCAAGCGCGCGCGTAAAGGGCGCACGCCGGATACGAAGCTGAAGATCGCCGGGTTGCGGCCGGTGCTCGGCTGAAGGGCAAGCGGCGCGGCCGGCTTTGCCTGGCGGTTTGGGATTGCGAATGCGCATTCGCGCCGGGCGGCGGCTGGCTTCGGATGGCCAACGAGGTTATTCGGCCGTGGCCGTTCGGCGCCAGCGGGGGCTGCGGTGGTTCGGGGGCCGGCGGCGCGGCGGGTTTTGCGCCGACCGTGAGTCATTGTGGCCAATTGCGCTGAACCGTTGCGCGCTGCGGCTGTCGAACGCGCTCATCGTGCCGCGCGCCGCGCGGCGCTGCAATCTGAAAAACAACCAGGGTTCCTCACATGTCTCACGCCATAGCCGTCGCCTTGTTCGTCCATTTGCTCGCGGTCGCGGTATGGATCGGCGGCATGGTGTTCGCGCACTTTTGTCTACGTCCCGCGTTGTCCGATCTGTCACCGCAGCTTCGCCTGCCGCTCGTCGAGGCGGTGTTCGGCCGCTTCTTCAACTGGGTTGCGGGCGCGGTGATCGCGATCCTGCTGACGGGCGGAGTTTTGCTGATGAGCTTCGGCGGCGCGCACGCGAGTTGGCCGCTGCATGCGATGGCGGGACTCGGCATCGTGATGATGCTGATCTTCGGCCATGTTCGCTTCGCGATTTTTCCGCGCATTCGCCGCGCGGTGCAGGCGCAGAACTGGCCGGACGGCGCGCGCGCCGTCAATGCGATGCGTTTGCTCGTCGTCGTGAATCTCGTGCTCGGCGTCGTGACGACCGGGGCGGCAGTGTTGTCGCGCGGCTTCTGATCGCCGATTCGCGACGGCAAGCCGGTTTCACGCCGGCTTTCGCGCTTCGTTGCCGCTTCGGGCCGCGCGCGAATGCTGGGGCACGGCCGGTATGCGCCGGGCGTCACGCAGCGAGCATCGTGTCCAAAAGCCATGACCCGGCCGGCCCGAGTGGCCTGCTGCGCGACCATACCGCGTCGACGGGCACCCGCCGCGGCCAGCCGCGCGCATTGAGTTCAACGAGCCGTTCGCGCGCGAAATGCTCGACCATCCAACGCGGCAGTTCCGCCCAGCCGAATCCCGCGACCGCCATTTCCAACAGCAGCAGATAACTCGGCGCCGACCAGTAGCGCCTGCCCGCAACCAGCCCTGTCTCGATGCGCTCGCCATGTGGCGCCACATACGTGTTGAGCCGCAGCTCGCGGGCGTCGTGCAACGCGGCAAGCGGCACTTCGGCGTTGCCGTGCGCCGCGAACGGATGCTGCAAGCCGACGTAGAGACCGATTTCCGAGCGTTCGGCGATCGTCGCCGCGCCGATGTCGGGCGGGTACGTGCTGCGTGCCGCCATCAGCCCGAGCTGCGCGCGCCCTTGTTGGATCAGGTCGAGCACGTCGTCGTGTTCGGCGATCTGGCATTCGAATTCCAGTGTCGGAAAGCGGCGATCGAGTTCCGCGAGCGTTTGCTCGTACCGGCTCGATTGGTAGGTGTCCGATACGACAAGCGTCAGCCGCGCTTCCTCGCCGCCCGCCAAGCGGGCGGCGACCTGATCGATCGCCTCGCTGGCCTCCAGCACGCGATGCACGTCGGGAAGCAGCGCGCGGGCGGCGTCGGTCAGCGTCGGCTGACGGGTCGAACGGTCGAACAGTGTCACGCCAAGGTCGATTTCGAGATTCGCGATCGCCTCGCTGATGGTCGACTGCCGCTTGCCGAGCTTGCGCGCGGCGGCGGAGAACGACCCAAGGGCGGCCGCTTCGGCAAACGCGAGCAGCGCTTCGGGGGAATGGCGCATGGCGCATCGTCCTTTTTATATCGGAAAAACCGATATTATTTAATTGGATAATTTCGGTCAATCCGATAAAAATAGTGTCATGTCGTTGACCGATGGAGATGTTCATGCAAAAGCTAATCCCGCAAAAAACCCTGACCGAGCGCCTGATTCACGCGCTCGTCTTCGAAGCGACCGCGATCGCCATCTGTGCGCCGTTCATGAGCTGGTTGCTCGGCTTGTCGCTCGTGCATGTCGGTGCGTTGACTGCCGTGGTGTCGTTGATTGCGATGGCGTGGAACATGGGGTTCAACGCGTTGTTCGAGCGGATCGAGCGTCGTTACCGCTTGACGCGCACGCTGGCGTTGCGCGCGGTTCATGCGATCGTGTTCGAACTCGGCCTGATCGCGATGGCGCTGCCGCTTGCGTCGTGGTGGCTCGAAATCAGTTTGTTCGAGGCACTGTTGCTCGACCTCGGCATCCTGCTGTTCTTCTTGCCGTACACGTTCCTGTTCAACCTGGGCTACGATCGCCTGCGCACGCGCTGGGTTGCGCAAAGGGCGGTGGCCTGATGACGAACGCGAAGCGAATCGATTGCAGGGGTTCGAGACAAAAGCCGGCGTGACTGCCGGCTTTTTTTATGCTTCGTGCGCTGATTTTTTCGGCGTGGCTGCCGGTGTTTTGCCGTGAAAACGCGGCCGGCAGGGCGCAGGCCGCCTCAGCCGTGCGCGGACAAAATCAGCCAGCCGCCGCAGCCAGCCGCAACCGCGCCGTATATGGCATAGACGGGCATCTTGAAGCACGCGAGGCACAGCCACGCGAGCGCGCCCGTCGCCCAGTACATTGGCTCGGCGGGCGTTTTCGCGATGAGGCGCGCGGACGCGATCGCGAGAAAGGCCGTGGTGGCGGCGCGCAGCACGCGCATGCCGTTTGCGAAGCGCGGGTGGCATTTCAGGCGCTCGACGTGCTGGCGCGCGAACACGACCAGACAGCCCGACGGCACGAAGAGCGCGATGGTTGACAGCAGCGCGCCGCGCCAGCCGTCTTCGAGATAGCCGAGAAACGGCACGACGTTCAACAGCGGCCCCGGCGACACCGGCGACAGCGTGAACGCGAGCATGAAATCCTGCTCGGAGATGCCCGTCGCGCTCGTGACGAACAGCGACTTCAGCACCGGCAGCGCGGAGAAGCCGCCGCCGAAAAGCATCATGCCGGCGCCCGCCAGCCGCGGCCATAGCAGCGGTATTTGATATCGGATGGGCAGTGGCAGTGCGAAGAGGGCAATCAGGATCGCGAACAGGATCAGAAGCCGCAATTCGCGCGCGGGCACCGCAAGCCGCATCGGCTCGCTGTGCAACCGCCCGGTGGCAAGCCAGCCGGTGGCGAATGCCGCGGTGAGAATGGCGACGAACGCCGCGGGACGATGCGCGAGCGCGAGCAGTACGGTAGCGAGCGCGGCAATGCTGCGCTCGAGCGGCGCATGCACGAGCGTGCGAACTTGCCTGAACCAAGTGAGCCCGATCAGCGCGGCGAGCACCATGCCGAAGTGATGAAGCAGCACGGGCGACGCGAGGGAGCGGACGAACGGCGTCCGGTAGAAAATCGCGAATAGCGTCATCGCCGCGAAGAACGGCAGCACGCTCGCCGCGCCGGCGGTCCACGCGCCGGCAGGGCCGCGCAGCACATGGCCGACCTGAATCGCGACATTGCAGCCGACGGGGCCGGGGATCATCCAAGCAAGCGAGACGAGATCCGCGAACGACGCCGCATCGATGCGCCGCTGCCGCTCGACGTAATGCCGTTCGAGCTGGGCCATCATCGCCAAGCCGCCCCAGGACACGGCGGACACGCCGGCTACGGTCCTGAACAGTGTCCACAGCGGCTCCTGCTCGCCGCGTAACGTGGCGTTGAGGTTTGTCATTGGCATGATGATGTTCGGATGGATCGTGCACGCCCGGCCTGGCATGCATCGAAACTTGGCTGTCATTGTGCCACCGGGACGCCGCGTTTTTTCGGATTTTTGAGGATCGCGAAAATTTTAGGCGGATACGGCCGCGGTGCCCGTTTACCTGGCCAATCACCGCGCATGGCGCGCGGCGCATCGTTTGTTTAGTTTCGACCGATCGATTGTTTAGCGACGCTTGCCATTTCCGTGCTCGCGTCGCGCCGCGTCGTGCGGCCGCAGACGCCGAAGCGCGCGAGCAGGGCGGCGATGCCGTCCGCGGGCACGGGGCGCGAGAACAGAAAGCCTTGCGCCTCGATCTGGCCGAGCGCGGCGAGCCACGCAATCTGCTCTTGCGTCTCGGTGCCTTCGACAACCACCGTGAGCCCGAGCGCGTGCGCCAGATGCACGATCGACGACACCATGACGCAGACGTTGCGGTCGGTCGGCACCGCCTGAATGAACGAGCGGTCGACCTTCAGCGTATCGACCGAGAAGCGTTGCAGATACGACAGCGACGAATAGCCGGTGCCGAAATCGTCGAGTGCGACGCGAATGCCGAGCTTTTTCAGCGCGGCGATTTTTTCCGATACCAGTTCCGGATATTCCATCATCGCGGTCTCGGTGATTTCGATTTCGAGGCGTCGCGCTTCGATGCCCGTCTGCGCGAGCGCGTGCGCGATCGTCTCGATCAGGTCGCCGCGCCAGAACTGGACGGGCGAGATATTGACGGCAAGCGTCAGCGTATCGAGGCCCTCGTCGCGCCAGCGCGCGAGCTGCTCACATGCGCTCTGGATCACGAAACCGCCGATCGGCACGATGAGCCCGGTTGATTCGGCAATCGAAATAAATTCATTCGCCGAAATCACGCCGTGCTCGGGATGATCCCAGCGCACGAGCGCTTCGAAGCCGGTTATACAGCGTTGCGCAAGATCGATCTTCGGCTGATACGCGAGGAAGAGTTGCTCATTCGACAACGCAACGCGCAATTGTTGCTCCCATCGCATCAAATGATCGGCGCGATGCGACAGATGCGGCGCATAGAACTGATAGCAGTTCTTGCCTGAGTCCTTCGCGCTGTACATCGCAAGGTCGGCCTTTTTCAGCAGGTCGATTTCGCTCTCGTTCGCCACCGAATGCAGCGCGATGCCGATGCTTGCGTGCAGTACGAACGTGCTGCCGCGCACGTCGAACGGCGCGGAGAACATCTGGATGATCGCCGCTGCGAGGCGCTCGGCGCGCCGCTCGACATGGTCGCCCTTGACCACGACGACGAACTCGTCGCCGCCGATGCGCGCGAGCGCGCCTTCGTTGCCGACCGCGTCGGATAACCGCGCGGCCGTCATTTGCAGCACGATGTCGCCGGCATTGTGGCCGAGCGTATCGTTGACGGTTTTGAAGTTGTCGAGATCGATGAAGAGGAGCGCGAGCCGCGACAAGCTCGAGGCCTGCGCGACATCGTTGCGCAACCCGCGCAGCGTCGCATAGCGGTTCGCGAGGCCGGTGAGCAGATCGTATTCGGCCAGTTGCGTCATTTCGCGCTCGCGGCCGAGCAGCTTGCCGATCAAGCCGGTCGCCACGCCGAAGAACGACAGCATCGCGAGCGTGATGAAGCCCGTCATCAGCAGGTAGATGTTGCGCGTGTGGCGGTAATCGGCGAATTCCTCGGCCTGCGACAGCCCCACCAGCACGCCGAGCGGATAGCCGTCGAGATGGCGATACGACACGATTCGCGCGATGCCGTCGATCGGATCGACATAGGCGCCCGACGCGCGCTCCGGCGACGAATACACGCCCGAGGCCGTGAACGCGCCGAGCGCCCGCTCGTTGGTGCCGGTGCGGCGCGCCAATACGGCGCCGGTGTCGGAGACCACGGCGATCACGCCATCCCTGCCGATTGCCGCGTTGTTATAGAAGTCGCTCGTGAAGTAGTTCGGATCCTCGGATACAACGACGATTCCCGCGAACGTGCCGTCCGGATGGTTCAGGCGCCGCGTCATCTGCAGCGTCCAGCGGCCGGACACGCGGCCGAGCACCGGGCGGCTGATATAGAGCTGATTGTCGTTGCGTTGCGCGTGGAATTTGAAGTGCTCGCGATCGGACAGGTCGATGGGTTTCGGGTGCACATCGGCCGTACTCGCGATGAGCTTTCCGTGTGCGTCGATCAGCGACACCTGGATCAGCGTGTCGCTCGGCACCACGCCTTTTTCGACCGTGTTCGCGAGATTGAAGTGCGTGGGCGATTTCTCGAACTCGTATTTGACGAAGCGGGTGATCTGGTCAACCTGATGGATTGCCTTGACCGTATGCTGTTCGAGCGCGGCCGACAGGATCGCGGCCGACGCCGTGGCCTCGCGATAGGCGCCGTCTTTCTCGACGGACAGGCGCGCGATGATCACGACCCACAGCAGCACGAGCGCGAGCGTGCCGAGCAACGGAATCGCAAATAGCGCGCGGCGGCGCGACATGCGCGGCACGCGTACCGGTCTCCCGGTACGGGAAGCATGTGACCGAAACGGGCTCATCGGACGGGAGGTGTCCTTTCGCGCATGGTCGATTCGACGGGATGACGGGATGAACGGCCAAAATTGAGATGGCCGATGAGGTCCGATATTACTGAATGACCGTGCTGGAATTTATCCCGGACAAGCTATCGCTAGCCGGCCGGCGCGCGCCGGCGCTTCAACGCAAGCGGATGCGGCCGTCGATGACCGTCACGCTCGCGCCGCCGATCCAGATCTTGCCGGCTTCGTATGCGACGCCGATACGGCCGTCTCGTCCGATCGCGGTGCCTTGGCGGGCCGTGTAGCGCGAGCCGGGCGGGCGCCCCGCATCGGTGAGCAGGCCGGCGATCGCCGCGTTCGCGCTGCCGGTGACGGGGTCTTCGCCCGTGCCGAATGCGTCGTCGAGCATCAAGCAGCGTACCTCGAACGTCGCAGGGCCGCCCGCCGGATGCGGCCCGTATACCGCGACGCCGTGCGTGTCCATCGCGGCGGCGAGCGGCGCGAGCGCCGCGTAATCGGGAGCAAGCGTCAAGCAATCGGCCGCCGATGCGAGCCGCACGACGAGCCATGGCGCGCCGTTGTCGACCGCTTGCGGCGGCATGCCGGCGTAATCGACCGACTCGGTGCGCAACGCGGCCGCGAGCGCCGGATAGTCGCGCTCGGGCAGCGGCGTGACGCGCGCGGGCGGTGCGGCGAATGCCCAGCCGCCGTCGCGCTCGGCCAGCTCGACGAGCCCCGCGCCACATTGCTGGACGAGCCTGCCGGGCGTCTTCGGTTGCCCGCCGGCTTCGACGAACGCATGCGCGGTGCCGAGCGTTGGATGGCCGGCGAACGGCAGCTCGCCGCCCGGCGTGAAGATCCGTACCCGATAGTCGGCGCCGGGATCGGTCGGCGCGACGATGAAGGTGGTCTCGGACAGGTGGGTCCAATGCGCGATCGCGCGCATGGCCGCATCGTCGAGCGCATCGGCGTCGAACACGACGGCGAGCGGATTGCCCTTGAACGGCGTCGACGTGAACACATCGACCTGCTTGAAGCGCACCGTCTCGATGGCGCCCGGTGCGACGGTGCGCGCGGCCATCGCGTTATGCGTCGCCTGAGACTTCGGCGATCAGCTCGATCTCGACGCACGCGCCAAGCGGGATCTGCGCGACGCCGAACGCCGAGCGCGCATGCTTGCCGGCGTCGCCGAACACTTCGGCGATCAGCTCGGACGCGCCGTTCGTGACCAGATGCTGTTCGGTGAATTCGAGCGTCGAATTCACGAGGCTCATCACCTTGACGATCCGCTTCACGCGGTTCAGATCGCCCGTGTGCGCGTGCAGCGTCGCGAGCAGGTCGATCGCGACCGCGCGCGCGGCGGCCTTGCCGTCTTCCGTGCTCAGATCGTGACCGAGCTTGCCGGCCCACACCTTGCCATCCTTTTTCGCGATGTGGCCGGACAGATACACGGTGTTGCCGCTTTGCGCGCTCATCACATAAGCGGCGGCCGGCGCGCCGGCGGCGGGCAGTTCGATTTCGAGTTCCTTCAGTTTGTCGTAGACGTTCGCCATGGCGTTGCTGTCCTTTCTGTCAATCGTAACAATGTGAATGGCTGAGTGAAGCCGGCCGCCAGCGGCCTGTCACAGGCGTTCGCGCAGCAGCTTGCCGAGCCGCGCGACGCCTTCTTCGATCCGCTCGGGCGGCACCGTGACGAACGACAGCCGCAGCGTGTTCTGCTGCGCGTCGTTCGCGAAAAACGGCGCGCCCGGCACGAAGGCGACATGATTGGCCACCGCGGCGTCGAGCAACTGCATGCTGTCGATCTGCGCAGGCAGTTTCACCCAGATGAACATCCCGCCTTCCGGGCGGTTCCAGCTCACGCCTGGCGGCATATGCCGCGCGAGCGACGCGAGCATCGCGTCGCACTGCGCGGCGTAAAGCTGGCGGATGGCCGGGATGTGCGTGTCGAGGAAGCCATCCTTGATCACTTCGTATGCGATGCGCTGCGTGAGCGACGGCGTATGCAGGTCCGTCGCCTGCTTGGCCTGCACGAGCTTGAAGTGCAGCTCCTCGGGCGCAATGATATAGCCGATCCGCAAACCCGGCGCGAGCACCTTCGAGAACGTGCCGAGATGGACGACATGCTCGGGCGCCATCGATAGCATCGTCGGCAGCGGCTCGCCCGCGTAATTGAGCGCGCCGTAGGGATCGTCCTCGAGCACCGGGAACGGGCTTGTCTGCGCGAGCGCGGCGAGCGCGCGGCGGCGCTCGACGGGAAGCCGCCGGCCGGTCGGGTTCTGGAAGTTCGGCTGCGCGTACAGAAGACGCGCGCCGCGGGTCAGTTCGGGCGACAGCGCGTCGGGCAGCAGGCCGGCGTCGTCGGTCGGCACCTGCACGTAGTCCGGCTCGTACAGCGAGAACGATTGCAACGCGCCGAGATAGGTCGGCGTCTCGACGAGCACGCGGCTGCCCGGATCGACGAGCGCCTTGCCGAGCAGATCGAGCGCCTGTTGCGAGCCCGTCGTGATGAGCACTTGCGTCGTGCGCACGCGGTAGCGCTGCGCGATCCACTCGCGCAGCGGCAGAAAGCCCTCGGTCGCGCTGTATTGCAGCGCGGCGCCGGGCGCGTCGCGCAGCACGCGATCGGCGGCCTCGCGCATGCGCTCAGCCGGGAACGTCGCGGGCGCGGGCAGGCCGCCTGCGAACGAGATCACCTCGGGACGCTCGGTTACTTTCAGAATTTCGCGGATCGCCGAGCTGGTGAGCTTGCGTGCGCGTTCGGACAGGGTCCAGCGGGGCGGCTTGAGATCGCTCGAATTCATGTGTCTCCTCGTTCGGTATCGTAGTGAATGGGATGCAAGGAAGCGATTATCGCTCGCCGGATCAGCCCGCGCGAGCCGGCAGCGGTGCGGCGGTGATCGTGGTGCGTCGGCCGAGCATGACGGTTGCGATCACGGCGGCGGCGAACAGCCACGTCGACGGCGCGACGGTTTCGCCGAAACAGAGCGCCGAAAACGCGATCGTGAAGAAGATTTGCAGCAGTTGTACTTGCCCCACGCGCGCGGTGCCGCCCATCGCGAGCGCCGCGTACCACGCGAAGAAGCCGATGAGCTGCGAGAACAGCGTCACGTAGCCGAACGCGAACCACACGCGCGGCGATATGGGCTGCGGATGCGCGACGTGGTGCGTCCACGCAAGCCAGCCGACCGGCAGCGCGAGAAACGGCGCGGACACGACGAGCGCCCAGCAAATCACCTGCCAGCCGCCCATCTCGCGCGCGAGCCGCGCGCCTTGCGCGTAACCGAGCGCGCCGAAGCCCACCGCGCCGAGCATCAGCAGATCGCCCACTTGGAACGTGCCGCTGCCGTCGCGCAGCGCGAATGCGACGACGATCGCACTGCCCGCGAGCGCGCATGCCCAGAACGCTTTTGACGCACGCTCGTGCGACAGCCACGCCGCATACACCGCGACGAAGAGCGGCTGCAGCCCGCCGACGACCGCGCCGTGCGATGCAGGCACGGTTTTCATCGCCCACGCGGACAGCACCGGGAACGCGATGATCACGCCCGCCGACGTGATGCCCAGGCTTTTGAGCTGCGCGCGGGTGGGCAGGGCTTCGCGGCGCAGCGCGAGCAGCAGCGCCGCCGGCACGGCGGCGGCAAGCGCGCGGCCCAGGCCGTTCAGAAGCGGGTGGAGTTCGGTGACGGCGATGCGCGTCATCGGCAGCGTGAGACTGAAGATCATCACGCCGATGAGGCCGAGCAGCATGCCGCGGGTTTCGCGTGAATCCATCGAGGCGGGGTCCTTGTGGCGGGCAGGTTGCGGGGCGGCGCGCGTCAGCGCAGCGTGCGCATGCCTGCCGGGGTTTCGAATTCGGCAACGAGCGCGGGCGTGTCGCACGCGTCGATATCGATCAGATGCGCGGCGCGCAGCCACGCGAGTTGCTCGCGCAGCGCGTGCGCCCGAGGGTGCACGCCGTTGAGCTTCTTTAACGCGATGCCGCCGTGCGGCAGCGTATCGGACGGATGGCGTGCGTCTTGCCATTGGATCAGCGACGGCAGCACGCCGTCGCCCGCGTGTTGCCACGCGGGCAGCGCGCCGTCGTCGGGAACCGTCAGCCGCCAGTGGAAATCGCCGCGCGACATCGGCACGACGCGCGCAATGCGCGCAGGATATTGCCGCTGCCACCGGCCCAGCTCGCATGGCCGCTCCACGCGCGCCACCCAGTGCGCGAGATACGGGCCGTGCTCGAGCCGCGCGCGGGTGCCCGGATCGTCGAGACCGAAGAGCCGGGGCCGCGGCGCTTCGCCGGCAGCGGGCGGCGGTGCGTCGGGATCGGGCGCGATCACCTCGAGATACGCGCCGCCCCACAAGCCGAACAGACGGTTGTGCGTGCGCATCGACGCATGCGCGCCGCCGCCCGCGGGCTCGATGCCGAGCGTGTCGGCGACATATCGGGTGCCTTCGTCGAGCGTGCGCGCCGCGACAACGAGATGATCGAGTGTCAGTGGATGAGCAGCCATGGGTCGAAAACGGAATCGGGAAAATGGAATCGGTTTGGCGGATGCCGGTTGGAACATGCGCGCGGCATAGGCGCGCGGCTTGGCGGATGTCGCGTCTGCCAGGCCGTTGCGGGCGCGGCGCCGCGATCTTGTCAGCCCGCCGTGCCGCGCTTGGCTCGCGTCTTCCAGGTGTCTTTGGGGTGAGCAGGCCGCGGCCGCGCATACCATCGACCCGAAACACTGTAATCGTGCTGACCGGCACAGTAACGGTACAATCGATGCAATAATTTTCTGTACAGTTCCAGGTTGGAGAGCCGCGATGTCCACCGTCCCGCTTGAGCAGATCCCGGCGCCGCACGATACCGCGACGCTCACGCTTGTCGACCAGTTGGTTCAATGGGCGCGCCGCCGGATCGACGAGCGCGTGTTCCGGCCCGGCATGCGCATGCCGTCGATCCGCAAGCTCGCGCTCGACAAGAGCGTGTCACGCTTCACGGTCGTCGAGGCTTACGAGCGGCTCGTCGCGCAGGGCTATCTCGATTCGCGCCGCGGCTCGGGCTTTTACGTGCGCGAGCGCGTGGCCGGACCGCCTGCCGTCGCGCTCGCGGGCGGCGCGGATGCACCGCCCGCGCATAACACGATCGACGTCGTCTGGCTGCTGCGCAACATGCTGCATACGGTCAGCCCGGAAAAGGGGCCGGGGCTGGGCTATCTGCCCAGCCGCTGGCTCGACGGCGAATTGATCGGGGGTGCGTTGCGCGCGCTTGGCCGGCAGGCCGGCGCGCAGATGCTCGGCTTCGGCTCCGCGCAGGGTTTTTTGCCGCTGCGCCAGCAATTGCAGACGCGGCTTGCCGAAATCGAGATCGGCGCGACGCCCGAGCAGATCGTGCTCGTGTCCGGCATCACGCAGGCGATCGATCTGATCGCGCGTCAGTATGTCAGCGCCGGCGATGCGGTGATTGTCGGCGACCCGGCGTGGTTCCAAATGTTCGGCCGTTTCGCGTCGCAGGGCGCACAGCTCGTCGGGATGCCGTATACGCCCGACGGCCCCGATCTCGACGCGCTCGAGCACCTCGTGCAGCTTTGGCGCCCGAAGATGCTCGTGATCAATTCCGTGTTGCAGAATCCGACGGGCACGTCGCTGTCGGCCGCGCAGGCGTTCCGGATTCTCAAGCTTGCTGAAACATATGATTTTCTCGTCGTCGAGGACGATGTCTATGGCGATCTATGCGCGCCGAACTATTCGGCCACGCGCCTGGCGAGCCTCGATCAGTTGAAGCGCGTGATTTTCCTGGGCAGCTACTCGAAGACGCTCGCGCCGAATCTGCGGGTCGGCTATATCGCATGCGCGCCGGAGCGTGCGACGGTGCTGACCGATCAGAAGATGCTGGCCGGGCTGACCACGCCCGAGTTGAACGAGCGCGTGTTGTACAAGGTGCTCACCGAAGGGCATTACCGGCGTCACGTCGAGCGGTTGCGCGCGCGGCTCGACGGCGTGCGCGACAAGACCGCGCGAATGATCGAGCGCGCCGGCATGCGGCTGTTCGCGACACCGGCGGCCGGCATGTTCCTGTGGGCCGACACGGGCGTCGATTCCGACGCGCTCGCGGCGGCCGCGCACGAGGCGGGCTTCCTGCTGACGCCGGGCAGCCTTTTTTCGCCGAAGCAGTCGCCGTCGACATGGACGCGCTTCAATGTGGCCAATTGCGGCGATCCGGCGCTGCCCGCGTTCCTGTCGCGTTATCTGGACAGCGTAGGGCGCCGTGCGCCGTGAGATTGCGCGCGCGCCTCTTGAAATTCGCGCGAACGCCCTTATCTGCGCTCGCGGTCGAGCGGCGCGGGCCGCCGCGCGCCGGCCCCGATAGGGTCGTAAATCGAAAACGTTACATCGAAGCCGGCCGTGCCTAACCGGCCGTACCTAACCGGCCGTACCCATGTAGACCGTGTCCACCCTGACGCAATCAACAGGTAAACCAAGATGACTCAGCAAACCATGAGCTTTCAGGCGGAGGTCAAGCAACTCCTCCACCTGATGATCCACTCGCTTTACAGCAACAAGGAAATCTTTCTGCGCGAACTCGTGTCGAACGCGTCCGACGCCGCTGACAAGCTCCGTTTCGAGGCTCTGGAAAACAACGCGCTGTACGAGAGCGATCCGAACCTGCGTATCCGCATCGCATTCGACAAAGCCGCGCGGACGATCACGATCGACGACAACGGCATCGGCATGAGCCGCGACGAGGCGATCGCGAACCTCGGCACGATTGCGCGCTCGGGTACGAAGGAATTCTTCTCGAAGCTCTCCGGCGACCAGCAGAAGGATGCCGCGCTGATCGGCCAGTTCGGCGTGGGCTTCTACTCCGGCTTCATCGTCGCCGACAAGATCACCGTCGAGACCCGCCGCGCGGGGCTGCCCGCGGCGGACGGCGTGCGCTGGGAAAGCGCGGGCGAGGGCGACTTCTCGATCGACACGATCGAGCGCGCCGCGCGCGGCACGACGATCACGCTGCATCTGCGCGACGGCGAGGACGAGCTGCTGTCGGCCTACCGGCTGAAGTCGATCGTGCAGAAATACTCGGATCACGTCGCGCTGCCGATCCTGATGAAGAAGGAAGAGTGGGATCAGGAAAAGGGCGAGATGGTCCAGAAGGACGAAGACGAGACCGTCAATCAAGCCAGCGCGCTGTGGACCCGCGCGAAAAGCGACATCACCGACGAGCAGTATCAGCAGTTTTACCAGCATCTCGCGCACGACCATCAGGACCCGCTCGCGTGGACGCACAACCGTGTCGAGGGCCGCAGCGAGTACACGCAACTGCTGTACGTGCCGTCGCATGCACCGTTCGATCTGTGGAACCGCGATTATCGCGGCGGCCTGAAGCTGTACGTGAAGCGCGTGTTCATCATGGACGACGCCGAGCAATTGTTGCCGCAATATCTGCGTTTCGTGAAGGGCGTGGTCGATTCGTCCGATTTGCCGCTCAACGTGTCGCGCGAAATTTTGCAGGAAAGCCGCGACGTGAAGGCGATTCGCGAAGGCGTGACCAAGCGCGCGTTGTCGATGCTCGAGGAGCTGGCGAATGCGCAAGACGATGCCGGTCGGGAAAAGTACCGCACGTTCTGGCGTGAGTTCGGCCAGGTGCTCAAGGAGGGCGTGGGCGAAGATCACGCGAACCGCGAGCGGGTCGCGAAGCTGCTGCGTTTCGCATCGACGCACGGCGACACCGACGAGCAAAACGTGTCGCTCGCCGATTACGTCGCGCGCATGAAGCCCGAGCAGACCAAGATTTATTACGTGACGGCCGATACGTGGCAGGCCGCGAAGAACAGCCCGCATCTCGAAGTGTTCCGCAAGAAGGGCGTCGAGGTGCTGCTGCTTACCGATCGCGTCGACGAGTGGATGCTGTCGTTCCTGCACGAGTTCGACGGCAAGCCGCTCGCGAGCGTGGCGCGCGGCGATCTCGATCTCGGCGCGCTGAACGACGAGGAGAAGAAGGCCCAGGAGCAGACCGGCGAGGCGTTCAAGCCCGTCGTCGACAAGATCAAGGAAACGCTCGGCGACAAGGTCAAGGACGTGCGCGTCACGTTCCGCCTGACCGATTCGCCGTCGTGCCTCGTCGCCGACGACAACGACATGAGCGGCTATCTGCAACGGATGCTGAAGGCCGCCGGCCAGCAAGCGCCGACCTTCCAGCCGATCCTCGAAGTGAATCCCGAACATCCGCTCGTCAAGGCGCTGAAGACCGATGCGGCCGATTTCGGCGAATGGTGCCATCTGTTGTTCGAGCAGGCGATGCTTGCCGAGGGCGGCGCGCTTGAGGACCCGGCGAGCTTCGTCAAGCGGACCAACGCGTTGCTGTTGTCGCGCGCGCTCTGATGGCGCGAGTGCGGTTCGATGCGGCCGACGCGCATTGGCGCGAGACGCCGCGCGCCGGCGCGTCGGCCGCGCAGAAGGATTGGCTCACGCGCGGCGGGTCACTGACCGCGCATCTCGCGCGGCTCGGCGACGTGACGGTGCGCGTGACGCGCGAGGCCGTCGCGACGCCGTGGGCCGACGAGCATGCCGCGCTCGCGTGCGCGGCGCGCGTGCCCGTTTGGGTGCGCGAGGTCGTGCTCGCGGTCGATGGTGTGCCGTTCGTCGCCGCGCACAGCATCGCGCCGATTGCCGCGAGCAGAGGTGTCTGGCAGGCGATCCGCCGGTTGCGTACGCGGCCGCTCGCGGAGCTGCTGTACAGCGATACCGAGGTGACGCGCTCGCCGCTCGTGAGCCGGCGCGTGATCGCCCGGCACCCGCTGTTTATGCTGTCGGTGCGTGCGCTCGCGGGCACGGACAAGCGCATGACCGGCACGGTCTGCGACCGTGCCGGCAGCGCTGGGATGGCTGCCGCGATCGTCGCGGCGCCGCACGCGTTCGCCGCGCGCCGTTCGGTATTCGAGCGACACGGCGCGGCGCTGATGGTGACGGAGTGCCTGTTGCCCGCGTTGTGGCGGCATCTCGACGCGCACGGCGAGCGGCGTGCGTGCGGCGCGAGGGCGGATTGATGCTGCGCGGGTTTGCTCCAGTCGTGTCTGCCGATACGCATACGCTGATTCTCGGCAGCTTTCCCGGCGAGGCGTCGCTCGCCGCCGCGCAGTATTACGCGCATCCGCGCAATCAGTTCTGGCGTTTGCTCGGCGCGGTGCTTGGCGAGCCCGGGCTGCATGATCTGCGATACGAAGCGCGCCTTGTGCGTGTGCTCGCGCACGGCTTCGGCATTTGGGACGTGCTTGCCGCATGCCAGCGCGAGGGCAGCCTCGATGCGGCGATCCGCCATGCGCAGCCGAACGATTTCGACGCGCTGCGCGAAGTCGCGCCCAAGCTCGCGAAGGTCTGCTTCAACGGCAAGACGGCCGGGCGCTTCGAAAAAGTAATTGCCGCGGCTGGTTACGACACGCTCGTGCTGCCGTCGTCGAGCCCGGCGAATGCGATGCTGTCGTTCGAGCAGAAGCTGGCGGCCTGGCGGGGGATCGTCGGCTGAGCGGTTGTTCCGGCGCGTTGCCGCTGCGCGATGCGCTTGCGCGGGCGCGGCAACTGCGCGGCAACTGCGCGGCGGGCGCGGAAATAGGCGCGGCTCGAAACGGCATTCGATATAAATAAATCGGCATTGGCGCAATGCTGCCGAAATATTCACGAAAATCTATTTTCCCGGAACAACGTTATTTGCGAATGCGCATCAGTTGGCGATGGTATTCGTCATTTCAGGATGCTGCACTATGGTTGAAATTGGTGAGTGTCGATTCGATTAATTTCAAGAAATATCTTCGCCATCGCCGATTTTGATGTATTTTCAAAATCGCTGTGCCCAATTGTCATTTTTCAAGAGATGGATTATTTGCGGCCATAAAGCAGTGGATTTATGGCTTATCTGAAATCGAGCGTGCGATTATTGTCGCGCGATGTAATTCGGGGGAACTATATGTCGACGGCGGTTAATCTTTATAGTCCGAGTGCGCAACTTTTTCTTTCGGTTCAGGGTGATGATGCGGGTGGTTTCCTGCCCATTTTCAGTACTCAGGCATCGATATGGCGGATCGACAACTTTCCTGCCAGTGCCAATGATATAGGGCCGGATTTTATTTCGATCATACGTTTTCTCGACAGTGTCAGCGGTCGATCGTTCAACCTGTTCGCAGATGTCAGCATGTTGCAAACAACGGGCAGCGCATCGCTTGGCCTGTCCGAATCGAGCGCGGTTGTTTTCCGCATTGCGGGGATCGCCATCGATGGAAACCGCTCCATTGGGCTGAGTGGAGTCGATAACGTGTTGATTGGCCCTGGTACGTTTGAAACTAAGCCGTTACCGATTGACCCATCGCCGATTCTTACCAGGACAGGAGGCATTGCGCCCTGGATCGTCTCATACGCGCCGCTTTGACGGCTGGGGCGTTGACCGTTCACGCGTCGATGTGCTTCATGACGGCTGAGGTATCGGTCGGTACCGATATCGTCCGATGTCTGGCGTGTGTGCGCATGCGGGCGAACGGCGTTCCACCTTATTTCTTTCGTCAGGCGCCGGCGGGGCGGACGGCAGCGGCCACCGCCGCCGGTGCCGCCATCCCGATCGTCACGCAAGCGATGCCGCAATGATCCGGCAAGCCAGCGCATCGGCCAAACCTCGCCGTGCCGGTGCCGGCGAATGCTATGCTCTCGGTCCCGTCGTTTGATTAGACATCGCGCGTCGAGCGCGATATTTCTCCATGACTCGATTGATCAAGCGCGCGTCTGCCGAGGCGCGCGCATTTAAGCGCAACCGGCCGTCGTCGTATGACGGCACCGAAAAATTCCGCCAGCCTCGGGCCGTGCGCAATCGCGCCGAACCCGACGGCGATGCGCGCGACGTTCCCGTCCTCGACGCGCCGCGCAAGCCGCGCTTTGCGC
Source organism: Burkholderia sp. TSV86 (assembly GCF_001522865.1). Lineage (GTDB taxonomy): Bacteria > Pseudomonadota > Gammaproteobacteria > Burkholderiales > Burkholderiaceae > Burkholderia. Next base: position 134,057 of record NZ_LOWB01000021.1, on the reverse strand, counting down.
CCGTTACGTTTTCCGAAGAGCGGGGCGTGCGTTATCTGCACTTCGGCACCGAATGGGTACAAGGCGCGATGCGTCTGTCCAAGCCGTATCACATCGAGCTGGAATACGCGCAGCAGATGATGGCGTGGCTGCTGTTTCTCCAGACGCCCGAGCGGATCGTGCAACTCGGCCTCGGCACCGGCGCGCTGACGAAGTTTGCACACCGTTTCCTGCCGGGCGCGCGCGTCGAGGCGGTCGAATTGAATCCGGCCGTGATCGTTGCCGCGCGCTCGATGTTCGAGCTTCCGCCTGACGACGCGCGCCTCGCGGTTCACGAAGCTGACGCGTGGGATTTCGTTAACGATCCTAAGAATCGCGGGACGGCCGGCGCATTGCAGATCGATTTGTACGACGCCACCGCGCGCGGCCCGGTGCTCGACAGCGTCGCGTTCTATCGCGCGGTGCGCGCATGCCTTGCCGATGCGGGGGTCGCGACGATCAACCTGTTCGGCGATCACCCGAGCTTCGTGCGCAACATCAAGCATCTGAATGCCGCGTTCGATGCACGTGTGATTGCGCTGCCCGAAGTGCATGACGGCAACCGGATCGCTCTTGCGTTTTCCGGGCCGCCGCTGCGGGTGTCGTTCGCGCAATTGTCGGCGCGCGCGAAGCTGATCGAGACCGAACTGCGGCTGCCCGCCCGTGCGTGGGTGAAAGCATTGAAAGCATCGGTCGGCGAACGTGCCGAGTTCTTCGAAATCTGATTGCCGGGCGTTCGGCACGTGACGCCCGACGCCCCGCTTCGGGCATCAGGCGCCGAGTGCCGCCTGTCGTGAGGGAGCCGCCACCCACCAGCCCGGCCTCTCCGGCGGCCGACATCCGGACAACGCATCCCTTCGTCGTCCCGATAGCAGGCCGTTGCGTTTCAATCCGCGCCACGCCACTCGCTGGCGCCCGCCGGCTCCGGGTTCGCCCTCGTATGACGGGGCACGGCTGACTTCTATACTCACTGACGCCAGGCAAGCCGCGGCCGATCTATCCACACGCACCGGGGCGTGCCGTCGCTGAACGCCTGCCGCCGCGATTCCCTTCGCTGCGCCGTACCCTTCGGTTCAGAACACGTCGACAACCGCGAATGAAGAGGAGACGTCATGGCTCACGATGCCAACGCGAGTCCGGCCGCGAACCACGCTGCCAAACGATGGCTCTGGTTGCTCGTCCTGCCGTTCGTCGCGATGGCCTGGGTGCCGTCGTACAACCGTGTCGAGCCGCAATGGCTCGGTTTTCCATTCTTCTACTGGTATCAGTTGCTCTGGGTGTTCATTAGCGCGGTGATCACCGCGTTCGTCTATACGAAGACGAAGCATTGCTGGACGAGCGGCCCGCGGAGGAGCGGTCAATGAATCTGAGTGCGACGTTTGTCTTCGTGCTGCTGTTCGTCGGCGTGACGATCATGGGCTTTCTCGCCGCGCACTGGCGGCGCGGCGATCTGGCGCATCTCGACGAATGGGGGCTCGGCGGCCGCCGTTTCGGCACGATCGTCACGTGGTTTCTGCTCGGCGGCGATCTCTACACCGCGTACACGTTCGTCGCGGTGCCCGCGCTGGTGTTCGGCGCCGGCGCAACGGGCTTCTTCGCGCTGCCATATACGATCCTCGTCTATCCGTTCGCGTTTGTCGTGTTTCCGAAGCTCTGGAGTATCGCGAAGCGCCACGGCTACGTGACGGCCGCCGATTTCGTCGGCGCGCGCTACGGCAGCCGCTCGCTCGCGCTCGCCATCGCGGTGACGGGCATCGTCGCGACGATGCCGTACATCGCGCTGCAACTCGTCGGCATCGAAGTCGTGATCGGCGGCCTGGGCTTCGATACGAAGGGTTTCGTCGGCGATCTGCCGCTCATCATCGCGTTCGCGATCCTGGCCGCGTACACGTATACATCCGGGCTGCGCGCGCCAGCGATGATCGCGATCGTCAAGGACGTCCTGATCTATCTGACGATCGCGGCGGCGGTCGTCGTTATCCCGGCCAAGCTCGGCGGCTTCGCGCAAATCTTCGGCTCGGTGCCGCCTGCGAAGCTGCTGCTGAAGGCGCCGGACGCATCGAGCCTGAACGGCTACAGCGCGTATGCGACGCTCGCGGTCGGCTCGGCGCTCGCGCTGTTCCTGTATCCGCATTCGGTGACGGCGATCCTGTCGTCTGCGTCGGGCAACACGATCCGCCGCAATATGGCGATGCTGCCGGCGTATTCGTTCGTGCTCGGCCTGCTCGCGCTGCTGGGCTACATGGCGCTCGCCTCCGGCGTGAAGGACATGCCGCAGTTCGCGCCGTACTTCAACGCTTACGGCGCGAATTTCGCGGTGCCCGCGCTGTTCCTGCATTTCTTCCCTTCATGGTTCGTCGGCGTCGCGTTTGCCGCGATCGGGATCGGCGCGCTCGTGCCGGCCGCGATCATGTCGATTGCGGCCGCGAACTTGTATACGCGCAACATTCATCGCGAGTTCATCAATCGCAACATGTCGCACGATCAAGAGACACACGTTGCGAAGCTCGTATCGCTGATCGTCAAGGTCGGCGCGATCGCATTCATTCTCGGGCTGCCGCTGACCTATGCGATTCAACTCCAGTTGCTCGGCGGGATTTGGATCATCCAGACGCTGCCCGCCATCGTGCTCGGCCTCTATACCCGTGTGCTCGACTATCGGGGGCTGCTCGCGGGGTGGGCCGCCGGGCTCGTCTGCGGCACGTGGATGGCGGTTTCGCTGAAGCTCGCCAGTTCGATCTTCACGATCCATCTGTTTGGCTATGCGATTCCCGGCTATGCGGCGGTGTGGGCGCTCGTCGTGAATCTCGTCGTGTCGGTTGCCGTAAGCGTGCTCGTGCGAGCGCTTGGAGGCGCGCATGCGGAAGACCGTACGCGGCCGGAGGATTATCTCGACGTCGTCGAGGGTTGAGCGCGGCCGTCCCGAACGAAAACGCCCGCGGCGCATCGCACGTCGCGGGCGTTGCGCATGCCGCCACGCTCGGGGGCCGTCATGCCCATTTCGGTTTCCGAAGCGTCTGCGCCTACTTCTTCATGTTCGGATCTTCGACGTTGATCATCCAATGCACGCCGAAGGGGTCGCGTACCATGCCGAAGCCGAGCGCCCAGAAGGTTTTCTCGAACGGCATCGTGACCGTGCCGCCATTGGCGAGCGCGTCGAACAGCTTCTTGCCTTCCTCGACGCTCGCCGCGCTGATCGACAGCGAATAGCCTTCGTGCGCTTGCTCGTTGCCGGATTCGCATCCGCCGTCCGAACCCATCAATGTCGTTTCGCCGATCTGGAAGCTCGCATGCATGACCTTGTCGGCCATCTCAGGCGGAATCGGCCGCTCGGGATTTGGCGGCGCTTCGCTGAAGCGGGTCAGGAACGTCACTTTCGCGCCGAGTGCGTCGCTATAGAATTTGAGCGCTTCGTCGCAGCGCCCGCCGAAATGCAGATACGTTTGCACTTGCATCGTCTTCTCCTTATCTCTTCAACCGGAAACAGGGCATCATGCGCCCGTGCCGACGATTGTAGTGCGCCAGGGTGGCGACAGCAGGAATAATCGGCCGGGCCGCAACGGATGTCGGGAAATCGACAGAAAGAAACGAAAGAAAGCGGGGTGGGTGGCGGTTGATTCGCATCCCAAAAAAGGCGGGCGCAGATAGGACGCCCGCCGGCGTCGCTCGTGCGAATGCGGTGCGCGCTCAGCGCAGGGTTTCGATCATCTTTTCGAGCTTTACCGCGTCGGCCGAGAACAGACGGATGCCTTCGGCGAGCTTTTCGGTGGCCATCGCATCATCGTTCAACTGGAAGCGGAACGACGGCTCGTCGATCGCGACGCGCTCGAGCGCCGCGTCCTTCGCCGTTTCCGGCGACAGCTTGCGTGTGACCGTCTCGGTGCTGTCCTGGAGTTTTTGCAGCAATTCGGGGCTGATCGTCAGCAGATCGCTGCCGGCAAGCTCGGTGATCTGGCTGGTCGTGCGGAAGCTCGCGCCCATCACCTCGGTCGGATAGCCGAAGTGCTTGTAGTACGCGTAGATCCGGCGCACCGACTGCACGCCCGGATCGTTCGCGCCGCCATTTTTTGCTTCGTCCCAATCGGCGCCCGCTTGCTTCTTGTACCAATCGTAGATGCGGCCGACGAACGGCGAGATGAGCTGCGCGCCGGCGTGCGCGCACGCCGCGGCTTGCACGAGCGAGAACAGCAGCGTCATGTTGCAGCGGATGCCTTCCTTTTGCAGCACCTCGGCCGCGCGGATGCCTTCCCACGTCGAGGCGAGCTTGATCAGCACGCGCTCGCGGCCGATGCCGGCTGCTTCGTACAACTTGATGAGTTCGCGGCCCTTGTCGATCGAGCGCTGCACGTCGAACGACAGGCGCGCGTCGACCTCGGTCGATACGCGCCCCGGAATCAGCTTCAGGATTTCGGTGCCGAACGCGATCAGCAGGCGATCGATGATGAAGCCAGTCGGCTGGCCCGCGTGATCGCGTACCGTTTTCTCGAGAATCGGCTTGTACGCGTCTTTTTGCACGGCCTTGAGGATCAGCGACGGATTCGTCGTCGCGTCCCGCGGCTGATACTGGGCGAGTTGCTGGAAGTCGCCCGTATCGGCGACGACGGTCGTGTACTGCTTGAGCTGGTCGAGTGCGGTAGTCATGTCGAGTCTTGAGCGTGGCGCGGCGCGCCGGATGCGGTGAACGAGGGCCGGGCCGTGGGGCGCGCGGCGGTTGTGCGAGGCGGCGCGCGCTGCGGCGCGCACCGCCGGAATTTGCTATTTTAGGCGCGAATCGGGGAACCGGTACCGAACCGAGTGTTTTATGCGGGCCGGCGCGCGTTCAGAATCGTCTGGGTCAGCACGCCTGCGACGAGCCCCCAGAATGCCGGGCCGATCGACAGCAGCGTGAAGCCCGAGGCGCTCACCATGAACGTGACGAGCGCGGCTTCGCGCTGGCGGGCGTCGTGCATTGCGTTGGCGAGGCCGCTGGCGATCGAGCCGAACAGCGCGAGCGCCGCGACCGATACGACGAGCGCCTTCGGCAGCGCGGCAAAAAGGGCCGCGATCGTCGCGCCGAACACGCCGGCGACGAGGTAGAACGCGCCGCACCAGACGGCTGCCGTGTAGCGTTTCGCGCGATCCTCGTGCGCTTCGGGGCCGGTGCAGATCGCGGCCGTGATCGCGGCAAGATTGATGCCGTGCGAGCCGAACGGCGCGAGCGCGAGCGACGCGACGCCCGTCGTCATGACGAGCGGCGACGACGGCGTCGCGTAGCCGTCCGCGCGCAGCACCGCGATGCCCGGCACGTTCTGCGAAGCCATCGCGACGACGAACAGCGGGATGCCGATGCTGACGATCGCCGATAGCGAGAACGACGGCATCGTGAACACCGGGCGCGCAAGCGCGACATGGAAGCGGCTGAAATCGACGAGGCCGAGCGTGAGCGCAAGCGCGACGCCCGCGACGAGCGTCGCGACGATCGCATAGCGCGGCGCCGCGCGCTTGACGATCAGGTACGTGAAGAACATCGCGAGCACGAGCGTGGTTTGGAACTGCGCGGCGCGAAAGATCTCGATGCCGATTTCGAACAGGATGCCGGCAAGCAGCGCGGCGGCGATGCCAGACGGAATCTTGCGCATCAGCGTATCGAACAGGCCGCTCGCGCCGATGGCGGTGAGCAGCAGCGCACCGACGACGAACGCGCCGATCGCCTCCGGATACGCGACGCCTGGCAGCGAGGCGACCAGCAGCGCCGCGCCGGGTGTCGACCACGCGACGACCACCGGCGCGCGAAAGCGCAGTGACAAGCCGATCGTCGTCACCGCCATGCCGATCGACAGCGCCCAGATCCACGACGAGATCTGCGCATCGGTCAGATGCGCGGCGCGGCCGGCTTGGAACATCAGCACGAGCGAACTCGTATAGCCGGTCATCATCGCGACGAAGCCGGCGACGAGCGCGGACGCGGACGTATCGGAGAAGAAGTTCGGCCGGGCGATCGCGGGCGGCAGATTCGGGGCGGACGGAGGAAGGCTCATCGGCGGGGCGGTGCGTTGGAAGCGGGACAGTGACAGTGCAGACAATGCATGGTGCAACGTTGGCAGCGGCGAGAGGGCGATTCGGAGACGAAAGCGGTTGACGCGGCGGCGCCATCGCGCGCGGCACGCGCGCATGCGCAGACCGCGGCGGGCCGGCTACTTGCTGAGCGCGCGCATCGCGGTCTCCAGGCCCGCGAGCGTGAGCGGATACATCCGGTCGCCGAGCACGTCGCGGATGATCGCGATCGACTGCCGGTATTCCCACAGCCGCTGCGGCTCGGGATTGAGCCACACGTGGCGCGGGAATTGGTCGGCGAGCCGGCGCAGCCACGCCGCGCCCGCTTCCGCGTTGTTGTACTCGACCGAGCCGCCCGGTTGCAGGACTTCGTATGGGCTCATCGTCGCGTCGCCGACGAAAATCAGCTTGTAGTCGGGCGTGAACTTGTGCAGCACGTCCCAGGTCGGCGTGCGCTCCGCGTGGCGGCGGCGGTTGTTCTTCCACAGATGGTCGTACACGCAGTTGTGGAAGTAGTAGAACTCGAGATGCTTGAATTCGGCCTTCGCGGCGGAGAAAAGCTCCTCGGTGCGCTTGATGTGGTCGTCCATCGAGCCGCCGACGTCGAGCAGCATCAACACCTTCACGTTGTTGTGTCGCTCGGGCACCATCCGCAGGTCGAGCCAGCCGGCGTTCGCGGCGGTGCTGCGAATCGTGCCGGGCAGGTCGAGTTCCTCGGCCGCGCCTTCGCGCGCGAAGCGGCGCAGCCGCCGCAGCGCGACCTTGATGTTGCGCGTGCCGATCTCGACCGAATCGTCGTAGTCGCGGTACGCGCGCGCTTCCCACACCTTGACGGCGGTCCGGTTGCCGTTCGATGGCCCGCCGATCCGGACGCCTTCTGGATTGTAGCCGCCGTGTCCGAACGGCGACGTGCCGCCCGTGCCGATCCACCGGTTGCCGCCTTCGTGGCGCGCTTTCTGCTCGTCGAACAGTTGCTTCAGGCGCTCCATCAGCTTGTCGAGCCCGCCGAGCGCTTGAATCTGCGCTTTTTCCTCGGGTGTGAGTTCGCGCTGCAGGCGCTTTTCGAGCCAATCGAGCGGGATTTCGAACGCATCGGCGGGCAGTGCGGATACGCCATGAAAATACGCGCCGAACGCGCGGTCGAACTTATCGAAATACTGCTCGTCCTTCACGAGCGTCATGCGCGCGAGATAGTAGAACGCATCGAGCGACGGCTCGATCACCTGCGCCTTCAGCGCCTCGACGAGCGTCAGGTATTCGTTGACCGACACCGGCAGCTTGGCCGCGCGCAGCGAGTAAAAGAAATCGATCAGCATGAGCAGGCCCTCGCGAATGCGGCGCAATGGATCGAGCGGCTCATCGTCGGCGTCTCCTCGCGGGCCCGGGTTGGGCTCAGCGGTTGTGGCGGTTCATCTGGACGAGCCGCTCGAACAGGCTCAGGTCCTGCTCATTCTTCAGCAGCGCGCCTGCGAGCGGCGGCACGATCTGCTTCTGATCTTTCGAGCGCAGCGCGTCGGGCGGGATGTCTTCCGCGAGCAGCAGCTTCAGCCAGTCGAGCAGCTCGGACGTCGACGGTTTCTTCTTCAGCCCCGACACGCCGCGCAGCTCGAAGAAGCTTTCGAGCGCCGCGCGCAGCAGTGTCTGCTTGATGCCGGGGTGATGGACCTCGACGATCTTCTGCATCGTCGAAGGGTCGGGGAACTGGATGTAGTGGAAGAAGCAGCGGCGCAGAAACGCGTCGGGCAGCTCCTTCTCGTTGTTCGACGTGATGATCACGAGCGGCCGGTGTTTCGCGCGCACCGTCTCGCGGGTCTCGTAGACGTGGAACTCCATTCGGTCGAGTTCGCGCAGCAGGTCGTTCGGGAATTCGATGTCGGCCTTGTCGATCTCGTCGATCAGCAGCACCGTCGGCTGGTCGGCCTCGAACGCCTGCCAAAGCACGCCCTTGACGATGTAGTTCGAGATGTCCTTCACGCGCGCGTCGCCGAGCTGCGAGTCGCGCAGCCGCGATACCGCGTCGTATTCGTAGAGTCCCTGTTGCGCTTTCGTCGTCGATTTGATGTGCCATTGCAGCAATGGCATGCCGAGCGCCGTGGCGACTTCCTCGGCGAGCATGGTCTTGCCCGTGCCGGGCTCGCCCTTGATGAGCAGCGGGCGTTGCAGCGTCAGGGCGGCGTTGACGGCGAGCTTGAGATCGTCGGTCGCGACGTATTGCGAGGAACCTTCGAAACGCATGGCGGCGAGCTTCCGGCAAGAAAAATGGCAGTATAAGTCAGAAGCGCGGCCGCCCGCCGGGCCGGCCCGGGCCGTGCCAAATGGGGGCGCGGCCCGCGTGGTGGACGCATGGCCCGGCGACGCGGTACAATCCCCCGGTTTTTTTGGCCTGCGTGGCAGCCTCATCAGCATAAAACGGCGGTATAACGACGCTGGCTTGCCCATGCGCGCGCCAGTTTCCCCTCAAGCTAGGTTACAAGAGCTATGAACAAATTCGTCGGCAAGCATATCGTTGTCGCGGCGCTCGCGGTGTTCGCGGCCAACGCGCAGGCGGCCGGGGTGGTCGGCAACCCGAAGGACGGGGCAGGCAAGGCCGCGATGTGCATCGGCTGTCACGGCATCGACGGTTATCGCGTCGCCTACCCGGAGGTCTACCGGGTGCCGATCCTCGGCGGCCAGAACCAGACTTATCTCGAGAACGCACTGAAGGCTTATCGGAAAAAGGATCGTCATTTCGCGTCGATGAACGCAATCGCGGAATCGCTGACGGATCAGGACATCGCCGATCTCGCGGCCTACTATGCCGCGCAAAAGCCCGATTCGAAGAACAATCCCTACAAGTAAGCGTGTGCTTGTCGATATCAGCACCGGGATAGGAGCATTCATGAAGAAGTCTCAGACGGCATTCAAGACGGCGGCGGCGATCGTGCTCGCGGCCGGCTTCGCGATCGGCACCGCGCATGCGGCCGACGCATCGAAGGGCAAGGCGCTCGCCGAGTCGCATAATTGCGCGGCCTGTCACGGCGCGAAGCTCGACAATCCGATCAACGCCGAGTACCCGCGCCTTGCCGGCCAGCACGCCGACTATCTGGTCTGGGCGATGCGCCAGTATCAGATGGGGCTGGCGAACCCGCTGCTCGGCCGCAACAACGCGATCATGCAGGCGCAGGTGCAGAGCCTGTCGGTCAACGATATGAAGGACATCGCCGCCTATATCGAGTCGCTGCCCGGCAGCCTCGTGTTCAAGAAATAACGCACGGCCGGTTTGCCGGCCGGCGTCGCGCGCGGCACGCTCCGCGTGCGAATCGCAAGCATGCCCCGCCTCGTGCGGGGTATTTTTTGTCCGTGCGGCGATGAACGACCGGCAACGCGCGCCGCCGCCGGGGCTGGTCTTGCCGGCCTTGCCGCGCCGGCGGGATAGGCTCGGCGGCGGCGCGGGCAGGGCGCGGCGCGCGTTTAGCCGCGCGACGCGCGTTGCAGGATGCGCTGCAGATACGCGTCGGAATCGGGGGGCGTGTTCGTGCGTTGCGCTTCCCAGATCGTCTCGCCGAGGCATTCCATGATCGCGTGCTGCGCGTCGTGCGCGGAATCGAAGCGGGCGGCGAGCTTGTCGTGCGCGGCCCGGATGCCGGGCGGTTGATCGATCGACAATTGCTCGCTGATCGCAAGATGCATCGACAGGTGCAGGAACGGGTTCGTGCGGCCTTCGTCGGGCGTGTAGTTTTGCGCACGCGCATGATCGGCGTCCGCGAGCGCCGTATGGTATTCGGGATGTTCGACGATCCAGTCGGCCGCGATTGCTTCGAGCGGTGTGAGGATCTCGCCCGAACGCTGCTTGCGCCAGGTGTCGACGAAAAAGCGACGCACGTCGTCGCGGCTCGGATTGAACATGATTAAAGCGTGGGGCGGGTGGCGGGCCGCGATGCGGCTACGTGAGGGCATATTTTACGCCGCTTGAGGCAGGCTTGCCGATACGGCGTGGGCAGAGCGGGCTGTCGCGCAAGCGCATCGGCGGGTTCGGCGCTTGTCCGCCAAACCCGCCGATGCGCTTGCGCGAATCGCGCTCGTCATGTGCCTGTTGTATGCCGCAGGTTGTGCGTCGTGCTGTTGGCCGGGCATGCGGCGTTGCCGGTCGACCTCGCGCGTTACCGGGTGCTCGGCGCGCCGGCGGTTCCCGAGGGCACGGCGACGACGAGTTTTCGGCCGCCATCCGCGCGGGATTGCATCCGGTATCGACGGCGGTCGTGCACAGGCGGCGCGGGCCGCCCGAGCTGGCGCGCGGGCACCGCTTTCGCTTTTACAGCATCGGCGGGGGAGTCTTCGGCTTGAATTCGCAAAGCGGCTCGATTGCGCAGTGCCAGCACTCGGGCCGCCGCGCCTTGCATACGTAGCGCCCGTGCAGGATCAGCCAATGATGTGCGTCGTGCAGGAACTCCTTCGGCGTGAACTTTTCGAGAGCGGCCTCGACTGCGCGCACGTCCTTGCCGGGCGCGAGCCCGGTGCGGTTCGCGACGCGGAAGATGTGAGTGTCGACGGCGATCGTCGGATGGCCGAATGCGGTGTTGAGCACAACGTTCGCGGTCTTGCGGCCCACGCCCGGCAGGCTTTCGAGCGCTTCGCGCTCGGCGGGCACTTCACCGCCGTAGCGCTCGAGCAGGATCTTGCAGGTCGCGACGACGTTCTTCGCTTTCGTCCGATAAAGGCCGATCGTCTTGATATAGTTGGCGACGCCTTCCTCGCCGAGCGCGACGATCTGCTCGGGCGTGTTCGCGACCGGAAACATCTTGCGCATCGCCTTGTTGACCGATACGTCGGTTGCTTGCGCGGAGAGCATCACCGCGATCAGCAATTCGAACGGCGTCGTGTATTCGAGTTCGGTAGTCGGATGCGGATTGAGGTTTTGCAGCGTTTCGTAGATTGCGCGTCGTTTATTGGCGTTCATGCGGTTATCGCTTCGGGGGCGGCGGCGTGTTTGCGTCGTTCGCGTGATTCGGTGCGGTTGAGCCGTCCGGGTGGCGCGTTTGGCCGGAATCGGCCGCGTCGCCGGGCTGATCGGCCGTATCGCGCCGTTCGGCGAGACGGTGGCGGCGCGCGTCGGCCGCGTCGATCTGCGCCTGCACGGCCGCGCTCACGCCTTCGGTATTTTTCGGCCCTAGGCCCTGGGCGGCGAGCGCTTCCTTTTTTTGCCGCGCGCGCTCGAGCGCGGCCGCGATGATTGCGCGCTTCTTCGCTTCGGGGTCGTCGGCCGGCGACGCCGCGCTCGCGCCGGCGGCCGGTGCGGTGCCTGCCGTGCCCGGCGGGCTGCTGCCCGCACGCCGCGCCGCCGCGCGCGCTTCGGCTGCTTCGCGCGCGCGCCGCAGGCGCGCGGTGCGCGCGTCGTGACGGGCGCGCGCGTCGTCGGCTTGGGATTGCGACCACGCGTCCCAGCCGGTGCGTTCACCCGTGACAGGAATCATCGCGATGCAATCGACGGGGCATGGCGGCACGCACAGGTCGCAGCCGGTGCAAAGCTCGGCGACGATCGTGTGCATCTGCTTGGGTGCACCGACGATTGCGTCGACTGGACATGCTTGCATGCAAAGTGTGCACCCGATGCAAAGTTGCTCGTCGATCAACGCGACGGGCCGCGGTCGCTCCACGCCATGCACGGGATTGAGCGGAATCACCGGCTTGCCGAGCAGCTTCGCGAGGCGCGCGACGCCTTCGGCTCCGCCCGGCGGACATTGGTCATAGCCGGCGGTGCCCGCCGCGATCGCTTCCGCATAAGGGCGGCAACCGTCGTAGCCGCATTTCGTGCATTGCGTCTGGGGCAGCAGATCTTCGATACGATCCGCGAGAGTCTTGGAATCGGTCACAGTGACAACGTGAGGAAGCATGCGGGCGCGGCGCGATGGCCACGCGCGCGAAGGCAGCCGGAATTTTTTGCCAAGCAATAATTATCGCTGATTTCTCGCATTGCGCTTAACAATGCATGTGCCATAATCAAAACGCCTTTTCGTGACTATAGCAGGGTGTCCCTTAACGATGGCGCGCCCCGGTCATACAGTCGGTGCGTGGGGCCGGTGCGGCATATCAAAGCAAAACGCCACCATGAATCAGCTCAAAAACAAAAGAGATCCGGAGGGAACCCGGCGCCGCATCTTGCTCGCGGCGGCGGAAGAATTTGCAAACGGGGGGCTGTTCGGCGCGAGGGTCGACCAGATCGCGCGGCGCGCCGAGACCAACGAGCGCATGCTCTATTACTACTTCGGCAGCAAGGAACAACTCTTCACCGCCGTGCTCGAGCATGCTTTTTCCGCGATGGTGGAGGCCGAGCGCGCGATGAATCTCGATGGCGTCGCGCCGGTCGAGGCGATCACGCGGCTTGCGCATTTCGTTTGGGATTATTACCGCGACCATCCCGAATTGCTGCGGCTTCTCAATAACGAGAATCTGCATCAGGCGCGCTATCTGCATAAATCGACGCGCATTCGCGAGATGATCTCGCCGTTCGTCGCGACGCTGAGCAGTGTGCTCGAGCGTGGCCGCAACGCCGGGCTTTTTCGCACCGACATCGATCCGCTGCGTTTTTACGTGATGCTTTCGGGGCTCGGCTATTACATCGTATCGAATCGCTTCACGCTGTCGGCGATCTTCGACCGCGATTTCAGCGCGCCCGACGAGCGCGCCGAGATGATCAAGGCGAATACCGAATTGCTGCTCGCGTATCTGCTCAGGCGCTGAGTTGCGTGCGCGCCGTTACGCCGTTTTCGCGTGGAGCGAGGCGGGGTAATGGGCCGGCAGCGGCGCAGTGCCGCTGGGCGTCAGGCAGCCTTGCGCGAGCGCGGCGGGCGCGCGGCGGCCGCTTTGGCCGCCGGGCGTTTCGCCGTTGCTTGGGCGGCCGCGCTTTTGGCCGGCAGCGTTTTGGCCACGCGCGCTTTCGGTGCCGCGCGTTTGGCCGTGGTCAGCCTGAGCGCCGTGGCTTTTGCCGCAGCGGCGCCTGCCGCGTTGCCGCCGGCGGCTTTGCCGCTACGGGCGGACGTCGGCGTCGCGGCTGCTTGCGGGGCCGGCTCCTGCGGTTGCACGATGTTGTGCTCGCGGATGAAGTCGCGCAACTGCGGGTAGATGATCGTGCGCCAGCGGCGTCCCGAGAAAATGCCGTAGTGCCCGCATTTTTCGGCGGTGAGGCTGCGGCGGTGCGCTTGCGCAATGCCGGTGCAGAGTTCGTGCGCGACATGCGTTTGGCCGCTGCCGGAAATGTCGTCGAGTTCTCCTTCGATCGTCATCAGCGCGGTGGTGCGGATGTCGGCCGGCGCCACGCGTTCGCCATGCACGTCCCACGTGCCCTCGGCAAGACGGAATTCCTGAAACACGATGCGGATCGTGTCCAGGTAGTATTCGGCCGCCATATCGAGCACCGCGTTGTACTCGTCATAGAAGCGGCGGTGCGCGTCGGCATCTTCCTCGTCGCCGCGCACGAGGCTTTGGTAGAAATCCCAGTGCGATTGCGCGTGACGCTCCGGATTCATCGCGACGAAGCCTGTATGTTGCAGGAAGCCCGGATAGACCTTGCGCCCCTCGCCCGGATAGTTCGCCGGCACGGTGTGGATCACGTTGTTCTCGAACCAGGCGTGCGAGCGGTTCGTCGCGAGTGAATTCACCGACGTCGGGCTTCGGCGCGCGTCGATCGGGCCGCCCATCATCGTCATCGTGAGCGGCGTGTCCTCGCCGCGGCTCGCCATCAGCGAGATCGCCGCGAGCACGGGCACGGTCGGCTGACACACGGAAATCACGTGCAGGTTGCGTGCGCCGATGTGCCGGATGAATGCCTGGATATAGTCGATGTAGTCGTCGAGATGGAACGGCCCGACTTCGGTGGGCACCATCCGCGCGTCGATCCAATCGGTGATGTAGACCTTGTGATCCTGCAGCAGCGTGCGCACGGTGTCGCGCAATAGCGTCGCGTGATGGCCGGACAGCGGCGCGCACACGAGCACGACAGGCTCGTCCTTCAATTGACCGACGGCGCTCGAATCGTCCGCGTAGCGTTTGAAGCGCAGCAGCCGGCAGAACGGCTTTTCGATGATCGTTTGCTCGACGATCGGAATGTTGTGCCCGTCCTTGACGATCTGATGAATGCCGAACTCGGGTTTTTCGTAGTCCTTGCCGAGCCGGTACAGCAGTTCATAGCCTGCGGCGAGCCGCGTCGCGCCGGGTACCAGCGACAGCGGACTCGACGGATTCGCGAACGACTTGGAGGCTGCCTGGGCCCAGGCGGTCAGCGGGCTCAACATGGCCCGCTGGAATTCGTGCAGTTGGTAGAGCATGGGTGCTCCTGGGAGGACGGCGCGCGAATGCATCGCGACGGACCGTATCTGTCAGCAATCGAACCGATTCGATCGCTGGATCGAATCAACCGCGACCGATCATAGCGAACAATCAGGGGTGCCGCAATGCAGCATACGTTTGCAAGATAACCATGCTTCGATCTCGTGTACCGGCGTCTGACCTTGTCTGACACTTCGGCGGCGATCCGTGCGGATCAGCGTCCCGCGACGGCATCGGCAGGCGCGGGCTGGCCGGCGGCGCGCAGCATTTCCTCTTCATGGTGCATCAAATTGAACGCCGTGTGAACGAGCGCGACGTGCGAGAACGCCTGAGGGAAATTACCGACCTGCCGCCGCGCGACGGGATCGTATTCCTCCGCGAGCAGCCCGAGATCGTTCGCGAGCGACAGCAGGCGGCGAAACAGCGCGTGCGCGTCGTCGATGCGGCCGAGCAGCGCAAGATTGTCGACGAGCCAGAAACTGCACGCGAGGAACGTGCCCTCGCCGGGCGGCAGGCCGTCGTCGTATACGGTCGTGTGGTAGCGCAGCACGAGGCCGTCATGCATCAGGCCGTGCTCGATCGCGCTCACCGTGTCCGCGATGCGCGGATCGGACGGCGGCAGGAAGCCGACGAGCGGCAGCATCAGCACGCTCGCGTCGAGCGCGTCGCTGCCATAGCTCTGCGTGAACGCACGCACGCGGGGATTCCAGCCGTGCTCGCAAACGTCCGCATGAATCTCGTCGCGCACTTCGCGCCAGCGCGCGAGCGGCGCTGGCAGCCGGAACATCTCGGCCGATTTGATCGCGCGATCGAACGCGACCCACGCCATCACCTTCGAGAACGTAAAGTGCTGGCGGCCGCCGCGCGTCTCCCAGATTCCTTCGTCCGGCTCGCGCCAGATTTTTTCGAGATGCGTGAGCAGCGCGGTCTGGACAGACCAGACCGTGTCGTCCGCCTGCAAGCCGCCCACACGCGCGACATGCAGCGCCGCCATCACCTCGCCGAACACATCGAGCTGCAGCTGGTTCGCCGCGTTGTTGCCGATGCGCACCGGCTTCGAATCCTGATAGCCGGGCAGCCAGTCGAGCGTCATTTCCGGCAGCCGGCGCTCGCCTGCGATGCCGTACATGATCTGGATCTGCTCCGGCGAGCCCGCCATCACGCGGCCGAGCCATGTGCGCCACGCGCGTGCCTCGTCGTAGTAGCCGCCGCGCATCAGCGCGAGCAGCGTGATCGTCGCGTCGCGCAGCCAGCAGTAGCGATAATCCCAGTTGCGCGTGCCGCCAAGTTGTTCGGGCAGCGACGTTGTCGGCGCGGCGACGATGCCGCCCGTCGGCTCGTAGGCGAGCGCCTTCAGCGTGATCAGCGAGCGCCGCACGGCGGCCGCGTAGCGGCCGCTCACCGGGCAGCGCGCCGACCATTCGAGCCAGTGGTTTTCGGTGCGCGCGAGCAACGAAAGCGGCTCGCGCGCGGGCGGCAGCCGCTGGTGCGACGGCGCGTAGCTGAGCGAGAACGGCACGCGCTCGCCGGCCTTCACGGTGAATTCGGCAATCGTGTGCAGATTCTCGCCCGCGAGCGGCACCGGTGTGCGCAGCACGACGGTGTCGGGGCCCGCGATCGCCTTCACGCCCGCCTCGCGCGGCAGCCGTGTGACCCATGGTACCGAGAAGCCGTAGTCGAAGCGCAGCACGAGTTCCATTTGCATGCGCATCTCGCCGCGCCGGCCGACGACGATGCGCACCAGTTCCGACCAGCCGCTGCCGGGCGGCATGAAGTCGATGACGGTGACGGCGCCTTCGGCGCTTTCGTAGTCGGTCTCGAGGATCAACGTGTCGCCGCGGTAGCGGCGTGACGTCGAACTTACGCGCACGCCGTCGGCCGGCGCGACGAGCCAGCGGCCATGCTCTGGCGTGCCGACGAGCGCGGCGAAGCACGCGCCGGAATCGAAACGGGGCCAGCATAGCCAGTCGACCGAGCCCTCGCGGGAAATCAGGGCGGCCGTATGGCCGTCGCCGACGAGGGCGTAGTCTTCGATGAGGGCGGGCATGGGCGATCAATCTCCGTAATGCTTGTCGTTCACGATCCGAGCAACCGCCTCCCGCGCTGTACGACGGCACGCGGCGGCCCGGTATACTCGGCGGACGGTGCGGCGCGGGCGGCCAGTGCGCCCGCGCTTGGCCACATCACAACACTTGGGACGAATCAATGCAAGGAGGAGATTCCGATGATCGATCGCATGCGTGCGCTGTCGCCTTTCGCGTTCCCGCTTAGGCTCAGTCACTGGATGAAAGGTTTCGCGCTGGCGCTGCCGCTGATGAGCGCTCATGCGTTCGCGCACGAAGCGGGCGCTGCGCCGGCGGGCGGCCTCTACAATCTGCTCGTCGGCACCTACACGGGCGCGGGCAGCGACGGCATTTACGTTTATCGCTTCGATACCCGCACCGGCCGCATCACGCCGCTGTCGTCGGCGAAGACCGAGAACCCGTCGTATCTCGTCGCGAGCCGCGACGGCCGCCATGTGTACGCGGTCAACGAACTGCCGGGCGACGACGGGCCGGCGAATGTGCACGGCGGCGTCAGCGCGTTCGATTTCGACGCGAAAACGGGCAAGCTCACGTTCGTCAATCGCGTGCCGGCCGAAGGGAACGATCCGTGTTATTTGAGTTTGTCGCCGGACGGCAAGTATCTCGTCGCGTCGAACTATTCGGTCGCGGCGGACCCAGGCGGCAGCTTCTCGGTGTTTCCGGTCGATGCGCGCACGGGCGCGCTCGGCGCGGCCGTGCAAAGCGTGCGTCACGATGGCACCGGGCCGGTGAAGGGGCGTCAGGATAGCGCGCATGTCCATTCGGCCGTGTTTTCTCCGGATCACAAGTACCTGTTCGTGCAGGATCTCGGCGGCGACCGGATCGAGAGCTACCGCTACGCGCCGGATGGCGGCGCCACGGTGTTCACGCGGGACGATACGCGCCGCGCCGCCGCGCAAGCGGGCGCGGGGCCGCGCCATCTGATCTTCAGTGCGAACGGCCGCTTTGCCTATGCGATCACCGAACTGGATGCGACGGTCGTGGCGTATCGCTACGACGACGGGCGGCTCACGCCGATCGAGGCAGTGGCCCTCGCGGCGCCGGGCTTTTCCGGCAAGCTCGGCGCCGCCGCGCTGCATTTGTCGCCGGACGGGCGCTTTTTGTACGCGAGCAATCGCGGCGATGCGAACGAGATCGTGATCTATACGGTGAACGCGGCGAGCGGCAGACTGTCGCTGGTCGGCCGTCAGTCGACGCTCGGCAAGACGCCGCGCGAGTTCGCGATCGATCCGAGCGGCAAGTGGCTGATCGTCGGCAATCAGGATAGCGACAGCGTGATCGTGTTCCGGCGCGACGTCGCGACCGGCAAGCTCATGCCGGAGCCGACGCGCTTGACGCTCAGCAAGCCGGTCGACTTCAAGTTCGTGCCGGTGCGGTGATGGGGCGCCGCCGCGCGAGCGGCGTTGCGGCGCTCGCGCGATAGGCGGGGCGAGGCGGGGTGAATGCGGCGGGCTATGCGACGCGGGCCGAATGCCGCAGGCCGCGCGCACGCGTGCAGGATGCGAATGCGCTGCGACTGGCCCTCGATCGCCATTGCGCCGCCCAACGGCTGGGCCGCCCGAGCGCAGCGGCAACGAGCGGGGCCGGCCTGCTCTGCTTGGCGGAGTGCGCCGAGTGGAGATTTGCAAGGCCGGCGGCCGAATCGCGCGCCGTGCCGCCTCGAAACCGGACGCCGCGGCGCGCGCACGCGGAATCGGCGCGCTTACTCCGGCAGCGGCGGCGCGAGCACTTCGCGGCTGCCGTTGATGCCCATCGACGACACCAGGCCCGCCGCCTCCATTTGCTCGACGAGCCGCGCCGCGCGGTTGTAGCCGATCCGCAACTGCCGCTGCACCGACGATATCGACGCGCGCCGCGTGCGCACGACGAACGCAACCGCTTCGTCGTACAGCGGATCGGCTTCCGCATCGGGCGCCTCGCCGAACAGATCCTGCGCGCCGCCGCCTTCGGCCGCCGGCCCGTCGAGAATCCCTTCCTCGTACTGCGGCTCGCCGAACTGCTTCAGATATTCGACGATCCGGTGCACTTCCTCATCCGCGACGAACGCGCCGTGCACGCGCTGTGGATAACCGGTGCCCGGCGGCAGGAACAGCATGTCGCCCTGGCCGAGCAGCGATTCGGCGCCCATCTGATCCAGAATCGTGCGCGAGTCGATTTTCGATGACACCTGAAACGCAACGCGCGTCGGGATGTTCGCCTTGATGAGGCCGGTGATCACGTCGACCGACGGACGCTGCGTCGCGAGAATCAGATGAATGCCGGCCGCGCGCGCCTTTTGCGCGAGCCGTGCGATCAGCTCCTCGATCTTCTTGCCGGCGACCATCATCAGATCGGCGAGTTCGTCGATCACGACGACGATGAGCGGTAGCGGCGCGAGCGGCTCCGGATCGTCGGGCGTCAGCGAGAACGGATTGCCGATCTTCTTTTCCTTGGCGGCGGCATCGCGGATCTTCTGGTTGAAGCCCGCGAGATTGCGCACGCCGACCGCCGACATCAGCCGGTAGCGCTTTTCCATTTCGCCGACGCACCAGTTGAGCGCGTTCGCGGCGAGCTTCATATCGGTGACGACGGGCGCGAGCAGATGGGGAATGCCTTCGTAGACCGATAGCTCCAGCATCTTCGGATCGATCATGATGAGCCGCACTTCCTCGGGCGTTGCCTTGTAGAGCAGCGACGCGATCATCGCGTTGACCGCGACCGACTTGCCCGAGCCGGTCGTGCCGGCCACCAGCATGTGCGGCGCCTTCGCGAGATCGGTGACGACCGGATTGCCGGTGATGTCCTTGCCCATCGCGAGCGTCAGATGCGATGCCGAATGCTGGTACTGGCGCGACGCGAGAATTTCGGACAGCCGGATCATCTGGCGCTTCGCGTTCGGCAGCTCGAGGCCCATGCAGGTCTTGCCGGGGATCGTCTCGACGACGCGGATCGACGTCAGCCCGAGGCCGCGCGACAGATCCTTCATCAGGCCGACGATCTGGCTGCCGCGCACGCCGAGCGCGGGCTCGATCTCGAAACGCGTGATCACCGGGCCTGCCGACGCGCCTACCACGGTCACCGGCACCTTGAACTCCTGCAGCCGCTGCTCGATGACCTGGCCGGTTTGTGCGAGATGCGCGTCGGAGATGGTTTCGACGTCGTCCGATGCGGGTTCGAGCAGTTCGAGCGTCGGCAGCTCGACGTTCGACGCGGCGGGCGCGTGGAACTCGAACGCGTTCGGGGCGGGCTGGCGGGCTGGACGGGCGGGCTCGGTAGCGGGGGCGTCGGCGGGCGTTGCCGCAACGGGCATTGCCTCAGCGGCGACAGGAGCTGACACAACGGGCGTGGCTGATGCCGCGAGGTTCGCCGAGCCGGCTGAATGGGCTGGCGCGATGAGCGGACTCGATGCGGCAGGCAGTGGCGGCGTAGTGGCCGGCATCGCTTGCGCCGTTGCAATCGTGACAGTGGCCGGAGCCGATGCCGGTCGAGGTGCCGATGCGGCGGAGAGCGCCGGCACTACGGCAGCAGCCGGGGCTATCGGGGCCGTTGCCGAGACCGCCTGCGCTACGGAGGCCGCCGGTGCGGCAGGCGCGTGCGGGGGCGCTTGAGCCGGCGCGGCGGCTTGGGCGGTGGACGCGGCGGGCGCGGCTGCCGTCGGCACCGGATCGCCGTGGGCACGCTCGGCAGCGGCGGATGGGGCCGTGCTCGACGCCAAATTTGAAACAGGGACGGCAATGCCCGGCATGGACGCACTTGCGGCGGCCCATGAGGTGCGCGCATCGTTGCCCGGCGGTTGCATGAGTGAGGCGTCCGCCTGAGCGGACGCGGGGGCTCGGATGGCGATGCCGTCGCGAGTAGGCAAGCTGTGTTCGGCGATGATTTGCGTGACCAGACCGCCCGTGCTTGCGCGGGCCTGCGCGGCGAGCGCGCCGTGGCCGGCAGTATCGGCGTCGATAGCGGCTCGCTCGGCGTGTGCGTCGGTTTCGCCGGCGGATGCGGCCGTGCCGGCTTCGTCGGGGGCCGCGTGCGCACCGGCGTTCGGACCGATGGCGCCGGGGGCGGCCACGTCGCTGAACTGACGCAGCGTTTGCCGGGGCGCGCCCGCCGCCGTGGCCGCGGCCGAGGAGGCAAGAGGGGCCGCCGTTGCGCCGGCGGCGGAGCCCGTGGCGCGGATTGCAGTTGGCGTCGGTTCGCCGGCGGGCTTGTCGCTACGCTCGCCGACGGCGGCTTGAGCTACGGCGGCTGCCTCGGAGACGGTCGAATGATCCGTGCCGGTTTCGGCCTCGATTTCCGTTTCAGTCTCGACGCTGGCTTGGGTTTGCGCGTCGGCCTGCGCGTGGGCAACGATGCCGGCCGACGCATCGGTGGGCACGATCCCGGCGGCATCATCGATAGGGGCGCCGGATTCGGTTGTCGCGGCCGGTGGCATACCGGCGACGGCGTCGCACGCCGATGCAGCGGGACTGGCCGCCGACGCATCGACGCCGCCGCCGCGCGGGCGTTCGATATCTGTCTGTCCGGCAGCGCCTGTGTTCGATGCGCTATCCGCGGTGACGGCCGCCACGGTGCCGATGGCTTCGCTCGCGTTCGTGGCGGTTGCCGATGTGGCTGCCGACGGCGATGCCGGAGCCGTTTCCGCAGCCGCAGCCGCAGCCGCTGCAGGTGCCGATGCCGATGCCGATGCTGGCGCGGCAAGCTCCCGCGTCGCTTCTCTTGCCGCCGAGGAGGGTGCGCCGGCGAGCGCCGCCCATTGCGCGGCGCTCGCTTCGATCGAACGCAATGTCTCGTGCACGCTCGGCGCGGGCTCGATCGGCTGCGCGGGCTTTTCCGACCATGCATAGAGCGGCGCGCGAGCGGGGTTCACCGGCCGCTTGCGCGCGGCTTCGACGGCGGCCGGTTTGACGGATGAGCGCGCAGTGGAGGGACGCGGCGTCGCAAGGGTATTGCGCGGCGCGGCGGCCGCTTGCCGCGACGGTGTAAACGTCATCGGGCGATTGCGTGCGGCGGCCACGGCAGCCTGCGCCGGCGATCGGCGCGGTGCGAAACGCTGCTCGGCCGTGGCCGAGCGTGTCGCAAAGGGGCCGCGGGCCGCTGCCGTTACAGATTGGGCTGAACCGGCCGGCGAGGCCCGGCGTGCCGGACCGGAAGCGAATGGCGGATTTGGCATGGCGGGCGTCGACGGCGCACCGCCGGGCGAGCCGATCATGGCCGGCTCGCCCGGACCGTTCGTCAACGCAGGCGGGCGGATTTCGGTTGCGGGCAGACCAGCGGAAGACATCCGGCCTGCCGATTTCGCCACGGCCAGGTGACCGGATGCGATTGCACTCGCGGCGCCCGCTGCCGCTGCACCGCGTGCGGCCGTGCCGGGCTTGGGCCAGCCGACAGGCGCGGCTGTCTGCGCTGCCGCTCGCGCGCCGGCGGCCTGCGCGCGGCGCTCGTGCGGCGCGTCGCTCGGTTTCCACGGCGTGGGCCGTGCGTACCGGCCGTTTTGCCGCGGCGCCATCGAATTGACCGTATGCGCGCTCATCGGCTGCATATCGGCGCGGCCATCGTCGCGATGCGGCGCGGTGCGAGGCAACTCGGCGGCACTGCGCGGTTCGTCCGCGCCGTGCTCGCGAGTCAGGCGGATGCCGAGCGATGCGTCGAGCCACGCGCTCGCTTGCCGCCAGCTTACGTCGAGCAGCCAGGGCAGCCCGACGAAAAACAGCGCGATCATCGCGAGCGGCGTGCCGATGCGTCCGAGCACGTGTTCGAAGCCGCCCGCGAGCGCATGGCCGAATGCGTTCGTCGTCGCGTCGCCGGGCAGCGCGGCCGCGAGCGTGCAGCTCGCGGCAAGCACGCATACGAAGCCGAGCCACAGCCGGATCGAGCCGGGGCCCGCGAGGCCGCTGCCGCCCGGCAGCATCGCCTTGACGAGCCGCCAGAAAAGGGGAATGAACCAGACGGCCGAGAAGCCGAACCAGCCGAGAACTACCGTTTGCATGCTCAGAGACAGCTCAGAAACTGAAGAAGGGTGGGCGCGCGATGCGCGATCCCGATGAGTTTAACCGGTCGGCTAGGAAGGTTTGGCGAACGGCGCACGCTGCCGCGCGCGCCGTTGCCGCAGTTGCGCGGCCGGCGGCCCGTATCGGGTGCGCCGGGGCGCGGGGCCGCGCACCCGGTTCGCCGCCGCGCGGCGCTTATTTGGCGTTGCGTCGCGCGAACGTCAGCGTTGCGCCTTCGTCGGTGACGATGATGAGCTGCTGCGGGTCGCGCATCTGCACGCCGGCCTTCGCGATGTGCTCGAGCGCCGCGAGATAGTCGCGTTCGAGCGCGCCGCGCGCCGGCGCGATGCAAGCCATCCGCGTGCCGGCGAGCGGACCTACGCTCAGCACGCCGTTCTTCACGTCGTAGGTGCCCATGTAGCGGTTGCAGCCCGAAAAGCCGGCAACGCGCCGCACGCCCGTTTGGGACGACAGCGCGAGCGCGATCGGCTCGCCGTTGTCGCCGTGCGGGATCTCGCGCGACGAGCCGTCGGCGTTGCGCCAGTTGACGAGCTCCCAGCTCGTGTTGTCGATGAGCTGGATCGTCGCGGGGTTGAACGGATCGGGCGCGGGCGCGTTTGAATCGGGATGGGTCGGCATCGTGCAAGCGGCGAGAAGCGCGGCGGCGCTCAGCGCGCCGAGCGGCGCGCGCAGCAAGCCGGCAAAACGAAGGCGCTGGCGTGCTGTTGCGGATGAAATGAACATGGCCTCGTTCCTCTTCAAATTTTTCAATATGGCTGAACAAGCCATAAGGGTAACGCACGAGGGACAGTTCCCGCCAATTGCCGTCCGGCCAGCGTGCGTTGCCGGACGCTGTGCGGCGCGCGTGGCGGCGCGGCACGCCGGCATGAGGCGCGAGCGATGGGGCGCTTACCGCCTCGATGGCGACGAGCGGAATGACTTGCGCGAGACGGCGGGACGCTTCCGCATAATTGAAGAACGAGCGACGAGCGACGAGCGACGAGCGACGAGCGACGAGCGACGAGCGACGAGCGACGAGCGACGAGCGACGAGCGACGCTCAGCCGGCATGGCCCGCGAGGCTCGGCGACGGTGCTGCGGCGGCCGCATCGGGCGCGGCGGACAGCGCTGAGGCGAGCCAATCGACGACGCCCGGCCATAAGACCTTGCCCGGCGCGCTGCGGAAAAAGCCCATGTGGCCGATCGGTCCGCAACCGGCCGCGCGCGGATCGATTTGGCGGCGCTCGATGCGCGCATGCGTAAGGAAGCCGACCAGCAGGTCGATCGCGGTGGGCGTGGCCCACGGATCGTCGTCGATGCCGACCGCGAGGATGGGCAGTGACGCGCGTGCGAAGCGCGCGGCGGCGTCGAGCGTCGGATCGTCGAAGAAATAGCGGGGCAGCGTGGTCCAGCCGGCCCACTCGCGCATCACGCCGGCGGGCAGATCTTCGCCGAGGCGTAAGCGCCGGCATGGCGCGTAGCCGCACAGCGCGCAAGCCACGGGCGCGATCGCGCCGAGCACCGTTCGCACCCGGAGCCGTTCGAGACGGCTGCGAATCAGGCGCGTGCTGCCCGCGTGCGATGCGACGAGTATGCCCGCGCGTAAATGGCGCGTCGCGTCGCAGAGGCCGATCGCGTGGCCGCCGAAGCTGTGGCCCACCGCGACGAGCGGCAACTGCGGGAAGCGCCGCTGGGCCCAGGCGGTTGCCGCTTCGGCGTCGTAGTCGGCCCAGTCGCGCATGCGTGCGTCGAGCGCGCGCAGATCGGCCGGGCGCGATCCGTCGACGCCGCGATAGCTGTACGTGAGCGCGGCGAAGCCGCGCGATGCGGCGTACTGCGCGAAGCCCGCGTACAGGCGTTCCGGCACGGCGGTCGCCGGATGCACGAGCAGGGCCGCATGCGTTTCGCCCGCCGGGGGCCAGAGCGTGCCGCGTAGCGCATAGCCGTCGCTGGCGGCGAATTCGATCGACTCCGGTTGCATCGCGTCTTCCTCGCGCATTTAATTCGTGTGCGAAATATAAGGGAGGAAAATACTTCGCGTGAGAAATAAATTCGAGGCGGCGCTCGTTGCCCGGTTGCGATGGCCGGCATGCGGTGGCGCGGGCAGTGGAAGGGGCGGCCTGCGATGGCGTGCTGGCTCGATTCGATATGGCCGAGCGGGGCTCGGCGTGTCGCGCTCTCCATGCCGCGCGCCTATTTTTTGCCGTGCCGGCCATCGACGCACGTTCGGGCGGCGCATTGGTGACATTCGTCTACATACGCAGCGGCCGGCAAGATCGAGCGGCGCTCGTTTGCTGCGACATCGGCATGCGCTTTCAGCTTTCAATCACGCGCCGCCATATGCCGCCTGCCGGCTGGGAGGCGCCTGGGCGTTGGCGCGCCGTGCCGGCAGCCTCACCGCAGCCGCAACGGCCCCGCGTATGGGCGTGTTAACATCGCAGCTCGCTTTCGCGATCCTCCATCGAATCCACACAACCACACATCCACGAAGCGGGACATCTCATGCAGATCGGTCAGCGGCTCGGTACGCCGCTTTCGCCGTCCGCCACGCGCGTCATGCTGCTCGGCGCGGGCGAGTTGGGCAAGGAAGTCATCATTGCGTTGCAGCGGCTCGGCGTCGAGGTGATTGCCGTCGATCGTTATCCGAACGCGCCCGGCCATCAGGTCGCGCATCGCGCGCACGTGATCGACATGACCGATCCGGCCGCGCTGCGCGCGCTCATCGAGGCCGAGCGGCCGCATCTCGTGGTGCCGGAAATCGAGGCGATCGCCACCGGCGCGCTTGCCGAAATCGAGGCGGCCGGCGTGGCCGAGGTGATCCCCACGGCGCGCGCCACGCAGCTCACGATGAATCGCGAAGGCATCCGCCGGCTCGCGGCCGAGGAACTCGGGCTGCCGACGTCGGCGTATGCGTTCGCGCAATCGTTCGACGAATTCGCGGCAGCCGTCGCGCGCATCGGCATGCCGTGCGTCGTGAAGCCCGTGATGTCGTCGTCGGGCAAGGGGCAGTCGGTCGTGCGCGCCGAAGCGGATATCGAGCCCGCATGGCGGTATGCGATGGCGGGCGGCCGGGTGAATCACGGCCGCGTGATCGTCGAGGGCTTCGTGCATTTCGACTACGAGATCACGCAGCTCACGGTGCGCGCGCTCGATCCCGCCACCGGCGAGATCGGCACCTATTTCTGCGAGCCGATCGGCCACCTGCAAGCGGCGGGCGATTATGTGGAATCGTGGCAGCCGCAGCCGATGAGCGCGAAGGCGCTCGAACGCGCGCGCGACATCGCGCAGCGCGTGACGTCGGCTCTCGGGGGGCGCGGCCTGTTCGGCGTCGAGCTGTTCGTGCGCGGTGACGACGTGTGGTTTTCCGAAGTGAGCCCGCGTCCGCACGACACGGGGCTCGTCACGCTTGCGTCGCAGCGTCAGTCCGAATTCGAATTGCATGCGCGCGCGATTCTCGGTTTGCCGGTCGATACGGCGCTTGCGACGCCCGCCGCGTCGGCGGTGATCTACGGCGGGCTCGACGAGGCAGGCATCGCATTCGAAGGCGTGCGCGACGCGCTCGCGGTGCCGGGCACGGATCTGCGCCTGTTCGGCAAGCCCGAGAGCTTCGTGAAACGCCGCATGGGCGTGGCCGTGGCGGTCGCGGCAGGCGTCGACGAGGCGCGCGAGCGCGCGAAACGCTCGGCCGGCGCGGTGCGGCCGGTGTCCGCGCGCTGAACGGAATGCGCCGGCGTGTGTCCATTGCATCAATGCCGCGCGTGCCGGCGGCGCGCTTCGCGCCGGATCGCGCGCCGTCAGGCGCGCGGTTTCAGCACGCGCGGCGCGCGAGCGCGAAGAAAGGAGGTTGCGATGAAGTGGATGCTGATCGCCGTGTTGTGCCTGTCGAGCGCCGGCTGCGGGCTCGCGGCTGCACCGTGCCGGGTGGCCTCGGCGGGGCTGAAGATCGTGCCCGTCGTCGGCCATGTCGCGGCGGCGCCCACCGACGCGTGCGCGGACGTCATCGACCCCTGATGGCGAGCGCGCAGCCAGGCCGCGAAGTTCGGGTTTGATTCGACTCGGCTCAATAAAGGAATGATCGATGAAGCGCAATACAAGCTGGATCGCGATCGGCGTGGCCGGTTTGTCGTTCGCCGCGGGCGCCGCGCATGCGGCGCGGCTGACGGTTGCGGAAATCGACGCGGGCGCGCGTCAGACCGCCGTTTACCGATGCGCGAACGAGCCGCGGCCGCTGCGCGTGTCCTACTGGAACGCGAGCAATGGGCAGAGCTTCGCGCTCGTGCCCGTCAATGGCGCGCGCTTGCTGTTCGTTGACACTGTGTCGGCATCGGGCGCGCGGTATCAGGCGGGCCGATATGTATGGTGGACGAAGGGGCGCACCGCGAATTTATACGATGAAAGCGCGGGCGATCACGCGCCGCCGTTGCTCGGCGATTGCAACGAAATTCCGAAAAAGGCCGCAAGCAACTGAAAACCGAACGGTTTCAGGCCATCGCGCGCCGCGCGATGGCCGTCCGATTTCATCAGCGGATGCGGCTCGCCGCCGCCCGCCTGCCCACGCAGGCCGCCTGCGGCCTGCGTGCCGACGGCGTTAGCCCCGCCCCGGCGAAGCTGCTCCGCAACGATGCTACAATACTGCCCTTTCTGCCGGCACGCCTGCCGGACGAAGCCTCGCGCACGGCCGCGCCTGCTTTTTTGCGGGGCCCGGCGCCGGCGGCGCCGCGCGGCGCGCCGCGGCTTCGTCTTCATTCCGAAGTGGTTTGCGCGGCCCGTCTCGCGGGCGAGCCGGCCGCGCTGGATGTCCCGCCGCGCTTTTTGAGCGAAACGCCACTATGTCCGATTCTGTTGCCAAGCCTGTCGACGCGACGTTCGACCAATTCGGCCTTGCCGCCGAGATTCTGAGAGCGATTGCCGAGCAGGGCTATACGACGCCGACGCCGATTCAGGCGAAAGCGATTCCGGTCGTGCTGTCCGGCCGCGACGTAATGGGCGCCGCGCAGACCGGCACCGGCAAGACCGCGAGCTTCTCGCTGCCGATCATTCAGCGGCTGCTGCCGCAGGCGAACACGAGCGCGTCGCCCGCGCGCCATCCGGTGCGCGCGCTGATTCTCACGCCGACCCGCGAGCTGGCCGACCAAGTGGCCGCGAACGTGCATGCGTATGCGAAACACACGCCGCTGCGCAGCGCCGTCGTGTTCGGCGGCGTCGACATGAACCCGCAGATGGCCGAGCTGCGCCGCGGCGTCGAGGTCCTGATCGCGACGCCGGGGCGGCTGCTCGATCACGTGCAGCAGAAGACCGCGAACCTCGGCCAGGTGCAGATTCTCGTGCTCGACGAGGCCGACCGGATGCTCGACATGGGCTTTCTGCCCGATTTGCAGCGCATCCTGAATCTGTTGCCCGACGCACGTCAGACGCTGCTGTTCTCGGCGACGTTCTCGCCCGAGATCAAGAAGCTCGCGGCGACCTACCTGCGAGATCCGCAGACGATCGAGGTCGCGCGCAGCAACGCGACCGCCGCGACGGTCACGCAGATCGTCTACGACGTCGCCGAGGGCGACAAGCAGGCGGCTGTCGTCAAGCTGATCCGCGATCGCGGGCTGAAGCAGGTGATCGTGTTCTGCAACAGCAAGCTCGGCGCAAGCCGGCTCGCGCGGCAGATCGAGCGCGACGGGATCGTCGCGGCCGCGATCCACGGCGACCGTTCGCAAAGTGAGCGGATGCAGGCGCTCGACGCGTTCAAGCGCGGCGAGATCGAGGCGCTTGTCGCAACCGACGTTGCCGCGCGCGGGCTCGACATCGCCGAGCTGCCGGCCGTGATCAACTTCGATTTGCCGTTCAACGCGGAAGACTACGTGCACCGGATCGGCCGCACGGGCCGCGCGGGCGCGTCGGGCGACGCGCTGTCGCTGTGCAGTCCGAACGAGCGCAAGCAGCTCGCCGACATCGAGAAGCTGATCAAGCGCACGCTGCCGCTCGAGACGCTGGCGCTCGACTTGCCGCGCCATCGCCACGATGATCATCGCGGCGGCAGCAGCCGGCGCGAGCGCGACGAGCGTCGCGGCGGGCCGATCGGCGGCCGCCGCGTGGCGGGCGGCGAGCGCGCGTATCATCCGCGCCGCGAAGCGCCGATCGACGAGTTCTTCCTGAAGCCATACGAGCCGTCGCCGTCCGCGCGCCAGCCGGAAGAGACGAAGTCCGCGCAGCCGGAGAAGAAAGCGCCGAAGCAGCGGCTCGCCGCGCTGCTCGGCGGGTTCGGGATGCCGCGCAAGACGTCGTCTTGATATGGGCCGGGCGCCCCACGCAGGCGTGGCGGCGGATACGCTCGAATTTTCCGTCAAGCGCCGCAGCAGCCGCGGGTTCGAGAGCGCAAGCCCAATGGTTCTCCGCGTGAAAAGCACTGCGTCCGGCACGATGATCCGCTCGGCGCCGGTCAGAGGCGCGGCGCGCTGATCGGCGCGAATGGGCCGCTTTGCGCGGGGATGACTCGGCGCGGCCCATGCGGCCGTCGTGGCTCATCAAGTCAATATCCGCATTCGACCGATTACCGTTCGGATGCCGGCATGACGACATCACTCAATCGTTTGCTTGGTCACAAAGCGTGGCTTGCCTGCCGCGCGGGCCGCGGAAGGCGTGCGCCGCACATGCGAAGTGGGGCGGCGAGCGCTACGCGGCGCGTACCGATGCGCCAGGCGTTGCGCGGGTGATGGCCGCCGGTTTCGACGCCGCCGCTTACGGCTGAGCGCCGGCGCTCGGACGCGGTCAGCCGCGCGCGTGAGGGCCGAAGCGCGCCGCCCAAGCGGCGATCGCGGCGGCATGGAACGTGTCGAGCGATTGGCCCGCGGACGGTTCGAGCGCCAGCCCGAGATGCGCGGCGGCCGCGACGAGCGCGGGCAGCGGCTCGGCGGCATCGAGCGCGGCCGCGCCGGTTTGCTTGCTGAGTTTTTCGCCGTTCGCGTCGACGACGACGGGCACGTGCAGATAGCGCGGCGTTGGCAGCCCGAGACAGCGTTGCAGGTAGATCTGACGCGCGGTCGAGTCGAGCAGGTCGACGCCGCGCACGACGTGCGTGATGCCGGCATCGCCGTCGTCGACGACGACCGCGAGCTGATACGCCCATTGGCCGTCCGCACGCTTGAGCACGAAGTCGCCGACTTCGGTTGCGAGATCCTGGGTTTGCGCGCACTGCCAACGGTCGTCGAACGTGACGACGGCCGCCGTGCCGTCAGGCACGCGCAGCCGCCACGCGCGCGCGGGTTTGCCCCGCAGGCCCGTGCGGCACGTGCCGGGATACGCGAGTGTCGTGTGCCGCTCGTGAGCGGCGCGCAGCGAATCGGCGATTTCCTTGCGAGAGCAGCCGCATGGGTAGACCAACCCCGCGGCCGTGAGCCGCTCGAGCGCCGCCGCGTAGTGCGGGACGCGTGCGCTTTGCCAAACGGGCGGCTCGTCGGCGACGAAACCGAAGCGCCGCAGCGTGGCGAGGATCGCGTCGGCCGCGCCCGGCATGGTGCGCGGCCCGTCGATATCCTCGATTCGCACGAGCCATGCGCCGCCCCATGTACGCGCATCGAGCCAGCTTGCGAGCGCGCCGACGAGCGAGCCGAAGTGCAACGGCCCGGTGGGCGACGGCGCGAAGCGGCCTCGATAGGCTTTCGTCATTCGCTGGCTGGCCTGCTCGGCGATCGGCAAAGGCGGCGCAGCGCGGCCTCAGGCGGCGTGCGCCGGTTGCGCGCAAGGGCTCGCGGGCTTACCGGGATGGCATGCGGGGCACGATTTGCCGGGCACGTAAAGCGGCGATCGTTGCGCGTCGGCCGTCACCACCGCGCGGCACGCGAAGCAGGTGACGTCGGCCGTCGGTGCGAGGCTCGGGTTGAGCGCGGTGCGGTAATCGAACACGAAGCAGTCGCCGTGATAGTGCGCGCCGCCCACTTCTTCGAAGTATTTGAGAATTCCGCCTTCGAGCTGGTAGACGTGATCGATGCCGATTTCCTTCATGTGGATCGCCGCCTTTTCGCAGCGAATGCCGCCGGTGCAGAACGACACCACGGTCTTGCCTTCCAGATCCGCGCGGTTCGCCTCGATCACGTCGGGGAACTGGCTGAATTTGTCGATCCGGTAATCGAGCGCGTCGTCGAACGTGCCGACGTCGACTTCGAACGCGTTGCGCGTGTCGAGCATCACGACGGGGCGGCCCGCGTCGTCGTGGCCTTGGTCGAGCCACGCCTTGAGCGTGCGTGCGTCGACCGACGGCGCGCGGCCCAGCTCCGGCTTGATCGCGGGCTTTTTCATCGTGATGATTTCGCGCTTGAGCCGCACCAGCATGCGCCTGAACGGCTGAGAGTCGGACAGGCTTTCCTTGAACTGTAAGTCGGCGAACTTGCCTTCGAACAGCGGATCGTGACGCAGGTAGTGCACGAATGCGTCGGTGGCGTCGCGCGAGCCCGCAATGAAAAGATTGATGCCTTCGGGCGCGAGCAGGATCGTGCCGCGCAGGCCGAGTTCGTTGCAGCGCGCGGCCACGAGCGGACGCCATTGCTCGGTCGAGTCGAGCGAGACGAAGCGGTAGGCGGCGAGATTGACGGTGGTCATGTCGATCGGAAAACGGTAAAGCGGCTGCGGCTTGCCGGTGCGGGCGCGCCGTGCGGTGCGCGCGCGGCGGGACGCTCGGGGCCGGAGCAGACGAAGACGGAAAAACCGTATTATCCCGCAAATGGCGCGGCTTTCCGCAGTCGGCCGAACGGCCGGTTGCGCGACCGCGGCGCGCGCTTTCGTTTTCGTATCGCGTCGGCCGCGCGGGACGGGGCCGGCACGCCAGGGCTGCCCGGCGGCTTGATCTCGCAGCGCGCCGTACCGTCGACGCCGAATGGGCGGGATCGTCGGCGCGCTGGCGCGCTGCGCAGCCGCGCGCGATACGGCTTCGACCCTCGGCCGGATAGCCAACGCCAGCATTTTTACGCCGCGTGCGCGATGGTCCAGTCATGGGGCGGCTACAATAGCGGCCATGTCAGATCCTCGCTTCGTTCATCTTCGCGTCCATTCCGAATTCTCGATCGCCGACGGCATCGTGCGCCTTGACGACATCGTCAAGGCGGCGGCCAGCGACGCTCAGGGCGCGCTCGCACTGACCGACCTCGGCAACGCGTTCGGTCTCGTCCGTTTCTATAAGGAAGCCCGCGGCGCGGGCATCAAGCCGATTGCCGGCTGCGACGTCTGGATTACCAATCATGACGATCGCGACAAGCCGTCGCGTCTGCTGCTGCTCGTCAAGAACAAGCGCGGCTACCTGAATCTTTGCGAACTGCTGTCCAAGGCATGGCTCACGAACCAATACCGCGGCCGCGCGGAGCTTGACGCGAGTTGGTTCGAAGGCGGCCTTGCCGAAGGGCTGCTCGCGCTGTCGGGCGCGCAGCAGGGCGACATCGGCATTGCGTTCGCGGCCGGTAACGACGCGGCCGCGCGCCGCCATGCGGAGCGCTGGGCGAAGCTGTTTCCGGGCGGGTTCTACATCGAACTGCAGCGTTATGGCCAACCGGGCGCCGAAACATATATCGAGCAGGCCGTGACGCTCTCGGCCGAACTGAAGCTACCCGTCGTCGCGACACATCCGCTGCAATTCATGACGGCCGACGATTTCACCGCGCACGAGGCGCGCGTGTGCATCTCGGAAGGCGACATCCTTGCGAATCCGCGTCGTCAAAAGCGCTTCACGACCGACCAGTATTTCCGCACGCAGGACGAGATGGCCGCGTTGTTCGCGGATCTGCCGTCGGCGCTCGCGAACACGGTCGAGATCGCCAAGCGCTGCAACCTGACGCTCGAACTCGGCAAGCCGAAGCTGCCGCTCTTTCCGACGCCCGACGGGATGTCGCTCGACGATTATCTCGTGCAACTGTCCAAGGAGGGGCTCGAGAAACGTCTCGCGCAGCTCTATCCGGACCCGGCCGAACGCGATGCGCAGCGCGCCACGTATTACGGGCGTCTCGATTTCGAGTGTGGAACGATCAAGAAGATGGGCTTTCCCGGCTACTTCCTGATCGTCGCGGACTTCATCAACTGGGCGAAAAACAATGGTGTGCCGGTCGGGCCGGGCCGCGGCTCGGGTGCGGGCTCGCTCGTCGCCTATGCGCTTGGCATCACCGATCTCGATCCGCTGCGCTACAACCTGCTGTTCGAGCGCTTTCTGAATCCGGAGCGGGTGTCGATGCCCGACTTCGATATCGACTTCTGCCAGCACGGCCGCGACCGCGTGATCCAATACGTGAAGGAGAAGTACGGCGCGGACGCGGTGTCGCAGATCGCCACCTTCGGCACGATGGCCGCGAAGGCGGCCGTGCGCGATATCGGCCGCGTGCTCGATCTCGGCTATATGTTCACCGACGGCGTGGCGAAGCTGATCCCGTTCAAGCCGGGCAAGCACGTGACGATCGCCGACGCGATGAAGGAAGAGCCGCTCTTGCAGGAGCGCTACGACAACGAGGACGAAGTTCATCAGCTGCTCGACCTCGCGCAGCGCGTCGAGGGCTTGACGCGCAACGTCGGGATGCATGCGGGCGGCGTGTTGATCGCGCCGGGCAAGCTCACCGATTTCTGCCCGCTGTACACGCAGGGCGACGACAGCGGCGTGGTCAGCCAGTACGACAAGGATGACGTCGAGGCGGTCGGCCTCGTGAAGTTCGACTTTCTGGGCCTGACGACGCTGACGATCCTCGATTGGGCCGAGCGCTACATCCGCAGGCTCGATCCGGCAAAGGCCGACTGGTCGCTCGCGCAGGTGCCGCTCGACGATCCGGCTTCTTTCCAGATCCTCAAGAAAGCGAACACGGTCGCGGTGTTCCAGCTTGAAAGCCGCGGGATGCAGGGGATGTTGAAGGATGCGCAGCCCGACCGCTTCGAGGACATCATCGCGCTCGTGTCGTTGTACCGGCCGGGGCCGATGGACCTGATTCCGAGCTTTTGCGCGCGCAAGCACGGGCGCGAGAAAGTCGATTATCCGGACCCGCGCGTCGAGCCCGTCCTGAAAGAGACCTACGGGATCATGGTCTATCAGGAGCAGGTGATGCAGATGGCGCAGATCATCGGCGGCTACTCGCTCGGCGGCGCGGATTTGTTGCGCCGTGCGATGGGCAAGAAGAAGCCGGAGGAGATGGCCAAGCACCGCGAGATTTTCGCCGAAGGCGCCGCGAAGAACGGCCTGCCGCGCGAAAAGTCCGACGAGATCTTCGACCTGATGGAGAAGTTCGCGGGCTACGGCTTCAACAAGTCGCATGCGGCCGCATACGCGCTGCTCGCGTACTACACCGCTTGGCTGAAGGCGCATCATCCGGCCGAATTCATGGCCGCCAACATGACGCTCGCGATGGACGACACCGACAAGGTGAAGATCCTGTTCGACGACTGTCTCGCGAACGGCCTCGCGGTGCTGCCGCCCGACATCAACCATTCCGGCTACCGGTTCGAGCCGGTCGCGGAGGCGTCCGGCAAGCGCTCGAAGACGATCCGCTACGGCCTGGGCGCGGTGAAGGGCAGCGGGCAGAACGCGATCGAGGAGATCCTGCGCGCGCGCGAAGAAAAGCCGTTTATCGATCTGTTCGATTTCTGCGCGCGGATCGACCGGCGTGTGGTCAATCGTCGCACGATCGAAGCGCTGATCCGCGCCGGTGCGTTCGATTCGCTGCACGCGAATCGCGCGCAACTGATCGCATCGGTGCCGCTCGCGGTGGAGGCGGCCGATCAGGCGGAAGCGAATGCGCTGCAGGCGGGGCTCTTCGACATGGGCGACGAGCCCGCGCATGCGCACGCGCTCGTCGACGAGCCTGCGTGGGACGACAAGCGCCGGTTGCAGGAGGAGAAGACCGCGCTCGGTTTTTATCTGTCCGGCCATCTGTTCGATGCATACCGCGACGAGGTGCGGCGCTTCGCGCGCCACAAGCTCGGCGAATTGAAGGAAGGCCGCGATAAGCTCGTGGCCGGCGTGATCGCGTCGCTGCGCACGCAAATGACCCAGCGCGGCAAGATGGTGATCGCGCTGCTCGACGACGGCACCGGCCAGTGCGAAGTGACGGTGTTCAACGAGCAGTTCGATGCGAACCGTGCGCTCTTCAAGGAAGACGAACTGCTGATCGTGCAGGGGCAGGCACGCAACGACGCATTCACGGGCGGCATCCGTTTCACCGCCGACAGCGTGATGGATCTCGAACGCGCGCGCAGCCGCTATGCGCAGGCGGTGCGGATGACGATGAACGGCAATGCGGATGCGGGCGCGCTCAAACGCGTGCTCGAAGCGCATGCCGCGACGGCCGATGCGCCTGCCGAACCGGGCGCGCCAAGCGCGCCGCCGCGAGGTGCGCGCAACGGCGACGGCGGGCGGCGGGCGCAGCCGCCGTTGCCGAACGGCCTCGCGGTGCAGATCATCTACCGTAATCAACGCGCGCAGGGCGAAGTGCGTTTGAGCGACGCGTGGCGCGTGAAGCCGAGCGACACGCTGCTCGCGGAACTGCGCGCGGCGTTCGGCGAGAGCACGGTCGAGATCGCGTACTGAGCGCGGCGCGAAGCCTGTCCGCAGCGCCGTATCCGATTCGCCGGTTCCGCGCGCGGCTGCACGCCGCGTGGCGGAATCGGGTACATTGCCAGCCACAACCGCCTGCTTGATGGATCGTCCCTTGGCCGCCTTGTTTGCTCCCGATCGTCCCCCCCGTACCATTCTCGTTTGCAGCCCGCGCCGGATCGGCGACGTCTTGCTG
This sequence comes from Burkholderia sp. TSV86, assembly GCF_001522865.1. GTDB lineage: Bacteria > Pseudomonadota > Gammaproteobacteria > Burkholderiales > Burkholderiaceae > Burkholderia. The sequence goes on along the minus strand of NZ_LOWB01000021.1, from coordinate 98,922 downwards.
ACCACGCCGCTCGTGCGTTCGCTGAAGGCGCGTTGGCCCGACGCGCAGATCGACATGCTGGTGTTTCGCGGCACCGAAGGCGTGCTCGAAGGCAATCCGGACGTGCGGCGGGTGATTGTCGTCGCGCAGCGTGCGAAGTTCGGCGAGCGCTTGCGCGATGCGGCGAGGATCTGGCGCCGCTACGATCTCGCCTGCGCGGCGCTCAGTTCGGACCGGCCGCGCTTTTATAGCTTTTTCGCCGGCAAGAAGCGCGTCGGCCTCGTCGATCCGGACCGAGTGACGCTGCTCAACCGCTTCATGCTCGACCGCATCGCCGTCAATCGGCACGAGTCGGTGCATACCGTCAGTAGCAGCCTGGCGCTCGCGGCCGTGCTCGGCATCGAGCCACATGCGCAGGTTGTCGCGCCCGGTTTCGGCGACGATCCGGCGCGGCATGCGCGCTTCGATGCGAGTCTCGTCGCGCCTGCCGCGCGGCAGGCGGGGCAGCCGCTCGTCGTCGTGCATCCGGTGCCGATGTTCGAATACAAGCGCTGGCGGATCGACGGCTGGGCCGAGCTGATCCGCTGGCTGCGCGCGCGCGGCTTCGCGGTTGCGCTGTCGGGCGGGCCGGCGCAGGCCGAGCTCGACTATGCGGCGCGCGTCGTCGAGATGGCGGGCGAGCCGGTGTTGAATCTGGTCGGGAAGCTGTCGTTTGCCGAAAGCGCGGAGCTGTATCGCCGCGCGCGGCTCTTTATCGGGCCGGATACCGGCGCAACGCATGTCGCGGCCGCGACGGGCGTGCCGACGATCGCGCTGTTCGGCCCGTCGGACCCGGTGCGCTGGGGGCCCTGGCCGAACGGCTGGCCGCCCGGCAGCGATCCGTGGCCGCTGCGCGGCTCAGCGCAGCACGGCAACGTCTATCTGTTGCAGGGCGAGGGCGCGTGCGTGCCGTGCAAGCTCGAAGGGTGCGAGCGCCGTCTCGACAGCCCGAGCGCGTGCCTGACGGAGCTGGCCGCGAGCCGCGTCATTGGCGTGGCGGCGCGGATGCTGGGGTGCCCGCCGTAACCGTATCGCGGTCGCCGGCCGCCTGGTCGCGCCAGCCGCAGCCGAGCAGGATGCCGGCGAGCAGCGTGAGCAGATGCCCTTCGGTGAAGTCGAGGAGCATTGAATTCGCGAGACAGCCGAGCGCGAACGCGAACAGCCACGCGAGCAGCAGATGGCGCGAGCGCGGCTCGAGCGTGGCCGCATCCCGCCCGATCCGGGCAAGCAGGTAGACGAACAGCGCGGTGCCAATCACGCCGAGCTGCACCGCCATCAGTAGATATTCATTGTGCGGGTTGTGCGTGAGTTCGCCTTGCGCGCCGGTCTTGCCTGCCGTCAATTTCTCGAATTCCGTGCCGAGGCCGCCCGCGCCGTAGCCGATCACGGGCCGCGCCTCGATCAATTCCAGGCTCTTGCGATACCACTCGACGCGCAGGCCGGTCGAGGTGACCGCGTTCGATTCGCGATACTCGCGCACTTCGCTGACGACCTTCATCATCCGCTCGCCGGGCACCGTGCAGGCGACGACGATCGCGGCCGCCGCCGCTGCGGCGATGCCGATGCCGAGCAGCAGCGGGCGGGGGCGCAGCGCGTCGCGATGCTGCAGCGCATAGCGCGCGGCGATGGCGAACACGAACAGAATCGCGACGATTTGCCCGGTGCGGCCTTGCAGCATCACGAGCACGTTGACGAGCGTGAGCAGCGCGATCGCGGCGAAGATCGCGCGCGCGCGGCGGCTGCCGGCGGCGAGCGCGAAATCGGCGGCTTGATAGAACAGCAGCGCGCCCAGCATGCCGGCGGCGATGTGATTCTTGAACACCCACGCACGCGAGAGCGGCTCGCCCGCGATATGCGCGGGGCCGATCGCGGTCAGCCCGAGATAATTGGTCGTCGACAGCACGGTGACCGTGATGAGCGTGACGAACAGGCTCCAGCAGGCGATCTTCTGCCAGCCCGAATCCTTGAACGCGATGACGGCGAGCGGCAATGCAAGCAGCTTCACGTACTTACCGACCCATGACCACGCCTCCTGCTGCGGCGCGACGCTATAGGCGACGCTTGCGGTGAGCGCGGCGAACAGCAGCAGCGCGGCGAGCGCGGACCGGTGGCGCGGTAGCGATGGCAGCCGGCGCCAGAATTCGGGCGAGCTGACGAGCGTGAGCACGAACAGCGCGCACATGATGTTGGTAAGCGCCGTCGACAGCGGCACGCTGCACAGCGCGGCCACCGCGCAGACGCGCGCCGCCGTCAGACGCCATGACGCGTCGTGAGGGGCGAGCTTCATCGAGAGTTGCAATTCATCGCTCCGGAAAAAGGGGGGAGTAGGTCAACGCACGCGCGTTATGGCGTCGGCGCGAGTTCATCGAGGCCGCACTCCGCGCGGACGCCGCCGTTCGCGAGCCGCGCGAGCACCTTCGCGTGATTGGGACCCTCGCGCTCGCGCGAGGCTTCGCGATGCCAAAGATGCAGCACTTCGGTTGCCCAGAAGCCGCGCTTGCGCGCGACGCCCGCGTTGTGCAGCCGCGCGACGAAGTCCGCGTCCTCGTGGCCCCAGCCGGTGAACGTTTCGTCGAAGCCGTTGACGGCGAATGCGTCGCTGCGCCAGACGGCGAGATTGCAGGTCTTGATACCGCGCCAGACGAAGCCCTTGACGCGTCGCTGCGGCAGATCGGGCAGCTTCACGACGAGCGGCAGCACTTTGTTGATTCCGCCCGTCGCGCGCTCGCGTAGCCAGAACGACGCGGGCTGGGCATCGAGCGGCAGGCGCCTGGCGAGCGCCTGTTGTGTCAGGCGCGGCGACAGCAGAATGCGGCTGCCCGTCACCACGGTGCGCGGCGCAGCGAGCGCGCGGTGACGCGCGACGAAATCGCGCTGCGGCACGCAGTCGCCGTCAAGAAAGATCAGGTAGTCGCCGCGCGCGCGGGCGATGCCCTGGTTGCGGCTCGCCGCCGCGCGAAAGCCTTCGTCGGGCTGCCAGACGTGCGCGATCGGCACCGGAGCGCGCGCGGCAATCCGTTCGATTGTCTCGCGCGTCGGCGCGCCCGAGCCGTCGTCGGCGATCACGATCTCGAAGTGGCGGTCGGTTTGCGCGAGGCAGCCGTTCAGCACCAGTTCGAGCGCATCGGGACGATTGTAGGTGGTGATCACCACGGTAATGAGCGGATCGCGGGTCATGGCTGGTCCTCGCGCGGCACGCTCGGCGAGTCGTGCATCAGCATCAGCTTCAGATAGCGGTAATACGTTCCTTCGGCGTTCGATACGGCAAGCATCAGGCCGGTGCGCCCGTCGAGAAAGCCGCGTTGCAGCACGTAGGTGCGCACGAACGCCCAGCCGCCGCGCGCAAGCGCCTGCGCGAGGCTGCCGCGCCGGCCCGCCGCGTGCCGCTGGCGCGCGCCGGCGGTCGAATACGAGTCGATCTTGCGCAGCACCGTCTCGAAATTCTCGTATGAATAGTGGAGCAGCTTACCGGGCAGCCGTGCCGGCGCGCCGTCGAATATCAGCCTTTCGTGGACCAGATCGTCGGAGAAGCGCGCCGCGCCGCGGCGAAAGAGCCGCGGCACCCAGTCCGGATACCAGCCGCTGTGGCGCACCCACGCGCCGCAAAAGCTCGACAGCCGGTCGAGCGCGTAGACGGACGCGGCGGGCGCGGCGAGCGCCGCGCGGATCGACGCGGCCAGCTCGGGCGATACGACTTCGTCGGTGTCGATCGACAGAATCCAGTCGGTCGACAGCTCGGCGATCGCGCGGTTTTTCTGCGGGCCGAATCCCGGCCAGTCGGTTTGCACGATGACGCGTGCGCCGTGTGCGCGGGCGATGGCGGCGGTGCCGTCGGTGCTGCCGCCGTCGATGACGACGACGTCGTCGGCGAACGACAGCGCGTCGAGGCACTGCGCGAGCCGAGTCGATGCGTTGAGGGCGATGAGGGCCACGCCGAGGGTGGGTTCTGCCATGAATCGAAAGCCGGGACGGGTGCGCGTTGCGTGATGAGTATCGGACGCGAGAGTATACCTGTGCGGCGGCCGGGCCGGCCGCCGCTTCGTCGGCCGTGACGGCGGGGCGGCTATAATGTGCGGCCCCGTGTGCATGCCGGCGGCCGCCGCGGGTTTTCCGCCGGGCCTGGGCTCGATGCGCGCGCCGGCGCACGCCGGCAGCCGCCGTGGCCCATCCCGATATGCGGGATTCGGCCCGCTTCGGCATTGGCGCCGCGCGTGGCGTGGCGCGGCCCCGGCAGCGCTCCCCGCCTGCGGCACGACCGCGCGCCGGCATGAGAAAGCACGGGCCGCAACCTCAGAAGGATCGCCTTGGAAACCCAGAACACTCTACGCAAGCCGACGAGCGCGGCGGGCACCTCCGCGAAATCGGTGCTCGTGCGCCTGTGGCCGTACATCAAGCCGCTGCTGGGCGCGATCGCGCTGGCCGTCATGACGATGGGCATCGTCGCCGCGACGGAGGCGGGGATTCCGGCGCTGCTCAAGCCGCTGCTCGATCATGGCTTCGGCTCGCACGGCAGCGACCGCGCGAAATGGTACGTGCCTGCCGCCGTGATCGGCCTGGCGCTCGTGCGCGGCCTCGCGCAGTATTCGTCGAATTACCTGCTGAACTACGTGTCGAACCGGATCCTGCTGAAATTACGGTTGACGATGTTCGAGCGAATGATTCATACGAGCGCGTCGTTTTTTCAGCGGGAGACGGCCAGTACCGTGATCAACGCGATCGTCTTCGAGGTCAACCAGATCCTCAACGTGCTGACGGGCGTGATGATCACCCTCGTGCGCGATTCGTTGACGGTGATTTTCCTGCTCGGCTATCTGTTTTACTTGAATTGGCGGCTCACGCTGATCGTCGCGGTGATCCTGCCCGGCATTGGCTGGCTCGTCAGCAAGATCAACCGGCGGCTGCGGCGACTCAACCGCGAGCATCAGACGCTGACGAACGAGCTGTCCTACGTGGTCGAGGAGACCGTCGCCGGCTACAAGGTCGTCAAGGTGCATAACGGCGAGCGTTACGAACTCGACCGCTTCGCCGCGATGAGCAAGCGCCTGCGCGGCTATGCGATGCGCATGGCGGTGTCCGGCGGCCTCGCGCAGCCGCTCACGCAGTTTCTCGCGTCGATCGCGCTTGCCGTCGTGATCACGATCGCGGTCGTGCAATCGTCGAACGATCAGACCACGGTCGGCGGTTTCGTCGCGTTCGTCACGTCGATGCTGCTCGTGATCTCGCCGCTCAAGCATCTGATCGACGTGAACCAGCCGCTGCAGCGCGGGATGACCGCGGCCGAGCTGATTTTCGGCTTGATCGACGAGCCGCTCGAGCCCAAGGGCGGCGGCCGGCCGCTCGCGCGCGCGCGCGGCGAAATCGAGTTCCGCGACGTGTCGTTCGATTACGGCGCGACCGAACGGCCGACGCTCGACCGGATCTCGTTCAAGGTCGCGCCGGGCGAGATGGTCGCGCTCGCCGGGCCGTCCGGCAGCGGCAAGACGACGCTCGTGAACCTGCTGCCGCGCTTTTTCGACCCGACGGACGGCGCGATTTATTTGGACGGCGTGCCGACCTCGGATTACGACGTGCATGCGCTGCGCGCTCAGATCGCGATGGTGAGCCAGGACGTCGTGCTGTTCAACGACACGATCGCGGCGAACGTCGCCTATGGGCAGACGCCCGAGCGTGCGCGCGTGCAGGCGGCGCTCGAGGCGGCGAACCTGGCGGACGCGGTGGCCGCGATGCCGGACGGGATCGATACCGTCGTCGGCGGCAACGGGATGCGGCTGTCGGGCGGCCAGCGCCAGCGTCTTGCGATTGCGCGCGCGATCTACAAGGACGCGCCGATCCTGATTCTCGACGAAGCGACCTCGGCGCTCGATTCCGAATCGGAGCGTCATGTGCAGGCGGCGCTGGAGCGGCTGATGCAAGGGCGCACAACGCTCGTGATCGCGCACCGGCTGTCCACGATCGAGCGCGCCGACCGTATCCTCGTGCTCGAAGGCGGCCGGATTGCCGAAGCGGGCAGCCATGGCGAGCTGCTGCAGCGCGGCGGCCTCTACGCGCATCTGCATCGGATTCAGTATCAGCAGCAGGCGGCTTGACACGGCGGGTGGACGCCGCCTCGCGCCGGGGCGCCGCCGACGCGTGCGCTGCGCCGGCATGCGGCGGGCCCGCCATTGAGCGGCACGGCGCTGGGTTCGGGTTGCGCGGCAGCGCAACCAATGTTTGCTGCTTTATTGCACGCTTTCGCCGGACTTTGCCGCGTATGGCTCGTCGCGCGCGGCGCATGGCGCAGACGCACCGTTCACCGCGCGCGGCGGCCGCCAGTCCTGCCGCAGGATTGCGTGGAGCGTCCGCCCAGTCTTCCCCTTTCCCGCGTCAATTCCTGGCCAGCCAGCGGCGCTCGATCTGCGTAATCGTCCAGCTCACCACGGTCGCGCACGCGGTGCCGAGCGTCACCTCGCCGAGCCTGACAAGCGGCACGCCCCACAGCGGGCCGCCGCCCGGAAACAGCAGCACGATCGTCGCGGTGATCGCGCCGAGCCGCGCCGCGCTGCCGACGTTCAGGCACCAGCAGCAGACGATCGCGGCCACGATCGTCATCGCATAGGCGGCGACATGTCCGATACCCGTCGCCGCGCCGGCAAAACCCACCAGGCCGCCGACGATCGCGCCGACGAACTGGTCGCGCGACAGGCTGATCGTATCCGCGTAACTATGCTGCGTGACCGCGATCGCGGTGATCGCGGCCCATACTGCCTGTTCGGTGTGCAGCGCGCGGCCGATTCCGTATGCGAGGCACGCGCCGCTCGCCGCCTGCACGGCCATCAGCAGCCCTTGCAGCGCACGCTCGCCGAGCGGCAGTCCCTTGAACAGGTCGAGCGCCGAGCGCTGGATCTGCTGGCGGGCGCTGTTGAAGGACTTGATCGTTTCCATCTGATTCGAATCCGTCGTCATTGCACCGGTTCGGCGGACGAGGCTTGCTCGTCGCCGACGGCCGCCGCGTCGCGCGTCTCGGGCATCGCGAGCCAGACGAGCAGCGTCGCGAGCGCGCCGGCGGCTGCCAGCCCGAAGAAGCTCGCGGTGTTGCCGAAGCGGTCGGCGGCGAAGCCGGCGAGCGTGGTGCTGAGCGTCGCGCCGATGCCCGCGGCGAGCCCGAACAGTCCGATGCACAGGTTGTAGCGCCCTTTGCCGCCCGCGACGTCCGCCGCGATCAGCGGCAGCATCACGCCGAACACCGCGGCGCTCAGGCCGTCTAGCATCTGCACCGGCACGAGCAGGTAAGGGCTCGACACGCCGGCGAACAGCAGCGCACGCGCGGGCAGCGCGGCGAAGCCGAGCAGCAGCAGCGGCCTGCGCCCCCAGCGCTGCGCGCAACGGCCCACCCACGGCGAGAGCATCGCGACGATCGCCTGCGGCACGATGATGCACGCGGCGATCACGAGCTGGACGTTTTCGCCCATGCCGGCGGTCACTTCGCCTGCGGCGAGGTTGAGCATCGCCGCGTTCGATAGATGGAACAGCACGACGCACGCGGCGAAAATCAGCATGCGCCGGTCACGCAGCAGTTCGCGCAGCGTTTCGCGCTGTTCGCTGTCGTCGGCATTCGCGCCGCCATCGGCGCGCGGCGCATGCGCGCGGGGCGGCGCGGCGTGACGTGGCAATTCGATCATCGCGAGCGCGACGAGCGCGGGCATCGCGAGCGCGGCCGTCAGCCAGAACACCGCGCGTGCGGACAGATATTCGCCGGTGAGCCCCATCAGCCCGGCCGCGATTGCGCTGCCGATCGACGCCCAGCGCGCGTTGCGGCCGAGCCGGTCGCCGAGGTTCTCGCGCCCGACCAGCGCGAACGAGATCGCGGCCATCGCCGGCACCAGCATGCAGCTCGCGAAGCCGTGGAACACTTCGGCGGCGAACACCGGCACGACGGTCGGACTCGCGGCGAGCAGCACCGCGGACAGGATGATTGCGACGATCGCCCACGCGGCCGCGCCTTTCTTGTTCTTCAGCGCGTCGACGGCCGCACCGCCCGGCACCTGGCTGACCATCGCGCTGATCGTGCCGACCGAAAGCGCCATGCCGATTTCGCCCTGCGTCCATTTGTGCGACGCGAGATACGACGCGATGAACGGGCCGAAACCGGTTTGAACGTTTGCGACGAAGAAGTTGAGCCAATCGAGGGCGCGCAGACTTCGTACACTGACTACATGCCGGACCGTCATCGTTTCACACTCGACGCGGCGGCGGCCGGCATGCTTGCGCCGGCAGGCGGCGCGGTGGATGAAGCAACGGGCGGCGAGACGGCGACGATCGGCTTGTCGCCCGCATACGGCGGCGCTGCCTTCAGTTGCACATCGTTCATATCGAGCCACGCGCGCGGCGGTTTGTCTTTCGGCGCGAAGCGCAGCGCCGACCAGCTTGCGGCGATCGTGCGCCGGTTCGGATCGACGAGGCCGCCGACTTCCAGCACGATGGCCTGCGGATTGCCGCCGCGGCCGATCAGCACGTCGACGACGCGGCCGATCCTCGCGCCGCCGGGGCGCTCGATATCGGCGTCGATGATCCGCATGCGGCCGGTTTCGGCCAGCAAGTCGGCCGAGCCCGTGAGCGGCAGCGTCTTCGGGCGGGCCGCGGCGCTCGGCATGTCGAGCGCGATCGGCGCTTCCTTGCCGCCCGGCGTGAAGCGGAACAGCCGCCACGGCAGGATCACCTTGCGGTCGCCGACGCCCATGAAGCCTTGCAGATTCACGATCACGTCGCGCGGCGCGCCGCTTGCATCAGCGGTCATGTCGACCGCGCGGCCGACAGTTTTGCTGTCGCGCCGCACCTCGCTGTCGAGCAGCGTGCGTACTGCGGCGCGGTCGATCGCGCGTGTCGCGATCAGCGGCGCGGGCGCGGGGGGCGGCGCGGGCGGGGGCGCGGCGGCACGTGCGGGCTTGCGCGGACGCGGTGGCTCGCGGTGCGGCTTTTTCGGCGCGGGCGCTTCGGCGGGTTCGGGCGCGCTGGCGGGCTCCGGCGCGGCCGGGGGCTCGCTCGCCGGCTCGACGGGAGTGGCGACGGCTTCGACGATTGGCTCGGGCGTTTGCGGCGCGCGAAAAAGGGCGCAGCCGGACAGCGCGAGCAACGCGATGAACAACGGGGCCGCGGTAGCGGTGCAACGGACGAGACGGGGGGCTGAACGCGGGAATCCGCCGCTCATGGGATCGTACTCCATGACTGGGGCAGGCCGCCGGGCACGGCGCTGCTGTCGGTGATGGCGCAGGCCCGGCGGCCTCGCGCGAGCCCAGAGTTTAACCTGTGATGAATGAGGGCCGCGAAAACGGGGGCGGGGTGGCGGCGTTTGAGGTGCCTGCGGCGTCTGCGCTGGAGGGGACGGAGGAAGGATGGTCCGCGGCGCGAAGCGTCACGCGTGCCGGGCGGCACAGCGTCGCCCGCGCGAACGGCGCCGGGCTCGCGCCGGCTTCGGCGACATGGGCGGCGGCGGTGTTGACTGCATGGCGGACTTCGCATCGATATGCGATGCCCCGAATTATTGGGGCATATGTGTGGTTTTTCTTGTGGATTTGAAATCAAACCTTGTTTTCAAGCATCGAATATTTTTTATCGATATGGCATTCATTGCCGTAATCGGATCTCGGTTTGATTTAAAAATACATCGCGAAATCCCTGAATTTTTCGAAAAAATATTCATTTGACTCGCTGCGGAATGCTGCGGGCGACGAATGATCGGTCGGGGGCGAGACCTGCCGCGCCGGTGTTACGCGGTACTCGAAACGACGGCGAAGCGGCCGGGCCGTGCGAAAAAATACGTGCCTTATTCCGATTGAGATGGCGCTTAATTTATTTAGATGGAGGGATTTGAAAACAGTGGTTCGCCGGATTATTTCGTTTGTATGGATATTATTTCGTGCATTTTCCGTATGGGCGATGGCGGCGACCTATGAAATAACTCGGATGTCGGTTAAAAGTAACGGCATCCTGCGCGCCGGACGACGTTAAGACCGGCGGGCGGGTACGAGAGTGGGATCATTACTTCGTAAATATCGGCGTGACGCTCGAAACGACCTGCAACCAGCAACAATAATGGAGACGTAAATGAATTCGTTCGATAATCTATCGGAATGTGACGAGCCAGCTTCGTCGCACGGCCCGGCACTTCAGGTCGGTAAGCCAGAGGCTTCGGCCGACAGGCGTCCTCCGGCAACGGATTGCGCAATCGTATCGGCATTTTTCTGTATTGATCTTTGAGGAGCGCACTGATGCCTAAGCAAAGCTCCTCGATTAATGGCGCTTCCTGCGCACTTTCGAGTCATCCGTCCGGAGAACCGGATTCACCGAGCAATAAGCAGTCGTGCACAACCAAGGTGGTCAGGCGCGCAAGCTGGCCGCAGATGGGCGGACTCGCGTCTCTCAATGGGCTACCGCGAAAGGAGTGGTCCACGCCGGGCGCTTCGTCGATTCGCGCGCCAATATCTGCTGCGCCAGTGCCAAGCGAACCGATCCGCGCTGGATTTGGAGTGGAAATCGAAATCGACAGCGTCTTGGTAGAGGGCAATACCGGAGACGGTCGGCCGCTTCGCCAGCATGACGTTTTACTCGAGTCCAAGGATAAGAAATGGAAATTGGTATGTGACGAGACAAGGGCGGGGCTCGATCTCGAGTTCGTGACAGTGCCATTGGCGAGCAAGGACGAGGTGCGGGAGGTCGTAAAGGAAATCGCTGCCGTCTGCAATAAAATCCGCCAGAGCGGATTAGAACTCAACAAGAAAAGAGAACGCGAATCGGTCGAGGTACAGCTCAAGAAATTGGTTGAAGGTATGAACGTGGATCTGGTGGCCGATTGCCAACTGCGGATCAAAAAGCCGGGGGCGCAGAATACGTTGCAACCTACCGGATGCCGCGATTTGCCCGTGCTGCAGACCAAGAAAACGGAAATGACGGCCGTCCTGCAAACGACGTGGGGTGTTAGTCTCGAGAAACTGCCGGAAATGATCGAGGAAGTCGATCCCTTGTATTACGCCGGTGGATCGAAATATAAAAAAGTACAGAAAGATTTCGATGAGATTGACCCGCGTTTCAGAGGCATCAAAGCCATGACGGAGAACGTAAGAAACTATGTTCTCAAACATCATGGTTTGGTTTTGAGCAAAAAGGCGGAAGGGTTTGTCAGTCTGCTGAATATGTACTTGGCCAGGGCGCAGTCGCGTAAAGCAGTTCCGTCCGGCAGCACGATTCATGTGAGATTCAGGATGGAGGCGCGCAGCGACTTTTGCTCGATATTTTCGAAGCTGCTGGACGACGGCGATCGAAGTGTCATGCGCAAGCTGCTTCTTCCGGGTGAAGGCGAAACAGTACCCCTCATGATGAAGGCTTTGGGGTGCGAGAACCCGGAGCAATGCGTCTTCGCGATGGAATATGAAACGCTGGACGGCCAGAGTAAGCAGCGGGGCAGCACGATCAAGGATTGGTTTGCGTCCATTATAAATGGTCGCGGTGAAGGCGAATTGATTAAAGATCTGATGTCGCCGCCGCGGGGCTATCGGCTGCACAACGGCAATAAAGATCAGAAAGACTATGGAATGGGGGCGGTAGGCGTTGACGAGGAAAACGGACTTGTTTTATTCGAATTCCGTGGTATGCCTGATCGTCAAAAAAATTTACCGATTCACGAATTTGAAAAAAGAGTGATGAACGAATATCGGAAGGCCTTGGAGAATAATCCGATCCTTACGGAAACTGCCCATGAAAAAATTATGGATTTTCATGAGCGCGTGGAATTGAATAATTTGAATGCCGTGAAGGAAATAAATAGGGAAATGGAGAGGGATGCCACTGAAAGAGAGGCGGCGGCAAGCGCGAGGTATGGGTTGGTGAATAAACTTCTCGGGCGGCAGGAAAAATCGGCTGGGCAGATCAGGAAAGAAAGGCTTAGAAAGTTTTTAATCGATAAGGCCCCGGTAAAGGATAAAAAAGACGAGGCTGCGGATCAGGTCCGGAAAAAAAAGACGAAAGACGCATGGCCGCTGCCGTTCCCGTTGCCTACCAACAACCAGCCGCCCAGTGATGCGGCATTCGCGGCGGAGCGCGATGCGCCCGCCGAGGGCCGGGCCTCGAATGGCGCGCACACATCAGCGCCGGCGCATGCAAACGAACGGCCAATGGGTTCTAAAGCGGCGAATGACGCTGTATCAGTAACGAGTGCTTTATTGTCGCTTTTTTATCAAATCGGAACCGAAAACCAAGCGCGGCTGGAGAGGGCCAATGCTGAAAAAGAGGCCGAGTCCATTCAGTTCCATGCGCGGAGAAAGGCATCGTATGAACCGTCGTCGAACCCGAGATTCACCCAGCCATTGCCGGAATCAGCCTATTATCCATTCCTGGTGCCGGGCGCGAACCCAGGCCCAAGCCCAAGCTATCGTGTGCCGCCGTCCGTGACGCAACCCATGCCGCCTGCCGAAGCATTACCCCCGAGCGACGCCAGCATTGCGCCAAGGGGGTTCAGAGCCAGGAGGGGCTCGATTACCGAATCGATGATTTCCCGCGAAGAAAAAGTAATGCGCGCCACGCTGCAAAGGGACGGGGAGGGCTATATCAGCCCAGAAGCGGCAGAGGAGACGCGCTGGCAGACAGCGGGCATCAATATTCAAATGGGCATCAATATTGAAGAAGATTGAATCCGCATGTACCGGCCCGGTTTCTGGGGCGGAAAGCGGCTTCGCGGGTTATCCGAGTTGCGTTCGGAAATTTCGTGATGCCGCTTCACGGCACGCGCGCAGCGCTATTTTTTTATGATTGTTGTAATGCTTACGGCCGAGCGGGGCCGCTTTCATCGATCGGGCCGGTTTTGGCGGCAGCACGGCACACGTGGCTGACTGATCGAACCCCGGATGACGCGTGCTGCGCGGCACTGCCGATGCTGGACGCCCGCGCGCGACGCGTATCGCGAGCGCGTATATTCCGCCGTGCTTCCTCCGCGCGCTATCGCGAGCCGTCGTCGTGCATACCTTCGTCATTGCTCACCACGACCAGCACCTCCGCCTGCGTCGCGCCGACGATGCGTCCGACCACTATCCGCGATGGGCCGCGCAGATCGGCCCTGCGCGATGTGCTTGCCCGGCCGGGCGCCTTTGGCGAAAACCTGTCGACGCCGGGCATCACCGAGCGCGATGTGTGCGTGGGCGACGTCTTCACGCTCGGCGTCGGCGGCGCGGCGTTGCGGAATCGCGCAGGCCGCGGGCCCTACATCAGCACGATGTCGTACTGCTCCTGACTCAGATTCGACTCCACCTGCAGCGACACCGGCTTGCCGATGAAATCGATCAGCATCGCGAGATGCTGTGATTCCTCGTCGAGAAAGAGATCGATCACTTGCTGCGACGCGATCACGCGAAACTCGCGCGGATTGAATTGCCGCGATTCGCGCAGGATTTCGCGCAGCACGTCGTAGCAGATGGTGCGCGCGGTTTTCACCTGTCCCTTGCCCTGGCACACCGGGCATGGCTCGCAGAGCACGTGCGCGAGCGATTCGCGCGTGCGCTTTCTGGTCATCTCGACGAGCCCGAGCTGCGAAAAGCCGTTGACCGTTACGCGCGTGCGGTCGCGCGCGAGCGCCTTCTTCAACTCGGCGAGCACGGCGTCGCGATGCTCGGCGTTTTCCATGTCGATGAAATCGATGATGATGATTCCGCCGAGGTTGCGCAGCCGAAGCTGCCGCGCGATCGTGTGCGCGGCTTCGAGGTTCGTCTTGAAGATCGTGTCGTCGAAGTTGCGCGCGCCGACGTAGCCGCCGGTGTTCACGTCGATGGTGGTCATCGCCTCGGTCTGATCGATCATCAGATAGCCGCCCGACTTTAGATCGACGCGCCGCGACAGCGCGCGCTGGATTTCGGTCTCGATGTTGTACAGGTCGAACAGCGGCCGCTCGCCAGTGTAGTGGTGCAGCTTGACGCTCACGGCCGGGGTGAACGCGGCGGCAAACTCGGCGAGCCGTTCGTGCGTCTCGCGCGAATCGATCTGGATGCGCGTCGTATCGTCATTCGCGAAATCGCGCAGCACGCGCTGCGCGAGGTCGAGATCCTGATACAGCAGGCTCGTCGCGGGCAGCCGCTGCCCTTGCGCGACGATCGTCGCCCAGGTCTTGCGCAGATAGGCGACGTCGGCGGCGAGTTCTTCGCCGGTTGCGTCCTCGGCGATCGTGCGCACGATGTAGCCGCCTTTTTCCTCGCTGGGGATCACGGCGGTGAGCCGCGCGCGCACCGCTTCGCGCTCGACCTCGCTTTCGATTTTCTGCGAGATGCCGATATGCGGCTCCTGCGGCAGATAAACGAGCGTGCGGCCCGCGATGCTGATCTGCGTCGACAGCCGCGCGCCTTTCGTGCCGATCGGGTCCTTGATCACCTGAACCATCAGCGTCTGCCCCTCGAACACGATCTTCTCGATCGGCTGGTGCGGCGCGTTCGACGGCACGTCGCCCGCCGGGCGCGGCTGCCAGATATCGGCGACGTGCAGGAACGCCGCGCGTTCGAGGCCGATGTCGATGAATGCCGACTGCATGCCGGGCAGCACGCGCACCACCTTGCCGAGATAGATGTTGCCGACGCGCCCGCGCGACATCGTGCGCTCGACGTGAAGCTCCTGCACCGCGCCTTGCTGGACGAGCGCGACCCGCGTTTCCTGCGGCGTGACGTTGATCAGGATTTCTTCGTTCATGATGAATTTAGAAGGCGACGCGCGCGGCGCGCAGCAGCGTCGCAGTCTCAAAGAGGGGCAGACCCATGATACCTGAATGAGAACCGTCGATTCGCTCGATGAATTCGGCCGCGCGCCCCTGGATCGCATACGCGCCCGCCTTGCCGAACGGCTCGCGGCTTTCGACGTAGCGCTCGAGCGCGGCGGCGTTTGCCGGGGCGAAGCAGACCTCGGAGCGCGACAGCGCGGGCGGCATCAGTTCGCCTGCGGCGTCGATCACGGCCACGGCGGTCAGCACCTGATGCGTGCGCCCGGCAAGGCGCGTGAGCATCGCGAGCGCGTGCGCGGCGTCGTCGGGCTTGCCGAGAATCGCGCCGTCGATCGTCACGGTCGTATCGGCGACGAGCACGGGCGCGGCCGGCTTGCCGCTCGCGACGAGCCGCGCGCGCGCCGCGTGCGCCTTCGCGACGCACACGCGCAGCACGTAATGATCGGGCGCCTCGCCGGGCTGCTCGGCCTCGAGCGCTTCGGCGTCCTCGTCGGCGCGCGGCAGCAGCAGTTCGTGGCGCACGCCGAGCTGATCGAGCAATTCGCGGCGCCGGGGGCTTTGCGATGCGAGGTAAATGAACAGGTAGGGTGGGGGAGCGTGCTCGGGCATGGTTCTTGGTGTTATCGAGCGCATGCGCGACGCGTCGGGACGACGCCCGCTCATGCACGGTGATAGGGATGATTCTGCGTGATGCTCCACGCGCGGTAAAGCTGCTCGGCGAGCAGGACGCGCACCATGCCGTGCGGCAGCGTGAGGCTCGAGACGCGCAGCAGCAGTTCGGCGCGCGACTTCAGTTGCGCATCGAGGCCATCCGCGCCGCCGATCACGAACGCGACGTCGCGGCCGTCCTGCTGCCACGCGGGCAGCGCCTGCGCAAGCTGCATCGTGGTCCAGTCGCGGCCGCGTTCGTCCAGCGCGACGACACGTGCGTTTTTTGGCAGCGCAGCATCGATGCGTTGCTTTTCGGCGGCCATCACGCTGTCGGCGCTGCGCGAGCCCGAGCGCAGCTCGGGCTTGACTTCGCGCAGCTCGATGCGCAATTCGGGCGGCATGCGCTTCGCGTATTCGTCGAAGCCGGCCGCGATCCAGTCCGGCATCTTGTGGCCGACCGCGACGATATGCAGTTTCATGAAGAGCGAAGAGGCTGAAAGGAGGGCGAAAGCAATGCAGGCAGACGATCGCGCGGCACGGTGCCGACGCCGTGCCCGCGCCGCGTCAGCGGCGCCGCACGGCGCTCCTGCGCGGCGCGCGCACGGGCGCCGGCGGGGCGCCGCGCTCGTCGGCCTCATCGTCGTCCACGTCGGCTTCGTCGTCGGCGCTCGCGCCGCGCGCGTGGGGGGCCGGGCCGCCGAGCTTCATGCGCACCGGCTTGTCGCCCCAAATTTCCTCGAGGTTGTAGTACTGGCGCAGCGCCGGCTGAAGGATATGGACGACCGCGTCGCCGCAATCGACGAGCACCCATTCGCCCGTGTCCTCGCCTTCGGAGCTGACGACGTCGCCGCCGGCTTCCTTGACTTTGTCGCGCACGTTCGACGCAAGCGCCTTGGTCTGGCGGTTCGATGTACCGGATGCGACGATCACGCGGTCGAACAGTTCGGTCAGGTGGCTCGTGTTGAACACTTTGATGTCTTGCGCCTTGACGTCTTCGAGGGCGTCGACGATCACGCGCTGGAGTTTGCGGATATCCATGAGTCAGGGATGGTAGAGACGATGTTGAAGAATATAGGCCCACACGGCGGCGGGCACGTGTTCGGCGGATGCGTCGGGCACCTGCGCGCGGCGCGCGATGCATTCGCGCAGGTGCGCGCGGATATCGGTGGCGGCGACATCGAGCGCGAGCGCCGTGTCGATCAGCAGGCAGCCGGCGGGCGTTGCCTGCAGCGTGGCGGCGCTCGCTTGCCGGCGCGCGATCTCGGCGGTGACAGCGGGCGGCGCGGCGGCGAAATCGAAGCCCGGCCGCGTCGCCGCGCACACGTGCGCGAACTCGAACAGGCGCAGCCAGTCGCGCCACGTGTCGAGCCGCACGAGCTGATCGGCGCCGATCAGCAGCGACAGCGACACATTGGGGCCCAGACGCGCGCGCCAGCGCGCGAGCGTCTCGACGGTGTAGGTCGGGCCGGCGTGCTCGATCTCGTCGGTCGCCACCGATACGGCCACGCCCGGCAGCGTGAGCGAGCCGGCCGCCGCGCGCGCCATCGCGAGCCGGTGCCCGGCCGCCGACACGCCCTGTTTCTGATACGGCTGGCCCGCCGGCATCAGCACGAGTTCGGTGAGCCGCAGCACGTCGGCGAAGCGGCGCGCGAGCGCGAGATGTCCGTCGTGAATCGGATCGAACGTACCGCCCAGAATGCCGATGCGGCGCGGCAGCGGGGCGAGGCGGGGGGCGGGGGGGCGCGCGTGTCCTTGGGCGCGGGTGTCGCGGCTGGCGGCGAAGCGGTTCATGCCCAGTCGCGCGGTACGAGAAAATCGCTGTAGAGGCGCGCCTCCGGCGTGCCCGGCTCGGGGTGCCAATCGTAGCGCCAGTTTGCCGTCGGCGGCATCGACAGCAGAATCGACTCGGTGCGCCCGCCGCTTTGCAGGCCGA
The DNA here is from genome assembly GCF_001522865.1 of Burkholderia sp. TSV86. Classification (GTDB taxonomy): domain Bacteria; phylum Pseudomonadota; class Gammaproteobacteria; order Burkholderiales; family Burkholderiaceae; genus Burkholderia. The sequence continues at coordinate 81,598 of NZ_LOWB01000021.1, read as the reverse complement.
ACAGCGTGCCGCGGTCGAACACCAGGTTGAATTCGACGTAGCGGCCGCGCCGGTACGCCTGGAATGCGCGTTCGCGCTCGCCGTAACGCGTGTCGCGGCGGCGCTCGATGATCGGCAGATACGCGGGCAGGAACGCGTTGCCGACGCTTTGCAGCAGGTCGAACGCGCGCTCGAAGCCCGGCTCGGAGAAATCGTCGAAGAAGATGCCGCCGACGCCGCGCGCCTCGCCGCGGTGCTTCAGATAAAAGTAATCGTCGCACCATTTCTTGAAGCGCGGATACAGCTCGGCGCCGAACGGATCGAGCGCCGCGCGGCAGGTCTGGTGGAAATGCCGCGCGTCCTCCTCGTAGCCGTAAACCGGCGTCAGGTCCATGCCGCCGCCGAACCAGAATACCGGCTCCTCGCCCGGCTTCGTCGCGATCAGCATCCGCACGTTCATGTGCACGGTCGGGCAGTGCGGATTGCGCGGGTGCAGCACGAGCGACACCCCGAGCGCCTCGAAGCCGCGTCCGGCGAGTTGCGGGCGCGCGGCGCTCGCCGACGGCGGCAACGCGTCGCCCGCGACGTCGGAAAAGCCGATGCCCGCACGCTCGAAGAAGCCGCCGTCCTCGAGGATGCGCGTCGTGCCGCCGCCGCGCAGCCGCTCGCCGGGGCCGCGCCGCCACGCGTCGGTGGACAGCGCGGTGCCGTCGAAAGCGCCGAGCGCGTCGGCGATGCGCGTCTGCAAGCCTTGCAGATACGCGCGTACACGGTTGACGTCGTAGTTCGAATCGGTCATTGGATGAGAGGCGGCTTCCGTCGTGCGGACGCCGCTAAAAATAGCTTCTTGTCGGGTATTTTAGCGCCCGGTGCGGGAGCGGTCCGTAGCGGCGGCGCGGTGCGGCGTAACGGCAAACGGCGGGCAACGCAACGGCAGGCTGGCGTGCGGGCCGCAGCGCGGCGTGCATGCGGCCCGCGGCGCGGCCCGCCGGCGGGCAGGCTTCAGGCGCGCGACACGCCCGGCGTGCGCGCGCATTGCTCAGCACGGCTTGCGGTTCAGCGCGCGGTGGCCGATGTCGCGGCGGTACTGCATGCCCTCGAAGTGAATCTGGTTGATCGTTTCGTATGCGGCCTGCTGCGCGCCGCGCACCGAATCGGCGAGGCCCACCACGCACAGCACGCGGCCGCCCGACGTGACGAGCTTGTCGCCGTCGAACGTCGTGCCTGCATGGAACGTCACCGCGTGCGCGTTTTCATCCGGGATGCCGTTGATCCGGTCGCCTTTTTTCGGCGCGTTCGGATAGCCGTGCGCGGCGAGCACGACGCCGAGCGCGGTGCGCCGGTCCCAGTCAAGCTCGACCGTATCGAGCGTGCCCGCGATCGCCTGCTCGACGACCTTCGAGAAATCGCTCTTCAGGCGCGACATGATCGGCTGTGTCTCCGGGTCGCCCATCCGGCAATTGAATTCAAGCGTGCGCGGATTGCCGTCGCGGTCGATCATCAGGCCCGCGTACAGGAAGCCCGTGAAGCGGATGCCGTCGTTCTCCATGCCGCGCACGGTCGGCATGATGATCTCGCGCATCACGCGCGCATGCATTTGCGGCGTGACGATCGGCGCCGGCGAATACGCGCCCATGCCGCCCGTGTTCGGGCCGCGGTCGCCGTCGAGCAGGCGCTTGTGATCCTGGCTCGAGGCAAGCGCGAGTGCGTGCTTGCCGTCGACCATCACGATGAAGGTCGCTTCCTCGCCGTCGAGGAATTCCTCGATCACGACGCGCGCGCCCGCTTCGCCGAGCTGGTTGCCGGACAGCATCATGTCGACGGCCGCATGCGCCTCGTCCAGCGTCGTCGCGACGACGACGCCCTTGCCGGCCGCGAGCCCGTCGGCCTTCACGACGATCGGCGCGCCCTTCGCGTCGATGTATGCGTGCGCGGCGGCCGCGTCGGTGAACGTTTCGTAGTCGGCCGTGGGGATGCCGTGGCGCTTCATGAACGCCTTCGCGAAGTCCTTCGAGCTTTCGAGCTGGGCGGCTTCCTTCGTCGGGCCGAAGATCTTCAGGCCGCGCGAGCGGAAGTGGTTGACGATGCCCGCGGCAAGCGGCGCTTCCGGGCCGACCAGCGTGAACGCGACCTGCTCGGCTTCGGCGAAATCGGCGAGATCGTCGAGCGAAGTCAGATCGACGTTCTTCAGGCGCTCGTCCTGCGCGGTGCCGCCGTTGCCGGGCGCAACGTAGACGAGCTGGACGCGCGGCGACTGGGCGAGCTTCCAGGCGAGCGCGTGTTCGCGGCCGCCGGAGCCGACGACGAGTAATTTCATGGGATTCCCCGCAGACTAGAAAATAGGGCGGCCGCTTGCGCGGCCGGCGCGCGATGCGCGTGCCGGCTGCGAAAAACGGCTGCGGCCGCCTTTCGTCTGGTCGCAGCGAAAGGGCGGCCGCGCGGCATCGTTATGCCTCGACGATCACGGCGTTGGTGTAGACCTCCTGCACGTCATCGAGATTTTCGAGCGCGTCGAGGAGCTTTTGCATCTTGACGGCGTCGTCGCCGGTGAATTCGACTTCGTTTTGCGGCTTCATCGTGCCTTCGGCGAGTTCCGCCTTGAAGCCCGCCGCTTCGAGCGCGTCCTTCACCTTCGAGAATTCCTGCCAGTCGCTCAGCACTTCGATCGAGCCGTCGTCGTTCGTGTTGACGTCGTTCGCGCCCGCCTCGAGCGCGGCTTCCATCAGCTTTTCCTCCGGCGTGCCCGGCGCGAACAGGAACTGGCCGACGTGATCGAACATGAACGCGACCGAGCCGTCGGTGCCCATGTTGCCGCCGAATTTCGAGAACGCGTGGCGCACTTCCGCGACGGTGCGGGTGCGGTTGTCGGTGAGCGTGTCGACGATGATCGCCGCGCCGCCGATGCCGTAGCCTTCGTAGCGGATTTCCTCGTAGTTCGCGCCGTCCGCGCCTCCGACGCCGCGATCGATCGCGCGCTTGACGTTGTCCTTCGGCATGTTCGCGTCGGCCGCTTTGTCCACCGCCAGACGCAGGCGCGGGTTCGAGCCAGGATCGCCGCCGCCCAGGCGCGCGGCCACCTGGATTTCCTTGATGAGGCGCGTCCAGATCTTGCCGCGCTTCGCGTCGGCCGCTGCTTTTTTATGCTTGATGTTGGCCCATTTCGAGTGACCAGCCATGCTTTTCTCCGTTCGCCCGCGCGCGTTGCGCGCCGGCGCTTAACCAAGTGTCTGTCGTTGAGAGTCGGCGGCCGCGCGAAGCGCGGCGAGTGCCTGCTTCGAGATCGAGCGGGCCGCGCGTCGTCGAGTAAAACGAAATTTTATCACGCGGCGCTTGCCGCTTTGACGGCGGCGCTGCGCGAGCGCGTGGCGCGTTGGTGCTTGGCGCCCGATGCTCAGCGCCCGACGCCCGATGCCCGATGCCCGATGCCCGATGCCCGATGCCCGATGCCCGACGCCCGATGCCCGACGCCCGACGCCCGACGCCCGATGCCCGATGCCCGTGCCATGACGATCGCGGTGCGCAAAGCCGGGGCGAAGGCCGGCTGCCTTTGCGCGGCGAAGCGGGCTGCGCTGGGGGGCGGTGGCTTGCACCGCTTGAGACGCTTGAGACGCTTGAGACGCTTGAGACGCGCGTGACCGGCGCGAGCGTGGCCGAGGTGCCGCGCGTGCCGGCCGCGGTCAGTTTTTCGTGCCGAACAGGCGGTCGCCCGCGTCGCCCAGGCCGGGGATGATGTACGCGTCGGCGTTCAGATGCGAATCGAGCGACGCGACGTACAGCTTCACGTCCGGATGCGCGTCCTGGAACACCTGCACGCCCTCCGGCGCGGCGACGAGCGCGACAAACGAGATCCGCTCGCCCGGCACGCCGCGGCGCTTGAGCACGTCGACCGCGTGCGCGGCCGAGTAGCCCGTGGCCACCATCGGGTCGCACAGGATGAAGATCCGGTCTTCCAGGTCCGGCAGCCGCACCAGATACTCGACGGGGCGATGATCGTCCGCGCGGTACACGCCGATGTGGCCGACCCGCGCGGACGGGATCAGCTCGAGCAGGCCGTCCGACATGCCGACGCCCGCGCGCAGCACCGGCACGATCGCGAGCTTCTTGCCGGCGATCACCGGCGCGTCGATCTCGACGAGCGGCGTTTCGACCCGCTTGGTCGTGATCGGCAGGTTGCGGGTGATCTCGTAGCCCATCAGCAGCGTGATTTCGCGCAGCAGCTCGCGGAACGTGCGCGTCGACGTGTCCTTGTCGCGCATGTGCGTGAGTTTGTGCTGGATCAGCGGGTGATCGAGGATGAAAAGATTCGGGAAACGGCTGTCCTGTTTCATGAAGGCGGCGCTCAAGGGGATTCCGGGGCGCGCGGGCCGGTTGGGCGCTCGCGCGAAACAGCCGCAAGTTTACCGAAATGAGCCCGCGCGATCCGGATATTATCGGCGTTTGGCCATCAGATGGCACCGATTGCATCGGATTTTCGTCAAACGTCGGCAAGGAGCCCATTCAATGGATTTCGGCATCGCAGGACGGACCGCGCTCGTATGCGCGGCCAGCAAGGGGCTCGGACGCGGGTGCGCGCAGGCGCTTGCGGCCGAGGGCGTGAAGCTTGTGATCGTCGCGCGGACCGCGGCTACGCTCGACGCGACCGCGGCCGAGATTCGCGCGAAAACGGGCGTGCACGTGACGGCCGTCGCGTGCGACATCACGACGCCCGAAGGCCGCGCGGCCGCGCTCGCCGCGTGCCCGCAGCCCGATATCCTCGTGACGAACGCGGGCGGTCCGCCGCCCGGCGATTTTCGCGATTTCTCGCGCGACGACTGGCTTCGCGCGCTCGACGCGAACATGCTCACGCCGATCGAGCTGATTCGCGCGAGCGTCGACGGGATGATCGCGCGCCGCTTCGGGCGCATCGTCAACATCACGAGTTCGGCGGTGAAGGCGCCGATCGACGTGCTCGCACTGTCGAACGGCGCGCGCTCGGGGCTGACGGGCTTCGTCGCGGGGCTCGCGCGCAAAGTTGCCGAGCACAACGTGACGATCAACAACCTGCTGCCTGGCTTTTTCGATACCGACCGGATCGCGACAACGCTCGCCGCCGCGGCGAAAGCGAGCGGCAAGACGCTCGACGAGGTGCGCGCGCGGCGCACGAGCGAGATTCCCGCGCGGCGGCTCGGCACGCCCGACGAGTTCGGCGCCGCGTGCGCGTTTCTGTGCAGCGCGCACGCGGGCTACATCACCGGGCAGAACTGGCTGATCGACGGCGGCGCGTATCCCGGCACGTTCTGACGCCGGCGCCGCGTTGCGCCGTGGCGATTGCACATGGCAACGAAGCAATACCCGAAGGATTGGAGATGAGCACACCTCGCATCGCGCTGATCGCGCATGACGCGAAGAAGGACGACATCGTCGCGCTCGCGGGCGAATACCGCGACACGCTCGCGCAATGCCGGCTCGTCGCGACCGGCACGACGGGCGGCCGGATCGCGGCCGCGCACGGGCTTGAGGTCGAGCGCAAGCGTTCCGGGCCGCTCGGCGGCGATTTGCAGATCGGTGCGGAACTCGCCGACGGGCAGGTCGACATCGTGATCTTCCTGCGCGATCCGATGACCGCGCAGCCGCACGATCCGGATATCACCGCGCTCGTGCGGGCCTGCGACGTCCATGACGTGCCGTGCGCAACCAATGCCGCGACCGCGCGCGTGCTGCTCGCGGAGTTGGCGCGCAGGCTGCGAACGCCTGGCTGACGGCTGGCGGGGCGGATGCTTTGCGCCGCGTTTTGCCGAGGTGGCGCGCGGCGTATTGCATTGCAGCCGCTGCGATGCCGCGTGCGTCCGCATGGCCGGGCTGTATGGCGGTGTTTTGCCGCATCGCGGCGCGCCGCATCACATCACAGCGCCCGTCTCCGCGCCGCCGCATCCAATCGCATCGCATCGCGCCATGCCGGCCCGGTGCCGCGTCTCTCTTGTTCCCGTTATCCCTGACGCAATCAGGGCGATGCAAGAACACGCGGCGCGCGCAATAATCGTGCGGCGCGCTGCGATGCAGCGCAGTGCGGTTGCCTCGCCACGCGCCGGCCGTCGCATTCGTCAATACACCGATCGACAGAGGAGCACAGCATGCCGAAAGCCATTCGATACGACCAGCCGGGCGGCCCGGAGGTCATGAAGTGGGTCGACGTCGACGTCGGCGATCCGCGGCCGGGCGAGGTTCGTATCCGCCAGCACGCGGTCGGCCTCAACTACATCGACGTCTATTTCCGCACCGGCTTGTATCCGCAGCCGCTGCCGGGCGGGCTGGGAATGGAAGCAGCGGGTGAGGTGACGGCCGTCGGCGACGGCGTGGCGGGATTCAAGCCGGGCGATCGCGTCGCGTATGTCACGCAGCCGCCGGGCGCGTATGCGCAGGAGCGCGTGCTGAGCGCCGACAAGCTCGTCAAGCTGCCGGATGCGATCGGCTACGACGACGCGGCGTCGGTGATGCTGCAAGGGCTGACCGCGCAATACTTGTTGCGCCGCACGTATCCGGTGAAGGCGGGCGACACGATCCTGATCCACGCGGCGGCGGGCGGCGTTGGCCTGCTCGTCTGCCAATGGGCGAAGGCGCTCGGCGCGACGGTGATCGGCACCGTCGGCTCCGACGAGAAGGCCGAACTCGCGGCCGCGCACGGCTGCGACCATCCGATTGTCTACACGCGCGAGAACTTTGCCGAGCGCGTGAAGGCGATCACGAACGGCGCGGGCGTGCCCGTCGTCTACGATTCGATTGGCCATGACACCTACGTCGGCTCGCTCGACTGCGTTGCCCCGCTCGGGCTGTTCGTCAGCTTCGGCAATGCGTCGGGGCCGCTTCCGCTGATCGATTCGAAGGAATTTTCGTCGCGCGGCTCGCTGTTCTTCACGCGGCCGACGCTGTTCTCGTATATCGCGAAGCGCGACGATCTCGAGCGCAGCGCGGCGGAGCTGTTCGACGTGATCGCCTCGGGCCGCGTGAAGACGAGTATCCGCCAGCGTTACGCGCTCGAGCGCGCGGCCGATGCACATCGCGATCTCGAGGCGCGCCGCACCACGGGATCGACGGTTCTGCTCCCTTAGGGCAGCGTCCGGCGGCCGCCAGTCCGGGCCGAACCAGCGACGGGGCGCGGGCCGCAGGCCACGCGCCCCGTCTGCGTTTACGGGTTTTTTACACCCATCTCGAAATCTTTGACCCGCCCTTTACGCGCATTCCTCTAACGTGTGACCGGTTATATCTGGAGCACGGAGAAACAAGAAATGGATGCGGTGTACATAGGGGGTCTCGCACTTTTCGCGGTGCTGATCTTCGGGCTGATCGCCGGTTGCGAAAAGCTTGCGCAATACGGTCGCGGGGGGCGCTCATGAGCTGGATGCTGTGGCTGGCGGGGATCTCGAGCGCGTTGCTGTTCGCGTATCTCGTCTATGCGCTGCTGCGCGCGGAGGATATCGAATGAACGCGAACAATGGGCTGCAGGCGGCGCTGTTCATCGCCGTTTTATTGGCGGCGGCCGTGCCGGTCGCTCGTTACCTGACGCGCGTGATGGACGGCTCGTCGGCGCTCGTGCGGGTGTTCGGCCCGCTCGAGCGCGTGCTGTACCGGCTCGCGGGCGTCGATCCGGCCGCGGAGATGGGCTGGAAGCAGTATGCGATCGCGACGATCGCGTTCAACGTGCTCGGCGTGTTGTTCCTTTACGCGCTGCTGCGCGTGCAGGGGCTGCTGCCGGGCAATCCGCAGGGCTTCGGCGCGATGACGGCCGACGGCGCGTTCAATACCGCCGTGTCGTTCGTCACGAACACGAACTGGCAGGATTACGCGCCCGAGCAGACCGTCAGCTATCTCGCGCAGATGCTCGGCCTGACCGTGCAGAACTTCCTGTCGGCTGCGACCGGCATCGTCGTCGTGATCGCGCTGATTCGCGGCTTCGCGCGGCACAGCGCGCAGACAATCGGCAATTTCTGGGTCGACGTGACACGCGTGACGCTGTACGTGTTGGTGCCGATGGCGGCGATCATCGCCGCGCTTCTGATGAGCCAGGGCGTGATTCAGAACCTGAAGGCGTACCAGGAGGTGCCGACGTTGCAGGCCACCACCTACGCCGCGCCGAAGCTCGACGCGCAGGGCAATCCGGTCAAGGACGCGCAGGGCAATCCGGTGAGCGTGCCGACGCAGGCGAAGTCGCAGACGCTCGCGATGGGCCCGGTGGCGTCGCAGGAAGCGATCAAGATGCTCGGCACCAACGGCGGCGGCTTCTTCAACGGCAATTCCACGCATCCGTTCGAAAACCCGACGCCGTTCTCGAATTTCGTGGAGATGTTCGCGATCCTGATCATTCCTGCCGCGCTCTGTCTCGTGTTCGGCCACGTGATCGGCGATCGCAAGCAGGGTTTCGCGGTGCTCGCGGCGATGACGATCGCGTTCGCGGCCGCGATCGGCGTCGAGGCGGGCGCCGAGCAGGCGGGCACGCCCGCGCTCGCGGCGCTCAACGTCGATCAGGCGGCGGGCGCGCAGCAGGCGGGCGGCAATATGGAAGGCAAGGAAACTCGCTTCGGGATCGCGCAGACGAGCCTCTTTGTCGTCGCGACGACGGCCGCGTCGTGCGGCGCGGTCAACGCGATGCACGATTCGCTCACGCCCGTCGGCGGCCTCGTGCCGATGCTGCTGATGCAATTGGGCGAGGTGATCTTCGGCGGCGTCGGTTCCGGCCTCTACGGGATGCTCGTGTTCGCGCTGCTCGCGGTGTTCGTCGCGGGCCTGATGATCGGCCGCACGCCCGAATATGTCGGCAAGAAGATCGAATCGTATGAGATGAAGATGGTGTCGATCGTCGTGCTGCTCACGCCGCTGCTCGTGCTGGTCGGCACGTCGATCGCCGTGCTTGCCGTCGCGGGCCGCGCCGGTATCGCCAATCCTGGCCCGCATGGCTTCTCGGAAGTGCTGTACGCGCTCAGCTCGGCCGCGAACAACAATGGCAGCGCGTTCGCGGGCCTGTCGGTCGGCACGCCGTTCTACAACTGGCTGACGGCGATCGCGATGTGGTTCGGCCGCTTCGGCACGATCGTACCGGTGCTCGCGATCGCGGGCTCGCTCGCCGCGAAGAAGCGGATTGCCGCGACGGCCGGCACGCTGCCGACGCACGGGCCGTTGTTCGTCGTGCTGTTGCTCGGCACGGTGCTGCTGGTCGGCGCGCTGACCTACGTGCCGGCGCTCGCGCTCGGCCCCGGCGTCGAGCAGCTGATGATGTTCGCCGGCGCGCGATGAGCGTGCGCGGCGCAAACAAGAGGATTTTGGCGCGGCGTCCGCCACAACCGGACCCGCGCGTTTGAGGATCGCAATGACTCAACATTCCGCTACGCGATCGATGTTCGACCCGGCGCTCGTGCGCCCGGCGATCGTCGATTCATTCAAGAAACTCACGCCGCGCACGCAGTTGCGCAACCCGGTGATGTTCTGTGTGTATGCCGGCAGCATCCTGACCACGATCCTGTGGGCGGCCGCGCTGATGGGGCAGGCCGAAGCGCCCGCGGGGTTCATTCTCGCGGTGTCGCTGTGGCTGTGGTTCACCGTGCTGTTCGCGAACTTCGCCGAGGCGCTTGCCGAAGGGCGTTCGAAGGCGCAGGCCGCTTCGCTGCGCAGCGCGAAGCGGGACGTGATCGCGAAGAAGCTCGCCGCGCCGAATCCGAACGCGTCGGTGCGGATCACGACCGCGAGCGACCTGCGCCGCGGCGACATCGTGCTCGTCGAGACGGGCGACACGATTCCGGCCGACGGCGAGGTGATCGAAGGCGTCGCATCGGTCGACGAATCGGCGATCACCGGTGAATCCGCGCCGGTGATCCGCGAATCGGGCGGGGACTTTTCGTCAGTGACGGGCGGCACGCGCGTGCTGTCCGACTGGATCGTCGTGCGGGTGACGGCCAATCCCGGCGAGGCGTTCCTCGACCGGATGATTGCGATGGTCGAAGGCGCGAAGCGCAAGAAAACGCCGAACGAGATCGCGCTGACGATCCTGCTCGTCGCGCTGACGATCGTGATGCTGCTCGCCACCGCGACGCTGCTGCCGTTCTCGATGTTCTCGGTGGCAGCGATGAAGGCGGGCCACGTGGTGACGATCACCGCGCTCGTCGCGCTGCTCGTGTGCCTGATTCCGACGACGATCGGCGGTTTGCTGTCCGCGATCGGCGTGGCCGGGATGAGCCGGATGATGCAGGCGAACGTGATCGCGACGTCGGGCCGCGCGGTCGAGGCCGCGGGCGACGTCGACGTGCTGCTGCTCGACAAGACCGGCACGATCACGCTCGGCAACCGTCAGGCGTCGGCGTTCGTGCCCGCGCCGGGCGTGTCCGAGGAGGCGCTCGCCGACGCCGCGCAGCTCTCGTCGCTGGCCGACGAGACGCCCGAAGGCCGCAGCATCGTCGTGCTCGCGAAGGAGCGCTTCAACATCCGTCAGCGCGACATGGGCGCGCTGCACGCGACGTTCCTGTCGTTCTCCGCGCAGACGCGCATGAGCGGTGTCGATCTGCCCGGCCGCGAAATCAGAAAGGGCGCGGCCGACGCGGTGAGGAAATACGTCGAGGCGCACGGCGGGCGCTTTCCGGCCGACGTGACGAGCGCGGTGACGGACATCTCGCGGCGCGGCAGCACGCCGCTCGTGGTCGCCGAGATGCAGCGCGCGGCCGGCGAGCACGCGGCGGCGGGCGACGCAGTGGCGACGCTTACGCGCACCGCGCGCGTGCTCGGCGTGATCGAGCTGAAGGACATCGTGAAGGGCGGCATCAAGGAGCGCTTTGCCGAGCTGCGCAAGATGGGCATCAAGACCGTGATGGTGACGGGCGACAACCGGCTGACGGCAGCGGCGATCGCGGCCGAGGCGGGCGTCGACGATTTCCTCGCCGAGGCCACGCCCGAGACCAAGCTCGCGACGATCCGCGAGCATCAGTCGGCCGGGCGGCTGGTCGCGATGACGGGCGACGGCACCAACGATGCGCCCGCGCTCGCGCAGGCCGACGTCGCGGTCGCGATGAACACCGGCACGCAGGCGGCGAAGGAGGCGGGCAACATGGTCGACCTCGATTCGAACCCGACCAAGCTGATCGAGATCGTCGAGATCGGCAAGCAGATGCTGATGACGCGCGGCTCGCTGACCACGTTCTCGATCGCCAACGACATCGCTAAGTACTTCGCGATCATCCCGGCCGCGTTCGCGACGACCTACCCGCAATTGAACGCGCTGAACGTGATGCATCTGGCCACGCCCGCGTCGGCGATCATGTCGGCGGTGATCTTCAACGCGTTGATCATCGTGCTGCTGATTCCGCTCGCGCTCAAGGGCGTCAGATACCGGCCGCTCGGCGCCGCGACACTGCTGCGCCGCAACCTGCTGGTCTACGGCCTCGGCGGGATTCTCGTGCCGTTCGTCGGCATCAAGCTGATCGACGTCGCGCTCGCCGCGTTGGGCTGGGTTTGAAGTCGGAATTCAAAGGGATATCGCCATGAAATCATTGTTTCGTCCGCTCATCGTCGTGTTCGCCGTGCTGAGCGCCGTGACCGGGCTCGCGTATCCGGCCGTGATGACGGCTTTCGGCCAGGCCGTGTTTGCGTCGCAGGCGAACGGCAGCCTGATCGAGAAGAACGGCCGCGTGGTCGGCTCCGCGCTGATCGGTCAGCAATTCGACGCGCCGCAGTACTTCTGGGGCCGCTTGTCGGCGACGGGCCCGATGCCGTACAACGCGGCCAATTCGGGCGGCTCGAACCTGGGGCCGCTCAACCCGTCGCTGGAGGATCAGGTGAAAGGGCGCCTCGACGCGCTGAAGGCCGCCGGCACCGATCTGTCCAAGCCCGTGCCCGTCGATCTCGTGACGGCGTCGGGCAGCGGCCTCGATCCGCAGATCAGCCCGGCCGCGGCCGACTACCAAGTGGCGCGCGTCGCGAAGGCGCGCCATCTGCGGGAAGCCGACGTGCGGCGGCTCGTGGCCGACCATACCGCAGGCCGGCAGTTCGGCGTGCTCGGCGAGGCGCGCGTGAATGTGCTGAAGCTGAACCTCGCGCTGGACGCCGCTCAAGCCGCTCAGGCGGCGCACTGACCGGCGCGGGCGGCGCGCGCATCGTTCGCGGCGCGCCGGCCGCTGGGTTGGCCACTGAGTTGACCGCTCGGTCGGCCACTCAGTCGGCCATTGAAGGGACGGCTGAACCGGCCGCTTCCGTCATGTCCGATGACGTCAGGACGGCGTGTTCGCGCCGTCCTTTCCCTTTTTTGCGTTTTGGAACGACAATGGTTCAATGTCCGCCGCGCTACGGAAATTTCCGCCTCGCATGAACCGCCCCGATCCCGATGAACTTCTCGACAAGATCCAGCGAGAAGAGGAAAAGCAGCAGCGCGGCAAGCTGAAGATCTTCTTCGGCGCGTCGGCGGGCGTCGGCAAGACCTATGCGATGCTGCAAGCCGCGCGTGCGCGCCGGCAAGACGGCGTCGACGTGCTGGTCGGCATCGTTGAGACGCACGGGCGCCGCGAGACGGCCGCGCTCGTCGACGGCCTGGACGTGCTGCCGCTCGCGCAGATTGTCTATCGCGGCCGCGCGATCGGCGAGTTCGATCTCGATGCGGCGCTCGCGCGCAAGCCGCAGCTCGTGCTGGTCGACGAGCTCGCGCATTCGAACGTGCCGGGCGCGCGGCACTTGAAGCGCTGGCAGGACGTGTACGAACTGCTCGATGCCGGCATCGACGTCTATACGACCGTCAACGTCCAGCATCTGGAAAGCTTGAACGACGTGGTCGGTGCGATTACCGGCATCCGCGTGTGGGAGACCGTGCCCGATCGCGTGTTCGACGCCGCCGACGAAGTCACGCTCGTCGATCTTCCCGCCGAGGAACTGTTGAGCCGGCTGCGCGACGGCAAGGTCTATATCGCGCAGCAGGCCGAGCGCGCGGTGCGCAATTTTTTCCGCAAGGGCAATCTGATCGCGCTGCGCGAGCTGGCGCTGCGCCGCACGGCCGATCGCGTCGACGCGCAGATGCGTGAATACCGCGCCGACCGCTCGATCCAGCGGATCTGGCAGGCGCGCGAGCGGCTGCTCGTCTGCGTCGGCCCCGGCCCCGAGGCGCCGACGCTCGTGCGCGCGGCCGCGCGGCTTGCCGCGAGCCTGAAGGCGGACTGGCTCGCGGTATACGTCGAAACGCCGCGCCTCGCGCGGCTGCCGGACACGCTGCGCCAGCGCACGTTGAACGCGCTGAAGCTCGCGGCCGAACTGGGCGCGCAGACGGCGACGCTCACGGGCGCCGACGCCGTTGCCGCGCTGATCGGCTATGCGCAGGTGCGCAATGCATCGAAGATCGTCGCGGGCGGCTCGTCGAAGACGGGGCTGATGCGGCGTCTTGCGCGCCCGTTCGGCGAGGAGCTGGCCGAGCGCGCGGGCGACATCGATCTGATGCTGATCCGCGCGCACGCGGGCGGCGGCGCATCGGGCGAAGCCGCGCGCCCGATGCTCGATCCCGCCGCGCGCGCGTGGCGTGACGCGCTGTCCACCGTCATCGACGGCCGTTCGCCGCCGCGCAACTACGCATACGCGGCGGTGATCTGCGCGGCGGTCACCGGCGTCGCGAATCTGCTGCACGGCAGTCTCGATCTGACCAATCTCGTGATGCTGTATTTGCTCGGCGTGGTGTTTTCGGCGGTGCGCCTCGGGCGCGGGCCGGGCGTGCTGCTGTCGTTCCTGTCGGTTGCCGCGTTCGATTTCTTTTTCGTGCCGCCGCGGATGTCGTTCTCGGTATCCGATACGCAATATCTGCTGACCTTCTTCGGGATGCTGCTGACGTCGCTCGTGATCAGCCATCTGACGTCGAGCCTTACGCGCGGCGCGCAGATCGCGCAGCGCCGCGAGCGGCGCACGGGCGCGATGTATGCGATGGCGCGCGAGCTGGGTGCGGCGCTCACCACCGAGCAGATCGTCGAGATCGGCAGCCGCCACGTGTCCGAGGTGTTTCGCGCGCGCGTCGCGGTGCTGCTGCCCGACAGCGCGGACAAGGTCCGCCAGAAGCTCGAAAACCCCGACGAAGCAGTAACGCTCGCGGGCGGCGCGCTCGATGTCGACGTCGGTCAGTGGGTGTACGACCAGCAAAAGCCCGCGGGCCACGGCACTGACACGCTGCCTGCCGCGGCCGCGCGCTATCTGCCGCTGAAGGCGCCGATGCGCACGCGCGGCGTGCTCGCCGTCGTCACGAAAGATCCGCGCGAGCTCGAAGTGCCGGAGCAGCAGCGCATGCTCGATGCATTCGCCGCGCAGATCGCGCTCGCGCTCGAACGCGTCCACTATGTCGACATCGCGCGCGACGCGCTCGTCAATATGGAATCCGAGCGGTTGCGCAACTCGCTGCTGTCGGCGATCTCGCATGATCTGCGCACGCCGCTCACGGCGATCGTCGGGCTGTCGTCGATGCTCGTGAACGCGCGTGCGGCGGCCGCGCGCGGCGCCGGCCACGCGGGCGAGCGCGAGGACGAGCTGGTCGAATCGATCCACGACGAGGCGCTGCGCATGACCGGAATCGTCACGAATCTGCTCGACATGGCGCGGTTGCAGGCGGGCAGCCTGCAACTGAAGCGCCAGTGGTCGCTGCTCGAGGAGACGGTGGGCGCGGCGCTCGCCGCGTGCAAGCGGGTGCTGGCGCGCCATCCGGCGCAGGTGCGGCTGCCGGCCGATCTGCCGCTGCTGCAGATGGACGCGGTGCTGATGGAGCGGCTGTTCGCGAACCTGTTCGAGAACGCCGCGAAGTACGCACCGCCCGATACGCCGATCGAGATCAGCGCCGAGCGCATTGTCGATGATGGCGCGCCGTTCGTGCGCGTGTGCGTCGACGATCGCGGGCCTGGCCTGCCGGCAGGCATGGAGGCGCGGATCTTCGAGAAATTCACGCGCGGCGAGAAGGAATCGGCCAAGCCCGGCATCGGACTCGGCTTGGCGATTTGCCGTGCGATCGTCGAAGCGCACGGCGGTAAAATCGGCGCGCTCAACCGGCTTTCGCCCGAGCGCGCGGTCGAAGGCGCGCGCTTTTGGTTTACGTTGCCCGTCGAGGCGCCGCCGCCCGCGCCGGGCGCGGCGGACGACGGTACTCTCGACGCTGCCGACGCCGACGCCGACGCCGACGCGGCGGCCGCATCCCGCGCCGCCGAGCCCGCGCCTGTTTCTCCGGATCATCCGCATACCCATGAGTGAACCGACCATCACTGTCGTTCTGATCGAAGACGAAAAGCAAATCCGCCGTTTCGTGCGCACCGCGCTCGAGGAAGAGGGAATCGCGGTGTTCGACGCCGAGACCGGCCGCCAGGGGCTGATCGAAGCGGCGACGCGCAAGCCCGATCTCGCGATCGTCGATCTCGGGCTGCCCGACGGCGACGGCCTGGACGTGATCCGCGAGCTGCGCGGCTGGTCCGAAATGCCGGTGATCGTGCTGTCGGCGCGCACGCACGAAGAGGAGAAGGTGGCCGCGCTGGACGCCGGTGCCGACGATTACCTGACCAAGCCGTTCGGCGTATCCGAGCTGCTCGCGCGGATACGCGCGCATTTGCGGCGGCGCAACCAAGGCGGCGCGGCCGAGACGCCGCAGGTGAGCTTCGGCGACGTGAGCGTCGATCTCGCGCTGCGCCGCGTGTGGCGCGCGGGCGAGGTCGTCCATCTGACGCCGCTCGAATACCGGCTGCTTGCGACGCTCGTGCGCCACGCGGGGCGCGTGCTGACGCACCGGCAATTGCTGCGCGACGTATGGGGGCCGTCGCATGTCGAGAGCCATCACTATTTGCGGATCTACATGGCGCATCTTCGGCAGAAGCTCGAGACCGATCCGGCGCAGCCGCAGCACATCATCACCGAGACGGGGGTCGGTTATCGGCTCGTCGGTGTCGGGGGCTGACTCGGCGGGGCAAGCGCGCCGGGCGCCATTGCGCCGATTTTTGCCTATGCTGAACACTCGGCAATTCCGATAGGAGGTCCGCCATGTTCGCTCGTTCATTGCGCCGCCTCGCGTGGATCGCGGGCATCGCGCCGGCGTTCGCGCAGCCGCAGCCGGCTGCGCCTGATGCCGCGCATGCGAATCCGGCATCGGTTCATTGCGAGAAGCTCGGCGGCAAGGTGGCGATTCACGACAGCGCGCACGGCCAGTACGGCGTTTGCGTATTCAAGGACGGCCGCGAGTGCGACGAATGGGTGCTGTACCGCGACGGCCGGTGCGTGCCGCTCGACGCGCGAGGCTGGCCGATCGCGGCGCGCAGCGCGAAGCCCGCGTCGAAGTAAGGGGCGGCCGGCCGTATCGTAAGCGTTTCGTTATAATCGACTCCGCCCGGGGACGGCCCCGGGCGGGCGGCCCACGCAAGCCTGGCCTTTTGTCTGCGTGCGCAGACCCCGGCCGCCGACATTCAACGGGGACGACCCCATCGGTTTGCGGAGCGTCTCATCATGCCCTGGTTGTGGCTTTGTATTGCCGGCCTGCTCGAAGTCGCGTGGGCGGCGGGTCTCAAATCGTCCGAAGGCTTCACGCGCGTCGGCCCTTCCGTTTTCACGATCGTCACCGCACTCGGCAGCTTCGGGCTGCTCGCCGTCGCGATGCGCGAGCTGCCGCTCGGCACCGCTTATGCGGTGTGGACGGGCATCGGCGCACTCGGCGCGTTCGTGTTCGGGATCGTGATGCTCGGCGAGGCGGTGACGTTGGCGCGCGTCGCGAGCGCCGCGCTGATTCTCGTCGGGCTGATCGGCCTGAAGCTGACGTCGGGCGGCTGAGCGCCGCGGCCGCGCGGCGCGGTTTGTCCGGTTGACGCGCCGCGGCGGCGGCGTATCGCGCGTCTATAATGGAGCGGTATTCATCGGACGATGTCCCGCTGCCGCGAGCGAACGGACGGGACCGCCGCGGCGATCGACCGATCCGCCCGGCACCGGGCGGCGCTCGCCCGCGAACCGCGCGTATCGCGCAAGGAGGCGGCTATGATTGAAGCCATTTCGCTCGGCGCGGGGCTCGCGTGGGCGAGCGGCCTGCGCCTCTATCTGACCGTGCTGATCGCGGGCGTTTGCGCGCGCATCGGCCTGATCCAGCTGCCCGACACGCTTGCCGTGCTGACGTCGTCGTGGGTAATCGGCGCGGCCGCCGTGCTCGCGCTCGCCGAATTCCTCGCGGACAAGATTCCCGCGTTCGATTCGCTGTGGGACGCGGTTCACACGTTTATCCGGATTCCCGCGGGCGCGGTGCTTGCAGCCGGCGCGCTCGGCCATGCCGATCCGACGCTGCTCGCGCTCGCCGGTCTCGCGGGCGGCACGCTCGCCGGCTCCGCGCACATCGCGAAGGCGGGCACCCGCGCGCTGATCAACTTGTCGCCCGAGCCGATCTCGAACTGGATCGCGTCGACCACCGAGGACGGTCTCACGGTCGGTGGTCTCGCGCTTGCGTTCTTCGTGCCGCTCGCGTTCATCGTGCTGGTGATCGGCTTTCTCGTGTGCGCGGCCTGGGCGCTGCCGCGCCTTTGGCGCGGCGTGTCGGGCGGTTTTCGCGGGATGGCGAACCAGATGGTGTCGCGGCTGAACTCGATCGGGAGCAAGCGCGATTGACGGCGGCGGGTAACGGCATGCCGCCGGCGGGCCGCCGCCGCTTCGGCGCCGGCGATCTCATGCGGCTGGCCGGGCGGATGACGCTGCGCGATTGGCGCTCGGGCGAGCTGACGCTCGTCGCGCTCGCGCTCGTGCTGGCCGTGGCCGCGCTCACGAGCGTCGGCTTTCTTGCCGACCGGCTGCGCCAGGGCCTCGAGCGTGATGCCCGCCAGATGCTCGGTGCGGATTTCGTCGTCAGGGCGGATCATCCGGTCGATCCGTCGTTCGCCAACGAGGCGCGGGCGCTCGGGCTGAAAACCGCGACGACGGCGATTTTTCCGAGCATGGTCGGTGTGGCGGGGCAAGGTCGCGCGGCGGCCGGTTCGGCCGCCGCTGCCAGCTCGGCGGGCGCTTCGGCCGCGCCGGCCGGTACGCCAAGCGTGGCCGCGTCGCGGCTCGCGGCGCTCAAGGCCGTGTCCGCCGGCTATCCGCTGCGTGGCGCGGTGCAGATCGCGCGCAGCGCGAACGAGGCCGGCCAGCGTGCCGGTTCGATTCCGGTCCCCGGCACCGTCTGGGCCGATCCGGCGCTGCTCGGCGCGTTGCATCTGCAAACCGGCGATACGCTGCGCGTCGGCACCCGCACGTTCACGATCGCCGCCGTCATCACGCGCGAACTCGATCGCGGCTTTTCGTTCGTCAACTTCTCGCCTCGCGTGATGATGCGCGCCGACGAACTCGAATCGACCGGCCTCACCGGCTACGGCAGCCGCGTGACGTATCGGCTGCTCGTCGCTGGCGAGGCTGCCGCTGTAGCGCGCTTCGCGCGCTACGCGCATACGCGCGTCGACGGCGGCAAGCTGCGCGGCGTCGCGCTCGAATCGCTCGAGCAGGGGCAGCCGCAGGTGCGCCAGACACTCGACCGCGCGCGCCACTTCCTCACCCTCGTCGCGCTGTTGAGCGCGCTGCTCGCGGCCGTGGCGATCGCGATGGCCGCGCAGCGTTACATGCGGCGCCATCTCGACGGCTGCGCGGCGATGCGCTGCCTCGGCGCGAGCCATCGCACGCTGTCCGCGCTGTTCGCGATCGAGTTCGTGCTCGTTGGCGTGGTGGGCGGCGTCGCGGGCGCGGTGCTCGGCTATGGCGGCCATCTGGCACTGCTCGCCACGCTCGGCAGCCTGATCGACGTGGCGTTGCCGCCGCCTTCCGCATGGCCGGCGGCGATCGGCGTCGCGACCGGCCTCGTGCTGCTGCTGGGCTTCGCGCTGCCGCCGCTCGCGCCGCTGACGCGCGTGCCGCCGGTGCGTGTGCTGCGCCGTGATTGGGGCGACGCGGGGCGCGTCGCATGGATCGGCTATGCGTTGGGCATCGCGCTGTTCGCGGCGTTGATCGTCGCCGCGGCTGGCGAGCTGAAGCTGGGCGCGATCGTCGCGGGCGGCTTCGCGGGCAGCCTCGTGCTGTTTGCGCTCGTCGCGCGGCTCGTGTTGTTCGCGGCCGCGCGGCTCGTGCGCGACGGCCGCGTCGCGGCAGGGTTGGGCTGGCGCTATGCGCTCGCGTCGCTCGACCGGCGCGGCATGGCCAGCGCGCTTCAGCTCACCGCGCTCGCGCTTGGCCTGATGTGCCTGCTGTTGATCGCGATCACGCGCAATGATCTCGTCGCCGGCTGGCGGCAATCGACGCCGCCCGATGCGCCGAACCAATTTCTGATCGATATTCAGCCCGACCAGCGCGATGGTGTGATCCGCTATCTGGCGGCCAACGGCATCGCGGACCCGGCGCTGGCGCCGATGGTGCGCGCCCGGTTGATCGCGGTGAACGGCAAGCCGGTGAATCCGGACGACTACAAGAGCGACGACGCACGCCGCCTCGTCGACCGCGAGTTCAACTTGTCGTACACGGCGCGCTTGCCCGATGACAACCGGATTGTCGCGGGCGACTGGTACGGCGCGTCGAGCGCGTCGCAGATCTCGATCGAGGCGGGGCTTGCGAAGCTCATCGGCGTGAAGCCCGGCGACACGCTGCGCTTTGACGTGACGGGCCTGACGATCGACGCGCCGGTGACGAGCGTGCGCAAGCTCGACTGGGGCACGTTCCGCGTGAACTTCTTCGTGCTGATGCCGCGCGCCGCGCTCGCGGATTTTCCGGCGACCTACATCACGAGCTTTCACCTGCCGGCCGCCCGGCAGCGCGTGCTCGACGGGCTGATCGCCCGCTATCCGAACCTGACCGCGATCGACGTCGCGCCGATTCTCGCGCAGCTCGAGCGCGTGCTGCTGCAAGTGGTCGGCGCGGTGCAGTTCCTGTTCGCGTTCACGCTGGCCGCGGGCGTGCTCGTGCTGTATACGGCGCTGGCAGCCTCGCGCGACGAACGCATGCGCGAGGCGGCGCTGATGCGTGCGCTCGGTGCCTCCCGTGCGCAGATCGCCGCGATGCAGCGCGCGGAGTTCATTGTCGTCGGCGCGTTGGCGGGCGCGATGGCGGCATGCGGCGCGCTGGGCATCGGCTCGGCGCTGGCCTCGCGCGTGTTCGATTTTCAGCTTGCGCTCAATCCGTGGCTCGCGCCGGCCGGCATCGCGGCGGGCGTTGTCTGCGCGGGCGCGGCCGGCTGGCTCGGTTTGCGCAGCGTGCTGCGGCGGCCTGCGCTGCAATCGTTGCGCGACGGCTGAGCCGCACGCCGCGCTGGGCCGTTCGGCCGGCCATGGGTGGCCGGTTTTCTTCCTTCATTTGACTGGATCGATGTTTGCATGACCGATGTGACCGATGATGCGCCGTCGCAGCCGACGGCGTTCGAACGGGTGGGCGGCGAGGCGCGCGTGCGCGAGCTTGTCGACCGCTTCTACGACCTGATGGATCTCGAGCCCGAGTTCGCCGGGATTCGCGCACTGCATCCGCCATCGCTCGACGGCTCGCGCGACAAGCTGTTCTGGTTTCTGTGCGGCTGGCTGGGCGGGCCCGATCATTACATCGAGCGCTTCGGCCATCCGCGGCTGCGCGCGCGGCATCTGCCGTTTCCGATCGGCTCGTCGGAGCGCGACCAGTGGCTGCGCTGCATCGCATGGGCGATGGAGGACGTCGGCATCGACGAGCCGCTGCGCGAGCGGTTGATGCATTCGTTCTACGATACGGCCGACTGGATGCGCAACCGTCCTGGTTGAAACGCCGGTACGCCGCAGCACGCGCGTGGCGCAACCGCCTCTGTCGAACGGCATGCGCGGCGCTGCATACTGCCCGCTCCGATCATCATCGATACGCCAGCCGAGTTTTCCGATGCCCACCCATGCTTTGTTTCGCGAAGACGCCTATTTGACCCATTGCGACGCAACCGTGACGGCCGTCGATGAAGCCGGCATCCATCTCGACCGGACCGTGTTCTATCCGCTCGGTGGCGGCCAGGCGGGCGACAGCGGCACGCTGACGCTGCCGGGCGGCGCGACGCTCGCGATCGCCGACACGCGCAAGGCCAAGTTCGACGGCGCGACGCCCGACGATGCCGTGCATGTGCCCGCGCCGGGGCAGCACGCGCTCGCCGCGACGCTGAAGCCGGGCGACAGGATCGTCGCCGCGATCGATTGGGCGCCGCGGCATCGGCGCATGAGGCTGCATACCGCAAGCCATCTGTTGTGCGCGGTGCTGCCTTATCCGGTCGACGGTTGCAGCGTGAGCGCCGATTACGCGCGGATCGATTTCGCGACGACCGAGCCGATCGAGCGCGAATGGGTCGACGCGCGCTTGGCCGAGCTGGTTGCCGGTGCGCATGCGGTGTCCACCGAATGGATCACCGACGACGAACTGGCCGCGCGCCCCGAACTCGTGCGCACGATGAGCGTGAAGCCGCCGATGGGGCTTGGACGCGTGCGGCTGCTGCGGATCGAAGGCGTCGATCTGCAACCGTGCGGCGGCACGCATGTGCGCAATACCGCGGAAATCGGCGTGTTGCGCGTCGCGAAGCTCGAGAAGAAGAGCGCGCGCACGCGCCGTCTCGTGCTGGAATTGGGATGACGCGGCGCGCCGTGCCGGGGGCGTGGGATACGCGGGGCGTGCGGCGCGCATGGAACGTTTGACGCGTTCGATCGGTCTTTAGTGTCTGAAGCGCCGAGTATTTCGACGCGCCCAAGCCCGGAACGCCGCCATGTCCCAATCACCCGACAATCTCGAAGCGCCCGGCCCAGACTCGCCGGACGAAGCATGCACGGCGCGCGGCGTGCCGGCGCAGGCCAGCATACCCGGCCGCGCAGGCAAAGCCGTGCCGGACGCTCCGGATGATTACGCGGCGCTCGATTCCCGCGCACGCGACGTGCTCGATTTCTGGTTCGGCGCCCCCGGCGATCCGGCATTCGGCCATGCGCGCAAACAGTGGTTCAACGGCGGTGAGGCGTTCGATGCGCAAATACGCGAGCGCTACGGCGCGCTGGTCGGCGCCGCGACGGCGGGCGCGCTCGATGCCTGGGCGCAACGTCCGCTCGGCGCGCTCGCGGTGATCTTGGTGCTCGATCAGTTCTCGCGCAACATCCATCGCGGCACGCCGCTTGCATACGCATCCGACCGGCACGCGCTTGCGCATGCGAAGGTGCTTGTCGCATCGGGTGCCGACCGCGCGTTGCCGACCGGTCATCATCGCGCGTTTGCCTATTTGCCGTTCGAACACGACGAATCGCTCGACAGTCAGCGCGAAGCGGTGCGCCTGTGCGCGCAGATCCGGCGTGAGGCCGGATGCAGCAGCTATTACGACCATGCGCTGCGCCACGCGGCCGTGGTCGAGCGCTTCGGGCGATTTCCGCATCGGAACGCGATTCTCGGGCGCACGTCGACCGACGGCGAAATCTCGTTTCTCAAGACGCCGGACTCGTCATTCTGAGCGGTTCAACCATCGATGGCTCTGGGCGCGATGGTGCAGGCCGTTTCCGGCAACCGCCGGTTGCGCCGTGAGGCTTTGAAGCGATGTATTCGCACGGCGGGCGGTGTCGTGATCGACAGGGATTTCGGCAGGCTGGCGAACGGTGAACGGCGGCGGGGCCTGAAGAAACCGAACAGTGTTTCCGGCAGAGCCGGGCGGGCATTCATCGAGACGATGCCGCGCCCGTCGCGGCGCGGCCATCGCGATCATGGCAGCCGACAGGCAGGGCGCTCGCGCGATGAGGCGCGGGTGTTGAACTGAAGCGGGCAATCGAGCGTTCCGGCCTTCGATCGAGGCCTGGGCGGCACGCGTGGCGCGCCGCGCCGTGCGCTGAATCAGCGCGGATACGCCATTCGCCGCTGGCACATGCCCAGGCGCTTCGTTGCCCGCTGCGAAGCGCCCGAAGCGCCGCCGCTGCCTACGGCCGGCCGTTGCCTGCCGCGGATTGCGCAGCTGCCGTTTTCGCGAAAAGCGGCGTGCGCACGTACACGCGCAACATCTCCTGCGTGTCGGCCGGCCGCGCGCCCGACCAGAACGGCTGCCAGGTGTCGTCGAGTTTGGGCGGATGATCGCGTGCGCCTTGCACGATGAGCCACGTACATGCGCTCGCGTCGGGCTGATCGGCCGGCTGATGCAGGATGCCCGAGAAGTAGTAGAGCATCGGCGCTTCCGATTCGCCCAGGCCGACGCTCGCCATGCAGTCGCCGTCGTTCCATTCGAGCGCGAGCCGCTGGCTCAAATCGTCGAATACCGACCGGTAGCTCTTCGCGACGTCGAGCCACGGCAGCAGCAACGTAAACACGAGCCCCCATCCGACGATCACGCCCAGCGTCCATGACAGCGCGCCGCGCCACTTGCCCGCGAGCCGCAGCGTCGGCAGCAGCGCGAGCCAGCCGATCGTGAGCGCGAGCGCCGGCAGTACGAGCGCAGGCTCGAACGGCATCGTCCAGTCCAGTGGCAGCCAGCGCCCGAGCCAAGCGATGGCCGCATGCGAGGCGTCGCGACTGGACATCAACGACCAAACGATCCACACCGCCGCCGCCGCGCTGCCGAACAGCAGCCGGCTCGCGTAGTCCCACGCGGTGGCAAGCCGCTGCGGCAGGCGCCCGACCGCCTGCGCGGCGACCAGCGCGAGCGGCGCGATGAAAGGCAGGATATACAGTTGCCGGGCGGTGGCAGACAGATGCAGCACGACGAGACCGATGCCAGCGAACATGAGCGGCAGCGCGACGCGCGGAGCGCGCCATTCGCGCCACAGGCCGAGCGCGAGCGCGGCGAGCGCGAGCGGGCCGGCCGGAAAGCCGACTGTCAGCAGCGCCCGCCAGATGAACAGCGGCTTGTCGTTTTCGGCGCCGAGCGTCGGCACCGAAAAACCGAAGAAGCGCCCGACGTTGTTGTCCCAAAACCAAGTCATGAACAGCGACTCGGAGCGTAGCCACAACGCGATCGGCCAGATCAGCGCGAACGGCGCGCACGCGAGCGCGGCAATGCCGAGCGAGCGGGCGAACGAACGGCTGCGGCAACCGGGGTACAGCGCGAGCATGGCGACCGTCGTCGCGCCGAACACGAGCGGCACGAATAATCCCTTCGACATCAGCGAGATGCCGACGCCCGCGCCGAACAGCACCGCCGCGAAGCCGTTCGAGCGGCCCGGCTGGCTCGACAGGCGCGGGCCGTCTTGCGCACCGTCCGCGCCGCCTGCGTGCCGGTGCACGAGTTCGAGCAACCCGCAAAAGCCGATCGCGGCGCCTGCCATCAGCGCGACGTCGGTCATCAAATCGTGCGAGTGTTTGACGACAACGAGCGAGCCCGCGGCGAGCGCGACGGCGCCGATGACCGGCAGCGAAAGCCAGCGTGGCTCGCCCGTCGCGACACGGGCGGCGCGCGCGGCGAAGCCGAATGCGAGGGCGGCGAACAGCGCGCTCGCGAGCCGCGCCGCGTCGTGCAATGGCAGATAGCGTTCGAACAGCCACGCGAGGCCCGTCGCGACCCAATCGAAGAGCGGCGGTTTTTCGAGGAACGGCTGACCGGCGTTGGTCGGTACGACGAGGTCGCCGCTTTCGAGCATGTGCTGAATGATGCCGAACGTATAGGTTTCGTCCTGCTTCCACGGGTCATGACCCAGGATGCCCGGCAGCAGGTACGCGCATAGCATGGCCGCCGCAGCGAGCCATACGCGCAGCCCGGCGAACGTCGTGCGGCCGGCTTGCGCACGCGGGACGCGCGCATCGGCGGCGCGGCCACGCTGGCCCGCCGTGGCCGGTGCGACGGCCGTCAGCGCGGCGCCCGTTGCGGCACGCGCGCCCGTTGGCGATCGATGGACGTGTTGAGTCACGACGGGCGCACGCGAGTGCCCGCCGCCGGATGTGCTTCCCTGCATCTGGTGATCTCTTGATGGATGCGCGGCTGGCTGGATAGACCAAGCCGGTTGTGAGGTCGCGCAGCGGCGCTGACGCCGAAAAGGCGGATGCAGCAGTCCAGCCCGCGCCGGACGTTAGTAGACCACGGGGTTGTTACGAATGTTTACGAAAATTGTGAGGGAATGCAGCGAAGTGAGAGGGAATGTAGAGTTTTGTATTCGAGCACCTCAACCATCGGGGGCCGCTTGGCGGCAACGGTGGTGAGCATGTGTGGCGGCATGGTGCGCGATGCGTGGCCGGTTTCGTGTGCCGGATGCCGCCGTGTGACGTATGCTGCGGGCTAAGCGGCTAAGCGGCTAAGCGGCTAAGCGGCTAAGCGGCTAAGCGGCTAAGCGCTGACCTGCTAGCGTCCTCCGCCGACGTCGAGCAGCGCGCCGTTCACATATGACGCCGCGTCGCTGATCAACCAGACGATCGCCTCGGCGACTTCCTCTGCCTCGCCGGCGCGCCCCAGCGGCGCGAGCGAACCAAGCCGCGCGGCGCGGCCGGGCTGGCCGCCGCTTGCGTGGATCTCGGTTTCAATCAGGCCGGGGCGTACCGCATTCACGCGCACGCCATGCGGGCCGAGTTCCTTCGATAGGCCGATCGTCAGCGTATCGATCGCGCCTTTCGAGCCCGCATAGTCGACATATTCGTTCGGCGAGCCCAGGCGAGCGGCGATCGACGAAACGTTGACGATCGCGCCGCCCGCGCCGCCGCGGTTGGTCGGCAGCCGCCGCGCCGCTTCGCGCGCGCACAGGTACGCGCCGAGTATGTTGGTATCGAACACGCGCGAGAGGCGCGCGAGATCCATGTCGGCGAGCGGCAGCGACGGCGCGACGATCCCCGCATTGTTGACGAGTGCATCGAGCCGGCCGAATGCCGCCTGCACCGCATCGAACATCCCGATCACGTCGGCTTCGCGCGTGACGTCGCCGCGCACGACGCAGGCGTTGCCGCCCGCCGCGCGCACGGCGTCGGCGGTCGCTTCAGCCGACGCGGCGTCGCGCGCGTAGTTGACGCCAACCGACCAGCCGCGCGCGCCGGCGGCAAGCGCGCTCGCGCGGCCGATGCCGCGGCTTGCGCCAGTGATGAGGACGACTTGGGATAACGGATTCGTCATGGCTTGGATTTTTGGCACTTAATGGAATGGTCGGCAGGGAAGGCGGGCGAAGCGCCGCCAACGCACGGCGCCAACGCACGGCGCCAACGCAACGGCGCCAACGCAACGGCGCGCGAAGCGCCGGCGGCACTCAGGCTTCCTGTTCGGACAAATATTCCCACTTGTCGCGCGCCGGCGGCCGATAGCGGACGATCTGCTCGATCAGCGCGTCGGGCGCGGCGTCGACGCACAGCGCGTCGAAATAGACGCGCTGCATGAAACCTTCGTCGACCGTGTGCTTGAGCAGCGCAAGCAGCGGCTCGTAGAACGCATCGATGTTGTAGAGCGCGATCGGCTTGCGGTGATAGCCAAGCTGCGCCCACGTGTAGACCTCGAAGAACTCTTCGAGCGTGCCGGCGCCGCCTGGCATCGCGACGAACGCATCGGCGAGATCGGCCATCATCTTCTTGCGGTGATGCATGTCGGGCACGACGTGGAGCTCGGTCAGGCCGGCGTGGCCGACCTCTTTGTCGACGAGCAACTCGGTGATCACGCCGATCGCGCGGCCGCCCGAGGCGAGCACCTCATCGGCGATCACGCCCATCAAGCCGACGCGTCCGCCGCCGTACACGAGCGTCAAGCCCGCTTGGGCGAGCGCGCGGCCGAACGCGCGCGCGGCATCCGTATATGCGGGCTTGGCGCCGTGCGCGGAGCCGCAATATACACAGACCGTCTTCATTGCTTCGCGTCC
This sequence comes from Burkholderia sp. TSV86, assembly GCF_001522865.1. Classification (GTDB taxonomy): domain Bacteria; phylum Pseudomonadota; class Gammaproteobacteria; order Burkholderiales; family Burkholderiaceae; genus Burkholderia. The sequence goes on along the minus strand of NZ_LOWB01000021.1, from coordinate 54,911 downwards.
TTATCCTTGCGCGGCGAACCGTCGCGCGGGGGCAGGTAGTCGTGGAACTCGCGCTTGGGCAGCTTGCCGGACACGATGTCGTCGAAGATCTGCCGCGAGCGGCCCCGCAGATACGGCGCCATCACCGAGATCACGTGCATGCTGACCTGATGCAGTTCCTCGCGGATCGCGTCCTGATCATTGTATTTGCGAGGGTGCATCACATACTGATACGACAGCCAATAAGTGGCGATGACGGCCATGTTGGTCGCGATCACTTCGATTTCGGCGGGCGCCGCGACGAGTTCGTTGTCGGCTGCGAGCAGCTCGCACATCTCGCGCGCGAAGCGGACCTTGTGGCTGATGATTTGCTTGAAGTGCGTCTCGAGCGTGCGATTGCGTGCGAGCAAATCGTTCAGATCGCGATAGAGGAAACGATAGGTCCACATGAAGTCGGCCATGTACTGCAGATACGACCAGGTTTCGTCGATCGTTGGCCGGTGATCATCAGGAAAGCGCAGGCGCCGTTCGATCTGCTGCTCGAACTGCGCGAAGATGCTGTTGATGATGTCGTCCTTGTTGCGGAAATGGTAGTACAGGTTGCCTGGACTGATTTCCATTTCCTCGGCGATCGTCGTCGTCGTCACGTTCGGCTCTCCGATCTCGTTGAAGAGCTTCAACGACAACTCGAGAATCCGTTCGCGCGTCCGGCGGGGAGGTTTCGCTTCCATGTCGTCCGGCCCAGTGTTCGCCGGACTTGGCGGGCGTTGCCATGTTTGCTGCTTATATCGTCCGGTGCGGTTGCTGTTCTATAACTATTGACCGATTATAAACCGCTCAGTTGCGCGTCCGGCGGTATTTCGTGATTCGGACATACCCGGTTGTGTTGCGATGCACACAGGTGCACCGGGTTGCACGTCCGGCTGGCCGCGCTCAGCCGGCAAGCCGGTGCCAGACGAGCGGCCCGAGGATGAGGGCCCAGGTCAGCACGCACACACCGAGTGCAACCGTCACCGCCGCGCTGCCGAGATCCTTCGCGCGCTTGGACAACTCATGGCGCTCGAGCGAGATCCGGTCGATGGCTGCTTCGACGCTCGAATTCAGCAACTCGACGATCAGCACGAGCAGCACCGAACCGATGAGCAGTGCGCGCGAGGCCGGCTCGACGGGCGCGAACGCGCCGATCGGCAGCAGGAGCACGGCGAACGTGAGTTCTTGACGGAACGCGCTTTCCTCCCGGATCGCCACGCGAAAGCCGTTCACCGAATGCTTGAGCGCGTACCACGCGCGCACGACGCCGCGATTGCCCTTGTACGGATTGTGCGGCAGCGGCGCGAGCGGATCGTCTGGTCCGAGCGGCTCGTGCGCATCGAACGTTTCAGACGGCGGGCCCGGCATGCGCGTCGGGCGCGCGGCGGGCCGGCGTGACGGCGGGCTGGGGTGGGGCGCTTTCGCGCGCATGACCGGTTTCAAACGGCTGCGCCTTCAGGGCGGGAGCAGGCGGTTTTCGCGAGCGGCTTCAGATGCGAGGCGAATTGCTCGGACGCCGCACGCCAGGAGAATCGCTCGGCCCACGCCCGCGCATGATGCCGCTCGATCTTCAGCGCCTCGAGGCATGCTTCGCGCAGATCGTCGCTCATCGAGCCCGCGCCGCCGTTGCCGAGCACGTCGACGGGCCCCGTCACCGGATATGCGGCAACCGGCGTGCCGCATGCGAGCGCTTCGAGCAGCACGAGGCCGAAGGTGTCGGTGCGGCTCGGAAACACGAACACGTCGGCGGCCGCATAGACCTTGGCAAGCTCCGCCTGGGACAGCACGCCGAGGTAATTTGCCTCGGGGTAGCGCGATTTGAGTTCGGCGAGTGCGGGGCCTTCGCCCGCGACCCATTTCGAGCCGGGCAGATCGAGCTTCAGGAACGCCTCGACGTTTTTCTCGATGGCCACTCGCCCGACATACAGAAAGATCGGTCGCGCCGTGTTCAGCACTTTCGACTCCATCGGGCGGAAGATGTCGAGATCGACGCCGCGCGTCCACAGCACGACGTTACGAAAGCCATGTTGCTCGAGATCGTCCTTGACGACGGGCGTTGGCGCCATCACCGCGAGCGAGGCGCCGTGGAACCAGCGCAAGAAGCGGTAGGTGGTCGTGAGCGGGATGCCGAAGCGTGCGTGCACGTATTCGGGAAAGCGCGTGTGATAGGCGGTGGTAAACGGCAGCTTGCGCGCGCGCGCATAGCGGCGCGCGGCTAGCCCGAGAGGCCCTTCCGTCGCGATGTGCAGCGCGTCGGGCGCGAACGCGTTGAGCCGTTCGCGCAGGCGCCGGTACGGCAGAATCGACAGCCGGATCTCGGGGTAGGTCGGGCATGGCACGGTGCGGAACTCCAGCGGCGTCAATAGCTCGACGCGATGGCCGAGCGCGGTCAGCTCGCGCGCGGTGCTTTTCAGTGTGCGCACGACGCCGTTGACTTGCGGCTCCCACGCATCGGTGATGATCATGATTTTCATCGCAGGCAGTCCTTCGAGGCTCATGCGGGGGCTTTCGTCTTGCGCGCTTGCGCGGCGCCGGGCGAGCGGATGATGGTCCAGTGGACGACTTTCAGCTCGCCTTCCGTCGTCTCGACGAGCGCGGACAGGCTTTCGACCCAGTCGCCGTCGTTGCAGTACAGCACGCCGTCGATCTCGCGGATCTCGGCCTTATGGATGTGGCCGCAGACGACGCCGTCGCAGCCGCGGCGGCGCGCCTCGTCGGTCATCACCGCCTCGAACGACGAGATGAAGTTCACCGCGTTCTTCACCTGATGCTTCAGGTATTGCGACAGCGACCAGTATTGGAACCCGAAGCGGCTCCTGATCCGGTTGAACCAGCGGTTCAGCACCAGAATCAGCGTATAGAGCGTGTCGCCGAGATACGCGAGCCACTTCGCATGCTGGATCACGCCGTCGAACAGGTCGCCGTGCACTACCCACAAACGTTTGCCGTACAGCGTCGTATGAAACGCTTCGCCGCGCACCTGGATCTCGCCGAACGCGAGGTCGCAGAATTGGCGCGCGGCCTCGTCGTGGTTGCCGGGAATGTAGACGACCTGCGTGCCTTTTCTCGCCTTGCGCAGAATCTTCTGGACGACGTCGTTGTGCGTCTGCGGCCAGTACCAGCCTTTCCTCAGTTGCCAGCCGTCGATGATGTCGCCGACGAGATACAGGTATTCCGATTCGTTGTGCTTGAGAAAATCGAGCAGATAGTCCGCCTGGCAGCCGCTCGTGCCGAGGTGGATATCCGACAGCCAGATCGTCCGATAGCGGTGCGGCGCAGGTTCCGAATCTTCATGCCGCGCGGCCGGGGCGGCAGGCGCAGGCGGCGGCGCGAGCATATCGCTTGCCGCCGAGCCTGACAGAAATGCGCTGGCGGTATCGAGGCCGCCGGGGTGACGAAATAAGGAAGCCGCGGACGTTCTTTTGCCCATGCATGACTCGCGCCAATTGACGTTATCGGCATTGCGCCATGCGGGCGTGACTGTGCCGTGACAGTCACGAAATGTTCTTATGCTGCAACTTTACCCGCGCGCGGGACGCCGACGATGCGGGTGCCGGCGAGGCGGTCGTGCGGGAATTGGCGGCTCGGATGCACGCGCGCGGCGAGCACCCAGAGTGCAAACCAGACGGCTGCGGCCGCCAGCGTGCGCGGTAACGGGAAGTCCGCGAGCGGGTGCAGCGCGAGCGGGGGCAGGAACCATAGCCAGCCGAGCGCATAGCGCATGATCGCGCGACCGACCGGCAGCGGCGCGCCGCCGGCGGTCTCGACGCGCAGCCGCCAGGTTTTCATCGGCAGCGTCTGGCCGCCGTGCGTCCAAAACCAGACGAAGTATGCGCCGGCGACGAGCGCGATCCACGCGGCGAGCAGCCGCCGGTGATCGAGGCCGTTGTGCTGCTGAAATACGATGCCGAAAGCAAGCGCGGCGACAAACACGACGCCGAACAGCAGCAGGCTTTCGTAGACGAGCGCGGCGAGCCGGCGGCGTAAGCTCGGCGGCGCGTCGGCTGCGGTGGGCGGCGTCGTCACGGCGCGCATGGTCCGCTTACGAGCCGTTGAAGATCGACGGAGCCTCGGACGGCGAGACAGGGGTCGGCGTGACGGGCGCGATGATGCCGGGTATGACCAGCGTGGAGGCTGGCGCGGGGGCGGTGGGCACACTCGCGGGCACCGCGGGCGGCGCGGCATTCGCCGCGGCGGGCGCGCTCGCCGGATGCCGGTCGTGGGCATTCACGAGCCGGCTGATGTCACGGTCGCTCTTGCCGGTAGGCGGCGCGCTGACGACAGTGGGCCGGCGCCGGCGCTCGGCTGCCGCGAGCTTTTCCTTCTGCTCCGGCGACAACTGCTGGTACGCCTTCCATGCTTTTTCGCGCGCCTGCTCGGGCAGATCCTTCGACACTTGGTAGTTTTCGCGCGCGACGCGGCGCTCCTCGGGCGTCATTCGAACCCATTCGGCCATTCGTTCCTGCAGCCGTTTTTGCGCCTCCGGCGTCATCTTCGGAAAACGGGCGGCGATTTTGAGCCATTTGCGCTTGCGCGCGTCGCTGAACGAATCCCACTGATTCTCGAACGGCGCGAGCGCGACGCGCTGTTGCGGCGTGAGGCGTGCCCACGACAGCGGCCCCGACGCCGGCAGCGCAGGCAACTCGCCCGTCAACGCAAGCGCCGCCGACGCGAGCGCAGGCGCGTTCGCGACCGCTATCGCGGCCGCCGGCTGAGGATGAAAGCGCGGGTAGGTGGCGACATACGCGACGGCAAGCGCGATCGCGCAGCCAAAAAAAACAGCCAGTCCCCGTTTTTGACTCACCCGTGCGTTCCCCTTATTGCTTATGCGTTAGTGGGCGTGCGAAAGATAGGCGTTGAACCCGTGATCGAGATACGCATCGAGGGGCAGGTTGTCGCTCAGCATGGCCGCGTCGATGTCGGCCAGCTCCGCGGTGCGCTGCATGTCCTCCCAGTACGCAATGCCGATGAGCCCGGCGAGCAGCAGCACGAGCGGCCACGCGCCGATCAGCCGGCGGCCGAGCGATTTGCGGTGCGGCGTGCTGTCCGGCATGCGCAATTCGAGCGCGCCGGTGCCGCCCGCGAGCGCGGGCACGAGCACGATCGACGCATCGGGTTTCTTGCGGGCGAGCGCCGCGCGGCGAGCAGCGGCCAGGCGCTGCACCGTCGACGCGGGCAGCGCGGCCGCACGCTCGTCAAGGGCGCGCCGGATCTTGAACGCAAGTTCGAGTTCTTCCTTCGTGGCGGGAGCGGAGCTCATAGCGTGATTCCTTTGGCCTTGAGCGCCAGCGCCAATGCGTGAGTGGCCCGCGAGCAGTGCGTCTTGACGCTGCCTTCGGAGCACCCCATGGCGGCGGCTGTCTCGGCGACATCCATATCTTCCCAATAACGCATCAGGAAGGCTTCCCGTTGACGTGCCGGAAGCTTCTGGATTTCCTCGTCGATCAGCGTGAGCACCTGTTCGCGTTCGAGCCGGGTTTCGCTGCTTTCGATACCGTCGCCGTCCGCCGATTCTAGCGTCTCGAGCGGGTCGAATTCGTCGTCGTCGGTGCTGTTCAGCGATGAAAACAGGCTGACCCACGTATTGCGCACCTTTTGTCTGCGGAAATGATCGTGGATCGCGTTCTGCAGGATGCGCTGAAAGAGGAGCGGCAACTCGGCAGCCGGGCGGTCGCCGTATTTCTCCGCGAGCCGGATCATTGCGTCCTGCACGATGTCGAGGGACGCATCGTCGTCGCGCACCGCATAAGCGGCCTGCTTGAACGCGCGCCTCTCGACGCCCGCCAGAAAATCGGCGAGTTCCTTTTCTGATGCCATGCCGTGAAGGTCCGCGCTGCGTTCTCGTCGCGTAAAAAGTCGGAAAAAATTCGTAAAACCCGCGGATGCTAACAAATTTTCGCGCGAGAGGGCACCTTGTTTGGGCCTTCCGGCCGCATGAGCCGGCGCGTGCGGCGGTTTGCGCCACATTGCGGCGGTGCGGGCCGTGAGGCCGCGGCGGGAGGCGTCACACGGGCGTCACACGGGCGGCGCACGGCGGCGAGCCGGTCAGCCGGATATCGGGCGCAGGGGCCGATCCGGCGGACCTCGAATCGAATAGCGGGCGCAGATGCCGCAACCGCGCGATCAAGCGCGGATTCGAACACCGGCATCCGGATCGGTCAAATGCGACGCCGCAAAAGCGGGCCGCGCGCGTTCGGGCAGCGGGCGCGTCCGCGCGGCGCCTCGAGCGCGAATATTGGACGCGCGGCGTGCCGAAACAGGGTTTGATGCATTGCGGGATTTTCTACTTGACCGCTTGCCGGGGAGACGCTATCGTCGACAGTTCGCAACATAAAGTGACAGTCTCAATTGAGGCCGGCCCAAGAAGCCCGCCTTTCAAAATGGACGCGCCGCTTGAACCCGAGCCACAAGCCCGGCAGAGAGCACCCGATCAATTTTTTGCCGAAAATTCGAAAGGTCTACGATGAATATGCCCAGCGCGGAATTTTCCACGTCGGAATCCCTTTCTCCTCAGAAAACCGGCTCCATCGGCGCCACCGTGCTCATGAAGGCACTGGCCGACGAGGATGTCGAATTCGTCTGGGGCTACCCTGGCGGCTCGGTTCTCTATATTTACGACGAGCTGTACAAGCAGGACAAGATCCAGCACATCCTGGTGCGCCATGAACAGGCCGCCGTGCATGCCGCCGACGCGTATTCGCGCTCGACGGGCAAAGTCGGCGTCTGCCTCGTCACGTCCGGGCCGGGCGTCACGAACGCGGTCACGGGTATCGCGACCGCCTACATGGATTCGATCCCCCTCGTCGTGATCAGCGGCCAGGTGCCGACCGCGGCGATCGGCCAGGACGCGTTCCAGGAGTGCGACACCGTTGGCATCACGCGCCCGTGCGTGAAGCACAACTTCCTCGTGAAGGACGTGCGCGAGCTGGCGGCGACCGTTAAGAAGGCTTTCTACATTGCGCGCACCGGGCGTCCCGGTCCGGTCCTCATCGACATCCCGAAGGACGTTTCGAAGACGCCGTGCGAGTACGAGCCGCTCAAGAGCGTGGCGTTGCGCTCGTACAACCCGGTCACCAAAGGTCATTCGGGCCAGATCCGCAAGGCGGTCTCGCTGCTGCTGGCCGCGAAGCGTCCGTATATCTATACCGGCGGCGGCATCGTGCTTGCCGAGGCGTCGCGCGAGCTGAATCAGTTCGCCGATCTGCTCGGCTATCCGGTCACGAACACGCTGATGGGCCTGGGCGGCTATCGCGCGTCGGACAAGAAATTTCTCGGCATGCTCGGCATGCACGGCACGTATGAAGCGAACATGGCGATGCAGCACTGCGACGTGCTGATCGCGATCGGCGCGCGCTTTGACGACCGCGTGATCGGCGATCCCGAGCACTTTGCGTCGCGGCCGCGCAAGATCATCCATATCGACATCGATCCGTCGTCGATCAGCAAGCGCGTGAAGGTCGACATTCCGATCGTCGGCGACGTGAAGGAAGTGCTCAAGGAGCTGATCGAGCAGTTGCAGACGGCCGAGCACGGCCCTGATGCCGACGCGCTCGCGCAATGGTGGAAGGACATCGAGGGCTGGCGCGCGAAGGACTGCCTGAAGTTCGACCGCGAAAGCGAGATCATCAAGCCGCAGTACGTGGTCGAGAAGGCGTGGGAACTGACGGGCGGCAACGCGTTCGTGTGTTCCGACGTCGGCCAGCACCAAATGTGGGCCGCGCAGTTCTACCGCTTCAACAAACCGCGCCGCTGGATCAATTCGGGCGGCCTCGGCACGATGGGCTTCGGCCTGCCGGCGGCGATGGGCGTCAAGATGGCGCATCCGGACGACGACGTGCTGTGCATCACCGGCGAAGGCTCGATCCAGATGTGCATCCAGGAACTGTCGACCTGCAAGCAGTACGACACGCCCGTCAAGATCATTTCGCTGAACAACCGCTATCTCGGCATGGTCCGGCAGTGGCAGCAGATCGAATACAGCAAGCGCTATTCGCATTCGTACATGGATGCGCTGCCGGATTTCGTGAAGCTCGCCGAAGCATACGGCCACGTCGGGATGCGCATCGAGAAAACCGCGGACGTCGAGCCGGCGCTGAAAGAAGCGCTGCGCTTGAAAGACCGCACCGTGTTCCTCGATTTCCAGACCGATCCGACCGAGAACGTCTGGCCGATGGTTCAGGCCGGCAAGGGCATCACCGAGATGCTGCTCGGATCCGAAGATCTGTAACTCTGTAACGGCGCGACGCGCGCTCGGATTCGCGGGCGGCCGCCTCCATGAAGGGCGGCGCGGCGCGCGGGCGGCGTGCGGCGCAGGCGAATCGATACGGAACACACTGGAAGAAGCGAACATGAGACACATCATTTCCGTGCTGCTCGAAAACGAACCGGGCGCGCTGTCGCGCGTCGTCGGCCTGTTCTCGGCGCGCGGCTACAACATCGAAACCTTGACGGTGGCGCCGACCGAGGACCACTCGCTGTCGCGTCTGACCATTGTCTCCATTGGCTCTGACGACGTGATCGAACAGATCACGAAGCATTTGAACCGCCTGATCGAGGTGGTGAAAGTGGTGGACCTGACCGACGGTGCGCACATCGAACGGGAGCTGATGCTGATCAAGGTGCGCGCGGTCGGCAAGGAGCGCGAAGAAATGAAGCGGATGGCGGATATCTTCCGCGGCCGCATCATCGACGTGACCGAAAAGACTTACACGATCGAATTGACGGGCGCGAGCGACAAGCTCGACGCATTTATCCAAGCGCTGGACGCGGGCTCGATTCTCGAGACGGTGCGCACCGGCAGCTCGGGTATCGGTCGCGGCGAGCGCGTGCTGAAAGTCTGAACCACGAATCTCATTGAATTACTGAATTAGCCAAGGAGCGATCATGAAAGTTTTCTACGACAAGGATGCCGACCTTTCCCTCATCAAGGGCAAGCAAGTCACGATCATCGGCTACGGCTCGCAAGGCCATGCGCACGCGCTGAACTTGAAGGACAGCGGCGTGAACGTAACGGTCGGCCTGCGCCGCGGCGGCGCGTCGTGGAGCAAGGCCGAGAACGCGGGCCTTGCGGTCAAGGAGGTCGCAGAAGCGGTAAAGGGCGCGGACGTCGTGATGATGCTGCTGCCCGACGAGCAGATCGCCGACGTCTATGCAAAGGAAGTGCACGCCAATATCAAGGAAGGCGCGGCGCTCGCGTTCGCGCACGGCTTCAACGTCCATTACGGCCAGGTGATTCCGCGCGCGGATCTCGACGTGATCATGGTCGCGCCGAAGGCGCCGGGCCACACGGTGCGCGGCACGTACTCGCAGGGCGGCGGCGTGCCGCACCTGATCGCGGTCGCGCAGGATAAGTCGGGCGCGGCGCGCGATATCGCGCTGTCGTATGCGGCGGCCAACGGCGGCGGGCGTGCGGGCATCATCGAGACGAACTTCCGCGAAGAGACCGAAACCGACCTGTTCGGCGAACAGGCCGTGCTGTGCGGCGGCACCGTCGAGTTGATCAAGGCGGGTTTCGAGACGCTGGTCGAGGCAGGCTACGCGCCGGAGATGGCGTATTTCGAGTGTCTGCACGAACTGAAGCTGATCGTCGACCTGATCTACGAAGGCGGCATCGCGAACATGAACTATTCGATCTCGAACAATGCCGAGTACGGCGAGTACGTGACGGGTCCGCGCGTCGTCACCGACGAGACGAAGAAGGCGATGAAGCAATGCCTGAAGGACATCCAGACGGGTGAGTACGCGAAGAGCTTCATTCTCGAGAACAAGGCGGGCGCGCCGACACTGCAATCGCGCCGCCGCCTGACGGCCGAGCACCAGATCGAGCAGGTCGGCGCGAAGCTGCGCGCGATGATGCCGTGGATCGCGAAGAACAAGCTCGTCGACCAGACGAAGAACTAAGTCGCGCGCTTCATCCGGCCCCGGATCGGGGCCGGGCTCGAAAGCCGCCCGAAGGCGTCAGTGCCGCGGGCGGCTTTTGCTATCCTACGGGCTTTGCCATTCAACGAAGAACGAACCATGAATTATCCTCATCCGATCATTGCGCGCGAAGGCTGGCCGTTTATCGCGATCGCGGCCGTCGTCACGCTGCTGATCCACGCCATCGGCGGGTTCGGCCTCGCATGGCCGTTCTGGCTGCTGCTTGTCTTCGTGGTTCAGTTCTTCCGCGATCCGCCGCGGCCGATTCCGACCCAGCCGAACGCGGTGCTTTGCCCGGCCGACGGCCGGGTCGTGGCGGTCGAGATCACGCAGGACCCGTATGCGCAGCGCGAAGCGTTGAAGATCAGCGTGTTCATGAATGTGTTCAATGTCCATTCGCAGCGCTCGCCCGTCGACGGCGCGGTGCAGAAGGTCGAGTATTTTCCGGGCGCGTTCCTGAATGCGGCGCTCGACAAGGCGTCGGCCGAGAACGAGCGCAACGCGGTCGTGATTCAGACGACGGACGGCCAGACGGTGACGGCCGTGCAGATCGCGGGTCTCGTCGCGCGCCGGATTCTTTGCTACGTGCGTGCGGGCGAACCCGTTACGCGCGGCCAGCGCTACGGCTTCATCCGCTTCGGCTCGCGCGTTGACGTGTATCTGCCGAAGGGCAGCCGCGCGCGCGTGACGATCGGCGAAAAGGTGTCCGCGTCGTCGACGATCCTCGCCGAGCTGCCAGAGCAACAGTAAGCGGGAATACGTATCGATGGCTGCATTCAAACCGCGCCGCCCGCGCAATGGCAAAGCCCCGTGGCCGCGGTCGTTTCGCCGCAACAAATCCGTCGCCGCCGCGCCGGATCTGGCGCCCGTCGAAGGACGCCGTGCCGCGCGCCGGCAGCAATTCCTGAGAACGCGCGGCATTTATCTGCTGCCGAACGCGTTTACCACGGCCGCGCTTTTTTGCGGTTTCTTTGCTGTCGTGCAGGCGATGAACGTCCGTTTCGAGACCGCGGCGATCGCGATCTTCGCAGCGATGGTGCTCGACGGAATGGACGGCCGCGTCGCGCGGCTCACGCATACGCAAAGCGCATTCGGCGAGCAGTTCGACAGCCTGTCGGACATGGTGTCGTTCGGCGTCGCGCCGGCGCTCGTGATGTACGAATGGGTGCTGAAGGATCTTGGCCGCTGGGGGTGGCTTGCCGCATTCGTCTACTGCTCGGGCGCGGCGCTGCGTCTCGCGCGTTTCAACACGAATATCGGCGTTGTCGACAAGCGCTTCTTCCAGGGGCTGCCGAGTCCGGCCGCCGCCGCGCTGATCGCGGGCTTCGTGTGGCTCACCGTCGACAATCGCGTGCCGGTGAAGCTCGGCTGGCTGCCGTGGGTCGCGTTCGCGCTGACGGTTTACGCGGGCGTGACGATGGTGTCGAATGCGCCCTTTTATAGCGGCAAGGCGCTCGACGTCCGCCACCGGGTGCCGTTTGCGGCGATCCTGCTCGTGGTCGTCGCGTTCGTGCTCGTTTCGTCCGATCCTCCGCTGATGCTGTTCGGCCTGTTCGTGCTGTACGGGCTGTCCGGCTATGTGTTTTGGGCGTATATGGCGGTGCGTGGACGGGCGAATCCGGCGCGCTCGTCGCAGCGCGAGCATTGACGGCCCGCCGCGCTTGATGCGCGGCAGCGCGATGTAGCGGGGACGGCGGCCGGCTTGGCCGCCGTTTTCCTTGGCAAGCCGCGACGGTTGTTTTTCCTGCGCGCCGCACCTGCGGCGCATGCCGTTCCCGGCTTTGCGCCGATGCTCGTCCAGGGCAAAACCGCGCCGCGGCGCGCAGCGCTTGCTTGGGGAAGCCTCCGATTGCGCGCCACTCGGAATGCCGCTATAGTCGCCAGCATGACCGCATCCTCCCGCCTTTCTCTTCTTCTAGCCGGTGCGCCGCTACGCGCGCTAGCTCTAGCGCGCCTGTCGCGCTGACCCCGTTTTCGCCCTCCGTCGAGCTTCGTCTGCTGTTCCAGTGTCGCCTGCGGTGGCGCGAGCTTCATCACGTGTATTGCCCCATTCGAAACCTGGAGTCCCCCATGACAGACAAGCTGATCATTTTCGACACGACGTTGCGTGACGGCGAGCAGTCGCCCGGCGCGTCGATGACGAAGGAAGAGAAAATCCGCATCGCGAAGCAACTCGAGCGAATGAAGGTCGACGTGATCGAGGCCGGCTTCGCCGCCAGCTCGAATGGCGATTTCGACGCGATCCACACGATCGCGCAGCAGGTCAAAGACAGCACGATCTGCTCGCTCGCGCGCGCAAACGACAAGGACATTCAGCGCGCGGCCGATGCGCTCAAGCCCGCCAACAGCTTCCGGATCCATACGTTCATCGCGACGTCGCCGCTGCACATGGAGAAGAAGCTGCGGATGACGCCCGATCAGGTGTTCGAACAGGCGCGTCTGGCCGTGCGTTTCGCGCGCAAGTTCACCGACAACATCGAATTTTCGCCCGAGGACGGCAGCCGCTCGGACATGGATTTCCTCTGCCGCGTGCTGGAGGCGGTGATCGACGAGGGCGCGACGACGATCAATATTGCCGATACGGTCGGCTACGGCGTGCCGGAACTGTACGGCAACCTCGTGAAGACGCTGCGCGAGCGCATTCCGAACTCGGACAAGGCGGTTTTCTCGGTGCATTGTCATAACGATCTGGGAATGGCGGTCGCGAACTCGCTTGCGGGCGTGAAGATCGGCGGCGCGCGGCAGGTCGAGTGCACGATCAACGGTCTCGGCGAGCGCGCGGGCAATACATCGCTCGAGGAGATCGTGATGGCGGTGAGAACCCGCAAGGACTACTTCGGGCTTGACCTGGGCATCGATACGACGCAGATCGTGCCGGCGTCTAAGCTCGTATCGCAGATCACGGGCTTTGTCGTGCAGCCGAACAAGGCGGTGGTCGGTGCGAACGCATTCGCGCATGCGTCGGGCATCCATCAGGACGGCGTGCTGAAGGCGCGCGACACCTACGAGATCATGCGGGCGGAAGACGTCGGCTGGACCGCGAACAAGATCGTGCTGGGCAAGCTGTCGGGCCGCAACGCGTTCAAGCAGCGTTTGCAGGAGCTTGGCGTGTCGCTCGACAGCGAAGCCGAATTGAACGCAGCGTTCGCGCGCTTCAAGGATCTCGCCGATCGCAAGGCCGAAATCTTCGATGAAGACATCATCGCGATCGTCACCGAGGAGGAATCGGCGCTGGCGCACGAGCACGAGCATTACCGGTTCGTGTCGCTGTCGCAACGCTCGCAGACGGGCGAGCGGCCGCAGGCGACGGTCGTATTCTCGGCGGGCGGCGTGCAAGTGGAGGGCGAGGCCAACGGCAACGGGCCCGTCGACGCGACGTTCAATGCGATCGAGAGCGAGGTGGGCAGCGGCGCGGAACTGCTGCTGTATTCGGTCAACGCGATTACGACCGGCACGCAGGCGCAAGGCGAGGTGACGGTGCGGCTGTCGAGGAGCGGGCGCATCGTCAATGGCGTCGGCACCGATCCGGATATCGTCGCGGCATCGGCGAAGGCGTATATCGCGGCGCTGAACAAGCTGCATTCGAACGACAAGCTCAATCCGCAGCGCGCGTGATGCGAGTTTGATACGCATTCGGCGCGCATGGCGGCGCGTCTGCCCGGTTGCGCCGCCCGCATGCCGGACGAAAAACGCCCCGCCGGCCAGCCAGGCCGTGCGGGGCGTCGTCGTTCAGGACGCAGCGCTTACTGCATCGTCGGGCTGCGGAAGAACCAGCGCATGCCGCTTTCGCGAGCGTGCTCGACCTGGCGCCGATAGTCGACCGTAATGGCGCGCCGCGGCGCGTCTTCGACGAACGCGTCGATCATCTCGCGCACGTCATGATCGATGTAATCGACCCGGGTTGCGTCGATGATGACGACCGCGCGATCCGGAATTTGCGCGAGATACTGCTTGATCCGTACCTTGCCGAGAAACGACACGTCCTTGCGGAACGTCAGCAGGTAATGATCGTCGTGCTGCGCGAGCGTCGCCGGGCTGCGCAGGTTTGCGATCGCGACCGCGAGCACGCAGCACGCGATGCCGAGCGCGATGCCGGCGAGCAAGTCGATTGCGAGCACGCCGGCAATCGTCACGGCGAACGGCACAAATGCGCCGCGCCCTTGCTTGGCGACGGATGCGAAGAGCGCAGGCTTCGCGAGCTTGAAGCCGGTGTGAATCAAGATCGCCGCGAGGCTGGCGAGCGGGATCAGATTCAGCAGGCCGGTGAGCGCGAACACGCTGACGAGCAGCAGCACGCCATGCACGATTGCCGACATCCGGCTTTGTCCGCCTGCATTCACGTTCACCGAGCTGCGCACGATGACCGCCGTGATCGGCAGGCCGCCCACCATGCCGGCGAGGAAGTTGCCGACGCCCTGCGCCTTGAGTTCGCGGTTCGGTTGCGACGGGCGGCGCTGCGGATCGATTTGCTCGACCGCTTCGAGGCTCAGCAGTGTCTCGAGGCTCCCGACCACCGCGAGCGTGATCGCGACGCGCCAGACGTCCGGATTCAGCAGTTGCGCGAAATTCGGCCCGAAGTCGGCGGTTTGCAGCACCGAGCTGAGCGCGGCGAACGACGTGAGTTCAGGCAGCGCAACGCGATGCTCGACGGGTGGCACGGCATTCGGTGCGACGAAGCCGAGCAGGGCGGTCACGCCGATGCCGATCAGCACGACAATGAGCGGCGCGGGCACGACGCGTACAAACTTGAAGCGGCGCATCGCGCGCGTGTCCCATGCGGCAAGCAGCGCGAGCGACACGATCGCGATCGCGCTCGAGGTGAGCACCGCATGGCCGGGCGCATTGCCGTCACCGGTCAGCCCGAGCGCGAACGGCGCTTGCTTGATGATCAGCAGCAGCCCGATGGCGGCGAGCATCCCTTTGATGACGGGCGACGGCACGTAAGCGGCGAAGCGGCCTGCTTTCAGCAGTCCGAAGACGATTTGCAGAACGCCCGACAGCAGCACGGCGAGCAGGAACGCCTCGAAGTTGCCGAGCCGCGCGATCCCTTCGACGACGATCACGACGAGACCGGCTGCCGGGCCGCTGACGGACAACTGCGAGCCGCTCAGGATCGCAACGATGAGGCCGGCGATGATGCCGGACACGAGCCCGGCGAACGGTGCGGCGCCGGACGCGTTGGCGATCCCGAGGCAGAGCGGCAATGCGACAAGGAAGACGACGACGCCGGCGACAAGGTCGCGCGGAAATGTAGAGAACGAAGCACTCAGATTCTTCATGGTGAACGGGAAACGTAATTGGGCCAAGGGGCGATGCGGCACGGACAGCCGCGGGTTTCAGCGCTTGCGCTCGCTCAGGCGGCCGCGGTTTCGGCGCGCTCGGCCGGCGGGCCGACTTCGGCCGCCGGCGAGTAACCGGACGTGAGTTCCTTGAGCCGACCGTCGGCGAGCGAGAAGATCCAGCCGTGCACGAGCGGCGCGGGATCGGCGTCTCGAATGATCGGCGAGCTCGACAACAAACGGACCTGCTCGATTACATTGAGCTCGGCGAGCCGATCGGCGGCTTCGTCGGGCGGCACGCCGTCGAGTTCGACGTGATGACGGCGGGCGAGCGCACAAAGCGGCGCGATCCGGCGGTTGACGTGCGGCAGCCCCGGCGACGGCGGCAGCAGCGAGGCGCGCACGCCGCCGCAGCCATAATGCCCGCAGACGATCACGTGATCGACCTTGAGCACACGCACCGCGTACTCGAGCACGCTCGCGCTGTTGTCATCGTCGGGGTGGAACAGGTTCGCGATGTTTCGATGTACGAACAGCTCGCCCGGCACGCTGTGCGTGATCGTCTCCGCCGGCACGCGGCTATCCGAGCAGCCGATCCACAGCACGCGGGGGTTCTGGCCGCGCGACAGCGAGTCGAAGAAGGCGGGCGAACGCTCGGCGGTCTCGCGGGCCCAGGCGATATTGGCGACGAGCATGCTTTTGGGGCGATTCATTGAGGACTCCTGGATACATGAACGAGTGGTCCGGCGACGCAAACTTGCATTCGACGTGGTACGCCTGTCTTTCTAAATTGAAAGCTTGGTGACTGCGATATTAGGTGAAGGCCCGAATCAGAAGTTCGGTTTGAAATATTCTGTTGCAATTTATTTTTGTGAATGACGCCGCTGCACCACCGGTACATCGAGAATGACGGGAGCGGGTGCATGCTGCACTAAAATGGACATCGCCGCTCAAGCTCGTGTGGTCTGGCTTAGAGACGGCAGTTTCATTCTTTTTGTTTTAATTGACTCGTTGGTCGGGGTATTTGTCATTTGGAAAAAGATGACAAAAATATAAGAAACGAGTGGTAAAGGATTTATTGGCACGAAGCGTGGTGAACAGAAATTTCATGAAAAAAGCGTCATATTGAGCGCAGGGTGATTCAATCGGTGCGGTGTATCACTGTGCGAGGCGATGCTCCGTGCGTTCAGGGAGCGGGAGCGCACCGACGCGAGCTGGAGTCGCTGCTGCGGGTCATGCGCTTGGCGCGGCCGTAGCTGCCCAATGCTCGACGCGTCGGCTTGATGAATTTGGGGGCGAAGCGTGGACGCTGCCGCACGCAGCCGCCGAGCAGGCATGGCGTGTAGGCGGCGGTTGCGGATGTGGTTGCGTCCGTATATCCGCTCACGCGTAAGCGAAGCGGGCTCAGTCGCGCCGCGAGGCTGGCATGCGGCTCGAGTCGTCATTTCGAGATTGGCGCATTGCGGGCCGAATTCGAGTTGAGCGGGTGCGGCCCCGAAGCCGCCTTGAGCCTTGAGCGGGCAGATAGCCCGGCCGATACGATGCTGACCGAGCCGGCAAGGCGGCGCCGGCCGCGACGGTTTCTTCGCAGCCGGCGTTTTTTCCATCCGGACCGGAATTAGAACAGCGTGCGGCGATCCGGATCGTGCAGCGGGTCGGGCGTTTTCTGCGTGAGGCGCAGGATGCCCGCGTCGTCGAAATAAAAGTTGTAGAGCATGTACCAGACGTTGTCTTCGAGATAACGGTACGTCCAGACTTCGCGTTTCATCAGCGGAAAGTACGCGGTTTCGACCGGCCGGCCGAAATTCACGAGCACGTCGGTCTTGGTCCAAGTGCCGATTTCGGCGCGGTAGAACTCGAGCGGCTGCAGCACCTGCCGCACGTTGACGATCCGGCTCGCGGCATCGATGTCCGCGGCCACGGTGACTTCGCCCATCGGTTGCGTCGGCCACATCAGGCGCTTGCCGCCGTTCGGCAGATCGTAGATTTCGCGCGGTGGACCGAGGCTCGCGACGATCGCGGACGAATCCTGTCCCGCGTGAAAGCGCTGCCACGGCTGCGCGCAGCCGGCCAAAAGCGCCGCCGCGCACACGAACAATAGCGGGAGACGGGCTGACATAGGTTTTCCTCCATGAGTCTCGGATGGGGACGTTTTATCACGCCGGCTGCCTGGCCGCGCAATGGGGACGGGGAGAAGTTTGCGTGGCGGCTGGGCGGCCTTCGCGCGCCGCGTTTCGGCGCGCGATGTGCTGTCAGAGGCGGCGCCCGGGAGGGCCGCGCGACAAGAGACGGGTCGCAGCCGGCGTGGACGGGCGTGGCGTAACGCGGCAAGGGCGGCGAACACGCAGGAGGGCGGGGTAAAGGAGGCGAAAGCGGCAAAGGCAGCAAAAGCGGTGCGCAAGAGGCGATCCGCGCGGCATCGATACCGGCGTCACCGCCGCGCCTGCCGTATGAAACGCGTTCGCCGGGTGGAATTCGCCGGCTGAGTGACTTGTGTTACAATGCGCGCCGTTGTAATCACGGCACGGCCTTTCTTCCGTGTCCGCCTGTTTAGTCGAAAAGGAAATCAAATGTCTGTTGCTGATATCAAGAAGTCGGAAGTTGTTGCTCAGTTCGCCCGTGGCGCAAACGATACGGGCTCGCCCGAAGTTCAGGTCGCACTCCTGACGGCGCGCATCACGGAACTGACGGGGCACTTCAAAACCCACGCGAAGGATCACCATAGCCGCCGCGGTTTGCTGCGCATGGTGAGCCGCCGCCGCAAGCTGCTCGACTACCTCAAGGGCAAGGATGCCGACCGTTATCGCGCGCTGATCGAGAAGCTGGGTCTACGTAAGTAAACGGGGCGCTTTTCGCCTTCGCAAGATGCCTGTGTCAGTTGCTCTGATGCAGGCATTTTGTTTTTTCGCGGCGCGCATCGCGCGTGCCGCCGGGCTATCGAAGCCCACAACCGGCCAGGCACACACGGGTTGAGCTTTGTGTCATTCCAGCGCGCTGTTCGCGCTTCGCTCGACGGCGGCGGCACGCGGCGAACACTGCGCTGGAATGGCATAAAAAACACACCTCTTCCCATGTGGCCCGGTCGCGCCGCTGCCGTGCCGGCTTCGTCCGCGCGCGGCATCTGATAACGAACGAAAGGAGCGACCATGTCTCTGTTCAACAAGGTGGTGAAAGAATTCCAGTGGGGCCAGCACAAGGTTCGCCTCGAAACCGGCGAGATCGCGCGCCAGGCGAGCGGTGCGGTGCTCGTCGACGTCGAGGATACCGTCGTGCTCGCGACCGTCGTCGGCGCGAAGTCGGCGAAGCCGGGCCAGGATTTCTTCCCGCTGACCGTCGATTACCTCGAAAAGACCTATTCGGCCGGCAAGATTCCGGGCGGCTTCTTCCGTCGCGAAGGCCGTCCGTCCGAGCACGAGACGCTGACGTCGCGCCTGATCGACCGGCCGCTGCGTCCGCTGTTCCCGGAAGGCTTCTACAACGAAGTGCAGGTCGTGGTTCATGTGTTGTCCGTGAACCCGGAGGTTCCGGCCGATATTCCCGCGCTGATCGGCGCGTCGGCCGCGCTCGCGGTGTCGGGCCTGCCGTTCAACGGCCCGGTCGGCGCGGCGCGCGTCGCGTACATCGATAACCAGTACGTGCTGAACCCGACGCGCGAACAACTGAAATCGTCGCGCCTGGACCTCGTCGTCGCCGGCACCGAGCGCGCGGTGCTGATGGTCGAATCCGAAGCCGATCAACTGCCGGAAGATGTGATGCTCGGCGCGGTCGTGTTCGGTCACGAGCAGATGCAGATGGCGATCGATGCGATCCACGAACTGGTGCGCGAGGGCGGCAAGCCCGAGTGGGATTGGCAGCCGGCCGCGAAGAACGAAGCGCTGATCGCGCGCGTGACCGAACTCGCGCAAGCTGATCTGCAAGCGGCGTACCAGACCCGCGAAAAGCAGGCGCGCTCGGCGAAGCTGAAGGAAATCTACGCGGCCACGACCGCGAAGCTGGCCGAGGAAGCGGTGGCGTCGAACGCCGAAGCAGCCGATGCGGCGACGGTCGGCAACATCCTGTTCGATCTCGAGGCGAAGATTGTCCGCTCGCAGATCCTGAATGGCGAGCCGCGCATCGACGGCCGCGACACGCGCACCGTGCGCCCGATCGAGATCCGCACGGGCGTGCTGCCGCGCACGCACGGCTCGGCGCTTTTCACGCGCGGCGAGACGCAGGCGCTCGTCGTCGCGACGCTCGGCACGAAGGGTGACGAGCAGATCATCGACGCGCTCGAAGGCGAGTACCGTGACCGCTTCATGCTTCACTACAACATGCCGCCGTTCGCGACCGGCGAAACTGGGCGCGTCGGTTCGCCCAAGCGCCGCGAAATCGGCCACGGGCGCCTTGCCAAGCGCGCGCTCGTCGCATGCCTGCCGAGCGCCGACGAATTCGGCTATTCGATTCGTGTCGTGTCGGAAATCACCGAGTCGAACGGTTCGTCGTCGATGGCGTCGGTGTGCGGCGGCTGCCTCGCGCTGATGGACGCCGGCGTGCCGATGAAGGCGCACGTCGCGGGCATCGCGATGGGTCTGATCCTCGAAGGCAACAAGTTCGCGGTGCTGACCGATATTCTCGGTGACGAGGATCATCTCGGCGACATGGACTTCAAGGTGGCTGGCACGGCCGACGGCGTGACGGCGCTGCAGATGGACATCAAGATCCAGGGGATCACGAAGGAAATCATGCAGGTCGCGCTCGCGCAGGCGAAGGAAGGCCGTCTGCACATCCTCGGCAAGATGAAGGCATCGGTCTCGGGGGCGAACACGCAGCTGTCCGAATTCGCGCCGCGCATGATCACGATCAAGATCAACCCGGAGAAGATCCGCGACGTGATCGGCAAGGGCGGCTCGGTGATCCGTGCGCTGACGGAAGAAACCGGTACGACGATCGACATTTCGGACGACGGCGTCGTGACGATCGCGAGCACGAGCAGCGAAGGGATGGCCGAGGCGAAGAAGCGCATCGAGAACATCACGGCGGAGATCGAAGTCGGCCAGGTGTACGAGGGCTCGGTGCTCAAGCTGCTCGATTTTGGCGCGATCGTGAACCTGCTGCCGGGCAAGGACGGCCTGCTGCATATCTCTGAAATCGTCAACGAGCGGGTGAAGGACATCAACGACTACCTGAAGGAAGGCCAGCAGGTGAAGGTCAAGGTGATCCAGACGGACGAGAAGGGCCGTGTGCGGCTGTCGGCGAAGGCGCTGCTGAATGAGGCGGCCGCACAGCAAACCGATGTGCCTCCGCAGCAGTAAGTAGGCGGCACCAACGGCCGGCAGCGCGAAGCGCGCCGGCCGTTTTTTCTGTAGGATCGGGCCGCGATTGACGCCGCCCCGGCATCTCCTGTTGTCGGCGTTTCCCACTCATTTCGATCCTGGAGCCATACAGATGAGAGCCATTGAAATCGCCGAGTTCGGCGCTCCCGACGTGCTGAGGCTGGCCGAGCGTCCGAAGCCGGAGCCCAAGCGTGGTGAGGTGCTGATCAAGGTTGCCGCATCGGGAGTCAATCGTCCCGACGTGCTTCAGCGCAAGGGCTTGTATGCGCCGCCGCCCGGCGCATCGGATCTGCCGGGGCTCGAGGTTGCGGGGGAGATCGTCGGCGGCGATCTTTCCGACCGCGCGTCGAACCCGTTCGGCCTGAAGCTCGGCGACCGCGTTTGCGCGTTGCTCTCGGGCGGCGGCTACGCGCAATACGCGGCCGTGCCGCTGCTGCAATGTCTGCCGGTGCCGGATGGCTTGAGCGAGGTCGAGGCCGCCTCGCTGCCCGAGACGTTTTTTACGGTATGGAGCAACGTGTTCGACCGCGCCCAGCTTGGCGCGGGCGAGGGCGGCGCGCAGGAGTCGCTGCTCGTGCAGGGTGGTTCGAGCGGCATTGGCGTCGCGGCAATTCAAATCGCGCATGCGCTCGGTTTTCGCGTATTCGCCACCGCGGGCACCGACGACAAATGCCGCGCGTGCGAGCAGCTCGGCGCTGAGCGGGCGATCAATTACAAGACCGAGGATTTCGTCGGCGTCGTGAAATCGCTGACGCACGATCGGGGCGTCGACGTGATTCTCGACATGGTCGCGGGCGCCTATGCGCCGCGCGAGCTGACGGCGCTCGCTGACGGCGGACGGCTGGTGGTGATCGCGCATATCGGCGGAGCGAAGGCGGAGATGAATCTCGCCGAGATCATGCGGCGCCGGCTGACGGTCACGGGCTCGACGCTGCGGCCGCGTCCCGTCGAGTTCAAGGCGCGGATCGCCGCGCAATTGAAGGAGCGCGTGTGGCCGCTCGTTGCCGACGGCCGCGTGAAGCCCGTGATCTATCGCGTGCTGCCGGCCGAGCAGGTGGCCGATGCGCATGCGTTGATGGAAAGTAGCGAGCACGTCGGCAAGATCGTGCTCGCTTGGGGTGCGAATCCGTAACCGGCGATATCTGATCGTCGATGCTTGACATCGGCAGTTTGACCTGTTCTTGAGCGCCGAAGTAAAATTGCGGGTTCGCTTCGCCAGATGAACACGACGCCCTTTCCAGGGTGTCCACGACGAGACAAACCATGTCGAAACAAAGAATTCAGCGAGTGATCGGCAACTGGAAGATGCACGGCCGCCTGAGCGGCAACCAAGCATTGCTGAACGAGGTCGCTCAAGGGGCGCAGGCTGTGCGCGAGGGCGTCGAAGTCGGTGTGTGCGTGCCGTTTCCTTATCTTGCGCAGGCACAGTCGTTGCTGATGGGCGGGCGTGTTGCGTGGGGCGCTCAGGACGTGTCGGCGCACGAACAGGGTGCATACACGGGCGAAGTGGCGGCGGCGATGGTCGCGGAGTTCGGCGCGGCCTATGCGATCGTCGGGCATTCGGAGCGTCGCGCGTATCACGGCGAAACGAACGAGGCGGCGGCGGCCAAGGCGCAGCGCGCGCTCACCGCGGGGCTGACGCCCGTCGTTTGCGTCGGTGAGACGCTTGCCGAGCGTGAGGCAGGGACTACCGAGCAGGTCGTCGGCACTCAGCTCGATGCGGTGCTCGCCGTGCTGTCGGCGCAAGATGCGGCGCGTATCGTCGTCGCATATGAGCCGGTGTGGGCTATCGGCACGGGCAAGAGCGCGACGTCCGCGCAGGCGCAGCAGGTGCACGCGTTTTTGCGCTCGCGGCTCGAGCAGAAGGGGGCGCCGCAGGTGTCGCTGCTGTATGGCGGCAGCGTGAAACCCGATAACGCGGTCGAGCTGTTCGGTCAGCCGGATATTGATGGCGGTTTGATCGGCGGCGCGTCGTTGAAGAGTGAAGATTTTCTGGCAATTTGCCGGGCCGCGCAGTAAGTGCTCGCGAAGTTGCGGGGATGTCGGGCAGCGGGTGGAGACGCCGGCTGTATCAACCAATAGGTGAGGGTGTATGCCGTTTTTGAAAGTTTTGATTATTGTGGTTCAGTTGCTGTCCGCGTTGGGCGTGATTGGCCTCGTGCTGCTGCAGCATGGCAAGGGAGCCGACATGGGGGCGGCGTTCGGCAGCGGCGCGTCGGGCAGTTTGTTCGGTGCGACGGGCTCGGCGAATTTCCTGTCGCGCACGACGGCCGTGCTCGCAACGATCTTCTTCATCGCGACCCTCGCGCTGACTTACCTGGGTTCGTACAAATCGGCGCCGTCGGTCGGCGTGCTGGGTACGGTGGCGACGGCGCCCGCGTCGGCGGTTGCTGCATCGCAGGCGCCTGCCGCATCCGTGCCCGCGGCAGTATCGGCGGCATCCGCGTCCGGCCAGGATGTACCGAAATAAATTTTCGAGAAATGCAGGTTTGTGCGTTGAACAAATCTAGGAACCGGGTTAGAATTTGATTCTTGAAGCGATTCGCGGGTTATGTGATTTTTCCCGAGTTGCATGCAGTGCCGACGTGGTGAAATTGGTAGACACGCTATCTTGAGGGGGTAGTGGCGAAAGCTGTGCGAGTTCGAGTCTCGCCGTCGGCACCAAAGTTGCTCAATGCCAGCCGCTTCGTGGGGCTGGCATTTTTTATTTCCGGCGTATCCTTGCGGTTGTCTTGGATTAGCCGGGAGTCCGAAATGATCCGATTTCCGGATCAGTGTTATTCTCCGGAACGCTCGGATCCAACCAATAGAGGATAGCCTTGAACCTCGCAGCCTATTACCCCGTCTTGTTGTTTCTCCTCGTAGGCACTGGTTTAGGTATAGCGCTGGTCAGCATCGGCAAGATCCTCGGTCCCAACAAGCCCGACAGCGATAAGAATTCGCCGTACGAATGCGGCTTCGAAGCATTCGAGGATGCGCGCATGAAGTTCGATGTGCGCTATTACCTCGTCGCGATTCTGTTCATCATCTTCGATCTCGAAACCGCGTTCCTGTTCCCGTGGGGGGTTGCCCTGCGCGAAATCGGCTGGCCCGGTTTCATCGCAATGATGATTTTCCTGCTCGAATTCCTGCTTGGTTTCGCCTACATCTGGAGAAAGGGCGGCCTGGACTGGGAGTGACGGTCAATCGCCGGTTTGCATGGGCGGCCACGCGTCGCCGCCTATCTGGAGTGGATAGCAAATGAGTATCGAAGGGGTCTTGAAGGAAGGGTTTGTCACCACTACGGCCGACAAGCTGATCAACTGGACGCGTACCGGCTCGCTGTGGCCCATGACGTTCGGTCTCGCGTGCTGTGCAGTGGAAATGATGCATGCGGGCGCCGCGCGTTACGACCTCGACCGGTTCGGGGTTGTGTTTCGCCCGAGTCCGCGTCAGTCCGATGTGATGATCGTCGCGGGCACGCTCTGCAACAAGATGGCGCCCGCGCTGCGCCGGGTCTACGACCAGATGGCCGAGCCGCGCTGGGTGATCTCGATGGGCTCGTGCGCGAACGGCGGCGGCTATTACCACTACTCGTATTCGGTGGTGCGCGGCTGCGATCGGATCGTTCCCGTCGATGTCTACGTGCCGGGTTGTCCGCCGACCGCCGAGGCGCTCGTTTATGGCGTGATCCAGCTGCAAGCGAAGATCCGCCGCACGAGCACCATCGCCCGTCAATAAAGCATCGAATCCCCACATAACATGGCAAGCAAAATCGAGACCCTGAAGGCGAACCTCGAGGCCGCCATCGGCGCGCGCGTGGTAAGCCTCGTAGAAGCGGTCGGCGAGCTTACGCTCGTCGTGAAGGCAAGCGATTATCTCGAAGTCGCGAAGCAGTTGCGCGACGATCGCACGCTCGGCTTCGAGCAGCTCATCGACCTGTGCGGCGTCGACTATCAAACCTACGGCGACGGCGCCTACGACGGCCCGCGCTTTGCCGCCGTACTGCATCTGCTGTCGGTCGCGAATAATTGGCGTCTGCGCGTGCGCGTGTTCGCGCCTGATGACGATCTGCCGATCGTCGCGTCCGTCGTCGACATTTGGAATTCGGCGAACTGGTATGAGCGCGAGGCATTTGATCTTTACGGCATCGTGTTCGAGGGACACCCGGACCTGCGTCGTATCCTGACCGATTACGGTTTCATCGGTCATCCGTTCCGTAAGGATTTCCCGGTTTCCGGCTATGTCGAAATGCGCTACGACCCGCAAGAAAAGCGCGTCGTCTATCAGCCGGTGACGATCGAGCCGCGCGAAATCACGCCGCGCGTGATCCGCGAGGATCGCTATGGCGGTCTGAAACATTAAGGGGACGTCATGGCTGAAATCAAGAATTACACGCTCAATTTCGGGCCGCAGCACCCGGCCGCGCACGGTGTGCTGCGCCTTGTGCTCGAGCTCGACGGCGAAGTGATCCAGCGCGCCGATCCGCACATCGGCCTGCTGCATCGCGCGACCGAAAAACTCGCCGAAAACAAGACGTTCATTCAATCGGTGCCGTACATGGACCGTCTCGACTATGTGTCGATGATGGTCAACGAACACGGCTACGTGCTCGCGATCGAGAAACTGCTCGGCATCGAGGTGCCGGAGCGCGCGCAGTACATTCGCGTGCTGTTCGACGAAATCACGCGCGTGCTGAACCATTTGATGTGGATCGGCGCGCACGCGCTCGACGTCGGCGCGATGGCGGTGTTCCTGTACGCGTTCCGCGAGCGCGAGGATCTGATGGACGTGTACGAGGCGGTGTCGGGCGCGCGCATGCATGCGGCGTACTATCGCCCAGGCGGCGTCTATCGCGATCTGCCTGACGCAATGCCGCAATACAAGGCGTCCAAGATTCGCAACGAGAAGGCGCTCGCGAAGATGAACGAGGCGCGCAGCGGCTCGGTGCTCGACTTCATCGACGATTTCTTCACGCGCTTTCCGAAGTGTGTCGATGAATACGAAACGCTGTTGACCGACAACCGGATCTGGAAGCAGCGTCTCGTCGGCATCGGTGTCGTGAGCCCGGAGCGTGCGCTGCAGCTCGGTCTGACAGGGCCGATGATTCGCGGCTCGGGCATCGCATGGGATTTGCGCAAGAAGCAGCCGTATGAAGTGTACGATCGCCTCGACTTCGACATTCCCGTCGGCGTGAACGGCGATTGCTACGATCGTTATTTGGTGCGCGTCGAGGAAATGCGTCAGTCCATCCGCATCGCGAAACAATGTATTGAGTGGCTGCGTAAGAATCCCGGTCCCGTCATCATCGACAATCACAAGGTTGCACCGCCGTCGCGTGTTGGCATGAAATCGAACATGGAGGATCTGATCCACCATTTCAAGCTCTTCACCGAAGGCTTTCACGTGCCCGAAGGCGAGGCGTATGCGGCCGTCGAGCATCCGAAGGGCGAGTTCGGCATTTATCTCGTGTCGGACGGGGCGAACAAGCCGTATCGCCTGAAGATCCGCGCGCCGGGCTATGCGCATCTGTCCGCACTCGACGAAATGGCGCGCGGGCACATGATTGCCGACGCTGTCACGATCATCGGGACGCAGGACATCGTGTTCGGCGAAATCGACCGCTGACGGTCGGGCACCGCTTGCGGCCCGGCTGGATTGGGCACGGGCGGCGAGTCTCACGCGGCGCGGCTGACCGGCGCGCCGCCGCAGCAAGCTGTCAACAGTGAACGCCAGGTCTGCCGCGGCATTGGCCATGCGGCAGGTTGTTCGTGCGGTAGGAATTGAAAGAGTCGTGTCTGAAAATGATCTCAGCTGAAGGCCTGAAAGAAATCGATCGAGCGATCGCGAAGTATCCCGCCGATCAGAAACAGTCCGCCGTGATGAGCGCGTTGGCCGTCGCCCAAGAGGAGCATGGCTGGCTGTCGTCCGAACTGATGCAGTTCGTCGCGGACTATCTCGACATGCCGGCGATCGCGGTCCAGGAGGTCGCGACGTTCTACACGATGTATGAGCTTGCGCCTGTCGGCCGCCACAAGATCACGCTCTGCACGAATCTGCCGTGTCAGCTCGGGCCTCACGGCGGCGCGCAAGCGACGGCCGAATATCTGAAGCACAAGCTCGGCATCGGTTTTGGCGAAACGACACCGGATGGCAAGTTCACGCTGAAGGAAGGCGAATGCTTCGGCGCGTGCGGCGATGCGCCGGTGCTGCTGCTCAACAACCACAAAATGTGCAGCTTCATGAGCCGCGAGAAGATCGACCAGCTGCTTGAGGAGCTCTCGAAATGACGTCCCTCCACGATCGTCACATCAAACCGCTGATTCTCGCCGGCCTGAACGGCGAGAACTGGCGTCTTGCCGACTACGTCGCGCGCGGCGGCTACAGGCAATTGCGCCGCATTCTCGAGGAAAAGATTCCGCCCGAGCAGGTGATTGCCGATGTGAAGGCGTCGGGGCTGCGCGGCCGGGGCGGTGCGGGTTTTCCGACTGGCCTGAAGTGGAGCTTCATGCCGCGGCAGTTTCCCGGGCAGAAGTACCTCGTGTGCAATTCGGATGAAGGCGAGCCGGGCACGTTCAAGGATCGCGACATCCTGCGCTGGAATCCGCACGCGCTGATTGAAGGGATGGCGATCGGCGCGTATGCGATGGGCATCACGGCCGGCTACAACTACATTCACGGCGAGATTTTCGAAGTCTATCGCCGTTTCGAGGCGGCGCTCGAAGAGGCGCGCGAAGCGGGCTTCCTCGGCAAGAACATCCTGGGTACCGATTTCTCGTTCGAGCTGCATGCGCATCATGGCTATGGCGCGTATATCTGCGGCGAGGAAACGGCGCTGCTCGAATCGCTTGAAGGCAAGAAGGGCCAGCCGCGCTTCAAGCCGCCGTTCCCGGCGAGCTTTGGCGTGTACGGCAAGCCGACGACGATCAACAACACGGAAACCTTTGCCGCGGTGCCGTTCCTGCTGGCGGTCGGTCCGCAGAATTATCTCGAGATGGGCAAGCCGAACAACGGCGGCACGAAGATCTTCTCCGTGTCGGGCGATGTCGAGCGTCCGGGCAATTACGAGGTTCCGCTCGGCACGCCGTTCGCGACGCTGATGGAGCTGGCAGGCGGGATGCGCGGCGGCAAGAAGATCAAGGCGGTGATTCCGGGCGGCTCGTCGGCGCCGGTGATTCCCGGCGACATCATGATGCAGACTGATCTGGATTACGACTCGATCGCGAAGGCGGGCTCGATGCTGGGTTCCGGCGCGGTGATCGTGATGGACGAGACGCGCTGCATGGTGCGCTCGCTGTTGCGTCTGTCGTATTTCTATCACGAGGAATCGTGTGGCCAGTGCACGCCGTGCCGCGAGGGCACGGGCTGGCTGTGGCGCGTCGTCAATCGGATAGAGCACGGCCAGGGCCGCCAGGAGGATCTGGATCTGCTGAACTCGGTCGCGGAGAACATCATGGGCCGCACGATCTGTGCGCTCGGCGATGCCGCGGCGATGCCGGTGCGCGGGATGCTCAAGCATTACTGGGACGAATTCGCGTACCACGTCGAGCACAAGCGTTGCATGGTCGGCGGCCACGCGCACGCGGCCGCGGCCTAAAGCGCGCAATCCGATTGCGGAATTCGAGCGCCCGGACGAGCGTTAGCGGGCGAGCGGTAATAGGTTAAGGACCATTCACCATCATGGTTGAACTTGAAATAGACGGCAAGAAGGTCGAGGTGCCTGAAGGCAGCATGGTGATCCAGGCTGCGCACAAGGCGGATACGTATATTCCTCACTTCTGCTATCACAAGAAGCTGTCGGTCGCGGCGAATTGCCGGATGTGCCTCGTCGAAGTCGAGAAGATGCCGAAGGCCGTGCCCGCGTGCGCGACGCCGGTATCGGCCGGCATGATCGTCCACACCAACTCTGAAAAGGCCACGAAGGCGCAGCAGTCGGTGATGGAATTCCTATTGATCAACCATCCGCTCGATTGCCCGATCTGCGATCAAGGCGGCGAATGCCAGTTGCAGGATCTCGCGGTTGGCTACGGCAAGTCGTCGTCGCGCTACAGCGAAGAGAAGCGCGTCGTGTTCCACAAGAACGTGGGCCCGCTGATCTCGATGGAAGAGATGTCGCGCTGCATCCACTGCACGCGTTGCGTGCGCTTCGGCCAGGAAATCGCCGGCGTGATGGAGCTTGGCATGCTGGGCCGCGGCGAGCATTCGGAAATCACGACGTTCGTCGGCAAGACGGTCGACTCCGAGCTGTCGGGCAACATGATCGATCTGTGCCCGGTTGGCGCACTGACGAGCAAGCCGTTCCGCTACAGCGCCCGCACGTGGGAGCTGTCGCGCCGCAAATCGGTGAGCCCGCATGATTCGGTCGGCGCGAATCTGGTCGTCCAGGTGAAGAACAATCGCGTGATGCGTGTGTTGCCGTTCGAGAACGAGGCCGTCAACGAGTGCTGGATCTCGGACAAGGACCGCTTCTCGTATGAAGGCCTCAATAGCGACGAGCGCTTGACCAAGCCGATGATCAAGCAAGGCGGTCAATGGCGTGAAGTCGATTGGCAGAGCGCGCTCGAATACGTCGCGCGCGGGTTGAAGGGCGTCGTGGCCGACCACGGCGCGTCGGCGCTCGCGACGCTGGCGAGCGCGCACAGCACGGTCGAGGAATTGTTCCTGCTGAAGTCGCTCGCGCATGGCCTGAAGACGCCGAACATCGATATCCGTTTGCGCCAGTCCGATTTTTCTTCCGCGACCGAAGGCGCACCGTGGCTCGGCATGCCGATCGCGGCGCTGTCCGGCGTCAGCGGCGCGCTCGTGATCGGTTCGCTGCTGCGCCGCGATCATCCGCTGCTCGCCGCGCGTCTGCGTCAGGCCGCGAAGGGCGGCGCGCAGTTGCACTTCCTGCATGCGACCGGCGACGATTCGCTGATTCCGAGCGCGAAGCGCATCGTCGCCGCGCCGTCGGCATGGCTCGACGAACTCACGGGCATCGCGGCAGCGGTCGCGCAAGCGCGCGGCGTCGCGCTGCCGCAGGCGCTCGCGGGCGTTGAAGCATCCGCCGCCGCGCAGGCCGTCGCGCAATCGCTCGCAAGCGGCGAGCGCCGAGTCGTACTGCTCGGCAACGGCGCGGTTCAGCATCCGCAGTTCGCGCAGATCCACGCGCTCGCGCAATGGATCGCCGACAATACCGGGGCGACGCTCGGTTTTCTGACCGAAGCCGCGAACACGGTCGGCGCGCATCTCGTCGGCGCGTTGCCGGGTGAAGGCGGCTTGAACGCACGCGACGTGTTTGCACAGCCGCGCAAGGGCTATGTGCTGCTCAACGTCGAACCCGAATTCGATACGGCCGGTCCCGCGCAAGCGCTCGCCGCGCTTCAACAGGCGGAAACGGTCGTCGTGCTGTCGCCGTTCAAATACGGTCTCGATTATGCGGACGTGCTGTTGCCGATCGCGCCGTTTACCGAGACGGCGGGCACTTACGTCAACGCGGAAGGCCGCGTGCAGTCGTTCAACGGCGTCGTGCGCCCGCTCGGCGACACGCGTCCGGCGTGGAAGGTGCTGCGTGTGCTCGGCAACTTGCTCGGCCTGCCGAATTTCGAATACGAGACGTCCGACGAGGTGCGCATTGCCGCACTTGGCGATGGCGAGATCGTGCCGCGTTTGTCGAACCGGACGAAGCTCGCAGTCGAGCGTGCGGCGGCGAAGGCGAACGGCGCGCTCGAACGCCTTGCCGACGTGCCGATTTATCACGCCGACGCGCTCGTGCGTCGCGCTGGCGCGCTGCATCTGACGGCCGCCGCGAAAGTCGCGTCCCACGCCGGCTTGCCCGCCGCATTGTTCGACCAGCTCGGCTTGAAGGACGGCGACGCGGTGCGCGTGCGCCAAGGTGATCGTGCGGTGCAATTGCCGGCCGTGCGCGACGAGAATCTTGCGGCAAATGTCGTTCGCGTGTCGGCGGCAACGCCTGCCGGCGCGGCGCTCGGCAGCCTGTCCGGTGAACTGGTGGTGGAGAAGGCGTAAATGAGCTTGTTCGATACGATCAACTCGGGCGGGGCCGAGCTTCTCGGTGCGGCGTGGCCGACGGTATGGGCGCTGGTGCGCATTCTCGTTGTCGCCGTCGTGATCCTGTTGTCCGTCGCATATCTGATTCTGTGGGAGCGTAAGCTGATCGGCTGGATGCACGTGCGTCTCGGTCCGAACCGTGTCGGCCCCGCGGGCCTGTTGCAGCCGATCGCCGACGTGCTGAAGCTGCTGCTCAAAGAAGTGATCCACCCGACGGCGGCAAGCCGCTGGCTGTATCTGATCGCGCCGGTGATGACGGTCGTGCCGGCGTTCGCGGTGTGGGCCGTGATCCCGTTCCAAGCGGGCGCCGTGCTCGCAAACGTGAATGCGGGCCTCTTGTACGCGATGGCGATCTCGTCGGTCGGCGTCTACGCGGTGATTCTCGCCGGCTGGGCGTCGAACTCGAAGTACGCGTTTCTCGGTGCGATGCGCGCGGCCGCGCAGATGGTGTCGTATGAGATCTCGATGGGCTTCGCGCTCGTGCTCGTACTAATGACGGCCGGCAGCCTGAACCTGTCGGAGATCGTCAACTCGCAGCAGCAAGGCTTCTTCGCGAACCACGGTATCAATTTCCTGTCGTGGAACTGGCTGCCGCTGCTGCCGGTGTTCGTCGTCTACTTCATTTCGGGCATCGCGGAAACGAACCGCCATCCGTTCGACGTGGTGGAAGGGGAGTCGGAAATCGTCGCGGGCCACATGATCGATTACTCGGGGATGGCCTTCGCGCTGTTTTTCCTGGCCGAGTACATCAACATGATCGTGATCTCGGCGCTGGCGGCGACGATGTTCCTCGGCGGCTGGGACGCGCCGTTCGAATTCCTGTCGTTCATTCCGGGCATCTTCTGGCTGGTGCTGAAGGTTTTCGCGCTGCTGTCGGTGTTCATTTGGGCCCGTGCGACGTTCCCGCGTTTCCGCTACGACCAGATCATGCGCCTCGGCTGGAAGGTATTCCTGCCGGTATGCGTGATTTGGGTGGTCGTGGTCGGTTTCTGGATGATGTCGCCGCTGAATATCTGGAAATAAGGGGCGGACGAAATCATGACGGCAATCCAACAGTTCTTTAAAACCTTCTTTCTGACCGAGCTGCTGAAGGGGCTCGCGCTGACGGGGCGGTACACGTTCAAGCGCAAGTTCACCGTGCAGTTCCCCGAGGAGAAAACGCCGATCTCGCCGCGCTTTCGCGGTCTGCATGCGCTGCGCCGCTATGAGAACGGCGAGGAGCGCTGCATCGCATGCAAGTTGTGCGAAGCGGTGTGCCCGGCAATGGCGATTACGATCGAATCGGAAACGCGCGCGGATAATACGCGCCGCACGACGCGCTATGACATCGATCTGACGAAGTGCATCTTCTGCGGTTTCTGCGAAGAAAGCTGCCCGGTCGATTCGATCGTCGAAACGCAGATTCTCGAGTACCACGGCGAAAAGCGCGGCGATCTGTATTTCACGAAGGAAATGCTGCTCGCGGTCGGCGATCGCTACGAGAAGGAGATCGCGGCTGCGAAGGCCGCCGATGCGCGGTATCGGTGATCCTTCGGGGAACCGACGGCCGCCCCGGCGAGCGGGTCGGCCAAACCGCGGCGACGCCGCGGCTCGCCCGGCGGTGACAGCCAACCGCGCCTGACAATGGCCTAATGATGAACCGGTAATCATGGACTTCACGACCGTACTCTTCTACATCTTCTCGCTGCTCCTCGTGGTATCGGGGCTGAAGGTGATCACTTCGCGCAACCCGGTGGCGTCTGCGCTTTTCCTCGTGCTCGCGTTCTTCAACGCAGCCGCGATCTGGATGCTGCTCGAGGCCGAATTCCTCGCGATCCTGCTGGTGCTCGTCTACGTGGGCGCGGTGATGGTGCTGTTCCTGTTCGTCGTGATGATGCTCGACATCAACATCGACGTGCTGCGCCGCGACTTCCGGCGCTTCGTGCCGATGGCGACCGCGGTGGGCGCGATCATCGTCGTCGAGACGGCGCTGATTCTTTGGCGCGGCTATGGTGCGACGTCGTCGCCCGTGCGCGACATCGCCGCGGGCGCAGCGGCCGGCATGTCGAATACGAAGTTGATCGGCAAGGTGATCTATACCGATTACATCTTCGCGTTCGAAATCGCGGGCCTGGTGCTGCTCGTCGCGATCATCGCGGCGGTCGGGCTGACTGCGCAGAAGGGCAAGGACAGCAAGCGCCAGCGTGTGTCCGACCAGGTGAAGGTGCGCCGCCAGGACCGCGTGCGCCTCGTGAAGATGGCAGCGGACAAGCCGCAGCCGGAAACGGCCGAGCGCGCAGCAGGCGCCGCCGGCGGCAACGGCTAAGCGGAGGAAAAGAAACTATGTTGACCTTGGCGCATTACCTCGTGCTCGGCGCGATCCTGTTCGCGATCAGCATCGTCGGAATCTTCCTGAACCGCCGCAACATTATCGTGATCCTGATGGCGATCGAACTGATGCTGCTCGCGGTGAATACCAATTTCGTCGCGTTCTCGCACTACCTGGGCGACGTGCACGGCCAGATCTTCGTGTTCTTCGTGCTGACGGTCGCGGCGGCGGAAGCCGCGATCGGCCTCGCGATTCTCGTGACGCTGTTCCGCAAGCTCGACACGATCAATGTCGAGGATCTCGATCAGCTCAAAGGTTAATTTCAGGCAAGGCTGTTATGTCAACGACACTCAATGAAAACCTGCTGTTGGCGATTCCGCTCGCGCCGCTCGCCGGTTCGCTGATCGCGGGGTTGTTCGGGAACGCGATCGGACGCAGCAACGCGCACCGGGTCACGATTCTCGGCGTCGCGATCTCGCTCGTGCTTTCCGCGATGGTGTTCTTCCAGGTGCTGGATGGCGCGAGTTTCAACGCGACCGTCTACGAATGGATGAACGTCGGCTCGCTGAAGCTCGAGGTCGGTTTCCTCGTCGACACGCTGACCGCGATGATGATGGTGGTCGTGACCTTCGTGTCGCTGATGGTGCACATCTACACGATCGGCTACATGTCGGAAGAGGACGGCTATCAGCGCTTCTTCTCGTACATCTCGTTGTTTACGTTCTCGATGCTGATGCTCGTGATGAGCAACAACTTCCTGCAGCTTTTCTTCGGCTGGGAAGCGGTGGGTCTCGTGTCGTACCTGCTGATCGGCTTCTACTTCACGCGTGAAAGCGCGATCTACGCGAACATGAAGGCGTTCCTCGTGAACCGCGTCGGCGATTTCGGCTTCCTGCTCGGCATCGGCCTCATCCTCGCGTATGCGGGCTCGATGAACTACGGCGAAGTGTTCGCGAAGCGCGCGGAACTCGCGACGCTGCACTTTCCGGGCACGCAATGGGGTTTGCTGACGGTCGCATGCATTTGCCTTTTCGTCGGCGCGATGGGTAAGTCCGCGCAGTTCCCGCTGCACGTGTGGCTGCCTGACTCGATGGAGGGCCCGACGCCGATCTCCGCACTGATTCACGCGGCAACGATGGTGACGGCCGGCATCTTCATGGTCACGCGGATGTCGCCGCTGTTCGAGCTGTCCGACGCGGCGCTGTCGTTCATCACGGTGATCGGCGCGATCACGGCGCTGTTCATGGGATTTCTCGGCATTGTTCAGAACGACATCAAGCGCGTCGTCGCATATTCGACGCTGTCGCAGCTTGGCTACATGACGGTTGCGCTCGGCGTATCCGCGTACCCGGTCGCCGTGTTCCACCTGATGACGCACGCGTTCTTCAAGGCGCTGCTGTTCCTCGGCGCGGGATCGGTGATCATCGGCATGCATCACGATCAGGACATGCGCAACATGGGCGGCCTGCGCAAGTACATGCCGATCACGTGGATCACGTCGCTGATCGGCTCGCTTGCGCTGATCGGCACGCCGTTCTTCTCCGGCTTTTATTCGAAGGACTCGATCATCGACGCGGTGAAGCTGTCGCACCTGCCGGGTTCGGGCTTCGCGTACTTCGCGGTCGTCGCGAGCGTGTTCGTCACCGCGCTGTACTCGTTCCGGATGTACTTCCTCGTGTTCCACGGCGAAGAGCGCTTCCGTAAGCCGAAGCACCCGGATTCGCCGATGGCGCAGGCGGCCGCGCATGGTCATGACGATCACGGCCACGGTCACGTGCATGTGCCGCACGAAACGCCGTGGGTCGTCTGGGTGCCGCTCGTGCTGCTCGCGATTCCGTCGATTGTGATCGGCGCGGTGGCAATCGGCCCGATGCTGTTCGGCGATTTCTTCCAGCACGGCGTCGCGTTCGACAAGGTGATCTTCATCGGCCAGAATCACCCGGCGCTTGCCGAGATGGCCGAGGAGTTCCACGGCTGGGCGGCGATGGGGCTGCATTCGGTGTCGGGGCTGCCGGTTTATCTGGCGCTCGCTGGCGTTGTCGTCGCATGGTTCCTGTATCTGAAGCGTCCGGATCTGCCGGCGTCGATCCGTCGCGCGTTCGGCCCGATCTACACGCTACTTGACAACAAGTACTACATGGACAAGATCAACGAGGTCGTGTTCGCGAAGGGCGCGGTCGCGATCGGCCGCGGGCTGTGGAAGGAGGGCGACGTCGTGGTGATCGATGGCCTCGTCAACGGCAGCGCGCGCTTCATCGGCTGGTTCGCCGGCGTGATCCGCTTCCTGCAATCCGGTTACATCTATCACTACGCGTTCGCCATGATCATCGGCATGCTGGGGCTCCTGACCCTGTTTGTAACGCTCGGCGGCAAATAAGGCGGAGACGATACTAATGCACTCTTTTCCGATTCTCAGTACCGCGATCTGGCTGCCGATCGTCTTCGGCCTCATCGTGCTCGCGGTCGGCTCCGATAAAAATCCGGGCGTCGCGCGCGGGGTCGCGCTGATCGGCTCGCTGCTCGGCCTGGCCGTGACGGTTCCGCTCGTCACGGGCTTCGATTCGAGCACCGCGGCGTTGCAGTTCGTCGAGCAGTCGACGTGGATCGAACGCTTCAACATCTCGTATCACCTTGGCGTAGACGGCATCTCGATGTGGTTTGTCGTGCTGACCGCGCTGATCACCGTGATCGTCGTGATCGCCGCGTGGGAAGTCATCACCGAGAATGTCTCGCAGTATCTCGCTGCGTTCCTGATCCTGTCGGGGATCATGATCGGCGTGTTCTCGGCGGCCGACGGCCTGCTGTTCTATGTGTTCTTCGAGGCCACGCTGATCCCGATGTACATCATCATCGGCGTGTGGGGCGGTCCGAACCGCGTGTATGCGGCGTTCAAGTTCTTCCTGTACACACTTGCCGGCTCGCTGCTGATGCTGGTCGCGCTGATCTATCTGTATACGCATACGCATTCGTTCGATCTCGCGACCTGGCAGAACGCGAAACTCGAGATGACGCCGCAGGTTCTGCTGTTCATCGCATTCTTCCTCGCCTTCGCGGTGAAGGTGCCGATGTGGCCGGTTCATACGTGGTTGCCGGACGCGCACGTCGAAGCGCCCACAGGCGGTTCGGTCGTGCTGGCCGCGATCATGCTGAAGCTCGGCGCATACGGTTTCCTGCGCTTCTCGCTGCCGATCACGCCGGATGCGAGCCACTTCTTCGCGCCGGTCGTGATCACGCTGTCGCTCGTCGCGGTGATCTACATCGGCCTCGTCGCGATGGTGCAGGCGGACATGAAGAAGCTCGTCGCGTATTCGTCGATCGCGCACATGGGTTTCGTCACGCTCGGCTTTTTCATCTTCAATCAGTTGGGTGTGGAAGGCGCGATCGTTCAGATGATCTCGCACGGCTTCGTATCGGGGGCGATGTTCCTTTGCATCGGGGTGCTGTACGACCGCTTGCATTCGCGTCAGATCGCAGATTACGGCGGCGTCGTCAACGTGATGCCGAAGTTCGCCGCGTTCGCGATGTTGTTCTCGATGGCCAACTGCGGCTTGCCCGGCACGTCCGGTTTCGTCGGCGAATTCATGGTGATTCTTGCGGCGGTCCAGTTCAATTTCTGGATTGCGTTCGGGGCGGCGTTCACGCTGATTCTCGGCGCGGCCTACACGCTTTGGATGTACAAGCGCGTGTACTTCGGCGCGGTAAAGAGCGACAAGGTCGCGAAGCTCTCGGACATCGGCCGCCGCGAATTCTCGATGCTCGCCGTGCTTGCCGCGTTCACGTTGCTGATGGGCCTCTATCCGAAGCCGTTCACCGACGTGATGCACGTTTCCGTGGAAAACCTCCTCTCCCATGTCGCGCAGTCGAAACTGCCGCTGGCCCAGTAAGCGCGAGCGGAGGAAATCAAGATCATGCAAAACGCACCTATGAATGTTCTGTTGCCTGATGCGCTGGTGATGGCCGCCATCGTCGTCGCCTGGCTGAACGACACCATTTCCGGCGCGGCCGGCCGACGCGTCACGTATCTGATCGCGGTCGTCTCGTCGATCGCGGCGGGCGTTTGGTTCGCGCTGCAAGCGCTCGATCCGCAACAGTACTATTTTTTCTCGCGGATGGTCGTCGTCGATTCGTTCGCGAGCGTGATGAAGGCGGTCGTGTCGTTCGGCTTTGCCGTGTCGCTCGTCTATTCGCGTAAGTACCTTGAGGATCGCGACCTGTTCCGCGGCGACGTGTTCCTGCTCGGAATGTTCTCGCTGCTCGGTCAGATCGTGATGATCTCGGGCAACAACTTCCTGACGCTGTACCTCGGCCTCGAACTGATGTCGTTGTCGCTGTACGCGACGATCGCGCTGCGCCGCGATGCCGCGCAGTCGAGCGAGGCGGCGATGAAGTACTACGTGCTCGGCGCGCTGGCTTCGGGCTTCGTGCTGTATGGGATTTCGATGCTGTACGGCGCGACGGGTTCGCTCGAATTGAACGAAGTGCTGAAGGCGGTTGCGTCGGGCCACATCAACGATGCGGTGCTGCTGTTCGGCGTGATTTTCGTCGTCGCCGGCGTCGCGTTCAAGCTGGGCGCCGTGCCGTTCCACATGTGGGTGCCGGACGTCTATCAGGGCGCGCCGACCGCGATGACGCTGTTCGTCGGCGGCGGCCCGAAGGTGGCGGCATTCGCGTGGGGGCTGCGCTTTCTCGTGATGGGGCTGTTGCCGCTCGCGGCCGACTGGCAGCAGATGCTCGTGATCCTGGCGGCGCTGTCGCTGATCGTGGGCAACGTGACCGGTATTGTCCAGCGCAACGTCAAGCGCATGCTCGCGTACTCCGCGATTTCGAACATGGGCTTCGTGCTGCTCGGGCTGCTCGCGGGCGTCATCGGCGGCAATCCGTCATCGGCTGCGAGCGCGTACAGCTCGGCGATGTTTTATTCGATCATCTATCTCGTGACGACGATGGGCGCGTTCGGTGTCGTGATGCTGCTCGCGCGCCGAGATTTCGAGGCGGAAACACTCGACGACTTCAAGGGGCTCAACAAGCGCAGCCCGGTGTTCGCGTTCGTGATGATGGCGATGATGTTCTCGCTCGCGGGCATTCCGCCGACGGTTGGTTTCTACGCGAAGCTTGCGGTGCTCGAGGCGACGGTCAACGCCGGCCTCACGTGGCTCGCGGTGCTGGCCGTCATCACGTCGCTGATTGGTGCGTTCTACTATCTGCGCATCGTCAAGCTGATGTATTTCGATGCACCGCAAGACACGACGCCGATCGCAGGTGACGCATGCAAGCGCACGGTGCTCGTGCTGAACGGCGTCGCCGTCGTGCTGCTCGGCATTCTGCCGGGCCCGCTGATGACGATCTGCCTGCAGGCAATCAGCCATACGCTGCCGTTGTAATGTCGGCTGCGGGCTGGTTCATCGTGTTGTTGGCGCTCGCGGGCGCCAACCTGCCGTTCCTGAATCAACGCCTGTTCGCCGTCGTGCCGCTCAATGGCGGGGCAGCGGCGAAAAAGAGCGCGTGGCTCCGGATCGGCGAATTGATCGTGCTGTATTTCGTGGTCGGCGCGCTGGGCTTCTGGCTCGAATCGCGCGCCGGCAACCGTTTCGAACAGGGCTGGCAGTTCTATGCGATTACGTTCAGTCTTTTTGTCGTGTTCGCGTTTCCCGGCTTCACGTTCCAATATCTAGTCAAGCGGCGCTGACGGACTGGCCGTCGCGTCCCCAACCGGAGCCGCCGATGGCCGATTTGCCGAATCACGACGCCACGCTCTTCGAAACCTGTATCGAGAGCCAAGCCGCCTACGACGGTACGTTCCTGAAAGTGAAGCGCGATACGGTGCGTCTGCCCGACGGCAAGCATGCGACGCGCGAATACGTGACCCATCCCGGTGCGGTGATGGTCATTCCGGTCTTCGACGACGGCCGGGTGCTGATGGAGAACCAATATCGTTATCCGATCGGCAAGGTGATGACCGAATTTCCGGCCGGCAAGCTCGATCCGAACGAGGGTGCGCTCGCCTGCGCGATCCGCGAACTGCGCGAGGAAACCGGTTACACCGCGCGCGAATACGTGTTTCTGACGCGTATCCACCCGATCATTTCGTATTCGACCGAATTCATCGACATTTATCTCGCGCGCGGCCTCACGCCGGGCGAGCGCAAGCTCGACGACGGCGAATTCCTCGAGACATTCACGGCGACGCTGCCGGATCTGCTCGAATGGGTGCGCACCGGACGGATCAGCGACGTGAAGACGATCATCGGGACGATGTGGCTCGAAAAGGCGCTGTCGGGCGCGTGGCCGCTCGGCGAGGTCGTGCGGCCGTAAGCCCGTGCTCGCGGGCGGGCCAAGCGGGAGATTTTGGACCACGATACAATCGGTGTGAGTGTGGTGATAGCGAGAGCCGCTCATTCACCAAACTAATTTAGCACGATCGTTCACAAAATTTCTTTTTGCGCTACACTGGCACCACGCCCTGATTCAGCATGAAGGTTCTCGACTTACAGTGCCCCCATGGCCATCGATTCGAAGGCTGGTTTGCGTCAGCCGACGAGTTCGACGCGCAGTTGTCTCGCAAGCTGGTCGAATGTCCGGTTTGCGGGGCGACTGAGGTCAGCCGCATGCCGTCCGCGCCTCGCCTGAATTTGTCAGGCGCGACGCGCGAGCAGCCGGTTGATCCGCGCGTGCTGCAGGCGCAGGTGATGCGCGCGCTACGGGAGGTGCTGGCGAAGACCGAGAACGTGGGCGAGCGCTTCGCCGAGGAAGCGCGGCGTATTCATTACAACGAAGCGCCCGCGCGCAGCATTCGTGGCGTGACGACGCCTGAGGACGCGCAAGCCTTGGTTGAAGAAGGCATCGATGTGCTGCCGCTGCCGGTTCCGGCCGCGCTGAAGGAACCTCTCCAGTAATCGTTCATGATTGCCGGGCGGCCTCGGCGGCCGCTGGTGCGGTCCAGGCCCTGGAGGAGACACCGGCATGGATTTCGATTATTCCCCCGCCGACGACGCGTTCCGCGCCGACATCCGCGCATGGCTCGAGGCGAATCTGCCTCGCGAGCTGCGAGCGAAAGTTCTTGATCACAAGCGTTTGAATCGCGAAGACTACGCGAATTGGCACCGGCTGCTCGGCGCGCGCGGCTGGTCCGCGCCTGCGTGGCCGGTCGAATATGGCGGCCCGGGCTGGAATGCGATCGAGCGTCATATCTGGGAAGAGGAGTGCGCGCGGATCGGCGCGCCGCCCGTGCTGCCGTTCGGCGTGTCGATGGTCGCGCCGGTGCTGATGAAGTACGGCAGCGAAGCGCAGAAGCGTCATTATCTGCCGCGCATCCTCGACGGCACCGATTGGTGGTGCCAGGGCTATTCGGAGCCCGGCTCGGGCTCGGATCTCGCGTCGCTGCGCACGCGCGCCGAGCGTCACGGCGATCACTACATCGTCAACGGCCAGAAAACCTGGACAACGCTCGGCCAGTACGCGGATATGATGTTCTGCCTCGTGCGCACCGATCCCGCCGCGAAGAAACAGGAAGGGATCTCGTTTCTGCTGATCGACATGAAGACGCCTGGCATCACCGTGCGGCCGATCATCACGCTCGACGAGGATCACGAGGTCAATGAAGTGTTTTTCGAGGACGTGAAGGTGCCACTCGATAATCTCGTCGGCGACGAGAATCGCGGCTGGACCTACGCGAAGTATCTGCTCGGGCACGAGCGCACCGGGATCGCGCGCGTCGGCGCGTCCAAACGCGAACTCGCATTCCTGAAGCAGCTCGCGTCACGCGAGCGCAAGAACGGCCGGCCGTTGATCGACGATCCGGTGTTTGCCGCAAGAATTGCCGCGCTCGAAATCGAACTGATGGCGCTCGAGGTGACGGTGCTGCGTGTGGTCAGCAGCGAAGCGAGCGGGCGCGGGCCGGGGCAGGAGGCGTCGATGCTGAAGATCAAGGGCACCGAGATCCAGCAGGGGCTGACCGAGTTGATGGTCGATGCGATCGGCCCGCTTGCCGCGCCGTTCGACGTGCCGTTTCTTGACGGAGAGCGCGAGCGCAGCGTCGTCGACGACGCTGCCGCGGCGCCGCTCGCCGCGTATTACTTCAACTATCGCAAGACGTCGATTTACGGCGGCTCGAACGAGATCCAGAAAAACATCATCGCGCAGATGATGCTTGGATTGTGAGCATGGGATGAGGGCGGCGCCGGCGCTGAACGCCTGCGGCGTTGCATCGTCGGGCCAGACCGGGTGCGAACGCGCCAGCGCCGGACCAATATCCGGTCGGCTGCGTTGCATGCGGCGGGACCAGGTGCTAGAGGCGCTGATGCCGGCCGACATAGGAGACAAGTGATGAATTTCACTTTCAGCGAAGAGCAGCAGCAATTCGGCGACGCACTGCGCCGTTATCTTACCGAGCGCTACGATTTCGACGCACGGCGCGCGATCATTCACTCGGAGGCCGGCGTATCCGCCGGCCAGTGGCGTGCGCTCGCCGAACTCGGCTTGACCGCGCTGCCGGTGCCGCAAGCGCACGGCGGCTTCGGCGGCGATGCCGTTTATATGCTGGTCGCGATGCGGGAATTGGGGCGCGCGCTCGTCGTCGAGCCGTATTGGGCG
This sequence comes from Burkholderia sp. TSV86, assembly GCF_001522865.1. Taxonomy (GTDB): domain Bacteria; phylum Pseudomonadota; class Gammaproteobacteria; order Burkholderiales; family Burkholderiaceae; genus Burkholderia. Next base: position 13,467 of record NZ_LOWB01000021.1, on the reverse strand, counting down.
ACGGCGGTCGGCATCGAGGCGTTGCGCATCGCGGGCTCGGGTGGCGCGGCGGACGCCGCGCTGCTCGAACGGGTTGCGCAAGGCGACGCGAAGCTCGCGGTCGCATTTCACGAACCGCGTGCGCGCTACGACCTGTTCGCGATCGAAACGAGCGCGCGGCCGCACGGCGATGCGTTCGCGTTGAGCGGCGTGAAATCCGTGGTGACGCACGGCGCGCAAGCGGACGTGCTGATCGTGCCAGCGCGGCTGCCTGACGGCGCGCTCGGCCTGTTCGCGATCGAGCGCGGCGCGGCGGGCGTCGACGTGACCGATTACCGGACGATCGACGGCCAGCGCGCGGCGACGATCCGTTTGTCGAGCGCGCCGGCCCGTGCGCTCGCGGGCGGCACGCCCAGCGAGGCCGCATGGGAGCAGATTGCCGATTACGGCACTGTGCTGCTATGCGCCGAGGCGCTCGGCGCGCTCGATGCGCTCAATCACGCGACGCTCGATTACACGAAGACGCGAGAACAATTTGGTGGACCGATTGCGCGCTTTCAAGCGCTCCAGCATCGGATGGTCGACATGCTGATCCATGCCGAGCAGGCTCGCTCGCTCACCTACCTGGCCGCCGTGCGCTATGCGAGCCGCGACGCGAACGAGCGCCGCCGCGCGGTGTCGGCGGCAAAGGCGCGGCTCGGGCAGGCGGCGCGTTTCATCGGCCAGCAGGCCGTGCAGTTGCACGGCGGCATGGGCGTCACTGATGAAGTCGCGGCCGCGCATTGGTTCAAGCGGCTGTCAATCATCGAAACGACCCTCGGCGACGTCGATCATCACGTTGCACGCTTTGCTTCGCTGCCGGATTTTACGGCGCCGCACGCTGCTTGAGCGCGGCGCGGATCACTCACTTTGACGGAGACGTTTGATGGGCATCAGCTATGAAGATCTGATAGTGGGCAGCGCGACCGAAGTCGGCAAGCACACGTTTACCGCCGACGAGATCGTGACGTTCGCGCAGGCCTACGATCCGCAGCCTTTTCATCTCGACGAGGCGGCGGCAAAGGCGTCGATGTTCGGCGGATTGGTCGCGAGCGGCTGGCACACCTGCTCGGTGTTCATGGGAATGCTCGTGCGCAACGTGCTGCAAGGCTCGACGAGCATGGGCTCGCCCGGCATCGACGAAATCCGCTGGCTAAAGCCGGTGCGCGTCGGCGACACGATCACGATGTACAACAAGATATTGGATAAGCGGGTGTCGGCGAGCCGCCCGGATCGCGGGATCGTGTCGACCGAATGGGAAGGCGTCAACGAGCGCGGCGAGACGGTGATCACGGTGCGCTCGAAGGTGCTGTTCGGGTTGCGCGAACCGAAGGGGCAAGCATGATGGCCGATGTGACGCAAGAAGAGCAAGCGGCGCTGCCGACGATTGCGTCGGCGCAGGCGCTGCGCGATCTCGTCGGCGCGGCGCCGTTCGTCAGTGATTGGTGTGTTGTTGACCAGCCGCGCGTCGATGGCTTTGCCGAGGCGACCGACGATCGCCAATGGATTCACATCGATCCTGAGCGTGCGCGGCGCGAGTCGCCGTTCGGCGGCCCGGTCGCGCATGGTTTCTTGACGCTGTCGCTGATTCCGGCGCTGATGTCCCGCACGATCCGTTTCGCCGAGCGCATGAGCGTGAACTACGGACTCAATCGCGTGCGCTTCGTGCGGCCGGTGCCGGTCGGCTCGCGCGTGCGGGCGCGCTTCGGGGTGAAGGATACGACCGACGGCACGCAGGGCAGCGTGCGCGTGACATGGTCGATATCGGTCGAAATCGAGCATCCGGAGAAACAGGAGCTGGCATGCGCGATGGAATTCGTCACGCTGCACTTCTTCTGATCGCCGAAGGCTGCGCTGCAGCGGCGGCTCGCATCTCGCCGGCCGGAACGGCGCTGGAGAGCGCCGGCAGCGTGCTCAGCGGCGCGTGTATTGCGTCGCGCCAAACAATATTTCGCGTGCGCGGGCGTCGTCCTGCAGCGGCTTGCGTTCGGACGTCAGCACTTCGACGCCGCGCTGCACCGCGCCGCGAGCGGCGATTGCGTCCTGCCAGCGCTTCACGTTCGGAAAATCCTCGAGCGCGATGCCCTGGTTTTGCCATGAACGCGTCCATGGGTAGGCGGCGATGTCGGCGATCGTGTAGCCGTCGCCCGCGAGGTACGCGGACTGGCCGAGCTGCTTGTCCATCACGCCATACAGGCGCTTCGCTTCATTCGTATAACGGTTGACCGCGTAGTCGATCCGCTCGGGCGCGTAGAGGCGGAAATGGTGGGCTTGGCCGAGCATCGGGCCGATGCCGCCCATCTGAAACATGAGCCATTGCAGCGTTGCATAGCGCGCGACGGGCTCGGACGGCAGGAACTTGCCGGTCTTCTCGGCGAGGTAGATCAGGATCGCGCCCGATTCGAACAGCGAGACCGGCTTGCCGCCGGGGCCGTCATGATCGACGATCGCGGGGATTTTATTGTTCGGGCTGATGTTCAGGAACGCCGGCTTGAACTGGTCGCCCGCGCCGATATCGATCGGGTGCGCGCGATATTCAAGCCCGGTTTCCTCAAGCATGATGTGGATTTTGTGACCGTTCGGCGTGGCCCAGCTATAAACGTCGATCATCGTCGCTCCTCGTTTGCGGTTCGGTCGTCGCGGCTTGGCGGAGCGCCGCGGCACGGACGAGGAAATTAGAGCATAGATCGACGCGCGCCGCAGACGGCGCGCACGCGTTCGGCAACGCGCCCGCGCGCCGCTGGCGCGCCTTGCCGCCGTGCCGTCAATGCGCCTGTTGCGCGTAGCGCCATGCGATCTCGGCGAGCGGCCGTGCGCGCCGGCCCGCATCGAGCGCCTGCGCGCTCGATGCGGTGCCGTCTACCGCGCGTTTCATCACGCCTTGCAGGATCGCCGCGATCCGGAACAGGTTGTACGCGAGATAGAAATTCCAGTTGTCCGGAACCTTCAGGCCGGTGCGCTCACAGTAGCGGGCGACGTAGTGCGCTTCGTCCGGAATGCCGAGCGACGGCAGATCGAGCCCCGCGATTCCACGGAAATGCCCCGGCTCAACGTGCCACGCGATGCAGTGATACGCGAAATCGGCGAGCGGATCGCCGAGCGTCGACAGTTCCCAGTCGAGCACCGCAAGCACGCGCGGCTCGCGCGGCTCGAAGATCAGATTGTCGAGCCGGTAGTCGCCGTGCACGATCGACACGCGCGCGCCATGCCCGGTTTCGGGCGGCAGATGCTGCGGCAGCCAGTCGATCAGCTTGCGCATCGCATCGATCGGCTCGGTTTCCGACGCGAGATATTGCTTGCTCCAGCGCGCGATCTGCCGCTCGAAATAGTTGCCGGCCTTGCCGTAATCAGCGAGGCCGATCGCATGCGGATCGATCGAGTGCAGCGCGGCGATGACCCGGTTCATCTCGTCGTAATGGCGGGCGCGCTCGGCGGGCGTCAGATTCGGCAGCGACGGGTCCCACAGCACGCGGCCTTCGACAAACGCCATCACATAGAACGCGCGGCCAATCACGCTTTCGTCGTCGCAGAGCGCGAGCATCGGTGCAACGGGCACGCCGGTCGCGGCGAGTGCGGCCATCACGCGGTATTCGCGTTCGATCGCGTGTGCGGACGGCAAGAGCTTTGCCGCCGGCGCGGGCTTCGCGCGCAGCACGTAGCTGCGTTGCGGTGTGACGAGCTTGAACGTCGGATTCGACTGACCGCCCTTGAATTGCTCGATGGAAAGCGGCCCGGCGAAGCCGTCGATATGCTCGGCGAGCCACGCGCTCAGCGCATTCACGTCGAAGCGCTGCGCGCCGTCGACCGGGCGGGTGCCTTCGAAGGCGGCATAAACGTTTTGAGCAGAAGTTTGTTCGTTCGAAGCCATCGTTGTCTCCGTGGCGAAATCCGGGTGTGAATATGAGGGCGAACCGATGCGCTTACGCGCGCGTGCCGTGTACGAATTGGTGATAAAGCACTTCCATCGTCGTGTTGCGGCTGTCGCGGTGCAGTGCGTCGGGCGGCGAATAGTTGACGAGCCGCACGACCCAATCATGCTTGCGCTCGCCGACGTCCAGCGCATTGATGCAGCCGGTGTCCTGCGACAACGTGCCGAGGAAGAAGCGGTGTCCGGGCACGATGGCATGCGACAGCAGCGCGCAATTCACGCCGCCGTGCAGCACGAGCAGCGCGGTGCTCCACGACGGGTCCGCCCGCAGCGCGGCGAGCGGTGGCAGCGCGCGGTCGATCAACTCACCGATCGTCTCTCCACCGAGAAATCGGGTGTGCTCCGCGACGATCCCGTCGAGTGCGCTGAGGAACGCGGCTTCCTGCTCGTCGGGGGCAATGTCGGCGAGGTGGCCGCCGCGGATTTCGCGCCACGCAGGCTCGATGCCGATGTCGATCGACTGACCGGTTTCGGCGAGCACGCGCCGCGCGGTTTCCATCGTGCGCGGCAGGCCGCTCGCGATCACGCGGTCGAATTGCACGCGCTGCTCGGCGAACACGCGCCCCGCGGCGGATGCCTGCGCCTGGCCGCGTGCGTTGAGCGGCACGCTGTCCGAATCGAATGGCCGGCCGCGTTCGTCGAAATAGGTGACGTCGCCGTGACGCATCAGGTAAATACGGCGACGCTTGGGTAATTGAAAAGGCATGTCAGGATGCTCGCTTTAGCGTTTGTAGACGGGGGGGCGCTTGTCGAGGAATGCGGTGATGCCTTCGAGCGCATCTGCGTGACGCAGCGATTCGACGAAATGATTCCGCTCGGCGATCAGATGCGCGTCCAGCGGCTGCGCGTGCGCGTCGGCGATCAGCGATTTGATCCGCGCGAGCGCGTTCGGCGACATCCTGCCCAATTCGTCGGCCCATGCGATCGCTTCGTCGCGCGCGGCGCCCGGCCGGCTCAGGCGGTTTACGACGCCGAGCGCGTGCAGCCGGGCGGCGGCGGCCGGCTTGCCTTCGAACATCAGTTCGGCGGCGAGCGCGCGCGGCAGCGCACGAGCGAGAAACCACGAACCGCCACCGTCGGGCGTCAGGCCGACGCGTGCATATGACATCACGAACTTTGCATCGTCGGCAGCAACGAGCAGATCGCACGCGAGCGCGAGCGAGAAGCCCGCGCCCGCCGCTGCGCCTTCGACCGCGGCGATCACCGGTTTCGTCACGGTGGTGAGCGCGGTGATCCATTCGCCGAGCAGATCGATGCTCGCTGCCTGCACGGACGGGTCTTTCGCGCGATTGTCGAGCAGCCGGTTCAGATTACCGCCTGCGCAAAAGAAGCGGTCCGCGCCTGTCAGGACCACCGCGCGGATCGTCGGATCGCGTTCGGCCGTATTGAGCGCTTCGAGGCCGGCGGCGTACATGTCCGGATGCAGCGCGTTGCGCGCGCCGGGATTGGAAAGGGTGAGGACGAGCGTCGATTCGCTTTCGGTCGGGCGCGATGCGAGCAGTTCTGCGCTCATGCGGCAGTCTCCTGGGATGCGGCGGGCATCCGGCTGGCGCGCGACTCACGCGCCGGCCGGTTTAGCCGGCGCTTATGGTGGCGGTTCGAAGCGGTTGCGATGACGCGGTCCGATTCGAGCGTTTTAGAATAACACGGACGTGCTTTTTCGGCGGTGGCCGATCCCGACGCGCGAAGCATATCGCGCGCGGTTTTCCCATGAACAAGGAGTCATCGATGCTCAGGCTCTGTGGTTTTCCGTTGTCCAACTATTACAACAAGGCCAAGTTCGCGCTGCTCGAATACGGTATTCCGTTCGACGAGATGCTCGTCACGACGCCGATCGACGGCGCCGCGAAGCGGGCCGACACGCCGCTTGGCAAGGTACCGTATCTGCAGACGGAACACGGCCCAATCAGCGAGTCGCAGGCGATCGTCGATTATTTGGCGATGCGCTATCCGGAAAAGCGGATTTACCCGGCCGATGCGTATGCGGCGGCGAAGGCGCGCGAGATCACGATCGTGCTTGAGCTATATATCGAATGGTGTGCCCGCGATCTGTTCCCGGAGGCGTTTTTCGGCGTCAAGATCAGCGACGGCACGAAGGCGCGTGTCGAAAAGCGCCTGCCGCATGCGCTTGACGGCTTCAAGCGGCTCGCGTCGTTCTCGCCGTACTTGCTGGGCGACACGTTCAGCGTTGCCGATATTGCCGCGTTCATCCATTTGCCGATCGTCGCGCTTGCGACCAAACCGATCTATGGCCGCGATCTGGTCATCGAAGCGGGAATCGATTGGAAAGCGTATGTCAAGTGCATCGAGGCGCAGCATCCGGCCGCGCGGCGCGTGAGTGCGGATCGCAAGGCTTATGTCGCGGGCCTCGCGAAGCCGGCTTGATTGCTTGAGTGCCGAATGGGGCATGGGCGGCACGAGCGCCGCGCGCGGGATCGGCGCGCTTGCACGCGGCGCGCCGCCGGATCAAACCCGCCCGCCGGATGCGCCGCTTGACGGCTATAAACGACCTAGCCGCTCGAGCGCGAGGGCGAGCGTTTCTTCCCGCTTCGCGAAGCAGAAACGCACGACGCCCGATTCATGCGGCTCATGATAGAACGCGGATACAGGAATCGCGGCAACGCCGATCTCCGCCGTCAGCCATTTTGCGAACTGGGCCTCGGGCAGATCGCTGATCGCCGAATAATCGACGCATTGGAAGTACGTGCCCGCGCACGGCAGCAGCTTGAAACGGGTGTTCGCGAGTCCGGCGCGGAAGAAGTCGCGCTTGTTTTGATAGAACGCGGGTAAGGTCAGATAAGGGGCGGGGTGGCGCAGATAATCGGCCAGACCGTATTGCATCGGCGTGTTGACCGTGAACACGTTGAACTGATGCACCTTGCGGAACTCCGCCGTCAGCGCGGCGGGCGCGGCCACGTAGCCGACCTTCCAGCCCGTCACGTGAAAGGTTTTGCCGAAGCTCGACACGACGAAGCTGCGCGCCGCAAGCTCCGGATAGCGAATGACGCTCTCGTGCCGTGCGCCGTCATAGACCATGTGCTCGTAGACTTCGTCCGACACGATCAGGATGTCGGTGCCGCGCACGATGTCCTCGAGCGCGCGCATGTCGGCTTCACGCCAAATCGTGCCGGTCGGATTGTGCGGCGTGTTGATGATGATCGCGCGCGTTTTGGGCGTGATCGCCGCGGCGAGTTTGTCGAACGGAATCGTGTAATCGGGCGCCTCGAGCGTGACGAAGACCGGCGTGCCGCCGGCGAGCGCGATCGACGGCAGATAGCTGTCGTAGGTCGGCTCGATCACGATCACTTCGTCGCCCGGATGCACCGCGCACAGGATCGCCGTGAGGAGTGCCTGCGTTGCGCCGGCCGTTACCGTGATTTCGGTTGCCGCGTCGTAGCGGCGGCCGTAGAGCTGTTCGGTCTTGTCCGCGATCGCTTCGCGCAGCGGCGCGACGCCCGCCATCGGCGGATACTGGTTATGGGCGCCGCGCATCGCGCGCGCAACCGCATCGACGATCGCCGGATCGCAGTCGAAATCCGGAAAGCCCTGGCCGAGATTCACCGCGCCTTTTTCCGCGGCGAGTGCGCTCATTACAGTGAAGATCGTCGTGCCGACATGGGGTAGGCGGGACGGGAAGGCAGGTGTGTTGGGCATATCGTGCGATGCGTTCATCATGGCTCGTGCGTGCAAGACCGGGCGGAAAGGGCGCTTACGCCGGCTCCGGCGCGCCGGCCGAAAGCGCTCGCGCGGCGAACGATTCGGGCGGCGCGATCCGGAAACCGAAATCGCGTTCGGTGCGGCGCGCGAGTTTCAGCAGCGCGCGATCTTTCGACACGAGCCAGCCAGCGCGCGCCGCGTAAGCGAGTTCGAGGAATTTCTGGTCGTCGCGATCCTTGCATTTGGGCAGCGGCCGCGGCGGCGCGTCGTCCGGCGGCGGAGGCTGCTGCGTATCGGCGGCCGATGCGGCCGAATTCGGGCCGCTCGCTGCGGTGCCGGCGGTTGCCGCTGCGCACGAGCCGCCGCCGTCGCGTGGCCCCGCGACATGCTGCGTCAAGCGCGCGACCGTCGCGAGCGCGGCGGCCTTGTCGACCGCGCGCGCTTTGAACTGAGGGTAATCGAGCACGCGCTCGAGCTCGCCGAGGCAGCGGGCGTCGATGAGCGCGGTGACGGCGCCGGTTTCGAGGGCCGCGCGGATCGGACGGGCGGCGGGGTCGTCGAACACGAGGATATCGATCCACACGTTCGAATCGAGCACCACGCGGCGGCCGTCGCATAAAGCGTCGGGGCTAGGCATTCGTTACAATTGAGGGTTTTCGTTTGATTGCCCGGCATCGCACGGCATGCCAGCAAACCTCTATGATAATCGTTCTGTCTCCCGCGAAATCGCTCGATTACGAAACGCCGCCGCACGTCGCCGACCACACGCTGCCGCAGTTTATCGACGACGCGGCCGAACTGATCGGCGCCCTGCGCCGGCTGTCGCCGCAGCAGATCTCGACGCTGATGAATATTTCCGACCCGCTCGCGCGGCTCAATTTCCAACGCTACGCGGACTGGTCGCGCGCGTCGACGCCGGCGAACGCCAAACAGGCGCTGCTTGCGTTCAACGGCGATGTCTACGAAGGTTTCGACGCCCGTTCGCTGTCGGCGGCCGATCTCGATTACGCGCAACGGCATGTGCGCGTGCTGTCCGGGCTGTACGGGTTGCTGCGGCCGCTCGATCTGTTGCAGCCGTACCGGCTCGAAATGGGCACGCGCTTTGCCAACGCGCGCGGCAAGGATCTGTACGCATTCTGGGGCGAGCGGATCACGCGCGCGCTGAACGCCGAACTCGACAAGCGCGACGCCGCATCGCGCGTGCTGGTCAATTGCGCATCGGCCGAATATTTCAAGGCGGTAAAGCCGAAGCTGCTCGGCGCGCGCGTCGTCACGCCGGTGTTCGAAGACTGGAAAGACGGCCGCTACAAGATCATCAGCTTCTACGCGAAACGCGCGCGCGGATTGATGGCGCGCTATGTCGTCGAAGGGCGGCTCGCGTCGCCCGACGCGCTGACGCGCTTTTCGTCGGAGGGCTATGCGTTCGACGAAGCCGCGTCGAACGACGACACTTATGTATTCCGCCGCCGAGCCGGCGCGTGAAACCGTATGAAATCCGGGCGGCCGTGCGCGGCCGCCGTCACCAGGAGACGCAGCAATGACTCTCTCGATCACGAGCAATTTCGATGCGGGCGCGATCGACGTCCTGTCGTGCGAGCGGGCGGACGCGATCCGGCTGCGCGTGCGCGGCGACAATCATTCCGAGTTCGCGCAATGGTTTTATTTCCGCGTCGCGGGCGCGCGCGGCGAACGCTGCGTGATGACGTTCGAGAATGCGAACGACTGCGCATACCCCGACGGCTGGCGCGACTATCGCGCGGTCGCGAGCTACGACCGGGTCAACTGGTTCCGCGTGCCGACGGCGTATGACGGCCAAACTCTGACGATCGACCACACGCCCGAATTCGACAGCATCTATTACGCGTATTTCGAGCCGTACAGCGAGGAACGCCATTCGGAGTTTCTGGGGGCCGTTCAGCAGATGCCGCAGGCGAACGTCGTCGAGCTGGGCCGCACGCATGACGGGCGGCCGTTGTCGCTTATCGTGCTCGGCACGCCGCAAGAGGATGGCGTCGCGAAAAAGAAAGTCTGGATCATCGCGCGCCAGCATCCGGGCGAATCGATGGCGGAGTGGTTCGTCGAGGGGCTGGTCAAGCGGCTCGTCGGCTGGGGCGACTGGTCGGGCGATCCAGTGGCCCGCAAGCTTTACGATCACGCGACGTTCTATATCGTGCCGAACATGAATCCCGACGGCAGCGTGCGCGGCAATCTGCGCACGAATGCGGTGGGCGCGAACCTGAATCGCGAATGGATGGCGCCCGATGCCGAGCGCAGCCCCGAGGTGCTCGTCGTGCGCGATGCGATCGAAGCCGCAGGTTGCGATCTCTTTTTTGACATCCACGGCGACGAGGCGCTGCCATACGTGTTTGTGGCCGGCTCGGAGATGTTGCCGGGCTTCACCGAACGTCAGCGCGTCGAGCAGCGCGCATTCATCGACGCATTCAAGCGCGCGAGCCCCGACTTCCAGGACGAGCATGGCTATGCGGCCAGCAAGTACAACGAGGAGGCGCTCAAGCTCGCGTCGAAGTACATCGGCAATCGGTTCGGCTGTCTGTCGTTGACGCTCGAGATGCCGTTCAAGGACAACGCGAACCTGCCCGACGGGCATGCCGGCTGGAGCGGTGCGCGTAGTGCGGCGCTCGGTGCGGCGATGTTGACTGCGATTCTCGAGCACGTGCGCACGTTCGCCTGAGCGCTTGCCCGGACGCGATCGACACGCGTCGGCGGAAGAATGCCATGCGCCGACGCATGAAAAAGCCGGAGTGAGCTTGCCGCGCTCCGGCTTTTTTTCGTGAATGGCGACCGGCGCGTCTCATTCGGTTTTATCGGCCGGTCAGGCCGCGGCAGCCGATCATCGTGCCTTGCGGGCCGAATGTTTCTTCACGGCCTTCACCGTCGACGATCGTTTGCCGCTTTTGCCCGATGCCTTTGCTTTACCCTTTCCCTTGCCTTTGCCTGCGTGCTTGTGAAACTTCGCCTTCGATGCTGCCGGCCGCGCGGCGCGCGGTTTCACTGGCGGCGATGGATCGTTCCAGCTGAACGCGAGCATCTGCGTGCCGACGTACCCGCAGCGGAATTTCAGATGCGCGGGCTCGCCGCCGTCGTTACGCATGCCGAGCCCCTCGACCGTTACGACGTTGTCGACTTTCACGCGTTGCTTGCCTTCGTCGAACGAATCGTTCCAAGGGACGATTGTTGCGCTGTCGCTTTCGAATGCGCTCGGCGGGAATTCGACATGATCGAAACTGTTCGACGTGCTTGCAATGAAGTTGCCGTGTGCCGCGCAATCCGCGACGAGCGGATCGGCGTGCATGTCGTTGATGTATTTGTTGACGAGCTCCGCGCGTTGGTCAAGGAGATCGGCGAATGCGGGCGCGGCGAAGGCGAGCGTCAGGCCGGCAATGCAGGCCGTCAACGTGCCGAGCGCGCCAAGGAGGCGTTGCGGGGCGGGGAAGCTGTCCATCTGGGTAGAGATAACGGAGATCGAGACACCAGGCATGTCAGATGCCCGATGAAGAGCAGGGTTCCATCTTAGCGTAATTTTTGAGTGCCGCAGTAGCGCGCTCGGCAGATATCTTTGGCCCCGCGCGCAGATGTGCAACTCGCGGCGGCGCGCTACAGGCGGGGGCCGCCGAGACGGTAGCGGCGCACGTCGGAGGTCGTGACCCAGGCGGGGCGGTAGACGGCGATCAATGCGGTCGCGACGCCGGTGAACCACGCCTCGCCGAGTGTGAGCAGCAGCGCGCTGAGCACATAGCCGGACGGTATGACGACGAACGCGCCGTTGGCGAGCGCGATCTGCACGCCTGCTGCCGCGATCGACACCACGCCCGACGCGACCGCGGGCGATACGATGCCCTGACCGGCGATGAGGGCGGTCAGGTTATGCGGCAGCCGCGTGAGTACCGTGCGCTGCAGCAGTGCCGATGCCGCGACAGGTAGCGCGCCGTAGATCAAATAGGTGAGTCCGACGCCTTGCCAGGTCGCGTCGAATGCGAACGCCGCGATACCGATGACGACGGCCATGGCGATGAGAGATAGAGCCCAATCGAACAGCGTGACGAGCAACGTGGCGCCGAGCAGATGCATGACGAGGCCATCGTCGAGCCATGCGTTGGATGCCCAAAGCACGGTGATCGACGTGATGAGCGCAAGCCATACGTGCTGCAGAGTCGGATCCTGCAGGCGGCCGAACGGGCGTCTCCATGACGCGAGGACGAGCAATCCCACGGCGGCGATCCAGCCACCCACGGCAACCCAGAACGGAAGCGGCGTATAGAGAAAACCCATGTTTTTATATTACTCGTTGAATACAAAAGATGGGAATGGATTCGCGCAACCGCCGGGAAGCGCCGGGTTTACGGGCTATTCATCCGTTTTGTACGGAGCAGGCGGTTCGGCCGCGATGAGAGGTTCGCTGGTTGATTCGTTTTCGGCGGAGAGCGGGTATTTGTGTCGCGTTTTCACGGCGCGCAGCGGTACGGGGCCGGGCGCGCCATGCACCGGCCTTGGCGAGCCTTCGTTCGCGGCCAGCAACACTTCGAGGTGCGGCGGTAGCCAGCCGTTGTAAATGGCGACGGCCGACGCGCGATTGTTCGCGCCCAATTGCTGGAAGATGCTGGCCAAATGAATCTTGACCGTGCCTTCGCTGATGCCGAGCGTGCGCGCAATCATCTTGTTGGTGCTGCCCATGTGAACAAATCGCATGATCTGCGCTTGGCGCGGCGACAGCAAATTGCACGGTGAACGCTTCCTGGCCGGAAGTTGACCGGCCAGCGAATCGGCGCGGCTGTCGCTTACGCGTGTGGATGGCTCTGCGAGATTGAATGCGCTCGGCGGCACGTAGTAGCTGCCGAGCAGCACGATCTCCAATGCGCGCATGATCAGGTGCGGGCGCGTCGAGCGCGGGATGACGCCAAGCACGCCGGCATCAAAAAGCGCTTGAGCCTGCTCAGGCGACGCGTCGTCCGTCAGCGCGGCGACTGGCGTCGGCGAGCACGCTTTGCAAAGCGCATGCAGATCGCCGAGCCGCTCGATGTCCCGCCAATCGATTGCGATCAGGTCGAAACTTTGTTGCTTGATCAGCCGCTGTGCCTGTCGCCAATCTTTTGCATCGTTATAGCCGGCGTGCCGGTCGATTTGCCGCAGCAGGGTTTTCAAGCCGTCGCGCCGTTCCGCGTCCGAATTGAGCACCAGAAACCTCATGTGTATGCCTCCGATTGTCCGATTGATCGAGAAAACGGTGAGTGTCGCCTGCACCATGATGACAAAATACTTACGAAGTGTCGGCCTAGCTGAAAGGTGTAGGAAAAATTCAGACAAACGGGCGAGGTGGAAAAGAGAGGATGGCTTGGGGCGGACTGGGCGGTTCTGAATAAGCCGCCCAGCGGGTACGGCAGCCGTGTTGATGTGCTCGCTTGCCGACGTCGCCTTTATTGGAGCTTTGAGCGGCGCGTTATATTCACGCCTGATCTTCGAATGCGGGGTGGCGTTTTTGTGGGCGCGCGTCCTATGTAGTCGCGCTACAACTGGCGCATGCTGTGCCTGTATCTTTACGCCGAATGCAATTTGCAGTGATGCCCGGATGGGATCGACAAAAACTGGCGGGAAGAACAAAAAAACCAATATCGGATTTTTATCTCGACCAGGATGCGATTGAAGGCATGCAAACTTTTTTTCGATATGGGGTTGCGCGAAGGGCGCGGGCTGACTAGAATCACGCCTCTTTCACGGAAACGGAAACGAGGCGTGAAGGAGGGAAGGAAGCTTGGCCGGCCGATCGAGATGAGCGGGAAGTGATCGGCGGGTTGAGGTAGGAAGTGAGTCCCGAGTGCGCGACGGCGATAAAAAGTTGTTGACGGATG
>NZ_LOWB01000020.1 GCF_001522865.1 Burkholderia sp. TSV86 | reverse complement strand
CCCTGCTGTTCAGCTTCGGCACCTATACCCGCCGCACCACCGTCGACGGCACCCTCACCCCCGATACCGGGCTCGTCAAGGTCTACACCCAGCAGACCGGCATCGTGCTCAAGAAGAACGTCGTCGAGGGGCAGCACGTCACCCGCGGCCAAGTGCTCTACACCGTCTCCGCCGATCTCCAGAGCGCCGCGGCCGGCGAAACCCAGGCCGCCCTCATCGCCCAGGCCCAGCAGCGCAAGTCTTCCCTCGAGCAGGAACTCGACAAGACCAAGCTCCTTCAGCAAGACGAGCGCAGCACCCTGCAAGCCAAGATCGCCAGCCTGCGCACCGAGCTTGCCGGTATCGACGAGCAGATCGCCGCCCAGCGCACCCGCACCTCGCTCGCCGCCGATGCCGCCCGCCGCTATGACGGCCTGCTCGCCCAGGACTACATCTCCAAGGACCAGGCCCAGCAGCGTCAGGCCGATCTCCTCGACCAGCAGTCCAAGCTCCACAGCCTGCAGCGCGAGCGCGCCAATACCGCCCAGTCGCTCACCGAGGCCGTCAACCAGCTCTCCGGCCTCGCGCTCAAGCAGCAGAATCAGCTCGCCCAGATCGACCGCAGCGTCATCGACGTCGACCAAAGCCTCGTGCAAAGCGAAGCCAAGCGCGAGTTCGTCGTCACCGCCCCCGAGACCGGCACCGCCACCGCCGTCATCGCCGAGCCCGGACAGACCGCCGACACTCAGCATCCGCTGGCCAGCATCGTCCCCGCCAGCGCTCATTGGCAGGCCTATCTGTTCGTCCCCAGCTCCGCGGTCGGCTTCATCCATGTCGGCGACCCCGTGCTCGTGCGCTATCAGGCCTATCCGTACCAGAAGTTCGGCCAGTACGAGGCCCGCGTCGTGTCGATCGCCCACACCGCGCTGTCCGCCGCCGAACTCGCCACCAGCGGCGCGCCCGCCGCTCAGGCCTCCAACGGCAGCACCTTCTACCGCATCACCGTCGCGCTCAAGGATCAGCACGTGACCGCTTATGGCAAGGCGCAGCCCCTGCAGGCCGGCATGGCCCTGCAGGCCGACATCCTTCAGGAGCGTCGCCGCCTCTACGAATGGGTGCTCGAACCCCTTTACAGCCTGACCGGCAAACTCTGACCGCGCCCTCGCCATGTCTCTACTCGATCGTCTTTCGTTCGGCGTCGGCCACAAGCTGCCGATGCTCCTGCAGACAGAGTCCGCCGAGTGCGGCCTCGCCTGCCTCGCGATGGTCGCCGGCTTTCACGGCCACCACGTCGACCTCGCCACCATGCGCAGCCGCTTTCCGGTTTCCCTCAAGGGCGCCGGCCTGGGCCGCGTGATCGACATCGCCCAGCGCCTCGATCTGGGCACCCGCGCACTCAAGCTCGATCTCGATCAGCTCAGCCAGCTGCGCACGCCCTGCATCCTGCACTGGAACTTCAATCACTTCGTCGTGCTCAAGGAAGTCAACGGCAAGAGCGTGACGATCCATGATCCCGCCCAGGGCGTGCGCAAGCTCTCCTTCGACGAGGTCTCGCGCGCCTTCACCGGTGTCGCGCTCGAACTCTGGCCCACCGGCAGCTTCAAGCCGCTCGACGCCAAGCCCTCCGTCAAGCTGCGCTCGCTGCTCGGGCCCGTGGCCGGCCTGTCGCGCTCGCTCGGCCAGATCTTCCTGCTCGCGATCGCCCTCGAGATCTTCACGCTCGTCTCGCCGTTCTTCCTGCAGTGGGTGATCGACGAGGTGATCGTCAGCGCCGATCGCGATCTGCTCACCGTGCTCGCCCTCGGCTTCGGCCTGCTGCTGCTCATGCAGCAGGCCACCAGCGCGATCCGCGCGTGGGCGCTGATGTATTTCGGCACCACGCTGAACGTGCAGTGGCGCGCCAACGTGTTCACCCACCTGCTCAGCCTGCCCGTCAAGTACTTCGAGCGCCGCCATCTGGGCGACGTCGTCTCGCGCTTCGGCTCGATCGACACGATCCAGCAGACCATGACCAGCTCGTTCCTGTCGGCCGTCATCGACGGGCTGATGACCATCGTCACCCTCGCGATGATGTTCGTCTACAGCCGCACGCTCGCCTTCGTCTCGCTCGGCACGATGCTGCTCTACGCGCTGATGCGCTGGCTCTGGTATCGCCCGCTGCGCCTGGCCACCGAGGATCAGATCATTCACACCGCCAAGCAGCAGAGCCACTTCCTCGAGACCGTGCGCGGCGTGAAGACCATCAAGCTGTTCAACCGCCAGAGCGAGCGCCGCTCGAGCTGGCTCACCCTGCTCGTCGAGCAGGTCAACGCCGGGCTGCACGTGCAGAAGCTGCAGTTGCTGTATCAGCAGATCAACGGCTTGCTGTTCGGCATCGAGAACCTGCTGATCATCTGGCTCGGCGCGCGCCTGGTGATGGACGGCCAGTTCACCGTCGGGGTGCTGATGGCGTTCAACGCTTACAAGGGCCAGTTCGACAGCCGCGTCGGCAGCCTGATCGACAAGTTCTTCGAGATCAAGATGCTGCAGCTGCAGGGCGAGCGGCTCGCCGACATCGTGTTCGCGCAGGCCGAGACCGACACCAGCCTGCGCCACGTGCCGGGCGAGGCCGAGAACCTGGAGGCGAGCATCGAGGCCGAGAACCTCACGTTCCAGTATGCGGAGGGCGAGCCGGTCGTGCTCAACGGCGTGTCGCTAAAGATCCCGCCGGGCGAATCGGTGGCGCTGGTCGGGCCGTCGGGATGCGGCAAGACGACGCTGGTGAACGTGCTGCTGGGCATTCTCGAGCCGACCGGCGGCAAGATCAAGATCGGCGGCGTCGACGTCGAGCGCCTGGGCATCGATCGGCTGCGCACGCTGGTGGGCACGGTGCTGCAAGACGACGTGCTGTTCGCCGGCTCGATCGCGGACAACATCAGCTTCTTCGATCCGAACGCCGATCCGAACTGGGTGGCGCAATGCGCGCAACTGGCCGCGGTGCACGCGGATATCGTGGCCATGCCGATGGGCTACAACACGCTGGTCGGCGACATGGGCACGGTGCTCTCGGGCGGGCAGAAGCAGCGGGTGCTGCTGGCCCGCGCGCTGTACAAGCGGCCGAAGATCCTGGTGCTGGACGAGGCGACGAGTCACCTCGATGTGCAGCGCGAGCGGCTGGTCAATGCGGCGGTGAGCGCGCTGAACATGACGCGGCTGATCGTCGCGCACCGGCCCGAGACGATCGCGACCGCGCAGCGCGTGATCATGCTCGATGGCGGCAAGGTCGCGCTCGACCAAAGCACCGCCGCGCTCGCCGAGATGCAGAAGAAGGCCGCCCAGCAGGCTCAAGTCCAGGCTCAGCAGGCCGCGGCCCCGCAAGCGGGGCAAGCGCCGGGCGCGCCGCAAGCGGCTGGGCAGCCCGCCCCCGCGCAACAGCAACAGGCGGCAGGACAGGCCGGTGCGCCGCAAGCGGGCGAGCCGCCCATCCCGGCACCGCCTGCGCAGCCGGCAACGGCGCAGGCACCCGCCGACGCGCAACCGGCCGCCGACCCGCACGCGCCCGCGGCGCAAAACGCGTCGCAGCAGACGACGATCGGAAGGTGAGCGCGATGAAGTATTTCCGTCCGTTCGCCGCCGGGGCGTGCGCGCTGCTTTTTGCGTCGCACGCGGCGCACGCGCAGTGGCTCGACGTCTACGGCACGAAGAAGCTCACGTCCGCGACGCCCGCCGCGCCGATGCTGAAGAATGCCGCGTGCCAGCCCGAGCTGGCGAACCATCCGATCGAACTCGAGGATGCGGTCCTGCAGGCGATCTGCGCAAATCCGAAAGCCCGGCAGGCATGGGCAGACGCACGCGCGCAGGCCGCGCAGATCGGCGTGGCCAAGGCCGCTTATCTGCCGACGATCAATGCCACCGGCGGGTATGAGCGCGACAAAGTCACGCCGACATATAACCAACAGGGCACTAATCCCTTGACAGGCGAACTGATATCGCGATCGGTCTCGCAAACGCAGCGTACGAACAGCAAATACGGCATGCTCAATCTGAGCTGGGTGCTGTTCGACTTCGGCAAGCGCGGTGCGCAATTGCGCCAAGCGCGTGATCTGCTCGCCGCGGCCAACGCCACGCAGGACGACACGCTGCAGACCATCCTCTTCAGCGTCGCGCAGGCATACTACGATGTGCGCGGCAAGCAGGCGGCGGTCGATGCCGCGCGCGAAACCGAGCAGGCCGCCAAGGAAAGCCTGGCCGAAGCGAAGGCCAAGCACGACGCCGGCGCCGGCACGCTCGCCGATCAACTGCAGGCGCAAACCAGTTATCGCCGCGCGCTGCTCGACCGCGTGAACGCCGAAGGCGACGTGTTGAGCGCGATGGGCACGCTCGCGAACGCGATGGGGCTCGATGCGAATACGCCCCTCACGCTCGCTTCGTCCGAGCCCAAACTCAATCACAACGAGTTCGCACAGAACGTCGCGGATCTGATCGACGAAGCCAAGCGCCGGCATCCGAAGCTGTTGGCCGCGCGCGCGAAATTCGAAGCCGCGCGCGCGAATGTCGATGTCGTGCGCGCGCAAGGGCGGCCGACGATTTCGTTGGTGGGCAATCTGAGCCGCAACAATCCGTCGTATCAACAGCAGCCGCAGCAGTTCGGCACGCAGCTGAACTCGAGCCGCAGCAGTTCGATCGGCGTGCAAGTGACGATCCCGTTGTTCGAGGGCTTCGCGTCCGGCTATCGCGTTGCCCAGGCGCAAGCGCAAGCCGACGCGCAGGAAGCCGACATGCAGAACACCGAGCTTGGCGTCTCGCTCGACGTGTGGAGAAGCTATCAGAGCCTGCAGAGCGACACCGCGAATCTCGACAACTCCAAGGAGTTGCTCAGCGACGCGCAGCATTCGCTGCAAATCGCGCGCGGCCGCTACAAGGCCGGCGTCGGCACCATCACTGAACTGCTCAACGCCCAAACCGCGCTGGCCGATGCGCAAAAGCAGCGCGTGCAGGCCGTCTCAAAATGGCAGACCTCCCGCCTTCGGCTTGCGCAAAGCCTGGGCA
>NZ_LOWB01000019.1 GCF_001522865.1 Burkholderia sp. TSV86 | reverse complement strand
GCGCGGCGCCCAGCATGCGCAGAAGCTCTATGCCGGCGTACAGCCTGGCACCGTGCTGATGACTGACGGGTACGAGCTCTACAACGGCATCGCCCACGATCACCAGCTCGTGCATCTCGGATGCTGGGCACACGTGCGCCGCGGCTTCATCACGGCCGAGGAGTCGGTGCCGAAGGCTGCACGCTCGCCTGATCTGCTAGCCACGCGCTTCGTCGTGCTGATCGGCAAGCTGTTCGCGGCCGAGGCGCGCAGCGCGAAGTGGAAGTCTGAACGCCGGCAGCGACTGCGCGCCCGGTACAGCGCCCGCGTGCTCACCATCATCGAGCGCATGCTGGTCGAGCATCTGCCAGGCGTCGTGCCGTCGAGTCTGCTCGGCAAGGCATTGCAGTACATGAGCGGACAGTGGCCCAAGCTGGTCCGCTACGTCGGTAACGGCAACTGGCCGATCTCGAACAACCTGTGCGAGAACGCGATCCGGCCGTTCGTCGTCGGCCGCAAGGGGTGGTTGTTCTCCGATACGGTTGCCGGCGCGCAGGCCAGCGCCAACCTGTACTCCCTCGTCGAGACGTGCAAGGCGAACGAAGTCGAGCCATATCGCTATCTGGTCTGGCTGTTCACCAGGTTACCGCTCGCTGCAACTGCCGACGACTACGCCGATCTCATGCCTTGGAGAATGCCTGCTGCCCTCAACCGCTGAGGGGCGTCGTTAAAAGACCGCGTAC
>NZ_LOWB01000018.1 GCF_001522865.1 Burkholderia sp. TSV86 | reverse complement strand
GCAGCAAGGCGCATCGGTGAGGGCTCAGTTCTTCGAAGTCGACCATTCTACTGGCCCTCCACTAATGCGACAGAACCGCGCTGGATACGTTCGATACGAGCCCGTGGGGTACGAAATATCCCCCGATTGCCGCACTCTGGCGCAGGGCTTGGGATCAGGTGATTCCGTTCTATGCCTTCGCGCCCGACATCCGGAAAATTGTATATACGACCAACGCGATCGAGTCGCTGCACATGCAGCTTCGCAAGGTCATCAAGGCGCGCGGCCACTTCCCCTCGGATGAGGCCGCACTCAAACTGATCTGGCTGGTGCTGCGCAACGTCGTGGCCAAATGGACCGGTTCCCGGCACGATTGGAAGAGCGCGATGACTCAGTTCGTGCTGCTTTACCCGGAACGATTCAACATTGGAATCTGAATCTCAACCCGCCTCACACACGGAATTTCGGATACCTCCTCACACGCCAACCTTCACGCTTGAGCAGCACGTGCACGCGCCGGTAGCCATATCGAACGCGTGTCTGTGCGATCTCGCGCATGCGTTGACGCAGTGCCGTCTGCGGGTCCTTGACGCTGCGATAGTAGTGGGTGCTGCGAGCTTGCTTGACCAGCCGGCACGCCCGCTGCGACGGAAGACCGTAGTGATCCACGATGTAGCTCACTGTCTGTCTCTTCAGCGCGGGCGCGGCCACTTTTTTGTGGCGATATCCTGCAGGATGGCCTTGTCCAGACTCAGTTCCGCGACCAGCTTCTTGAGCCGTTCGTTCTCATCCTGGAGTTGCTTCAGTTCGCGGACCTGGTTCGACTCCAGGCCCGCGTACTGCTTCTTCCATCGGTAATACGTCTGCTCTGATATCCCGAGCTGCCGAACCAGATCTGCCACCGGCATGCCCAGCTCAGCCTGTTTGAGCGCGGCCACGATCTGCTCCACCGAGTATTGCTTGCGCTTCATCGCCAACCTCCCGTTCCTATTGGGAAAATTGCCTCCGAAACACTAACACTCATTTGTGTCCAGGATTTCTAGAGCAGATCACTTGCGCATCAGCCGTTCAACCGTGCAGCGGGCCACCTCGAATCTTTCGCGCTTGAGCTGCTTCCACACCTTGTCGGCGCCGTAGACTTTGAAGTTCCGTCGTAGACGCGCTGGCTCTCGGGACTGAGCTCGGCGTCACGCCGGGCACGGGCCGACTGCCTGAGCGAATCGGCTCGCTGCTCTGCGCGCCGGAAGTACGTCGACGGCGCGATCGACAGCACCCTGCAGATCGACTCGACACCGTGCGATGCGCGCTGCTCGTCGATGAACGAGACCATCATTTCGGTCGGCGGTCGAGTTCCGCCTGCGCGAAATACGCGGATGCCTTGCGCAGTATTTCATTGACCTGCCGAAGTTCGCGGACCTCGCGCTCCAGTTCCTTGATCCGCTCGCGCTCCTGCGTGGTCGGCCCCGGCCGTGTCCCGCGATCCCGCTCGGCCTGGCGCACCCAGTTGCGCAACGATTCCGCCGAACAGCCGAGCTTCGCAGCAATCGAGCGAATCGCCGTCCACTGGCTCTCGTACTCGTGTTGGTGGTCGAACACCATGCGCACGCCACGCTCACGCATCTCCGGTGCGTACTTCGGCTGCGCCTTCTTCTTTATATTGCTTTCGGGTTTTAAGGTCTCCATGACCTCATTCTCTCAAAGATTGAGGTCTCCGAAAAACCCGGGCCGATTCACAACGCCCGGTGACAGCATCTTGCGTGAAATACGTTCCTTCTTCACCGGGGTGTCTGACAGATTTTTCATCCGCGAATCTTACCCTATCACGCTATCGCGACAGAACCCAAAGAATTGCATCGGGATTTCCAGTTCGCCCACCAATTGGGCGCGTTTGTGAGCATCGTCGAATGCTTCCCACATCGCGCTACCTTCGGTGGCGAGACGCATCCCGGCACCATAGGCTCGGGGGAAAAAGAAGCGCGTATGATTCCAGCCCGAGTTTTCTAGATATTCGCCTTGATCGTAGCCTTGCAGGCAGACTGAACATTCATGTGCCGAACGCACGCCGTGAAAGGGTAATTCTTCGGTCAGAAAACGCGCGACAATCTGTTCCTCGCCCTCGCGCTGGAGGACACTTTTTCGGGAACGCAGCGCCGGCTGACCGACGAACACGGTGACGACGCGTACGCCCTCGAGTTCGAGCTCATCGTGGATGTCGCGTAACCACTCGAACTCGGAATAGGTCAGGTGCTGGGCTTCGTCAAGGAAAACGAGGATGATGTTGCTGTTCGCCTGATCAGCAATTTCGAGTAGGCGTTGCACCAGCCGTTGTCTCAACTGAGTCGGGTCACGCCCGGAACTTGCCTTGTGGCGAGCCATCGTCAGCAAAGCACTGAAGAAGGCCGTCTCCGTTGAGCTGCGTTTGTGCTGGCAGCGCATGCGCAGAATCGGCAGGGAGGGACGTTGTACCCCGAGCAGGGCCTCGAGAAACAAGATTGCATAGGTCTTTCCGATGCGCGATCGAGCATACACCATTGCTCCCGTGCGCAACGTCAGGCAGCGCAACAACAGCGTGTAGAATTCCGCGATCGATGGCGTCGGGATGCGATATTTGGACAGCACGACCGGATGTTCTGCGATCGGCAAAGGCCGTAGAGAATCGGTCGCCATGATCAACGAAAGATCTGTCCCTTGCCGAGCTGGGATAAGCTTACAGCGGAGAGTTGGTCTACTACTTCTGTAGAGCTCGGTACCGTAGCACCTTCTTGTCGCCTGTCGCGCTGGTCTATGGCACGCTCGGCTTCGGCGACGCGATGGGACATTCGACGTTGTCTCGTACGAGATTTACGTCGTTGATATTTGAGGTAGGCGTCAACGGGGTCAGCATGTTCACCGTAGTCGATTTCCTTGCGTCGTTTCAGTCGAAGAATCTCTTGACGAAGGCGCAGCGAGTGAGGCGTCTGGTCCCACGGTCTTGCTGCTCGGAGTGGGCCGATTTCCTCGCCGCTTTCGAGAAAGGCCGTCACGACGCGCATGTCTTCAGGATCGAAATATATTCGCAGCGGCTTGCCAATCTGACGGGACGCTGCACCGAGCACGCTGCTGGAATACCGAACGCCATACAGGCTGATATAGGGCCGCACACCGCGGCGTAGATTGCCCCGAACGACAGCGGGATGAACCGGCTGCAGCAGCATCAGATTTTTCCGGTAGCGTTCGGCAAGCGTGCGCCACAGCGCGCCGGGCTTCTGCGCGAAATGCTGCATCATTTCGAGGGGGGAACGCCCTCCCAGGCCGTCATGCGGCGCACCGTTGTAATTCGCAAAACTGACTTCGAGTAGTTCGTCCAGTTCTTCGCTGGTGACCAGCAGGCTGAGCTTGTCCTCGGGATCAGACAAGAATCGTCGCACATCTTGAGGCCCCTTTCCTGTCGTGCCGGGAAGGCGATGCGACAGCGTGCTGCCGACTGTCCCGAAAAATCGTTCGATATAGGGACGCTCGTTGGGCTCCGCGTAGGGGCCGGCGTCGATGTGACTGCCGACCATGTCGCATACGGTCGCGAGCGTTTCTCCAGCTAGGTGACTGCGCGCGTTGTCGTAGCGCAGCCAGTCCCACGTTGCATACTCGGTTTGACGCACGGCGTCACTGACGAAACCCGCGCGTGTATCGTAACGTAATCCGGCAATCGAGAAGGCCGTTCGCTTTCGGCGGGGCTGCAGGGCATTTTGTATCGCCTTGATGACGTCATGGCGGTTGTATTCGGTGGCCAATGCGAGGTGCCAACCCAGTACCGCCCGGGTGCACACATCGAGGACAACGAGTAGCCACACACGTTCAAGTTCGACATCCTTTTTCAATCCGATTGGATCGGTGACGCAAATGCGTAATCGGATATCCAGTTTATGGCCGTCGAACTCAACGACTTCGAACGGACGGGTGACTATTGGTCGCGATGGCTGATCCAACGGCGGACGTGGAGCCTGAACGTGTTGGGCGCCGGCAACTTGCGCGCTCTGTGCGAACGTGCGGTTTGCCACCAGACGACGAATGGCGGCGGACAGACTACGAATGCCCTGCAGATCCTGATTGAAGGGGTAGTGCTTGCTCGAGAGATTCAGCTCGCGGCAATGGTTGAGAAATTCCCGGTGTGTTGCGCGCAGGCCGCGCAGTTCCCCGCGCGCTCCGAAGTAAACTTTGCCGAGCTGAATCTGGCGTTGCAGGAACATCGTCAGCACTTCATACCGTTCGAGCAGTTGGGCCATTGCTCCCGCTGCGCCGCCGCGCTTGCCCGGTCGGCTGGGTTGCGTGGGCTTAGTGCGCATATAGTCGCGCGTGCGCACGTGAGGAATCAGTGCACGAAAGCCCTGTATACGGCCGTCCACATGCGGCGCGGCACATCGGGCCAGTAGCAGATACAACTGCGCACGCCGGATACCGGTTGCGCTTTCAACGAGCGCGAAGCTCTGACCTTGCACGTACTGACGGATCGCTTGTTCGCGCCGCAAGAATAGCGCGCGTCTCGGTTCCGGGAGTGCTGATGGGTCGACTGTCGGCCAACAGTGCAGATCGTGCAGTTCGGGGGCTAGCGCTTGACGGGTTAGGCCGGTCGCATGCTTCACGATGTCCCCTGCGCAACCATGGCCTGCTTGAAGCGCGTATGCTTGCTGAGCACGTCGACACGCAGATCTGGACTCGTCAGTCGGCCCCGCCGAGTTAGATCAAAGACTGCGGTGCGGGTCAGCATGGGATCGGCAGGCAGGGCGTCATGCTCGATGGTGTATAGCGGTTTCAATGAGGCAAGACTCTGCTCGACGCGCTCGAAAAGATCGTGCGCGACGAATCGTGCGTTGCTGGTGATGTACGGCAACATCCGCAGCCAGTTGTCGATCCACTGTCGATGCGGGGTTATTGCCTCGGCTGTCACAGTCGTGATCGGCAATGGATCGAGGATCTCCCGCTCTCGAGAACCAACTGCGGTGAGGGACATGGCGTTCAGAACAACAAACTCGTTCGCGCCGTCCCGATGAAGCACAAAATCCGCGATACGAGGTTTCTCATCAATCAGGATGAAGCCCGGGTATTCGCAGAATGTCGGGACCGTCGCATGGGATTCGATCATGGCCCAGAAGTCGACGGCCTGTTGAGAATACAGTACGACGCGTCGCGACAGCTTGGGGCTCCAGACATGGAACTGATGCAGCCATTTCGATCGCTGGATGGTGATCGGCTGGAAGGCAAAGCGCTCGTCCCGACGAGAATCTTCCACCGCCACCTCCTCGCAAAGTTCCGACTTTACTTCTCGACATCAACAAGATCCGAGTTTAGTTCGCATCGGTGGAAAGTAAAGTCAAATACGCGGAGAGGTCGCCTCATGGAATCACGCGGGCTTATTTGGGGACATATGTCGCGACTTTACTTCGGCTGACGGATGCCACTTGTCACCGCGCCCCGTCGCCGTCGAACGTCCGCTTCGCGATCGACAGACCGAATGTCGTCGCCCAGCAGCGCACCGTTTCGTACGAGAGATCGATACCGCGCGCGGCCAGTAACTCCTCAACCATGCGCAGGCTCAACGGAAAACGGTAGTACAACCAAACGGCGTAACAGATGATGTCAGGCGGAAACCGGTAGCCCTTGAACGAAACCGGCGCCTCGGCCGGCGGCAGAACGGCGATAGAAGCTTTCTTCATGCCCCATTATATTCGCCAACTTCGGGAACAACCTGACAGTACCCGTCACGCCGGGCACGGCTCGATTGCCTGGAAGGATCGGTGCGCTGGTCGGCGCGCCGAAAGTACGTCGACGGCGCGATCGGCAGCACCCGGCAGATCGACTCGACGCCGTGCGACGCCCGCTGCTCGTCGATGAACGACACCATCATTTCGGTCGGCGGTCGAGCTCCGCCTGCGCGAAATACGCGGACGCCTTGCGCAGGATCTCGTTGACCTGCCGCAACTCACGGTTCTCCCGCTCCAGCTCCTTCAGCCGCTCCAGTTCGGCTGTCGTGGCGCCGGCGCGCTGGCCCCGATCCTTCTGCTCCTGCCGAACCCATTTGCGTAGCGTCTCCGGCGTGCAGCCGACTTTCGCCGCGATCGAGCTGATGGCCGCCCATTCCGATTCGTACTCCCGCAGGTGGTCCAACACCATCCGCACGGCGCGTGCGCGCATCTCCGCCGAGTATTTCGGTTGGGCCTTCTTTTTTACATTGCTTTCAGGTTTTAAGGTTTCCATGACCCCATTCTCTCAAAGGTTGAGGTCTCCGAAAAACCCGGGCCGATTCACTCGTTTTTCCATGCCCCTCACATGAGGGGCGATTTCCAGATTTCAAGATCAACTATTTCGAATCAATAACAAGGCATTTTTTCGGATACCAGGCCTAGCCGTCGTGATGAAGCCGTCTCCCTGATGGTCAGCTTCCGGCCTTCACAATCGAAAAATTGTCGAATTGAACCGGGGAGTAGCTCGACAACAGCGCGCCCATACCCGCCGTCAAAGTCGACACAGTCGGTGCCTTGGCTACGATGACACCGTCGATCGACGCGTAAACCATCCCGTTGCTGAAGACGAGCTTAAGGGAATGCCAATTTGTCGCCGCGCTGCCCAACTTTCCGCTGGCGACCGATTGTCGTGACGTGTCCGTAGAGACAAGTTCCCACATTCCGGAGCCAGTAATCTTCAGTTCATAACCCACATACCCTGTATAGTTACCACCCTTCCGACCAACGTGCGCGTGGCCTCCGAGCGAACCATAAGTGTCGATTTGCGTATCGGGGAGCCTGACATCGACGCTGTACGTCGCGTCATTGGTTTGCCGATCGCCCACCAGCATATAAGGATCGACGTTGGCCGCATAAATCCAGCGAATCGGGTTAGGAGCCGCGACTTGCGTCATGCAATTCCCCGCTCGACCAGCTGCACACGGCTGGATCGCGTAGGCACCCTGAAGCGGAGCGAAGTAGCCAATGTTCGTCTCGTCAACCGCATACGAGTCGAAATTATCCGCGTAATTGGCGGGAAATGCCGCACTCGGAGGGGAGGTATTGACGTCGGTCCCCTTGGCACGACCTGAGAGGCTCGAAATAGTCACGATGGAATGTGGCTGGACCGTTACAGTGATACCGTCTTGATCTTCTGAGAATGAGCCGACGTTCTCAAAATATTTCTTCGTATCGTCGCTGCTGCTGAATACGGTGAAATTGTTGTTCTTAAACCCGTCTTCAAAATCCAGATGAATTTTCTGGGCGGTGGTCGCGTCGGTCGTTTCAATAACCGACGTCCAATCTTGCGAAGCCCCAGTCCCGCTTCGATAACTTACGATGCTTCCGCCTTTCGGAAGGCGCTTCGTTGCCGATCCGACGTACTGCCAGCCGACTTCGGTGAACTGCGTGGTATGGGCCATCGACCAGAACGGTGCGTCATAGATCGTGTAGTGACCGGACCACGGCTCTTCCGCGTACAGCGCCATCTGCGGCGGGCTGGGATTTTCGCTATGCTCCATATACTCCATGTTCGGGTATGCGGCGCCGACCAACGTCCAGTTCATGATCAAGGTTGTTCCGAACCCGATATACCTGAAATTGTATTGCCGTGTTAGCGAGCCCGGTGCCGGCACGAGCGATTGGAAATCCGTATCCTCCGACGCCCAATACTTCATGCCCAGTTTCTTGATTGTGCTGCTTCTGGAATCAGTCTTATCCCAAGTAAGGGGTACCTTCCAACCTCCCGGATAATGTATCCCAACCGCGTACAAATCCCCGACCGGTTGCCGACTCAGAACCGATGCCGTCGCGCCGTCCTCGCCGTCGTAGCCGACGACCTTGACGTCGTTGAGGCCAGCGGTATTCAACGTATTGCGGAGATCGCTGATGTTATCCTGGTCGTTAAATTGATTATGCGCGGCGTTGACACCTTGGGCGCAGTTTTGTTCGTTTTGGCCAGCCGAAATATAATCAACTTTTACACCAGCCTGGCTTTTCATCAACTGAATCCACTTAACGAGGTACTCGTTGTCCGCCTTCGAACACAGGCCACCGATCCAACGTGGCGCTCCCCATTGCAATCCCCATATCTTGATTTTGGGATTGCGTTTGAGTGCCTCCTGTGCCACCCACGCTTCATACCCGTTCATGACATTTGGTTTGTCAGTCGCCGTGTGCTGATACGCACTTTCAGAATCAACCGTCGTATTCGAATCGCCACCGATTTCGAGCTTCAGGACTTGCACTGCCTGTCCATAGTTTGGCTTGAAAAGATAGTCGAGAATCTGGCTTCGCTGCGGCTCCGGATAGGCATGAAGCAACGGCGCGCTGTCGACGATGCCGCCGATTCCATCGAATACCTCGTCCTTTGTCGAATTCGCCAACTTCAGAACAACATCCGGATTGGTGGGGTTCGTTCCGACCTGAACGGTCGTGTTGCCACCTATTTTTGGAAACGAAGTAACGACGCCACCAGCGCCCCCCGTTGGTGTTCCCGTTGGTGTACTGGCTGGTGTATTTGGCACCGATATGCCGCTCCCCGCCACCGAGGAAGCGCTCGATGCCGAAGAGGCTGCAGAGACCGGCGATCCGTCGTCTCCACCACATCCGGCAACGCTGAGGGCGATTCCATACATGACCGTCCACCGCATTGCGGCAGATTTCTTCTTGTTCATTGTTTGTGTCTCCAAGACATGTCTTTTACCAACTTAGTGCTTGGCTAGGCTAACGGTGAGATACCAGTAAGGTCAAAATTTCGGACAAGATTCCAATTTGTGGAACATGACCTTTTCAATAATCAATTAATTTAACATGAATCGGCCCGGGTTTTTCGGAGACCTCAACCTTTGAGAGAATGGGGTCATGGAAACCTTAAAACCTGAAAGCAATGTAAAAAAGAAGGCCCAACCGAAATACTCGGCGGGGTACTGTCAGGTTGTTCCCGAAGTTGGCGAATATAATGGGGCATGAAGAAAGCTTCTATCGCCGTTCTGCCGCCGGCCGAGGCGCCGGTTTCGTTCAAGGGCTACCGGTTTCCGCCTGACATCATCTGTTACGCCGTTTGGTTGTACTACCGTTTTCCGTTGAGCCTGCGCATGGTTGAGGAGTTACTGGCCGCGCGCGGTATCGATCTCTCGTACGAAACGGTGCGCTGCTGGGCGACGACATTCGGTCTGTCGATCGCGAAGCGGACGTTCGACGGCGACGGGGCGCGGTGACAAGTGGCATCTGGACGAAGTGGTCGTGACGATCAACGGCCGCAAGCACTGGCTGTGGCGGGCCGTCGATCAGCACGGCGCGGTGCTCGATGTGCTGGTGCAGCGCCGCCGTGACACGACAGGAGCCAAACGGTTGATGCACAAGTTGCTCAGGCGCCACGGCTGCCCGCGCGTGATCGTAACGGACAAGCTGCGCAGTTACGCGGCCGCGAACCATGAACTGGGTCTGAACGTCGAGCATCGGCAGCACAAGGGATTGAACAACCGGGCGGAAAATTCGCACCAGCCGACCCGGGTGCGCGAGAAGGTGATGCGGCGGTTCAAATCGGCGCGCCAGTTGCAACGATTTTGTTCGGTCCATGGACAGGTTTCGAATCTGTTCATGGGGTGCCGCTACAATCGGAGCGTGCAGTGCAAACGCGAGGCACGTGCCCAGGCCTTCACGGCTTGGGAGAGGGCTGCATGCGCCCGGATGCCGGCGTAAGCCGATCGATACCCGCCTCACTCGTCCTTGCTTTCCGGCCGCCAAACAACCTGACAGTACCTTGCCAACATATCCGTGCTCCAAGGGGATACCCCTTGGAGAACCCGGCCGGCTTCGCCGGCGATGTCGCCGCGCGCTTCGCGCGCGTCAACGTTGTGCCTGCACGACAGCGCGTCGTGGTACGCCGGCACCGGGCCAGCGCCGGCATGCGCGTCGATGGCTCGCGTGACGATCTCGGCGCATTGGAGTAGGATTTAATCTCATCCGCTATGTCGAGAGGATCGCCATGCGAACCACCCAACAATTGAGCATTACGCTGCCAAACGAGATGGCGCGAAGCGTTCGGCAACGCGTCGAAAGCGGTGCCTACGCGTCCGAGTCGGAAGTGATTCGGGACGCGTTGCGGGCGTTGGCCGCCCGCGATCGGGCTATCGACGACTGGCTGCACGGCGCGGTGCTGCCGGCGGCGGACGCGCTTGAGGCAGATCCGTCGACTGCGCTGTCGGCCGCTGACGTGCGTGCGTCGCTGGCCCAGCGGCGGAAGGCTGCCCGCTGATGCCCGAGCGTTACCGCGTGGTGTTTTCGCCCGAGGTGAGCGACCAGCTGGCCGACCTTGAAGAAGCGATCGCATCCACTGGGCGTCCGGCCACCGCGCAAACCTACGTCGACGCACTCGTGACGTTCTGTGAGCAGCTCGACCAGTTCCCGCATCGCGGCGTCGCGCGTGATGACCTGCTCGACGGGCTGCGGGTGACGCATTACCGCGGCCGCACCGTGATCGCATACCGCGTGGTTGGCGACCTGGTCGCGATTCTTGGCGTCTACTATGGCGGCCAGGACTATGAGTCGAGCTTGCGGCCGGAGGACTACGACTGACCTGCCCGACATCAATCGTTACGTCGATCATGCTGCGGAGCGATCATCATCGACTCGGCCCGCGCATTTTATGTTCAGATAAAAATAAACTCACGCAATAGATTTAATTTGTATTAGCCGGGACTTGATCTGACAGGTAGTCGGGCCGACAAAGTACGAGTCATCAATGGGGGATGAGTTTCTCCTTGGCGAGATCGAGCGAATCGAGGAAAGTGCGCATCGGCGTCTTGCCGTAACACCAGCGCCCCTGATGCTCTCGTTCATTGTTGTACTGGTCGAGCCACGCATCAAGGTCCGTCTGCAAGGTGGCGATCGAGTCGTAGATCTTCTTG
>NZ_LOWB01000017.1 GCF_001522865.1 Burkholderia sp. TSV86 | reverse complement strand
GCGCGTTTGATGACTGCTTTGTTGAACGCCAGCATCAAATCCTGGACCTCGGTCGGCGTCATCGGCCCCTTGACCAGTTGGTCCAGCAGTTCCTTGGGCAGTTCAGGCAGCGGCCCGCGGGCCGCTGCCTGACGCGCTACAGTTTGCCTTTTCTTCTTCATTGGCATATCCATGACTTTTACACCTCATGATATGCCCTGCCCACGAAATCACGGATAGGCCCTGCGGGCGTGGAGGACAGCCCGCCGAGTGTCCGTCGGGATGACGTGTGCATGCCGGTATAACCGGGCCGCGGGCGCGTCGCCTCGAATGCGGCCGACGTGCCAGCGGCCGCGATCGATGCTGCATGCGGTGCACGGCAACCTGTCTTGGCAGTTACGAAACCCTGCAGCAACGCGACCATACGGAGGCCGAACGATGATGGAACCACAGGAAAGCGTATCCGCCAGTGCGCCTGGCCGGACGCAGCATCGTGCGAAAACGCTGCTCGTCAAGCACGCCGATATGCTCGTGACGATGGACGGCGCGCGCCGCGAATGGCGCGACGCGGGGCTTTACGCAGAGGACAACCGTATCGTCGCGGTCGGGCCGAGCCAGACGCTGCCTCAACACGCCGACGAGGTGCTCGACTTGCGCGGCCATCTCGTATTGCCCGGGTTCATCAATACGCACCACCACATGTACCAGAGTCTGACGCGGGCGATTCCGGCCGCGCAGAATGCCGAGCTGTTCGGCTGGCTCACGAGCCTGTATCGGATCTGGGAGAACCTGACCCCGGAAATGATCGAGGTGTCGACGTTGACTGCGATGGCCGAGCTGCTGCTGTCCGGCTGCACGACGTCGAGCGATCATTTGTACATCTATCCAAACGGCTGCCGACTCGACGACAGTATCGAGGCCGCGCAGCGCATCGGCATGCGCTTTCACGCGACCCGCGGTGCAATGAGCGTCGGTCAGAAAGACGGGGGGCTGCCGCCCGATTCGCTCGTCGAGCGCGAGGCCGATATCCTGCGCGATGCGCAGCGGCTCATCGAGACTTATCACGACAGCCGCCGATACGCGATGTTGCGCATCGGCGTTGCGCCATGCTCGCCGTTCTCCGTGAGCCGCGAGTTGATGCGCGACGCCGCGGCCCTCGCGCGCCATTACGGCGTCTCGCTGCATACCCACCTCGCGGAGAACGACAACGACGTCGCATACAGCCTGCAGAAATTCGGGATGACGCCTGCCCAGTATGCGGAAGACGTCGGCTGGGTCGGCCGCGACGTCTGGCATGCGCATTGCGTCAAGCTCGATGCGCACGGCGTCGCGCACTGTCCATGCTCGAACATGCGGCTCGCGTCGGGCATCGCGCCCGTGCGCCGGATGCGCGACGCGGGTGTGCCGGTCGGGCTCGGTGTCGACGGCAGCGCGTCGAACGACGGCGCACAGATGATCGCCGAGGCGAGGCAGGCGCTGCTGTTGCAGCGCGTCGGTTTCGGCCCCGATGCGTTGACGGCGCGCGATGCGATCGAAATCGCGACGCTCGGCGGCGCGCGGGTGCTGAACCGCGACGACATCGGCGCACTCGCGCCGGGGATGGCCGCGGATTTCATCGCTTTCGATCTGCGCACGCCGCAGTTCGCGGGCTCGCTTGCCGATCCGGTGGCCGCGCTGGTGTTCTGCGCGCCGCCGCAAGTGGCTTACAACGTCGTCAACGGGCGGGTGATCGTGCGCGAAGGGCGGTTGACCACGGTCGAGCTTGCGCCGATCGTCGCGCGCCACAATGCGCTCGCGCAGACGCTTTACGAGCTTGCGCCGTGAACTCGACGGCAATGCGGAAAACGCACACCCGCTCGCGTGTCCGCGAGCGGCCGGCTGTTGCCGGGAAGCACGAAGCAGCGGCTCGGATCGACGCGCGGCGGGCGGTGGCGGCTTGTTCCAAAGCCGATGGATTCTGGCACGCTTGTTCGACGTAAGGCTTTCGAAAAGCGTTCGGCCGGCGAACCCGTGAAGTGCCGAACGCGCGCGCTTCGATTTTCACGGGCCGCTTCAAGTCAGGATAGCGAAAAACACGGGCGCGCAAAAACGCCGGCAGTGCCGCAGATGCGGCCGCCATATTCGTCCGCGGCGCTTAAGTGCCGCGCATGCGCGTATCACGTATCGATCAACGCGCGGGTCGCCTCGGCGACAAGCCCGCGCAGCCAGCGCACTTCGTCGGAATAGTGCCCACGTTCGTGCCATAGCTGGTAATACTGCATCGGCGGAAAATCAAGCGGCGCGGGCACGACTGACAGGGGCAGGAATTTTGCGTAGTGGTCGGCGAAAAGCCGCGTCGTCGTGAAGATCAGATCCGACTTGACGAGCACGTAAGGCGCGAGATTGAAGTACGGCAGTGTGACGACGACATGGCGCTTGAGCCGCTCGCGCGCGAGATGCACGTCGATTGCGCCACGCTGGCCGACCGAATAGGGCGTCGGCGCGAGATGCGGCGCGTTCAGATATTGATCGAGCGTCAGGCCGCCGCGTTTCGCGAACGGGTGAGTGCTGCTCATCAGGCAGACGATTTCGTCGACGAACAGATTCGACAGATGCAATTGTTCGGGCGGCTCCGGCCAGTTGCCGATGACGACGTCGAGCTTGCCATCCTCGAGCGCCAGCTCGTAGTCGAACGCCGGCCCGAGCGAATGGAATTCGAGCGTGGCGTTCGGCGCGGCCAGCCGAAAGCGCTCGATCACGGTCGGCACGAACAGCACGTTCAGATAATCGGGGCAGCCGATCCGGTAGCAGCGGATCGACGTGGCAGGGTCGAAGTTGTGCTGTTGGAACTTGATCCGCTCGATCTCGCGCAGCGCGTTTTGCACGGGCTCGAGCAGGCGCAGGCCGTATTCGGTTGGCACCATGCCGGATTTGCCCCGCACGAGCAGCGGATCGCCGGTGATGTCGCGCAGGCGGCGCAGCGCGGCGCTGATCGCCGGCTGCGACTGATTCAGCTTGACGGCCGCACGCGTCACGCTGCGCTCCATCAGCAAGGTATGCAGGACGCGCAATAGATACGTGTCGATCGCCTCGCGTTGCTGGCTCATGCTTTCTCCGTTTTATATGTCCGGGCTGATCGAGTGCAGTGGGGATCATATGGTTTTTAATATGGACATAATCGAGCGTCAAGAGCGCAGCGACGCGGCGCGCGTCGATCAATCGTCGATACGCAGCCCGACTTTGAGCGTGACTTGCCAATGGGCGACCTGGTCGCCTTCGATATGCCCACGCATATCGGTCACCTCGAACCAGTGCAGATTGCGCACGGTTTTAGCGGCTTTCGAGATCGCGTTGCGAATTGCGTCGTCGCTTGATTCGCGCGACGAGCCGGTGAGTTCGATCAGTTTGTAGACGTGGTCGTTCATGATGGACTCCAGGAAAAGTGATGTCGTTTCGTCATTCGGCCGGCGTGGCGGTTTGCCCGCGCCTTCTTGAGTGATAGGTATGATGGGCGGCAACTTCAATCGGGATTCGGACGAGTGGCAAGGGGGAAAGACGTGGACGTCGGATTTTGTGGGCCGGGATTGATGGGCGCGCCGATGATTCGGCATTTGTTGGCGGCGGGACATCGCGTGCACGTGTGGAACCGCACGCGCGAGAAGGCCGATGTGCTCGCGGAGCACGGCGCGCATGTCGTCGATACGCCGGACGAGCTTGCCGCGCGCGCCGAAACGGTCATGCTGTGCGTGCTCGATGCGCAGGCGGTGGGCGATGTCGTATTCGGCGCGTCGGGGGTGCTGTCGGGCGGGCAAGCGAATGGATTGCCGCCGGCACCGGCGGTGGCGGCCGGGCGCCGGGTGCGGCGCATCGTCGATCATTCGAGCATTGCGCCCGCGATGACGCGCGCGTATGCGGCGCGCGCGGCGGCGCTTGGCGTGGCGTGGGTCGATGCGCCGGTGTCGGGCGGCGTGCCGGGCGCGCAGTCGGGCACGCTTGCGGTGATGGCGGGCGGCGCGCTGGCGGATGTCGATGCGGCGCGCGAGCTGATTGACGCGTATGCGTCGCGCGTCACGCACATGGGCGACACGGGCGCCGGGCAGACAGCGAAACTGTGCAATCAGGCGATCGTGACGGCCACGGTGACGGCGATTGCCGAGGCAGTGGGTCTCGCGCAAGCGAGCGGCATCGATGCGGCGCGGCTTGCCGAAGCGCTCGCGGGCGGCTGGGCGGATTCGGTGCTGCTGCAAACCTTCGTGCCGCGCATGGCGCAGCCGGATCGCAGCCGCGCGCCGTTGGGCGCGCTGAAAACATTTCAGAAGGATGTCGATGCGATCGCTGACGCGGCGCGCGATACCGGCGCGGTGATGCCGGTTGCGTCGATCGTGCAGCAAGTGCTGCGGCTTGGCGCGGCGATGGGGCTGGCGAACGCCGATTTCGCGGCGTTCATCGATATCGTGCGTCCGCAGGCGCAACGGCTTGCATGAGCGCGGGCGCACACGGCAGGAAAAAGCCGGGGGCAGAGCGGTTCATGCGGCCGGCTCGATAAAACGGCGCGCCGTCTGAAACAGGCGGCCCCCAATGGCGGCGCTTACAGCGAGCGTGGCGTGGTGTCGCCGGCATTCGGTTGCCCGATGCCGTTGCGCAACCCCGCTTTCACGCCCGCACCGAATTCGGGGAGGATGCGCGCGCGGGCGCGGCTCGCGAACACCAGGAAGCCGAAGCCATTCGCTTCGTACCAATAGCCGCCGCTTTCGAGCCCTTCGATCGGCTGTTCGAGCGCATTGGCAATCGATTCGATGCAGCGCTTGCGCAATTCGGCGATCGCCGGGTACGGCGGCTGTGCGCCGCGCACGCTGCAAAGCAGGACATCAAGGCCGGGCAGCACGTGCGCGTAGAGCACCGGTTCGTCTTGAGCGCGAGCCCGGGCGATCTTGGTGTCGAGCTGGGCGAACGGCTTGGCATGGCGCAGCACCGCGAGGAACGATTCCTGGCCGTCCGGTTGCGCGCGTCGGCGTTTCTTCGGGAAGGACATAAACACTCGCTTCAAGAACATTTGCAAGAAATGCAGCATCCTCATGCGACCCACTCCCGGCTATGCGCGCCGCATGTCGATCTTTTATAGCATACGAAAATGCCGGCTTCACGAAGTTCGCCGACGCCGTTCTCGCGTATCGATCGAACCGGGTGGCAGCCTATGATCGTCCAAACCAGCGCTTTGCACCTGCACTGTCATCGAATCTCCATGATAGCCCTATGGCGCCGCGCGTGTGTCCGGACTTCGTAAAAAATGGTGCGGATGGAAATGATGGCGGCGCACATCTCATAAAAACGCCGCGCGCAAAAAAGCCCGCGCGAGGCGGGCTTGGGGCAGCAGACGAGAGCCCGTGCGGCTTCAGCGCTGCTTGAGCGCGTCGCGGATTTCGCGCAGCAGCAGCACATCCTCGGGCGTCTCGGCCAGCGCGGCTTGTTCCGGCTTGCGCAGCTTGTTGATGAACTTGACCATCAGGAAAATGATGAATGCAAGAATGATGAAATTGATCACCGCTGTAATGAACGAGCCGTAGCCGAACGTGGCCACGCCCGCCGCCTGCAGATCCTTGAACGATTCGGGATTGCCCTTGAACGACGCCGGAATCTGGCCGAGCAGGATGAATTTGTTCGAGAAATCCAGGCCGCCCGTCACTGCGCCGATGATCGGCATGATGAGATCCTTCACCACCGAGTCGACGATTTTCGAAAACGCTCCGCCAATGATCACGCCGACGGCGAGATCCATCACGTTGCCCTTGACGGCGAATTCCTTGAATTCCTGAATGATGCTCATTGGCGGCTTGCTCCTGTCGAAATGAAATAAAAGCGGCAGTTCGTTACCGCGAAAGTGGGCGTCATCATAACGAACCCGATCCCTTATCGATAGTTCATCTTAAAAAGATTGACAAACTTGTGGCCCAAAAAAATGGGCCGTTTCCGGCCCATTGTATCGGTCAAACGGTATTCAGCCGTTATTGTTCCAGTCGCCGCCGCCGCCGCCGCCGCCGAAATCGACGCCGCCGCCGTCACTGCCGCCGCCGTCCCAGCTTGCGCCCTGGCCCAGATCGAAGCCGGAATCGGGCGGGGCGGCACGGCGGCGGGCTTCTTCGTCGACGGTCACGTCGCGCTCGGTCACGCGCTCGCGCCCGCCCGACATCGCCTCGCCAAGCAGCACGCCGGTCAGCAGCCCCCCCATGCCGCCGCCGAAGCCGCCGCCTGGCTGGATCACGACGGGCGGCTGCTGCTGCGGCGGATACGGTGAGTAGGGCGGCTGGCCCTGCGTGCCCGTTATCCGGTCGGCCTCCTGCGCGAAAACCGATCCCGAGCCGCCCACGGACGCGGCTGCCGCGCTCGGGTCGGGCCGGCCCTCGACGCGTGCTTTCAGGCTCGCGAATTGCCGTTCGAGTTCGTCGAGCCGGTAGGGCGGCACCGGATTCTTGCCGTTCGACAACGCTTCGACGAGTTCGCGCAGTTGGTTTTCGAGCGCGTCGATCTCGCCGTTGAGCGCCGCCGCGGTGGGGGCCGTCGATAGTCGCGCGTCGAGTTTGAGCGGGCGCACGTCGTTGAGAAGCTCGGTCGCGCGCTTCAATTGTGCGCGGCGCTCGTCGTCCGAGCGCTTGTCGTCGGTCGAGCGCGCGCGGCGCAGTGTCCAGCGCAGGACGAACGCGATCGCGCCGATCACGAGCGCGATGCCGACCCACATTCCGGCCGACGGCTCGTGACGTGCCGGCGCGGCGGGAGACAACTGCGGCGCGCCCGGTTGCGCGGCTTGCGTCGCGCCGCCGAGCACGCCGCCCGATGTCGCCGCCCGTTCGCCGAGCGTGGCGGCGCGCCGGGCGTCGGCGCGCACGCGCGCCTCGGTTTGCGCGAAGCGCGACGCATCGGTGAAGCGCAACTGCGGATCGAGCGATTTCGCACGCTCGATCTGCGCGAGCGCTTCGGCCGCACGCCCTTCGCGGTCCAGCACCTGGGCGTACAAATAACGCGCGCGCGCGTTATTCGGATACGCGTCGATCACTTGCGAGAGCTGCGCGTCGGCTTGCTGCCAGTTGCCTTGCGCAATCGATTGCTGGATTTGCGATAGCGACGGTACCGCTGCGTGAGCGGCGGCCGATGCGAGGATCAGCGACACACCGACTGCTGCGAGAAGCTTTTTCATGGTCGGTTCGGGCGCTTGAGCCCGTCTCCTTACGGGTACCGCGCGCGGCGGCGGTGCGTTGGCACGCGGGGCCGCCGCGTCGCGGAGCCGGCTGGCGGCAAGCCGCCGTTGCGTTACTGCTGGGCCGGCGTGTTCAGTTGCTTTTTCAGCGCTTCGAGGCGGTCCTCGACGGACGGGCCCTTGTTCAACGCGGCGAGTTTGTCGTCGAGCGCGCGGCCGCTGTTCGAGTCGGCCGAGTTCAGGCGTGCGTCGGAGCGCGCGTTCGACAACGCGACCTTGTCCTCGAGCTTCTGAAAATCCTCGGACAGATTCTTGCCGCCGATTCCGCCGAGCGCCGTCGCCGCGACGTCCTTCGCCTGCGCGATTTCCTGCTTGGCTTGCAGGATGTTCGAGCGCGCGTTCAGATCGTTGCGGCGCGCGCGCATGTCGGCGATCTGTGCCTTCAGTTTGTCGACGGACGGCTCGAGCGCTTCGAGTTCGCGCGCGAGCGCGTCGCGCTCGGCTTCGGCGTTCGCCTGCGCGGCCAGCGCTTCGCGCGCGAGGCTTTCGTCGCCCGACTGCAGCGCGCGCTTCGCGCCGTCCTCATACTTCTTCGCGCGCTCGCTTGCGGCGTCGCGCTTGCTGCGTTGCATGGCGACTTGCGCTTCGATCTCGATCAGCGAGTTTTCCGCGCGGCCGATGCTGTCGTCGAGCTCCCGCACGATTTGCCGCGCATCGCGCGACGGGTCCTGCACCGAGTCCGCCGCATCGTTGAGCAGACCTTTGATCGTGCGCGAAATAGAATCGAAAAGCGACATGAATTCCTCCGTAGATAAATGACGATGCGCATGCGCGCATCGCGTGCGGTGCATTGCCGCGCCGAGCGGCCGGTGCCGGCGGATATTACACCACCGGATCGCTTAAACCCGCCTTAAACGCGGCGGCTTGCGAGCGGCGCGCACCGTTTCGCCGCGGCCCGGCGGACACCCGACATGCGGGCGAGCGGCGGCGATTTCCAGACCCCGCCGTCTCATTTTTGCGTGTGTGTCTTTCAGCATGAAAGCGTGGCGGCTGGGGGCGCCGGTGTCTTCATCATAAGCGCGTTCGCGGTGAACGGTCGGTGGGGTGTGCAACGGAACCTTAGATTTTTTACAAAAAATCGCGAAGTCCGCGCGTCGATTTCATTAAAATGCGCTGTCATATGCGTCGACGTGCCGACCGGCGGTATCGGCCGGCGGTATCGGCCGGCGCGGTGGGCGCCGTCGCGCTGCGCGGCCGGCCGTCATGCTCGGCGCTCGTCGAGGCGGCCCGACGTGATACTCTTTCGCGACGCCACGTCTTGCCGATTCTCCGCACGCGCTTTGCGTGCGTTCGCCGCGCGCGCCGCCGAGCGCCGCGGCGAGCAGCCATTCCCGACATGCCGATTATCAAACGACCGCCTTCCTCCCGCGCCACGAACGAGCATCATTATTCGCTACGACGTTCGCCCGCCGGCGCCTACTACACCGACGATGACGACGATGACGACCGCCGCGCCTCCCGCCGCACGAGCCGCGACGGCGGCTCGCGCACGTTCGGCTCGCGCGTCGCGCTATGGTTCGTCGGGCTGATCGCGACGCTCGCCGTCGTGGGCGCGCTGCTCGCCGGCTACGCGCTCGTCGTGATGGGGCCGCAACTGCCTTCGCTCGATGCGCTGACCAACTATCAGCCGAAGGTGCCGCTGCGCGTCTACAGCGCCGATCGTGTCCTGCTCGGCGAGTTTGGCGAGGAGCGCCGCAGTCTCGTGCACTTTGCGGACATTCCCGACGTGATGAAAAAGGCGGTGCTCGCGATCGAGGACTATCGCTTCTATGAGCACGGCGGCGTCGATTTTCTCGGCATCCTGCGCGCGGGCGTCGCCGATCTGATGCACGGCGGCGCGCGGCAGGGCGCGAGTACGATCACGATGCAGGTCGCACGCAATTTCTTCCTGTCGAGCGAAAAGACGTACACGCGCAAGATCTACGAAATGCTGCTTGCGTACAAAATCGAAAAGGCGCTGACCAAGGATCAGATTCTCGAGCTGTACATGAATCAGATCTATCTGGGGCAGCGTGCGTATGGCTTTGCCGCCGCCGCGCGGGTGTATTTCGGCAAGGATCTGAAGGACATCACGCTCGCCGAGGCGGCGATGCTCGCGGGGCTGCCGAAGGCGCCTTCCGCGTACAATCCGGTCGTCAATCCGAAGCGCGCGAAGGTGCGGCAGGAATATATCCTCAAGCGGATGCGCGAACTCGGCTACATCACCCAGCCGCAGTACGACGAAGCGGTGAAGGAGGAGATCCATACGCGCACGCCGGGCAACCAGTACGCGGTGCATGGCGAGTATGTCGCCGAGATGGTGCGGCAGATGATGTATGCGCAGTACAAGGACGAGACGTACACGCGCGGCCTCACGGTGACGACGACGATCAACGCCGCCGATCAGGAAGCGGCGTATCAGGCGGTGCGCCGCGGGATCATGGATTATGAGCGCCGCCACGGCTATCGCGGCCCGGAAGGCTTTGTCGCGTTGCCGCCCGCGGGCGACACGCGCGACGAGGCGATCGACGATGCGCTCGCCGACCATCCGGACAACGGCGATCTGCAATCGGCGGTCGTGTTGGGTGCGTCTTCGGCCGCCGTCGAGGTGCAGTTCGTCGGCGGCGCGACCACCACGATCGGCGGCGCCGGGCTGCGCTTCGTCGCCGGCGCGCTCGGCGCGCGTGCGTCGGACGCGATACGGATCAAGCCGGGCTCGATCGTGCGCGTGATGAGGGATGCGAAGGGCGCGTGGCAGATCGTGCAGTTGCCGCAGGTGGAGGGCGCGCTCGTCGCGCTCGCGCCGCAGGACGGCGCGATTCGCTCACTCGTCGGCGGCTTCGATTTCAACAAAAGCAAGTTCAATCACGTGACGCAGGCGTGGCGGCAGCCGGGCTCGAGCTTCAAGCCGTTCGTCTATTCGGCGTCGCTCGACAAGGGGCTCGGGCCCGCGACGATCATCAACGACGCGCCGCTGTACTTCCCGCCAAGCGTGCCGGGCGGCCAGCCGTGGGAGCCGAAGGACGACGACCAGCCCGACGGCCCAATGTCGATGCGCACGGCGCTGCAGCGCTCGAAGAACCTCGTGTCGATCCGCATTCTCGCGTCGATCGGCACGTCGTATGCGCAGCAATACATCACGCAGCGCTTCGGCTTCGATCCCGCGAAGACGCCGCCGTATCTGCCGATGGCGCTCGGCGCGGGCCTCGTCACGCCGCTGCAGCTCGCGAGCGGCTATGCGGTGTTCGCGAACGGCGGCTACAAGGTCGATCCTTATCTGATCGCCGAAGTGGACGATGCGCGCGGGCAGGCACTGCAAAAAGCGCAACCGGTAAGCGCGGGCGGCACGGCGCCGCGCACGATCGACGCGCGCAATGCGTATGTGATGAACAGCCTGCTGCACACGGTCGCGACGGCGGGCACGGGCGCGGGCACCAATGTGCTCGGCCGTGCCGATCTGCAAGGCAAGACCGGCACGACGAACGACGCGAAGGACGGCTGGTTCGCGGGCTATCAGGCTTCGCTCGTCGCGGTCGCATGGATGGGCTTCGATCAGCCGAGGAGCCTGGGTAGCCGCGAATTCGGCGCGCAGCTCGCGTTGCCGATCTGGGTGAACTACATGCGCCGTGCGCTCGCCGGCGTGCCCGAGCAGCAGATGCCGATGCCGGATGGGCTGACGACGATCGACGGCGAGTTGTATTACGCCGATCGCACGCCGGGCGCGGGCTTCATCGCGAGCGTCGATTTCAATCCGGCGGCCAGTCCGACGGTGAACGCGAACGAAGCGCTCGGCTCGGCCGGTGCGGCCGGCCTCACGCCGCCGCCCGTCACGCCCGAGGAGAAGCGGCAGATCATCGACATGTTCGAGAGCAACAAGCCGTGACCGGCGCGCGAATGCCGCGCGTGACGGCGGAGGCGGCGTGAGCGCCGTCCGGCTGAGCCGCGTTGTCGCGGCCGATGCGGGCGGGCAGGTGGGTCAGAATGACGCGCACAAGCGCGTGAGCAGCAGTCCGACCGATTGCTGGTGAAACTGCTCGCTGTACGCGCGCCGGATTTCCGCGAGGCTGTCGAGCGTCGCGCGCGTGTCTGGGGCGACGATCCGGACCACGAAGCTCGACTCGCGTTCGATCTGGTTCGTCGCGCGGTCGCGCCATTGCCCGCGCGTGTCCCATGTCGTCAGGCCGTCGGGGAAGCGCGGCGTGACGACATCGGCGATGAAGCGCTCGCGTTGCGCATCGGTGACGGAGCCGCCCCAGGCGATGTCGCGGCCGAACAGCAGGTCCGCCTGCAATTGCCGGACGCCGCCGGCTTGCGCACAGAGCGCGTCGCCGTTGTTCGCTGACGCGCGCTCCACATTGGATTGCGCGGTTGCGCATCCGGACAGCAACGCGAGGGTGAGGCTGAACGTGACGGCAATCGATGTCGAACGCATGGCGTCCTCGTGGATGAAATGAGAGCGGAGCAGGTTTGGGCGCACCGGCGGCCGTGCTATCTGCCCGCTGCCGGAGCGCGCTTGCCGGCCCTGCGGGCGCGAACGGAAAACGC
The DNA here is from genome assembly GCF_001522865.1 of Burkholderia sp. TSV86. GTDB lineage: Bacteria > Pseudomonadota > Gammaproteobacteria > Burkholderiales > Burkholderiaceae > Burkholderia. The sequence continues at coordinate 19,631 of NZ_LOWB01000017.1, read as the reverse complement.
CTTGCGCTCAAGGATTTGGCGGCTTGTCCGGGCGGTTATCAACAAGCCTGTCAACAAAAATTGTGGAAAAGCGTACCGACGGCGGTGCGCACGGCCGGTGCGACGCGACGCTGCGGCGCATTGCACCTTGGCGGGCGATCCGAATCGCATCAAGTATTTAGCGATGCTGCCCAAAACTTGTCAACAGATCTTTCAACAGAAACTGGGGATAACTGGCCGATATGCGCCCATTCCGCACCGGTGAGGGCCGCATTGGGCGGCACGGGCGCGAAGTATCGGGCGATCAACGCGTTAGCGTGTTTGTCCGGTGCTGATCAATAAGCTTTTCGACATGAACCGGGGGTAGCTCGACGGCCGGCGTCACGCGTGCGGCGCAGGCTGCCGCTCGAGATGCGCGCCGAGCGTGGCGGGGTCGATGTTGGTGCCAGACAGCAATATGCCGACCCGCTTGCCTTGCAGCGCCTCGCGCAACGGCCCGAGTAGCGCGGCCGTGGCTGCGGCGCCGGCCGGCTCGACGGCCGATTTCAGATGGGCGAACAGATAGCGCATTGCGTTGCGCAGCGCGTCGTCCGATACGGTGACGATTCGGTCGACATGACGGCGGCACAGCTCGTAGCTGTACTCCTCGGTGTGCGGCGCCATCAGCGAATCGGCGATCGTGCGCATCGCGCCCATTTCGACCGGATGGTTTGCCGCGAAGCTTCGGCTCATCGCATCCGCGCCTTCGGGTTCGACGCCGTACACATGGACGTGCGGATTCGCGAGCCGCAGCGCGGTCGACACGCCCGCCGCCAGCCCGCCGCCGCCGATCTGCACGATCACCGCGTCGAGATCGGGCGTCTGCGTCGCCCATTCGTAGCCGAGCGTCGCGGTGCCGAGCACCGTGTGATAGCCGTTGAACGGATGGACGAAGAAACGGCCTTCCTCGGCCTCGATGCGGCGGACGGTTTCGAACGCATCGGCGGGACTCGACGCCATCACGACTTCCGCGCGGTATTGGCGGCACAGCGCGATGCGCGCCGGGTTCGCGCTATTGAACATCACGACCTTCGCGCTGGTGCCGAGCCGCATCGCCGCATACGCGACGGCCGCCGCGTGATTGCCGGCCGACACGCAGGTCACGCCGGCGCTTTTTCTTTCCGCGCCGAGCGCGAGCAGATTCGTGAACGCGCCGCGCGCTTTGAAGCTGCCGCTCGCTTGCAGCAATTCGAGCTTGAAGTTCACGTGAGTGCCTTCGAGCGTCGGCAGGTCGGCGCGCTCGAAAACCGGCGTGCGCGTGACCCATGGTGTGAGCGCGAAATGCTGCGCGGCGATTTCGTCGAGCGTCGGGATGGGCTCGCCGTTGATCGTCAGGTGCTCGGGGCGGTGCGGGGAGGTCGACATGGGCTTGCGAGGATTCGAGAAGGGCGAAAGAAGCGAAGCGGGCGGCAACGGCGACAGAGGCGAAAGAGCGGCGGCGATCGTCCGGCCGGCCGCGGCTCGCGCGCGGCGGCCGGGCACGACGTCATGCGAGCGTGAGCCCGTGCACGAGCTTGCGCAGGAAGCGCTCGCACGACGCGAGCTGCTCGAGTTCGACGTATTCGTTCGGCTTGTGCGCCTGTTCGATGTGGCCAGGCCCGCAGACCACGCTCGGAATGCCCGCCCGCTGGAACAGGCCGGCCTCGGTGCCGTAGGCGACCTTGCGTTTTTCCTGGTCGGCGGTGAGCGAGCGCACGAGCTGCGTGATCGCTTCCTGCTCGGCTGCATCGAGGCCGGGCGCAGCCGCCACCTTCGAGAACTCGATCGCCGCGTTCGGATGCTCGCGGCGCATCAGCGGCAGCAGCGTATCGCGCGCATAAGCGTCGATGCGCGCAAAGATCGCATCGGGGTCGAGCGTCGGCAGATTGCGGAATTCGAACGAAAACTCGCATTCGGCAGGCACCGTGTTGACCGCGTTGCCGCCTCTGATGAGGCTCGTCTGTGCGGTGGAGAACGGCACGTCGTACAGCGCGTCGAACGGGCCTTGCGCGCGGAACTCGTCGGCAATGTCGCGGATGCGGCAGATGAGGCGCGCCGCGTATTCGATCGCGTTTAACCCCTTGGGCGTCAGCGACGAATGCGCGGCGTGCCCGCGCACGCAGCAGCGGTAGACGTTGACGCCCTTGTGCGCGATCACGGGGCGCATGCCGGTTGGCTCGCCGACGATGCAGCCGGCAGGCGCGATGCCGCGCGATTTCAGATCGGCGAGTATCAGCGGCGCGCCGGCGCAGCCGATCTCCTCATCATATGACAGCGCGAAATGGATCGGCTGCGCGAGCTTCGCGGCGCGCATCTCGGGCAGCAGCGCGAGCGCGGCGCCGATGAAGCCCTTCATATCGCAGGTGCCGCGCCCGTACAGCTTGCCGTCGCGCACTTCGGGCCGGAACGGATCGCTGTCCCACTGCTGGCCGTCGACCGGCACGACGTCGGTGTGACCGGACAGCACGACCCCGCCGTGGGTCGAGCCGTCGTGCGCGGGCAGCGTCGCGAACAGATTCGCCCAGCCGTCGCGGGCGTCGTGGGTGAGCGTCGACGTGACGCCGGCATCGGCGAGCGCATCGCGGACCATTTCGATGAGGCCGAGGTTCGGCACGCGGCTTGTCGTGTCGATCGACACGAGCCTTCGGGTCCAATCCAGGCTGATCGGCTCGGCGCGCGACGAGGAGGCGGCAGCGGACGGCGCCGTTGCGTCGACGAATGACATGGCGGAACTCCGGCGGGGGAATGCAACGATCATATCCAAAAACGCCCGCGCACGCTGTGGCGTGGCGCGCTGCGATGCAGCAGCGCGCCGGCGTTCGTGTTCGAGTTCGCATGACTCGGCGCGGCGCTGGAGCCGCGTCACGCCGAACACGAGTCGTCGCGCGTCGCGTTGTTCGGCATCTTGCCCGGCGCACGGCCGCAGCGGTAGGGCGGCGCCGTTGCCGCCGCCGCGCCGCGGCCGCCCGCGTCAGCGTGCCGCCGCCTGCTCGCGCGGCTTCTGCGGCTGGCCGAGCGCACGCAGCGTCTCCTTGATCGTCGACACGCGCACCGCGAGATCCGGCGTGCGCGTCTCGATTCGCAGCCGGTCCTGACCCGCGAGCTTCACGTGCCGGTGCTTTTGCACCATGTCGATGATGCGCATCGGATCGATCGGCGGATTCGGTACGAATTGCAGCCCGATCGCCGCTTCGCTCGCGTCGATCTTCACGATCCCGAGCGGCTTCGCGGCAAGGCGCAGCCGATGCGTCTCGACGAGCGCGTGCGCTTGCGGCGGCAGCTTGCCGAAGCGGTCGATCAGCTCTTCGTGAATGCCGTCGATCGCGTCGCCGTGCTCGCAGTTCGCGAGGCGCTTGTACAGCGACAGCCGCTCCTGCACGTCGACGCAGTAATCGGCGGGCAGGATCGCGGGCGTGTGCAGATTGATCTCGGTCGTGGCGGCGAGCGGTGCGGTGAGGTCGGGCTCCTTGCCGTTCTTCAGCGCCTTCACCGCGTCGTTCAGCATCTCGGTATAGAGCTGAAAGCCGATCTCGTGGATCTCGCCCGACTGCTTGTCGCCGAGCACCTCGCCCGTGCCGCGGATCTCCAAGTCATGCATCGCGAGATAGAAGCCCGAGCCGAGTTCCTCCATCTGCTGGATTGCCTCGAGCCGGCGCTGCGCCTGCTTGGTCAGCGCCTGCGGATCATGGACGAGCAGGTACGCGTATGCCTGGTGGTGCGAGCGGCCGACCCGGCCGCGAAGCTGATGGAGCTGCGCGAGGCCGAACTTGTCCGCGCGGTGCATGATGATCGTGTTCGCGCTCGGCACGTCGATGCCGGTTTCGATGATCGTCGTGCAAAGCAGCACGTTCGCGCGCTGCGCGACGAAATCGCGCATTACGCGCTCGAGTTCGCGCTCGTGCATTTGCCCGTGCGCGATCACGATCCGCGCCTCGGGCACGAGCGCCTCGAGCATCGTCTTGCGCTCCTCGATCGTCTCGACCTCGTTGTGCAGGAAGTAGACTTGGCCGCCGCGCTTCAGCTCGCGCAGCATCGCCTCGCGGATCACGCTTTCCTCCTCGCGGCGCACGAAGGTCTTGATCGCCAGGCGCTTTTGCGGCGCGGTCGCGATCACCGAAAAGTCGCGCAGCCCCTCGAGCGCCATGCCGAGCGTGCGGGGGATCGGCGTGGCGGTCAGCGTGAGCACGTCCACCTCCGCGCGCAGCGCCTTGAGCGCCTCCTTCTGGCGCACGCCGAAGCGGTGTTCCTCGTCGATGATCACGAGGCCGAGGCGCTTGAACTGCACGTCCGACGACAGCAGCTTGTGCGTGCCGATCACGATGTCGACGCTGCCCTCGTTGATCTGCCGGATCGCCGCGCTCACTTCCTTCGCGGACTTGAAGCGCGACAGCTCGGCGATCTTCACCGGCCAGTCGGCGAAGCGGTCGATGAAGGTTTGCGTGTGCTGCTCGGCGAGCAGCGTGGTCGGCGACAGCAGCGCGACCTGCTTGCCGCCCATCACCGCGATAAACGCCGCGCGCAGCGCGACTTCGGTCTTGCCGAAGCCGACGTCGCCGCACACGAGCCGGTCCATTGGCTTGCCGCTCGTCATGTCGCCGATCACGGCCGCGATCGCGGCCGCCTGATCGGGCGTTTCGTCGAAGCCGAAGCTGTCGGCGAATTTCACGTAATCGCGCGGTTCGAGCGCGAACGCGTGGCCCTGCCGGGCCGCGCGGCGCGCGTACAGGTTCAACAGCTCAGCGGCGGTGTCGCGGATCTGCAGCGCGGCGCGGCGCTTCGCGCGCTCCCACTGGCCCGAGCCGAGCGAGTGCAGCGGCGCGCTGTCCGGGTCCGCGCCGCTGTAGCGCGAGATCACGTGAAGTTGCGCGACGGGCACATACAGCTTGCTGTCGCCCGCGTATTCGAGATGCAGGAACTCGGTCTCGCCTTCGCCGAGATCCATCGACACGAGCCCCATGTAGCGGCCGATGCCGTGCTGCGCGTGGACGACCGGATCACCAAGCTTCAGCTCGGACAGATCGCGCACCATCGCGTCGACGTTGCTTGCCTGCTCCTGCCGGCGGCGGCTGCTACGGCGGCCGAGCGCGCCGTACAGCTCGGTTTCGGTGACGACCGCCCAGCCTTCGCCCGGCACCGCGAAGCCGCTCGCGAGCGGCGCGACGCCGAGCGCAAAGCGCTCGTCGCTCGCGAGCCACGACGCGAAGCTGTCGTTGGCGGCCGGGCGCAGCCGGTTGTCGGCGAGAAGCTGCGCGATCGTCTCGCGGCGGCCCGCCGATTCGACGGTGAAGAGCACGCGGTTGGCCGTCGTGTCGAGATAGCGGCGCAGCGCGGCGACCGGATCGTCTGCGTGACGATCGAGCGCGAGCGGCGGCAGCGGCGTGGCCCAGCCGCCCTCGGGCTGCGCGGGCAGCGCCACGCGCGCGAACGGCTTGGCGAGCGCGTAGAAATCGTCGTCGGACAGGAACAGCTTTTTCGGCTCGAGAATCGGCCGCTCCCGGTCGTGCGACAGGAACGCGTAGCGCTGCTTGGTGTCGGCGGTGAAACGCTTGATCGATGCGTCGAGATCGCCCGCGAACACGAGATGCGCGCGCTCGGGCAGATAGTGAAAGAGCGTGGCGGTTTCTTCGAAGAAAAGCGGCAAATAGTATTCGATGCCCGCCGACGGCACGCCGTTGCCGATGTCCTTGTAGATTGGCGCGCGGCTCGGGTCGCCCTCGAACGTCTCGCGCCATCGGTTTCTGAACGCGGTACGCGCGTGTTCGTCGAATGGAAATTCACGCCCGGGCAGCAAGCGCACGTCGCGCACCGGGTAGAGGCTGCGCTGGGTGTCCGGATCGAACGAGCGGATCGAGTCGACTTGGTCGTCGAACAGGTCGATGCGGTACGGCAGCGGCGAGCCCATCGGAAACAGGTCGATCAGCGAGCCGCGCACGCAGTATTCGCCGGGGCGCACGACCTGGCTCACGTGCTCGTAGCCAGCCAGCGTGAGCTGCGCCTTGAGCTTGGCCTCGTCGAGCCGCTCGCCCTGCGCGAACGCGAATGTGTAGGCGGCCAGGAACGATGCGGGCGGCATCCGGTACAGCGCGGTCGTCGCGGGCACGAGCAGGATGTCGCAGCGGCCTTCGCCCAAGTCGTGCAGAGTCGCGAGCCGCTCGGACACGAGATCCTGATGCGGCGAGAACGTGTCGTAAGGCAGCGTCTCCCAGTCGGGCAGCACGCGCACGCGCGCACCGGGCGCGAAATAGCCGAGTTCTTGCGAGAGCCGTTGCGCATCCACTGCGTTCGCGCAGATCACCGCGACGAGCGGCACCTGCATGCGATGCGCGGTGAAATAGCGGGCAATGGCGAGCGCGTCGGCCGAGCCGTGCGCGCCATCGAACGTATAGCGTTGGCCTGCCTTGACGAGCGCGACCGGAGAGGGCGATGAAGAGGCGTTGTCGGACATAACGAGCGGCTGGTTGCGGGCATCGCGGCGGCCGGAACGAGCGCGGCCCGTCGCGATGAAAGACGTATTATAAAATCCGTCTTTCATTTTCATCTTTTCCGGCGATCCCTTCCGTGACCTCCCGTCTTTTCGCCCTGATACCGTGCGCGGGCACCGGCAGCCGCTCGGGCTCGGCATTGCCCAAGCAATACCGCACGCTCGCCGGCCGCGCGCTGCTGCATTACACGCTGGCCGCGTTCGACGCATGCAGCGAGTTCGCGCAAACCCTCGTCGTGATTTCGCCCGACGATACCCACTTCGACGCGCGCCGCTTCAGCGGCCTGCGCTTCGCGGTGCGGCGCTGCGGCGGCGCATCGCGGCAGGCATCGGTGCTCAACGGGCTGGTCCAGCTCGCCGAATTTGGCGCGACGCCCGCCGACTGGGTGCTCGTGCACGACGCGGCACGCCCCGGCATCACGCCCGCGCTGATTCGCGCGCTGATCGGCGCATTGAAGGACGATCCGGTCGGCGGCATTGTCGCGCTGCCGGTGGCAGACACGCTCAAGCGCGTGCCGGCGGGCGGCGACGCGATCGCGCGCACCGAGCCGCGCGATGGGCTTTGGCAGGCGCAGACGCCGCAAATGTTCCGCATCGGGATGCTGCGTGACGCGATCCAGCGCGCGCAGCGCGACGGCCACGACCTGACCGACGAGGCAAGCGCAATCGAATGGGCGGGCCATACGCCGCGCGTCGTGCAAGGCAGCCTGCGCAACTTCAAGGTGACGTATCCGGAGGATTTCGATCTCGCGGAAGCGTTTCTCGCGCATCCGGCGCGCGCCTGTTGAACCTGATTGAACCGCAACCCACACTCGAGTCGAACGCAACATGGATTTCAGAATCGGACAAGGCTACGACGTACACCAGCTCGTTCCCGGGCGCCCGCTCGTCATCGGCGGCGTGACGATCCCCTACGAGCGCGGGCTGCTCGGCCACTCGGACGCGGACGTGCTGCTGCACGCGATCACCGACGCGCTGTTCGGCGCGGCGGCGCTCGGCGACATCGGCCGCCACTTTTCCGATACCGATCCGCGCTTCAAGGGCGCCGACAGCCGCGCGCTGCTGCGCGAATGCGCGGCACGTGTCGCGCAGGCCGGGTTTGCGATCCGCAATGTTGACAGCACGGTGATCGCGCAGGCGCCGAAGCTCGCGCCGCACATCGACGCGATGCGCGCGAACATCGCCGCGGATCTCGGCCTGCCGCTCGATCGCGTGAACGTGAAGGCGAAGACCAACGAGAAGCTTGGCTATCTCGGCCGCGGCGAGGGAATCGAAGCGCAGGCCGCGGCGCTCGTCGTGCGCGACGCGTCGCCGGATTCGCCGCAGGCCGGATAGTTCGGGGTGGGGTGGTCGTGTCGAGTGCCCGCGCGTCCCGTTACGGGATAATCGGCCGATCGCCCGCCACGCCTCGCGCGATGCGGATGAAGATCCCGAACCCGTGCCGGCGATCCCGCCGCGCCACGATGCGCCCGGGCGTGCCGCATGCGGTGCGATTCATCTATTCCCTGCCGATCGAGTTCACGCTTCGTCATCGGTTTGCTCGTCGGCGGTCTCGGTTTGGTTATCGGTGTTCGCCATCGTGTTGACGTCAATCGGTGCGCGCTTGCTGAACCAGCCGTGAAAATACTCGTTGGTATGCGTAACCACGGGCCGGGTCACGACGCTGCGATATTCCTGGACAAAACCCGTTATGGCTTGCCCGACGACGACTGCCGGTGGTGACAGCATCTGATTGGAAATCCCGTTGATGAATTGCCCGGCGGTGGCGGAGCAAATGCGCGACGTGGCTTCTTTACGGAAAGAGACGTTGCTGTATTTATGGCTGATCGGATGTGACGGTTCAAATTTGCTGCCGTGCGCCGAGGCGCGAAAGACTGTGCCCACTGCGCCGTCCACTGCTTCCCCTATCCCGGTGATGCTGCCGTCGATCAATGGTTTGAATGCCCAGCGAACGAAATTGGAAACCATTCCGAACTTTGCATTCACGTAAGACGCTGCGTTCTTTAAAAAATAATCTTCGCAGCCGGTTGGCGTCGATGTTTGGGTTGATGGTGGGGAAATGTAGGTTTTGAATCGGTTTCCGATAATTTGGGCGCAGGTGCTGGCGTCAAATGGATTGTCCGTCGATTTCAATTCTCCGGAAAGGAGATAAGAGCACGGCGCGGGTACCGGATTCGCGTTGATGAATGAATGGAATTTTTCGCCGAGTTCGGTTTGACAGATTCCCGGTTCGAGTTGCGAATTGGAGGCGGCCGTAGTCGCCACGCGGCCGGCAAATGCGGTGCCGATTGCAATACCCGCGTAGCCGATTGCCGGAGGCAGTACGTAGATCGATTTGGGTATGCCGTTTTCCCATTGGATATTGCTTCCATAGGGCGCGGTCACGCGTTGCTGCATGAAGGACCGGGTACATGCCGAAACCAGATTGCCCACTGCGACAGTTGGGCCGGCCAATGCGTAGCCGGCGCCGCCGATACCCGCGCCGGCGAATGCGCCGACGGAGGGCGCAATCTCTTTGGTGTAATACGCGAGCTTCTCTATATAAGGCGCTACGGCCTTGGCTCCGGAAGCGAGCGACGCAATTCGGCCGTAATCGCTCGGATTGAGCTGTTTTGCCCAATCGACGACCGAAGATAAAGAATTGCCCAGCAATTTACCCATCGAATAACCATAGAGCGCGCCCGTGCCGACGGAAGCCGCGCCGGCGACCGCCGCCATCACATTGGCCACCGGCGCGCTGTTCGTGCTGGAAAGCAGGAGTCCGGTCAAATTGCTGGCTTGGTCCCCGACATATCTGCCGACAAACGAACTTGTGCCGTCGCGCAGGCCAGATGCCACCGCGGCTTTGGCGATATTGCATGGGCCAATGTCCTTCAGCCGTTGCAAAATGCCCGGCTCGCTGGAGGGCGGGTGCGGTTCGGAGGCGGTTGCTTCGGCAACGGTGCCGATTGCTTGAGGCGAGCCGGGTTGGGTGGCGGTTGTGGAGGACGTGCGTTCGTCCGCAGCGCCTGCATTGGCTTCCGGTTCGATATTGATCGCGACTTGATTGATCAATGTGCTGGAGCATATCGAAGAAGATTGTGGAATCAGCACTTTTTGTCTCCGGTGGATGATGATTTATTGGTTGAGGATATTACGATTCGATCGTGATTGATAATGATCGAGTGCGTTGGATTGAATCGGATTGGATCGGGTGAGTCTTTGCCGCCAAGCAGCGTGGGATTGTTATTTTCGACGTATCGGATTTGCGTGTCGAAAATTAAGCTGAACCATTTTGTATAGGGCTGATATGGCAGCGAATGGGGAAATTGATGGTTAAAGTATACTTGATTTTTATTTTTGAAATGGGTGGATGCGAAAAGCTTTTCTGTTTTGCGAAATGATTGCCGTTACGTGGGAATGATGGGAAGTCGATTATTATTCTTATTTTAACGGGGTGATATGAGGATTTTGTAATGATTATGAGCGGTGCAATTTCCGTTTTCTGATGTGAACGGAAAATTGTCGGACCTGACTGTTTGGAGCCGGGTATCGAAGGGGGGGCGCCGGCCTGCCCCCGGATCAGGCAAGGCACGGGGCGAGGCGGAGTGGGGGGCGCGTCGCGTTTGCCGGCAGGATGTCAGCGCTCGTGCAAACGCGGGGTGATGCAATGCGCTGCTTGCCGGCGGGCCGTCATGTTCGCGATGTGACGCGACGACAGCCCGCCGTCACGCTCATTTACCTTCGGCGGCGAGGACTTGCGCGGCGGCATTGATCACCGACGCGATCCGCCCGACGTCGCGCAATTGCGTGACGCTCATGCCTTGCTCGCTCTTCAGCAGCGCATAGTGCGACTTCACGCAGAAGTGGCACTTGCCGACGATCGACGCGGCTAGCGCGTACATTTCGAACTTGCGCTTGTCGACGCCGCCATGCGACGCATACGCCCCCATCCGCAGTTCGGCGCGCGCGGTCTTCAGATCGGCGTCGTCGGCCATCTCGACATACGGATACCAGGTGTTGTTCATGCCCATTAGCGCGGCAGCCGTCAGCGCCGCTTGCGTTTCCTCGGCGGACAGCACGCCCGCTTCGCGGATCAGCTTGACGAGCGTCGTGCTCTTGGTCGCGAACGCCGCGGCAAGTGCGACGCCAACCGCATCGTTGCCTTCGAGCGACGAGCGAGCGATCGTGCCGTCCAGGTTCAGGCGGATATCTTTTGCGTAGTCCGGGATCTGCGCCTTAATCGAATCGATAAATTTCATTGATATCTCCTATGATTGGGCCGTTAAAAAAGCCCGCAGGCGAAAGCGTCGCGCCGCGGGCTTCGTGCATCGACGCTTACAGCGTTGCGCCGCCGACCGCGCGGTTGCACGGGCAGAGTTCGTCCGTTTGCAGGCCGTCGAGAATGCGCAGGATTTCTTCCGGATTACGACCGACGTTCAGGTTGTTCACCGACACGTGCTGGATCGTGTTGTCCGGATCGACGATGAAGGTGGCGCGCAGCGCGACGCCCGCTTCATGATCGCGCACGCCGAGCTGGTCGATCAGCTCGCCCTTGACGTCGCCGAACGAGTAGTGGTTCAGCTTGTCGAGATCCTTGTGCTCACGGCGCCATGCGAGTTTGACGAATTCGTTGTCCGAGCTGCCGCCGAGCAGGACGGCGTCACGCTCTTCGAATTGCTTCTGGAGCTTGCCGAATTCGACGATTTCCGTCGGGCAGACGAACGTGAAATCCTTCGGATAGAAATAGATCACCTTCCACTTGCCTGGGAACGACGCTTCGGTGACGGTCTCGAATGCCGACTGACCGTTTTCCTCGTGATGATTGAAGCCAGGCTTCGCGGCCACGACGGTGAAAGCTTCGAGTTTATCGCCCACGGTTTTCATGCGGATGCTCCTGTGTGAGTTGGGAAAGACTGCTAACAAGCGGTCAAGCTACCTATGCGCTGCAACGTTTCCGTGACAGCATCTGTAAGACTATAGCTCTATTGATTCTTTTTCTCAATAGATTTTAACTAACAAACTCCATAGAAATTTTCAAAGACGGCGATAGCATGCGGATATCGGTGCGGCGCAGGGCGAGTCACGCGGATGCGCGCGCTTTCGCGCCGGGGAACTCCAGCATGACTTCAAGGCCGCCATCGGGCCGGCGGTTGGCCAGGCGCAGCGTGCCGCGATAGCGGCTGACGAGGCGCAGCACGATGGCCATCCCCAGGCCGGTGCCTTCGGCCTTGGTGCGTGCGGTGTCGACGCGGTAGAACGGGCGCATGACGAGCGCAAGCTGGTCGTCCGGTATGCCCGGACCCTCGTCGAGCACGACGAGCTCGACGCGCGCATGCGCGACGCGGGTCTCGAGCGTGATCCGGGCGATGCCGTCGCGCTTGCTCTGCCCATACTTGCGCGCGTTCTCGACGAGATTGCCGACGACGCGGCGCATGTCGGTTTCATCCGCCGCGATGATCGCGGCGGGCGCCAGGCGGGTGACGATTTGCACGCCGTCCTCGCCGGCCAGCCGGGCGGCCACGTCGTGCGCGACGACCGACAGATCGACGGGCTCGGGCGTGCGTTGCGCGGGGCGCGCGTAATCGATGAATGCGGCGATGATGCGGTCCATCTGTTCGATATCGTCGACCATCGCGTCCTTCGTTGCCTGATCGGACGGACTCATCTCGGTTTCGAGGCGCAGCCGCGCGAGCGGCGTGCGCAAATCGTGCGAGATCCCGGCGAGCATCAGCGCGCGGTCGGCCTCGAGTTGCTCGAGATCGCGCACCATCTGATTGAAGCTGCGGTTGGTTTCGGCCGCGACGCCCATCCCGCGCTCGGGCAACGGCTCGGGCGTTTGCCCAGAGCCCACCTTGCGCGCGGCGAGCGCGAGCCGCGAGAACGGCTGGTTGACGAGGCTCGTGATGAATGCCGAGCCGATCAGCGACAGCGCGAGCGCGAACAGCCCCCAGCCGGCCCATTGCAGGCCGGTGACGGTGTCGAGCTGATCGCGGTCGAGCGCCACCCAGTAATCGTCGTCGTCAATCTTGAAGCTGATCCACACGCCGGGGATGTCGTTGACCGATTGCGCGATCACCGTGTCGTCGCCGAGGCGGCTGCGGATGTCGTGCTCGATCAGCCGGTTCAGCGATTCGTCAGGCTGTAGCTTGAACTTATCGGTTTTTTCGCGCGGATAGACGCGCACGCCCTCGTTGCTTTCGAGATCCTGCAGCAGCGCGCGGCGCAGATCGGGGTCGGAATAGAGCAGGGCCGTGCGCGTGAGCTTCACGATCGCGACCAGTTGCAACGCGACACGCTGCGCGCGCGGCTCGCGCTCGATCACTCTGAAACTCTGGAACCACGCGGCAAGACTCACCGCGATCAGCAGCGCGATCAGCAGGAACGTGCGCCAGAACAGCCCGCCGAACACGAGCGTCAAAAGGCGCCGGTCGATACGCATAGGACAGGCTGTTTATCTGGCGTCAATAACGGGCAATCGCGCGTGCCGCGACGGCTTGGCCATCAGGCCGCGCCGTCGGGGATGAACACGTAGCCGAGGCCCCATACCGTCTGGATGAAGCGCGGGCTGCCCGGATCGGGCTCGATCAGCTTGCGCAGCCGCGAAATCTGCACGTCGAGGCTGCGGTCGAACACTTCGTATTCGCGGCCGCGCGCGAGTTCCATCAGCTTTTCGCGCGACAGCGGCTGGCGCGGATGGCGCGCGAACACCTTGAGCACCGAGAACTCGCCCGTCGTCAGCGGGATTTCCTGGCCGGACTTCGTCAGCGTGCGTGTGGCGAGATTCAGCGAGAATTCGCCGAATTCGAACACCTCGGTGGTTTCGGACGGCGCGCCGGGCAATTCGGCGGGCGCCTGGCGGCGCAGCACCGCGTGGATGCGTGCGACCAACTCGCGCGGATTGAAAGGCTTGGGCAGGTAATCGTCCGCGCCCATCTCGAGGCCGACGATCCGGTCGACGTCCTCGCCCTTCGCCGTGAGCATGATGATCGGCGTGCGATCGTTGCTGCCGCGCAGGCGGCGGCAGATCGACAGGCCGTCCTCGCCGGGCAGCATTAGATCCAGCACGAGCAGGTCGAAACGCTCGCGCACCCAGAGTTTGTTCATGGCCGTCGCGTTCTCGGCAACGTACACATTGAAGCCCTGTTCGCCGAGATAGCGGCGCAGCAAGTCGCGTAGGCGCGGATCGTCGTCGACGACGAGGATTTTCGAGGGATTTTTCGTTTCCATGAGCGGCATCTTATCGCGATTGGGAAAAGTCGCGCGGCAACGACTTTTGGCGGGTAACAGTCAGTTACAAAATTTACCCGTGCTGTTGTGCTGAGTAAAGACAGTGACGACAGACTTCTTTACTCGAAGGCGATATTCGGTGGATACTCCCTGCACTTAAAACATTTTCATGGTTTGCACGCCGATTTTCGCAGGGTTGGTTCGTGTGCCACAGATAGCTGCTTGCCGCGTGACGAAGGGAACAAAACGACGAAACAGGCGAGGCCCGTGATGCGGCCGACGAGGATTGCGTTCGTGCTGGGGCTCGCATACGCTGGCCTCTTCGCACCCGCTTTGGCTGGTGCGCAGCCGCACGATCGCGCACCGGCGTCTCATAAATCGCCGCGCGGCAAGGGCGCTCAGCCGCCGCCCGCTGCTGCGTTCGAGCACGCTGAGCAGGCGAACCGCTCGGCCGTTCCGCCCGATCTCGAACAGCGTCGCCGCGACGGCCATATGACGCCGGAGGAGCGGCATTTGTTGCGTCAACATATCGAGGACGCCGTGCGGGAACTCTACAAGCGCTGAGCGGCGCATCATGCGCATGCCGGGCGCCCGCCCGATGCGTTTGCGCTGCGTGTATCCACCAGGCGCGCGCCGCCGTTGAAAAATTCCGTATCAAATCGATCGTCAACTGCCCACCGCGGCGGACCGTTGAATCGCCAGTATCGCGGCGCGTGCGCCGCATGGGCAATCGTCGTGGATTGCCCGAACCAGGAGAGCGATCGGCGATGAGCGATGCGAGCGCGGCAGGACGGGCCCCGGCGAGTATCGGCTGGGCTGGCCACGTAGATCGAACGGACCGGTTGTCGGCGGACATGCAGCAATTGCTCGATGCCGACGACGCGCGTTTCTTGCTGACGCGCACCGGTTTTTCGCCACCGCCGCGTGAAGTCGCGCGGCTGGTCGGGATGACGCGTGCGCAGGCGCTTGCCGGGCTGCTCGACGGCGTGCGCACGCAATGCGTGACGCCGCTGCCCGATTGGGTGCGCGAACTGCCGCCGCCGCGCGCGGTGCGTGCGGCTTATACGCCCGACGAGCGGCGGGCCGAGCGGCAATTGCGCAATCGCCGCTACGACGAACTGCGCGCGTGGTGGGTGCGCGAGATGCTCGTCACGCCATCGCCGTTGACCGAGCGGATGACGCTTTTTTGGCACAATCATTTCACGTCCGGTCAGGACAAAGTACCGTATCCGCAAACGATTGCGGCGCAGAACATGCTGTTGCGCGCCGCCGCGCTCGGCAATTTCGGCGCGCTGCTGCACAGCGTCGCGAAAGACCCGGCGATGCTGCAATATCTCGACGGCGCGTCGAATCGTAAAGGGCGCCCGAACGAAAATTTCGCGCGCGAGGTGATGGAACTCTTCACGCTCGGCGAAGGGCATTACACGCAGCGCGACGTGTCCGAAGCCGCACGCGCCTACACCGGCTGGAGCGTTAATCCCGATACGCTCGGCTACGTGTTCATGCCGAACTTTCACGACGACGGCGAAAAAACCGTGCTCGGCGAGACCGGCCGCTTCGACGGCGACGCGGTGCTCGACATTCTGCTCGCGCGGCCCGAGACCGCGCGCTTCATTGTCGCGAAATTGTGGCGCGAGTTTATTTCCGATACGCCCGATGCGCCCACCGTCGAGTGCGTGGCCGAGCGTTTCCGGCAAAGCGGCTACGACATCCGGACGGCGCTCGCGGGGCTGCTGTCGTCGCAGGCGTTCTGGGCCGAGCGCAATCGCGGCGTGCTCGTGAAATCGCCGGCGGAGTTCGTGGTCGGCACCGTGCGGTTGCTCGACGTCGATTACGGCGATACCGGGCCGTTTGTGAACACGCTGCGCACGCTCGGCCAGAATTTGTTCTATCCGCCGAACGTGAAAGGCTGGCCGGGCGGCGCGACGTGGATCAACAGCGCGACGCTGCTCGCGCGCAAGCAATTCGTCGAGCAGATGATGCGGGCCACCGAGGCGGCAGGCAGGCATGCCGCGCCTGCGCCGGCATCCGCGTCCCGCGCGATGATGGACGGCAAGTCGGCGGCGCGGCGCGGGATGCGCTTCGATATCGGTGCGTGGCTCGCCGCATATCGGACAAAGCCGCAGGCGCAGCCGGATCTGTCGACGCAGTTGCAATTGCAACATGCGGTGCTGCCGCTGTCGCCCGTCGCGGCAACCGAGACTGGCGCGACCAGCATGGCCTATTTGCAGGCGCTGTTGATGGACCCGGCCTATCAATTGAAATGAGCGAGTGGAAATGAGCGCGGCCGGCGCGATCGCGACGCGGCATCGAAAGCGATGCGTGCGGCGACCGGATAGGCCGGCTGCGGCGAATGCATAAAGAGGACAGCAGGATGAAACGACGCAATTTTCTGACCCTTGCAGGCGTAGCGGGAGCGGCGAGCGTCTCGCTTTCGATGCCCCGCGCGTTCGCGTCGGCGGCCGGCGCGCTCGCGGGCGCACCGCGTGGCGCAAATTATTCAAACCTGCTGATTCTGGTTGAGCTGAAAGGCGGCAACGACGGACTCAACACGGTGATTCCGTATGCGGACCCGTTGTATCGGACGCTGCGCCCGACCATCGGCATCAAACGCGAGCAACTCGTGCAATTGGACGAGCGAACGGCGCTGCACCCGTCGCTCGCGCCGTTGATGCCGCTTTGGCGTGACGGGCGGCTCGCGATCGTCGACGGCGTCGGCTATCCGCAGCCGAATCTGTCGCATTTCCGCTCGATCGAGATCTGGGATACCGCGTCGCGTTCGGACCAGTATCTGCACGAAGGCTGGCTCACGCGCGCGTTCGCGCAGGCGAGCGTGCCGCCCGGTTTCGCCGCGGACGGCGTCGTGCTCGGCAGCGCCGAGATGGGGCCGCTTGCGAACGGCGCGCGCGCGATTGCGCTCATCAATCCTGCGCAATTCATTCGCGCGGCGCGGCTCGTGCAGCCGGTGTCGCTGCGCGAGCAGAATCCCGCGCTTGCGCATGTGATCGACGTGGAGAACGACATCGTCAAGGCCGCCGACCGGCTGCGCCCGCACGCCGGCGCGCCCATGCTCGCGACCGCGTTTCCGGCCGGGCCGTTCGGCACCGCGGTGAAAACCGCGATGCAGCTGCTCGCCGCGTGCGACACGCCGCAGCGCATGCCCGCGCCGGGGCAGGGCGTTGCGGTGCTGCGCGTCACGCTCAACGGCTTCGACACGCATCAGAACCAGCTCGGCCAGCAGGCGGGGTTGCTCAAGCAATTGGCCGACGGATTGGTCGCGATGCGCTCGGCGCTCACTGAACTTGGCCGCTGGGACAACACGCTCGTCATGACGTATGCGGAATTCGGACGGCGCGTTCGCGAGAATCAGAGCGGCGGCACCGATCACGGCACGGCCGCGCCGCATTTCGTGATGGGCGGGCGCGTGCGCGGCGGGTTGTATGGCGCGCCGCCCGCGCTAGGCAGGCTGGACGGCAATGGCAACCTGCCTGTCGCGGTCGATTTCCGGCAACTCTACGCGACCGTGCTCGGGCCGTGGTGGGGGCTCGACGCGACGCGCGTGCTCCAACAGCGTTTCGAGCCATTGCCGCTGTTGCGCGCCTGATCGGCAACACGGCATGCGATCTATCGTTTGAGAACCGGCGCGAGCGCGATCCGTTGGCGGTGTCTGGAAGCTGTCAAGCTCGATTTCGTCGAGCGCCGGATCAGCGGCGGCGTGCGGCGCGCCATGCGATCCATAGTTTGCGGATCGGCGTGAGCGCGATCCGCTGATGCAATACCTGGAAGCCGTCGCGCTCGATCTCGTCGAGTACCGCGAGCGCGAGCGCGCCGAGCGCGCGCAACGTGCGTTGCGCACGGCGCTCATCGGCGGGGATGGCGGCGAGCGACGCATGAAGCGCGTCGCGTGCGCGTGACGTCTGGAAGCGCATCAGTTCGGTGAACGCAGGGCTATAGCGGCGGTTGAGCAGGTCGGCCGCGGTCACGCCGTAGCGTTGCAACTCGCTGATCGGAACGTATATACGGCCGTGGCGCGCATCGTCGCCGAGATCCTGCACCAGTTGCGCGAGCGTCAGCGCGTGCCCGAGCGGCGGTGCCCAACCGGCATCGCCCGGCCGGCAAGCGCTCGCGCGCGCGACGAGCTGCGCGAACGCGCCGCCTGTCTGATCGGCGTAGCGGCCCAGGTTGGCGAAGTCCAGATAGCGCGCCTGGTCGAGATCCATTCCGTAGCCCGCGACGAGCGTTTGCAGCGCGGCGGCGTTGCTTGACAGATCGGGGTGGTGTGCGGCGAGCGCCTGCGACACCGGATGCGACGGCTGGCCGGCGATAAGCGCCGCAAGCTCCTTTTGCCACCACGCGAGTTTCGCGCGGCCGACGGCCGGATCACTGATTTCCTTCACCGTTTGCTCGAGTTCACGGCGCAGCGCGAACAGCGCGGCAACGAGCGGTTGGCGCGCAAGCGGCGCCTGGCGCAGCCCGTAATAGAGGCTGGAGCCGGGCGGCGCGGCTTTTTCTTCACAGTATTCGTCGAAATTCACGGGGACAGGAACGAGTGGGGCGCAGGCGGAACGGCAGGGCGGCGCACGCGCCTGGTGCGCTGCCGCGGGCTTTTCTCGCGCTGCCCGCTCTCGCGACGCAGACGCGGCACACCCGGACAATGCGGCATTCTAGCATCGCGGCCGAAACGGGGCCGTGATGCTAGAGACAAGCGTCGGCGGATCGGTTAGAATCTCGCGCTTGCGCTTTTTGGGACAGCCGCCATGATGCGGTTCCCGTTCCGCGCAGCATGTCCCGCATGCGTGAGTGGCGAAATTGGTAGACGCACCAGGTTTAGGTCCTGACGCCCGCAAGGGTGTGCCGGTTCGAGTCCGGCCTCACGCACCAACGATACTAGGCAAGAACATGCGGCGTATGTATACAGCTGTATAAACAATGGTTTAAGCGGCAACAACTGTTTATCCGTACAGGCACCTGAATACCCAAAAAGCCGATGTTTGTACAATTGAGTCCCCATCTTTTCCCCACGGGACTCCCCACGGTGGCTTCCATCACCCCACACAAAGACGGCTGGCGTGTCCAAATTTCCGTCCAAGGCACCCGCGATTCGAAAGTGTTCCGCACGCAGCGCGAGGCGAAAGCATGGGCCGCCGCGCGCGAGCATGAGATGCGGCAGCGCAAGGACATTTCTCCGGCCGAGTTGCACACGCTACGCGAAACGCTGGAGCGATACGATAGCGAGGTCATCCCCTCCAAGCGCGGCGCCCGGCCGGAGTCGCTGCGCCTGCGCGCCTTCCTGCGTAACTTCCCCGACCTCGCCGACAAGAAGCTGGCAGACGTGAAGACGCCCGACCTTGCGGCATGGCGCGATGCACGGCTGAAAGGGTTCGTGGGGAGCGATGGGGAGAAGGTGTCGGCAGTTTCGGCCGCATCGGTGCAGCGCGACATTAGCTGGCTGCGCAACGCGCTCAGCATCGCACGGAAGGAATGGCACTGGATGGAGGCGAACCCGTTCGAGGGTTTCCGGCTACCTACTGATCCGCCACCGCGCGACCGCCGAGTGACGCCGGGTGAGGTGCGGTTGATTTGCCGCTGGCTCGGCTATCGAGCTCGGGTCGCGCCGGAGACCAAGAGCCAGGAGACGGCGCTTGCATTCCTCGTCGCACTGCGCACGGCGATGCGTGCCGGCGAGATCCTGAGCCTCGGGAAAGGGGCTCTCGATCTGCGGCGGCGCGTCGCGACGGTCGAGCACAAGACGCAACACCTGACCGGGAAGCCGCGCGCAGTGCCACTGTCGAAGCATGCGATTCGGTTGCTGCGAACGGTGGCGGATCGCGAGAAGTGTTTCACGATCACATCTGGATCGCTCGACGGTACGCGGTCTTTTAACGACGCCCCTCAGCGGTTGAGGGCAGCAGGCATTCTCCAAGGCATGAGATCGGCGTAGTCG
>NZ_LOWB01000016.1 GCF_001522865.1 Burkholderia sp. TSV86 | reverse complement strand
GCCGACCAGACCGGCAACACCTCGAACTCCAATGCATCGGGCGTGGACATTACCGGTCGCAATGATCTGCAACAATCGAACAACGCCGCGAACAATTCATTGAATGCGGGCGGTGGTACGGCAAACGCGAACGGCAACACGTCGAATAACGCAAACCATTCCAGCGTCGGAAACACCAGTTCAAATTCGGGCGGCAATACCCTGTCGAACGGCGCCTCGTCCAACAGCGGCGGTAACACGCTGGCGGGCGGAAACGTCTCGTCGGCCAATCACAATTCCGCCGCGGGTGGCGCGGGCGGTGCAGGTGGCAATGCGGGTGCGGTAGCCAGCAACGGCGGCAATCGCGTGGCCGGCGGAAACAACTCGGCTTCGCTCGCCGGCGGCAACAACAGCGCGGGTCAATCGAACGGGAATGGCAACAAGTCGGTCACGAATGTCGATGCATCGTCACACTCCGACTACAAATCGATCTGGATTCCGCCTGTTGTGCCCGCTACGCCGCCGAGCGCGGTTGGCGCAACCTCTGCGGCCCTAACCGTCACCGCATGCGGCCCGCTTCAACGGGTCGTTCACACCCCCGTCAAGGGCAAGTTCTTCGGCATGCTCATCAACTCCGACGTGGATCAGGGTACGACGGATGAACTTGAGCCCGTCACCGATGAAAACGGCGTCGTTCGCTATTACGACCGGGTGCTGCTGCCGGATGGACGCACTCACCTGATGGGGACGCAGGCGATTATCTCGACCGCCGTGATCGGGACAGCCGGCGCACGAAACCTTGCGCTCGGCGCAGGCGGGTCAAGTGGCGCGTGGGGGCAAGGCGGCATGGGCTCGTCTTCAGCCAACCAGCAGACGCAAACAAAAATCACTTTGCGTGCATGCGAAGTCGGCGTGATCGAACCGCCGGCCCCGCCCCCGCTGCCCATCATCGCGAATATCCGCCAATGATTACCGTCCATCTTGCCGCCGCCCTGATCTGCTTTTCGGGTCGGTGTCATCCGGCGCTCGTCGGCGCGGACACCCCGCGCGGCACCTACCCGATCGTCCATGCCGCCACGCGTGAGCCGGGATACGGCGGGGACGTACTGGCCTTTGCTCGTGACGCGCATGGGGTCTATGCCATTCACCGAGTATGGACCCGCATTCCGAGTGAGCGCCGGGC
>NZ_LOWB01000015.1 GCF_001522865.1 Burkholderia sp. TSV86 | reverse complement strand
CCCACCCTTCGTACATGCTTGGGAATACCGTGAACAGGCAATTCGCGTACAGGTGCGCGAGCAACGCGTCGCTGACGCCCTGCAACCAGACGATCTTGCTGTGATTCTTGAACACCGGCATCCGCCCGATCTGATGCAGCATGTCGTCGATACCCCAACCCTTCATGCCGACGAAGATGAGTTGCGGGCAGTCGGCGCAACGGTCGCGATACAACTCGCGCCAGACGTTGACCAACAGCCGGTGGTTCTTGCGCGCTTCGAGCGAGCTGACGTACAGCACGTACTTGCCGTGATACAGCACGTGCCGCAACGTGTCGACATCCTTTTCGTTCAACTGAGGAAGCCCGTCCCCGCGCGCCGGCGCGGCGAGCGGAATGACGTGAACATCGGGAAAATGCGTCTCGACGCCGGCCTCCTCCCAGAAATTGATCAAGTCCTTGCGGGACGTGTTCGAGATGGCAAGCACTTGTGTCGCCGTATGCGCCATATCGACAAAGTGACGACGAAACGTTTGCGCCATTTCCTGACGCGCACTGAATTCCGGAAACAGGATCGGCACCAGGTCGTAGCAGCAGCCCACCATCTTCACGCGGTACTTGCGCAAATATTTTGCGATGTCATGAATCGGTGAAAGATCCCAATCGATGCCGACCGAAACGAAGGTGTCGGCACCCGACAGTTCGAGCTGCGGCAAGGTCCCGTGGTGATACTGGGCAACGGAGGTATCCGTGTTATCGCACCAGCGCTCGGACAGAATGTTGTCCACGTGGCGGCGATCAAGCTCCCGCAATACCTTCGCGGCGGGATCCCACAGCGCGAATCTCACGTTCTCATAATCGGCGAGATATTTTGCGAGCTCCCGCTCGACGCGCACGATGCCAACCGGTTGCGCACGCCAGTGATGGCTGGTGGATAGATTGAACACGAACCGCTCGTTCGCCCGGCCGAGCACTGGGCCGCCGCCATGCAGCGCGTATCGGGACTGCCGCATCTGCAGGCTGACAATCTCCCGCAATTGCTCGAGCAGTTCCTGCGTATGCGAAAGACGCGCATTCACCTGATTCAGATGCGAGGCCGTCTCGCTCGACAACACGGCGAGTGAATTTTCGACACGGTGCAATTTCTGCTCCGCGCCAATATACCGCCCGACATCGGATGGCCCGAATAGCTTGCCAACGAGTGGCCAGCGGGAACGGCGCCAATGCAGCATCGCGTATTCAAGGCCGGGCAGCGCACGCCGCTCATGCTTCATCTCGGGCGACGAACACAGTTGATCGATGATCTGGAGCTTGTTGACGCCGCTTTCCAATCTCGACAAATAGTATGACGCGCCCTCCTGATCGGGGTCTCGTCCCAGCAGCGTGCGATATGCGCAATAGACAAACTCTATGCCGTCGTACACCAACATCTCTTCGAGTGTGGCAGCCGACGCAATATTCTCGTACCGTGTATTAGTCAACATGATTACGCTAGACAATTTTTCACGCCTCTGGGAGCCGTGGCGGCGAATTGAGCCAAACGGCAATCGTCATCCTTCGTATCTCATTGCTGCTTGCTGTCTCCTTTCGCATGCGAAGCGCACGGGGCATCATGGCCCATTCTCGCCGCACATTGCCTAAAACATTTTTCAACGGCTCTATCGCATTCCTTAATTCATCATTCCGACAACATCGTCTTGCGCCTGCTTCATATGCATGCTACGCCGACGGGCCGAGCACGCCCACCGCCACATCGCGCGATTATCCTGCTATGGCATCCTGAACATCGATCGAACATTCGAGCGTAATGAGCAAAGGCCCGGATAATTCCGAGGGCGCCTGCATTTCGTCGTCTCCGTCACATCCGTCCCACGACGCGAGAAAACCAAGCAGGCGCAAACCGCCGCTCACTGGCGCACAAAAGGACATGCAACGGCGATCACCGTCGTTCCGCCCGAACACGATCTTGTCGACTTCGTTGCCGTCGACGTCGAGTGCAAGCGTCGGCCGCCATCGAAGCGATTCGCGCGGCACCGATGCCGTCAACGTTCCCCGCAGCGTCACCTGTTCGCATGCTTTGTCGAGCGGCATTTGCATGACGGCTCTGCCCCAGTCGATCCGAACACCATCCGGCTCATGTGCGGCGAAACCATCAAGCAAATAATGTTCAACGGCAGGCTTCGAGAAATCGAATGCGATCCGCTCGCCCATGCGCAAAGGCCGTGGAAGCTGCTCGACTTCCATCTCGCCCATCTTCTGCGAGCGAGGTTCGGCACGATCCAGCTGCACGTTGCCCACCGAAGACGCCGGAATCAACCGTCGGCGGCTCGTCTGCTGAATCGCTCCTCTGTCCAATTCACGAAAAGCCCAGGATTCCAAACTGCTGCGCAGATAATTGTTGCCGGCCGCAAAACAGTCGACATCCGATCCATCGCGCCGAATCACCTCGTCACCGGCCTGGCCGATCAAACGTTCCCAAAACGCATCGAACAAAACGCCATGCCCAATCGCCGATGCACCGCGATCTATACCAGGTACCATGAATTTATTTAACGGTTGCGACAACAGAAAATCGCATCGCTGTCCCGCATGCTGGGCTTCAAGCCCTAACGATGAAGATAACGATAAAAAAAAGGGAATGTCGCAACGGGAAAAAATAAATCCGTATCCGTTCGCACGAACGGACGTCACGCTCTTGTCAAGCTCCGAACGCAAAAATTCCGTGACGGCTCCATTTTTAACTTCATACGGATGTTCGAGAAAGAAAATTTCGTCATATCCGGCCAATTGCGCATCCAGGCTCTCCCGGCAATCACGCCACTGCACGAATCGGCCGTCGCGAATCAAAGCGGCATCGCACGGTGTTTGTCCAATCAGAACCGGCGTCTGCGCAGGCACGTCGAAGGCCGGAATATGTCTACGGAAAAAGAGCGCACGCAGCCGACGAACTTGCATGGCGATCTCGTGATCCGGCACGCCGAACGCTGAAAGCATGTCGCAAACTTCAGCCGAATTCGAGTATCCGTAAAAGCATAAATCGCGCAGAAACCGCAGCGGATGAATGTGCAAGCTGAGATAGGTCTTGCCGCCGCGCGCAAGCAGACGCTTGAGCACAGGAGGCAATTCGAAACCGACGATCAGATCGTATTCGAGCAGGGCGGCCACCGTGTCCGCAAACACCGGCAAATCGTCCGCATCGTAAAGCGCGGCCCAGGCGGCTGGCGAATCGGCCAGATATTGCGCGTGAATATCGCTGGTGAGCGACGCACGCAATCCCGCGCCGTCGAGCGGCGGCACGATCACGTCGGCACGCACGCCCCATTTCGATTCGAATGCGGGTACGCCGAGAATCTGGACCAACCAGTCCAGATTCCGATATTGGCCGTTGTCCACTTTCCCTCTGTTGAAATCGACTCGAAGGAAATCGCACGTCAGCGCGACTCTGCGTATCGTCTGCATCGTACTCGCCGCCCTCTCTGCGGATCCGGCAAAGAGCGGCCTAGGCACGCCGGGCCGCAAGCGGCCCTGCCGGTCGGAATCATGCACCCGCCTGCACGAAATGCCGCGGCATGAATCTCATGCCGCTACGCCAAGCGGGAACGACGTCGATCTGATCGTCGACTATCTGAAGGTTTGTACGCCGGTCGTCACCGGATAGGCTACGCTGAACACCAAGTTCAGAATTTTCTGCAGCTCGGTGACCGGAGAGTTCGAGATATACAACAAGTCTTTGTTGTCCATCATGAAGCTTTGCGTGACAAAAAACGATTCCGGATCTCGCAGATTGACCCGATAAATAACAGGAACCTTACCGTCGGCCGTGGTGCGGACCGGCTGCGAAGGCCACGCCAATGCCTTCGCGTCCTCAAGACGGTAAATGAACACGCCACGCGCATCGGAGCGCGAATCGTCGAGCCCGTTCGCGCGCGCCAGCGCTTGAGCGAGCGTGATACCTTGCGCTTCGAACTGAACTTCCTGATTCTTGCCGGTCGCACCCAACGCCGTGAAGCTGTACGGCTGATACAACAGCGTCACGACATCACCTGCCCGCAGCGGAATATTCTGCTTCGGGTCTTGAATCACGGACTGCAACGGCAACGACGCGACCGTCTTGCCGCGCGTCACCTGGATTGTCATCTTGTCGACCGGCTGACGCACGCCGCCGGCGGACGCAAGCGCATCGAGCAAACGCTCTCCGCGCGCAGTCAACGCCATGCGATCGCTCTTGACGACCTCGCCGACGATCGTCACATACGACGTCGTATTCTTCGACAACCTCACCAACACCTGCGGATCGTGCGCGATGCGCTTGAGCCGCGCCACGATGTCGCGCTGCAATTGTACTGGCGTGCGGCCGGCAGCCTTCACGTTGCCGATGAAAGGCACGCTGATCATTCCACCCGCGTCGATCGACTGCTCCGGCAGCACCGTCGCGCGCGCATTGCCCGGCGCGGCAATCGCAGAACTCGACGCGCTTCTTGCATCGGTCAGCCCCGCGGCGCCGAATAGCGCCGCCGGGGGCGCCTCCCAAATCACCACCTCGATCGTGTCGCCAATACCGAGTTGCTGCTGAAATGCGGGATCATTGCCGAGCGCGCCGGAAAAGTCATCTGTCCGGCGCTCCGCAAGCAGCTTACGCGTCACGTCATCCGTCAGATCCACGATCTGTATGCCAGCCGTATTCGGCGATTCGGAGACCTGCGCAATTCGCGCCGCGCTGGGCCCGGACGTCGGAATTGCCGAGCAGCTCGCGAGAACCACGATACCCGCAGCGCACGCCAATAACAGAGGAACCCGATATAAAGTAAATGGCATTTGATACGAGTATAGATTTGGGATCGGCACAAATTGTCGCACGTTGCACGTTCGAATAGAATAGTCGATCACGAATATCGTGCGCAATGCAGCAAGCAAAATTCACTACACGGTTCTTCGCAGCGCGGTTCTTCACCAATTTCACATGGTTGAAAACTTGCAACGAATTTATAACGCGCTTGACCGGCAAGGCATATGTTTAAGTCGGCATCCGTTGGGATGCCGTAAGAAAAGTCTCAGATAGAAATCGGACGAAACATTGTGCGAAATGGAAAGAGATCGCAGTCCATTCCGGTATCGGGCCGAAACGCGAGGCTGCGCACCGGCCGCACACCGCGTCGCGCCCGCCCCGCTGCAACGCCAACCTTGCGCCAGGGAATCGCATTCGAGTGACGCCCATCCTTCTCGACATCACGCGCCTGCTGTCACGCCTGCATGCCGGCCTGATTCCAACCGGCGTCGATCGGGTGGGGCTCGCCTATATACAAAGATACGGCGACAGCGCGCGTGCTATTGTCAGCGAGCAGGGCTTCTTCACGATCATGACGGAGCAGGACTCGAGGCAAATATTTTCCCGACTGCTGTCATCCACGCACGACCGGCCGTTCATTCGCCGCACCGTCATACGCGCGTGGGCGGGGCTTGCGCGCGCGCCCCGCATCGAGCGCGGCATCCTGCTGCACACGAGCCATACCGGCATGGAGTTTCCTCGCTACTATCACGCAATGGCCAAGCGCAACATCCGCTCGGTATTCATGGTGCACGACTTGATTCCGCTGACGCATGCCGAATATTGCCGCCCGGGCGTAGGCAATGCTCATCGCCGGCGCATCCATACGGCGTTGCGTCACGCTGACGGCCTGATCGCCAACTCGCAAGCAACGCTCGATTCGATCGCGAGCGAAGCGAGGCAGGCGCGCCTGAGGCTGCCGCCAAGCGTCGTCGCGCATCTGGCGCCCGGCATCGAGCATGGCGCGGCGCACGCCGTGCCGCTCGACAAGCCGTACTTCGTGATGCTGGGCACGATCGAGCCGCGCAAGAATCACTGGCTGATGCTGCATGTCTGGCGCGATCTGGCCGAGCGCCTGGGCGACGCCGCGCCACGGCTCGTTCTGATCGGCCGCCGCGGCTGGGAATGTGAAAACGTCGTGGACATGCTCGAACGCTGCGAGCGTCTGCGCGGCTTCGTCATTGAGGAAGCGCAGTGCCCCGATGCGCGAATGCGCGCGTGGCTGCAGCATGCGAAGGCGCTGCTGTTTCCATCGTTTGTCGAAGGCTACGGAATGCCGCTCGTCGAAGCGCTTGCGCATCGCATCCCGGTGATCGCAAGCGATCTTCCCGTGTTCCGCGAAATCGCATCGGATATCCCCGATTATCTCGATCCGCTCGATGGTCCCGGCTGGTATTCCAAGATTGTTTCGTATATGCAACCATCGAGTGCCGCGCGCGACACGCAGCTTGCGAGAATCGACCAGTTCAGCGCGCCGACCTGGTCGACACATTTCGAAAAGGTCGATCGCTTCATCGAGTCGCTGAGCTAGATGTTTCGCTTCGCGACACGCCGGCCGCATGCGCGCGACACTGAATTCGATCTGCGCGGCATCACGCGCGGATCACGGCTGCTGTGCTGGATACAGGGCCGCACGGATCTGCTATGGCAGGACAGCCGCTGCGGCAGGATCGTGCTGCGCATCGCCCGCCGCATCGGGCGCCCGTCGCGGGCCGCATGGCCCGGCCCCATCGGATTGCGGCCTACGCGGCGCATGCCGTTGCTATCGTGGTTTGTCTTGCCTGGCGATGCGTCAGGCGCAATGTCATTCGTCGCGCAGCTCGATCAAGCGCTGAAATCTCAGATTACTTGGGATGCCGAAGCGCAGGCGACGCGCCTGATGCGCCGCTTGCTCGATATGCACGGCGGCATCGCGCATCTGTTCGAAGGGCCGCACGGCGCCGCCCCGTGCGCGCAGGCATCCGCGCGAACCGTCGCGCTCGTCGACGAGCGCGCCACATCGCCGCTGGACCCCGCATCGGCCCGCGAGCGCAGACAGCGCTTCAAGCGGATGCTCGACGTTGCCCGCACACGCCATCCCGGCGCACGATTCGAAATCATTCGCTCGAACGATGTCGGTGCAGGCCCCTGGCTCACGTCGTCCTGGGCCGCAGCGATCCCGCGCAACGCGCAGACGCCGACGCCATCGCATCGCCGCTGGGCGGCGCTGCTCGATGCCGAGCATGTCTATGTGCTGAGCGCTTCGGAAGGCGTGCTGCCGATACTCGCGAGGCGGCCGGTTCATGTCTACGGCACGCCCTACTATGCCGGATGGGGCTTGTCCGACGACGACGCGCCGATGCCGGGGCGAACCGCGCGCCCGACCTTGCCGGCATTCTTCCATGCCGTGTTCATCCAGTTCGCGCGCTATCTCGATCCGCACACGCATCGCCCCGGCACACTGGATGCCGCGATCGATTGCGTGCAGCTTCAGCACGCGGTCGAAGCGCGTTTTTCCGCGTTAGAGCACATCGCCGGCGTTCGCTTCCAGTGGTGGAAGCGCCCGTTCGCCACACCGTTTCTGAGCGCGGGCGGCGGTACACTGCGCTGGATACGCGGTTTGTCCGAGCTGCGCGCTGGCGAATACGCCGCACTCTGGGGCGCGCGTCATAGGGACGACATCGGCGGCGGGATACGCTACGTCCGGATCGAAGACGGCTTCATCCACTCGAACGGCCTCGGCTCCGACATGAACGCGCCGTGGAGTCAGGTCATCGACACGCGCGGCTTGTATTTTGATCCAGGCCAACCGAACGATTTGACTGACATCCTCAATCTTTCGGAGTTCGACACATCCGAGCTGCAACGCGCCTCCAGGCTAC
Organism: Burkholderia sp. TSV86; assembly: GCF_001522865.1. Classification (GTDB taxonomy): domain Bacteria; phylum Pseudomonadota; class Gammaproteobacteria; order Burkholderiales; family Burkholderiaceae; genus Burkholderia. Next base: position 247,397 of record NZ_LOWB01000015.1, on the reverse strand, counting down.
GTGCGAGCATCGTCGAAGCCGGCATCACCAAATACAATCTCGGCCGGCGCACGCCCGACTGGCAGCCGCCCCCCGGCCGGACCGTCGCGTTGGTGCCCGGCCAGGTAGCGGACGACGCGTCGATCAAGTTCGGCACGCTCGGCATCACGACGTCCGACGCGCTGCTGCGAGAAGTGCGTGCCCGGCGCCCCGATGCATTCATCGTCTACAAACCGCATCCGGACGTACTGTCCGGCAACCGGCAGGGCTTGATCGACGCGCAGGCACTCGCTGACGTCGTCGATACGCACGCCGATCTGCTTTCGCTGATCGAAATCGCCGATGAAATTCACACGCTATCGTCGCTTGCGGGCTTCGACGCGCTGCTGCGCGGCAAAACCGTATTCACCTATGGCCTGCCGTTCTACGCCGGCTGGGGGCTGACGCACGACGCGATAACGCCCATTGCATGGCGGGAGCGAAGGCTGTCGCTTGATATGCTCGTCGCTGGGGCATTGATCCGTTATCCTCTCTATTGGGACTGGCGCCTGCGCCTCTTTTCCACACCGGAAGCCGCGGTCGCCCGGCTCGCGCCGCACGCGGGCCGGCCGCTCGGAACGCTTCGCGGCAACCGCGCGCGAATCTTCGTGAAGATCTTCCGCTGGACGCGCAATGCGATCTCGCATTTGGCATCGCGCATCGGGTAACGTCACCGGCGCAGCGCGTGAGCACCCGCGTGCGCCGCCACGGCGCATTCGATGCCCATCAATACAGCCTGTACCACGTCGCATTGCCGCCGCGGCACAGATAGGCGTTCCCGGCGCCCGGAACGAGCGACGCCGCCGCACCCGCGACGGCTCCCGACGACGCGTCGACCGACAGCGCTCTGACTGCCCTCGACGACGTATAGCGCACCACGGCCCCGTCGTACTGCGCCGAGCATGCGGGCAACTGGATACGCAACGCGCGCAGGTCGCCTTTCGGCGCCATCACGAGCGAGCCGCTCTTCGCCGGAAACGTAACGGTTTGTCCATCGGCGGGCGTCGCGAACGCGTATGACTTGTCCACTTCGCGCCCCGTATAGCTGATGCCGCCGTCCACCGTCAAATCGCCGTGCAGGCTGCCGGGCACGCCGCCGTCGACGCCATTCGCATTACCGAAAGCCGTCATGCGACGCGACGTCGGCGGAAGCGCGAAACGCCAGCCCACGCCTACGTTATTCGCGATCACATGGTTTTCGTCGGTTGCGACGTCGATGAACACACCCGAGCCGCTGCCCACGCCGATGATCCGATTGCCGACGATCGTGCCCTGGCTGTTCGGCCCCAGTTCGACGACCGGGTGAGACAGGCGCGGATTCGCGTCCGTTTCGAATTGACTGCCCGACAAAATCAGCGTGTTCCAGCCCGTGCCGCTGACGGCTACGGCCGTCATGTCGCCCCACGTGCGAAAGTGGCCGTTGGAAATCTGCAAATATCCGCCGCCGGGGCCGGACAGTTGCACCATTGGCCGCGCGAGCGGCGTGACCGCCGCGAACACGCACGCGGAACAGCGCACGTATCCGCCCGTCATGTTGATCGCCTGATAGTCGCGGTAGCCGACCGAAAAAATGCTCGACGCGATCGCCAACGAGCCACCCTGCACGATCAGGCCGCCGAAAGAATCGAGATTGAGATTGGACAGCTCGCCGAATGTCGTGCCGCTCGCAGTCTTGATGAACCTGAGCTGACTTGCGTATTGAAGCAGGTTGTCGACGTGAATATCGTCACAACGGCCGGATTGAATCGACACCTGCGCCGCGGCGTTCCAAATCGCATATTGACGCTGTGTGATATCGAACGGCCAAAAATGCAGATGACTGATCCGAACCGAATCCGTTGCGCCGTCTATGTCGATGCCCACGCGGTACGCAGACATTTCGAGGTTGTCGATGCGCGCGCCGCCCGAATCGCCGCGCATGTCGATGCCGACCGTCGCTTGGCTGATCTGCATGTCGGACATCGTGAAGCGAGGCACATTGTGCAGATAAAATGCCGGCGGATAGACGTTCAGCTCGGCGCGCGACGACGTATCCGGTTGCTCGAACGTCACCTTGAAATCGCGAAATTGCGGCCCTTCGCGATTATTCGACGCCGGCCCCATGGCCGGCGTGTAGAACACACCCGGCGCGGACTTACGGAATCGCGCCGATACGCGAACGATCGTCTTGCCTCGGCCATTGCCTTGCACGATCTGGCCGGGCTGCACGCGAATCGCATCGGTCACGATACAGGTGCCGCCCGGCAGCTCGACGCTCGAGCCGCTGTCCACTGCAGCCTGCAGCGCCCGCGTATCGTCGCCCGTTCCGGAGCACAGTGCGCCGAAATCCCGCGCGCTCACCCGGTCCCGGCCCCGCCGCATCGCCGCCTGCATGTTATCCGCCGCCGCATCGGCTGCGCTCTGCGCGCTTGCCGCAGCGCCGGGCGCCGACGCAACCTCCCGGGCGCTCGACGCGAACGGGGCGCATCCGATCGTCAAACCCGCGAACCACGCGCAAAACGCCCGTTTCATCCCGATCCTTTCACTTTTCGCACCCAATTCCGTGCCCATCACACAATGTTAGGTTCAGCTTACAATCTACAATCCGAGCGCGTCATTCCATGTGTCCAGCGGCTTTACATGCGGCCGCCGTCACCGAAGTTGCAATTATTAAACCTCAAAGCAGCGAAAATGATGAAAAATAGCGCGGTCATTATCGAGCACCGGCCGGTTCACGGCCCTATCCGAGGCAACGTATGAACATTTATCCCACCATTCTGTGCGGCGGCAGCGGCACGCGGCTCTGGCCCATGTCTCGCGGCGGCTATCCGAAGCAGTACCTGAAGCTTGCCGGCGAACATACGCTCGTCCAGCAGACTGCGCTGCGCGTGCGCGACGTCGCCGGCATTCGCGCGCCGATCGTGGTCACCAACAACGAACAACGTTTCCTCGTCGCCGAACAGCTGCGCCAAGTCGGCGTCACGCCGTCGTCGATCGTGCTCGAACCCGTAGGCCGCAATACCGCGCCTGCGATCGCGATCGCCGCGCTGCTCGCCTATCGCGAGACCCCCGACGCGCTGTTGCTCGTGCTGCCGTCCGATCATGTGATCGACAACGAATCCGCGTTCGTCGACATCGTGAAGACGGCCGCGACGGTGGCGGCCGACGAGCATCTCGTCACGTTCGGGATCACACCCGCACAAGCGCATACGGGCTACGGCTACATCCGCCGCGGCACCGCGCTCGCGGGCAACACGGAGGTCTATCGCGTCGACGCGTTCGTCGAGAAACCGGATGCGCCGACCGCCGAGCGCTTCGTCTCCGACGGCGGCTACTACTGGAACAGCGGGATGTTCATGCTGAAGGCGTCGACCTATCTCGACGAGCTGCGCCGTCTCGCCCCCGACATCGCGCGCCAAGCCGAACTCGCGCTCGATGCCGCACACCGCGACCACGATTTCCTTCGGCTCGACAAGGAAACGTTCGCCGCCAGCCCGAACGTGTCGATCGACTATGCGGTGATGGAGAAGACCGGGCACGCGGCGGTCGTCGCCGCGGCCAATCTCGGCTGGAACGACATCGGCTCGTGGAGCGCGCTCGCCGATATTGCCGCGACCGACGACAAGCGCAACGCGCTGATCGGCGACGTGTTCACCGATTCAGTCGAGAACTCGTACATCCGCGCGGAGCACCGGATGGTCGCCGCGATCGGCATCGAGAACATCGTGATCGTGGAGACCGCCGACGCCGTGCTCGTCGCGCATCGTGACAAGGCGCAGGACGTGAAGAAGGTCGTCGAATGGCTGAACGCGTCGGACCGCCAGGAATCCGTCACGCATCGCCGCGTGATACGGCCGTGGGGCTCGTATGAAGGCATCGATCAGGGCGAGCGCTTCCAGGTCAAACGCATCGTCGTCAATCCGGGGGCGCAGTTGAGCCTGCAAATGCATCACCATCGCGCCGAACACTGGATCGTCGTCAAGGGCACCGCGGTCGTCACGAACGACGGCAACGAAATCATCCTGACCGAGAACCAGTCGACCTACATTCCGCTCGGCGCGACGCACCGGCTGAAGAACCCCGGCAAGATTCCGCTCGAGTTGATCGAGGTGCAATCGGGCGCGTATCTCGGCGAGGACGACATCGTCCGTTTCGAAGATACTTACGGACGCACCTCCAATACGTAACACGCGCGGCGAGGGACTCGCGATGTGTCGCTGGCTTGCCTATACCGGTAATCCGATTCAACTCGAAAGCGTGCTGTTTCGCGCGAAACACTCGCTGATCGACCAGAGCCTGCATTCGCGGCTGGGCGCGACGACGACCAACGGCGACGGCTTCGGAATCGGCTGGTATGGGCAGCCTGACGAAATTCCATTCCGCTATCGCAGCGTGAGTCCCGCGTGGAATGACCGCAATCTGCGCGAAGCGGCGCGCGCGATCCGCTCGCCACATTTCGTCGCGCATATCCGCTCGGCAACCGATACGCCCGCGCAGGAGACCAACTGTCATCCGTTTCGCCACGGCCGTTGGCTATTCATGCACAACGGGCTGATCCGCCGCTATCACACGTTGCGGCGCGATCTGATGATGCGCATCGATCCCGCGCTTTTCCCATCGATCGAAGGTTCGACCGATTCGGAAGTGATGTTCCATCTCGCGCTGACGTTCGGACTGGAGCAAGCGCCGCTGCCCGCGCTCGAACGCATGGCGGGCGCGGTCGAAGAAGCGGCCGCGCGCCACCGCGTCGACACGCCGCTCAACATGACCGTCTGCGCGACCAACGGCGAGCAGATCATCGCGGTGCGCTATTCGAGCGAGCGCAATTCACGCACGCTCTTTCACAGCACGTCGTTTCGCCATCTGCACGAACTCTATCCGCATGATCCGCGCATCCGGGCAGTCGGAGACAACGCGTTTCTCATCGTTTCCGAGCCGCTCGTCGACCTGCCCGATGCGTGGGAATCGATTCCGGAAAGCACCGCGATCGTCACGCGACGCGGCGATATCCGGCAATTTGCGTTCACGCCGCGCCATCCGGCCTAGCGCGCCCTCGGACGGCGCGGGAGGTTGTTCGATCCGCGCGAGTCGGTTATAAAAATGGCACCTCTTTTCGCGGCTTCGTTGCTTGCGTGACTGCACGGTCTCGCGGCCGCCCTGGTTCATCCCGCCATTCTGGAATCTTAATCTTGAACCTGGATCTCGCTTCCATTCAAACCTTCATTCTCACTCGCGGCGTCGATTTCGGTCTCGAAGTCATCGCGTCGATCGCCCTCTGGATCGTCGGACGCTGGGCGATCAGGATCGCCACGAACTTGCTCGGCAAGCTCATTCGCAACAGCGGCAAAGTCGATCCAACGCTGTCGGAGTATCTGGCGTCGGTCGTCAGCGTGCTGCTCACGCTGCTGCTGGTGCTCGCGATCCTGCAAGTGTTCGGCGTGCAGACGACTTCGTTCGCCGCGTTGCTAGCGGGCCTCGGCCTCGCGGTCGGCACGGCGTGGGGCGGCCTGCTCGCGCACTTCGCGGCCGGCGTGTTCATGCAGGTGCTGCGCCCGTTCAAGGTGGGCGACCTGATCTCGGCGGGCGGTGTGACCGGCACGGTCAAGGAACTCGGGCTGTTCGTCACGACGATCATCACGGCCGACAATGTGGTCACGCTCGTCGGCAACAACAAGATCTTCTCGGACAACATCTCGAACTACAGCGCGACATCGATGCGGCGAGTGGACCTGAGCGCGAAGATTGCAAACGGCGTCGATCCGGACGATGCGATCGAGCGCCTGAGAGCCGCGATCAAGCAAGTGCCGAACGTCGTCGCGACGCCAGCGCCCGATATCGGCATTTTGTCGTTTACGCCGGAAGGCCCGCTGTTGTTCGTGCGGCCGTTCGCGCATCCGTCGCACTACTGGCAAGTGTATTGCGACGTCAATCGCGCGATTCTCGATACGTTCCGCAACGCCAGCTACCCGACGCCGGAAACGCCGGTCGCGCATCGCACGGCACCGTGACGCGAACGGCCGCCGAGCGGGCGCGCTTGCGCCCCAGCCTCGGGCGCGCCGCCCGCCTCGATCACCCGGCACGCGCCGCGGGCGGCCCGCTTACCGGGCGTCGGCCCATCCGCGCCCGCGTTATGCGCTGCGCTTGTCCGACTTGCGGCGCAGCAGCTTCCACAGCGCGCCGAGCGCGACCGGGATCACCGCGGCGCCCACCCCGACCAGCACGATCACATTCAGATACTGGCGAATGAACGGGATGTTGCCGAAGAAGTAGCCGAGCAACACGAGGAGCAGAACCCAGACCAGCGCGCCGATCACGTTGAAGAGCTGAAAGCGCGCGGCGCCCATCTCCGAGGCGCCCGCGACGAACGGCGCGAACGTGCGCACGACCGGAATGAAGCGCGCAAGCACGATGGTCTTGCCGCCGTGCCGCGCGTAGAAATCGTGGGTTTTCTGCAGCGCTGCGCGATCGAGGAAGCGCTCGATCCCCGGAATGTGCGTATTGAATACCTTCGGCCCGATCTTGCGGCCGATCAGATAGTTGACCGTGTTGCCTCCCACGGCCGCGACGAGCAACAGCACGATCAAGCCCGCCAACGACATCTCGCCCGTCGCGGCGAACGCGCCGCCGATGAACAGAAGCGAATCGCCCGGCAGGAACGGAAAGATCACGAGCCCGGTTTCGCAGAAAACGATGAGAAACAGCACCAGATAAACCCAGGCGCCGTATTGCCGGATGAAATCGCCGAGGAACGTATCGATGTGCAGGACGAGATTGACGAAATGTAACAGCGTTTCCAAATGCGTTTCCTTGTTGTGTCGTAACGGTGGACGCGTGCAGGCCACCGCGGCCGGAGGCCAAAAATCCGCGTTGTCATGATACCGAAAGTGCCTTAAGGGACCGTGAAATTTGGTCGTAGTGTGACGGCGCGCGCCAAGCGATCGCGCCCCACGGCGGCCACGCGCCGAGCGATCGTGCCCCGAGGCGGCGGGCGACGCCCGGCGGCGGCATCGCTATAATTCCGCCATGTCCGAATTCGCCGAATCCGCCCCCGGCAGCGTGAGCGCCGCACCCGCCCCGCGCCCGCCGCGCGCGATCCAGCCGCTGCCCGACCAGTTGATCAGCCAGATCGCCGCGGGCGAGGTCGTCGAGCGCCCCGCGTCCGTCGTCAAGGAACTGCTCGAAAACGCGCTCGATGCCGGCGCAAGCACACTGCGCATCGTGCTCGACGAAGGCGGCGTCAAGCGCATTTCGATCACCGACGACGGCTGCGGCATCCCCGCCGACGAATTGCCGCTCGCACTGATGCGTCACGCGACCAGCAAAATCCGCTCGCTCGCCGAGCTGGAGGCGGTCGCCACGCTCGGCTTCCGTGGCGAGGCGCTTGCGTCGATCGCGTCGGTTGCCGAGATGTTCATCACGAGCCGCACCGAAGACGCGCCGCATGCGATGAAAATCGACGCGCAAACGGGCGCGCTCGCGCCTGCGGCCGGCTCGCGCGGCACGACGATCGAGGTGCGCGAGCTGTACTTCAGCACGCCCGCGCGCCGCAAGTTCCTGAAAAGCGAGCAGACCGAATTCGGTCATTGCATCGAGATGATCCGCCGCGCCGCGCTCGCGCGGCCGGATGTCGCGATCTCGGTGCTGCATAATGGCCGTGCGGTCGAGCACTGGAATGCGAGCGAGCCCGCGGCGCGCGTCGCGAAGATTCTCGGCGAGGGCTTCGCGAGCGCCCACCTGCCGCTCGACGAGCGCGCCGGGCCGCTCGCCGTCTACGGCTGCGCGGGCCTGCCGACCGCGAGCCGCGGCCGCGCGGATCAGCAGTACTTTTTCGTCAACGGCCGCTTCGTGCGCGACAAACTGCTCACGCACGCGGTGCGCGCCGCCTACGAGGACGTGCTGCACGGCGATCGTTACCCGTCGTATGTGCTGTTCCTCGATCTGCCGCCGGAGAGCGTCGACGTGAACGTGCATCCGTCGAAGATCGAAGTGCGCTTTCGCGATTCGCGCTCGATCCATCAGTTCGTTTTTCACGCGGTCCAGCGCGCCCTCGCTCGGCATGCGGGCGCGTCCCCCGAGACGACGGCGGGCGGGCACGCGGCGCACCTGGAGGCAACGCAGGCATCAGGGGCCGACGCCGCGGGCGCGGCATTCGTGCGATCGAGCCCCGCCATGCACGGCACGGGCCAGCTATCGGGCGGCAATCCGGTCGGCCATCCGTCATCCGGCAATTCGTCGCCCGGCAATACCTGGCTGCGGCAATCGCGGATGACGCAAGGCACGCTGCCCGTTGCGCAGCCGCTCGCGCTATACGATGCGCTGTTCGGCCGCAAGGAGCCGGGCGCGGCAGCAGACAGCGCGGCACTGGAAGCGCGCGACGAAGCGCCCGCGCAAGCATGGGCCGGCAGCGCGCCGGGCGTTGCGCCGCCCGCATGGCCGACGCCCTCGTCCCCTCCCGCCGCCTTCGACGAGCACGAGCACGAGCAGCCGCTCGGATTCGCCATCGGCCAAATCCACGGCATCTACGTGCTCGCGCAGAACGCGCGCGGCCTCGTGATCGTCGACATGCACGCGGCGCACGAGCGGATCCTCTACGAGCAGTTCAAGGCCGCGCTCGCCGACCGCGCGCTCGCGGTGCAAACGCTGCTGATTCCGGTTTCGATGACGGCCACGCCGGTGGAGATCGGCACGGTCGACGAAGAACGCGAAACGCTCGATGCGCTCGGCTTCGACCTCGCGGTGCTGTCGCCGACGACGCTCGCGATCCGCGCGGTGCCCGCGCTGCTGAAGGACGCCGACTTGCCCGCGCTCGCGCGCGCGGTGCTTGCCGATCTGCACGCGTTCGGCGGCTCGCGCGTGCTGACCGAGCGGCAGCACGAACTGCTCGGCACGCTCGCGTGCCATCACGCGGTGCGCGCGAATCGGCGCCTGACGCTCGACGAGATGAATGCGCTGCTGCGGCAGATGGAAGCGACCGAACGCGCCGACCAGTGCAACCACGGCCGGCCGACCTGGTATCAGCTCACGCTCGGCGATCTCGACCGGCTCTTCATGCGCGGCCAATGAGCGCAAGCGTTGCCGCTCCCGTAAGAACAGTCGCGTGCCTGCTCGGGCCGACCGCATCCGGCAAAACCGCCGCCGCGCTCGCGCTCGCCGCCCGCCGTCCGATCGAGATCATCAGCGTCGATTCCGCGCTCGTCTACCGTGGAATGGACATCGGCACCGCGAAGCCGACGCCCGCCGAACGCGCGAGCGTCCCGCATCATCTGATCGATATCGTCGATCCGGCCGACGCCTACTCGGCCGCCGCCTTCCGCGCCGACGCGCTGCGCCTGATCGCCGACATCGCCGCGCGCGGCCGCACGCCCATCCTCGCGGGCGGCACGATGCTCTACTACAAGGCGCTCGCGCAAGGGCTGAACGCGTTGCCCGCGGCCGACCCCGGCGTGCGCGCGACACTCGACGACGAAGCCGCGCGCGACGGCTGGCCCGCGTTGCACGCGCGGCTCGCTCAGGTCGATCCGGCCACGGCGGCCCGGCTCGCGCCGAACGATTCGCAACGGATTCAGCGCGCGCTCGAAGTCTATTTGTTGACCGGACGGCCGATGTCGGCGCTCCTCGCCGCGCCGCCCGCCGCCCCCGATGACGGCCGCGACGCAATGCGCGTGCGCTTCGTGCCCGTCGCGCTCGAGCCATCGGAGCGCGCGATGCTGCACGCGCGAATCGCCGCGCGCTTCGATGCGATGCTGGCAGCCGGCTTCATCGACGAAGTCGAGCGGCTGCGCCGGCGCGACGATCTGCATCCGGGGCTGCCGTCGATGCGCTGCGTCGGCTACCGGCAAGCATGGGCGTATCTCGACGGCGAAATCGATTATCAGACGATGCGCGACACCAGCATCTTCGCCACCCGCCAGCTCTGCAAGCGGCAATTGACGTGGCTGCGCGCAATGCCCGAGCGTATCGTCGTCGATTGCTGCGCGGTGGATGCAACCGCACAGGCGCTCGATGCGCTCGAACGAGTGCTGGATGCGCCGCAGGCCCGCTGACGCCGGCATCGCCGCTTGCATCGCCCGCGCATGCCGCGTATGAAACGCGAATAAAAAAACCCGGCTCGTACTGAACCGGGTTTTTTACGGCGGCTGCACTGCAGTCAGCCTGAACCGGAGCGCCCCCTCCATTCATCCACGCCACGGCGCAACTTCAGCGCCGCGCCGCCCAACGATCTCAGACCACCACCGTTTGCGCCTCGCCATCGCGGCTCTCGCGCACCGCGCCGATCTTCCAGACTTGCTCGCCGGCTGCCGTCAACTCGGCGATCGCCGTCTCGGCGTCGGCTGCCGCGACGATCACGGCCATCCCGATCCCACAGTTGAACACGCGGTGCATCTCAGCATCGGCAACGCCACCGTGCTGTTGCAGCCACTGGAACAGCGGCGGCAGCGGCCACGCCTGCTGGTCAAGCTCGGCGGTCAGGCCCGCGCGCAGCACGCGCGGGATGTTCTCGACCAGGCCGCCGCCCGTGATGTGCGCCATCCCCTTCACCGCGATCTTCTCCATCAGCGCGAGCAGCGGCTTCACGTAGATGCGGGTCGGCGCCATCAGCGCATCGGCGAGCGAGCGGCCGTGGAAATCGGCGGACAGATCCGGATTGGCCCGCTCGATGATCTTGCGCACCAGCGAGAAGCCGTTCGAATGGATGCCGCTCGACGCAAGGCCGAGCACCACGTCGCCCGCGGCAATCGTACTGCCGTCGATGATCTTGCTCTTCTCGACCGCGCCCACCGCGAAGCCCGCCAGATCGTATTCGCCGTCCGGGTACATGCCCGGCATCTCGGCCGTCTCACCGCCGATCAGCGCGCAGCCCGACAGTTCGCAGCCTTGCGCGATGCCCTTGACGACGGTCGCCGCCGTGTCGACGTCGAGCTTGCCGCACGCGAAGTAATCGAGGAAGAACAGCGGCTCGGCGCCTTGCACGAGGATGTCGTTGACGCTCATCGCGACGAGATCCTGGCCGACCGTATCGTGTTTGTTCAGGTGAAACGCGAGCTTGAGCTTCGTGCCGACGCCGTCGGTGCCCGACACGAGCACCGGTTCGCGATATTTCTTCGGCACCTCGAACAGCGCGCCGAACCCGCCGATGCCGCCGAGCACGCCGTCGCGCAGGGTTTTCTTCGCAAAGGGCTTGATCTTGTCGACGAGCGCGTCGCCGGCGTCGATATCGACGCCGGCATCGCGGTAGGACAGGCCCTGGGCATCGGGAGCGGATTTCGGAGGATTCATGGGGAAATGCGAGAAGGTCGGTAAAATGCGATTTTACCCGAAGCCGGCCGGGCGTCGAACGGGCGACCGAACGCGCCGTGCGCGCCGCCCGCCGGACAGCCTTACCCGATCCGATCCGCACCGTGACTGCTTCCCGTCAACTGACGCTCGATCTCGGCACGCCGCCGCCCGCGACGCTGGACAATTTCTTCGTCGGCGACAACACCGAGCTTGTCACGCGCCTGCAAAAGCTCGATCTCGCGCTCGCCGCCGGGCCCGTGCCGGACCGGTCGTTCTACGTGTGGGGAGAATCGGGCAGCGGCCGCAGCCATCTGTTGCAGGCGCTCGTGCACGACGCGTCGTATGGCAACGCACGCTATCTGACGCCGCAAAGCGGGCTCGGCGCGTTCTCGTTCGATCCGCGCGTGTCGATCTATGCGATCGACGATTGCGACGCGATGAACGACGCGCAGCAGATCGCGCTTTTCAACCTGTTCAACGAAGTGCGCGCGCATCCGGGCTGCGCGTTCGTCGCGGCGGGCAACGCCGCGCCGCTCGCGCTCGCCGTGCGCGAGGATCTGCGCACGCGGCTCGGCTGGGGGCTCGTGTTCCATCTCGCGCCGTTGCCGGACGAAGGCAAGACGGCCGTGCTCAAGCACGCGGCGAAAGAGCGCGGCCTGGTGCTCGCCGACGACGTGCCCGCCTATCTGCTCACCCATTTCCGCCGCGACATGCCCAGCCTGATGGCGCTGCTCGACGGGCTCGACCGCTTCTCGCTCGAACAAAAGCGCGCGGTGACGCTGCCGCTTTTGCGCGCGATGCTGGCCGCGCCCGAGCACGACGAAGCACCGCCCGGGCGGGCAACTTCCGGCCGGTTCAAGTAGCTTCAAGTAAAATGCGTCTCCATGACTAATTTGGCACTTTTTGACCTGGATCACACGCTGATCCCGACCGATAGCGACCACGAATGGGGCCGCTTCATGGTCAGGCTCGGCATCGTCGAGGCCGACAGCTTCTCGCGCCAGAACGACCGCTTCTTCGCCGACTATCAAGCGGGCAAGCTCGACATCCACGCATACCTGGCGGCGATGCTCGCGCCGCTCGCGAAATACCCGCGCGCGCAACTTCGCGCGTGGCACGATCAGTTCATGCACGAAGTGATCCGCCCCGCGATGCTGCCCGCCGCGATCGAACTCGTGCGCCGGCACCAGGACGCGGGCGACCTCTGCTGCATCGTCACCGCCACCAACGAATTCATCACGCGCCCGATCGCCACCGCGTTCGGCGTCGATACGCTGATCGCCTGCGAAGTGGAAACGGTCGACGGCCATCCGGATTCAGCGCTCACCGGCCGAGCAAAAGGCACGCCGAGCTATCGCGAAGGCAAGATCGTGCGCACCGACGCATGGCTCGCGTCGCTCGGCAAGCGCTGGGACGACTTCGAGCGCAGCTATTTCTATAGCGATTCGCACAACGACATCCCGCTTCTCGAAAAAGTTACCGACCCGATCGCGACCAATCCCGACGATACGCTGCGTGCCCATGCAAGCGAACACGGCTGGCGCATCCTCGATCTATTCCAACCGTCGTGATCAAGAAACTCATCCGCAAGCTGTTCGGACAGGACACGCCGAAGAAAGACCCGTCGGGGGACGCCCCCGATCACCGGGGCGCTTCGCCGTCCGACATTCCATCGACGGCATCCGCCGCGACCGCGCGCCGCGCCAAATCCGCGCGCGGCGGTACGAAGAAAGTCCACGGCGGCGAGCCGACCGTCGTCCCCGCGAGCGTGCACGGCATCGATCCGTCGCTCATCTCGAAAAACGCGATTCGCGTCACCGACACCCTCCAGCAAGCCGGCTTCCGCGCGTTCATCGTCGGCGGCGCGGTGCGCGACCTGCTGCTCGGCATCGCACCGAAGGATTTCGACGTCGCCACCAACGCGACGCCGACCGAGGTCCAGCAGTTGTTTCGCCGCGCGCGGCTGATCGGCCGGCGCTTCCAGATCGTCCACGTGCAGTTCGGGCAGGAATTGATCGAGGTGTCGACGTTCCGCGCGCTCGTCGATACCCCGCAAGAGCCGTCGCCGGGCGACGCCTCGACGGGGCGGGCGTCGCATGCCGCGGGCGCGAGGCGCCTGAAACGCGACGAACTCGACCGCCGCACGCACGCAGTCGACGCGAGCGGGCGCGTGCTGCGCGACAACGTCTGGGGCGAGCAGCACGAGGACGCGGCGCGCCGCGACTTCACGATCAACGCGATGTACTACGATCCGGCGACGCAAACCGTGCTCGACTATCACAACGGGATGGCCGACATGCGCGCGCGCCTGCTGCGGATGATCGGCGATCCGGCGACGCGTTTTCGCGAGGACCCGGTACGGATGCTGCGCGTCGTGCGCTTCGCGGCAAAGCTCGGCTTCGAGATCGAAGCGAAGACGCGCGCGCCGATCCACGAACTCGCCGAACTCATCAACAACGTGCCGGCCGCGCGGCTGTTCGACGAGATGCTGAAGCTGCTGCTGTCCGGCCACGCGCTCGCGTGCCTGCAGCGGTTGCGCAGCGAAGGCCTGCATCACGGCCTGCTGCCGCTGCTCGACGTGGTGCTCGAGCAGCCGCAAGGCGAGAAATTCATCACGCTCGCGCTCAACAACACCGATGCGCGCGTGCGCGCGGGAAAGCCGGTGTCGCCCGGCTTCCTGTTCGCGACGCTGCTCTGGCACGACATGCGCCAGCGCTGGGAGCAATACGCGGCGAACGGCGAATATCCGGTGCCCGCGTTAAGCCGCGCGATGGACGACGTGCTCGACATGCAAACCGAGAAGCTCGCGATCCACAAGCGCTACTCGGCCGACATGCGCGAGATCTGGGGGCTGCAGTTGAGGCTCGAGAAACGCTCGGGCCGCAGCGCGCTGAAGCTGCTCGAACACCAAAGATTCAGAGCGGGGTATGATTTCCTCCTGCTGCGCTGCGAATCCGGCGAACTCGATCCCGCCATCGGCCAGTGGTGGACGGATTTCGTCGAGGGCGACGCCGCCGAACGCGAAACGCTTCTGTCGCAGGGCAGCCGGGACAAGACGCCGCGCAAGCGGCGGCGGCGCGGCGGGCGCGGCCGGCGCACGGCAGAAGACATCGCCGCGCACGGCGAATCCGACGCAAACGACTGACGTTCGCGGTCGAACGACGTAGGAAGGGAAGCGATGACGGTTGCTTATCTCGGCCTGGGCGCCAACCTCGGCGATGCGCGCCAGGCCCTGAAAGACGCGGTGGTGTGCCTCGCGCAGCAGCACTCCATCGTGGTGCTCGACAAGTCGAGCCTGTACCGGACGGCGCCCGTCGATGCAGACGGCGGCGATTACTACAACTGCGTCGTGAAGATCGACACGGCGCTCGCCGCGCATGCGCTCCTCGCGCTGTGCCAGAAGATCGAGCATCACTTCGGCCGCGAGCGGCCGTACCGCAACGCGCCGCGCACGCTCGACATCGACATCCTGCTATACGGCGATCTCACGATCGACGAGTCCGATCTCGTCGTCCCGCACCCCCGGTTGACCGGGCGCGCGTTCGCACTCGTGCCGCTCGTCGAACTCGATCCGGCGCTCGTGATCCCCACGCTTGGGCGCGCGGACGCATTTCTCGCGGCCGTCGCGGATCAGCGCATCGAGAAAGTCCAAACCTGCCAGTGCATGGCGATGCGCGCCGCCGACGAAAAGAACCGCTGCCGATGAACGCTATACCGCTTACCGTCACCGCCCCCGACTCGCGGCCGCCGTGCCGTTATCTGGCGATCGAGGGGCCGATCGGCGTCGGCAAGACGACGCTCGCGACGCTGCTCGCCGAACGCTGGTCGATGCGCACGCTGCTCGAGCGCCCGCAGGACAACCCGTTTCTCGAGCGCTTCTATCGCGACAACGCGCGCTACGCGCTGCCAACGCAGCTCGCGTTCGCGCTGCAACGCGAACGTCAAGCGCACGAACTTGCCGCCGCATACCAAGCGCATGCGCCGATCATCGCGGACTTCCTCCCGCAGAAGAACGATATCTTCGCGCGACTCACGCTGCCCGACGACGAATGGCAGCTCTATCGCTCGCTCGCCTCGCATTTAAACGCGCCGGCGATCGCGCCCGATCTGGTCGTCTACCTGCAGGCGAGCCCCGAGGTGCTGTTCGCACGGATCCAAAAACGCGGCGAGCCGATGGAGCAGCAAATCAGCGACACGTACCTGCGCACGCTCTGCGACGCGTACAACGAATTCTTCTATCACTACGACCGCACGCCCGTCTTGACTGTCGCGGCCGAGCACCTGAACCCGCTCGGCTCCCCGGAGGATCTCGCGCTGCTCGCCGATCGCATCGCCACGATGCGCGGCCGCAAGGAATCCTTCGTCAAAGGCGGCGGCAACCGCTGACGCGCGCGGTGTGTGCGCGGCGCGAGCCAATGTCGCGCCTCGTCAGATCCTATACCAACGAATCGGACCTCTCATGACCTATCTCCAGGAATCCAGCCGGCCGGCCGTCACGGTGCCCAAGCTGCAGGCAATGCGCGATGCGGGCGAGAAAATCGCGATGCTCACCTGCTACGACGCGAGCTTCGCCGCCCTGCTCGACCGCGCGGACGTCGACATGCTGCTGATCGGCGATTCGCTCGGCAACGTGCTGCAAGGACACACCACGACGCTGCCCGTCACGCTCGACGACATCGCCTATCACACCGCCAGCGTCGCGCGCGCGCAGCCGCGCGCGCTGATTGCCGCCGATCTGCCGTTCGGCACCTACGGCACGCCTGCCGACGCGTTCGCAAGTGCGGTCAAGCTGATGCGCGCGGGCGCGCAGATGATCAAGCTCGAGGGCGGCGAATGGCTTGCCGACACGGTGCGCTTCCTCGTCGAGCGCGCAGTGCCGGTTTGCGCGCACATCGGGCTCACGCCGCAGTCGGTGCACGCATTCGGCGGCTTCAAGGTGCAGGGCAAGACCGAAGCCGGCGCGGCGCAATTACTGCGCGACGCGCACGCGCTCGAACAAGCAGGCGCGCAGCTCGTCGTGCTGGAGGCGGTGCCGGCGCTCGTCGCGGCCGAGGTCACGCGCGAGTTGAGGATGCCGACGATCGGCATCGGCGCGGGTGTGGACTGCTCGGGCCAAGTGCTCGTGCTGCATGACATGCTGGGCGTGTTCCCCGGCAAGCGGCCGCGCTTCGTCAAGGATTTCATGCAAGGGCAGCCGAACCTGCTCGCGGCAGTCGAAGCGTATGTGCGCGCCGTGAAGAACGGCAGCTTCCCTGGACCCGAGCATACGTTCTGATTGCTTCGGCCACGCGATCCGCGCAATTCTTGCGATGACGGTTTGGAATAAAAAAACGCGGCATCCATCGAGATCGGATGCCGCGTTTTTTGTAGGCCCCGCGTTACCCCGCGCCGGCATTTACCGTCATCCCCGCTCGCCCGCCCGCACGAGTTTCGCGGGCAGCGCACCGCGCAGCGCATTCGCGAGCATCAGCGCTTCCGCTTGCAGCAGGTCGTCGAGTGTCAGGATTCGCTCGGCTGCCGCGAGCCGCTCATCGTCGAGCAAAGCGCCGCGCATCACGCCCGGCAGCACCCCCGATGACAATGGCGGCGTGAACCAGCACCCAGCGAGCTTCACGAACACGTTCGAGCGCCCGCCTTCCGTCAGTTCGCCGCGCTCGTTGAAGAACAGCATGTCGAACGCGTGTTGCGCGTCGGCCGCCTGCCACGCGCGATCGAAATCGGCGCGGCGCGTCGTCTTGTGCGCGAGCAACGGATCGTCCGAGCGCACCGGCGCGAAGCCGTGCTCGCACGCGAGCAGCACGCCGAGCGTCTCGTCCGCGAGCGGCGCGAGCGGCGCGGTGACGATATCGAGCGCGCCGTCCTTCGCCAGCGCGATCCGCAAGCGGTGCTCGCCATCGGCAAGCTGCGCACAGCGCTCGCCGATACGATGCCTGACGAGCGCTTCGTCGAATACGAAATCGAACGCGCCGGCGCTCGCGCGCAAGCGCGCAAGATGGCGTTCGAAATGACGCACGCCGGCGCCGCGCGTCGCGCACGTCGTCTCGAACAACCGGAAGCCGGGATCGACGCCCGTTAGGAAACGCGCCTTCACCGCACACTCCGTATATTCGTCTGCCGCTACGCTGTCGAGCACGATCCCGCCACCGACGCCCATCGTGCCCCGCCGCCCGCCGCCTGCCACCGGCTCAAGCGTCAACGTGCGAATCGCGACCGACAAGCAAAAATCGCCGCACGCATCGCGCAATGCGTCTTCGGCGTGGAAAGTCGTTTGAGCGCTTTGAGCGTCAACGGCGAACCGCGAATCAGACCATATATCGGACCGCAAATCGGCCGCGGCCGCGCTCGACGGCACATCGCCCCGTACCGCAACGCGCGGCCGCACGCCGGTCGAGCGAATGTCATCCTGCGCCGGCGGGTCCCCCGGCGGGCATTCGCGCGACGCGTCTGCCGAAACATTCTGCGCTGCGCCGGCGCCCGCCGAGGCAAACGCGTGCGAAACGTGGGCCGGCGGAGCTTCCCGCTGCGCATCCAACCAACCGAGCAAGCCCGTATAGAGCCCGCGCGGCGTCGTCTCGAGCGCATCGATCAACTGCATCGTCTTGTGCTTCGGCGCGCCCGTGATCGAGCCGCACGGGAAAAGCGCGCGCAGCACGTCGGCAAATGTCGCGCGCTCGACCAGTTCCGCCTCGACCGTCGACGTCATCTGCCACACCGACGCATAGGGCTCGATCGAAAAACGCCGGGGCACCGTCACCGATCCGGTACGCGCGATGCGCGCCAGATCGTTGCGCAACAGATCGACGATCATCAGGTTCTCGGCGCGATTCTTGACATCGCTCGCCAAAAACTCGGCCGCCGCCGCGTCCAGGCGGGAATCGGACGAGCGCGGCGCGGTGCCTTTCATGGGCCGCGCGCGCAGCCGCGTCCCTGTCTTCTCGACAAAAAGCTCCGGCGAACACGACACGATCCACGCGTCTCCCGGCAACGCGATCAGCGCACCGTGGCGCACCGGCTGACGCGCGCGCAAGCGGCGGTATAGCGCGAGCGGCGCGCCGAACGTGTCGAAATGAAGCCGATAGGTGTAATTGACCTGGTATGAATCGCCCGCGCGCAGCGCATCGTGGATCGCGGCGATCGCCGCATCGAATGCGTCGCGCGTCACGCTCGCGCGCATATGCGCGATACCCGCGACCGACGGCTCGGCGAGCCCGCCGTCGCGCTCGGCAAGCCATGCGTCGACTTCGTCGCGCGACAGCTTCGTGCAAGTGGAGAACAGCAGAAACCGCAGCGCACCGCCGCCCTTTGCTGCGGATTTCGCCGCGAATTTCGGCCCGAGCTGCAGATCGCGTCCGAACTCGTAATCGCCGATCACGACCGGGTGCAGCCCCCGCCGCGCATCGGCCGCGACCGCCGCGCACAGTGCGTCGAGCTGGGCCGGATCGGTCACGACGCGCTGATGCGAAAAGCCGGCATATAAACGGCTCGACCGCGCTGCCGCGGTCGAATCGCAATCGTCGAAGAGCGCGAAAACCGCGCCCGTTTGGTCAGTCATCCTGTGCTGCCTGAAACCTGAAGACCAGCTGCACCGTGCCGGGCGTCACTCGAAGAAGCTCTTCACGCGGTCGAACCAGCTCTTGCTTTGCGGGCTGTGACGCGAGCCGCCCTCCGCGAGCGACTTCTCGAATTGCTGGAGCAGATCGCGCTGCTGATCGGTAAGCTTCACGGGCGTCTCAACCTGCACGTGCACGTACAGATCGCCCGCGATGCTCGAACGCAGCCCCTTGATGCCCTTGCCCCGCAGACGGAACGTCTTGCCCGACTGCGTGCCTTCCGGCACCGTGAAGCTCGCGCGGCCGGCAAGCGTCGGCACTTCGATCTCGCCGCCCAACGCCGCCGTCGTGAACGGAATCGGCATCTGGCAATGCAGATCGTCGCCGTCGCGCTCGAACACCGAATGCGGCTTGATGTGGATTTCGACGTACAGGTCGCCCGACGGCCCCCCGTTGATGCCCGGCTCGCCATTGCCGGCCGAGCGGATCCGCATCCCATCGTCGATGCCCGGCGGAATCTTCACTTCGAGCGTCTTGGTTTCCTTCACCTTGCCCGAGCCATGACAGTTCGTGCACGGCTCCGGAATGTAGGTGCCGGTGCCGTGGCACTTCGGGCAGGTCTGCTGAATGCTGAAAAAGCCTTGCGACATGCGCACCGTGCCCTGTCCGTGACAGGTCGGGCAGGTTTCCGGTTTCGTGCCTGGCTTCGCACCCGAGCCGTGACAAACACCGCACGACGTCCAGTTCGGCACGCGGATCTGCGTATCGTAGCCGTGCGCCGCCTGCTCGAGCGTGATCTCCATGCTGTAGCGCAAATCCGCGCCGCGATACACCTGCGGGCCGCCGCGGCTGCGTGCGCCGCCTGCCGCTTGGCCGAAGATGTCGCCGAAGATATCGCCGAACGCATCGGCGAAACCGCCGAACCCTTGCGCGCCGGCTCCCCCCATGTTCGGATCGACGCCCGCGTGGCCATACTGATCATACGCCGCGCGTTTCTGGCCGTCCGACAGCATTTCATAGGCTTCCTTCGCCTCCTTGAAACGCTCTTCCGCATCCTTGCTGTCAGGATTGCGGTCGGGGTGGTACTTCATCGCGAGCTTGCGATATGCCTTCTTGATTTCGTCGTCGCTCGCATTCTTCGCGACGCCCAGAACCTCGTAGTAATCCCGTTTCGCCATATCGGTTCGCCATAAAACAAATGTGCCCGGAGAGCCGCGAGGCTCGCCAGGCGCAAGAATGATCCGCCTATCCGGAGCGAAGAAACGGACCCGGGAAGGCTGCGCCGCGCATCGATGATACGCGGTGCAGCCCGATCTCGGCCCGGCCTCAGTCCTTCTTCACTTCCTTGAAGTCGGCGTCGACAACGTCGTCGGCCGCCTGCGCGCCGCTGTCGGCCGACGCTGTCCCAGATGCCCCAGATGCGCCAGCCGCGCCCGCCTGCGCCTGCATGTCGGCGTACATCTTTTCGCCGAGCTTCTGCGAAGCCGTCGCAACCGCCTCGATCTTCGCATCGATCGCCGCCTTGTCGCTCGACGTGTTCTTCAGCACGTCCTCGAGTTCCTTGAGCGCCGCCTCGATCTTCTCCTTCTCGCCCGCCTCCAGCTTGTCGCCGTACTCGGTGAGCGCCTTCTTCGTGCTGTGGACGAGCGCGTCGCCCTGGTTGCGCGCATCGGCAAGCTCACGCAGCTTGTGATCTTCCGCCGCGTTCGCCTCCGCATCCTTGATCATCTGATCGATCTCGGCTTCGGACAGGCCCGAGTTCGCCTTGATCGTGATCTTGTTTTCCTTGCCGGTCGCCTTGTCCTTCGCGCCGACGTGCAAAATGCCGTTCGCGTCGATGTCGAAGGTCACTTCGATCTGCGGCACGCCGCGCGGTGCGGGCGGAATGCCTTCCAGGTTGAACTCGCCGAGCAGCTTGTTGCCGGCCGCCATTTCGCGCTCGCCCTGGTACACCTTGATCGTCACCGCGCCCTGGTTGTCGTCCGCGGTCGAATACACTTGCGCGTGCTTGGTCGGAATCGTGGTGTTCTTGTTGATCATCTTGGTCATCACGCCGCCAAGCGTCTCGATGCCGAGCGACAGCGGAGTCACGTCGAGCAGCAGCACATCCTTACGATCGCCCGACAACACCTGGCCCTGGATTGCCGCACCGACGGCGACGGCTTCGTCCGGGTTCACGTCACGGCGCGGCTCCTTGCCGAAAAACTCCTTGACCTTTTCCAGCACCTTCGGCATGCGGGTCTGGCCGCCGACCAGAATCACGTCGTCGATATCCGACACCTTGACGCCCGCATCCTTGATCGCGGTCCGGCACGGCTCGATTGTGCGCTCGACCAGATCTTCGACGAGCGCCTCGAGCTTCGCACGCGTGATCTTCAGATTCAGGTGCTTCGGACCCGACGCGTCGGCCGTGATGTACGGCAGATTGATTTCGGTCTGTTGGCCCGAAGACAGCTCGATCTTCGCCTTCTCGGCCGCTTCCTTCAGACGTTGCAGCGCGAGCACGTCCTTCGACAGATCGACACCCTGCTCCTTCTTGAACTCGCCGATGATGTAGTCGATGATGCGCTGGTCGAAATCCTCGCCGCCCAGGAACGTATCGCCATTGGTCGACAACACCTCGAACTGCTTTTCACCGTCGACGTCCGCGATCTCGATGATCGACACGTCGAACGTGCCGCCGCCAAGGTCGTACACCGCGATCTTGCGGTCGCCCTTCTCGGCCTTGTCGAGGCCGAATGCGAGCGCTGCGGCGGTCGGCTCGTTGATGATCCGCTTGACTTCGAGACCAGCAATGCGGCCGGCGTCCTTGGTCGCCTGGCGCTGACTATCGTTGAAGTACGCGGGCACCGTGATCACGGCTTCCGTGACGGGCTCGCCCAGGTAATCCTCGGCCGTCTTCTTCATCTTGCGCAGCACTTCGGCCGACACTTGCGGCGGCGCGAGCTTCTGGCCGTGCGCCTCGACCCACGCGTCGCCGTTGTCGGCCTTGATGATCGAGTAGGGCATCAGGCCGATGTCCTTCTGCACTTCCTTCTCTTCGAAACGGCGGCCGATCAGGCGCTTCACCGCGAACAGCGTGTTCTTCGGGTTTGTCACCGACTGACGCTTGGCCGGCGCGCCGACGAGCACTTCGTTGTCGTCCATGTACGCAATGATCGACGGCGTGGTGCGCGCGCCTTCCGAGTTCTCGATGACCTTGACCTGGTTGCCTTCCATGATCGCGACGCACGAGTTCGTGGTGCCGAGGTCAATACCGATGATCTTTCCCATTTTTCCTAATCTCCAATAATCTCTGTTTGCTGCGGCGCGCCGGCATTTCCGCCCGTTGCGCCGCGCTCAATTCGGCTCTGCACACGAAATAGGTGCGGCTGTGTCGTTTTCAAGACCCCAAAACAGACGTGGCCATTAAATTTTTTCAATCGGCGTCGTGGCCGGTTTGCGCAGCAGCCTTCGCGCGCGCGGCGGCCACGGCCGCCTCGAACTGCGCGAGCCCGTGCCAGCCGGTCGCCCGGCCAAGCCGCCTGCCGCGGTAAAAGAAAAACCACGTCGGCACGCCGTGCAATCCGAAGCGCCGCCCAAGTTCGCGGTGCTCATAGATGCTGCAGTGAAACCACTTGAGGCCGAGCGCGCGGATCGCGTCCGGGTTCGCGAGCATCGCCTTTTTCGCGATTTCGCAGTTGAAGCAGTCAACACCCCAGAAGAACACCACGGCAAGCCGGTCACCCGCGGCCGCGAGCCCCGCGTCGAAGTGCCCGGCGTCGAGCGCCTGCATGTCGAATGCCGCGAAAGCCGCCGAATCGATGCCGATCTGCGCCAACGCCGTGCCGCCTCGCCGTTACTTCGGCTGCGCTACCGTCACGAGCGCGGGGCGCAACACCCGCTCAGCGATCGTGTAGCCCTTTTGCAACACGGCGACGACCGTGTTCGGCTCCTGGTCGGCCGGCACCATCGAAATCGCCTGGTGCAGATGCGGATCGAACTTCTCGCCAACCGGATTGAGCGCAACCACACGCCCTTTCTCGAGCGCGCTTTGCAACTGGCGCAGCGTCAACTCGACGCCTTCGCGAACCTTCGCCAGATCGCCGGAGGTATCGTTGAGCGCCGCCTCGAGGCTGTCGAGCACCGGCAGCAGGTTTTCCGCAAAGCCCTCTATCGCGAACTTGTGCGCTTTCGCAACATCCTCCTGCGAACGGCGGCGCACGTTTTCGGTTTCCGCCTTCGCGCGCAAAAAACTCTCCTGCAGCTCAGCGAGCTTCGCTTGCGCATCGGCAAGCGCCGCGCCGTCGCCCGGGGCGCCTGCCGAGGAGGCTGCCTTCGACGCGTCGGCCGAGGAGGCGGCCTGCTCAGCCGGCGCCGCAGCCTGTCCAGCTTGGGCCGCCGGCTCCGCGGCCCGGGCCTCGCGACCGTTTTCGTCAATCGTTTGGCCAGTCGGATTGTCTTGCGTGTTTTCCATGTCGCTTCGAAAGTCGGTTAGAGGTTAAATCCCAAACGGCGCGCCGACCTCGCGCGAAACCGCGCTGTCGGCCGATACCGCACTATCCTGGTGCGAAATGGGGCTCCACCCGGCGATTTCAAGGGGCAATCCGTAAGCATCGCGTCCCGCCCGACGGGCTTGCGCCATGCCACCGGCGCCGCCTTCTCGGTTGACGCAGACCGAAACGTGCTGTAACAACCCTTACCGGCCGCCCTCTGGATCGCATGGGGGCGCTGAACTACACTTCGAACAAGCGTTTCGATGTGCGTATACCCTGCCTGACACCCATTCCCAGGCCCTTTCACCCGTCTTCTCGAGGGGGAGTACCGTGAAGCTGACCTTTGCTATCTCGGCAGTCGCGCTGGTACTCGTCGCCGGCACGACGACCATTTGCCTTTCGGGAGCCGTCACTGAGCACACGACCGAATACGGCGGCGCGCTCGCGACGTTCGAGCAGCTTCTCAGCGCTCATTCGAAAGTTTGTCGATGATCCGGCGGTCCCGCTTCGTCGGCCGCCCATGCAATTCCGCCGCCGGTTCGCGGAAATGCCGGCGCCGGTCGAGTTCCGCCAGCCGCTTTTCCCGGCCCGCGTCGGTTTCCACATAAAGCGACTGCGCGACGCTCGCCGGACCGCGCGCATCACATACCCCGAGCACGTCGACCTGCCAGACCATGCTTTCGATCGTCACCTCGACCCGGTCGCCGACACGCACCTCCTTCGCGGGCTTGACGGGCAAGCCGCCGATCTTCACGCGCCCTTTATCGACTGCGTCGGCCGCGAGCGATCGGGTCTTGAAAAAACGCGCGGCCCACAACCATTTGTCGATACGCAGCCGCGCGCCGGGTTCGGTCGAAATCTTGAAATTCATCGCGTATATCCAGCGATCAGGCGACGGCTTCCGGCACCGCCACGCGCACCGGCCAACCTTGCAGGTTTTCGGCCGCGATCTCGCCGAGCGCGGCAATCCAAGCGGGCGACGTATTCAGGCACGGAATCCGATGAAATTCGTGGCCGCCGCCGTGCAGAAACTCATCGCGCCCCTCTATCCCGATCTCCTCGATCGTCTCGAGGCAATCGGCAGTAAATCCGGGGCAGAACACGTCCGCGCGGCGCACGCCGGCCGCGCCCAGTTCCTTGAGCGTCGGCGCCGTATAAGGCTGCAGCCATTCCGCCTTGCCGAAACGGGACTGAAACGTGACCCGGCACTCGAACGTCGTCAGCCCGAGCGCGGCCATCAGCAGCGCGGCCGTTTGCTGGCACTGGTCGTGGTACGGATCGCCGAGATCGAGCGTGCGCTTGGGCACGCCGTGGAAGCTCAGCACGAGTTTGTCACCTGAGTCGAACGCCGGCCGCCCATGCGCCGCCCAATACTGGCGGACCTGTTCGGCAAGCGCGTGGATATACGCCGGATGGTCCGCGTAGTGGCGTACCGTGCGCACTTCCGGCTGGTTGCGCATCTTCCTGAACGCCGCAAATGCGGCGTCGAACGCGGTCGCCGTCGTCGACGCCGAATATTGCGGATACATCGGCATCAGCAGCACCCGCTCGACACCCGCGCGCTTCAATTGCCCGAGCACATCGGAGATACCGGGCGCGCCGTAGCGCATCGCGTAATCGATCCTCACCCGATAGCCATTGGCCGCGAAAAGGGGCCGCACGGCGTCGACCTGGCGCTCGGTATAGACGCGCAGCGGCGAACCCTCGGGCAGCCAGACGGCTGCATACTTCTTCGCCGACGAGCGGCCGCGCAGCGGCAGAATCAGCGTGCGCAGGGCAATCTGCCAGAGCACCTGCGGAATCTCGACGACCCGCGGATCGGACAGGAACTGCGCGAGGTAACGGCGCACCGCGCGCGGCGTCGGCTCGTCGGGCGTGCCGAGATTGATCAGCAGCACCGCGACGCGCTGCGCGGCCGCGGCATGCGACGGTGGTTCGAGGTCAAAACGCATGAATGAGCGTGCCAGGGGCACCGAATCGAACGTCATTCATTATAACGGGACGCCCCACCCGGGCCAGCCGGCCGTTTGGCCGATTGCGCGGCAACCGGCGCGCCGGCACGATTAACCGGCAGGCGCGGCATTCGGGCGCGCGCCGCAGGCAGAAAAAATGCCGGGGAAATAAATGAATGACAGACGAAATGCCGGACGAAGCCGGTTACTGCTGGCTGAGCGTCATCGACAGCAGGCGGGCCGTGATATCGACGATCGGAATCACGCGGTTGTAGGCCATCCGCGTGGGCCCGATCACGCCGAGCGTGCCGACGATCTTGCCGTTCACCTCGTATGGCGCGGTCACGACACTCATCTCATCGATCGGCACGAGCGTCGATTCGCCGCCGATGAAAATCTGCACGCCTTGCGCGTGGCTCGACACATCGAGCAACTGCAGCAAGCTCGTCTTCTGGTCGAACACGTCGAACAGCTTGCGCAGCCGCGCCATGTCGGAAGACAGATCGGCGACTTCGAGCAGGTTGCGCTCGCCGGAAATCAGCACGGCGTCCTCGTCGTCGGACGCCTCCGTGCTCGCCGTGACGGCTGCGTGCATCAGCGCCGTCATGTCGCCGCGCAGTTCGTCGATTTCCTCGCGCAGCCGGACACGCACCTCATCGAACGACAGGCCGGCAAAGTGCGTGTTGATGTAGTTCGACGCCTCGGTGAGCTGCGATGGCGCGTAATCGCGCTGCGTCGCCATGATCCGGTTCTGCACATCGCCTTCAGGCGTCACGATGATCAGAAGAATCCGCTTGTCGGACAGCCGCAGGAACTCGATCTGCTTGAACACGTGGCTGCGGCGCGGCGTCAGCACGACGCCCGCGAACTGCGACAGGCTCGACAGCACGCTCGCCGCCGCCGCGACCACCCGCTGCTGCGGCTCGCCCGTCTGCAGCGTCGTCTGCACGTGCCGCGTGACGGCCTCCGCGTCGATCGTCGATTCGACCGTGAGCATCGTATCGACAAACAGGCGATAGCCGCGCGGCGTCGGCACGCGGCCCGCCGACGTGTGGGGGCTCGACACGAGGCCGAGTTCCTCCAGGTCGGACATCACGTTACGGATCGTCGCCGGGCTCAGCTCGAGCCCGGAATAACGAGACAACGTGCGTGACCCGACCGGCTGACCGTCGGAGATATACCGTTCGATCAGGGTCTTGAGGAGGGTTTGTGCGCGCGGATCTAACATGATGGAAAATTCTAGCGCAACCGGGCGATAACGGCGAGTCTCCGGCGCTCGCGGCGCGCTGCCGCCCGCGGCAGCCGTTTTGCCGCGCCCGGCGCGCCGGGCGGTTCTTTTCGTCATCGAGCTATGGTGTAATGCCGGCATGAAAATCGGCCATCAATTCCACACCGTCGCGCTCGTCGGGCGCAGCAATACGCCAGGCATCGTCGAGCCGCTGACGACGCTTGCCGCGTGCATCGCCAAGCGCGGCTTCGAAGTCGTGTTCGAGGCGGACACCGCGCAGGCGATCGGCGCCGCCGGCCATGCGGCCGGCTACCCGGCGCTCACGCCCGCCGAGATCGGCGCGCGCGCCGACGTCGCGGTGGTGCTCGGCGGCGACGGCACGATGCTCGGCATCGGCCGCCAGCTCGCGCCGTATAAGACGCCGCTCATCGGCATCAACCACGGCCGCCTCGGCTTCATCACCGATATCCCGGCGTCCGACATGAAGGACGTCGTGCCGGCCATGCTCGCCGGCAGCTACGAACGTGAGGAGCGCACGCTGCTCGAAGCGCGGATCGTGCGCGACGGCGAACCGATCTACCACGCGCTCGCGTTCAACGACGTGGTCGTCAATCGCAGCGGCTTTTCCGGGATGGCCGAGCTGCGCGTGTCGGTCGACGGCCGCTTCATGTACAACCAGCGCTCCGACGGCTTGATCGTCGCCACCCCGACCGGCTCGACCGCGTATGCGCTGTCGTCGTCGGGGCCGATCCTGCACCCGCAATTGCAAGGCATCGTGCTCGTGCCGATCGCGCCGCACGCGCTGTCGAACCGGCCGATCGTGCTGCCGGACGATTCGAAGATCGCCATCCGGATCGTCAGCGGCCGCGACGTGAACGTGAACTTCGACATGCAATCATTCACCGCGCTCGAGCTGAACGACACGATCGAGGTGCGCCGCTCCAAATACATGGTGCCGTTCCTGCACCCGGTCGGCTACAGCTACTATGCGACGCTGCGCAAGAAGCTGCACTGGAACGAACATCCGTCGACCGAAGCAGACGACGATCCCGCTTCCTGACGTTCTCCTTCGCCGCCCAACACCCATGCTCCGCCATCTCTCGATCCGCGACTTCGTCATCGTCGCCGCGCTCGACCTCGAATTCGACACCGGCTTCACCGTCTTCTCAGGCGAAACGGGCGCCGGCAAATCCATCCTGATCGATGCGCTCGCACTCGCGCTCGGCGAGCGCGCCGACGCGAGCGTCGTGCGCACCGGCAGCGGCCGCGCCGACATCAGCGCGGAATTCACGCCGCACGAACGCGTCGCGCGCTGGCTCGACGAACACGCGTTCGACGCCGACGACACGGTGATGCTGCGGCGCGTGATCGACGCGAACGGCCGCTCGCGCGCGTTCATCAACGGCACGAGCGCGACGCTCGCACAACTGCGCGAAGTGGGCGAAATGCTCGTCGACATTCATGGCCAGCATGCGCACCAATTGCTGATGCGCGCGGACGCGCAGCGCGAATTGTTCGACACGCATGCGGGGCTCGCCGACGACGCGGCGGCCGTCGCGCGCCGTTTTCGCGCGTGGCGCGACGCGAGCGCCGCGATTGAAGCCGCGCTGTCGCACGAGCGCGAGCGTCAGCTCGAACGCGAAAAACTCGCGTGGCAGCTCGCCGAACTCGACAAGCTCGCGCCGTTGCCGGGCGAATGGGACGAGATCAGCGCCGAGCACAAGCGACTCACGCATTCGGCGAACCTGATCGACGGCGTGCAGGGCGCGCTCGCCGCGATTTCCGAATCCGACGGCGCGATGCTCACGCAACTGCGCGCGATCGTATCGAAGCTCAGAAGCCTCTCCGAATACGATCCGGCGCTCAACGACGTGCTTGCGTCGCTCGAACCGGCCGAAATCCAGTTGCAGGAAGCGTCGTATTCGCTGTCGCATTGCGCGCAGCGGCTCGATCTCGATCCGGACAGGCTCGCGCAAGTCGAAACGCGCCTGGACGCGCTGCACTCCACCGCCCGCAAATTCCGGCTGCCGCCGCAGACGCTGCACGACGAGCATGCCGCGCGCCGCGTGCAGCTCGCCGAACTCGACGCCGCCGCCGATCTCACCGCGCTGCACGCGGCCGCCGAGCGCGCGAGGGAGGCGTATCTCGCCGACGCGAAGCGGCTGTCGAAAGCGCGCAAGGCGGCCGCCAAGGCGCTCGGCGCGGCGGTGACGGCGGGGATGCAGGAACTGTCGATGGCCGGCGGCAGCTTCGAGGTCGCGCTCGTGCCGCTCGAACAAGGCGGCGCGCACGGCCTCGAGCAGATCGAGTTCCGTGTCGCGGGCCATCCGGGCGTGCCGCTGCGGCCGCTCGCGAAGGTCGCATCGGGCGGCGAACTCGCGCGCATCAGCCTCGCGCTCGCGGTGATCGCGAGCGCGGCGAGCCCGACGCCGACACTGATCTTCGACGAAGTCGACACGGGCATCGGCGGCGGCGTCGCCGAGGTGGTCGGGCGGCTTTTGCACCAGCTCGGGCGCATGCGGCAAGTGCTGTGCGTCACGCACCTGCCGCAAGTCGCCGCGCGCGGCGATCAGCACTTCCAGGTCGCGAAGGCGCAGGATGCGCGGGGCGGCACTGTCTCGAGCGTCGTCGCGCTCGACAAAGCGAGCCGGATCGAGGAGGTCGCGCGAATGCTGGGCGGCCTCGAAATCACCGCAACCACGCGCAGACACGCGAAGGAAATGCTGACCGCTTGATGCGGCCATGGCAGCTGCCGACCGGCAGCGCGGCAACGGCGGCGCGCGCCGCCGCGCCAGCGCTTGCGGACCGACGCGCGTTCGAGCCGCCGCGCGTCGCGCGCCCTACCCGAACACCCGCGCCCACAGCGCGGCCACCGCCGCGCGCTCGTCGGCAACCCGCTGCGGCTCGACCCGCGCCTTCTCCATCCCGTCGAGCCGCAGCCGATGTTGCAGCCGCCGGTAAGTCCGGTACGCAGCGCCGACCGTCTCGGCCTCCGCGTCGCTCATCAGCCCGAAGCGCGCGACCTCGCGCAGCAGCGCGATATTGCCGGTATTGCGAAGCATCTCCGGGTGCCGCGCCGCATGCAGCAGCACCCAATACTGGACGATGAACTCGACGTCGACCATCCCGCCTCGATCGTGCTTCAGATCGAACAGCGCGCTCGTGTTCGGGTGCCCGGCGAGCACCTTGTCGCGCATTCCAACAATCTCCCGCGCGAGCACCGCCGCATCGCGCGGCATCGTCAGCACCTGCACGCGGATCGCCTCGAACGCCGCGCCGATCGCGGCGTCGCCCGCGCTGTGGCGCGCGCGCGTGAGCGCCTGATGCTCCCATACCCATGCGGTGTTCGCCGCGTCGCCCTCGCGCAATTGATAGCGCCGGAACGCGTCCAGATCGGTGACGAGCAGGCCCGCCTCGCCGTTCGGCCGCAACCGCAGATCGATGTCGAACAGCGTGCCCGCGCCCGTCGCGGTGGTGAGCCACGTGATCAGACGCCGCGCGAACGTCGTGTAGACGTCGGCCGCGCGCTCGTCCGGATCGTCGTACAGGAAAATCAGATCGAGATCCGATGCATAGCCCAGTTCCTTGCCGCCGAGCTTGCCGTATGCGATCGCCGCGAAGCGCGGCGTGTCGCGGTGGCGCTTCGCGAGTTGCGCCCAGACGACTTCGATCGTCACGTCGAGCATCGCGTCGGCCAGCTCCGACAGGCGGTCGCTCACATGCTCGACCGACAGCTTGCCCGCCAGGTCGAGCAGCAGAATCCGGAACACTTCGGCATGCTGAGCGTGACGCAGCAGGTCCATCTGCTGCTCCGCGCCGTCGGCGGCGGCAAGCCGCGCGCGTAGCGCGCTCTTGAACGCCTGCCAGTCGAACGGGCTGTCGATCGCCTCGTCGTCGAGCAGCTCGTCGAGCAGTTGCGGATGGCGAATCAGGTAGCTGCCGCCCCAACGCGTCGCGCCAAGCACCGACAGCACGCGTTCGAGCGCCGCCGGGTATTCGGTCAGCAGCGCGAGATACGCGCCGCGGCGGCCGACCGTCTCGAGCAGGTCGAAAAAGCGCGCGACGGTTTCGTCGCGGTGCGCGGCGTCAATGCGCGGCGCGGCTTCGAGCGCGCGCTGCGCGACGCGCTCAAAGCGCACCCGGCTCGTCTCCGGCAGGCCGGCATAGCGCGACGAGCGCCAGATTGCCTTGAGCCGCGCGAGCATCGCCGCCGGATCGGCGAAACCGAGCCCGCCCAGGCGTGCGGCGAGCGCGTCGTCGGCGCTGTCGTCGCCGAGCGCGGCGCTCCAGATCCGGCCCGCTTCGCCAGCGTCGGCGCGGCCTCGGCCGTCGGCCGCCTTGTCGGCGAACACCTGATCGAACTGCGCCTCGACGAATGCGCGGTGGCGCTCGAGCGCCGCCGTGAGCGCCGCGTAATCAGCCAACCCGAGCGACGCGGCAAGCGCCGCGCGCTCGCCGGGATCGACGGGCATCGCGTGGGTCTGTGCGTCGTTGCGGTACTGCAGCCGGTGCTCGAGCGTGCGCAGGAACAGATACGCATCGGTCAGCCCGGCGCGCACGTCGTCGCCGATCAGCCCTCGCGCGCTCGCGTGGCGCAGCACCGCGAGCGTCGGCCGCACCCGGAAGCCGGCGTCCTGCCCGCCGCGTATCAACTGGAACACCTGCGCGCTGAATTCGATCTCGCGGATGCCGCCGCGGCCAAGCTTGATGTCGTCGGCCTTGTCCGGGCGCATCGTCGCGCGCCGCCGCGCCTCGTCGCGGATCTGCTCGTGCAGCGAGCGGATCGCGCCGATCACGCCGAAATCGAGATAGCGCCGATAGACGAACGGCTTGACGATCGCATCGAGCTGCCGCGCGAGGCGTTGCGCCGCGTCGCTGTGCTGTTCGGACACGAGCCGGCCCTTGATCCACGCATAGCGTTCCCACTCGCGGCCCTGCACATAAAAATATTCCTCGAGCATTCCGAGGCTGCATACGAGCGGGCCGGAATCGCCGTTCGGGCGCAGCCGCATATCGACACGAAACACGTAGCCGTCGGCGGTCACCTCGGACAGCACGCCGATCAGCCGCCGCCCGAGCCGGGTGAAGAACTCGTGCGTGGAAATCGGCGCGCGGCTGCCGCCCGCCGTCTCGCCGTCGTCCTCGTAGACGAAGATCAGGTCGATGTCGGATGAGACGTTGAGTTCGCGGCCGCCGAGCTTGCCCATCCCGACCACGCCGAGCACGAGCCGCTCGCCCGCCGGGCCGCGCGGCTCGCCGAACAGCGCGCCGAGTTCCGCGGACAGCAGCGCGAGCGAACGCTGGATCGCCAGTTCGGCCAGATCGGTCATCGTGCCGGTCACTTCGGCAACATCGGCGCGGCCGGCCAGATCGCGTTCGGCGAGCGCGCCGAACGCCTCGATGCGCAACTGCCGCAGCGCGCGCCTCAACGATTCCTCGGACGGCGGCGCGCCGCCTTCGGCGAGCAGTTCGGCAAAGCGCGCGTCGAGCGCCGCGCGCGTGACGGGCGCGGCCGCCCACGCGGCGATCCGCTCGGCGAGCGCGGGCCGCGCCGCTGCCGCGCGCGCCAGATAGTGCGAATACGAAAGGGACAGCAAAGCGGAGGCGTCGGTCATCGTCGGGCGCGCATGGCGCTGAGAAAGGCTGGACAGCCCACACACGCGGCCGTCGAGGCCCGCCCGGGGGAAACCCGTGTGATACAGTTGGACGTTAGTCAGCAAGCGACCTAAAGCTACCACATCGCCCCTCCTTCGCCGCATGTCCGACCGCCAGGATTCCGCCTCAACGCCCGTAGCCGGACCTCCGCAGCACGATCACCCGGTCCTGCGTCGCGTGTTCAAGGGCGTGCTGGCGATCGCGATCGCCGTCTACTTCATCGCGGCCGCGCTGTTTCTCGGGCTGCGCTACCTGCTGCTGCCGCGCATCGACGAGTTCCGTCCGCGGATTGAAAGCTTCGTATCGGAAAAGCTGCATGCCGAACTCAGGATAGGCCGGCTCGCGCCGCACTGGTCGGGAATGCAGCCGGGCGTCGACATCACCGGCCTAACGATTCGCGACCGGCGCGGCAAGCTCGCGCTGTCGGTGCCGCACGCGAGCGCGGCGCTGTCGTGGCGCTCGCTTGCGCAACTCGCGCCGACGCTGTCGAGCCTCGTCGTCGACGCGCCCGATCTGCTCGCAGAGCGCGCGGCCGACGGCACGCTGTTCATCGCGGGCGTCGCCGTTCCGACGACGACGAAAACCCGCGCCGACGATACATTCAGCGCGTGGCTGCTCAAGCAGGAGGCGATCGTGCTGCGCGGCGGCACGCTGCGCTGGCGCGACGCGCAGCATGACGCGCCCGAGCTTGCGCTGAACGGCATTCGCATCGCGGTGCTCAACGACGGGCTCATCCACCGGCTCGCATTGCAGGCGCCCGCGAACGGCACGCTGCTGCGCGGCCCGCTGGATTTTCGCGCGCGCTTCACGCACAAGCCGCTTGCGCCGGTCGGCAAGCCGTCGAACTGGACGGGCGACGCATATCTGTCGACGGGCCCGGTCGATCTGCCCACGCTTTCCCGCTATGCGGACATCCGGCTCACCGCCTACGCGGGCCTGATCGACAACAAGATCTGGGCGCGCTTCGGCAACGGCCACCTGCAAACCGCGAGCGGCGAATTGCACGGCTACGACGTCGCGCTGCGCGTGCGCCCGACCCAGCCGCGCCTGGACATCCCGATCGCGCGCTTCGGCTGGGATCTCGCGATCGACCCGAAGCGCGACTACACGCTCCATCTGTCGCGGCTGCACGCCGAACTCAGCCAGCCTGCGCTGCCGGACGGCACGCCGCTGTCGCGCGCGCTCTCGCTGCACACGCTGAGCGCGCGCTATCGCGTGCCGAACGTCGACGAAGGCCAGTTGCTGTCGGTGTCGGGCGATCGCGTGGACTTCGGCATCCTGTCCGAGTTCGTCCGCGGGCTGCCGCTGCCCGCGCGGCTGCGCAACGAACTCGTGCGCTTCGATCCGCGCGGGCTCGTCGCCAACTACGCGCTGGAAGTCGAGCGCGCCAAGCCCGAGACCGCCGCGCTCGTCGATCAGGAGCGGCAAAGCGGCACCGCGCCGATCATCCGCTACCGGTTCCAGGGAGATCTGCAGGGCATCAGCATCGAAGCGCAGGAGCCGCCGCCGGGGTTGTCGGCGCACGGCCATCCGCGCGTCGGGATTCCGGGCGTCGAGAATCTGTGGGGGCATGTGGACGCCAACGAGCAAGGCGGCTCGGTCAGCGTGGATTGCGTGGACGCGGCCGTCACCGTGCCGGGCGTGTTCGACGATCCGCGCCTGACGTTCGACCGGCTGCGCGGCCGCGCAAGCTGGACCGTCACGCCGGCGGCCGCCGGCGGGCAACATGCGCAAGTCGACGTCGCGGTGCCCGAATTGCGCGTCGAGAACGCCGACGCCGCGATCTCGGTCGCCGGCCGCTACGCGAACCCCGGTCACGGCCGCGGCTCGCTCGATCTGACGGCGAACTTCGAGCGCGCGGCCATCGCGCACATTGCGCGCTACCTGCCGACGAGCCTGTCCGAAAATCTGCGCCAGTACCTCGGCCATGCGTTGCAGGCCGGGCAGATCAACAAAGGCGCGACGATCGTCGCCAAGGGCCCGCTCGACGAATTTCCCTATGAGCACGACCCGAACGCGGGCGTATTCCATATCGTCGCGCCATTTTCGGGCGGCCGCTTCGAGCCGACCCCTCAGCCGCCGCGGGTGCTCCAAAACGGCACGCCGAACGTCTGGCCGGCATTCGACGGCATCGACGGCCGGTTCGAACTCAAGCAGAACAAGCTGCGCTTTGACATCGCCCGCGCGCGCTACAAAGGATTCGCGCTCACCGGCGCGACCGGCCGCATCGACGATCTGGGCAATCCGGCCCGCTCGCCGCTCGTCATTGAAGGGCGCGGGCGCGGCCCGCTCGCCGATCTGCTCGATTACGCGAATCACAGCGCGCTTGCCGGCATCACCGGACACCTCGGCGAGCGGGTGCGCGCGCAAGGCCCGGCGACGCTCGCGCTCAAGCTCGACATTCCGCAGCACGTATCGCATCCGCACGTGGGCGTCGAGGGCACGCTCGGCTTCGACGGCAACACGCTCGAAGCCGACGGCGTGCCGAGCCTCTCGCAACTGCGCGGCAACGTGCGCTTCACGCAGCGCACCGCGTCGGTCGACGGGCTCACCGCGCGCTTTGCGGGCGGCGAGCTGCGCGCGCGCGGCTCGCTCGCGGAAAACGGCCGCTATGCGTTCGACATCGACGGCCGCGCGTCGGTGGATACCGCGCGCGGCATGAACCTGAACCTACGCGGCGCGGCCGCCGCCGCGCTCGAACGCGTCGTGGGCGAAGCGCCTTACCGGCTCGCGGTGCGCGGCGCGAAGGGCGGGCTGCCCGAAATCGACGCGCGCTCGGACTTGACGGGCATCGCGCTGAATTTTCCCGCGCCGCTCGCCAAGCCGGCCGGCACGCCGATGCCGCTGCACTTCACATTCGCGCCCGAGCCGCAGCCGGGCGGCCAAACGCTCGAGCGCGCGAGCTTCACGCTCGGCCCGATCGCCGCGGACTATCTGCTCGACGTGAAGCCCGGCTCGGCCATACGCGCGGTACGCGGCACGCTCGGGATGAACCGGATGCCCGACATGCCGCAGGAAGGCGTGAGCGCCGCGCTCGACATGCGCGAACTCGACGCCGACGCGTGGCTCGCGTTCGCGCAGTCGCTGCGCGCGCCGGCGGCCGCGCCAGAGCCGGCAATGCAGGCGCGGCCGCCCGCCATCGATCTCGCGAGCTTCGCGCCGAAGCGCTTCGCGTTCCACCTCGATACGCTGAAGCTGCTCAAGCGCAATTGGGAAAACGTGATCGTCGGCGCATCGCACGTCGATGAGCTATGGCAGGCCAATATCGCATCGAATCAGGTATCCGGCTATCTGTCGTGGGCGCCGGGCGGCGGCCCGACGGGTGCGGGCGTGCTGAGCGCGCGGCTCGCGAAACTCGTGATCCCGGATAGCGCCGAGCACGATCTCGTCGGCCGCGCGATCGACCTGCCCACGCCGGCGAACCGCGCGATGCCCGCGATCGACGTCATCGTCGACCAGGTGGTGGCGCACGGCCACGACATCGGACGGCTCGAAGTCGACGCGCGCAACGTCGACGAAAATGGCATCCCGGTCTGGCAGCTCGACAAGCTCGAACTCAAGAACCCGGCCGCGAAGCTCACCGCAACGGCCAACTGGCGCACGTCGCGCCGCTCGCTCGCGCGCGGCGTGGACGAAGACGACGCGCCACGCCGCACGGTGTTCGACTTCACGCTCGCGATCGACGACGCGGGCGAGCTGCTCGAGCGCGTGGGCCTGCCGCGCACCGTCAAGAACGGGCGAGGCACGCTGTCGGGCAAAGTCGGCTGGCGCGGCGGCCCCACGTCGATCGACTATCCGACGCTCGGCGGCCACCTGTCGCTCGATCTCGAGCACGGCCAGATCCTGAAGGTCGATCCGGGCGCGGCGAAGCTGCTCGGCGTGCTGAGCCTGCAAGGCCTCGCGCGCTTCCTGACGCTCGACTTTCGCGACGTCATCGGCAAGGGGCTGCCGTTCGAGAAGATCACCGGCACCGGGCAGATCGCCAACGGCATCGCGCGCACGCAGGATTTCCAGATGACGGCGGCACCCGCGAAGGTCACGGTGAAAGGCTCGGTCGATCTCGCGAACGAAACGCAGCAACTCGACGCGCACGTCGCGCCGAAGATCAGCGCGAGCGCGGCGGCGATCGGCGCGGCCATCGTCAATCCGCTGCTCGGCCTCGGCGTGCTGGCCGCGAACCTCGCGCTGTCGGAGACGCTCGCGCACGCGTTCGCGATCGATTATGCGATCACCGGCTCGTGGGCGCATCCGCACATCGAGCGCACGCGCGGCGAACGGGTTAAGATGGACGACACGCCCGAGACCCGTCGCTGATGTCCGCGACAGGCGCGCGCCCCGGCTCGCACCCTATTTTGTGCCGCTGAATTCACCATGACCGACCGCCATTCGTCAGACAAGCCGTTTCGCGTTGCCGCGCTGCAGATGGTCAGCACGCCCGATCCGGCGCGCAATCAGGCCGATGCCGGCCGGCTGATCGCCAGTGCGGCCGCGGCGGGCGCGCAACTCGTGCTGCTGCCCGAATATTTCTGCCTGATGGGCATGCGCGACACCGACAAGCTCGCGCACGCCGAGCCTTACGGCGACGGCCCGTTGCAGCGCTTTCTCGCCGATGCCGCGCGCGAACACGGCGTCTGGGTGATCGGCGGCACGCTGCCGCTGAAAGCGCCCGAGCCCGCGCGCGTGCTGAACACGACGCTCGTGTTCGATCCGCAGGGCCGCGAGACGGCCCGCTACGACAAGATCCATTTGTTCAGTTTCGACAAAGGCAACGAATCATTCGACGAAGCGCGCACGATCCGCCCCGGCAGCGCGGTGCGCACATTCGATGCACCGTTTGGCCGGGTCGGGCTATCGGTCTGTTACGATCTGCGCTTCCCGGAGCTTTACCGGCAAATGGGCGATTGCGCGTTGATCGTCGTGCCGTCGGCATTCACGTACACCACGGGCCGCGCGCACTGGGAAACGCTGCTGCGCGCGCGCGCGGTCGAGAACCAATGCTACGTGCTTGCCGCCGCGCAAGGCGGCGTGCACGAAAATGGCCGTCGCACATGGGGCCATAGCATGCTGATCGATCCATGGGGCGAGATCGTCGCGGTGCGCGACGAAGGCGCGGGCGTCGTCGCGGGCGACGTCGATCCGGCGCGGATCGCCGAGGTGCGGCAAAGCCTGCCCGCGTGGCGGCACCGGGTGCTCGCGTAAGCGGCCGCAACCGGTGAAAAGCCGCCGCGCTCGCCCATTCATAACCGAAAACGTCCGACAACCGTTTCAGATTCCGACAATCCCCGAATCCGCATGAACATCATCGAACCTGGCATCCGCAATCTCGCGCTCGCGAAGGACACCCTGCTCACGCCGTATGGCCTCGACGAAGCGCTGCTCACGCGCACGCTCGCCGATATCTTCACGCACCGTGTCGACTATGCGGACCTGTATTTTCAGGCGACCCGCAGCGAAGCGTGGAGCCTCGAGGAAGGCATCGTCAAATCGGGCAGCTTCAGTATCGACCAGGGCGTCGGCGTGCGCGCGGTCGCGGGCGAGCGCACCGCGTTCGCCTACTCGGACGACCTGTCGCCGGACGCGATCGGCCAGGCGGCCGCCGCGACGAAGGCAATCGCCGCGGCAGGCGGCGGCAAGCGCAAGATTCGCGCGGCCGCGTCGCTCACGGGCGTCTCGGGCCGCGACCTGTATCTGCCCGCCGACCCGCTCGCGTCGCTCGACGCGACCGCGAAAGTGAAGCTGCTCGAGCGTGTCGAGCAAATGGCGCGCAGCCGCGACCCGCGCATCAAGCAGGTAATGGCGGGCCTCGCGGGCGAATACGACGTCGTGCTCGTCGCGCGCAGCGACGGCGCGCTTGCCGCCGACATCCGCCCGCTCGTGCGGGTGTCCGTCACCGTGATCGCCGAGCACAACGGCCGCCGCGAGATCGGCACAGGCGGCGGCGGCGGCCGCTTCGACTACGGCTATTTCACCGACGACGTGCTCGCCCGCTACGTCGACGATGCGGTGCACGCCGCGCTCGTGAATCTCGACGCGCGCCCCGCGCCCGCCGGCGCGATGACCGTCGTGCTCGGCCCCGGCTGGCCCGGCGTGCTGCTGCACGAGGCGATCGGCCACGGCCTGGAGGGCGACTTCAACCGCAAGGGTTCGTCGGCGTTCGCCGGCCGCATCGGCGAGCAGGTCGCGGCGAAGGGCGTGACGGTCGTCGACGACGGCACGCTGCCGAACCGCCGCGGCTCGCTGAACATCGACGACGAAGGCAACCCCACGCAGTGCACGACGCTGATCGAGGACGGCATCCTGAAGGGCTATATCCAGGACACGCTGAACGCGCGCCTGATGAAAATGCCCGTCACCGGCAATGCGCGGCGCGAATCGTATGCGGCGCTGCCGATGCCGCGCATGACGAACACCTACATGCTCAACGGCGACAAAGATCCGCAGGAGATCATCGCGTCGGTCAAGCATGGGCTGTACGCGGTGAATTTCGGCGGCGGCCAGGTCGACATCACGAACG
Organism: Burkholderia sp. TSV86; assembly: GCF_001522865.1. Lineage (GTDB taxonomy): Bacteria > Pseudomonadota > Gammaproteobacteria > Burkholderiales > Burkholderiaceae > Burkholderia. Next base: position 208,749 of record NZ_LOWB01000015.1, on the reverse strand, counting down.
GCAAGTTCGTGTTCTCCGCATCCGAGGCGTACATGATCGAGAACGGCAAGATCACGTATCCGGTAAAAGGCGCGACGCTGATCGGCAGCGGCCCGGAATCGCTGAAATACGTGAGCATGATCGGCAACGACATGAAGCTCGATACCGGCGTGGGCGTCTGCGGCAAGGAAGGCCAGAGCGTGCCCGTCGGCGTCGGCCAGCCGACGCTGCGTCTCGATAACATGACGGTGGGCGGCACCGCGTCGTAATGCGGCGTTGCCGCATCGGCGCGCGGACAATTCGCACGAACGCAGAGCGGCGCGCGGATTGTCCGCATTTTTGAAGGCGCGGGATTGTCAGCCGCGTTGCGACCGGGTATAAATCGTCTATCGCTTATTTCGCGCTTGTCTCGTTACAGCACCGCACATTCGCCATGTCCGCCAAGTTTTATTTTTACTTTTTTTGGTATCTCAGGCCGCTGGCGGATCGAGAGGAGTGATGGCGCACGAAGCGCAACCGAAATTCCGAAAAACCGCCGGCGAACCCGGCGGTTTTTTTTCGCCCCGCCGCTTTCCCGTATCCGATTTGACGCAATGATTTGACTCGCGAGCCGCACCAGCCTGCACCGGGCGGCGCCTAGAACTGGAGAACCCAAGCATGCCCCCGCACAATACCGACGACGTCCGCATCCGAGAGCTGAAAGAGCTGATTCCGCCCGCGCACCTGATCCGCGAATTCGCACTCGGGGAAGCCGTGTCGGAACTCATCTACAACGCTCGCCAAGCGATGCACCGGATTCTGCACGGAATGGACGATCGCCTGATCGTCGTCATCGGCCCGTGTTCGATCCACGATACGAAAGCGGCGCTCGAATACGCGAACCGGCTCGTCGGCGAGCGCGAACGCTTCAAGAACGAACTCGAGATCGTGATGCGCGTGTACTTCGAGAAGCCGCGCACGACGGTCGGCTGGAAGGGGCTCATCAACGATCCGCATCTCGACAACAGCTTCAAGATCAACGACGGCCTGCGTATCGCGCGCGAGCTGCTGCTTCAGATCAACGCGCTCGGCCTGCCGGCCGGCACCGAATACCTCGACATGATCAGCCCGCAATACATCGCCGATCTGGTCTCGTGGGGCGCGATCGGCGCGCGCACGACCGAGTCGCAGGTGCACCGCGAACTCGCATCGGGACTGTCGTGCCCGGTGGGCTTCAAGAACGGCACCGACGGCAACGTGAAGATCGCGGTCGACGCGATCAAGGCCGCGTCGCAGCCGCACCATTTCCTGTCGGTGACGAAGGGCGGCCATTCGGCGATCGTGTCGACGGCCGGCAACGAGGACTGCCACGTGATCCTGCGCGGCGGCAAAACGCCGAACTACGACGCCGACAGCGTGAACGCCGCGTGCACGGACATCGGCCGCGCCGGTCTCGCCGCGCGCCTGATGATCGATGCGAGCCATGCGAACAGCTCGAAGAAGCACGAGAATCAGATTCCGGTATGCGCGGACATCGGCCGCCAGCTCGCGGCGGGCGACGAGCGGATCGTCGGCGTGATGGTCGAATCGCACCTCGTCGAGGGGCGGCAGGATCTGAAGGAAGGCTGCGCGCTCACCTACGGCCAAAGCATCACCGATGCATGCATCAACTGGGACGACAGCGTGACGGTGCTCGAAGGGCTCGCCGCGGCGGTAAATGCGCGGCGAGTGGCGCGCGGCAGCGGAAACTGACCACGCCGCGAGCCGGCCCGGCGCGCACGACGCCGGGCTTGTCCTGCCCGGCTCAGGGCAAGCCGGGCTTTTGCGGCTTGGCGTTGACCGGCAATCGGCCGTCAGCGTGTCACGAAAGCACGCCCGAGCCGAAGATTTCCGTATGCACGCGCTGCGGCGCGACGCCGAGCGCGACGAGCGCGTCGCACTGCGCCTTCATGAACGCCACCGGGCCGCATACGTAGTAGTTGGCATCCGGCGCGAGCGCATATTGCGCGATGCGCTCCGGCGTGAGCCGTCCCTGCACATCATGATCGACGCCCGCGCGATCATCAGGGCTGACCTGCTCGTAGAGCACCGTGCGCTTGACGTTCGCATGCTCGCGCGCCACGTCGTTCAGCCAATCGCGGAACGCATGCACCGCGCCCGATCGGCATGCGTGAATGAAGCGGATGTCGCGCGGGCTGCCATCGGCAATCAACGTCGACGCCATCGACACCATCGGCGTGATGCCGACGCCGCCCGAGATCAGCACGACCGGCGTGCCGGCCTCGCGCTTGAGCGTGAAATCGCCCATCGGCGCGGTGACCTCGACGGTCGCGCCCTCCTCGACGCCGTCATGCAGCAGCGTCGAGACCTTGCCGGCCGGCACGGCATCTGCGTGGCCGGCCTCGCGCTTGACCGAGATGCGCAACCATTTGCCGTGCGGCGCATCGGACAAGCTGTACTGGCGCGGCTGATCCACCCCGAGATCGCCGACGAAACGCTTCACCGTCACGTACTGGCCCGGCTCGAACGACGGCGCCGCGCCGCCGTCGGCGGGCGTCAGATAGAACGACGTGATCTCGTCGCTTTCGCGCACCTTGCGCACGGCCCGGAACGGCCGAAAGCCGCTCCACGCCGCGCCCGCGTACAGATTCGCCTCCGCGCCGATCAGGATCTGCGCGAGCTGGCCGTATGCGACGCGCCATGCTTCGAGCGTGTCGGCATCGACTGCGTCGCCGAGCACTTCGACGATCGATGCAAGCAGGTTCTCGCCGACGATCGGATACTGCTCCGGCCGGATGTTCAGGCTCGCGTGCTTGTTCGCGATCCGCGACACCGCACCGCTCAGCGCGCCAAGATCGTCGATGTGCGCCGCATACGCGTAGACCGCTTTCGCGAGCGTCTCGGGCTGGTTGCCGGTTTTCTGATGAGTCTGGTTGAACACATGCTTCAACTCCGGATGGCGCCCGAACATCCGGCTGTAGAAGTGTTTGGTGATCGTCACGCCGTGTTGCGCGAGAACCGGAGCGGTCGCTTTCACACGCGCCATTTGATCAGCGGTGAGTTGTGTCATCGAAGTGTTCTCCCTAAAAAGATGCTTTAAATTTACATTTTTAAAGGCGCGACATCGACGGTCAAATTGTCGCGCTGCAATATAACACCATTGATCGGAAGATTGAGCGATGCTCGCGGCGGCTTCGTGCCGCCGCGCTTACTGGGCGCGCGTGCGGTCCCACAACACGTCGGCGCCGCCCGCCGCGCGGTTCAGCACGCGCGCCAGCACGAACAGCAGATCCGACAAGCGGTTCACGTAACGGCACGGCGCGGCGCCAAGCGCCTCATGCGCGCCGAGCGCGACGATGGAGCGCTCCGCGCGCCGGCACACCGTCCGGCACACGTGCGCGAGCGCCGCGCTGCGCGCGCCGCCCGGCAGGATGAACTCCTTGAGCGGCGGCAGTTGCGCGTTGTAATGCGCAAGCCACGCGTCGATGCGCGCGAGATGCACATCGGTGATCGCCGTGTGCCCAGGTATGCACAGCTCGCCGCCCAGATCGAACAGATCGTGCTGGATCGACGCGAGCGCCGCGCGGATCTCATCCGGCAGCGGCTCGGCAAGCAGCACGCCCAGGTGCGAGTTCAATTCGTCGACGTCGCCGATCGCCGCGATCCGCGCGCCGTCCTTGCGCACGCGGCTGCCGTCGCCGAGGCCCGTCGTGCCGTCGTCGCCCGTGCGCGTCGCGATCTTGCTCAAGCGGTTGCCCATCCATGTCTCCATGATCCGCGGCGGTCCGCGCCGCGTCGGTGAAATCCCTATTATCGCAGCCGCGCTCGCGGCGAGACGCGCGCTTTCGAGCGTAGAATGATCCGGCCGCCCCAACCTGCCTCACCGCGGACTCGACGAAACGTCGATACAACAAACAACTCGCACCGGAGACGCATGTGAACCACCCCGAGCCGCCTCAACGCGCGCTGCCGGCCGGCTTCATCGACGCGCTCGCCGCGCGCTTCGGCACGCGGATGTCGACGGGCGCCGCGGTGCGCGCCCACCACGGCCGCGACGAATCGCCATTCGATCCGCAATGGCCCGACGCCGTGGTATTCGCGCAAACGCTCGACGACGTGCGCGACGCCGTGCTGCTCTGCGCGCGCCATGACGTACCGCTGATTCCCTACGGCGCCGGCTCGTCGCTCGAAGGCCATCTGCTTGCCGTGCGCGGCGGCGTGTCGGTCGATTTGTCCGGGATGAACCGTGTGCTGTCGATTGACGCGGAAGACCTCACCGCGACCGTCGAGCCCGGCGTCACGCGCAATGCGCTGAATGCCGCGCTGCGCGATACGGGCCTGTTCTTCCCGATCGATCCCGGTGCGGATGCAAGCCTCGGCGGAATGACCGCGACGCGCGCATCGGGCACGAACGCGGTGCGCTACGGCACGATGCGCGAGAACGTGCTGGGCTTGAGCGCAGTGCTCGCGGACGGCCGTGTCGTGAAAACCGGCACGCGCGCGCGCAAATCGTCGGCGGGCTACGATCTGACGCGGCTGTTCGTCGGCTCGGAGGGCACGCTCGGCGTCATCGTCGACGTCACGGTGCGGCTGCATCCGTATCCGGAAGCGATTTCGGCGGCAGTCTGCGCGTTCCCGTCGATGAGCGCGGCGGTGCGCACCGTGATCGAAACGATCCAGACCGGCGTGCCGATCGCGCGCGTCGAATTCGTCGACGCGCTCGCGATTCGCGCGATCAATCGCACCGCGCATCTCACGCTGGCCGAGGCGCCGACGCTCTTCTTCGAATTCCACGGCACCGACGCGGGCGTGCGCGAGCAGGCGCAGCAGGTCGAGGCGCTCGCCGCGCAGAATGCCGGCTCGGGCTTCGAATGGGCGACGCGCCCCGAAGACCGCACGCGCCTCTGGTCCGCGCGTCACCATGCGTACTTCTCGATGCTGCAACTCAAGCCCGGCTGCCGCGCGGTGACGACCGACGTGTGCGTGCCGATCTCGCAGCTTGCCGCGTGCGTCGAGCAAACCGAGGCTGATCTGAACGCTTCGTCGCTGCTGTGCCCGATCGTCGGCCATGTCGGCGACGGCAACTTCCACGTGCTGATGCTCACCGATCCGAACAAGCCCGAAGAGTTCGCCGAGGCGGAAGCGCTGAACGACCGGATCGTCGCGCGCGCGCTGCGCATGGGCGGCACCTGCACGGGCGAGCATGGCGTCGGGCTGCACAAGATGCGGTTTCTCGCCGCCGAGCACGGCGAATGCGCGCTCGATGCGATGCGCGCGATCAAGCGCGCGCTTGATCCGCGCAATCTGATGAATCCCGGCAAGATCTTCACGATGGACGACGCATGACAACAACGACCGCAAGCCGCCGCCCGATGCCGCCGACCCACCCCGAGGAGCAGACATGAACGCCCCCGACGCGCTGTCGGCCGAGTTGCGCACGCAGCGCCAGCGCGAAGTCGTGCAGGCGCTGATGGCCGTGCTGCCGACCCATTGCCTGCTGTACCGCGACGAGGACACCGCCGCGTATGAATGCGACGGCATGTCCGCATACCGGCGGCTGCCGCTCGCCGTCGCGCTGCCGGAAACCGAATCGCAGGTGCAGCGCATCGTGCAGATCTGCCACCGGCTCGACGTGCCGATCGTGCCGCGTGGCGCGGGAACCAGCCTGTCCGGCGGCGCGCTGCCGATCACGCTCGGCGTCGTGCTGTCGCTCGCGCGGCTCACGAAGATTATCGAGGTCGATTCATACGCGCGCACGGCAACCGTGCAGCCCGGCGTGCGCAATCTCGCGATCTCCGAGGCCGCCGCGCAATACGGGCTTTACTACGCGCCCGATCCGTCGTCGCAGATCGCCTGCACGATCGGCGGCAACGTCGCGGAGAATTCGGGCGGCGTCCATTGCCTGAAGTACGGGCTCACGGTGCACAACGTGATGCGCGTGCGCGGCGTGACGATCGACGGCGAAATCGTCGAATTCGGTTCGCTCGCGCTCGACACGCCGGGGTTCGATCTGCTCGCCGTGACCATCGGCAGCGAAGGCATGTTCGTCATCGTCACCGAGGTCACGGTCAAGCTGATCCCGAAACCTCAAACCGCGCAGCTCGTGATGGCGAGCTTCGACGACGTCGTCAAGGGCGGCGACGCGGTAGCGGCGATCATCGCGTCCGGCATCGTGCCGGCCGGCCTCGAAATGATGGACAAGCCTGCGACGCAGGCAGTCGAGGCATTCACGCAGGCGGGCTACGATCTGGACGCCGCCGCGATCCTGCTGTGCGAATCGGACGGCACGCCGGAGGAAGTGGCCGAGGAAATCATGCGAATGACCGCCGTGCTGCGCGAGCACGGCGCGACGCGCATCCAGGTGTCGCGCAGCGAGCGCGAGCGGCTGCGCTTCTGGTCCGGCCGCAAAAACGCGTTTCCAGCCGCCGGCCGGATCTCGCCCGACTATTACTGCATGGACGGCACGGTGCCGCGCCGCGCGATCGGGCCGCTGCTCGCGCGCATCGAGCAGATGGAAGCGCGCTACGGGCTGCGTTGCATCAACGTGTTCCACGCGGGCGACGGCAACATGCATCCACTGATTCTGTTCAACGCGAACGACCCCGACGAGCTGCACCGCGCGGAGGCGTTTGGCGCGGACATCCTGGAGACCTGCGTCGAGCTGGGCGGCACGGTGACGGGCGAGCACGGCGTCGGCGTCGAGAAACTGAACGCGATGTGCGTGCAGTTCTCGCAAGCGGAACGCAACGCGTTCTTCGCGGTCAAGCGCGCGTTCGATCCGCCCGGCCTGCTCAATCCCGACAAGGGCATTCCGATCCGCGCGCGCTGCGCCGAATACGGGCGGCAGCACGTGCGCGGCGGGCTGTTGCCGCACCCCGAACTGCCGCGCTTTTGACGGCGCGCGCACGCGCGTTGCCGCCGGCCTTGCCTGGCTTGCCAATCGCCCGGCCAGCCAGGGCAGCCGGCTGGCCGCCGCAAGCCTTCCCGCCCGGCCGCAACGGTGAAGTTTCTAAGGGGTTCGCCCAACTGTACGATCGCAACAGCCCGGTAGAATCGACCGAACGATCAACGCACCGATACGCGATGGAACAGGACGATATCGTCGCCGACTGGGCGGCGCGCATCCGCGAGGCCGCGGCAAACCGCCAGGCGCTGCGAATCCGCGGCGGCGGCACGAAGGATTGGTATGGCCAGGCGCTCGACGGCGGGATTCTCGACACCCGCGTATACCAGGGCATCGTGTCATATGACCCCGCCGAGCTTGTCGTCACCGCGCGCGCGGGCACGCCGCTTTGCGAGATCGAAGCGGCGCTCGGCGAATGCGGCCAAATGCTGCCGTTCGAGCCGCCCCACTTCGGGCGCGGCGCGACGATCGGCGGCGCGATCGCGACGGGCCTCGCCGGCCCGCGCCGCGCGAGCACCGGCGCGCCGCGCGATTTCATGCTCGGCGTCACGCTGCTCGATGGGCGCGGCGACGTGCTGCGATTCGGCGGGCAAGTGGTGAAAAACGTCGCGGGCTACGATGTATCGCGGCTGATGGCGGGCGCGCTCGGCACGCTCGGCCTGATGCTCGAGGTGTCGGTCAAGGTGTTGCCGCTGCCCGCCACCGAAGTCACACTGAAGTTCGACATGAACGCGACCGACGCGGTTCGTAAGCTCAACGAATGGGCGGGCCGCCCGTTTCCGCTGTCCGCGAGCGCGTGGCGCTACGACACGCTCGTGCTGCGCCTATCCGGCGCGGAAACCGCGGTCAAGAGCGCGAAAACCGCGCTTGGCGGCGAAGCGGTGGACGCGGTCGAGGCCGAACGTTTCTGGGAAGGGGTGCGCGAGCAGAGCGATCCGTTCTTCGCGTCGCTCGCGCCCGGCCACGCGCTATGGCGCTTGTCGCTGCCGTCGATCACCGAGCCGCTGCACTTGCCCGGCTTGCAAATGATGGAATGGGGCGGCGCGCAGCGCTGGTGGATCACCGACGCCGACGCGCAGACGGTGCGCATGAGCGCGAAACAGGCGGGCGGCCACGCGACGCTGTTCCGCTCGAGCGGCAGCTACGACCGCAGCGCGGGCACCTTCACGCCGCTGCCCGCGCCGCTGATGAAAATCCATCGCGGCCTGAAGGCCGCCTTCGATCCGGCGCGCGTGTTCAACCGCGGCCGGCTCTATTCCGATCTCTGAGGCCGGCATGCAGACGAATCTCGCCGATTTCATCCGCGACACGCCCGATGGCGACGATGCCGATGCGATACTGCGCAAATGCGTGCACTGCGGCTTCTGCACCGCAACCTGCCCGACCTATCAAATGCTCGGCGACGAACTCGACGGCCCGCGCGGGCGCATCTACCTGATCAAGCAGATGCTCGAAGGCGCGAGCGTCACGCGCAGCACGCAGCAGCACCTGGACCGCTGCCTCACGTGCCGGAGCTGCGAGACGACATGTCCGTCGGGCGTGCAGTACGGCCGGCTCGTCGAGATCGGCCGCAAGATCGTCGAAACGAAGGTGCCCCGCACGCTGTCGCAACGGCTGCTGCGGCGCGCGCTCGCGAGCTTCGTGCCGAACGCGGCGGTGTTCGCGCCGATGATGCGGCTCGGCCAGCATGTGCGGCCGCTGCTGCCCAGGCGGCTGCGCGACAAGGTGCCGCCGCGCGCGCGCCTGCTCGCGTGGCCGAGCGCGCCACACGCACGCAAGGTGCTGATGCTCGCCGGCTGCGTGCAGCCGGCGATGATGCCGAACATCAATATCGCGACCGCGCGCGTGCTCGACGCGCTCGGCATCGAAACCGTCATCGCGCCCGAGGCCGGCTGCTGCGGCGCGATCCGGCTGCATCTGGGCTTTCACGACGAAGCGCTGAGCGACGCGCGCCGCAATATCGACGCATGGTGGCCGCACGTCGAGCGCGGCGTCGAGGCGATCGTCATGAACGCGTCGGGGTGCGGCGCGACGGTGCTCGAATACGCGCACCTGCTGCGCGGCGACGCGGCGTATGCCGACAAGGCGCGCCGCATCGTCGAGCTGACGAAGGATCTTTCCGAGCTGCTCGGCAACTTCGAGCCCGAGCTTGCCACGCTCGCGCGGCGGCGCGGCATCCATACCGTTGCTTATCACCCGCCCTGCACGCTGCAGCATGGCCAGCAATTGCGCGGGCACGTCGAGCATCTGCTCGAATCGCTGGGCATCGAAGTCCACCTGCCCGCCGACAGCCATCTATGCTGCGGCTCGGCCGGCACCTACTCGCTCACGCAGCCGTCGCTCGCCTACAAGCTGCGCAAACAGAAAATCGCGAAGCTGCAGGCGACCGAGCCGCAAATGATCGTATCGGCGAACATCGGCTGTATCGCGCATTTGCAAAGCGGTACGCAGGTGCCTGTCGTGCATTGGGTGCAACTCGTGGATACGCTGCTGCATGAATGAGCGCGGACGGAAATTCGCAGTTCGCAGTTCGCAGTTCGCAGTTCGCAGTTCGCAGTTCGCAGTTCGCAGTTCGCAGTTCGCACGCAGTATCGATCATGTGCCCGCGGCCGGCATGCGCATCCGGCATCCGCTACCGCGTGCCGACTGCCGTGCAACGGCGCGCGTCGCCCGCATGTCCGTATAATTCCCGCATTTCCCGCGCGCCTCGGCACGCTGCCCGGCGCGCGCCACGTTCCGTTCGTTCTGCCATGTCCGATCTCGCCGCCCGTCTCGCCTCCGTTCACTGCCGCATCGACAGCGCCGCGCGCGCGGCCGGCCGTGAGCCGAATTCGGTCACGCTCGTCGCCGTGTCGAAGACGTTCCCCGCCGACGCGGTGCGCGCCGCGCATGCCGCCGGCCAGCGCGCATTCGGCGAGAACTACGTGCAGGAATCGATCGACAAGATCGACGCGCTCGCCGATCTGCGCGCCGCGCTCGAATGGCATTTCATCGGGCCGCTGCAATCGAACAAAACGCGCGCCGTCGCCGAGCGCTTCGACTGGGTGCACACGATCGACCGGCTGAAGATCGCGCAGCGCCTCTCGGAACAGCGGCCCGCGCATCTGCCACCGCTCAACGTGTGCGTGCAAGTGAATATCAGCGGCGAGGCGTCGAAAAGCGGCGCGTCGCCCGACGACGCGGCCACGCTCGCGCGCGCGATCACCGCGCTGCCCGCGCTGCGGCTGCGCGGCCTGATGGCGATTCCCGAACCCGCCGGCGATCCCGACGCGCAGCGCGCGCCGCATCGCGCGCTGCGCGCGCTGTTCGAGCGGCTGTGCGCGGACGGGTTCGCGCTCGATACGCTGTCGATGGGCATGTCGGCCGATCTCGAAGCCGCGATCGCCGAAGGCGCGACGATCGTGCGGATCGGCACGGCGATCTTCGGTGCGCGCGACTACGCGCACTGAATCCGCCGCCTTTCTTCCTTTCTGTTTGTTACCGGCTCCATCATCATGAAAATCGCATTCATCGGCGGCGGCAATATGGCCGCCGCGTTGATCGGCGGACTCGTCAAGCGCGGCGTCGCGGCGCTCGACCTGCTTGCCGTCGACGTCAACGAAGACGCGCGCCAGCGCGCGCAAGCGCAATTCGGTGTGCGCACGGCCGCCGCGATCGACGCCGCGATCGCCGGCTACGACGCGATCGTGCTCGCTGTCAAGCCGCAAGTGCTCAAGGACGTCGCAGCCGCGCTCGCGCCGCACCTGTCGACGCAGTTGGTCATCAGCATCGCGGCCGGGATTCGCGGCGCGGACCTGTCGCGCTGGCTGGGCGGCTATGCGCGCGTGGTGCGCGCGATGCCGAATACGCCGGCGCTCGTCGGCATGGGCGTGACGGGACTCGCCGCGCTACCAGACGTCGACGCGGCGGAGCGCGAACTCGCATCGAAGGTGCTCGGCGCGGTCGGCGAGACGGTATGGTTCGACGACGAAGCGCGGCTCGACGCGGTCACCGCGATTTCGGGCAGCGGCCCGGCCTACGTGTTCTACTTCATCGAAGCGCTACAGGAAGCGGCGCGCCAGCTCGGAATGAACGACGAACAAGGCCGCGCACTCGCCGTCGCGACGTTTACGGGCGCGGCGCAGCTTGCCGCGCAGTCCGGCGAGCCGGCGAGCGTGTTGCGCGAACGCGTGACCTCGAAGGGCGGCACGACGGCCGCCGCGCTCGCATCGTTCGACGCGCAGGACGTCAAGCAAGCGATCGTGCGCGGCGTGCTCGCCGCGAATGCACGGGCAAAGGAGATGGGGGACGAACTGGGCGGCGCGTGATACGTAGGCAGCGCAGGCGGGATGCGATGCGCATGCCGCGAGCCGTGCGCTCATACGCGTGGCTCGCGGCGCCGCACGCACTTCGCCGGTGCGCGGCGCAACCACCGCTGCATTGCTCATCCAGTGCCGGCCAAGACCGTCGATACACATCGCGCGCCGCCGCCGATGCGTTTGCCCGCCACATTCGATGCGTGCGACGGCCGTTTATCAAAGTTTTCCGCCGGCTTTGAGCTTATACGACTTGTTTTCTTCGGATTCGGTATCCGGAAACGGCACGAATTTGATCTCGATCGGATATCTTCCCCGGTTCTTGAGGAAATAGGTTTTTCTGCTGTTCGTCATCTGGGTGTCGGGATGCATCTCCGGAAATGCCCGGATCAACATGTGCTCGTAATCGTACCGATGGCCGTCGAGAAAAATGGTGGTACGGTTGCCGTTATAGCGCCGCTCGTATTCCCATGCCGCCGCACCGTGATTGCGGTATCGCACGAATCCGACATAGGCGTGCGCGCCCTTGAGCGCGCCGCGCGGAATACACAGCTCGAAACAGGCGCCCTGCCGCTGCTGAAACCGCTTCCTGACGTCTTTCGACACGCCTACGTAAGCGTCGCGCCCGTTCACCACCAGGTATATGCCGGGCTCGCTCACGATTTCGTCGGGAATGCTCGTCGATTCGCCCGCGTGCTCCGGAATCATGCTTTCAAGCATGGCGACATAGTCCAGCACGTATTCGATAACCGCCATCTTTTGTCCTCCGTCCGATAGTCGCGTAGAGCTACCGTAGAAGGACGCGCATATTCGCCGGTTGTGAAATCGCGCCCGCCAGCGGCGCGGGATAACGGGGCGCGACGCCGCACAACCCAACACAACGCGGCGGAGCGCGGGCGCATCGCCGTGCCGCGCACCCGGCCGTGCGCGCGTGAGCGCGGCAAACGGGCCGTCATCAACGGTGCGTGCGCCACGCGTAACGCGTGGACAGCAAGCGGCGCGGCAGCGAGCGGGAGGCACGATGGAGCCGCGTCAATTCTCTTGCCGCCATGCGTGTGCGCAGCCGTATCCGGCGCCGAACCCGCCCGCGCTCATGCCACCCGCTGCCCGGCGACATAGGTGGCGCGAGGCACCGGCAACGCGCGCTGCATCGCGACGCGCACGAAATCCGCGCGCAGCCCCGGCGCGATCTCGCCGCGATCGGCCAGCCCCGTCTTGCGCGCCGGCTCGAGCGACACCGTCGCGATCGCGCGCGGCAGGCTCCAGCCGGCGTTGTACGTGAGGTTGAACGCCGCGCTCAACAGGCTCGACGGCACGTAATCCGACGACAGGATGTCGAGCAGCCCGGCCTGCGCGAGCGCCAGCGCCGACACGTTGCCCGAGTGCGAGCCGCCGCGCACCAGATTCGGCGCGCCCATGATCGTCGCGATGCCTCGCGCGTGCGCCGCCTCGGCAGCGGCGAGCGTGGTCGGAAACTCGGCAAGCGCGATCCCTTCGGCCGCGGCCTGCTCGACATGCTCGACGAGCGTGTCGTCATGACTCGCGACGGGCACGCCGAGCGCCTGACAACGTGCGATGATCGCGCGCCGGTGAACCTCGGCGTAACGCTGCTGCTCGCCGGCAAGCTCGGCGAGCATCGTCGCGGCTTCCTCATCCGTCCACGTCTTGTGCCGCTCCTGATAGCGGCGCCATTGCTGCGGGTCCTGCCACTGCCGCTGCCCCGGCGTGTGATCCATCACCGATGCGAGCCGCAGGCGCGGGTGCCGCGCCAACGCGTCGAACACGTCGACGACATCGCCGGTCGCCACTTCGCAACGTAAATGCAAGAAGTGCTCGGCACGCAGCAGACCGTCGCACGTGAAGCGCTCGATCGCATCCGCACAGCGCGTTTGCACGTCGCGGCCGCGCACGCCGACGTTCAAACGCGTGCCGATCGCGAGCGCGTCGAATACGGTGGTGATGCCCGCCGCCGCGATCTGCGCATCGTGTGTGACGAATGCCGCATCGATATCCCAATACACGCCCGGGCGCGGCGCGAGATGTTTTTCGAGATTGTCCGTATGCATCTCGACGAGCCCCGGCAGCAGATAATCGCCGCCCCAGTCTTGCGCGTCGCGCGAGGCGGTCGTACCGCGCGACACCGCGCGAATCGTGCCGCCCGCGAGTTGCACGGTGCCGACGAAGACGTCGTCGCGCGTGACGACACGCGCATTGGTAATCAACATCGCTCGCTCCGATGGATACATCGCTTGATGACGGAAAATCACGCCGGGCGCCGCGACGGCGCACGCAATTCGAAACAACGCGTGGCGACCCGCTCGCGCATCGCATCATCGTGGAAAATGCCAACGATCGCGGCGCCGCGCCGCCGCGCCTCGACGATCAGCTCGGCGACGACGTCGCGATTGGCTGCATCGAGCGACGCGGTGGGTTCATCGAGCAACAGGATCGGCTGCTCGGCAATCAGCCCGCGCGCGATGTTCACGCGCTGCTGCTCGCCGCCGGAAAACGTCGCGGGCGCAAGCGGCCATAGACGCTCGGGCACGTTCAAGCGCGCGAGCAGGCTCGCCGCGCGCTCGCCCGCGTCGCGCTCGGCCACGCCGCGCGCGATGAGCGGCGCGGCCACCAGCGCGAGCGCGGGCACGCGCGGAATCGCACGCAGGAACTGGCTGACGTGGCCGATCACGTCGCGCCGCAAGCGGATCACGTCGTGTGCGCCAACGTGGGTCAGCACCACATGATCGCCCGGGCGTGGCCCCGTGCGCACCGCGATCGCCCCCGCGCTCGCCAGATAATTGCCGTACATGCATCGCAGCAGCGTGCTCTTGCCCGCGCCGGACGGCCCCGTCAGCGCGACGCATTCGCCTGCGCAAACGTCGATCGACACTTGCGACAGCGCGTCGATCGTCACGCCGCCCTGCCCGTGCAGCGTAAAAATCTTGGACACGCCGTGCGCGTGCAGCATCAGCGCGGCGTTGCCGGCGAATGCGCGCGCGGGCGCGAACGATTCGATCATGGGCATGGCGAACCTCATACCGGTAACACGGACGATACGAGCATCTGCGTATAAGGGTGTTGCGGATCGTCGAGCACCTGATCGGTCAGCCCCGCCTCGACGATCTTGCCATGCTGCATCACCATCAGCCGATGCGCGAGCAGCCGCGCGACACCGATATCGTGCGTGACGATCAGCATCGACAGCGACAATGTCGACGTCAGCGTGCGCAGCAAGTCGAGCAGCCTCGCCTGCACCGATACGTCCAGGCCCGCCGTCGGCTCGTCCATGAACACGAGGCGCGGCTGCGTCACGAGATTGCGCGCGATCTGCAACCGCTGCTGCATGCCGCCCGAGAACGTCGTCGGCAGATCGTCGATGCGCTGCGCTTGCAGCTCGACGCGCGCCATCCAATCAGCGGCGCTCGCGCGCAGCCGCCCGTAATGACGCGCGCCGAGCGCCATCAGCGGCTCGCCGATATTCGCGCCGGCCGAAACGTCGGCGCGCAGCCCGTCGCGCGGATTCTGCGTGACGAAGCCCCACTCGGTGCGCATCAGATGCCGCCGCTGCGGCTCGGCGAGCGCGAGCAGATCGACGCGCGCGCCGTCGCGGCCCGTGTAATGCAGCGTGCCCGCATCCGCGGCGGTTTGCAGCGACAGCACGTTCAGCAACGTCGTCTTGCCGGACCCCGATTCGCCGACGATGCACAGCACCTCGCCCGGATACAGTTCGAAGCTCGCGTTCGCGAAACCGTTTCGTCCTCCAAAACGCTTCGTCAGACCGCATGCGCTCAATAGCGGCGTCATGTCGTTTCTCCGGCCGGCTGCTCGATGCCGGCGCGCGGCGGCGGCCGCATATCGGCACCGTCGAGGCCGCCGGCGCCGACGGCTTGCGCCGCATCGCCGCCGCGCCGGCTTTCGCAGTAGTCGCTGTCCGAGCAGACGAAACGGCGGGTGCCGTGATCGTCGACGATCATTTCGTCGAGAAAGCTTTCGCGCGAGCCGCACAGCGCGCATGCGGCGTCCCAACGCTGGATCTCGAACGGATGATCGTCGAAATCAAGACTCACGACTTTCGTGTACGGCGCGATCGCGTAGATGCGCCGCTCTCGCCCCGCGCCGAACAGTTGCAGCGCGGGGTTCATGTGCAGCTTGGGGTTGTCGAACTTCGGAATCGGCGACGGCGACATCAGATAGCGGTCGTTGACGATCACCGGATAGTTGTATGTCGTCGCGATGCGGCCGTGGCGCACGATGTCTTCGTACAGCCGCACATGCATCAGCCCATAGTCGGCAAACGCATGCAGCTTCGCGCACTCGGTCGTGCGCGGCTCGAGCCTGAAGAGCGGCTCGGGCATCGGCACTTGGTAGATCAGGATCTGCCGCTCGGTCAACGGCTTCTCCGGTATGCGGTGACGCGTCTGGATGATCGACGCGTCGGCCGTTCTGGTTGTCGTCGCCACGCCCGCGCAGCGCGCGAAGAAGCGGCGTATGTTGACTGCGTTCGTCGTTGCGTCGCAGCCCTGATCGATGACTTTCAGTGTATCGCCCGTGCCGATCAGCGCGGCCGTCACCTGGATGCCGCCCGTGCCCCAGCCAAACGGCAGCGGCATCTCGCGCGACGCGAACGGCACTTGATAGCCGGGCACCGCGACGGCCTTGAGCAGCGCGCGGCGGATCATCCGCTTGGTCTGCTCGTCGAGGTACGCGAAGTTGTAGCCGGACGCGACGTCCGCGTCTGCGCCGTCGGCCGCGTTCATCGTGTTCGGCATGCTCGTGCAAGCCGGATCGGGCGCGTTCATCGCGATGAGTCCTCGTGGGCCGCGCGCGGCGCGGCGGCGTGCGGTTCATTTCCGTTCGCGCGCGCCGCATGCATCGCGTGTTGCGCACGCATCCGGCGCACGAGTTCCAGCTCGGACTGGAAATCGACATAGTGCGGCAACTTCAGATGCTGAACGAAGCCGGACGCTTCGACGTTATCACTATGCGCCAGCACGAACGCCTGATCCTGCGGCGGCTGCGTCACGTCTTCGCCAAGTTCAGGCGCGCGCAGCGCGCGATCGATCAGCGCCATCGCGATCGCCTTGCGCTCGGCGTGACCAAACGCGAGGCCGTAGCCCTGCGTGAAGCGCGGCGGTTCGCCGTTGCCACCTGCGAATTGATTGATCATCTGACATTCGGTCACGTCGATCTCGCCGATTTCGATCGCCTCGCCGCCCAATTCGTCGAGCGACATCTCGACGGCGACCGTCCCGTAGCGCAGCTCGCCCGCGAACGGATGCGTGTTGCCATAGCCTCGCTGCGTCGCATAGCCCATCGCCAGCAGGAAGCCTTCGTCGCCGCGCGCGAGATTCTGCAACCGCGTGGCGCGATCCGCGGGAAACGCAAGCGGCTCGCGCGACAGATCGCCCGGCGCCGGCGCGCCGGGCGTCGGCCGCTCCTGTTCGATCAGCCCCTCGTCGTTCAGCAGCGCGACGATGCGCGGCGCCGGCTGCGTGCCGTCGAGCGGCGGCCGATCCTCGGCGCATGCCGCTCGTGCGCCGGGCGCGGGCGCCTCGTCTCGTTCGTCTCGTTCGTCTCGTTCGTCTCGTTCGTCTCGCTCGGCGAGCAGCGCGAAGTCGAGCAAGCGTTGTGTGTAGTCGTAGGTCGGGCCGAGCAGTTGTCCGCCCGGCACGTCCTTGAACGTGGCGGAAATCCGCCCGTCGAGCCGCATCGCACCCGTATCGATCGGCAACGTATAGCCAAAGCGCGGCAGCGTCGTGCGGTACGCGCGCAGCAGAAATATTGCCTCAACGAGATCGCCCGCCGCCTGCTTGATCGCGAGCGCCGCCAGCGTTTCGTCGTACAGCGCGCCTTCCGTCATCACGCGCGCGACCGCCAGACGCTGCTGCTCGCGAATTTGCGCGACGCTCAACTCCGGCACCGCCGGATCGCCGCGCCGCGCTTTGTCCAGCAAACGCCACGATGCCTCGATCGCGCGTTCACCGCCTTTCACCGCGACATACATCAGTGCGCCTCCACGTGCGTCGTGCGCGGCAGGCCGATGCACGCGTCGCCGCAAACGAGATAACAATCGATGCCGCAAGGAAAATGCGGGGCGAATTCGGCGCGCTCGCGCCAGAACGCGGCGGGCAGGCCCGCGGGCGCGATCGTGCAGGTGTGCCGGATGCCTGGTCCGCGCAGCGCCAGCGGCGTGCCGCCCGTCAGCGACGCGACGCGCACGAACAGCGTGACCGCTTGCTCGGGCGCCAGCGCGGCGCCGCTCGAAAAGCGGCGCAACGGCAGCAGCGTGGCGGGATCGTCGACATACGCGAACTGCGCAGCGCTTGGATCGTCGACGACCGGCGCGCCGGTATGAAAACGCAGCGCCGACGCGAGCGCGGCGTCCGGCGTGCCGAGAAAAACCGGCGTCGAGTCATCGCACAGCGCGAGCAATGCCGCGAATGCCGCAGGCGCCGCGCGTACCGGCCGCGACGCATCGGCGCGCGCGAGCGCGACGCGGCCCGTCGTACCCGGCCGCGCGAGCGCGTCGAGCAGCGCGCGGAACGCGCGCTGCGTGTCGTGCACCGGATCAGCGAAACCTAGCGCAACGTCGGTCAGGGAAATCAGCGTATCGGCCATCGTCATTCGCCCCGCACCATCGTGAAAAATTCGACGCGCGTGGCCGCGGCGTCGCGCGCGCGGGCTGCGCGCCGTTGAGCCAGCCGCGCGCGATATGGCGCAATCACCTGCGCTTCGACGCGCGCGCGGTACGCCGGCAATTGCAGCAGCGCATCGGCAAGTGCGGCCAGCTCCGCGCGGCGCTTGTCGCGGCCCAACTGATACGCGATGCCGAGCACCGTGGGCGCGCCGTCGTGCGCGAGCCGCAGCACCGCGCGCGTGACGCTCGCCTCGCCGAGATTGAACGGATCGCCCGTGCCGCCGATGCGGCCGCGCACCATCGCAAGCCCGGTCTCGGGCGGGCGCAGCCAGTCGTATCCTGGCGCCGGCGCACCGGCAAGCGCCTGCTCGAGCGAGCGCTCGAGTTCGTCGCGGGGCATGCCCGCCAGCAACGCGAGCCAATCGCGCCGCGCGGCGAACGAAGGAGAAGCGGAGGATGTCGTCATCGAAGCTCCGTCGTGATCGGCTGCTCAATGCATCAATGCTTGATGTCGGCGAATCGGTTGCCTGATTTAACCATCTATTTGTCTAAACGTCTAGACGTCTGGATGTAAAACGAGGCAATGCAAATTAGCTGGCATGATTCATCGAATTGCCGTCGGCCGCGCACTACAATGCGGCGAAGACAGTAATTGGAACGCAAAGGAATGACAGCACCATGACATCCGCCGCCCCCTCCGTCCAGGATTCGCCGCTCGAGCGCGGCAGCGGCGTCTCGGTCTGGCGGCAGATCGAGCAGATTCTCGCCGCGGAAATCGCCGCGAACGGCTTCGGCGAAAACGGACGGCTGCCGAGCGAGGGCGAGCTTGCGAAGCGTTTCGACGTCAACCGGCATACGGTGCGGCGCGCGATGCTCGGCCTGGCCGCATCCGGGCTCGTCAGCGTCGAACAGGGCCGCGGCACGTTCGTCCAGCCGGGTGCGATCGATTACACGATCGGCCGCCGCACGCGCTTTACCGAGAACCTGAACCGCCATCACCAATCGGCAACCGGCCGCATGCTGTCGGCCGAGCGCGTGAAGGCCGATCCGGCGGCCGCGCGCGCGCTCGGCCTGCGCGCGGCCGCTTACGTGTACCGGATCGAGTCGATACACGAAGCGGATGGCGTCGCGCTCACCTACGCGAAAAGCGTCTACCCGGCCGCCCGCTTCGCGGAGCTGCCCGCCGTGCTCGATCGGCACGAGCGCATCACCGACGCGCTCGCCGAATACGGCGTCACCGACTATCTGCGCAAATGGAGCCGCATCGGCAGCGTGCTGCCCGACGCGTCGATCGCGCGGCGTCTGAACGTCAACAAGCAGCAGCCCGTGCTGTGGGTCGAAAACGTCGACGTCGATCTCGACGGCACGCCGATCAAATACGGCACGACCTATTTCGCCGCGGACCGCGTGCAATTGCTGGTCGAAAACGACACGGCGCCCGGCCATGCGCGTTGAGCCCGCCGGCCACGCGCACGCTCGCGCATGGTCCGAACACGCGCGCTTTGCGATCTACTATGCGCCGCCGCGCACATCCGCATGGTGGCAAGCAGGCTGCGCATGGCTCGGCCGCGACCCCGAGGACGGCACGGCGCTCACGCCGCCGCAACCGGCCTCGCTCGCGCGGCGCGTCGAGGCGCTGACGCTCGCGCCGCGCCGCTATGGCTGGCACGCAACGCTCGTCGCGCCATTCGCGTTGCGAACCGGCGTCACGCCCGACGGTCTCGTCGCCGCGGCCACCCGCTGGGCGCGCGACTGCGCGCCGTTCTGCGTCGCAGTCGACATCGCGGCGCTCGGCTCGTTCGTCGCGCTGCGGCCCGCGACCGAACACGGCGACGCGAAGCTGCGAGCGCTCGCGGCGAGCGCGCTCCATGCGTTCGCGCCGCTGCGCCGCCCGCCATCCGATGCGGAGCGCGAAAAACGCCGCGCCGCGCCGCTGAGCGCGCGCCAGCGCGCGCTGCTCGACATATGGGGATATCCGTATGTGCTCGACGAATACCGGTTTCATATGACCCTGTCCGATTCGCTCGCCGACCCCGCCGAGCGCGATGCGCTGATCGACTGGTGGCGCACGGCGGCCGCGCCGCTCGGGCCGCTGCCCGTCGATCACGCCGCGCTGTTCGTCGAGCCTGAGCCGGGCGCGCCGTTCGTGCTGTGCAAGCGCGTGCCGTTCGGCGGGCGGGCCGAACCGGCTGCCGGTGGCAACGAGGCGCAAGCATGAGCGTCGAGCGACGGAGAAGCGGCGAACGGCACCGCACGCGAGCGCATGGCAGGCGGCAACACGAACGATGAAAATGCGAAAGACGGGGCCGCGCGGAATCGAAGCGCGCCGGAAAAATCCGCTGGCGGGCACACCGGGCAAACGCTCGGCGCGCGGCTCGCGCGCAGCGTCGAATGGACATTGCCGGCCGGCACCGCGCTCACGACGCTCGGCAATTCCGGCCCGCTCGACGCTGCCGGCACTGCGCTTATCGAGCTGTTGCGCGACCTCGTCCGACGCGCGGTCCGACGCGCTGCGCGTGCCGTCACAACGCGGCCGTCGCGTAATGCGCGGCAATCCCGGCGAACAGCGCGCCGCCCAGCCAATTGTTGTGCCTGAACGCCGCGAAACACAACATCCGCTCGCGGTCCTTGATCAGCGTGTAGTGATAAGCCGCGCAGCCAGCCGCCGCCACCCACCCCGCCCAGTAGAACGCGCCTAGGCGCAGCACCGCGCCGAGCCACACGTAGATGCCGAGCATCGCCGCATAGCACAGCATGATCACCAGCACGTCGAAGCGGCCGAACGTGATCGCCGACGTGCGCATGCCGATCTTGATGTCGTCGTCGCGATCGACCATCGCGTAAGCCGTGTCATACGCGATCGCCCAGAACACGTTCGCGGCCAGCATCACCCACGCGATGGCGGGCACTGCGTCCAGCGCGGCCGCGAACGCCATCGGAATGCCAAAGCCGAACGCGATGCCGAGATACGCCTGCGGAATTGCGAAGAAACGCTTCATGAACGGATAAGTCGCCGCCACGAACACGGCAACGACCGATAGCTCCTTCGTCAGCGCATTGAGCGGCAAGATCAGCAAGAACGATACGAGCGTCAGGCCCACGGCGATCGCCACGGCTTCCCATGCGTGGATCTTGCCCGACGTGAGCGGCCGCTCGGCGGTGCGCTTCACGTGGCGGTCGAAATCGCGGTCCGCATAATCGTTGATCGCGCAGCCGGCCGAGCGCATCAGAATCGTGCCGATCACGAAGATCACGACGAGCGACGGCAACGGATGGCCGTCCGACGCGATCCACAGCGCGTTGAGCGTCGGCCACAGCAGCAACAGGCTGCCGATCGGCTTGTCCATCCGGATCAGCCGCAAATAAAGGGGAAAACGGGCAAGCATCGGGCAAGCGGGCGGGACGCCGTCGAACATAATCCCGGCATTGTAGAACCCGGCAGGATTTGCCGCAAAAACGCGGCCGCCGGCATAGCCGGATCGAAGCGCCAGGGTATGCGAAGCTCAAAAGCGAACCCGCGCGCGGCGGCTGACGGGCCGCGCGCTCGAAACCGCCCGCCGGCTAACGCGCCGCCGGCTCGTGATCGACGATCGCATCCTCCGGCCGCAGCACGCGGCCGCCTTGCGTGCGCGGCGTCATCACCGCGACCGGCCGGCCGCTGCGCCGGTCGACAAGCTGCGAATGCGCCTCGTTGGCCCCATACAGATGCGATTCGCCCCATTGCCGCAACGCGACGACCACCGGAAAAAGCGCCCGCCCCTTGTCCGTCAGCACGTATTCCTGATACGCGGAGCCGTCGGACGCAGGCACCGGTTCGAGCACGCCCTCGTCGACCAGCATCTTCAGCCGGTCGGCCAGCATATTGCGGGCGATGCCGAGATTGCGCTGGAATTCGCCGAAGCGGCGCATTCCGTCGAACGCGTCACGCACGATCATCAGCGACCAACGGTCGCCGATCGCGTCCACCGCGCGTGCGACGGGGCACGCGTCGGCACTCATGTCTTTACGTCGGGCCATGCTGTCGAGGAAATGGGGACCGAAATGCGCCGCGCCGGGCCGCGTGCATCGTGATCGATGTGTTACATTCTAAAACTTTGCCGGGCAAAGGCCGCATCGAATCGATCGAAAGCGGACTCGCGCACTCAACCCCAGCCGGCTGTCATGCAAGCAGCGAACGCAGCATCCATGCGGTCTTTTCATGTGTCTGCAGGCGTTGGGTCAGCAGGTCGGCGGTCGGCTCGTCACTCGCGGCCTCGGCGGCCGGGAAGATCGCACGCGCGGTGCGCACCACGGCCTCGTGCCCTTCGACGAGCTGGCGGATCATCTCGTCGGCGGCCGGCACTCCGTCAGCCTCCGGAATCGACGACAGCTTCGCGAACTCGCGATACGTGCCGGGCGCGACGACGCCGAGCGTGCGAATCCGTTCGGCGACGAGATCGACGGCAAGCCATAGCTCGTTGTACTGCTCCTCGAACATCAGGTGCAGCGTGTTGAACATCGGGCCGGTCACGTTCCAGTGGAAATTGTGCGTCTTCAGATACAGCGTGTAGGTATCGGCGAGCAGGCGCGAGAGCCCTTCCGCGATCTTCTTGCGATCCTTGTCGCTGATGCCGATGTTGATCTGGGTAGCGTTTCCTTTCTTGACCATATCGCTGACTCCTTGTCGATGTGAATGGAACCGGCACGGCACGCGGTGGCGGCTCGAGCCGCCGCGCGCCTCAAGCACGCTGTTCCGCCGAGTTTAACGTAGAACCGGTCCCGTGCCATTGCGCAAAACCGGCGTGGCGGGCGTCAGCCGAAATGCCGGGCGAGCTGCGCGATCAGCGCGGCCGCGCCGCTGCCCGCAATCGCGAAGCCGATCAGGCGGCGCACCGCGGCAGCCGCAAGCGCACGGGATTGAATCGCAGGCGGGCGCCGGACTACTGCCCGCCAGTCGAGCGTCGATGGGTTCATGTTCATCCTCCTTCGCATACGGAACGATGTTCCGCGTTGGCGCATGCCGCCGCGCATCGTTCGATCCTGCTGCCTTCGCCGACGCGGCGGGTTGCAAGAGCAGCAAATCCGGCGCCGGCCAAACCGGCGCAGCGTCGGCGTGCCGGCAACGGCGACAGCAACGGCAACGGCGACAGCGACAGCGACAGCGACAGCGACAGCGACAGCGACAGCCTATGCGCATGCCGAACGGCCTTGGCCGCCTCGCGTCGGCCCCGTCGGCCTGGGCAGCCTACGAAAGAATTTTATATTTATCTATCGAATTTATGTTTTGATTAAATTTATCTATTCAATAGGCAAGACTATAACCGGGGCGCGCCCCGGTTCGCCGGCCGCTATGCGGCGCTCAGTTGACCGTCGCCGGGATGTCGAGCTTTGCCACGCCGGGCAGCGCGCACGCGCTGATTGCATCGCTGATCGCGTCGATCGCCGGCATCCGCGTGAAACTCTTGCGCCACACGAGCACGACGCGCCGGTCAGGAACCGGTTCGTCGAACGGCACATAAGAGAGCAGATCGGCATCCGCGCCGCTGCCGTGAGGGCCGAGCTGCGCGACCGACATCCGCGGCAATACCGTGATCCCCACGCCGCTTGCCACCATGTGGCGGATCGTCTCGAGCGACGAGCCCTCGAAGGTCTTCTGGATACCGTCGGCCGTCTGCGAGAAGTGCATCAGCTCCGGACACACGCCAAGCACGTGGTCGCGAAAGCAATGGCCGCTGCCAAGCAGCAGCATCGTCTCCTGCTTCAGATCGGCCGGGTCGATCTTGCGGCGCTTCTCCCACGGGTGCCCTGCCGGCAGCGCGACGACGAACGGCTCGTCGTACAACGGCCGCACCGTCAGGCCCGTCTCGGGAAACGGCAGCGCCATGATCGCCGCGTCGATCTCGCCCTGCTTCAACAGTTCGAGCAGCTTCAGCGTGTAGTTCTCCTGCAGCATCAGGGGCATCTGCGGAACACTGCGGATCATCTGCTTGACGAGCGTGGGCAGCAGGTACGGCCCGATCGTGTAGATCACCCCCAGCCTGAACGGCCCGACGAGCGGGTCTTTGCCCTGCTTGGCGATTTCCTTGATCGCGAATGTCTGCTCGAGCACGCGCTGCGCCTGCGTGACGATCTGGTCGCCAACCGGCGTCACACTCACTTCGCTCGCGCCGCGCTCGAAGATTTGTACGTTCAATTCGTCCTCGAGCTTCTTGATCGCCACTGACAACGTCGGCTGACTGACAAAGCATGCCTCGGCAGCCCGGCCAAAATGCCGTTCGCGGGCGACCGCGACGATGTATTTCAATTCGGTAAGCGTCATCGTGAGTTAATCAATCGTTTCGTGACGATAGATTAAATTTATACACCGATTGGGCCGATTCGCCAACCTCTGTGCATAAGACACGCTGCCGCATCGCGCCGCTTCGCCCGCTCGCTCAGGCTTTCAGATACTGCTCGCGCGCGCCGAGCCAGCGCGCGAGATGCTGCGCGACAACCTCCGGGTAGCCGGCGATGAGCCGCGCCGCCGCTTCCCGCGCCGGCTCGATCAGCCAGCCGTCGTGCTCCAGATCGGCAAAGCGCAGCATCGCCGCGCCCGACTGGCGCGCGCCGAGAAACTCGCCGGGCCCGCGGATTTCGAGATCGCGCCGGGCGATCTCGAAGCCGTCAGTCGTCTCGCGCATCGTCTTGAGCCGCGCGCGGCCCGCGATCGACAGCGGCCCGCTGTACATCAGCACGCACACCGAAGCCGCTGTGCCGCGCCCGACCCGGCCGCGCAACTGATGCAACTGCGCAAGCCCGAAGCGCTCCGCGTGCTCGATGACCATCAGCGACGCGTTCGGCACGTCGACGCCGACCTCGATCACCGTGGTCGCGACGAGCAGTTGCACGTCGTTGCGCGAGAACGCGTCCATCACGGCCGCCTTGTCGGCGGGCGGCAGACGGCCGTGGACCAGGCCCACCTTCAACTCGGGCAGCGCGGCGGCGAGCGTCTCGTAGGTTTCGACCGCTGTTTGCAACTGCAGCGTCTCGCTCTCCTCGATCAGCGGGCACACCCAGTACACCTGCCGCCCGGCGAGCGCCGCCTCGCGCACACGGCTGATCACTTCGTCGCGCCGCGCATCGGAGACGAGCCGCGTGAGAACGGGCGTGCGCCCGGGCGGCAGTTCGTCGATCGTCGACACGTCGAGGTCCGCGTAATACGTCATCGCGAGCGTGCGCGGAATCGGCGTGGCCGACATCATCAGCTGATGCGGCTGGAAGCCCGCCGCGCCGTCTGCCGCGTTGGCCGCCTTCGCGCGCAGCGCGAGCCGCTGCTCGACGCCGAAGCGATGCTGTTCGTCGACGATCACGAGCCCGAGCCGCGCGAACTCGACCGTATCCTGGATGATCGCGTGCGTGCCGATCACGAGCTGCGCGGTGCCGAGCGCGGCCGCCTCGATCGCCGCGCGTTTGTCCTTCGCCTTCAGGCTGCCCGCGAGCCACGCGACTGACACGCCGAGCGGCTCGAGCCAGCCGCGCAGCTTGCGCGCGTGCTGCTCGGCGAGGATCTCGGTCGGCGCCATCAGCGCGGCTTGATAGCCGGCGTCGATCGCCTGCGCGGCGGCGAGCGCCGCAACCACCGTCTTGCCGCTGCCGACATCGCCTTGCAGCAGCCGCTGCATCGGGTGCGGCTCGGTCAGATCGCGCGCGATCTCGGCAACGACGCGCTCCTGCGCCGCCGTCAGCGCGAACGGCAGCGCCGCGTAAAGACGCGCGGACAGCGACGCCGCATCCGAGGCCGAAGCATCGCGCGCGCGGCGCGGCATCGCGGGCGCGGCGCGCGTGCGGCGCTCCTCGTGCGCGCGCTTGAGCGACAACTGCTGCGCGAGCAGTTCGTCGAACTTGATGCGGGTCCACGCGGGATGCGAGCCGTCCATCAGCGCGGCTTCGTCCGAATCGGCGCGCGGATGATGCAGGATTTTCACGGCCTGCGCGAGCGACGGCACGCCAAGCGGCTTCAGATACTCGCGCTCGATCTCGGGCGGCAGGATTTCCGGCAACGGCGTGCGCTCGAGCGCGTTGTCGATCGCCTTGCGCAGATACGCCTGCGACACGCCCGCCGTGCTCGGATAAACGGGTGTCAGCGCCTGCGGCAACGGCGTGTCGGCATCGACGACCTTCACCGCCGGATGCACCATCTCCAGGCCGAAGAAGCCGCCGCGCACGTCACCGCGCACGCGCAGCCGGCGCCCCGTCGCCATCTGGCTCGCCTGCGAGCCGTAGAAGTTCAGAAAGCGCAGCACGAGCTGCGCGCCGTCGTCGTCGCGCAGCTTCACGACGAGCTGGCGGCGCGGCCGGTACGTGACTTCACTGTCGAACACGACGCCTTCGGTCTGCGCGGTTTCGCCGGGCAACAATTCGCCGATCGGCGTGAGGGCCGTTTCGTCCTCGTAGCGCATCGGCAGATGAAGCACGAGGTCAATCGAGCGCGTGAGGCCGAGCTTCGCGAGCTTGTCGGCGGTCTTGAGCGGTTTCGATGCGGGTTTGGCGGCCGCTTTCGCGTTGGACGTGTCGGCGGCGGCAACGGTAGCGCCAATGGCAGCGCCCGCGGCGGCGGCGGAGGGCAAAGCCGATGCTGGCGATGCCGCAGCCGGCTTCGATCCGGATTGGGCCGCCCGCCTGCGGCCCGGCGCCGCGGGCGAGTCTGCCGCGCCGCTCTGCCCGCCGGCCGGCGCGACACGCCCGCCAGTCGTGCGGCCGCGCCCCATCGCGGCACGGCGCGGCGCGCCGGCGTCGGCGGTCGCCTGAGCTGACACGGCATCGCCGTCGAACACATCGGCTTCGGCTGGATCGGCAATGGAACGGCGAACGGGTACGGGCATCGGTCAGAAAAGGCTTCGTCGAGCAAGTACAATAGCGGCTTTCACGTCACGCGGACGCACCACGCCGGCCAACCGCGCAACCCCGCCATCATAGCGGCTCGCGCACGCCGCCACGCGCTTTGCTTGCGCGGCCGGCCGTCCAGACCTCGTTTGCAGTCCCGGTTTGCAATCCCGTTTCGCAGCCTCATTTCGCATGCTTACGCTTTCCGATTTCGATTTCGATCTGCCGCCCGAGTTGATCGCGCAAACCGCGCTGCCCGAGCGCAGCGCGAGCCGCCTGCTCGAGGTCGGCAACGCACCCGCGGGCGCCCGGCTCGTCGACCGGCGCTTCGCCGAGTTGCCCGGCTGCATCGAGCCGGGCGATTTGCTCGTCTTCAACGATACCAAAGTGCTGAAGGCCCGCTTGCTCGGCCGCAAGGCGAGCGGCGGCAAGATCGAAGTGCTGATCGAACGCGTGACCGGGCCGCGCACCGCGCTGGCGCAGATCCGCGCGAGCAAGAGCCCGGCCGCCGGCACGACGCTCACGCTCGCCGACGCGTTCGACGTGACGGTCGGCGAGCGGGTCGAGCCGTTCTTCACGCTGCATTTTCCCGACGACTGCGACGCGCTGATCGAGCGCTACGGCCGCCTGCCGCTGCCGCCGTACATCGGGCACGCGCCCGATTCGATCGACGAAACCCGCTATCAGACCGTGTTCGCGGCCAATCCCGGCGCCGTCGCCGCACCCACGGCCGGGCTGCATTTCGACGATGCGGTGCTCGCCGCGCTCGATGCGCGCGGCGTCGAGCGCGCGACGCTCACGCTGCACGTCGGCGCGGGCACGTTCCAGCCGGTGCGCGCCGAGAATATCGCCGAGCACCGGATGCACCGCGAATGGTACGAATTGAGCGGCGCGCTCGTCGAGCAGCTCGCCGCGACGCGTGCGCGCGGCGGCCGCGTGATCGCGGTCGGCACGACGTCGCTGCGCGCGCTCGAGGCCGCCGCGCGGGACGCCGAGGCGGCCGGCCGGCCGCTTGCCGCGACGCGCGCGGAAACCGATATTTTCATCACGCCGGGCTATCGTTTTCGCGTCGTCGACCGGCTGGTGACGAATTTCCATTTGCCGAAATCGACGCTGATGATGCTGGTCAGCGCGTTTGCCGGCCTCGAGACGATCCGTGCCGCGTACCGGCATGCGATCGACGGGCGCTACCGCTTTTTCAGCTACGGCGACGCGATGCTGCTCACGCGGCGGGACGTGCCCGAGGAGAATCGCCGCGGCGCATGAGCGCAGCGTTTCGGTGATTGAGCGTACCGGCAACGCCGCTGCGCGATCTCACGCGAACCCGGGCCGCAATCCACCGTATTTCTTACCGCCGCCGGCCCTTGCCGGCGGCGCTTTCAACATGCGCCGGACTGGGCCGGCCGCAGCCGGCGCTTCAGCGCTTACCGCGGCCCCGTGCAAACGGCTCTCCGGCGGCAAGGAGTTCAAACAGATGACCGAAGGCTCATCCCACGATACGCATACGCACGTGCATGCGCACGACGGCCTCAAATTCGAACTGCTGACGACCGACGGCCGTGCGCGCCGCGGCCGCGTCACGCTCAATCACGGCGTGGTCGACACGCCGATCTTCATGCCCGTGGGCACCTACGGGACCGTGAAGGCGGTCAAGCCGAGCGAGCTTGACGAGATGCGCGCGCAGATCATCCTCGGCAACACGTTTCATCTTTGGCTGCGCCCCGGCCTCGAGACGATCGGTGCGCACGGCGGGCTGCACCGCTTCATGGGCTGGAACAGGCCGATCCTGACCGATTCGGGCGGCTTCCAGGTGTTCTCGCTCGGCGAGCTGCGCAAGATCACCGAGGAAGGCGTCACGTTTGCGTCGCCGATCAACGGCGACCGGCTGTTCCTGTCGCCGGAAGTGTCGATGCAAATTCAGAAGGTGCTGAACTCGGACATCGTGATGCAGTTCGACGAGTGCACGCCTTACGCGACCAACGGCGTGCCGACCACGCATCGGGAAGCGGCCGACTCGATGCGCATGTCGCTGCGCTGGGCAAAGCGATCGCTCGACGAGTTCCAGCGGCTGGGCAATCCGAATGCGCTGTTCGGCATCGTTCAAGGCGGGATGTACGAGGATTTGCGCGACGAATCGCTCGCCGGGCTGTCCGAGCTGGGCTTTCACGGGCTCGCGATCGGCGGGCTGTCGGTCGGCGAGCCGAAAGAGGACATGATGCGCGTGCTCGAGCACATCGCACCGCGCCTGCCCGCCGACAAGCCGCACTACCTGATGGGCGTCGGCACGCCCGAGGATCTGGTCGCCGGGGTCGCCGCGGGTGTCGACATGTTCGACTGCGTGATGCCGACCCGCAACGCCCGCAACGGCTGGCTGTTCACCCGCTTTGGCGACGTGAAGATCCGCAACGCGTCGCACAAGAACGCGCTGAAGCCGCTCGACGAGACTTGCGGCTGCTATACGTGCCGAAACTTCTCGCGCGGCTACCTGCACCATCTGCACCGCGTCGGCGAGATTCTCGGCGCGCAACTGAACACGATCCACAACCTGCACTACTACCTCGAACTGATGCGCGAGATCCGCGAGGCGATCGACACGCACACGTTCGACGCATTCAGGAAGCGCTTCGCGCAGGATCGCGCACGCGGCGTCGACTGACGGCGCGCCGCGCCGGTTGCGCCGCAACACCTTACAATCTTCTTTCGATATGCACGCAAACGCGCGCCAACCGGCGTGAACGGGCCGTGAACGGTTCGTTAACAGCTTGAAACCAAAGCGCATTTGCGCCGCTGTCGCAATGAGGGCCGGTGGTAGAATAACCGGCTTGTTTTTTTTCGATCTTCCCACGGAGAGACCAACGTGTCGTTCATTTCCAATGCCTATGCGCAGGGCGCAGCGGGCGGTGCCGAATCGAGCCTGATGAGCTTCCTGCCGCTCGTGCTGATGTTCGGTGTGCTTTACTTCATCATGATCCGTCCGCAAATGAAGCGGCAGAAGGAACACCGCAACATGCTCGCCGCGATGGCCAAGGGCGACGAAGTGGTGACGAGCGGCGGGCTCGTCGGCAAGGTGACGAAGGTGACGGATGCCTATATCGGCGTCG
Source organism: Burkholderia sp. TSV86 (assembly GCF_001522865.1). Taxonomy (GTDB): domain Bacteria; phylum Pseudomonadota; class Gammaproteobacteria; order Burkholderiales; family Burkholderiaceae; genus Burkholderia. Next base: position 179,016 of record NZ_LOWB01000015.1, on the reverse strand, counting down.
AAATCGCCTCGGGCACTGAAATCACCGTGCAGAAGGCCGCCGTGACGGCCATCCTGCCGAAGGGCACGATCAAGTCGCTGTAAGCCCCGCCGCCGCGTTCGCGCGCCCGAGCGCCCCGCCGCATGCGCGGCGCGGGCGGCGCCGGATGCGGCGCGATCCCAGCCAACCCACCCGTTCGGCCCCCTCATGAATCGTTATCCACTCTGGAAATATGTCGTGATGGTCGTGGCGCTCGCCATCGGCTTCCTGTACACGCTGCCCAACTTCTTCGGAGAAGCGCCGGCGGTGCAGGTGTCGAGCGGCAAGGCCACGGTCAAGCTCGGCGCCGACACGCTCGCGCAGGTCGAAACCGCGCTCAAGGCCAACAACGTCGCGGCCGACGACGTCACGTTCGACAACGCGTCCGCGAACGCGACCATTCGCGTGCGCCTGAAGGACACCGACACGCAGTTGCGCGTGAAGGATCTGCTGCAAAAGACGCTGAACGCCGATCCGAACGATCCGCAGTACGTCGTCGCGCTGAATCTGCAAAGCGCGTCGCCGCGCTGGCTGAGCGCGCTGCACGCGCTGCCGATGTATCTCGGTCTCGATCTGCGCGGCGGCGTCCACTTCCTGCTGCAGGTCGACATGACGGGCGCGCTGACGAAAAAGCTCGACTCCGACGCGTCCGACGCGCGCACGCTGCTGCGCGACAAGGGCATCCGCGACGGCGGCGTGAACCGCGTCGACCAAGCTGTCGTCGCGAATTTCGCCGACCAGGACACCGCGGAGCAAGCGCGCAAGCTGCTCGCGCAGTCCGTCTCCGAGCTGCAATGGGCCACGCAGCCGGGCGGCAGCGGCTATCAGGTGGTCGGCACGTTCACGCCGGCCGTGCAAAAGGCCGTCGAGGACGCCGCGCTCAAGCAGAACCTGACGACGCTGCACAATCGCGTCAACGAGCTGGGCGTATCCGAGCCGATCCTCCAGCAGCAGGGCAACGACCGGATCGTCGTCGAGCTGCCGGGCGTGCAGGACACTGCGAAGGCGAAGGACATCATCGGCCGCACGGCGACGCTCGAGGCGCGCCTCGCCGATCCGCTCAACACGCACCCGAATCCGAACGATCCGGTGCCGCCCGGCGAGGAACTGTTCACGCAGGGCAACCAGACGCCCGTGCTGCTGAAGAAGCAGGTGATCTTCACCGGCGACCGGATCATCGACGCGTCGGCCGGTTTCGACGAACATCAGCGTCCGTCTGTCAACATCCGCCTCGACGCGGCGGGCGGCCGCGCGGTGCGCGCGGTGTCGCGCGAGAACATCGGCAAGCCGATGGCGATGGTGCTGTTCGAGAAAGGCCGCGGCGAGGTGTTGACCGTCGCGACGATCCAATCCGAGCTGGGCGACCGCTTCCAGATCACTGGCCAGCCGACGCCGCAGGCGGCCACCGATCTCGCGCTGCTGCTGCGCGCGGGCTCGCTCGCCGCGCCGATGGACATCATCGAGGAACGCACGATCGGCCCGAGCCTCGGCGCGGACAACATCAAGATGGGCTTCCATTCGGTGGTCTGGGGCTTCGTCGCGATCGCCGTGTTCATGATCGCGTACTACATGCTGTTCGGCCTGGTGTCGGTGATCGGGCTGTCGGTGAACCTGCTGCTGCTGATCGCCGCGCTGTCGATGATGCAGGCCACGCTCACGCTGCCCGGCATCGCCGCGATCGCGCTCGCGCTCGGCATGGCGATCGACTCGAACGTGCTGATCAACGAACGTATCCGCGAGGAGCTGCGCAACGGCGCGGCGCCGCAGACCGCGATCCAGCAAGGCTACGCGCACGCGTGGGCGACGATTTTCGATTCGAACGTCACGACGCTGATCGCCGGCCTCGCGCTGCTCGCGTTCGGCTCGGGCCCGGTGCGCGGCTTCGCGATCGTTCACTGCATCGGCATCGTCACGTCGATGTTCTCCGCGGTGTTCTTCTCGCGCGGGCTCGTGAATCTCTGGTACGGCGGGCGCAGGAAGCTGCAGTCGCTCGCGATCGGGCAGGTGTGGCGCCCCGCCGCCAGCGCGCCCGCGCAACTCGGCGACGACGCGCGCGCGAACGCGCCGCTTACCGGCACGCACACCGCCACGCCGAAGCAGCCCGCCAACGCGCCGCGCGCCGGCAAGCCGGTCGCGCGCCGCCGCTCGGGGCCGGGCGTGCCGCCGAAGCAAGGCCCGTCCAACTAAGCGCCGGAGACCATCATGGAATTTTTCCGCATCCGTAAAGACATCCCGTTCATGCGGCACGCGCTGGTCTTCAACGTGATCTCGCTCGTGACGTTCGTGGCCGCCGTGTTCTTCCTGTTCCATCGCGGACTGCATCTGTCCGTCGAGTTCACGGGCGGCACGGTGATCGAAGTGCAATACCAGCAGGCCGCGCAGCTCGAGCCGGTGCGCGCGACGCTCGGCCAGCTCGGCTATGCCGATGCGCAGGTGCAGAACTTCGGCACGTCGCGCAACGTGCTGATCCGGCTGCCGCTCAAGCAAGGGCTCACGTCCGCGCAACAGAGCGACCAGGTGATGGCGGGCCTGAAGGCGCAGAGCCCGGACGTGCAGTTGCAGCGCGTCGAGTTCGTCGGCCCGCAGGTCGGCCGCGAACTCGCGACCGACGGCCTGCTCGCGCTCGCGTGCGTCGTGATCGGCATCGTGATCTACCTGTCGTTTCGCTTCGAGTGGAAATACGCGGTCGCGGGCATCATCGCGAACCTGCACGACGTCGTGATCATCCTCGGCTTCTTCGCGTTCTTTCAGTGGGAGTTCTCGCTGTCGGTGCTGGCCGCGGTGCTCGCGGTGCTCGGCTACTCGGTCAACGAATCGGTCGTCATTTTCGACAGAATCCGCGAGACGTTCCGCCGCGAACGCAAGATGAGCGTGCAGGAAGTGATCAACCACGCGATCACCAGCACGATGTCGCGCACGATCATCACGCACACGTCGACCGAAATGATGGTGCTGTCGATGTTCTTCTTCGGCGGCCCGACGCTGCACTACTTCGCGCTCGCGCTAACGGTGGGCATCATGTTCGGCATCTACTCGTCGGTGTTCGTGGCCGGTTCGCTGGCGATGTGGCTCGGGATCAAACGCGAGGATCTGATGAAAGAGAAAAAGGCCGCGCACGACCCGAACGATCCGAATGCGGGAGCCCAGGTTTGAGCGGGATTCGCGCCGCTTGAAAGTGCTGCTTGTGCTGCTTTGACAGTGCCGCTCGACGGCGGCGCCTGAAAACGATGAAGGCCGGTTCGTTGCGAACCGGCCTTTTTTGTGCGCATCCCGGCGCGCAAAAAAACCGCGCTCCTTGCGAAGCGCGGCCGCGTGGCCTGCTCCACCGCGCGGCGCAAGCACGCGCGGTTTCGCGTCACGCTTACTGCTTCACCGCCTCGGCCGTGATCAGCAGCTTCGTCTTCATCTTGAAGCCGTACTGCTTGCCGTAGTCGAGACCGAAATCGTCGCGGTTGAACTCGCCGGCCGCATCCACGCCGCACACTTCCTTCTTCAGCATCGGATGCGGCATGCACTTGAACGAAACGATCTTCAGCGTCAGCGGCTTCGTCACGCCATGCAGCGTCAGATTGCCGACCACTTCCGCCGGCTTGTCGCCTTCGAACTTGATCGTGCCCTTGTAGTTCGCATCCGGATATTTGGCCGAGTCGAAGAAATCGGCGGTTTGCAAATGCTCGTTGAGCTTCGCACTGCCCGTCGCGATCGACGCAACCTTCGTCGTCACGTCGACGGTGCCCGTCTTCGCCGCGCGGTCGAGCGTCACCGTGCCGCTCGATTCGTCGAACTTACCGCGCCACACCGACAGCCCGCCGAAGTGGTCGGCCTCGAAGCTCGGGTACGTGTGGGTCGGGTCGAACTTGTAGGTGTCGGGGGCGGCGTGCGCCGAGAACGACAGTGCGGCGGCCAGCGCACCCGCCGCGATCATCAGTTGCTGGTTCAAATCAATCTCCTTGTGACGGGGCCGCCCGCCAGGGCGGCGTAGGTGGTGCGAAAAAATCTCCCGGCCCGCCCAGAGCCGTGAGCCGAGTGAAGCAAAAACGGGGCGGGACCGCGACGCGGCGGCCCTGGCGGCCTAAAGCCACCCGCGTCATTTCGCGGCAACGATATGGAATTTGATCTGCACTTCGTCGGCAACGATCGACGTATCCTTCCACTCGCCGGTGCCAACGTTGAATGCCGAGCGCTTGATCGGCAGCACGCCGTCGAACGCCTGCGTCGCGCCGCTGGAGGTGACCGTCACGGGCAAAGTCACCGCCTGGGTCTTGCCCTTGATCGTCAGCTTGCCCGACACGTTGTACTTGTTGCCACCCGCGGGCGCGATCGCAGTCGACACGAAGCTCGCCTGCGGATACGTCTTCGCGTCGAACCAGTCCTTGCCTGCGACCTGGTCGTTGTACATCTGATCGCCTAGATCGTAGCTTGCGACATCGATCGTCACCTGGGCGCTGCCCTGCGCGGCTTTCGCCGGATCGAACTTGATCTGCGCGTTGAACTTCTTGAACACGCCTTCCGTCGGCACGTTCATCTGCTTGAACACAGCCGACACCTTGCTCTTGGCCAGATCGACTTGTGCGAGCGCGTCGCCCGACAACGCAACCGAAGCGGCTGCAAACGCCGCGAGCATGTAACGGTAGAACGAGACTTTCATAAGCGATCCTGATTTCCGGGTTATTTGAGAAAGGGAAGCATACGCGACAGCACGCCGTCGCGATCGAGCCACTGATGCTTGACGGCCGCGGCGACGTGTGCGGCAACGAGCGCGAGCAGGCCGTAGTTGAGCGCGACGTGCGCCGCCTTCAATGTCGCCTTCAGCGCCGGGTCCGGGTCGAGCAGGCGCGGCAGCGGCACGAGACCGAGGTAGACGACCGGAACGTTCGCAGCCGAGCTGTACAAATAACCCGTGACCGGAATCGCGAGCATCAGCACGTAGAGCAGCGCATGCACGCCGTGCGCGCCTGCACGCTGCCACGCGGGCATGCCGGCCGGCATCGGCGGCGGCACGTGGGTGGCGCGCCACAGCACGCGGGCGATCGCGAGCGCGAACACTGTGACGCCGATCCATTTGTGCCACGAGTAATACTTGAGCTTGGCCGGCGTGAAGCCGGGAATATCGGTCATCACCCAGCCGAGCGCGAAGCCGCACACGATCAGGAGTGCGATCAGCCAATGAAGCGCGATCGCGGTGCGCGTATACGCCACCGGCGGGGCGGAGGCAGACGAAAAAAGCGAGGTCATGAATTCTCCAGTTATGCGAAGCGCCACGGCGGCGCGCTCGTATCCGTGCGACGCATTCATTCCACGGCCGCCATGCTACCGTAACCGGCCGCGCTCGGCAGAAGCGCGCGCGGTGGCGCGAGACGGCCGGCGGCTCGAGCGGCCGGCCGTCTCCGTCAGCCGAATGTTGTGTACTTGACGCCGCGCAAATCGCCCTTTTGGTAATATGGGCGCGGATTCCAGCCCTGCGGGCATGCACCGGCAATACCGCACAACCGTCCCTTTCTATGGAACGACACACTCTCATTGCCTGTCATGAGTGCGACGCACTGTTGCACAAACCAAGCCTTAGCGGCAAACAAACCGCACGCTGCCCGCGCTGTGATGCACTGCTCTACCGGAGCGGCTCGGCGCAAATCGACCGCCTTTGCGCCCTCACGCTCGGCGCGCTCATCACATTCCTGATCGCGCAAGGGTTTCCGATCCTCGAAATGGACGTCAACGGCATGCGCGTGCAGACGACCGTGATCGGCGCGCTCGATACATTGTGGCGCCAGGGGATGGAAATCGTCGCGGTCATGGTGTTCTGCTCGACGCTGCTGTTTCCGCTGGTCGAGCTCGCCGCGCTTCTCTACGTGCTTTTTGCGCTGCGCGCCGGCATGGTCCCGCCCGGCTTCAACCGCGTGCTGCGCGCAATCCAGTTCGTGCGGCCGTGGGGAATGATCGAGGTGTTCATGCTCGGCATCCTCGTCACGATCGTGAAGATGGTGAGCCTGGCGCGCGTGATTCCGGACGCCGCACTGTTCGCGTTCGCCGCGCTCACGCTGATACTCGCGGTCGTCGTCATGGTCGAGCCGCATACGCTGTGGGATATCGCCGATGAGTTGAACGAACGCGGGCGCAAACCGGGCGAGAGCCCATCGGGCGGCCCGGCCGAGGAGGCGCGCTGCCGATGAGCGAAATCGTCACCGCCGCACGCGCCGGCATGGCGAGCTGCCATGCATGCGCGCACGTGCAGAAGCTCGTGCCCGTTTCGCCCGGCGCGCCGCACCCGAAAACACGTTGCGAGCGCTGCGGCGCGGCGCTGCACCTGCGCACGCCGGACAGCATCGCGCGCACCTGGGCGTTCCTGATCGCCGCGACAATCCTCTATCTGCCGGCGAACTTGCTGCCGATCATGCACACGACATCGATCGTCGGCTCGCAGGACGATACGATCATGAGCGGCGTCGTCTATTTCTGGATATCGGGCGAATGGCCGCTGGCCGCCATCGTTTTCATCGCCAGCATCCTCGTGCCGATGCTCAAGCTCGGCGTGCTGCTCATCCTGGTCGTCACCGCGCAGCGCCGTTCCGCGTGGCGGCCGATGCAGCGCACCAAGCTGTACCGGATCGTCGAGCGCATCGGCCGCTGGTCGATGCTCGATATCTTCGTCGTCACGCTGACCGTCGCGCTCGTGCATTTCCGCTCGCTCGCGACGATCACCGCCGGCCCCGCCGCGCTTGCGTTCGGCGCGGTCGTAATTCTGACCATGATCGCGTCGATGCAGTTCGACCCCCGACTCATTTGGGACAACGTAGAAGAAACGTCAGGGAATCCTCATGAATAGTCCGCAAGGCCCGCAGCACGAACCGAATGCGGCTCCCCCCTCCCCATCCGGCGGCGAACCGCCGAAGCTGCCCGAGCCCGTCATCAGCCGGCGCACCGGCTGGCTGCCGTCGCTCGTCTGGCTCGTGCCGCTCGTCGCGGCGCTGATCGGCATCGGGCTCGTCGTGAAATCCGTGCTGGATCGCGGCCCCGACATCACGATCAGCTTTCGCAGCGCCGAAGGCCTCGAACCTGGCAAGACGCAGGTGAAGTACAAAGACGTCGAGATCGGCATGGTGAAGGCGATCAAGCTGTCGAATGATCTGTCGCACGTGCTCGTCGACGTGCAGCTGAAGAAGGAAGCCGAGCGCTTCGCCGCGAAGGATTCGCGCTTCTGGGTCGTGCGGCCGCGAGTCGGCGCGAGCGGTGTGTCGGGGCTCGGCACGCTGCTGTCGGGCGCGTATATCGGCGCCGACGCCGGCCGCTCGGACGACACCGTGCGCTCGTTTACCGGGCTCGAAACGCCGCCCGCCGTCACCGGCGACCAGAAAGGCACGCAGTATGTGCTGCGCGGCGATTCGCTCGGCTCGATCGACATCGGCTCGCCCGTCTACTACCGGCGCGTGCAGGTCGGCCAAGTGGTTGGCTTCTCGCTCGACAAGGAGGGCACGGGCGTCACGTTCAATGTGTTCGTCAACGCGCCGTATGACCAGTACGTCGGCCTGAATTCGCGCTGGTGGCAGGCAAGCGGCGTCGATCTGCAGCTCGACTCGAGCGGCCTGAAGCTGAACACGCAGTCGCTCGCGACCGTGATTCTCGGCGGCCTCGCGTTCCAGGCGCCGACCGGCCAGTCGGCGGGCCCGGTCGCCCCCCAGAACACGACGTTCCGTCTCGGCGCCGACCAGGCCGACGCAATGCGCGATCCGGACGGCGAGCCCGTGCAGGTGGTGATGAGTTTCAACCAGTCGCTGCGCGGGCTGTCGATCGGCGCGCCGGTCGATTTTCGCGGTATCGTGCTCGGCCAGGTGACGAACATCGGCATCGACTTCGATCCCAAGACGAAGAATTTCATCATGCCGGTGACGATGAACCTCTACCCCGACCGGCTCGGCAGGCGCTTTCGCGACGCGACGGAAAGAAAAGGCGAAACGGCGCGGCGCGAGCTGCTGCAACGCCTCGTCCAGCATGGGCTGCGCGGGCAGCTGCGAACCGGCAACCTGCTGACGAGCCAGCTCTACGTCGCGCTCGACTTCTTCCCGAAAGCCTCGCCGGTGAAGCTCGACTTGGCGCACGAGCCGGTCGAGCTGCCGACGGTGCCCAATACGCTCGACGAACTGCAACTGCAGGTCGCGGACATCGCGAAGAAGCTCGACAAGGTGCCGTTCGACCAGATCGGCAACAACCTGAACAGCGCGCTCACGAACGCGGACAAGCTGTTCAAACGGCTCGACACCGAAGTCGCGCCCGAAGCGCGCGATACGCTGTCGGCGGCCAAGCAAACGTTCACCACGGCCGAGGCGACACTGCAGCAGGATTCGCCGCTGCAATCGGACGTGCGCGGCGCGCTCAAGGAACTGACGCGCACGCTGCAATCGCTGAACGCACTCGCCGGCTATCTCGAACGGCATCCCGAATCGTTGCTGCAAGGCAAACCAGGAGACAAGAAATGACCGCACATACGATCCGAGCGGCCCATTTCGCGCGGGCCGTGCGTGCGGTGCGCGGCACCGCGCGCTTCGTGCTCGCCGGTGCGGCGGCGGCCGCGCTTGCGGCCTGCTCGTCGCCGCCCACGCGCTTCTATACGCTCGACGCGGCGGCCGCGGCCGCCGCGTCGACACCAGCGCCAGCACCGGCCGTCAGCGCGAATCCCGCATTTCTGATCCAGGTGCCCGCGATCGACGTGCCGGAACAAGTCGCGATGAATCAATTCGTCGTCCAGAAAAGTCCGTCGCAAGTGGACGTGCTCGAGCAAACGCGCTGGGTGTCGCAGCCTGCCGACGAGATACGCCGCGCGCTGTCGTCGGCGCTCACGCGGCGGCTCGATACGATCGACGTCGCGAATTCCGCTTATCCGGCCAATGTCCCCGTCTACCGGATCAGCGTGAATGTCCAGCGCTTCGAATCGTGGCCGGACCGGCATGCGGCGCTGACCGCCGTCTGGAGCGTGCGCGCGCTGCCGAGCCAAATGGTCATGACGTGCCGCACCGACGTCGTCGAGCCGGTGCAGCCGGGTTACGGCGCGCTCGTTGACGGTCATCGCCGTGCGATCGGCGTGCTCGCAGATCAGATCACGGCCGGTGTGCATGCGATCGCTGCCGCGCGTGCGCCAATTCAGGCTGCGGCCCCGGCGAAGCGGCCAGCGGCGGGCGCCACTGCGGCGGCGCCCGCCACGCCTGTCGTCCGCTGTCCGGCCAGCCCGGCGGCGCAGAACGCGCAGCCCGTCGACGGCACGTCGTAACGGGCCGCCGGGGCGCTCGAATCCAACGCGGAATCCGGCCGGCACGCGCCGTCTCCGCGCTGCCCTCGCGCCGCAGCGCGCGCCGCCGGGCCGCCCGCGCTCAGGCAAGCAACTGCTCGATCGCGAATCGAACTGGATAGCCGGGCGGAAGCGTCGCCGCATACGCCAGGTAATCGTCGCGAGTCAGCGGCCGGTTCGGATGCACCCAGTTGATCTGCACGACCTCGCAGGTGGCGGCGTAATGCCTCGCCAGCACCTCCAGGCTTTGCAAATCCACGCCGCCGTAGCCGGCAAGCGAACCTTCAATCCGGTCCTGGATCACCCGGCTGCGGGCCGCTTCGGCAAACAGAAACAGCAGCTGCGTTTTCTGATTCAGATTGACGGCGGCCGGGTTGACGGGAAAAGCGAACGGGAACGTCGCGCAGTCGAACGCCGGCAACTGTTGCGGATAGTTGTAGTCGATCGGCTGACCGTTGATCTCGCTCACCTCGAAATTATGGTTGGAGAACCGCAACGTGATCCACGGCGGGTTCGGCGAAGGCAACGCATGCCCGTACACGTTGACGTGATTGTGCTGCAATGCGCCGCCGGCATGCACGAAGGCCCGCATAGCTTGCAGCGTGTCCCGGTAGCCGACGATCTTATCCATCGGGGTACTGCCCCCGGTAATGACCCAATTTGGCATGTTTCGCTCCTTTTTAGCTGACGTTCGAGTAGGCGATCAGGTCGCCTGACGCGATCGCCCGCGTTGAAGAACGCGAGAGCGAAAGGTTCGTGAAGCATCACATCGCGCGAATAAACTCGCGAGCCATGCGCATGCGCCGCCTCCGCGTCAATTGGGGCGCCATCGCACGCGCCGCCCGGCCCGCCGTTCGCCCGGCCAGCCGATTGCCGATCATGCTTAGCGGGTAATATGTCTGGTTTTTTGACGCAAAGCCCCAAGCCGCGCCGCCGGTCTGCTGGCCGGACTCGGCGTCAAGCGGCGCCTATCTCTTTATGTTCGAATCCCTGACGACCCTGATCAAGAAATGGCGGGCGTCGCGAAACGCGAGTCATCAGCTCGACGCGCTCCTTGCGACCGCCGACGCCAACGCGCCGTATGCGGAGCGCGCTGAATGGCTGATCGAGTTCGCGCATTGGCTGCGGCGCAGCGGCGCGATGCCGGCCGCATCGGCGGGCACGCCGTCCGATGGCGACGCCCCCGATGAACGCACGCTGACCGCGCATGCGCGGCTGCGCTATGCGCTGCACGTGCTCGAGCGCAATCCCGCGTGGAAGGCCAATGTCGCGCGCGTGATCCGCGGTGTGCTGCGCGAAAGCGACGGCATCTCGCTGTTGTGCGATGCGGGCATGCCGGTGCATTCGGGCTTTTTCGGCGCGCTCGTCGAGCGGTTCGACTCATCGCTGATTCCGCCCGCGCCGAACCGCCGCGAGCTGGCCGCACTGTTCACGCTGATGTTCCCGCTCACGAGCGACGCCGCGTGGATCGACGCGCTGCCCGACGATCTGCTCGCGCGCCTGTCCGATCTGTTCGCCTTCGACGTGACAGACCAGGAGCGCCACGAGCCCGGCGCGTTCTCGCGCGACCTGCTCGCCGCGCTGCATAACCTGACGTGCCAGATCAGCTCGACCGGCCTGTCGCAGACCGTGCGCAGCCGCCTGTCGAGCGACGACGCGCGGGCGCCGCTCGAAGCGCAGCCGTTCTTCCGGCTCACGCGCGCGATGCTCGCCGTCGAGACCGCGAACGCGGCGCTCGAAGAAGGCGCGGGCGGCGATCCGAACAAGCTGCTGCACGAAGTGAACTATCTGCGCGTGCTGCTCGACGAATGCGGGCAATCGATCGAAGACATATACGCGCACCTGTACCGCAACGGCGTGTCGGTCGACATCGTGTTCCAGGTCGAGCGCATGCGCATGCGCATCAAGCGCGCGGAGACGCTCCTGAACGCCTGGATGGCGCGCGATGACCTGCGCGGCCTCGCGCGGCTGACGGCCGAGCTGGTCGATGCGAATCACAACAGCCAAAGCGTGTCGCACCTCGTGCGCAGCAATTTCGCACTGTTCGCGCGCAAGCTCGTCGAGACGAACGCCGACACCGGCGAGCACTACATCACGCGCGGCCGCGCCGACTATCTGAAGATGCTGCGCATGGCCGCGGGCGGCGGCCTCGTGACGGTCGCAACTGTCTGCATCAAGTTCTGGATCACCGGCGCGCACCTGCAATCGATGCTCGAAGGCCTGCTCGCCGGCGTCAACTACGCGGCAAGCTTCCTGCTGATGCACTTTCTGCATTTCACGCTCGCCACCAAGCAGCCGGCGATGACCGCGCCGACGATCGCGCGCGAACTGGATCGCACGTCGCACGACGCAGGCGTGAAGCAGTTCGTGTCGTCGGTGATCGCGCTGATCCGCACGCAGGCGGCCGCGATCTGCGGCAACGTGCTCGTCGTGCTGCCCGTATGTTTCGCCGTGCAGATGTTCGCGCAAACCGTGCTGCATACCAACGTGATCTCGCCGCAAAAGGCGCACGCCACGTTGCAGTCGTTCTCGCTGATCGGCCCGACGCCGATCTACGCCGCGTTGACGGGCGTGCTGCTGTGGGCGTCGAGCCTCATCGCCGGCTGGGCAGACAACTGGTTCGTGCTGCACCGCGTCGGCGACGCGCTTGCGTACAACCGGCGCCTGCGGCTCACGCTCGGCATCGCGGGCGCGGCCAAGCTCGCGCACTTTTGCCGCTCGAACGTCGCGGGCGTGGTCGGCAACGTCGGCCTCGGGCTGATGCTCGGCCTCGCGCCCGCGATCGTCAGCGTGTTCGCATTCTCGTTCGAAGTGCGCCATGTGACGCTATCCGCCGGCTCGATCGGCGTCGCGCTCGGCGTGCTCGGCAAGGAAACACTGCGCTCGGGCGAGCTGTGGTGGGCTGTCGCGGGCGTGCTCAGCATGGCGATCCTCAACGTGGCAGTAAGCTTCGCGCTCGCCTTCACGATGGCCGTGCGCTCGCGCAGCCTTCGGCCAACGAAGGTGCGCTCGCTCGTCGCCGCGATCGGCCGCGCGGTGCTCAAGCGGCCGATCAGCCTCGTTTGGCCGCCGCGCGGGGCCGCTGGAGAAAGCAGCGTGCATTGAGCGGTAAGGCTCGTCGGGGAGCACCAGGAAGCCGGGGAAACGCTGGGAAGTGCTGGGGAAGCGCTGGGGAAGCGCTGAGGAGGCCGCCGGGGAAGCCATCGGCGTACCCGCCGGGGCAGCCCCGGCCGCGCGCCACGGCAGACGCGCCGTTTCCTGTTCCCATCCGGCGCACGCGCCCCCGCTCCATGCCCGGCCGCCGCCGGCGCGGCCACCCCCGCGCGCCCGCGTACAATGGCGTACTTTTGCCCGCATCCGCCCGTCCTATGTCTTTGCCGACCCTATTCGATTTTTTCGCTCCCTGCCCGCGCGGGCTTGAAGCCGCGCTCGCCGGCGAACTCGCCGAGATCGCCGCGCGCCACGCCGTCGCCCCGTTCGACGCGGGCGCGCAGGTGTCGGGCGGCGTGCATTTTCGCGGCGGCTGGGCAGCCGGCATGGCGGCCAATCTGCATTCGCGGATCGCAAGCCGCGTCCTGCTGAAAATCGCCTCGCGCCCGTACCGCAACGAGCAGGACGTCTACGCGCTCGCGCTCGAACAGCCGTGGGAGCGCTGGTTCGCGGCGACGCAGACGCTGCGCGTCGACATTACCGCAATCAAGTCGCCGCTCAAGAGCCTCGAATTCGCGACGCTGCGCGTGAAGGACGCCGTCTGCGACCGTTTGCGCGACAAAACGGGCGCGCGTCCGAGCATCGATACCGCGCAGCCCGACGTGCGCGTGTTCGCGTTCCTGACGGCCGCCGACTGCACGCTCTACCTCGACACGTCCGGCGAGCCGCTCTTCAAGCGCGGCTGGCGGCTCGACAAGGGCGCCGCGCCGCTGCGCGAGAATCTCGCCGCGGGCATCCTGCGGCTGACCGGCTGGACGCCCGGCACGCCGCTGTACGACCCGATGTGCGGCAGCGGCACATTCGTCGCGGAAGCCGCGCAGATCGCGCTCGGCGTGGCGCCCGGCGTCGAACGCCGTTTCGGCTTCGAGAAGCTCAAGCAGTACGACATCACCACGTGGCAAACGCTCAAGGTCGCCGCGATGGATGCCAAGCGCGCGGCGCGCGGCAAGCGCGACGATCTCGCGATCTTCGGCAGCGACATCTCCGGCGACATGCTCGACAAAGCCCGCGCAAATCTCGAGCGCGCGGGCGTGCCGCCGATGTGGCTCAAGCAGCTCGACGCGCGCCACATGACGCCGCCCGTCGACACGCCCGGCGTGATCGTCGCGAACCCCCCGTATGGCGAGCGAATCGCCGTGCGCGGCCGCGGGCCACGCGGTGACGTGCGCGGCACGGATCGCCCACGCAGCGACGACGCGTTCCGCCGCACCCACACCGACGCGCCGGACAGCGAGTTCTTCCACGCGCTCGGCGATGCGCTCAAGCAGCACTTCGCCGGCTGGCGCGCGTTCCTGCTGAGTTCGGACCGCACGCTACCCGGGCAATTGCGGCTGCGAGAATCGGCGAAAACGCCGCTGTTCAACGGCGCGCTCGAATGCCGGCTGTTCCGCTTCGATCTGATCGCGGGCAGCACGCGGCAACGCAACAACGCATCCGCGAGCGACGGCGCCGATCACGCGTGACGGCGGCGGCAGACCGCCGGCAATGCCGCGCACGCGACGGGCTCGGCGTTGCCGGCGCGCCGCGCTTCGGACCGTTCAGAGCGACGCGCGCCTGATTGCATCGACCCATCGCGTCACGTTGCGATCTCACGGATCGGCAGCGCACTGCGTGCCGTACCGCCGCTTTCGTTCGCGTCGCACGATCACGACTTGAAACTTGAACCGTGCGCCAGCTCCATGCATGAAGTGCGAAGCTGCCGCCCAGCATCGCCCGCCTTCGCTCACGCGTCATTCGCATCCGGCTCGAGCAGTGCCCGCCGGTTGCGAATATGCGGCCTCCGAACAAGCAAACGCAGGCCCCCCGAGCGCCTTGACCGGACATGAAATCCGTTCGGCCGCCCGTCCACCGCGTTTCGCCGCGTGGCTGAACGCGCGCGCCCAACGCTCCGACGCTACTGACAACACGCTGTCAGCAGGCCTCGCGCACACTGCGAAACCGTCGCGATGCGGCCCATCCTCCCGGCCGGACGTCGTCTTCACCCATGTACTCAGGAGCCTGTCATGACCACGGCAAACAGCGAACATGTGATCGCATGGTTCGACATTCCATCGCTCGATTTCGAACGCGCGATCCGTTTCTACGAAGCGATGCTCGACACCGCGCTGCAACGCGACGTGATCGGCGGCGTGCCGACCGCGGTATTCGTGCATCCCGAAGCGGCCACGGGCGGCGCGCTCGTCTACGATCCGCAGCGGCTCAAGCCCGGCGAGCACGGCGTCGCCGTCTACCTGAACGCGAACGGACCGGTGACGGCCGCGCTCGAGCGCGCAAAGCGCGCGGGCGGTATCGTGCAGGGATCGGTGATCGAGCTGCCGAACAACTATGGCTACATCGGTTATCTGATCGACACCGAAGGCAACCGCATCGGCCTGCATTCGCGCATATGCCGTTGAGCGCGGCGGCGCCCGCGCCCGCGCGGCCTAGCGCCGCAAACAGGCGTGCCGGCCGCCGCGCCCGGCGCTATCATCGCGACATTGCCAATCCCGCTCACTCCTCGAAAGCCCCGCGATGACGCGCCGCGCCGACCGCTTGTTCCAGATCGCCGAATTGCTGCGCGGCCGGCGTCTGACGACCGCGCAGCAACTCGCCGACTGGCTGTCGGTATCGCCGCGCACCGTGTACCGCGACGTGCGCGATCTGCAACTGTCCGGTGTGCCGATCGAGGGCGAAGCCGGCATCGGCTATCGCCTGAACCGCGCGGCGAGCCTGCCGCCGCTGACGTTCACCGCCGAAGAGCTGGCCGCGCTCGCGGCCGGCGCGCGGATGATCGAGACCTGGGGCGGCGCGCGCTTCGCGGGCGGCGCGCGCTCGGCGCTCGCGAAAATCGCCTCGGCAATGCCTGCCGACAAGCGCGCGACGCTCGAGCGGCTCGCGGTGTTCGCACCGTCGTTTCACATCGACCGCTCATTCTCGGAGAAAGTGGATGCGCTGCACGAGGCTGTCGACAGACGGCGCACGGTCAGCTTCGCGTACCGCGACCGGTTCGGCGCGCAGACGGCGCGCCGCGTATGGCCGCTCGGGCTGCTATATTGGGGCGGGCGCTGGACGATCGGCGCGTGGTGCGAGATGCGCGGGGATTTCCGCACGTTCGATATCGCGCGGATGAGCGAGGTTGCGGTGTGCGAGCCGTTTCCCGATCAGGAGGGCCGGCGGCTCGCCGATTATCTGCGCAACGCGAATGCGCCGGTGCATCAACGCTAGGCTCTGTTCACGCCCGTAACAGGCCCAGCGCACCAGCGCCGCGCGAGGCGGCCGCTCAGCCGGCAAGCGCCCCGCCCCGCGCATCGCGCGCGCTCACTCGACAGCCTTCACCATGTCCTCGATGACCTTCTTCGCATCGCCGAAGACCATCATCGTCTTGTCCATGTAGAACAGCTCGTTGTCGAGCCCCGCGTAGCCCGCCGCCATCGACCGCTTGTTGACGATCACCGTGCGCGCCTTGTACGCCTCGATGATCGGCATGCCCGCGATCGGCGATTTCGGATCGTTCTTCGCCGCCGGGTTGACGACGTCGTTCGCGCCGAGCACCAGCACCACGTCGACTTGACCGAACTCGCCGTTGATGTCCTCCATCTCGTGCACGATCTCGTAAGGCACTTCCGCTTCCGCGAGCAGCACGTTCATATGCCCCGGCATCCGCCCGGCGACCGGGTGAATCGCGTATTTCACGTCGATGCCCTTGTCGGCCAGCTTATCGGTCAACTCCTTGAGCGCATGCTGCGCACGCGCCACCGCAAGACCGTAGCCCGGCACGATCACCACCGTCTCCGCGTTGCCGAGCATGAATGCGGCGTCGTCGGCCGAGCCCGATTTCACCGGCCGCTGTTCCTTCGCGCCGCCCGACGCGGCCGCGCCCGCGTCGCCGCCGAAGCCGCCCAGGATCACGTTGAAGAACGAGCGGTTCATCGCGTGGCACATGATGTACGACAGAATCGCGCCCGACGAGCCGACCAGGGAGCCCGCGATGATCAGCATCGCGTTGTTCAGCGAGAAGCCGATGCCCGCCGCCGCCCAGCCCGAGTACGAATTCAGCATCGACACGACGACCGGCATGTCCGCGCCGCCGATCGGGATGATGATCAGCACGCCGAGCACGAACGCGATCGCCGTCATCACGATGAACGGCAGCCACGCCTGCGTCAGGAAGAACAGCACGCCGAAGCCGAGCATCGCGAGCGCGAGCATCAGGTTGATCAGATGCTGGCCGGGGTAGACCACGGGCGCGCCCTGGAACAGCCGGAACTTGTATTTGCCTGACAGCTTGCCGAACGCGATCACCGAGCCGGAGAACGTGATCGCGCCGACGAACGTGCCGATGAACAGCTCGATGCGGTTGCCGTATGGAATGAAGTCCGGCGATGCCGCATCCTGCGGCACCAGGCCGAACGCCGCCGGCTCGGCCACCACCGCATACGCGATGCACACCGCGGCCAGACCGATCAGCGAGTGCATCGCGGCGACGAGCTCCGGCATCTTCGTCATCTCGACACGCGCGGCCACCACCGCGCCGATCGCGCCGCCGACGACGAGCGCGCCGAGCACGAGCGCGAGCCCGAGCGGCAGATTCGCGCCGAGCCACGCGGCCTGCTTGACGATCAGCGCGACGGTCGTGAGAATCGCGATCGTCATGCCGACCATTCCGAATAGATTGCCTCGTCTAGCGCTCTTCGGATTCGACAGACCTTTGAGCGCCTGAATGAAGCACACCGACGCGACCAGATACAGCAGCGTGACGACGTTCATGCTCATCGCGCGCCCTCCTTCGCGTTGCCGCCGGCTTTCGGCTCCTTCTTCCTGAACATCTCGAGCATCCGGCGCGTGACGAGAAAGCCGCCGAACACGTTGACGGCCGCGAGCGCGACGGCGAGCGTGCCGAAGAACTTGCCCACGCTGCCCACCGTGAGCGCGGCGGCAAGCATCGCGCCGACGATCACGATTGCCGAGATCGCGTTGGTCACCGCCATCAGCGGCGTGTGCAGCGCGGGCGTCACGTTCCAGACCACGTGATAGCCGACATACACCGCGAGCACGAAGATGATCACGTTGATGACCGTGTGATTGATGAGTTCCATCGCCGCCTCCCCGTTATTTGCGCGTGACTTCGCCGTCGCGGCACAAAAGCGTCGCGGCGACGATGTCATCCGAAAGATCGATGTTGAGCGCGCCTTCCTTCGTGACGATCAGCTTCAGGAAGTCGAACAGATTGCGCGCGTAGAGCGCCGACGCGTCGGCGGGCACCATCGCGGCCAGATTCGTGTAACCGGCGATCGTCACGCCCTGGTGGACAATCACCTGATCGGCCACGCTCAGCGGGCAGTTGCCGCCTTTGCGGCCGTCCACCTCGGGCCCGCGGCCCGCCGCGAGATCGACGAGCACCGAGCCGGGCTTCATCGATTGGACGGTCTCCACGGAGATCAGCGTCGGCGCGGGGCGCCCCGGAATCAGCGCGGTGGTGATGACGATGTCGGCCTGCTTCGCGCGCTCGTGCACGAGCGCCGCTTGGCGCCCGAGCCACGATGCCGGCATCGGCCGCGCGTAGCCGCCCACGCCCTCGGCCGCGTCGCGCTCCTCCTGCGTTTCATACGGAACGTCGAGAAACTTCGCGCCGAGCGATTCGATCTGCTCCTTCACCGCCGGGCGCACGTCGGACGCCTCGATCACCGCGCCCAGACGCTTGGCGGTCGCGATCGCCTGCAAGCCGGCGACGCCCGCGCCGAGCACCAGCACGCGCGCGGCCTTCACGGTGCCGGCGGCCGTCATCAGCATCGGCAGAAAGCGCGGATACAGCGACGCGGCGACCAGCACCGCCTTGTAGCCAGCGATATTGGCCTGCGACGACAGCACGTCGAGGCTCTGCGCGCGCGTGGTGCGCGGCGCAGCCTCGAGCGCGAAACCGGTGACGCCCGCCGCCGCGAGCCGCGCCGCCTGCTCGGCGTTGAACGGCTCGAGCATTCCAACAAGCGTCGCGCCGCGCTTCAGATGCGCGGTTTCGGCCTCAGTCGGCGCCTGGACCTTCAGCACGAGATCCGCGCCGAGCGCGGCGGGCGCATCGGCAAGCTCCGCGCCGGCCGCCGCATATGCGTCGTCCGGGAAGCTCGCGCCCACGCCCGCGCCGCGCTCGAGCGTCACGCGATGGCCGCCCGCCACGTATTTCTTGACCGTCTCCGGCGTCGCCGCCACGCGCGCCTCGTTCGCCCGCGTCTCGGCAGGCACTCCGATATGCATCGTCGATCCCTCCTCTGCATGATTTTTGCTGCTGGACTGCGGGCGAGCCGGACGACTGGACATACCGGCTCGAAGGCAACGGCTGTTTCAGGCGCCACTTTAACCGAAAGCGGCCGCGATTCCGCAACGGGGCGGCTTCGCAGCGGCCCGGCCGGCGCGGACTGGCAACGCAGGGGCTTGCGCCGGGGTCGGAACCGCGCTATGGGGTTGCGGCAGCCCACGCGCGCAACCGGTAAAATGCGTGACCATGAAACCCGAAATCTGGACTCCGCACGTGACGGTCGCCGCGATCGTCGAGCGCGACGGGCGCTTTCTCGTCATCGAAGAGCACACGTCATCGGGCCTGCGAATCAATCAGCCCGCAGGCCATCTCGAAGCCGGCGAAACACTCGTCGACGCGGTGATTCGCGAGACGCTCGAGGAAACCGCGCGTCCGTTCGAGCCCGACGCGCTCGTCGGCATCTATCTCGCGCACTACGAGCGCCCGGCGCGCGCCGGCGCGACTTATCTGCGCTTTGCGTTCTGCGGCCGTGCGGGCGACGTGCTCGCGGGCCGCGCGCTCGACGACGGCATCGTCCGCACGCTGTGGATGACGGCCGACGAGCTGCGCGCATGCGCGCAGCGCCACCGCTCGCCCACCGTGATGCGCAGCGTCGACGACTACCTCGCCGGGCGCCGCGTGCCGCTCGATTTCGTTCACACGCACTCGGTCGCGCCCTATCGCACGGGCGGCACGACAGGCGCGGCCGACATTCGGCAGGCGGTGGGCAAATGAGCAAGCGCCGGGTGGTGGTGGGCATGTCAGGGGGCGTCGATTCGTCGGTGAGCGCATGGCTCTTGAAGGAACAGGGCTATGACGTCGTCGGCCTCTTCATGAAGAACTGGGAGGACGACGACGACGGCGAATACTGCTCGACGCGGCAGGACTGGATCGACGTCGTATCGGTTGCGGATCTGATCGGCATCGACGTCGAGGCGGTCAATTTCGCGGCCGAATACAAGGACCGGGTATTCGCCGAATTCCTGCGCGAGTACTCGGCGGGCCGCACGCCGAATCCGGACGTGCTCTGCAACGCCGAGATCAAGTTCAAGGCGTTCCTCGATCACGCGATGTCACTTGGCGCGCAGACGATCGCGACCGGCCACTACGCGCGCGTGCGCGAGCGCGACGGCCGCTTCGAGCTGCTCAAGGCGTTCGATCACACGAAAGACCAGTCGTACTTCCTGCACCGGCTGAATCAAGCGCAATTGTCGAAGACGCTCTTCCCGCTCGGCGAGATTCCGAAAACTCAGGTGCGCGAGATCGCCGAGCGCATCGGCCTGCCGAATGCGAAGAAAAAAGATTCGACCGGCATCTGCTTCATCGGCGAGCGGCCGTTCCGCGACTTCCTGAACCGCTATCTGCCGACGCAGCCCGGCCCGATGAAGACGCCCGACGGCAAGACGGTCGGCGAGCACATCGGCCTCGCGTTCTACACGTTCGGGCAGCGCAAGGGCATCGGCCTGGGCGGCAGCAAGGACGGCAGCGGCGAGCCGTGGTTCGTCGCGGCGAAGGACATTGCGTCGAACACGCTGTACGTCGTCCAAGGCCATGACCATCCGTGGCTGCTGTCGCGCGAACTTGTCGCGGGCAACGTCAGCTGGATCGCGGGCGAGCCACCCGCCGACGGCATGCGGTGCGGCGCGAAAACCCGCTACCGGCAGGCCGACGCGCACTGCGCGTTCGGCCGCGCCCCGGCCGGCGACGCGAACGGCGAACGCTTCTCGCTCACGTTCGACACGCCGCAGTGGGCAGTCACGCCCGGCCAGTCGGCGGTGCTGTACGACGGCGACGTGTGCATCGGCGGCGGCATCATCGAATCGGCGGCCGGCAGCCCAGCCGGCCTCACCGCTCCGGCCGCGCCCACATCCGCGTTGAGCGCCGCGCACCCGGCAAGCGGCGTTGCCACGCTCGCCGGCGCGCGCTGAGCGGCGAACGGTTTAGACTGGCGGCACGCGCACGGCGCCGCGTCGAACGGCGCGCCGTGCCGGTTGCCGCACCGCCCGGCCCTACCGGGCATCGCGGCGTCTCAAAAAACGATGATTGGGAGTCCCCATGTTTTCTCGACGCTATCTCGCGATGTGGTGCGCAGCCGTTCTGCTCGCCGCGCTCGCGCTGCTTGCCGCGCGGCATGCGATTTCGTGGCTATGGATGGTGCCGGTTGCCGCCGCCTTCGCGCTCGGCCTGTATGACCTGAAGCAGGACCGGCACGCGATCCTGCGCAACTATCCGATCTGGGGCCACCTGCGCTTCCTGTTCGAGTTCATCCGCCCGGAGATCCGCCAATACTTCGTCGAGGACGATACCGACGAAAAGCCGTTCTCGCGCGCGCAGCGCAGCCTCGTCTACCAGCGCGCGAAAAACGTCGCCGACAACCGGCCTTACGGCACCGAGCTGGACGTGAAAGCCGTCGCGCATCAATGGATCAGCCACTCGCTCGCGCCGACGAAGC
Source organism: Burkholderia sp. TSV86 (assembly GCF_001522865.1). Taxonomy (GTDB): domain Bacteria; phylum Pseudomonadota; class Gammaproteobacteria; order Burkholderiales; family Burkholderiaceae; genus Burkholderia. The sequence continues at coordinate 157,791 of NZ_LOWB01000015.1, read as the reverse complement.
TCGACGGGCATGATTTCCGGATTCGCGTCGGCGCGTCGCGCAAGCAGCCTTACGACATCTCGATTTTCAATATCTCGGCGATGAGCTTCGGCTCGCTGTCGGCAAACGCGATCCGCGCGCTGAACCTCGGCGCGAAGCTGGGCGGCTTCGCGCACGACACCGGCGAGGGCTCGATGTCGAAGTACCACCGCGAGAACGGCGGCGACATCATCTGGGAAATCGGCTCCGGCTACTTCGGCTGCCGCCGCGCCGACGGCACGTTCGATCCGGACAAATTCGAGAAGCAGTCGCGCGAGCCGCAAGTGAAGATGATCGAGGTGAAGCTCTCGCAGGGCGCCAAGCCGGGCCACGGCGGCGTGCTGCCCGCCGCGAAGATCACGCCCGAGATCGCCGAGACGCGCGGCGTGCCGATGGGCGAGGATTGCGTGTCGCCCGCCGCGCATTCGGCATTCTCGACGCCGCGCGAGCTGCTCGAATTCGTCGACCGGCTGCGCGAGCTGGCGGGCGGCAAACCGACCGGCTTTAAGCTGTGCATCGGCCATCCGTGGGAATTTTTCGGCATCGCGAAGGCAATGCTCGAAACGGGCATCGTGCCGGATTTCATCGTCGTCGACGGCGCGGAAGGCGGCACGGGCGCAGCCCCGCTCGAATTCACCGATCACGTCGGCGTGCCGCTGCAGGAAGGGCTCCTGCTCGTCCATAACACGCTCGTCGGAATCGGGCTGCGCGATCGCGTGAAACTCGGCGCAAGCGGCAAGATCATCACCGCGTTCGATATCGCGCGCACGCTCGCGATCGGCGCGGACTGGGTGAACTCGGCGCGCGGCTTCATGTTCGCGGTCGGCTGCATCCAGGCGCAGAACTGCCATACCGGCCGCTGCCCGACCGGCGTCGCCACGCAAGACCCGGTGCGCCAGCGCGCGCTCGTCGTGCCCGACAAGGCCGAACGCGTGCGCAACTTCCACCGGAACACACTGCATGCGCTGCAGGAACTGATCCAGGCGGCGGGGCTGCGCCATCCGCGCGAGCTGCGCGCGCACCATATCGTTCAGCGCATCGCGCCGCATGAGGTGCGGTTGATGTCGCAACTGCTCAAATATCTGCCGCCGGGCGCGCTGCTGAGCGGCAGCCCGTGCGGGCTGTCGCTGTACGACACGTGGTGGCCCGTCGCGCGCAGCGATTCGTTCACGCCCGGCGAAATCGTCTACGCGCAACTCGGCTGAGCCTGCCCGTGTCCCAAACGACAACGCCTCGCGGCGAGTGCCGCGAGGCGTTGTCGTTGGCCGCTTACCGGCCGCTGCTTATCGGCCGCGCGCCGCCGTCACTGCGGCACCGTATCGACGAACGACGGGCGCTGCGACAGCTTCGCGTAATGCTTGTCGAGATGCGGATGGCGCTCGCGCCAATTGATTTCCGGCATCCGGAAGTCGAGATAACCGAGCGTGCAGCCGAGCGCGATGTCGGCGAGCGTGTAGTGATTGCCGACGCACCACGGCTTGCCGCCGAGCCCCTGCGACATCGCGACGAGGCCGTCGTCGATCTTGCGCTGCTGGCGCGCGACCCACGCGTCGTTTCGCTGCTGCGGCTCGCGCTGCATGTGCTCCACGCGAATTGCCACCGCCGCGTCGAGCACGCCGTCGCCAAGCGCCTCCCAGCACCGCACCTCGATGCGCTCGCGCCCGGAAGGCGGAATCAGCTTGCCCACCGGCGACAGCGTATCGACGTATTCGCAAATCACGCGCGAATCGAACACCGCGGCGCCGTCTTCCATCACCAGGCAGGGCACCTTGCCGAGCGGGTTCGACGCGTGGATGTTGGTGTCTGGCGCCCAAACGTTCTCGAGTTCCAGTTTGTAGTCGATCTTCTTTTCAGCGAGCACGATTCGCGCCTTGCGGGTGAATGGGCTGCTGAGCGAGCCGATTAATTTCATCATTGCCTTCTGTCGGGTTCTGTCGAGAATACCGCCCGAGAGTATACGTTGCCGCCGATCATAACCGGGGGGCGTTGTCTGATTGACAATCGGCTGCCCGGCCTGTGGATGGTTTGCAACAATTTGCGCCGCCCATTGCGCTCGCGCGCATGCGCCGCGACGGCGCTACAATCGCGTGATGAACCAGCCGACCGAATCCGCTATCGCCCTCGACGTCTACCGCCAGCGCCGCGACCGCGTGCTGGCCGCGCTGCGCGCGCAAGGCGGCGGCGTCGCGATCATCCACACCGCGCCGGAAGTGATGCGCAACCGCGACAGCGCTTATCCGTACCGGCACGACAGCTACTTCTATTACCTGAGCGGCTTCGCCGAGCCCGATGCGCTTGTCGTGCTCGACGCGTCGTCCGAGGCAAGCGAGCCGCGCACGATTCTGTTCTGCCGTGCGAAAAATCCCGAGCGCGAGATCTGGGAAGGCTTCCATTTCGGCCCCGACGCCGCGCGCGACGCCTTCGGCTTCGACGCCGCATTCGCCTACGACGCGCTCGATGCCGAGATGCCGCGCCTCATTGCCGACGCGCCTGCGCTCTTCTATCTGTTCGGCGCATCCGCCGAACTCGAGCGCCGCATCGCCGGCTGGCTCGACACGGTGCGCGCGCGCGAACGCACGGGCGTCACGCCGCCACGCGCGGCGTTCGATCTGACGCCGCTCGTCGACGACATGCGGCTCGTCAAGGATACGCACGAGCAAACCATCATGCGCCGCGCCGCCGATATTTCCGCGCTCGCGCACCGCCGCGCGATCGCCGCATGCCGCCCCGGCGTGCACGAATACGAGCTGGAAGCCGAACTGCTGTACACGTTCCGCCACCACGGCGCGCAATCGCCGGCTTACGGCTCGATCGTCGCCACCGGCGCGAACGCCTGCGTGCTTCATTACCCGGCCGGCAACGCGATCGTTCAAGACGGCGATCTGGTCCTGATCGACGCGGCGTGCGAACTCGACGGCTACGCGTCCGACATCACCCGCACGTTTCCGGCGAACGGCCGCTTTTCGGGCCCTCAGCGCGAGCTGTACGACATCGTGCTCGCCGCGCAGGAGGCCGCAATCGCGGCCACGCGCGCCGGCGCGGCATTCGACGATCCGCACGACGCCGCGGTGCGCGTACTCGCGCAAGGCATGCTCGACACCGGCCTCGTGCCGAAGGCGCGCTTTTCGAGCGTCGACGACGTGATCGCCGAGCGCGCGTACACGCGCTTTTACATGCACCGCACCGGCCACTGGCTCGGCATGGACGTGCACGATTGCGGCGACTATCGCGAGCGCCGTGCACCGCGCGGCGAAGACGGCGCACGGCCGTCGCGCGTGCTGCAGCCGGGCATGGCGCTCACGCTCGAACCGGGCCTGTACGTGCGCCCCGCCGATGACGTACCGCCGGCGTACTGGAACATCGGCATCCGGATCGAGGACGACGCCTTCGTCACCCCCGGCGGCTGCGAGCTGATCACGCGCGGCGTGCCGGTGGCCGCGGGCGAGATCGAGGCGCTGATGCGCGATGCGCGCGCCGCCGCGCCGTCACCGCAGCGGCAGCCGTGACGCTCGCCCGTCGCCTTCCCGCCAGAACGAACCACCCCTCACGATGACGACCGCCGCCTGCTCACCTGCGTTCGATTTCGATATCGCGATCGTCGGCGCCGGCCCGGTCGGGCTCGCGCTTGCCGGCTGGCTCACGCGCCGCAGCGCCACGCGCGCGCTGTCGATCGCATTAATCGACGCGCGCTCGCCGCAAGCGAGCGCAAACGATCCGCGCGCGATCGCCGTATCGCAAGGCAGCCGGATTCTGCTCGACACGCTCGGCTGGCCCGCCGACGCGACGCCGATCGAGCATATCCACGTGTCGCAGCGCGGCCGCTTCGGGCGCACGCTGATCGACCGGGACGAGCACGACCTCGCCGCACTCGGCTATGTCGCGCGCTACGGCTCGATCGTCGAGTCGCTCGCGCGCGCGGCGCGCGGCGCGCCGGTGCACTGGTTCATGCCGGCTTGCGCGCAAACGCCCACGCAGGATGCCGAAGGCGTGAGCGTGACGATCGAGACGCCGGACGGCATGCGCATACTGCGCACGCGCGTGCTCGTCAATGCTGAAGGCGGGCTTTTCGGCGACCGCGAACGCAAGCTCGCCGAGCGCACGCAGCGCCGAGACTACGGGCAAACCGCGCTCGTCGGCACCGTCTCGGTATCGGCGCCGCGCCCGCGCGTCGCCTGGGAGCGCTTCACCGCCGAAGGCCCGCTCGCGCTGCTGCCGCTGGGCGGCCCGCGGCAAGCGGACTATGCGCTCGTCTGGTGCTGCGCGCCCGACGCCGCGCAGCGGCGCGGCGCGTTGCCCGACAACGCGTTTCTACGCGAACTCGGCATCGCGTTCGGCGAGCGAATGGGCCGTTTCACGCATATCGCGGGGCGCGCGTCGTTTCCGCTCGGACTCGCCGCGGCCGACACGCTCGTCGACGGCCGCATCGCAATCGTCGGTAACGCCGCGCAAACGCTGCATCCGGTCGCGGGCCAGGGGTTGAATCTCGGCTTGCGCGATGCGCACACCCTGGTCGAGACGCTGTCCGAGCATGGCGCAACGCCGCTTGCGCTCGCGGCGTTCAACGCGCGCCGCGCACTCGACCGGCGCCTCACGATCAGCGCCACGGATACGCTCGCGCGCCTCTTCACGATCGATTCGACGCCGCTCGCACTGCTGCGCGGCGCCGCGCTCACCGCGCTCGAATGCGTGCCGCCGCTCAAGACGGCCATCGCGCGGCAGATGATGTTCGGACAGCGGCGCTAAGCGTGCCGCGCCGGCCGAATCGGCCGAATCGGCCGGCCATTTCCGTTTTCCCGAAAACTCACGGGCCCGATCCGGTAAAAGCCGCCCGGCATGCGCGGGCGGTGCGTGACGCAACGCGCCGGCACGCCCGCCGGCGCCCACCCTAACCGGCGGGCCGATGCGCCGATATCGCGCCGCATCGGCCCGCTGCGCGCGCTGCCACTTATCGACGGGCTGCGTCGCTTCGTCATGCCTGCGATGCACAACCGCTGCCCGGCTCGCGCGCCGATCGCCGCGAATCGTCGAAGCTCCGGGCAAACGCCAACATCATGCACATAACCTGCCGTTGCATGGCAGCGCGACACGCCTCACCCGCACACTGCGTTGCCGCAAAAACGCCGCGACACGTCGCGCCACCGCGAGCCGCCTGCCGCGACCATGCGCGGCGCCACTTTCACGCCCTCTTCCTCGCCGATTTAACGATCACCGACATTTGCACAATTCGGCGGCATCGGCGGTTACGGTAAAATGCGCGTTTTCCCGTCCGTCGACCTCCTGCCCGCGCCCGTGCGGGCGGCCCCACTGCGATGCCCGTTCTCGGCTCTCACGTCCTGCGCAACAATCTGTTCGTCGCCCCGATGGCGGGCGTCACGGACCGGCCGTTCCGCCAGCTTTGCAAGCGCCTCGGCGCGGGCTACGCCGTGTCCGAGTTGGTCGCTTCGAACGCACAGCTCTGGAAGAGCGAGAAGACGATGCGCCGCGCGAATCACGCGGGCGAGGTCGAGCCGATCGCCGTGCAGATCGCGGGCGCCGACCCGGCGATGATGGCCGAAGCCGCACGCTACAACGTTGCCAACGGCGCGCAGATCATCGACATCAACATGGGCTGCCCGGCAAAGAAGGTTTGCAACGTCGCCGCGGGCTCCGCGCTGCTGCAAAACGAGCCGCTCGTCGCGCGAATCGTCGAGGCGGTGGTCGCCGCGGTCGGCACCGGGCCCGACGCCGTGCCGGTCACGCTGAAGATCCGCACCGGCTGGGATCGCGAGCACAAGAACGCGGTGACGGTCGCCAAACTCGCCGAGGCGGCCGGCATCTCGATGCTGACCGTGCACGGCCGCACGCGCGCCGACCTGTACCACGGCGACGCCGAGTACGAGACGATTGCCGCGGTGAAGGCCGCGGTGCGCATTCCGGTCGTCGCCAACGGCGACATTACGTCGCCGGAAAAAGCGAAGGCCGTACTCGACGCGACGCACGCCGACGCGCTGATGATCGGTCGCGCCGCGCAAGGAAGGCCATGGCTCTTTCGCGAAATCGATCATTTCCTGCAAACCGGCGAGCGGATGCCGCCGCCGCGCATTGACGAGATCCGCCAGGTCATGAACGAGCACCTTGAGGATCACTACGCGTTCTACGGAGAATTCACGGGCGTACGCACTGCACGCAAGCACATCGGCTGGTACACTCGCGGCCTTTCCGGCGCGAATGGGTTCCGGCACCGAATGAACACGCTCGATTCCACCCGCGAGCAGCTTGCCGCCGTCAACGAGTTCTTCGACGCGCAACAGGCGCTGTCCGATCGTCTCGTCTATGTCGACGAAGCGGACGGCGGCCGCGGCGGGCTGGGCGATTCCAACCAGTTAGCAGCATGAGCAAGCACAACATCGAACAATGCGTCCGCGACAGCCTGGATGGCTACTTCCGGGATCTCGACGGCTCCAATCCGCATGACGTCTACGAAATGGTGATGTCGTGCGTCGAAAAGCCGATGCTCGAAGTCGTGCTCGAGCAGGCGGGCGGCAATCAGTCGCTCGCCGCCGAGTACCTCGGCATCAATCGCAACACGCTGCGCAAGAAACTGCAGCAGCACGGCCTGCTGTAGCGCCGCACGCGGCCGCGCCCCGTTTTCCTGGTTATCCTGCCTATTGGTGGCTCCATCATGATCAAGCAAGCGCTCCTCTCCGTTTCCGACAAGACCGGCATCGTCGATTTCGCAAAAGCGCTGTCCGGGCTCGGCGTCAAGCTGCTGTCGACAGGCGGCACCGCGAAACTGCTCGCCGACGCCGGCCTGCCCGTCACTGAAGTAGCCGATTACACCGGCTTCCCGGAAATGCTCGATGGACGCGTGAAGACGCTGCACCCGAAGGTGCACGGCGGCATCCTCGCGCGCCGCGACCTGCCCGAGCACATGCGCTCGCTTGAGCAGCACGGCATCCCGACGATCGATCTGCTCGTCGTGAACCTGTATCCGTTTGTCGCCACGGTCGCCAAGGACGACTGCACGCTCGCCGACGCGATCGAGAACATCGACATCGGCGGCCCGACGATGCTGCGCTCGGCGGCAAAGAACCACCGCGACGTGACGGTGATCGTTGATCCGGCCGATTACGCCGTGGTGCTCGACGAAATGAAGGCGAACGGCAACGCGCTCAGCTACAAGACGAACTTCCGGCTCGCGACGAAAGTATTCGCGCACACCGCGCAGTACGACGGCGCGATCACCAACTATCTGACGAGCCTGACCGACGAACTGCAGCACGCGTCGCGCCACACCTATCCGGCGACGCTCAACATGGCGTTCGACAAGGTGCAGGATCTGCGCTACGGCGAGAACCCGCACCAGAGCGCGGCGTTCTATCGCGACCTCGCAGCGCCAGCCGATGCGCTCGCGAACTATCGCCAGTTGCAGGGCAAGGAACTGTCGTACAACAACATCGCCGATTCGGACGCGGCATGGGAATGCGTGAAGACATTCGACGCCCCCGCCTGCGTGATCATCAAGCACGCGAACCCGTGCGGCGTCGCGCTCGGCACGGATGCGGCCGAAGCCTACGCGAAGGCGTTCCAGACCGATCCGACCTCCGCGTTCGGCGGCATCATCGCGTTCAACCGCGAAGTCGACGAAGCCGCCGCGCAAGCGGTCGCCAAGCAGTTCGTCGAAGTGCTGATCGCACCGTCATTCTCGGACGCCGCCAAGCAGGTGTTCGCCGCCAAGCAGAACGTGCGTCTGCTCGAGATCGCACCGGGCGCCGCGGCGTCCAGCGACAGCCGTCCCTTCGATCTGAAGCGCGTCGGCGGCGGCCTGCTCGTGCAATCGCTCGACACACGCAACGTGCAGCCGCACGAATTGCGTGTCGTCACGAAACGCCACCCGACGCCGAAGGAAATGGACGACCTGCTGTTCGCATGGCGCGTCGCGAAGTACGTGAAGTCGAATGCCATCGTATTCTGCGGCAGCGGCATGACGCTCGGCGTCGGCGCGGGCCAAATGAGCCGCGTCGATTCGGCGCGCATCGCGAGCATCAAGGCGCAGAACGCGGGCCTCGCGCTCGCCGGCTCGGCGGTCGCCTCGGATGCGTTCTTCCCATTTCGCGACGGCCTCGACGTCGTCGTTGCGGCGGGCGCGACCTGCGTGATCCAGCCAGGCGGCTCGGTACGCGACGACGAAGTGATCGCGGCCGCCGACGAGCACAACATCGCGATGGTGCTGACGGGCGTGCGCCACTTCCGCCATTGATGAGCGGCGTGCGCGCCGCCCTCCAGCGCGTGCGACGCAAACCGGCGGCCCGGCGGCGACCCCGCCGGGTTTTTTATCGGCCCGCACGCTTATCGGCGCTGGCGCGCCGCGCCGCGCGGTCAGCGCCGCACGCGCAAGCCTCTGGCCGCCGCATCATTCGTGTAGTATCGATCGCAGACAGTTTCCCCGTTTCTTCATGCGAATTCTCGGCATCGACCCTGGTTTGCGCGTCACCGGCTTCGGCGTGATCGACGTCAGCGGCCATCGGCTCGCGTATGTTGCGAGCGGCGTGATCAAGACCCCCACCGCCGATCTGCCGACCCGCCTCGGCACGATCTTCGACGGCATCGCGACACTGATCCGCGAACACTCGCCCGAGCAGGCGGCGATCGAAAAAGTGTTCGTCAACGTCAACCCGCAATCGACGCTGCTGCTCGGCCAAGCGCGCGGCGCCGCAATCTGCGGGCTGGTGTCGGGCGGCCTGCCGGTTGCGGAATACACGGCGCTGCAGCTCAAGCAGGCCGTGGTCGGATACGGGCGCGCGACAAAAACGCAGATGCAGGAGATGGTCGCGCGTCTGTTGAATTTGTCCGGGCTGCCGGGCACCGACGCGGCCGATGCGCTCGGGATGGCGATTTGCCACGCGCACGGCGGCGACACGCTCAACACGCTCGGCGGCATCGCGCCCGCCCTCGCGAAAAAAGGGCTGCGCGTGCGGCGCGGGCGGCTCGTCGGCTGAGCGCCACAAACCGCGCGCTCGCGCCTGAGCGCGCTGGCCGCCGCCGGCAGCGTCCCGCACCGCCGTTGCGCTGCGCATCGGGCGCGTTCGGCCGCAACTTCGGCAGTCGTATGCGATCGCGAGCGGCGCCACGCCGCCCGGGTCGCGCGGTACGCTACACTCGCGGTTTCCGTCACGTGTCACCACCGCCATGATCGGTCGCATTGCCGGCATCCTCCTCGAAAAAAATCCCCCGCATCTCCTCATCGACTGCAACGGCGTCGGCTATGAGGTCGACGTGCCGATGAGCACGTTCTACAACCTGCCGCACACGGGCGAGAAGGTCGTGCTGCTCACCCAGCAGATCGTTCGCGAGGACGCGCATCTGCTATACGGCTTCCTCACGCCGCAGGAACGTTCGACGTTCCGCGAGTTGCTCAAGATCACGGGCGTCGGCGCGCGGATGGCGCTCGCCGTGCTGTCCGGGATGAGCGTCGCGGAACTGTCGCAGGCCGTCACGCTGCAGGACGCGGCGCGCTTGACCCGCGTGCCCGGCATCGGCAAGAAAACCGCCGAGCGCCTGCTGCTCGAACTCAGAGGCAAACTCGGCGCCGATCTGGGCGCGCTTGCAAGCGCCGCGTCCCAGTCGGACCACGCGACCGATATTCTCAATGCGCTCGTCGCGCTCGGCTACTCGGAAAAAGAAGCGCTCGCGGCGATCAAGAACGTGCCGGCCGGCACCGGTGTGTCCGAAGGCATCAAGCTGTCGCTCAGGGCGCTATCGAAGGCATAGCCGCTACGGTGTGGCGCGGTGTCGGAACCCAGCTTCGCACGCCGGGCTCAACCGGGCAATTAGGCCGTTTGGCCAGATTGGACGAAACGCGCCACGCGGTACAATGGCCGCATGATCGAAACCGACAAACTCGCCGCCGAGCGGATCATTTCCGCCACGCCCGCGTCTTCGCACGAAGAGGCGTTCGAACGCGCGCTGCGTCCGCGCCAGCTCGATGAATACGTCGGGCAGGAGAAGGTGCGCGGCCAGCTCGAAATCTTCATCGAGGCCGCGAAACGCCGCGCCGAGGCGCTCGACCACGTGCTGTTGTTCGGGCCGCCCGGCCTCGGCAAGACGACGCTCGCGCACATCATCGCGCGCGAGATGGGCGTAAACCTGCGCCAGACATCCGGCCCGGTGCTCGAACGCGCGGGCGACCTTGCCGCGCTCCTCACGAATCTCGAAGCGAACGACGTGCTGTTCATCGACGAGATCCATCGGCTGTCGCCCGTCGTCGAGGAAATCCTATATCCGGCGCTCGAGGATTATCAGATCGATATCATGATCGGCGAAGGGCCGGCTGCGCGCAGCGTCAAGCTCGACCTGCAGCCGTTCACGCTCGTCGGCGCGACCACGCGCGCGGGCATGCTGACCAATCCGCTGCGCGACCGCTTCGGGATCGTCGCGCGGCTCGAGTTCTATGACGCCGAGCAGTTGTCACGAATCGTCAGCCGCTCGGCCGCGCTGCTGAACGCGCAGATCGATCCGATGGGCGCGCTGGAGATCGCGAAGCGCTCACGCGGTACGCCGCGCATCGCGAACCGGCTGCTGCGCCGCGTGCGCGACTATGCGGAAGTGAAGGCCGACGGCAATATCACCGCGGCCATTGCTGACGCCGCGCTCGCGATGCTCGACGTCGATCCGGTTGGCTTCGACCTGATGGACCGCAAGCTGCTCGAAGCAATTCTGCACAAGTTCGACGGCGGCCCGGTCGGCGTCGACAATCTCGCCGCCGCGATCGGCGAGGAGCGCGACACGATCGAGGATGTGCTCGAGCCATATCTGATCCAGCAGGGCTTCTTGCAGCGCACGCCGCGCGGCCGCATCGCGACACTGCTCGCATACCGGCATTTCGGGCTCGCCGCGCCGGACGCCGCGAGTGCCGTGCGCAACCTCTGGGACGCGCCCGACACCGGGCGCTGAGCCACGATTTCCCGGCGAGCCGACCGATGTCCGAGCCCCTGCGCAGGCACCCCGCCGCTCCGCCGATCAGCCATCCGCTTGTCGAACGCGTGCGCGCGCGCGTCGCGGGGGGCGTCACCTATCTGACGACGGACGGCGGCGGCCCGTCGCTCGACTATTCATCGCCGCCCGGCGATCCTGGCCTGTTCGGCCCCGATTCGGTGTGCTGGAAGGTGCATGCCGACTTCACGTCGATGATGACGGGCGGCATCGCCGCATTGTTGCTGCAGGCGTTGCATCCGCTCGCGCTCGCGGGCGTCTGGGATCATTCGACGTTCCGCACCGACATCCTCGGCCGGCTGCGCCGCACCGCGACCTTCATCGCCGGCACCACATACGGCAGCCGCGACGACGCAATGCGGCTGATAGCGCGCGTGAAAGCGATTCACGAAGCCGTCGTCGGCACGGGAACCGATGGGCGCCCTTATCGCGCGGGCGATCCGGCGCTGCTGACATGGGTGCACGTCGCCGAGGTCTCGAGTTTTCTTGCCGCGCACCTGCGTTACGTCAACCCGCGGCTGTCAGGCGCCGATCAGGATCGCTACTTCGAGGAAACGGCGCGCATCGCCGAGTTGCTCGGCGCGGCCGCTGCCCCCAAGACGCGCGCCGAGGTCAGCGCATATTTCGCCGCAACGCGCGCCGAACTCGAGGCAAGCGAGCGCACGCAAGAGGTCGTGCGCATTTTGTTGAACGCGCCGGTGCCAAAACCGGCGTTGCGCCCGGCGGCCACGCTCTTCTTCAATGCCGGCATCGATCTGCTGCCCGACTGGGCGCAGCGAATGCTTGGGCTGTCGGCACTCGCGCCGGTGCGCCGCGCATTGGTGCGGCCCGGTGTGCGGATCGTCGCGCCGATGGTCCGCTGGGCGCTCGTCAACGGCGTATCGAAGCGCGCGCGCCGGCGCGTCGCCGCCGCGCCGGCAGCGCCAGATCGAAACGGCCAATAAGCTGATTTTTCGACATTATTTCAAATACCCGTCACATTCATTCGCGATGCTGACAATTTATACGCGCGTCAGCAGCGCGCCGTCCACCTTCATTAGCTCACGCCCGATGCCACGTCTGTACACCGTTTTCGCTGTTTTTCCGATCGTCGCCGTGCTGGCCGGATGCGGCGGCGACGAGTTCTCCTCTGCTTCGTCGAACGTACCCGCCGCCCCCGCCGGCCCAGCATCCGGCGCCGACGGCGCGAACCCGAGCCAACAGCCCGGCAGCGCAGCGAATGCCGGCAATCCGGCGCAGCCTGCGCCCGAGCCAGGCAAATGGAAAAGCGCGCGCGCGGGTGACATGCTCGACGTAACACTTGGCGAGCTGCGTCCGACTCAAGGCGCGATCGGCTATGACCAGATCTATTACAAGCTCGGCCGCTACGAGCGCCAACCGGACAAGAAGTTCGACGATTTCTGCGCGGACGAAGGGCTTGGCGGCATCGCAACAAACGGCTACGCCGCACAATCCACGCTGCGCGACCCCGCGAGCTACCAATGCGCGGCGAGCGCCGATTCGCGCGAGCGCTCGGTCCTCAATCCCGTCGTCGTCGGCCCGAACGGCGACACGCTCTATGTAACCGACGGTCACCACGGCCTGTCGACCTATTACGAAACACCGGACGGCGGCGCGCCGCTGCACGTGCATGTCGTCGTCAAGGACAATCTCAGCGCCTATTCGGGCAACGCGTTCTGGCAGCAAATGCAAGACCGCTGCTATTTGCGGCTGAAGGATGGCGACGGCCAGCCGATCACGCCGGACCGGCTGCCCACCGGGCTTGGCCTGAAGCTCGGCCTGCGCAATGACCCATACCGGTCGCTCGTCTATTTCACGCGCGACATCGGCTACGCGAAGCCCGCAAGCGCAACCGACTACCTCGAGTTTTACTGGGCCGATTGGCTGCGCACGCAACCGGAAAAGTTCTCGCTCGCGGGCTACGACGTCACGCGCGCGGGCTCGACCGACCCCAACCCGGCAACCGCCGACACGGGCTACCTGAACGCTGTCTGGAATGCAGCCGCGCGCATGGTCGCGTCAACCGATCCGGTAATCGACGGCAAGACGGGCGCCGACCTCGGGCGCGCCGACCAACTCAATGGCGGCAAGAAATACAACAAGGGGGAATTCGACAAGCTGCGCCAGCCGATCACCGCCGACAAGCCGGGCAAGATAGCCTATGCGCTCGATTACAAGGCGCGTCACGAGCTGCGCTGACGCGCAGCGAGCGCCCCCGGCAAAAGTTCGGCGATGCAATGCGATGCGGGCATCGCCGGTACGAGCGCACGCAGCGCGGCCGTCCCCTCGCGAGACGCGTGAAGCGTGAGTATGGCCAGCGGCAGGCCGACGCGCTGCCGCCGGCCCAGCAACCGGCCATCGAAGCAGCGGCGATGCGCGCAGGCAATGACGGACGCCGACGATGCAAGCCGCGACGGCCCGCGGCGCCCCTTATCGTCCTAAGCTGCGCGCCGCGCCCATCGCCCCGTCACAGCACCTTCCGATATCCGTCGTCATCGCTTGCGGCGCTCAAATGATCGACATCGGCCCAGCGCACGACGCGCGCCCGGCCGCCGTCGTAATCGACCACATTCACGCTCGTATTCAGCAGCGCGTAGTGACGCGGCGCGTCAAGCGGCAGATCGTTCGCGAACCGGTAGACGCAGTCGAGCACGCCGCCGTGCGCGACGCACGCAATGCGCGCCCCCGGATGAGCGGCAACGATCCGCTCGACTTCGTGCAGCACACGATGATAGAACGCGCGCTGAGATTCGCCGCCTTCCGGCGCGAAACCTGGGTCGCGCGTCTGCCAGCGTGCATACGCATCGGGAAAGCGCGCTTCAATCTGCGCGCTGTCATAGCCTTGGAACACGCCGTAAGCGCGCTCGCGCAACCCCTCTGACAGCGTGAGCGGCAAACCAAGCGCATCGGCCGCCGGCTTCGCGGTCTGCCGCGCGCGCATCAAATCGCTCGAATAGATCGCATCGATACGCACGCCCGCGCGCGCATCACGCGCGAGCCGCTCGGCGAGTTGCCCGGCCTGCGCAAGCCCCGTTTCGGCAAGCGGAATATCGATATGCCCTTGAATCCGCTTGATGCGGTTCCACTCGGTTTCGCCGTGCCGGATGAAGAGAATCTGCGTCGTGGCCATTGTCATCGTGGGGGTCTCGCATCGGAATCAGGCGCGCACCTGCAGCCAGAACGTCACCGGCCCGTCGTTGACGAGCGACACCTGCATGTCGGCGCCGAACTCGCCCGTCGCGACGATCGGGTGGCGCGCGCGCGCGGCGCGCACGAAGTAGTCGAAAAGCCGCGCGCCCTCGTCGGGCGGCGCGGCGGGCGTGAAGCTCGGCCGCAGGCCGCTGGCCGTATCGGCCGCGAGCGTGAACTGCGACACGAGCAACAGGCCGCCCGCGCGCCCTGCGCCGTCGAGATTCGACACGGGCAAGTTCATCTTGCCCGCGGCGTCGCTGAACACACGATAGCCGAGCACCTTGGCGAGCAATTTATCGGCAACCGCTTCGGTATCGCCGCGCTCCGCGCAGACGAGCGCGAGCAGCCCCGACCCGATCTCGCCCGTCACGCGCTCGCCGACGCGCACATCCGCACGCTTGACGCGCTGGATCAGCGCGATCATGCCGCCGCCGCGCTTGCCGTGCGCGCTTGCACCGTGCATGCGGACACCGCCGCGGCATGCGTTTTAGCCACGCTCACGGCGCGCAGCGCGGCCGCACACGCGCCGCCGCCGCGCCCCAGCCGCCGGCCGGCTTGCCGTGCGCTCATGCGGTGAGCGTCACGCGCGCGAAGCGGCGCTTGCCGACCTGCACGACGAACTCGCCGGCCTCGACTTTCAGCGCCTTATCCGACACCGTCGCGCCGTCGATCTTCACGCCGCCCTGCTCGATATTGCGCAGCGCCTCGCTGGTCGACGGCACGAGCCCCGCCTGCTTGAGCAACTGGCCGATCGCAAGCGGCGCGCCGGCAAGCGTCACCGACGGAATATCGTCCGGCACCCCCCCCTTCGCGCGATGATTGAAGTCGTCAAGCGCACGCTGCGCATCCGCGTGCGAATGGAAGCGCTCGACGATCTCCTGCGCGAGCAGCACCTTGAAGTCGCGGGGATTGCGGCCGCCTTCGGCCTCACGCTTGAACTGCGCGATCTCGTCGAGGCTGCGAAACGACAGCAGCTCGTAGTAGCGCCACATCAGCACGTCGGAAATGCTCATCAGCTTGCCGAACATGTCGTTCGGCTTTTCGCTGATGCCGATGTAGTTACCCTTCGATTTCGACATCTTCTCGACGCCGTCGAGCCCTTCGAGCAGCGGCATTGTCAAGATGCACTGCTGCTCCTGCCCGTACTGCTTCTGCAGCTCGCGGCCCACGAGCAGATTGAATTTCTGATCGGTGCCGCCGAGTTCCAGATCGGCATTCAGCGCGACCGAATCGTAGCCTTGCATCAGCGGATACAGAAATTCGTGGATCGAGATCGGCACGCCGCCCTGGAAGCGCTTCGTGAAGTCCTCGCGCTCGAGGATCCGGGCCACCGTGTAGCGCGACGCGAGCTTGATCATCCCATCCGCGCCGAGCGGCATCGACCATTCGCTGTTGTAGCGGATTTCGGTCTTCTCGCGGTCGAGCACCAGCGCCGCCTGCTCGAAATACGTCTTCGCGTTCGACTCGATCTGCTCGCGCGTGAGCGGCGGCCGCGTCGCGTTGCGGCCCGACGGATCGCCGATCAGCGAGGTGAAATCGCCGATCAGGAAAATCACCGTATGGCCGAGATCCTGCAACTGCCGCATCTTGTTCAGCACGACCGTATGGCCGAGGTGGATGTCGGGCGCGGTCGGATCGAGGCCGAGCTTGATGCGCAACGGCTTGCCCGTCGCCGCGCTTCTCGCGAGCTTGCCCGCGAATTCCTCCTCGATCAGCAGTTCGTCGACGCCGCGCTTCGTAACGGCGAGCGCGTGGCGGACTTCGTCGGTGATCGGGAACGCTGGCTTCGAAGTGGGATCGGTGCTCATCGGTGCAGGAAAAGGAAATGTCGCAAAAAGAGCGATTTTCCCATAAGTTGCGGGTCGCCCGCTTAACGCCGCGCCCGCTTGCGCGGATAATCGGGCGCGATAGCGCGCGGCAACGCGCCCGCGCCGCTCAACCACGACTCCGGAGCGATCAACGTGACGTCCTCGCGCACGCAACCCAGCCATCCCGCGGATGGCGTCTACTTCGGCCTGATGTCGGGCACGAGCATGGACGGTGTGGACGGCGTCGCCGTGCGGTTCGACGCCGGCAAGCCGCCCGCCGTGCTGGCGCAGGCGTTCGCCGATTTCGACGGCGCGCTGCGCGACGCGCTCTTCGCGCTGCAGCAGCCGGGTGACGACGAGATCGAACGCGAGGCGCTCGCCGCGAACGCGCTCGCCGCGCGCTACGCGGCATGTTGCCGCGCATTGCTGCACTCGGCCGAACTCGCGCCAGGCAACGTGCGCGCGATCGGCGTGCACGGGCAGACCGTCCGGCATCGGCCGGAGCGCGGCTATACGCGCCAGATCAACAATCCGGCGCTGTTGGCCGAATTGACCGGCATCGACGTGATCGCCGATTTTCGCAGCCGCGACGTTGCCGCGGGCGGCCAGGGCGCGCCGCTCGTACCGGCGTTTCACGCGACGATGTTCGGCTCGCCCGGCACCACACGTGTCGTCTGCAATCTCGGCGGTATCAGCAATATCACGATCCTGCCCGCGGCCGCCGCGCACGGCGGCACGGTGCGCGGCTTCGACTGCGGACCCGCGAACGCGCTGCTCGACGCGTGGGCTGCGCGCCATCTGAGCCAGCCATATGACGACGGCGGGCGCTTCGCGGCGCGCGGAACGCCCGACGCCGCCCTTCTCGCCGCGCTCCTCGACGAACCTTACTTCCGCGCGCCGCCGCCGAAAAGCACGGGCCGCGACCTGTTCAACCCGGACTGGCTCGACGCGAAGCTGCGCGGCTTCGCCACGCTGCCGGCGGAAAACGTGCAAGCAACGCTCGTCGCGCTCACGGCCGAAAGCGTCGCCGATGAAATCGCGCGGCACGCGCGCGATTGCGAGGCCGTCTACGTATGCGGCGGCGGTGCGCGCAACCCGGTGTTGCTCGACGCGCTGTCGGCCGCCGTCGCCGCGCGCGGGCTGGGCGCGGCCGTCGACACGACAACCGCGCTCGGCGTGCCGCCGCAGCAAGTCGAAGCGCTCGCGTTCGCGTGGCTCGCGCGCCGCTTCGCCGCGCGCGAGCCGGGCAACCTGCCGACCGTCACGGGCGCGGCGGGCGAACGCGTGCTCGGCGCGTTGTATCCGCGCTGAGCCGGCGGCAAGGCCAGCGCCGCCGCGATCAATACGGCGCCGGCATACCGCCCGCCCCCAAGTCAGCGCGAGCTGGAAGCGGACGGCAGCAGCCCGCTGACGCCGGTTGGATTCGGCCCCTGCGCTTCGCCCACATACAGCGCGAGTTGCGCGCGAAAACGCTCCACTTCCGCCCGATCACTCATGAAACGCGCGAACGCCGCCGGGTCCGTGTTCCGATAGGCCCAGATCGGCCGATACCCCGCCGCCGGCGCCACATCGGTTCTGATCGGCCATTGCGCGGCAAGATCGCTGCTCTGGAATTCGCGAGACAACAGCCAGTTCACGTACAGCTTCGCCGTGGCGGGATGACGCGCATTCTTGAAAATAGCCGCCGTCTGCGGCCAGGTCATGAACGCGTCCTGCGGCGTGACGTAGCGCGCGGTGCTGCCCGCCGGCGCTTTCAGCGGCCACCATGCATCGAGACTGACCGCATATTTCCCCGACGCCACATCCTGCCCGGCACCGACCGAGCCGCGCCTGAAATACGGCCGCTGCGCGATCAAATCGTCCAGATATGCCCATCCGTACTGCTGGACGATTTGATAGAAAATGAACAGCGCGGCATCGTCGTCATTCGGATAAGTCAGCACGATCTTGCCCTTGAATCTCGGCTGCAAAAGATCGCGCGCGGTACGCGGCACCTCGCCCGCCGGCACGAGCGTCGTATTGACGACATAGCCGAGACTGAAGATTCCGATCCCCGTGTAATAGCCTTCCGGATCTTTCAAATCGACCGGTATATTCCGCCACCCGATCGGCGGAACGTAACGCAAAAGCACGCCCTCCCGTTTCCAGCGAGGGAAATCCTGCAATGTCTGCAAATGCGCAACGTCGACCGACAATCTATCGCGCGCGATTTGATTATCGATACGCGCATCGTGGAATTTACTGAGATCCGTGATAATCGCGATTTTGACGCCGGGAAAACGCTGCTGAAAGCGCTCTGCCACGCCATCCCCGGCATTGGCCGTATCGCCGCCGGCATAGACGGTCAACGCGCCGCCTTCGGCAAGCGCATCGCGATAAAGCTGATTCAGGATTGTGGCTTCGTCCACCGAAACCCGATCAGAGCCGCTCGCATTCGATATCGATATGACAAATGCAAAAACAACCATCCATAATTTTTTCATTAACCCTCCGCAATTTTATTGAATTGAATTTTCTAGCGTGGCCAGCTTATATCAGTCGGCTTCAATAATTGAATAATCGGAGGAAATTCATTTTTTCCCGCTGACGCCATTCACGCACGGGCGCTCCTGCTCGCCCGCAGCCGGCACACCGGCTCGCTGCGGCCGCAGTGCCGATACAATGGACGACTCCGCCGCATCGACCGGAACCGCTCCATGCGCTCCTCCAAATTACCGAACAGCGGGCTGTCCATCTTCGCCGTGATCGCCCGGCAGGCCGCCGACTATCAGGCGATCAATCTCTGGCAGGGCGCGCCCAACTTTGCGCCCTCCGCCGAATTGATTCGCGCCGCGACGCAGGCGATGCAGGATGGTTTCAATCAATACGCGCCGATCCCTGGTCTGCCGGCGCTGCGCGAAATCCTCGCGGAAAAAACCGCCGCGCTATATGGCGCCCGCTACGATGTCGATCGCGAGATCACCGTAACCGCAGGCGGCAGCGAGGCAATCTATTCGGCGATCAGCGCGCTCGTAAGTGCCGGCGACGAAGTGATCTTCTTCGAGCCAGCATTCGAATGCTACGAACCGGCGATCCGGCTGCAACGCGCAACGCCCATTGCGCTCAAAATTCGGCTCGATACGTTGCGCATCGATTGGGACGAAGTGGCCGCGGCAATCACGCCCAGAACCCGGATGCTGATCGTCAACACGCCGCACAATCCGACTGGCGTGGTCTTCGATCAGCACGACATCGACCGCTTGATCGCCGTGACGCGCGGCACCGACATCGTGATCCTCGCCGACGAAGTGTACGAACACATGGTCTACGACGCACGCACGCATCACAGCATGTCGCGCTATCCGGAGCTGGCCGAGCGTAGCGTCGTCGTCCTGTCGCTCGGCAAGACTTATAGCGTGACGGGCTGGCGGGTAGGCTACTGCGTGGCGCCGGCCGAACTGACGGCCGAAATTCGCAAGGTTCATCAGTACCTGGTGTTTTCGGCGCCTGCGCCGCTGCAAGCTGCGCTTGCCGATGCGCTGACGCGGCCCTCGAGCTACCTTGACCTGCCGGCGTTCTACCAGCGCAAGCGCGATCTGCTCGTGGACGCGATGGCCGGCTCGCGGCTCGAGATCGTCCCGAGCCAAGGCAGTTTTTTCATGTTGGCGCGTTTTCGCGGCTTTTACGACGCGAGCGACCAGGATTTCGTGCTCGATGTGCTGCGTCGCAAGCAAGTCGGCGTGATTCCGCTGTCGAGCTTTTACCGTGACGGCTCGGATACCGGCTTGGTGCGCTTGAGTTTCTGCAAGGACGACGCGACGCTGCGCGAGGGCGGCAGACGCTTGGCCGAACTCTGAGCGGCGCAGCGCCGCCACGGCGTTATTGCCGCGCTGGACGCGGCTTCACGCCTGCCGGCTGCCGCCGCAACCCCGCAATCAGGCCGAATCGCTCACCGCGGTTCGGCCTCCGCCAAAAAGAAACGGGGCATTGCGCCCCGTTTCCGACTATCCGGCAATTACACCCGGCATTAAACCGAGAATGACGAACCGCAGCCGCAAGTCGTCGTCGCGTTCGGATTCTTGATAACGAACTGTGCGCCGTTCAAATCGTCCTTGTAGTCGATTTCGGCGCCAACCAGATACTGATAGCTCATCGAATCGATCAGCAACTGGACGCCGTTCTTGTTCATCACGGTGTCGTCCTCGTTGATTTCTTCATCGAACGTGAAGCCGTACTGGAAACCCGAGCAGCCGCCGCCCTGCACGAACACGCGCAGCTTGAGGTCGGGGTTGCCTTCTTCGTCGATCAATTGCTTGACCTTGTCGGCCGCCGCGTCGGTGAAGACGAACGGAGCCGGCATCTCGGTGATTGCCGCGGATTCGGTGACAGCGTTCATGCGAACTCTCCAAAAAGCATTGGCGCTATTGTAGGACCGATCCGCAGATCGTGCTTGCGCAGGAGAAATCAAGATGCGCGCGGACATTTTTTGCGCATTCCTTGCGCAAACACAAACCGCGCACACATAAAAAAACCGCCAGTGCAAAAACTGGCGGTTTTTCTTGCTGCGACACCGCGTACAACGGCACGCGGCACAAGCGATTAACGCTTCGAGAACTGCTTCGCGCGGCGTGCCTTGTGCAGACCGACCTTCTTACGCTCGACTTCACGCGCATCACGCGTGACGAAGCCTGCGTTCGACAGCGCCGGCTTCAGCGTCGCGTCGTAGTCGATCAGCGCGCGGGTGATGCCGTGACGCACCGCGCCTGCCTGCCCCGTTTCACCGCCGCCCGACACGTTCACCTTGATGTCGAACGTCTGCGCATGGTTCGTCAGTTCCAGCGGCTGACGCACGATCATCAGCGACGTTTCGCGCGAAAAGTAGTCGGAAATGGGCTTGCCGTTGACGACGATGTCGCCCTTGCCAGCCTTGATGAAGACACGAGCGACTGCGCTCTTGCGGCGGCCCGTACCGTAGTTCCAGTTACCGATCATGTGGGCTCCCCTTAGATCTCGAGCGCCTTCGGCTGTTGCGCCGAATGCGGATGCGTGGCTTCAGCGTAGACCTTCAGCTTCTTGATCATCGCGTAGCCGAGCGGGCCCTTCGGCAGCATGCCCTTGACCGCCTTCTCGAGCGCGCGGCCCGGGAAGCGTTCCTGCATCTTGCCGAACGTCGTTTCATAGATACCGCCCGGGTAGCCCGAGTGACGGTAGTACTTCTTGTCGAGAACCTTATTGCCCGTGACCTTCAACTTGCTCGCGTTGATGACGATGATGAAATCACCGGTGTCGACGTGCGGGGTGAACTCAGGCTTGTGCTTGCCGCGCAGACGGCGTGCCACTTCGCTGGCGACACGGCCGAGAACCTTATCCGTCGCGTCAATCACGTACCATTCGCGCGCCACCTCATGGGCTTTTGCGGAAAACGTCTTCATGATCGATCCAATAAATTTGCTGTGCCCAATGTTCTTTTCCTGCTTGTCTATGTGCGCTTCGTGGCGCGGTGCAGGCTCTCCCTGTTCTTTTTCCGTGGGCATGAATGCGGAAAAGCCCTGAATTATAAAGAGATTTGCATTGACTGGTCAATGGCAATCGGCATTGACCACTGTGACCGGCTAACGCCGGATGCGTAATGACAGCGGTGGATGCGAAAAATGTCCGTCGAAACTTGCATTCGACGAAAAAGCAGACGAAAAAAAGCCCGAACCGCCGGTTCGGGCTTAATCCACCAAAGGAGGAGGGTGGAGGAGACATGCGGAGGTTGCCGCAGCGCGACAACCAATGTGACACATTATACGAGGCCGATCTGGGTAGGACAAGAAAAACCGCATTGAGAAATATGATTTTACAATACGAAAATTTTTGAGGCCGTGCGAAGTAATCCCCATCCTTCTTTCGAATCAAACAGATAGGCTACCGTCTGCAACGTGCCCCATTTTTTCTTCTCAAGCCAAACCCCTAGATCCGGCAGGGGCTTGCCGGCTCGTCGAATCGCCCGCGAAGCCTCGCCGGGCGCTGCGCTCGGCCATATTGCACCGCATCAGCCACGCGCCCGGTGCAGGGCTACAATGCCGATTGACAATTAAATCAAGCAACGCTGGAGCTCACGCATGGAATGCAAGATTAGCTGGATGGGACAGGATGGCATGGCATTCGCCGCCCAAACGGGCAGCGGCCACCTTGTCTCGATGGACGGCGCGCCGGAAGGCGGTGGGCATAACCTCGCGCCGCGCCCGATGGAAATGGTGCTGGTCGGCACGGGCGGCTGCACCGCGTATGACGTCGTGCTGATCCTCAAGAAGAGCCGCCAAGAAGTGACCGGCTGCTCGGTGTCGCTCAAGGCCGAGCGCGCGAGCGAGGACCCGAAGGTCTTCACGAAGATCCACTTTCACTTCACGGTAACGGGCCGCAATCTGAATCCCGCAACCGTCGAACGCGCGATCAATCTGTCTCACGACAAGTACTGCTCGGCTTCGATCATGCTGGCAAAAACGGCCGAGCTCACGCACTCGTTCGAGATCGTCGCCGTATAAGCCCGCCCGCGCCGAGGCCAGGCACCGGATCGGCCGAACGAAAAAAGGCCGCCGTTGCACGATGCAGCGGCGGCCTTTCGTTTATCGATTGGCAAAGCGGGCCGATAAGCCGGATTTTGTGCAGACCGCTCGCTCGAAAGCGCGCGATCCGTGGCAGCCATTCCTCTAGGCGCGCCATTGCTGACGCGCTCAAGCTTCCTACCCGCAGACGAGACGGGGGCACCGTCCTGCATCCGAAAATGCGCGCCTGCCTACTTGGAATTGCTCCGGGTGGAGGTTACCGTGCCGGTCTGCGTCGCCGCAGCCGCGGTGCGCTCTTACCGCACCGTTTCACCCTTACCTGATCCCGGCTTGCGCCGGGCCATCGGCGGTTTGCTTTCTGTTGCCCTGTTCCGCGTGTCGCCACGGATGGCCGTTAGCCATCACCCTGCCCTATTGGAGTCCGGACTTTCCTCGCCCTTCGCGGCAAAACCGCGAAAGCCGCGGCTGCCTGGCCTGCTTTGCGGACGGAATTTTAGCACCGCGAGGCGGCGTCCGTTCAAGCTGTAAGTGCCCACCGGCGGCACCACGCATTGTCATGGCGGAGCTGTTGCCAGAGACGACGCTTTCCAACTCGTGGCCCCATCGGCCGGCGGCGGCGTGCAGTCTGCCGCTAGTTGCCGGCCCCGTTTGCATCTTCCCGCTCGTCGCATTGCGGGCTCAGGCCGCGTGGGCTCAAACGCTCAAGCGGCGCGCGAGCGGCGGCCGCTGCGAAACACCTGCGGATCGCCGTAAAACGACGGCGATGCGTTCGCCGCCCACCAGCCGGGCACGCCGAGCACCGGCAAGGGCGAGAACGCGCGGCTCGTCGGCAGCGCGTCGTCAAGCGCCGCCGCGGCATGCTCGTCGAGCCACGCGCGGCGCGCCGCTTCGTTCCATTCGAAATAAACCTGCGGCACATCGACGATCCACGCATGCGCGGTGCACCCCTTGTACGGCTCAACGAGCTTCTCCAGCAGCGCGTGGCCGACGATCCGCGCCTCGCAGCGCGTGCCCCACGCGGTGCGCGACGCGAGCATCAGCGTGCGCCAGTCGAAGCCGCGCAGCGCGGCTGCGAGCGCGGGATCGGACGTCGCGAACAACGCCCCATTTTCGTCGAACAAGGTCAGCGCATCCCGGACGGCGCCGCGCGCCGGGCCAACGCCGGCGGCATCGATCGCCGCCGCCTGGCGCGCGTTGAGCATCGCCTTGATCCGCGGATAGGCGAACCAGACCAGCGCGTTGAAAAAATCATGCGTGTTGTAGCGCGTCGGAACCGCGCCTGTCGCCGCAATATGCGTTTCGTAGGCAACGCCCGTGGGCAGCGCCGCCTGCGCAACGAAACGAAGCGGCAGCCCGCCCGCCGTCGCGACGGATTCGGCGCACGCATCGTCGTTCAGCGCGCGCAGCCACGCCGGCTCGCCCTGCCGCGCGGCCCGGGCCCAGCGCTCGCCCTGCCCGGCGAACGGCGCGAGCCACGCTGCGCGCCAGTCGATCTCGAAGCCGGCGCTCGCGCCTCTTTCCATGCCAATCACCCGCGGCCCAGCCAGACGCGTCTGCCGGCGCGTCAGACGAGCCGCCAGCCGATCAGCTCGCCGCCGCGCAGCGGCACGACGCTCAAACCACCCGCGTCGATCTCACCCGGCAATTCCCACGTCTCGCGGCGCAGCGTCACCGTCTCGCCGCTGCGCGGCAACCCGTAGAAGTCCGCGCCGAAGAAACTCGCGAAACCTTCGAGCTTGTCGAGCGCGCCCGCCTGATCGAATGCCTGTGCATACAACTCGAGCGCATGCAGCGCCGTGTAGCAGCCCGCGCAGCCGCATGCGGCCTCCTTCAGCCCCTTCGCGTGCGGCGCACTGTCGGTGCCGAGGAAAAAGCGCGGATTGCCCGAGGTTGCCGCCGCCACCAGCGCGGCCCGATGCGTCTCGCGCTTGAGCACCGGCAGGCAATAGTAGTGCGGACGAATCCCGCCGACGAATAGCGCATTGCGGTTGTACAGCAGGTGGTGCGCGGTGATCGTCGCGCCGAGGCGGCCGTGCGTGGTGTCGGCATCGCGCACGTAATCGGCCGCTTCCTTCGTCGTGATGTGCTCGAACACCACGTTAAGAGCCGGAAACGCGCGGCGCAGCGGCTCCATCACGCGGTCGATGAACACCTTCTCGCGGTCGAACAGGTCGATCGACGCGTCCGTCACCTCGCCATGCACGAGAAGCGGCATGCCGGCGTCCTGCATCGCGTCGAGCGTCCTCGCGCATTTGCCGACGAGATCGGTCACACCGGCGTCGGAGTTCGTCGTCGCGCCCGCCGGATACAGCTTCACGCCGTGCACGAAGCCGCTTTCGCGCGCGCGGCGGATCTCGTCGGGCGGCGTGTTGTCGGTCAGATACAGCGTCATCAGCGGCTCGAACGCTGCACCCGCCGGCAGCGCGGCCAGGATGCGCTCGCGATACGCGAGTGCTTGCGCCGTCGTCGTGACGGGCGGCTTCAGGTTCGGCATGATGATCGCACGGCCGAATTGGCGGGCGGTATGCGGCAAGACGGCGGCGAGCATTGCGCCATCGCGCACGTGCAAGTGCCAGTCATCGGGGCGCGCGAGGGTCAGCGTGTCGGGAGCGGGAGCATTCATGGTGTCGTGTGGGCGTAACGGGCGGCAAAGGCAGCGCACACCGCCCCGGCGGCGCCGGCTGACAGCCGAACCGCAACCTGGGGCCACGCGCATGGATTACGCCGTTTACCGGCACGGATTCCGCCTTTTGCCGCTCAGGGCTCGGTGATATGCTTGAATCCGTCATTGTACCGGCTCAGCCCGGTATCCTTACCCGCCAGTATTCAGCCGCCCCAGCAATATGTGCCAACTTTTCGGAATGAACTGCGCCGAACCGACGGACGTGACTTTCTCGTTTACCGGCTTCGCGGCCCGCGGCGGACTCACCGATCACCATGCCGACGGCTGGGGCATCGCGTTCTTCGAGGACAAGGCGTGCCGGCTGTTCATCGACCAACAGTCATCGGCGACTTCGCCCGTGGCCGAAATGGTCAAGCGTTACCCGATCAAATCGAAGAACACGATCGCGCACATCCGCAAGGCGACGCAAGGCCATATCCTGCTCGAGAACTGTCATCCGTTCATGCGCGAGCTATGGGGCCGCCACTGGATCTTCGCGCACAACGGCGATCTGCCGCGCTATGCGCCCGATCTCGGGAGCAGCGTTTATCAGCCAGTTGGCACCACCGATAGCGAAAAGGCGTTCTGCATGCTGATGCGCGGCCTGCGCGATGCATTCCCCGACGCGCAGCCGCCGCTCGCCGAACTGTTCGAGCAGCTCGGCGAACTCACGCGCGGCATCACGCAGCACGGCGTATTCAACTTCCTGATGTCGAACGGGCAAGCGCTCTTTGCGCACTGCTCGACGCGCCTGCATTATCTGGTGCGACGCTGGCCATTCTCGACCGCGCATCTGATCGACGAGGACATCTCGATCGATTTCGCGAAATACACGACGCCGGAGGACCGGGTTGCCGTGATCGCGACACAACCGCTGACCGACGACGAGGTGTGGACCGCGCTCGAACCCGGCGAGCTCGTGATGTTCCAGTGCGGCGACGTCGCCGCCCGCATGCGTATTCCGGTGCCGGAAATCGTCCTCGAGAAGCTCAGGAATCCTGCGCTTGATGCGTCCGCATCGGCGCCGCGCCGGGCAGCCGCGCTCGCCGCAGATGATCCGGGCGACGATCCAATCGATTTTTGACGCCGCGGCTCACGCCAATCGCGCCTTATCCCATGCGTTCGCCGCGACTGACGGCAGACACACCACTGATCTCGACGCGTAAACATTTCGATGTCTTGATGATCTCCTGAGACGAGCGTGGCCAAAATTGTCCGCGCGCAGACACCTGCGGCCATTCGCCCCCGCCACGTCAGCGACGGTTTTCACGATACACGTTCCCAAGAGATGAGCGCGCATCACGGCGGCGATCTGCTTCGAGACACTTTTCCTCGCAGCACTGCACAAGCGTCCCGCCACCTTTACCGGCGCACATGGAGGTACGCTCACTCACGGAGTCCAAAATATCCGTCATCTGAAGGCACTGCTGAGCCGTGGCCGATGACGCCGGCATTCACGATGCCGGAGCGCTTCGCCCATTCCTCATCGCAAGCGCCAGGTAAATCGGCGGCAAAATCCAGTCACAATAATCGAAAAAGCAATCCGCGCGCGCCAAACCGTGCATTCAATAAAATGCCGCCGGTTCAGGCCGGCCTTTCCGGACGAACATCGATGCTCAGAGCATCTCCTTGATCGAGCCGTCATCCTTTACGAAACTAAAAACGGCGGCGGGATTCCGATTGGCTTTCCATTCGTCTATGCGTTTTGCCACCGCGAGCGCCCACGCCTCTTCCAAAGTCGGTATCTGACGCTCCTGCCCGGCTGCTCCTTCATGAAAATCTCCATCGATCACGATAGGATTGATATCGTCATTCAACGAATCCAGCGGGCCCTGCTCGTATAGTTTTTGAACCGAAACAGGTCCGAAGTCCGTATCGATTCCATCCACTTCATATCCGCCGGCACTCTTCAGCGGCCGGAGAGCCCACTCCCCGGCCGATATCCTCTTAAACCCCAGCCTGGTCATCAGATTGGCTTGCTTGGTCAGCACCGTTTCAGGCGTTCTCCATTTCGTATCGACAGCACAAGCCCTCCATTGAATATTGCCCCCGCTCATCTCCTTTACATACAAAGCGCGAGGATCGGCCGGCATATTCAACAGCCCGCCTACGATTTCTCGAAATTTCGCGCTCGAGACCGCTGCCGACACCTCTTCGCGACGAGGAAGATCCGGCAAGATGTCTGTCTTGTAGTTGTTTTTAGTTATGCCGCCGGCATGCTCATCCAATACCCATCTTATCGAATCGGCGGCCTGCGGCACGCCTTTATCGATAGATTGGAATTTGAATCCCATGGCGGCCCATGCGAAACCAAGTCTTCTAATTAAATCGCCGGCCCCTTCAATCCGAGGATCAACATTCATTTTATATACGGCACGCGCCATCTCATTGACCGGAATGATTAAGCTCAATGAGATATCGCCGTTACCCTTATCGTATTCATGCACAAACCCTTGCCTATCAAGATAAGCAAAATAATCCTGCAAATTATAACTTCCGCCTTCTTTGCCGGCCTGGATGGGTTGAACGTCAATCGCACGAGCAGGGCGGGAGGATTCGAGCAAATCCGCCAGCAAACCGCTTTCTGGCCTGACCGTCTGCGGTTGCGCGGCTGACAACGCCGCAGCGGCGGCCGAGGTACTCGGGCGCTCGATCGTTGACGGCTGCGCACCGACATTTTGATTAACAGGATGAGTATTCATTTAATGCATAGCCTCATTACCTTATAAGGCGCTCAGCGTAATCCTCGATCCTCCAATAAAAAAATAGACATGCGAAACGAAACCCGGCCGAACGAAATCCGGGATAGCCCGATCTGCTTGAGCAAGCCCAGCCCGGCTCAAGTAGGCATGGCTAAAAAAACACCCTGCGGCGTAGCCCGCTCGCAGGGTGAAAATATCTGTCTACCTGTAGCCGCCGGACGTCCGACGGACTGTTTTTGCCGACCCGCGCCGCCACGCCTATCGATACTTACCCGCCCGTATCGGCGCCGATCGGCATGCGAGCGCTCAGTGCAGGATCTTCGCGAGAAAGTCCTTCGCGCGATCCGATTTCGGATTCGCGAAGAAATCCTCCTTGCGGTCGTCCTCGACGATCGCGCCCTTGTCCATGAAGATCACGCGATGGGCAACCTTCTTCGCGAAGCCCATCTCGTGCGTCACGCACATCATCGTCATGCCTTCCTGCGCGAGTTCGACCATCACGTCGAGCACCTCGTTGATCATCTCGGGATCGAGCGCGGACGTCGGCTCGTCGAACAGCATCGCGATCGGATCCATCGATAGCGCGCGCGCGATTGCCACGCGCTGCTGCTGGCCGCCCGAGAGCTGCCCCGGATACTTGTCCGCATGCGCCTTGAGCCCGACGCGATCGAGCAGCTTCAGCCCCTTCGCGGCCGCCTCGTCCTTGCCTCGGCCGAGCACCTTGATCTGCGCGAGCGTCAGGTTTTCGGTGATCGACAAGTGTGGAAACAACTCGAAGTGCTGAAATACCATCCCGACTTTCGAGCGCAGTTTCGACAGGTTCGTTTTCTTGTCGCCAACCGATTCGCCGTTGACGAGGATCTCGCCCTGCTGAAACGGCTCGAGGCCGTTCACCGTCTTGATGAGCGTCGACTTGCCCGAACCCGACGGCCCGCAGACGACCACCACTTCACCCTTCTTCACTTCGGTCGTGCAATTGGTCAGCACCTGAAACTGGCCGTACCACTTCGACACGTTCTTGATTGAAATCATCTTGTGACCTTTTTCTGGAAACCCTTGACCAACATCGACGCGATCGAGCACACGACGAAATAGCATGCGCCCGCGAACAGGATCATCTCGACGTTCGTGCCGTCGCGATCGCCGATATTCGCGGCCGTGCGGAAGAAGTCCGCGAGGCTGATCACATAGACGAGCGAGGTATCCTGGAACAGCACGATCGCTTGCGTGAGCAACAACGGCACCATCGCGCGAAACGCCTGCGGCAGGATCACGAGGCGCATCGCCTGCGCGTAGTTCATGCCGAGCGCGAACGCTGCGTTGACCTGCCCGCGCGGCACCGCCTGAATACCGGCGCGGATGATCTCCGAATAATACGCAGCCTCGAACAGCGAGAACGCGACCATCGCCGACGCAAGCCGGATGTCGAGCGTCGGCGACAGCCCGAGCACGCCTTGCAGCACCTGCGGCACGATCAGAAAGAACCACAGCAGCACCATCACGAGCGGAATCGAGCGGAACACCGTCACGTAGCCTTGCGCGAACCATTGCAACGGCTTCACGCCGGACAGGCGCATCAGCGCGAGCAGCGTGCCCCAGACGATCCCGACCACGATCGCGATCAGCGTGATCTTGAACGTAACGATCGCGCCCGTCCAAAGCGTCGGCAGCGCGCCGGGAATACTACTCCAGTCGAACTGATGCATCACTTGCCTCCGATATAGCCGGGCAGCCGGGACTTGCGTTCGACCCAGCGCATGAACGTCATCACGATCAGGTTGATGATCACGTAGGCGAGCGTCACCGCGATGAACGACTCATAGGTCTGCGCGGTGTAGTCGACGAGTTGGCGCGCCTGCGCGGACAGATCGAGCAGACCGATCGTCGAGGCCACCGCCGAATTCTTGAAAATGTTCAGGAATTCCGACGTGAGCGGCGGCACGATGATCCGGTAGGCAACAGGCAGCAGCACGTAACGATACGTCTGCCATTGCGTGAAGCCCATCGCGAGGCCAGCCGCGCGCTGGCCCTTGGGCAGCGCGTTGATCCCGGAGCGCACCTGCTCGCATACCCGCGCGCCTGTGAAAAGCCCGAGACAGACGACCGACGCCGTGAAGAACTGCGTACCGGGCGGCAATTGCTTGATCCATGTGCCGATCGACGCGGGCAACAGTTCCGGCACGACGAGATACCAGACGAAGAACTGCACGATGAGCGGGATGTTGCGGAAAATCGATACGTACAGCGTACCGATCGCCGCGAGCCCCTTGTTCGGCACGGTGCGCAGCACGCCGAACAACGAGCCGACGGCGAGCGCGATCACCCAGGCGACGAGCGACACCTTGACCGTCACCCAGAACCCCGACATCAGCCAGCCGAGGTAGGTGGTCGGTTCGCCAGTCGAAACGGGGGAAAGGAAAATGCCCCAGTTCCAGTGGTAAGACATAGCGAGACTCCAGCAAAAAGAAACGGAAGAAGCCGAGCCTCTTCCGTTTCATCAGCGCTAAACAGGTTCGAACAGCGATACGCTCAGTCGAGCGCCTTGTCGTTCGGAGCGGCGTAGAGCTTCTTCATCGCGTCGGAGAGCGGGAAGTTCAGGTTCAGCCCCTTCGGCGGAATCGGATTCTCGAACCATTTCGCGTAGATCTTCGCGGCTTCGCCCGATTTCTCGACATCCGCGATCGCGTCATCGACCACCTTCTTGAACGCCGGATCGTCCTTGCGCATCATGCAGCCATACGCCTCCTGAGACTGGGGCGTGCCGACGATCACCCAGTTGCCCGACTGCTTGGCCTTCGCGCGCTCGCCTGCGAGCAGCGCGTCGTCCATCATGAACGCGGCCGCGCGGCCCGTCTCGAGCGTCTGGAACGACTCGCCGTGGTCCTTCGCGCTGATGATCGTCATGCCCATCTGCTTTTCGTTGTTCATCGCGCGCAGCAGACGCTCGGACGTGGTGCCCGCCGTGGTCACGACCGTCTTGCCCTTCAGATCGGCGAAATCCTTGATGCCCGAATCCTTAGCCGTCATCAAGCGCGTGCCGATCACGAAGATCGTGTTCGAGAACGCCGCCTGCTTCTGGCGGTCGAGGTTGTTTGTCGTCGAGCCGCACTCGATGTCGACCGTGCCGTTCTGCACGAGCGGAATGCGGTTCTGCGACGTCACCGGAATGTTCTTCACCTGCAGGTTCGGCAGACTCAGCTTCTTTTTGACCGCGTCGACGACCTTCATCTGGAAGTCGCGCGAATAGCCGACCACCTGCTGGTTCTGATCGTAGTACGAGAACGGAATCGACGATTCGCGGTGTCCGAGCGAAATCACGCCGGAATCCTTGATTTTTTTCAGCGTGCCCGTCTCCTGGGCAATGGCGCCGCCGGCGAACACGCTCAGCATCGCGGCCATCAGCATGGCTTGTTGGAATTTCATTGTGGTCATCTCCTTGGCGAAAACCCGCGCCAGTTTAGCAAAGTCATATTTTTGAAAGTAATGGTCGTAAACCACACTCCCGGCGGGCAGGTTGCGCATACGCAATACGTCCGTACATAGTAGACGCTTCGCATACGCGCGCGGGCGGCCTCGTACTCCCTCGTCCTCGAGGCCGCCCGCGAAAAGCAAGGCGCCGGCCGCAGGCCGCGCCGCCGGCCGGCCAACCGGCCGGCCAAAGGATCAGGGGTACAGACCGCGCATTTCGCGCGCCATCAGGATGCGCTTGCACGCAACGATGAACGCGGCGGTGCGCACCGACACCTTGTGCTCCTCGGCCACCGCCCACACGCCCGCGAACGCTTCGCGCATCACGCGTTCGAGACGGTGGTTGATCTCGTCCTCGGTCCAGAAGAAGCTCGAGAAGTCCTGCACCCACTCGAAGTACGACACGGTCACGCCGCCCGCATTCGCGATCACGTCGGGAATCACGAGCACGCCGTTGGCGCTCAGGATGTCGTCGGCCGCCGTCGTGGTCGGGCCGTTCGCGCCTTCGACGACGATCTTCGTGCGGATCTTCGACGCGTTCTTCTCGGTAATCTGATTTTCGAGCGCGGCCGGAATCAGGATTTCCGTCTCGACCGTCCAGAACTCGTCGTTCGGCATCGGCTCAGCGCCAGGGAAACCGGCGACACCCCCCGTCTGCGCGACATGATCGAGCAGCTTGGCCGTATCGACGCCGGCCGGCTGGTAAATCGTGCCCGTGTGATCCTGAACCACGATCACCTTCGCGCCCGCTTCCTGGAACAGCCGCGCGGCGATTCCGCCGACATTGCCGAAGCCCTGTACCGCGATGCGCGCGCCCTCGATCTCGACGCCCTTCTTCTTTGCGGCTTCGCAGCCGACCACGAAAACGCCGCGGCCCGTCGCCTCCTTGCGGCCGAGCGAGCCGCCCAGCGAAATCGGCTTGCCGGTCACCACACCCGTCGCCGTCTGGCCCTGGTTCATCGAATAGGTGTCCATCATCCACGCCATCACCTGCTCATTGGTGTTGACGTCGGGCGCCGGAATATCGGTGTTCGGGCCGATGATGATGCCGATCTCGCTTGTATAGCGGCGCGTCATGCGCTCGAGTTCGCCGCGCGAGAGCTTGCGCGGATCGACGCGGATGCCGCCCTTCGCGCCGCCGTATGGCACGTTGACCGCCGCGTTCTTCACCGACATCCACGCGGACAGCGCCATCACTTCGGACAACGTGACATCCTGGTGATAGCGCACGCCGCCCTTGCCCGGCCCGCGCGATACGTTGTGCTGCACGCGATAGCCTTCGAAGTGCGCGACGGTGCCGTTATCGAGTTCGATCGGCACGTCGACGACCAGAATGCGCTTCGGGCGCTTGAGCGTTTCAAGCCAGCGCGACAGCGAGCCTAGGTACGGCGCGACGCGGTCGACTTGCTGCAAATAATTACCCCAGGGCCCGAGGTCGTCCGCGTGCAGGTATGACGGAATGGATTGCGCAACGGACGGGGACTGCGAATGCGAAGACATGGAATCTCCAACGGTCGAAGAATGCGCCCATTGTCGAAAAAGCCCATTTCGAAATCCAATGCCGTTTGCTTATTCGATTATGCATTTCTTGCATGATCGGGCTTTTGCGTGAAAAACCGTTGATACGCAGCGCGAACGCACGCAAATCCGGTGCGATCGGCCGCCGCAATTTTCATGCGCACAACGGCAGGCGGCGTGACGGCACGGCGGCATCGCGCGTGCCGCAGGCTCAGCGCGCGTCGAGTTCGTCCCGCACCACGTCCCAGAGCGCGCTCACGAGCTTGCGGCGCGACTCGTCGCCCTGCACGGCGAACTTGTCCCGATAAAGACGGATCTCCATGGTCAGCATGAACGGCTCCGCGCCGCCTTTCGCCGCGCGGCCAAGCCGCACGAGCCGCCCGCCCGCGACCGCGTCCTCGACCGCGCTGTGCGGCAGGAACGCGATGCCGTGCCCGGCGAGCGCCATCGCCTTCAGCGCCTCGGCCATGTCGGTCTCGTACACCTTGTCTAGATAAAGCGGCGTGTGCGCATTCGCGATGATCACTTCGGTCATCCGGCCCAGGTACGCGTTCGGCGTATAGGACAAGTAAGGCACGGGCGCATCGGCCGCGCCGGGCAGCGCGTAGCGCGCGCGGCCGCCGCGCCCGGGCGCCGCGAACGGGCTGATCGGCTCCGCGCCGAGCGTGAGCATGTCGTAGCGCGCGGGATCGAGCGCGACGGGATGGCTCGGATGGTGGTAGCCCATCACCAGGTCGCAGCCGCCCTCGACGAGCGACAGCACCGCATCGTGTACGTTGAGCGCGCGCAACCGCGTATGCACCTGCCCCATCTTCGCTTCGATCCGCTGAAGCCAGCGCGGAAAGTACGTGAGCGACAGCGTGTGCGGCACCGCGAATTCGATCGTCGGCACCGGCGCGCCAATATGGCCGCGCAGCAGCGTGCGCGCCTCGTGCGCCTGCGACAGCATCGCGAGCGCCTGCTCGTAGAACACCTGGCCTGCCTGCGTGACGCGGGTCGGATAGACCGAACGATCGATCAATTCCGTGCCGAGCCACGCTTCGAGCGCCTGGATGCGCCGCGAAAACGCGGGTTGGGAAACGTGTCGCAGTTCAGCCGAGCGGCTGAAGCTGCGCGTTTCCGCGAGCGACACGAAGTCCTCGAGCCATTTGAGTTCCATGCGAGCCCTTTTGCGCCTTTGCGCGACCTGCGCAAGCCGTGAAGCTCGCATTTTAAACAGCGGCGGGCGGCGGCAAGCCGCGGCGGCGCGCATTCGTCAGACTTCTTGCATCGCACCAACGATGCACCGCACGCACAGACGCGGTGCCGGCAACCGCGCCGCGCGCCTGCCCCCGGTGCGCGCCGCGCCGCGTCTCGTCGTGGGACGCGCCATGCGGCGCGCTCATGGCGCGGGCTTTCGCACCACGCGCCGCGGCCAACTTGCGGCTGCACTGCGGCTGGCATAGGCCTTGCAGAAGACTGGTGGCTCCGTTGCTCGCCGCGGAGCGGTTTCGATCCAGCTCCCACCCTGCCTTCAAACGGCAACCGCATACGCGAGGCTCTATCGATGGATACACTGCGCAGCTCTGTCAAAAGCGGCAACTGGCGCTCGCTGCTCGCCTGCTTCCTCTATTTCGACACCGGCTTCACTGTCTGGGTGCTGTACGGCCCGCTCGCGCCGTTCATCGGCAAGGACATCGCGATGACGGCCGCGCAGCAGGGCTTTCTCGTGGCGGTGCCGGTGCTCGCGGCGGCAATCCTGCGCGTGACGCTCGGCAATCTCTATCAGTCCGCCGACGGCCGGCGCATCGCGCTGATGGGCGTGCTGCTGTCCGCGCTGCCCGCCGTCGTGCTGCCGTTCGTGCCCGGCACGCCGTCGTACACGCTGCTGCTCGTGCTCGGCGTGTTTCTCGGCATCGGCGGCGCGAGCTTCGCGGTCGCGCTGCCGATGGCGGGCAGCAGCTATCCGCCGAAGGTGCAGGGCCTCGTGCTCGGGCTCGCCGCGGCAGGCAACATCGGCGCGGTGCTCGACGGCTTCATGTTCCCGCACATCGCCGCCGCGCTCGGCTGGAAGTTTTCGACAGCCGCCGCGCTGCCGCTGCTCGCGATCGCGGGCTTCGCGCTGTTCGCATGGGCCGACGACCGCGGCGAAAAATCGGGCAGCGCGCCGCGCGCGCTCGGTGCGTTCGCGCTCACGCTCGTCGCGCTGATCGCGCTCGTGCTCGCCGTGCACGCGGGCGCGTTCGGCTCCGGCAAGGCGGGCGTGCTGCTGCTGCCGGTGATGGGCGCGCTCGTCGCGATCGCAGTGCTGCCTGGCCGCTATCGCGCGGTGCTCGCCGAGCGCGATACGTGGGTGATCATGCTGATCTACAGCATTACGTTCGGCGGCTTCGTCGGCATGTCGTCCTACGTGACGCTGCTGCTCACGACGCTCTACCAGATGCCGAAGATCGAGGCGGGCCTGTTCATGTCGATGCTCGCGTTCATCGGCGCGATCGTGCGGCCGCTCGGCGGCTATCTCGCGGATCGCGTCACTGGCGTGCGCGCGCTGATGGCGATCCTCGCCGCGATCGCCGCGGCCGACTTCGCGTTCGCGGCCGTGATGCCGCCGCTCGCAGGCGGCATTGCGCTGCTCGTGTGCCTGTATATCGCGTTCGGCCTCGGCAACGGCTCGACATTCCAGCTCGTGCCGCACCGCTGGCCGGGCAAGACGGGGCTGCTGTCGGGGATCGTCGGCGCGGCGGGCGGCATCGGCGGCTTCTATCTGCCGGTCGTGATGGGCATCGCCAAGGAAAGCACCGGCAGCTATCAGCTCGGCTTCGCGACATTCGGCGCGCTCGCGGCTTGCGCGCTCGGCGCGCTCGTGTTGCTGCGCGCGCAGTGGCTGCGCTGGGCCGCGCCCGGGCATACGGCGCCGGCAAGAGGCGCGGCGGGTGCAGCCGGCATGCCGATCGGCGGCGCGGCGCGCGCGGGCGACTGACAGCGGACAGACATATTCCGGCGCATGCGAGCGACCGGCGGTATGTGGTCAGCGGCGCGGCACGCCTCATCGGCCCGCGCACTCCATAGGCAAAGGTGTCGCGCATGATGACGGCGGGCGGCCGGTGAACAGCCGCACGGCGCGCGTCGGCGACTCCCGATGTGCGGTCAGCAGCGTCGCGCACGCGAGCGCTCGACGGCACGCCGCTCGCCACGCGATGCGGCAATCGCCACCGCCCGCGCATCGGTTTTGCCGCCAGGCGCGCGGCAGCCTCCGGGCCGGCGCACCCTGCCCGCTCAACCGCCGGCCCGGTTCGCGCCGATGGTAAAATTCGTGGTTCACCCCTTCACGTTTGAACCGCGGCCGCACGCGCCCAAGCCCCATCATGTCCGACACCCGTCCCGATACTCTTTTTGCCCTCACCGCGCTGTCGCCGCTCGACGGCCGCTACGCCGCCAAGACCGAGGCGCTGCGCGACTGGCTCTCCGAAGCCGCGTTCATGCGCCATCGCGTCACTGTCGAGGTGCACTGGCTGATCGCACTGTCTCACGCAGGCTTTGCCGAAGTGCCGCGCTTCTCGGCCGCCGCCGAGCAGTTCCTGCTCGATCTCGTCGCGCGCTTCACCGCGCACGACGCCGCGCGCATCAAGGAAATCGAGCGCGTGACGAACCATGACGTGAAAGCCGTCGAGTACTGGCTCAAGGAATCGGTGAAAGGCCAGCCCGAACTCGAGAAAGCCAGCGAATTCATCCATTTCGCGTGTACGTCGGAAGACATCAACAACACGTCGCACGGCATGATGCTGGCCGGCGCGCGCACGCATGTCATCCTGCCGTCGCTGCGCACCGTCCACGGCCGCCTCGTCGCGCTCGCGCACGCGCACGCCGATCAACCGATGCTGTCGCGCACGCATGGCCAGCCGGCCAGCCCGACGACGCTCGGCAAGGAAATCGCGAACGTTGCCGCGCGTCTTGCACGGGCGATCGAGCGGATCGAGAAAGTCGAGATCCTCGGCAAGATGAACGGCGCGGTCGGCAACTTCAACGCGCACCTGTCCGCGTATCCGGAATTCGACTGGGAAGCGTTCTCGCGCGACGTGATCGAAAGCCGTCTGAAGCTCACGTTCAACCCTTACACGATCCAGATCGAGCCGCACGATTACATGGCGGAGCTGTTCGACGCCGTCGCGCGCGCGAACACGATCCTGCTCGATCTCGACCGCGACGTGTGGGGCTACATCTCGCTCGGCTACTTCAAACAGAAGACGAAGGCGGGCGAAATCGGCTCGTCGACGATGCCGCACAAGGTCAACCCGATCGATTTCGAAAACTCGGAAGGCAATCTCGGCCTCGCGAACGCGACGCTGCGCCATCTCGCCGACAAGCTGCCGGTGTCGCGCTGGCAGCGCGACCTCACCGATTCGACGGTGCTGCGCAATATCGGCGTCGCGCTCGGCTATTCGCTGCTCGCCTACGACGCGCTGATCCGCGGCCTCGACAAGCTCGAAGTGAATCCACAGCGGCTGAACGAAGACCTCGACAACTGCTGGGAAGTGCTCGCCGAACCGGTGCAGACCGTGATGCGCCGCTACGGGATCGAGAATCCGTATGAGCAACTAAAGGAATTGACGCGCGGCAAGGGCATCACGCGCGAGGCGCTGCAGCAGTTCATCGGCACGCTCGCGATCGCGCAGGATGCGAAGGAGCGGCTGCTCGCGATGACGCCTGCGTCGTACACCGGCAAGGCGGCCGAGCTGGCGAAGCGCATCGCGTGAGCGCCGGCTGACGCGCCGGCCCGTCCGGCACGCCGGCTCAATGACAAAGGCGCCCCGCGGGGCGCCTTTGTCATTTGATACCGGGCGGCCAGCCGCCGCCGCGACGGCCGCCCGCGCTCATTGCTGTTGTTGCTGTTGTTGCTGTTGTTGCTGTTGTTGCTGCTCCAGCGCGATTTGCGCGATCACACGCGCGACGATCTCGTCGGGCGGCAGCTCGATGCTGACCTCGATCGCCTCGTCCGGGCCCGGCTCCTCAAGCGTATCGAGCTGGCTTTGCAACAGCGACGGATCGAAGAAGTGGCCGGTGCGCACCTTCAGCCGCTCGCGCAGCACCTCGAACGAGCCCTTCAGATAAACGAAGCGCACGTCGCGGTCACCGCCGCGCAGGACGTCGCGATACGCGCGTTTCAGCGACGAGCACGTGAACACGGCCGTCTGCCCGTCACGCTGCTTTTCCTCGATGGCCGCGCGAATCGCCGCGAGCCACGGCCAGCGGTCCTCGTCGGTGAGCGGAATGCCGTGGTGCATCTTGTCCTTGTTGGCCGCGCTGTGAAATGCGTCGCCATCGGTGAACGTGCACGACAGGCGCTGCGCCAGCAATTCGCCGATCCGCGTTTTGCCCGCGCCCGACACGCCCATAGCGATCAGAATCATTGACTACCCCTTGTTGTTACAAAACGGCGCTGATCAGCAGCGTGAACGTGAGCCCGAGGAGCGAAATCAGCGTCTCGAGCAACGTCCAGGTCTTGAACGTCTGCCCCACCGTCATCCCGAAATATTCCTTGATGAGCCAAAAACCGCCGTCGTTGACGTGCGAGAAAATGAGCGAGCCCGAACCGGTCGCGAGCACGAGCAGCTCGGGCTTCACGCCCGCGCCGGCGGCCGCCGCGATCGGCGCGACGATCCCGCAGGCGGTGGTCATCGCGACCGTCGCCGAGCCCGTCGCGAGACGGATCAGCGCGGCGACGAACCAGCCGAGCAGCAGCGGCGACAAGTGCGCATGCGAGGCGCTCGACACGATCTGCTGCGAGATGCCGCTATCGCGCAGGATACCGCCGAACCCGCCGCCCGCGCCCACGATCAGCGTGATGCCCGCGATCGGCGCAAGGCAGTCGCCGCAGAACTTCTGGATCTGATCGCGATTGAACCCCTGCTTCGCGCCGAACGTCCAGAAGCTGACGAGCACCGCGATCAGCAGCGCGACGTCGGACGTACCGGCGAAACGCAGCAAATTGTTCGGCAGCGTCTTCGGCGCGAACAGCAGGTCGGCCCAGCTGCCAACGAGCATCAACGCAACGGGCAGCAAAATCGTGAAGAGCGTGATGCCGAAGCTCGGCAGCTCGCGCTGCGCGGCCGGCTTGCCGTGCGAATCGACGAACTGCGCGGCAAGCGGGTTGTTCTGCGGCAGCTTCACGTATTTGTGGATCACGAGCGCGAACAGCGGCCCTGCGATCAGCGCGGTCGGCACGCCGACGATGAGGCCATAGGCGATCGTCTTGCCGATGTCCGCACCGTACTGCTGGACCGCGAGCAGCGCGGCCGGATGCGGCGGAATCAGCCCGTGCACGACCGACAGCCCCGCGACCATCGGCAGCCCGACGAGCAGCAGCGACTTGCCGGTGCGCTTGGCGACGTTGAATGCGATTGGAATCAGCAGCACGAAGCCGACTTCGAAGAAGACCGGCAAGCCGACGATGATCGCGACGAACATCATCGCCCAATGAATGTTCTTCTCGCCGAACCAGCGGATCAGCGTCGTCGCGATGCGCTCGGCGCCGCCCGATTCGGCCATCATCTTGCCGAGCATCGTGCCCAGGCCGACGACGATCGCGATGTGGCCGAGCGTGTTGCCGTTGCCCGTCTCGAACGACTTGACGATCTTGTCCATCGGCATGCCGACCGCGAGGCCCAGGCCGAGCGACACGATGATCAGCACAAGGAACGGATAAATCTTGTATCGCGCGATCATCACGATCAGCGCCGCGATCGCGATCACGGTGTAAATCAGCAGCGTGCTGCCTTGGACAGCCCCCATATGGCACTCCTCCTTGGGATTTTTCGAGCCGGGCGCGGGGCAAGCCGCGTGACGCCCGGCGCTTGAAGTCTCCGATACAGAACGCGGATGCCCGCCTGTCAGGACGCTGAATTCTACTTTTGTTCAGTGCTTCGCGATAGAACCGGTTCCATCAGCCGGGCCCCTCGCAAAACAAGGATTCAGGAAAGCATTTTCGTCTGCGGATTCTAGGAGCATCCGGTCCGATGTTTAGTGCGCGAGCCCGCTTGCCTCGCGCGCGAGACGCGTGATTTCGGTCCAATCCTGCGCGGCGAGCGCCGCCTTCGGCGTCAGCCACGAACCGCCGACGCACACGACGTTCGGCAGCTTCAGGAAATTCGGCGCGGTCTCGGCGGTGATGCCACCCGTCGGGCAAAACTTCAACGTCGGGAATGGGCCGTGGAACGCCTGCAGCATCGGCACGCCGCCTGCCTGCTGCGCGGGAAAGAACTTGACGATTTCATAACCCAGCTCGAGCGCGGTGATGATATCGGTGGGCGTCATCACACCCGGCAAAAGCGGCAGGCCAGCGTCGAGCGCCGCCTGGTGCATGTCCTTCGTCAGGCCGGGCGATACGCCGAACTGCGCGCCCGCGGCTTTAGCCTGCGCGCATTGCTCGGGCTTCGTGATGGTGCCAACGCCGACCACGATGTCGTCAGCGAGTTCGCTCGCGCGCTTGATCGCATCGAGCCCCGCCGCGGTGCGCAGCGTGATTTCCAGCACCTTCACGCCGCCCGCGTGCAACGCGCGCGACACCTGTTCGCCCTGTTCGGCCGAATCGAACGCAAGCACCGGGATCACCGGGCCCAGCTTCACGATCTCGCCTATCGTCTTCATCGGTATGACTCCTTTTCGTGACTTTCGTAGCTTTCACAGCTTTGTGTGGCTGTTCGCCTTGTGCGGCTGTTCGTAGAGGCAGCCGCTGCAGCGCCCGCTCGGTTAGGTTAGGTGCGGCGGTATGCCGAGGTTCCCGGTGCTCAGGTGACGCTCACGCGCGCGGCCTCGCCCGCCATCGCGCCGAACACCGACGCGCCCTGCTCCGCCGGCGCCGCCGCCGCGCGAAACACGCCGAACAGCTCGCGGCCAAAGCCGACCTCGTTATCCGCCTGATGCGCGGGCTGCGCGAGCGCGCGCGCCGCCCAGGCTGCTTCGTCGATCTCGACGTCGAGCACGCCGGCCGGTGCGTCGATCACGATCGTATCGCCCGTCTGCACCTTGCCGAGCGGGCCGCTCAACAGCGCCTCGGGCGACACGTGGATCACCGCGGGCACCTTGCCCGAGGCGCCCGACATCCGGCCATCCGTCACCAGCGCGACGTGAAAGCCCTGATCCTGCAACACGCCCAGCAGCGGTGTGAGGCGGTGCAGTTCGGGCATTCCGTTCGCGCGCGCACCCTGGAAGCGCACCACCGCAACGAAGTCGCGCGTGAGTTCGCCCGCGTCGAACGCGGCCTGCACCGCTTCCTGCGAATCGAACACGATCGCGGGCGCCTTCACCTTCCGGTGCTCGGGCGCCACCGCCGAAATCTTGATCACGCCGCGCCCGAGCCTGCCCTGCATCAGACGCAGGCCGCCGTCCGGCTGGAACGGCGCGTCGATCGGCCGCAACACCTTGTCGTCGCCGCTCGCGTCGACGCCCGGCACCCACGCGAGCTTGCCGTCGACAAGCCGCGGCTCGCGCGTGTAGTGCGACGACAGCCCATCGCCCGCTACCGTCTTCACATCGTCGTGCAGCAGACCGCCTTCGAGCAGATTGCGCACCAGGAATGCGATGCCGCCCGCTGCATGGAAATGGTTCACGTCTGCCTTGCCGTTCGGATAGATCTTCGCAAGAAGCGGCACCGCGCTCGACAGCGCGTCGAAGTCGTCCCAGTCGATCACGATGCCCGCCGCACGCGCGATCGCGACAAGATGCAGCGTATGGTTCGTCGAGCCGCCCGTCGCGAGCAGCGCGACGATTCCGTTGACGACCGCCTTCTCGTCGACCACCCGGCCGATCGGCGTGTAATGGCCGCGCTCGGCCGTCAGTTCGAGCACGCGCCTGGCGGCCTCGGCGGTCAGCGCGTCGCGCAGCGGCGTGTGCGGATGAACGAATGCCGCGCCCGGCAGGTGCAGCCCCATCACCTCCATCAGCATCTGGTTGCTGTTCGCGGTGCCGTAGAACGTGCAGGTGCCGTGGCCGTGATACGCGGCCGATTCCGCCTCGAGCAGCGCGTCGCGCCCCACCTGGCCGGTGGCGAACTGTTGGCGGATCTTCGCCTTGTCGTCGTTCGACAAGCCGCTCGTCATCGGGCCCGCCGGCACGAAAATCGTCGGCAGATGGCCGAATTGCAGCGCGCCGATCAGCAGGCCCGGCACGATCTTGTCGCAAACGCCGAGGCACAGCGCCGCATCGAACATGTTGTGCGTGAGCGCGACCGCCGTGCTCATCGCGATCACCTCGCGCGAGAACAGCGACAGCTCCATGCCCGGATTGCCCTGCGTGACGCCATCGCACATCGCCGGCACGCCGCCCGCGAACTGCGCGACGCCGCCCGCCTCGCGCGCGGCCTGCTTGATGATGTCGGGGAAATCACGGTACGGCGCGTGCGCGGACAGCATCTCGTTGTACGACGACACAATGCCGATGTTCGGCTGCTTGATCGCCTTGATCGAGAACTTGTCGTTGCCCTCGAGGCCGGCGAAGCCGTGCGCGAGATTCGCGCACGACAGCGCGCCGCGCGCCGGAAAGCGGCCTTGCGCGGCGTCGATGCGGGCGAGATAGACTGAGCGCGTCGGCCGGCTGCGCGCGATCACGCGCTCGGTCACGGACGCAAGAGTGGGGTGCAGCGAGGCCATGCTGGGCGCTCCTCACATGAGCCGGCTGGGCCGGCAAGCTGGAATCGTGGGTTCATCCGCTTCAGCGAACGAACGGCGCGAGTTTAGTAGAAAAACTACACACCCGCAATCTCGCGGCGCAGCATTAGCGCCGGAAATTCATCGTTATGGCCTGTAAATTAGGGATATTGGCTCAGTGTTAACCCTAATCAGCCAATCGCCCTTATCGCGCCGGACGCTAGAAAATTTCTGTAGATTTTCTACAATATCGCCGCAATACTAGCGTCCATTCGATCCACTTCCGCGCCCTTTCACGCCATGCTCCCCAGAATCGAGGCGATTCGCGCCCAACTCCGCCCGTCCGAGCGCAAGCTCGCCGACTATGTGCTCGCCGCGCCGCGCGAAGTGCTCGATTTGTCGATGACCGAGCTCGCCGCGCGCGCGGGCGCGAGTCAGCCGACGATCGCGCGCTTCTGCCAGGCGCTCGGCTGCAGCGGCTTTCGCGAATTCAAGATCCGGCTCGCGCAAAGCATCGCGCCGGGTGTGGCGTCCGTCTACCGCGACGTCGAGCCCGACGAGCCCGCGCCCGGCATCATCGGCAAAGTGTTCGACCGGACCATCGGCGCGCTGATCGAGGTGCGCAACAGCCTGTCGGCAACCAGCGTCGCCGACGCGATCGAGCTGCTGTCGCGCGCGTCGCGCATCGAATTCTACGGCGCGGGCGGCTCGGGCATCGCTGCGCAGGACATCCAGCACAAATTCTTCCGGCTCGGCGTGCCCAGCGTCGCGTACTCGGACCCGCACACGTTCTCGATGTCGGCCGCGCTGCTCGGCGCGAAAGACGTCGTCGTCGCGATCTCGAACACCGGGCGCACGCGCGACATCGTCGACGCCGCGCGTGCCGCGCGCGCATGCGGCGCCAACGTCGTGTCGATCACGCATAGCCATTCGCCGCTCGCGCAACTGTCGACGGTCAGTCTGGCGTCGAACGTCGCCGAGGAAACCGACGTGTTCTCGCCGATGACCTCGCGCATGTCGCATCTCGCGATCGGCGACATTCTCGCGGTCGGCGTCGCGCTCAATCGCGGGCCCGATCTCGTCGACCGGCTCGGCCGCGCGAAGGAGGCAATCACGCGGCGGCGCATCGGGATGGAGCCGAAGGCGCCGAAGGATACGGCCCACGAGCCGCTATAGCGGCACAAAAGCGCGAACCGGCGCGAAAGCGGCCGATCACCGGCAACGAAAAAGCCCCGGCCTTGAACTGCGTCCCGAGGATTGGATCGATGTCCACCTTTTGGGACGCAGTTCAAGGCCGGGGCTTGCCGGCACGCTCATCGCGGCGCAACCGCCCGCGCGCCTTCAGTTCAGAACGGCTTGATCACGACGAGCGCGACAGCCGCCAGCATCGCCAGCACCGGCAGTTCGTTGAAGAAGCGATACCACTTGTCCGAGCGCCGGTTCTCGCCGCGCTCGA
This sequence comes from Burkholderia sp. TSV86, assembly GCF_001522865.1. Classification (GTDB taxonomy): domain Bacteria; phylum Pseudomonadota; class Gammaproteobacteria; order Burkholderiales; family Burkholderiaceae; genus Burkholderia. The sequence continues at coordinate 113,846 of NZ_LOWB01000015.1, read as the reverse complement.
AGACTTTCAATAAATGCCCGCAATACGCGTGATAGACGATCAGCAGCAGCACGACGCCGACTTTCGCGTGAATCCAGCCCTGCCCCTGACCGATGCCGATCACGAGCCACAGCCACAGGCCGCACGCGAGCGCCGGCACCGCGATGAAGGTCATGAAGCGAAACAGCTTGCGCGCCATCACGAGCAGGCGGCGCACGGCGGCGGGATCGGTCTCGAGCGCCAGGTTCACGTAGATCCGGGGCAAATAGAAGAGCCCCGCGAACCACGCTGCGATCAGCACGATATGAAAGGTCTTGACCCAAAGCATTGCCATCAATCTTTTGCGTTCCCGTTTGCGCCTGCTTGCGTTACTGACGCCCTTCGCCGTGCCCGAGCACGATGTATTTCATCGACGTCAGCCCCTCGAGCCCCACCGGGCCGCGCGCGTGTAGCTTGTCGTTGGAGATGCCGATCTCGGCGCCCAGGCCGAATTCGAAGCCGTCGGCAAAGCGCGTCGACGCGTTGACGATCACGCTCGCCGAATCCACCTCTCGCAAGAAACGCATCGCGCGATCGTGATCCTCGGTGACGATCGCGTCGGTGTGCGCGGAACCGTATGTATTGATGTGCTCGATCGCGGCGTCGAGATCGTCGACGATCTTGATCGCGAGCACGGGCGCGAGATATTCGGTGCGCCAGTCCTCTTCGGTCGCATCGACGAGCGGCGCGACGCCCGCATCAGCGAGCACCGCACGCGCGGACGCATCGACTCGCAGCTCGACGCCCTTGTCGCGATACAGCCGGCCAAGCGGCGGCAGCACGGCCGACGCAATGCCGCGCGCGACGAGCAGCGTCTCCATCGTGTTGCAGGTGCCGTAGCGGTGCGTTTTCGCGTTGTCGCAAACGCTCAGCGCCTTACCCGGATCGGCGCGATCGTCGACGTACACATGGCAGATGCCGTCGAGATGCTTGATCATCGGCACGCGCGCCTCGTTGATCAGCCGTTCGATCAAGCTCTTGCCGCCGCGCGGCACGATCACGTCGACGTATTCGGTCATCGTGATCAGCTTGCCGACCGCCGCGCGGTCGGCCGTCTCGACGACCTGCACCGCGTCGCGCGGCAGCCCCGCCGCATCGAGCCCCTCGCCGATCAGCCGCGCGAGCGCCGTGTTCGATTCGAGCGCCTCCGAGCCGCCGCGCAGGATCGTCGCGTTGCCGGACTTCAGGCACAGCGCGGCCGCGTCGATCGTCACGTTCGGCCGCGACTCGTAGATGATCCCGATCACGCCGAGCGGCACGCGCATCTGACCGACCTGAATCCCGCTCGGACGATACTTGAGGTTGCTGATCTCGCCGATCGGGTCGGGCAGCGCCGAGACCTGGCGCAGCCCTTCTGTCATCGTCTTCAGCGCCTTGTCGGACAGCGTCAGGCGATCGACGAACGCGGCGTCGAGCCCCTTGTCCTTCGCACGCGCGACGTCGCGCGCATTGGCCGCCTTCAGCGCATCGGCGTCGCGCTCGATCGCCCGCGCGACAGCTTCGAGCGCGGCGTTCTTCGCGGCGGTGGACGCGCGCGCGATCGCGCGCGATGCGTGCCGCGCGCGGCGGCCGACGTCCGTCATGTACTGATCGATATCCATCATGAGACTCGCCATGCAAGCCGCCCGTATCGAGCGGCAAAAACATTGTCGGAAAAACCATGTGGCGTGAAACGCTGAATGCCGCGGCTCGCGCGCGAACCGCAGCTCACCCCGGCGATGAACGGGCACGCCGATGGCCTGTACTGTTGCGTCACGTCGCGCCGCCGGATCGCTGCGCGCGATGCCGCGTCATCGGTGCCGGACCGGCGTCCGCCGCCGCTGCGAAATGAGCCAGCGCAAAAGGCCGTTCCGCCGGCGCTTGCCAACGCGCCGCGCCGCCAGATCGACGCACGGATTGCCGCGCGACCGGCGCCGAACCAGCCATATCGCGCGATCGCGCCGAAGCGGGATGGCGCACCAACATCCATCCCGTGCCGCGCCAGACGCACTCCCGCCGCCCCGCACAATGTTCATCCATGTGCCGCGCGCCGCTACTGTCACGCTCGCCGCGATCGCTCGATTGTAAGCGCCCGCGCGCAAGCCCGCTCAGCCGGCCCGGCGCGGCGTATCGCCACCGGGCCCGCCCGCGCGCGCCACCGTCATCGCAAGCTGGAACAGCCCGTCCCAGGGGTCAGGCGGCGGCTCGCCATGCGCGCGGCCGCGCGGCACCGCGGCAAGCCCCTTGACCTGCCGGTCGAGCCGCGCGGCAAACGCGAGCGCCTGCTCGAGCGCCGCCTCGGACACGCGCGCCAGCGCCGGCCCGACGAGCCGCTCGCGCGGCCCCCAGACGCGATTCTCGCGCACGAGCGTCGCGAGCGGCTTGCCGGCCGCGACGCCGCGCTTGATCCGGAGCAGCGTGCGCAACTCGTCGACGAGCGCCCATAACACGAGCACCAGCGCCTCGCCCTCTCCCTTCAGGCCGTCGATCATCCGCGCGAGCCGCGCGGCGTCGCCCGCGAGCATCGCCTCGTTGAGCTTGAATACGTCATAGCGCGCGACGTTCAGCACCGCGTCATGGATCTGCTCGAACGTGAGCACGCCCGCCGGATAAAGCAAACCGAGCTTCTGGATTTCCTGATGCGCGGCCAGCAGGTTGCCTTCGACACGCTCGGCAACGAATGCGAGCGCGCGCCGCCCGTCGTCGCCCGCCGCGACCCGCTGACCTTGCAGTGCGAGCCGCTCGCCAATCCATTTCGGCAATTGCGCGCGATCGACCGGATCGATCTTGATCGCAACGCCCGCATTCGCGAGCGCGGTGAACCACGCGGATTTCTGCGTCGCCGCATCGAGCCGCGGCAGCGTAACGAGCATCAGCGTATCGGGATTGTGCGCGCCGGCGAGCGTTTTCAGCGCATCGGCGCCGTCCTTGCCCGGCTTGCCGGACGGAATCCGCAGCTCGACGAGCTGCCGGTCGCCGAACAGCGACATCGCCTGGCTCGCGCCGATCAGCACGCTCCAGTCAAAGCCCCGCTCGACGGTATGCACCGAACGCTCGACGAAGCCCGCCGCGCGCGCGGCCGCGCGAATCCGGTCGCAGGCCTCCTGCACGAGCAGCGGCTCGTCGCCGTACACGGCGTACAAGCCGGCGAGCCCTTTCGCCAGATGCGGCTCTAATGCGTCAAGTCGCAATTGCATCGGTTACGCGCCTATCGATGAAAACGAAACGGCGAACGCGGCCGATCACAGCGGCGGCGGCGGCAGCGGCGCGCGCGGCCAGACGGCCGGCACGCCCTGACCCGGCTCCGGATTCAGCGTGCGCACGATCGCCAGACGCCGCATCAGTTGGTCGATCGCATCGTTGCGCATGTCCGCGTACAAGATCTCGGCTTCCTGCGACTTCGCGTTCGTATATTGCGGGCTGTACGTCATCGCGCGGTTCAGCGCGATGACGCTCGGCGGAATCAGCGCCGTGCCGTCCTTGCCCAAAAGCGTGTAGTTGAGCGTGTAGTTGAGCTGATACTCCTGTACCACGCCGTAACGGTCGAGCGTGAGCGTGCCCTGGCTCTGCGCTTCGGCGAGGTTCAGCACCGCGTCGGCGTCGTCAGGCGACTTGACGATCTTCGTGTCGCTGCCTCCCTCGACGAGACGCGTGAGCCGCGCCGCCGCGGCGGGCGGCCCGCCCACGATGTACAGGCGCTTGAACGCATAGTCCTGCTGCCCGCGCAACTTGAAACCGCACGCCGACAACAACACCGCGCTGCCCACGAGCATCAAAAACGATCTGCGGATCACCTTCGCTCCTTGCTGATTCACCATGCGCCGCTAAACGACACCGGACCGACACCGGGCGCCGTCAGACGACGACGTTGACCAGACGCCCGGGCACGACAATCACCTTTTTGGCCGGCTTGCCTTCGGCGAACTTCGCGAATGTCTCGTCGGCGAGCGCCGCCGCCTCGATCGCGTCGCGGCTCGCGTCCTTCGCAATCTTGATCGCGCCGCGCACCTTGCCGTTGACCTGCAGCACCAGTTCGATCTCGGCCTGCTCGAGCGCGGCTTCGTCGACCTTCGGCCACGGCGCGTCGAGCAGCCCGCCAAATTCGTCCGCGTAGCCGAGCGTTTGCCACAGCCGATACGTGACATGCGGCACGACCGGATACAGCACGCGCAACAGCACGCCGTAGCTTTCGCGCACCACGCCGGGCGCGGCACCCTTCGCGCCTTCGAGCGCGTTCAGCATCTTCATCGCCGCCGACACGACCGTGTTGTACTGCAAGCGCTGGTAGTCGAAATCGGCTTGCTTCAGCACGCCGTGGATCTCGCGGCGCAGCGTTTTGTCGGTGTCAGCCAGTTGGGCGGCGTCGAACGTCGCGCGCGCGGCAAGCGCGTCGCGGTTCGCGTAACCGAAGCTCCACACGCGGCGCAGAAAGCGGCTCGCCCCCTCGACGCCCGCGCCCGACCACTCGAGCTGCTGCTCGGGCGGCGCGGCGAACATCGTGAACAGGCGCGCGGTGTCGGCGCCGTACTGATCGATCAGCACCTGCGGATCGACGCCGTTGTTCTTCGACTTCGACATCTTCTCGATGCCGCCGAGCACGACCGGCTGGCCATCGGATTGCAGCACCGCGCCGACGGGCCGCCCCTTGTCGTCATACGACACGGTGACGTCGGCCGGGTTGTACCAGGTCTTCTTGCCGGACGCGTCCTCGCGGTAGAAAGTCTCGTTGAGCACCATGCCTTGCGTGAGCAGGTTCTTCGCCGGCTCGCCAAACGACACAAGGCCGAGATCGCGCATCACCTTCGCCCAGAAGCGCGAGTACAGCAGGTGCAGAATCGCGTGCTCGATGCCGCCGATGTACTGATCCATCGGCATCCAGTAATCGGTGCGCGCGTCGACCATCGACGTCGCGTCCGGCGCCGCGTAGCGCGAGAAGTACCACGACGAATCGACGAACGTATCCATCGTGTCGGTTTCGCGCTTGGCCGCCGCGCCGCACTTCGGGCACACGCAGTTCAGGAACGCATCGGACTTCGCGAGCGGATTGCCGCTGCCGTCCGGCACCAGGTCCTCGGGCAATACGACCGGCAAATCCGCTTCGGGCACCGGCACGTCGCCGCACGACGGACAGCGGATGATCGGAATCGGCGTGCCCCAGTAACGCTGGCGCGAAATGCCCCAGTCGCGCAAGCGCCACGTCACCTGCTTGTCGCCGAAGCCGCCCGCGCGCAGATCAGCGGCGACCGCGTCGAGCGCGGCCTCGTACCCGAGGCCGTCGTACTTGCCGCTGTTCACGCAGGTGCCGCATGTTTTGTCGCCGTACCATTCCTGCCACGCGTCGGTCGAGTACGTCTCGCCTTCGACCGCGATCACCTGCTTGAGCGGCAGGCCGTATTTCTTCGCGAACGCGAAATCGCGCTCGTCGTGCGCGGGCACGCCCATCACCGCGCCTTCGCCGTAGTTCATCAGCACGTAGTTGCCGATCCACACTTCGACGGGCTCGCCCGTCAGCGGATGCGATACGGAAAAGCCCGTCGCGACGCCCTTTTTCTCCATCGTCGCGATATCGGCCTCGGCGACGCCACCGCGCTTGCATTCGTCGATGAACGCCAGCAGCTCCGGCTGAGCCTGCGCGAGCCGCGCGGCGAGCGGGTGCTCGGCCGCGATCGCGCAGAACGTCACGCCCATGATCGTATCCGCGCGGGTCGTGAATACGCGCAGCAGCTTCTTTTCGCCATCGAGTTCGTATGGGAAGCCGAAGTTCACGCCGAAGCTCTTGCCGATCCAGTTCTGCTGCATCACCTTCACGCGCTCCGGCCAGCCGAGGCTGTCGAGGTCGCTCAGCAGTTCGTCGGCGTATTGCGTGATCCGCATGTAGTACATCGGGATCTCGCGCTTTTCGACGAGCGCGCCCGAGCGCCAGCCGCGGCCGTCGATCACCTGCTCGTTCGCGAGCACGGTCTGATCGACCGGGTCCCAGTTCACGGTGCCCGTCTTCTTGTAGACGATGCCCTTCTCGAGCATCTTCAGAAACAGCCACTGGTTCCACTTGTAGTAGTCAGGCTTGCAGGTCGTGACTTCGCGTGACCAGTCGATCGCGAGGCCCATCGACTGCATCTGCTTCTTCATGTACGCGATGTTGTCGTAAGTCCACTGCGCGGGCGGCACGCCGTTGGCCATCGCGGCGTTCTCGGCGGGCATCCCGAACGCGTCCCATCCCATCGGCATCAGCACGTTGTAGCCGTTCATCCGCAGATAGCGGTACATCACGTCGTTGATCGTGTAGTTGCGCACGTGGCCCATATGCAGCTTGCCGGACGGATAAGGCAGCATCGACACGCAATAGAACTTCTTGCGTTGCGCGTCTTCCGTCGCGCGGTAGGCGTCGGCGGCACGCCAATCGCCTTGGGCGGCAGCTTCGACGTCGGCGGGTACGTATCTTTCGTGCATGGTGTGATCGGGCTGGGCTTTGGAGCAGCACGCAGCGGCGGATTGGGCAAGCGCGTTCGAGCGGATCGGCAATCGCGCATTCCCGCGTCGCCGGCGGCGCGGAGAAAAGATCGATTATACCGTCCGTCACGGCGACTCATGCCGCTGTCGCGCACCCGTGCGCATTTGAACGGTGAGCGACGGTGAGCGGGAAAGGTTTCGGCGCGCGGAGCGCATTTTATGGCGCTGGCTGCGGGCGTAAATGAGACGGCAGTGGAAGTGGTGGACGGGGGCGAAGTCCACGCCGGAGCCGGAGCCGGAGCCGGAGCCGGAGCCGGAGCCGGAGCAGATGCTAATACCGATACGGAAACCAACGCCGAAGTCAAAGCCAACACCCGCCGTGGTCAGCAAAGCAGCCGGAGTCGCCGCCGAGAGAGAAGCTGCGCGGACACGCTCGCGAACGGCACGCCCCGTCAGGCAACGCCGCCGCACCCGGCGCCGGGGCGCACGGCAAACCGCAATCCGACTCAGTGCGGCACCGCAAGCGCGGCCGGCTCCGCCGCTGGCCTCGCAGGCTGCCCCGCGGCCGGCGCCCCGTCCGGCTTGGGCGAATCGGTCACGAAGCCGATGCGCGCGATGCCCGCCTGCTGCGCGGCACCCATCACCTGCGCGATCGCATCGTAGCGGGTGTCACGCGCGGCGCGCAGATGCAGCTGCGGGTCCTTGCCGCCCGACGCCGCGTCGCGCAAGCGCGCGGCCAGCGCGCCGAACGCGATCGGCTCGTCGTTCCAGTACAGCCTGCCCGCCGCGTCGATCGACAGCGTGATGGTTTGCGGCGTATCGCGCGCGGGCGCCGCCGCGACTTTCGGCAAATCGAGCCGGATCGCGTGCGTGAGAAGCGGCGCGGTGATGATGAAGATGACAAGCAGAACGAGCATCACGTCGATGAGCGGCGTCATGTTGATGTCCGCCATCGGTTGCGAGGTCTGCTGATGGTCGAGTCCGCCGAACGCCATATTGCCCTCCGTTGCCGGATCGAATGCGTGAAATGCGTTGAATGCCTGTTGCGCCATGCCGCGCCGGCGAATCGCGGCGACCGACACCGTCGCCGCGCGCCTCGCGCCCCTTTGCCGCAGCCGCCCTGCGCGCGCCTATCGGCGCAACCGAACGCAGCTGGCGGAATCCGCCGCACCCGGCCGTGTAAAAGCCTGCTACGGAACCGGCTGCGAAAGAGGCAGCGGCAGACTGCGAAACAAAGGCTACGAAGCCCGTCGCGCAACCGGCTGCCCAGCCGATTCGCCGCAAACGAACACATGCAGATCGCGCGCGAAGCCGTCCAGCTCCTCGACGAGTTGCCGCACGAGCCGGCCGAGAATGTTGTACGCAAGCACCGCCGGAATCGCGACGACAAGGCCGAACGCCGTCATGATGAGCGCCTCGCCCACTGGGCCGGCCACGTTCTCGATCTGCGCCTGCCCGCTCGCCGCGATGCTGCCGAGCGCGTGATAGATCCCCCAGACCGTGCCGAGCAGACCGACGAACGGCGCCGTGCTGCCGATCGACGCGAGCAGCACCTGGCCGAATTCGAGCCGCCGCTGCGACGTGCGCAACGCGGCACGCAACGAGCGCAATATCCGCTCGCCGCGCTCGACGCGGGCGGCAAGCGTGCGCGGCCCGGTATCCGGGATGGCGTCGGCATCGCGCGCGGCCTGCGCAAGCGGCACGAACACGCGCTCCTTGTCGGCCGCGCGCAGCGCGGCTACCCCCTCATCGAGCGTCGCCGCCCGCCAGAACGCGGCGAGCGCGGCGGGCGCCTGACGTTTCGCGCGCACCAGCAGCCACGCCTTCACGAGCAGAAAACACCAGCTCGCAATCGACATCGCGAGCAGCACGTAAGCAACCGCATGCGTGACGGCGTCGCCGCTTTCAAGGTAGTGCAGGATGCCGGTCGGAGTGGAGATCGCCATCGATGCGCTCGGTACGGGCGGTGCTTACGGCAGGCGCTCAGCGCAGGCCGAGCACGTCCTGCATATCGAAGAAACCGGCGTCATGGCCGGCGAGGAAGCGCGCGGCGCGCAGCGCGCCCTGCGCATAGGAAACCCGGCTCGCCGATTTGTGCGTGATCTCGATGCGCTCGCCGGTGCCGGCGAACAGCACCGTGTGGTCACCGACGATATCGCCGCCGCGAATCGCCGAGAAGCCGATCGTCGACGGATCGCGCTCGCCCGTCACGCCGTGGCGGCCGTACACCGCGCAATCGGCCAGCGAGCGCCCGAGCGCGCCCGCCACCGCCTCGCCCATCATCAGCGCGGTGCCGGACGGCGCATCGACCTTGTGCCGATGATGCGCCTCGACGATCTCGATGTCGTAGCCGTGCGAGAAGTGCTTCGCCGCGAACTCGAGCAGCTTCAGCGTGACATTCACGCCGACGCTCATGTTCGCCGAAAACATCACGGCGATCCGCTCGCCCGCCGCGCGAAGCTGCGCCTTCTGCGGTTCGCTGAAACCCGTGGTGCCGATCACGAGCTTCACGCGGTGGCGCAGCGCCGCCTCGACATGCGCGAGCGTGCCTTCCGGGCGGGTGAAGTCGATCAGATAATCGGCGTCGACGAAAACGCGCTCGATATCGTCGGTGAGCGTCACCCCGGTTTGCTTGCCGAGAAACGCGCCCGCGTCCTGGCCGAGCTGCTCGGAGCCCACGCGATCGAGCGCGCCGACGAGCGTCGCGTCGGGCGCGTCGAGCACCGCTTCGATCAGCATCCGGCCCATCCGGCCCGATGCGCCTGCAATCGCAATCTTCATGGACGACATGCGCTACCTGCTACGAATAAAGAACGGGCGGCGCACGCCGCCCTGTTTGACTGGAAAGGCCGGCTCAGTTGCCCGTTTCCTGCGGGCCGACGGCGTCGCCCGCGCCCGGCGCGGGCCGCTGCGGCGGACGGTGGAACTGGAACTGCGGCTGGATCGCAGGGCTCGCGCCGGGCGGCTGGCCCCCAGGCGTCGGCGCGCTCGGCGCCGCCTGTGCGGACGGACGGAACCGCACGGACGCGCCGCCCTGGCCGGACACCTGCGCGGTCGCCCGGTTTGCCGCGCGCGCGGCCTGTTCGTTCGCGCCGCTGTCCAGCGCCGGCTGCCCGGCCGCCGTGCCCGCATCGGCATGCGCCGGCGCGGCGTCCGCAGCCGGCTCCGGGGCCGGCACGGCGGCAGCGGCCGAGGCGGTGGCCGCAGCGGCGGCCTGCGACGCGGCCTCGGCCGAGCTAGCTGCGGCCTGCGCCGCCTTTTTCGCCTTCTTGCCGCGCCTGTCGCCGTCGATATCGGCAAGCAGGTCAAGTTCGGACGGCAGATTATCCGCGCCGGTCCAGCTCACGAGCCGATCGTTCGCGAAATTCAGCACGAGGTCGCGCTGCTGGACGACCGAGGTCGAGCCGCGCTTGAAATAGAACAAGTAGTCCCAGCGATCCGCGTGGAACACGTCGGTCAGCAGCGGCGTGCCGAGCAACGCGCGCACCTGGTCACGCGACATGCCGGCCTGCAGTTGCGACGCCATTTCCTGCGACACGAAATTACCCTGGACGACGGTAATCCGATACGGTGTGATGCTTTGCGCGACCCGTTGCGTCAAGCTGTCATAAGACGAGCAGGCAGCCAATCCGGCGACGGCGGCAGCAGCGATGACAGCGCTTCGCATGCGGCTCCTCTGAAGTTGCAAAAGAGATCTTGGAATCATTTCCCTCACCGTGCCGGCCATGGCGCAGGCCGCGCGCGAATAGATGTCGAAGGTGACCTAAATGGCAAAAAGCCGGTACTATTGAAGCTCAGCATTGTACTCTAGGGACGCCTAGCCATGACCAATCCGACCGATCTCAAGAATATCGGGCTCAAGGCCACCCTACCGCGCCTCAAAATTCTCGAAATTTTCCAGCAGAGCCCGGTGCGCCATCTGACGGCCGAAGACGTCTATCGCAACCTGCTGCATGAGGAACTCGACATCGGCCTTGCGACCGTCTACCGCGTGCTCACCCAGTTCGAGCAGGCGGGCCTGCTGTCGCGCAGCAACTTCGAATCCGGCAAGGCCGTGTTCGAGCTGAACGAAGGCTCGCACCACGATCACCTGGTTTGTCTCGACTGCGGCCGCGTCGAGGAATTCTTCGACGCCGAGATCGAAAGCCGCCAGCAGATGATTGCGAAGGAACGCGGCTTCAAGCTGCAAGAGCATTCGCTCGCGATGTACGGTTCGTGCAAAACGGAAAATTGCCCACACCGCAAGCACGAAGGCAAGCACTGACGCGGCACCGGCCGCGCTGCGCGTGTTTTTCCGCGCAAGCAGATCGCATAGGCCCGGCAGGCGCAAGCTCGCCGGGCCTTTGTTCGACGGGGCACGGCCTGCTTGCGGAAGTTTGTGCATCGGCGGATTTTGCCGCCGCCGGATCTGGGCACTTTTTTGCGGATTGTCCGCGCGCCGCGCCATGCCGGTTGGATGCCCCGTGCGAATTTCGGCTCGGACCGGGCCAGCCGCCGCCCGCGAGCGCAGCAGCATGCGCCGTGCGCCTGTTCAGCCTGTTCAATTTCGTGCCCCTGCCCCCTGCTCACGGTAGCCGCTTCCCGGCGTCTCACGCCTGCCGGCCCGGTGCGCAGCTTAAGGGTCTCGGCCTTTCGACGGCCACGGCTGGCCGCGCGTGGGGGCCGGATGAGCGCACGCGCAGCGCCAGCCCGCGGCCGGACGTGCGGCCCGTGCTGCACGGAAATCGTGCCGCGCGGCCCGTGCCGGACTCGCTCCGGCTGATGCACCCGTCAACGCCTGGCGCGCGACGGCAAGCAAGCGTTACGCGACGACACGCATCGGTTCGCTGTCATCGATCAACCGCCACCGGGCGCCAAGCAAAATCTCGTCGCAATTCGGCTGTTCGCCGCCACGGTCGACCACGATGAAATCGCTCACCGCGTCGAGCGCGAGCAGCGGATGGTGCCAGACGCCTTTCGCGTAATTGACGCCCTGCCCGCGCTGCGCAACAAACGCGCGCATCCGCGCCGGGTCGAATTCGCCAGCCGGCGCGACCACGAGCAGATAGCGGACAACGGACGCAAGCGGAATGAACGCCTGGCTGCCGAGCGGATGGCGCTCCATCATGTCGATCTCGACCGGCCATGCGCGCGGCTGTGCGCGGAACACGCTGATGAGCGGCCGCCCGTGCGCGTCGCCAACGTCGACCGACGCGAGATCGTGAAAGCGCTCGGTCGTGCCGCCGTTGATCAGGAAACGGCGCGCGCCGTCGAGTTGGATCACATCGCCGAACGGCGCGAACGCGTCGCGCGTGAGCGGCTCGACACGCAACGTATGCAGTCTGTCCATGCACGCCTGCGTCATGCCGGTTCCCCCCAGATACGCAGCCGCGATACGCCACCGTCCGGATGGATGTTGAGCCGCACGTGCGTGACGGGGCCGAGCACCGCGAGCTGCGCGTCGAACGTATGAATGCTGTCCATCTTGAGCGGCTGCTCGTCGAGCAGCGTCGGCCAGAACATTGCCTGCGTGACGAGCGACGCGTCCGTGCCGCCCACGACGCTCGCCGCCTGCAGCGAACAGCGGTCGGGGAAATTGCCCTTGAAGTGCGCCGTATCAATTTCGACCCGGCGAATCACACCCGCGCGCGCCAGCGCGACGATTGCCCAGTCGTTGCCGGGCTCCCGGCGGCGGCGGGTTTCCCAGCCGTCGCCCATGTTCGCGCCGCGCCCCGGCATCAGCATCCGCGACGCCGGCCCGAAATGCTCGTTGTTCGCCGCGACCAGATACGCGCCGTTCTCGATTGCCGCAAGATCCACCAGTTCGCCGCGCACCGCGCGCGTCCAGTCGCGCTGCGGCTGGCCATACACGCGCAGCCGTGCGAGCCCGCCGTCCGGATACAGATTCACGCGCAGATGCGTGTACGGCCGCGGATCGCTCACCGCGACGTAGTGATGCTGATTGCCCTGCAACGTCGTCGCGGGTACGAGCGTGTGCCAGTCGGCATGGTCGGACGGTGTGTCGTTGTCCGACACGCACGCCTCGATCGACGCGGCCGGCGGGAAATTGCCGGTGAAGTAGCTCGTATCGAGATCGACGCCGTGCACGACGCCCGGCCGCGCGAGCTTGATCACGCAGAAATCGTGGCCCGTCGTGCGCTTGCGGCGCGTCTCCCAGCCATCCATCCATTTGCCGTGATCGTCATACTTGCCGGGGATGAACACGGCCGGCTCGGGATCGAGCATTCGCTCCTTCGGTGCGAAGAATTCGTCGCTCGCGAAAAGCGCTTTCGCGCCCAGGCGCGGATCGGCGAGATTCATGTAGCGGCGCGTGAAAGCGGGCGCGTTCGGATCGAGAATCGGGGCGGCCATGTCGTCTCCTGTCTTTGTTCGGCTGTTTGTCCATTCAAAACGAAGCGGCGGCGCGCAACCCATGAGGCGCGCCGCCGCCATGTCGGGCGGCGCGGCGTCAGAGCGCGGGCGCGTTGCCCTGCGCGATCGGGCCGTCCGGCTGTTCGTCGCCCGACGGCACATAGCGCAGTTCGTCATTCAACACGCGCGTGGCGCGCGCCTTGTCGATATCGTGCTCCCATACCGCGACGATGATCGTTGCAACGCAGTTGCCGAGCAGATTCGTCAACGCCCGCGCGATGCCGACAAACCAGTCGACCGGCAAAATCAGCACGAGGCCGAGCACGGGCAGCGCCGGAATCGCCGACAGCGTCGCGGCGAGAATCACGATCGCCGAGCCGGGAATGCCGTGCGCGCCCTTCGACGTGAGCAGCGACACGAGAAGCACGACGATCAGGTCGTGCGTCGACAGCGGCGTGTTGGTCGCCTGCGCGATGAACAGCACGGCAAGCGTCAGGTAAATCGAGAAGCCGTCGAGGTTGAACGAATAGCCGGTCGGGATCACGAGGCCGACCGTCGAATCCTTGACGCCCAGCCATTCGAGCTTGCGCATCACCTGCGGCAGCACCGCGTCGGACGACGCGGTGCCGAGCACGATCAGCAGTTCCTCGCGCAGATAGCGGATCAGCTTGAATACCGAGAAGCCCGCGAGCCGCATCACCGCGCCGAGCACGATCGCGACGAACGCCGCGCAACTCGCGTAGAACACGATCACGAGCAAGCCGAGCTGCTTGAGCGACGCGACGCCGTACTTGCCGGTCGTGAACGCAATTGCGCCGAGCACGCCGAGCGGCGCGAGTTTGATGATGAAACTCATCACGCGAAAGCACACGTGCGCGAACTCGTCGATCAGCACGTTCACATGCTTAGCCTTGTCGCCGAGCAACGCGAGCGCCGAGCCGAACAGCACCGAGAACACCAGGATTTGCAGGATGTCGCCCTTGGCGAACGCATCGAACGCGGTGTCGGGAATGATTTTCAACAGGTAGCCCGCCGTATCCTTCAGGCTCTGCGCGTTCTTCGCATAATCGGCGAGCGACGCCGAATCGAGCGAGTGCAGATCGATGTTCATCCCGACGCCCGGCTTCGTCACGAATGCGAGCACCAAGCCGATCACGAGCGCAAGCGTCGTCATCACTTCGAAATAGACGACGGCTTTCAGCCCGACGCGGCCGACTTTCCTCAAATCGCCCGCGTTCGCGATGCCGTGCACAACGACGCAAAACACGATCGGCCCGATCACCATCTTGATGAGCTTGAGGAATCCGTCGCCGAACGGCCGCAGCGACTGCGCGAAATGCGGGAACAACGCGCCGAGCGCGACGCCGATCAACAGCGCGGCGACCACCCGGCCAAACAGCGAATTAAGGAACTTCGACACGGCGCTCTCCCATCACGGCAGTTGCGGATAAGTGGCGGACCGATTGCCGATTCCTCTGTTCATACTGGTCCGACCAGTGTTGTTATCGACGATAGTAGGAAGCCGATATAGTCGCGTCAAGCACACAAAAATAGGGATTTCCCGCGGGGCCGGCGGGCGGACGAGCATCGGGAAAGCACCGGATCATCGCTTTCCCGATGCTGCGGCGCATTGCCTGAACGACGGTTTACAATACTGGTCAGACCGCTTAATCGCCGCCACATCCGACGAAATCGATGAAGAACGTTCCGCACACCGTTACCGACGCCGCCATCGCCACGATCCGCGAGCGGATCGAGGCCGGGTTCTATCCCGTCGGCAGCCTGCTGCCTGCGCAACGTCAGTTATCCGAAGAACTGGAGATCAGCCGCGCGTCGCTGCGCGAAGCGTTGTCGACACTCGAAGCACTCGGTCTGCTGCGCATCCGCCCCGGCAAAGGCGTGTATGTCGAGCGCGCGCAGGCAAACGCCGCGCATGCATGGCGCTTTGCCGAGCAGTCGTCGCTGCCCGATACGTACCAGATGCGTTACGCGCTCGAAGGCTTCGCGGCACGCATGGCCGCGCTCGCGGTCATCGACGCGGATCTCGAATGGTTCGAGACGAATGTTGCCGCGCTGCACGAAGCGCTCGCGAATGACGAGCTTGACGACGCGTCGCAACTCGATTTCGACTTCCATATGCGCATCGTCAGTCTTGCCGGCAACGCGGCGATCGAATCGATCCTGCGCGGCAGCGCGGACATCATGAAAGAAAGCCAGCGAATGCCGTTCTATCGGCGTGAGTTCGTGCTGTCGACCTATCACGAGCACCGCGCGATTCTCGATGCGCTGATCGCGAAAGATTCCGCCGCGGCCGGCGCGGCAATCGAAGCGCATATCGCGAATGCCGCGCAGCGGGCCGGCGTATTCTTCCCGACGCCGAAAGGGTAACGGAATGCGATGCACGCGGCGCCTCGGGCGGCGCGTATAAAAAAACGCGCCGGCGATATCCGCCGGCGCGTGTCCCGATCATTGCCGCTTGCGCGCGCCGCCGCCTTGCAAACCCCGGCGGCACGGCAAGCCCGGCCGCTTACTTCGCGTTCGCGAGCGCGACAGCCGTATCGAGCATCCGGTTCGAGAAACCCCACTCGTTGTCGTACCAGCTCGACACCTTGACGAGACGGCCCGACACCTTGGTCAGCGTTGCGTCGAACGTCGACGAAGCCGGGTTGTGGTTGAAGTCGATCGACACGAGCGGCGCGGCGTTGTAGCCGAGGATGCCCTTCAGCGCGCCTTCCGACGCTTCCTTCATGATCGCGTTGACTTCGTCGACCGTGGTATCGCGCTTTGCGATGAACGACAGATCGACGATCGACACGTTGATGGTCGGCACGCGGATCGCATAGCCGTCGAGCTTGCCGTTCAGTTCCGGCAACACGAGACCGACGGCCGCCGCCGCGCCCGTCTTCGTCGGAATCTGGCTGTGCGTAGCCGAGCGCGCGCGGCGCAGATCCTCGTGATACACGTCGGTCAACACCTGGTCGTTCGTATAAGCGTGGATCGTCGTCATCAGGCCGGTTTCGACGCCGATCTTGTCGTTCAGCGGCTTGACGAGCGGCGCGAGGCAGTTCGTCGTGCACGATGCGTTCGAGATCACCGTATGCTCGGCCTTCAGCACGTTGTGGTTCACGCCGTAGACGATCGTCGCGTCGACGTCCTTGCCGCCCGGCGCCGAGATGATCACCTTCTTCGCTCCCCCCTTCAGGTGCGCGCTCGCCTTTTCCTTGGTCGTGAAGAAGCCCGTGCACTCCAGCACGACGTCGACGCCCAGCTCGCCCCACGGCAGCTCGGCAGGATTGCGGTTCGCAAGCACGCGGATCTTGTCGCCGTTGACGACGAGGTAATCGCCGTCGACCGACACTTCGCCCGGGAAGCGGCCGTGCGCGGTGTCGTACTGCGTGAGGTGCGCGTTGGTCTTCGCATCGCCCAGATCGTTGATCGCGACGATCTCGAGGTCATGCTTCTTGCCGTTTTCATAGAACGCGCGCAGCGTGTTGCGGCCGATGCGGCCGTATCCGTTGATGGCAACGCGAATCGTCATGTCTATCTCCTGATGGCTGAAAAAATTCGTTTCGTGCAGCTTCACGGCGCGACGCGCGACGCAGCGCGCATCGCACGTCGCATTAGGCGAGAACGGCCTTCACGGTCTCGACGACGTGCTCGACGGTGAAGCCGAAGTGCTTGAACAGCACGCCGGCCGGCGCCGATTCACCGAACGTGTCGATCCCGACGACACCGCCTTCGAGGCCGACGTACTTGCGCCAGAAGCTCGTCACCCCCGCTTCGATCGCGACGCGGCGCACGCCTTGCGGCAGCACGCGCTCGCGATACTCGGCATCCTGCCGATCGAACACGGTCGTCGCCGGCATCGATACCACGCGCGCCGCGATCCCTTGCTGCGCGAGCGGCTCGACCGCCTTCATCGCAAGCTCGACCTCGGAGCCCGTCGCGATCAGGATGATCTTGCGCGCGACGATCTCTTCATTCCAGTCGCGCAGCACGTAGCCGCCCTTGTCGATGTTCGCGATCTGCGCGTCGCTGCGCGGATTGAACGCGAGGTTCTGGCGGCTGAAGATCAGGCTCGACGGACGATCCGCCGCGATCGCATGAGTCCACGCGACAGCCGTCTCGACCGTATCGGCCGGACGCCAGACGTCGTGGTTCGGGATCAGCCGCAGACTCGCGATCTGCTCGATAGATTGGTGCGTCGGGCCGTCTTCGCCCAGGCCGATCGAATCGTGCGTGAATACGAAGATCGACGGCACCTTCATCAGCGACGCGACGCGCAGCGCGTTGCGGCTGTAATCGGAGAACGTCAGGAAGGTGCCGCCGAACGGCTTGTAGCCTCCGTGCAGCGCAAGGCCGTTGAGCGCAGCGCTCATGCCGAACTCGCGCACGCCGTAATTGATGTGGTTGCCCCACTGGATGCCCGGGCCATCCTGATTCGCGCGCACCGGCTTCGACGCCTTCCAGTTGGTTAAATTCGAGCCCGTCAGGTCGGCCGAGCCGCCGAGCAATTCCGGCAGCACGGCCGCGAGGCCTTCGATTGCCTGCTGCGACGCCTTGCGCGTGGCGACGGTCTCGGCGCGCTCGTTCGCGCCGGCGACGATTGCCGCCGCCTTCTGCGCCCAGTCGGCAGGCAGCTTGCCGGCCGTGCGGCGCTCGAATTCGGCCGCTTCCTGCGGATATTTCGCGCGATATTGCGCGAACGCCGCGTTCCAGTCGCTTTCGCGGCGCTTGCCAGCCTCCTTCGCATCCCATGCCGCATAGACTTCCTGCGGAATCACGAATGGCGGCCATGTCCAGCCGAGCGCCTCGCGCGTCTTCGCGATTTCCTCGGCGCCGAGCGGCGCGCCGTGCACGTCGTGGCCGCCCGCCTTCGTCGCCGCGCCCTTGCCGATCGTCGTCCGGCAACAGATGAGGGTGGGCTTGTCGGATTGCTTCGCCTGCGCGATCGCCGCGTCCACCGCGTCGACATCATGGCCGTTCACGTTGCGGATCACGTTCCAGCCGTAAGCTTCGAAGCGCTTCGGCGTGTCATCGTGGAACCAGTTGACGACGTCGCCGTCGATCGAGATGCCGTTGTCGTCGTACAGCGCGATCAGCTTGTTCAGCTTCAGCGTACCCGCCAGCGAGCACGCCTCGTGCGAGATGCCTTCCATCAGGCAGCCGTCGCCGATGAACACATACGTATGATGGTCGACGATCTTCGCGTCGGGCTTGTTGAATTCGTCCGCGAGCAGCGCCTCGGCGAGCGCCATCCCGACCGAGTTCGCGAGGCCCTGGCCGAGCGGGCCCGTTGTCGTCTCGACGCCCGGCGTGATCCCGTATTCGGGATGGCCCGGCGTCTTCGAATGCAGTTGCCGGAATTGCTTCAGCTCGTCGATCGGCAGATCGTAGCCCGTCAGATGCAGCAGCGAATACAGCAGCATCGAGCCATGGCCGTTCGACAGCACGAAGCGGTCACGGTCGGCCCAGTGCGGATTCACCGGATTGTGCTTCAGATGGCGGGCCCACAGCGCGACGCCGATCTCGGCCATGCCCATCGGCATGCCGGGATGGCCGGAATTCGCTTGCTGAACGGCGTCCATCGCAAGCGCACGGATCGCGTTGGCCATCAAAGTGGGAGAGGCGGGAGACGAAGTCGTCATGTCGAGTCCGGAAAACGAGTCGAGAAAACCTGTGGCGCGCGGCATCCGGCAGCTCGCTGGCCAACCGTTCCCGGCGCGCAGTACGGCGCCGACAGGACGCGGGGCGGACGAGCAAACGGACAAGGCTGCAAAGCGGGCAGCCTTGCAAACAGCTCCGCCGCTATGGAGCCTGTCATTCTAACAGATGACCTGCCGCAAGCTCGGCCGCAACGAGCCGCCCGGCGCGGTTTCGGCCACGCCGGCGCGGGCTGCGATTCCGGCCCGGGCGCCAGCCTTCTATAATTCCGATCATCCCCCGCTTCGCCGCCCGCCGCCTTGAGCACCGCCCTTCTCTTTCATCCGACCCCCGATACCGCGTATGGCTTTCCGAACGCCCGCCGCGTCGCGCGCGTCGCGTCCAGATATCAAACAATCGAGGTTTGGGAAACGGCGCAGTTGGGCCTGCTTTTCACGCTCGACGGACGGCCGATGACCTCGGTGGGCGACGA
Organism: Burkholderia sp. TSV86; assembly: GCF_001522865.1. Classification (GTDB taxonomy): domain Bacteria; phylum Pseudomonadota; class Gammaproteobacteria; order Burkholderiales; family Burkholderiaceae; genus Burkholderia. Next base: position 94,912 of record NZ_LOWB01000015.1, on the reverse strand, counting down.
ATTCGTCTATCACGAGTGCATGACGCATCCAGCCGCGCTCGCGCATCCGTCGCCCCGAAAGGCACTCGTGCTCGGCGGCGGCGACGGCGGCGCGGCGCGCCAGTTGCTCAAGCATCGGTGCATCGAGCGGATCGTCATCGCCGAACTCGACCCCGCCGTCGTCGATATGGCGCGCCGCTATCTCGCCGACGTCCATCAAGGCGCGCTCGACGATCCGCGCGTCGAACTCGTGATCGGCGATGCCGCGCATTACGTCGATCACGCGTGCGAGCATTTCGATCTGGCCGTGTTCGATCTGACGCCGCCCGATTCGCCCGCCGCCAGCCTCTACACCGCCGAGTTCTACGCGCGCCTGAAGCGCATCCTGACGCCGCGCGGCGCCGTATCGCTGCATCTGGGCTCGCCGCTTTTTCACCAACCGCGCATCGCCACGCTAGTCGCGGGCTTGCGCGCGAGCTTCGCGGTGGTGACGCCGCTTTGCGCACACGTGCCGCTGTATGGCTCGCCGTGGCTGATGGCGATCGCGAGCGACACGCTCGACGCGGCGTCGTTGTTTTCGCACGATATCGACGAACGGCTTGCGCAGCGGCGCATCGACGGCCTGCGCTTCTACGACGCGAAATTACATCCGGCGCTTTTTACACTGCCGCGCTCGCTGCGCGATACACTCGGCATGCATCGCTGAACCTGCGTGCGGGGCCGAACGTCGGCCAAACGCACGCATTTTCCCGCAGGAGACTTTGTATGACCGACCCACGGCCGGCTGACGTGCCATGGCTGACCCCTTATCTGACGGTGCGCGACGCGCGGGCGGCGATCCAGTTCTTTAGCGCCGCATTCGGCTTCAAACAGCGCGAATTGGTCGACGAAGACGGTGCGATCATGCATGTCGAAATGTCGTACCGCGGCCAGTTGATCGTGATGTTCGCGCCTCAAGGCGCGTTCGGCTCGACGGCCCGCACGCCGAGAAGCGCGGGGGCGACCGCGCCGCAGTCGTTCTATCTGTATGTTGACGACGTCGACGAGACCTATCGCCGAGCGCTCGACGCCGGCGCGAAATCGCTGAGCGAGCCGCAGGATCAATTCTGGGGCGATCGCTTCGCGCAGATCGAGGATCTCGACGGCTACCGCTGGGCGCTCGCGCGGCGGATCGGCGCATGAGCGGCGGCGCCGCCACGACCGCGGCGGTGCCGCGCTTCTTCGTCGATGCGGCGTTGCGCATCGATGCCACACTGCCGCTGCCGGCCGATGTCGCGCGTCACGCCCAGGTGCTGCGGCTGCAGCCGGGCGACGCGCTCGCGCTGTTCGACGGCACGGGCGGCCAATATCGCGCGCAGCTCGTGGAGATCGACAAGCGCGGCGCGCTCGCGCGGATCGGCGCGTTCGAGCCCGCGGAGGCGGAACCGCCGTATCGCGTCACGCTCGCGCAGGGCATTGCCGGCGGCGACAAAATGGATTGGATGATCGAAAAGGCGGTCGAGCTAGGCGTCGCGGCGGTCGCGCCGCTGAGGACCGCGCGCGGCGTCGTCAAGCTGTCGGGCGAGCGCGCGGACAAGCGCGTGTCTCACTGGCGCGGCGTCGTGCGCGCGTCGTGTGAACAATGCGGCCGCAATCGCGTGCCCGACGTCGCGCCGGTGCGCGGCTTCGATGTATGGCTCAATGCGCTGCCTGCCGCACCGGCCGATGGCGAGCTGCGCTTGCTGCTGTCGCCGCGCGCGAGCGTGCCGTTCGCATCGCTGCCCGGCACGCCGCCCACGGGCGCAATCACGTTGCTGATCGGCCCGGAAGGCGGGCTGTCGCCCGACGAGGAACAGGCCGCGCGCGCGCGAGGCTTCGCCGCGCTGTCGCTAGGTCCGCGCGTGCTGCGCACCGAGACGGCCGGCGTGGCGGTGCTGGCCGCGCTCGCGGCACGCTGGGGCGGCTGGTGACGCACAGCCGCCTGCCGCCGCCGCGGCAGGCGGCTTCGGACGGCGCCCCGGGACGGACACAACCGCTGGGGGGCGCTATTTAGTTGAATTGCGCGATTTTCGCTGCGTCATCGTTGACGAAGACGTCCGGATAGACGTCGGCCGTCTGCCCCGGCAGGCGCGGCGCGACGTATGCCGCCGCAACGAGCCTGCCAACGCGCGCGACGGATCGGGCACACCAAAACGTGGGCCGCGCAATCGCGCGGCGCGCGAAACGGATGAAGCGCATCGAAAGACAGCCTTGCGCCGACGAATCGAAGGTCGTCCGGCGAAAGCAAAGCGCCGTGCGAGCCGAGCTTCATCTTTCCCGGTGACACGCGATGAAAAGCCATCGCCGACAGAAAACGCGGAAAATGCACGCGCGCGCCGCCCGCGCTTCCGGTATCGCCGCAGACGCAAAAAACCCGCGCGAAGGCGGGTTTTCCGGCGGATCGTGCGGTGCGGGATTACGCGAACGAGTAGAACACGCGGAACGCGACCCGGCGTTCCGCCCAGAACTCCGCCGCTTCGCGAAACACGTCGAGCAGCGTTTCGCGCCCTTCCTTGTCGAATTTATGCGCGATCGGTAGCGCTTCGAGCGCGATCACAAACCCCGGCTGTGAACCGGCCTTGTGCACGAGATCCGTCAAACAGTCATACAGTGCGTCATAGTTCTTGCCGAAATGCTTGGGAAACAAGAACGAGGTTGCGATCGTCTCCAGCACTTCCTGCTTCGATTGGGCATTTCCACAGTACGCATACAGGAAATGCTGGCCGAGCTGATTCGCTTCGTCAGCAAGATCCTGCACACGGAATGCGCGGATCGACTGCACGAGATTCGGTCGCACGGTCGCAAAAAGGCTCATAGGCTCCTCGATGGATGAAAGCCCGGGGCTGGCCGCGCCGCCAGGCGCATGGCCCGCGTGCGCCGCCATGCGCAGTTGCATGACACGCTGAAACAGGTTACCGTCGCCAGCCGCGAACAGATCCGCCGCAGCAGACATATCGCGCGCGTAGATGTTGTCGCTCATGCCGCTCATCCCGAAGTCAATCAACGATACGTTTGAAACTGTTGTAGTGGTCGTCGGTGTAATAACAATTGTCGACACGCCGCAACGGGCCGCCGCAAACAATGCGGCGCGCACCACGATTGCGCACCCTCGGCGTTGGCACCGTGTATTCGTGGTAGTAGCCACGCCGCATCTTCGGCAGCGCCCGTTCGTAATTGCCGAACACCACGCCGTCTTTCTCATACGGATAGGGGCCGCCCGCGGCGATCAGGCTCAGCGTGGCCGTTGCTTCACGCGGCAACTGGGACGCGGGGATCATATCGACCTGCGCTGCCGCCCCGTTGAGGAGAGCGGCTTCCCGTGCGTATGCGGCGGAAACCAGACTGCCCGGCGTGACGCCGACATTGCCTATCGCGGCGATCGCGAAGACGGACGCGAGCGCGCCGTTGCGGAGCCACTTGCGTGCCATAAACGAAGGTTCCCGCTGTTAAATCAATAAGTTGACGACCAAGAAAGGCGTAAGCGTAGCGCTAATGCCAACTGGAATCAATGCCAGTTAGGAAATTGAAAGGCGAAAACAGCGATCACGATAAATTTTTTATCGTGATCGAGATAAAAATCACTCATATAGGGTAATATGAGCGCAGCGACGTCCACTGCGGCGGGTTCTGCCTCCTCGCCGTCCCTTGCGGCCCAAGGGAGGCGTCGCCTATTTGGGAAGGCTCCTCTCTGCTGCCATGCCCGGCGGCGCGCCTGCAGCAGGCGCGCCGTTTTTTTATCGGCACTTACTCACGCACAAAAGCGCTCAACTGCCGCCAATATGCGTCAACGTGACGCATTTACGTCCGCCACCAGCAACGCCGTCATGTTGACGATGCGCCGCACGGTAGCCGACTCGGTCAGCACGTGCACCGGCTTCGCGGCGCCGAGCAAGATCGGCCCGATCGCAATATTGTTCCCTGCGGCGGTTTTCAGCAGGTTGTACGCGATGTTCGCCGCGTCGATATTCGGCATCACCAGCAGGTTCGCTTCGCCTTCGAGCGTCGACTCGCGCAGGATTTCCTTGCGCAGCGCCGCATCGAGCGCAACATCGCCGTGCATCTCGCCATCGACATGCAGATCGGGCGCACGTTCTTGCAAGATCGCCAGCGTATCGCGCATTTTCTGCGCAGAAGGCGCATTGCTCGTGCCGAAATTCGAGTGCGACAGCAACGCCACCTTCGGCTCGATGCCAAAGCGACGCACCTCTTCGGCCGCCATGATGGTGATTTCGGCCAATTGCGCCGGGCTCGGATCGACGTTGACGTGCGTATCGACAAGGAAAATCTGCCGGCCGGGCAGCACGAGCGCGTTCATCGCACCGTAGACACTGCAGCCGTCACGCTTGCCGATCACTTGATCGATGAAATGCAAATGGCGGTGCGTCGTACTGATCGTTCCACAGATCATTCCGTCCGCCTCGCCCTTGTTCACCAGCATCGAGCCGATCAGCGTCGTGCGGCGGCGCATCTCGACGCGCGCGAGCTGCTCGCTGATGCCCTTGCGCGCCATCATCTTGTAATAGGTCTGCCAGAAATCGCGATAACGCTCGTCGTGCTCGGTGTTGACGACCGTGAAATCGACGCCCGGTGTGAGGCGCAGCCCGTAGCGCTGAATCCGGTGCTCGATCACGGCCGGACGGCCGATCAAAACCGGCTTCGCGAGATTTTCGTCGACGACGATCTGCACCGCGCGCAGCACGCGCTCTTCCTCGCCCTCCGCGAACACCACCCGCTTTCTCTCTGCGGGCGCGCTGCGCGCGAGCTGAAACACCGGCTTCATCGTCGTGCCGCTGTGATAGACGAACTGCTGCAAATGAACCTTGTATGCGTCCATGTCCTCGATCGGACGCGTCGCGACGCCGCCGTCCATCGCCGCCTGCGCGACCGCGGGCGCGATCGTCACGATAAGGCGCGGATCGAACGGCTTCGGGATCAGGTATTCAGGCCCGAACGACAAATCCTGGATGCCATACGCGGTCGCGACGATATCGCTCTGCTCGTGCTGCGCGAGCGCGGCGATCGCGTTGACCGCGGCGATTTCCATCTCGCGCGTGATCGTCGTCGCGCCGACGTCGAGCGCGCCGCGAAAGATGAACGGGAAGCACAGCACGTTGTTGACCTGATTCGGATAATCGGTGCGCCCCGTCGCAAGCACCGCATCCGGACGCACTTCGAGCGCGACTTCCGGCAGAATTTCGGGCGTCGGGTTCGCGAGCGCGAGAATCAGCGGCCGCTCGGCCATCCCCTTCACCATCTCCGGCTTCAGCACGCCGCCCGCCGACAGTCCAAGGAAGATGTCCGCGCCGCCGATCACGTCCGACAGCGTGCGCGCGTCGGTTTCGCGCGCGAAACGCTCCTTGTCCGGGTCCATCAGCTCCGTGCGCCCCTTGTAGACGACGCCGGCGAGATCGGTGACGGTGATGTTCTCCAGCGGCAAGCCCAGATCGACGAGCAAGTCCAGGCACGCGAGCGCAGCGGCGCCCGCGCCCGACGCGACCAGCTTCACCTCCTTGATCTGCTTGCCGACGACCTTCAGCCCGTTCGTGACCGCCGCCGCGACGACGATCGCGGTGCCGTGCTGATCATCGTGGAACACCGGAATCTTCATCCGCTTGCGGCATTCGCGCTCGACGATGAAGCAATCCGGCGCCTTGATATCCTCGAGATTGATCCCGCCAAAGGTCGGCTCGAGCGCGGCGATCACGTCGACGAGCTTGTGCGGGTCGGATTCGTTGAGTTCGATGTCGAATACGTCGATACCCGCGAACTTCTTAAACAGGACGGCCTTGCCCTCCATCACCGGCTTCGACGCGAGCGGCCCGATGTTGCCGAGCCCAAGTACCGCGGTGCCGTTCGTCACGACGCCGACGAGATTGCTGCGTGCGGTGAAGCGCGCCGCGTTCAGCGGATTCTCGACGATCTCCTCGCACGCGAACGCGACGCCCGGCGAGTAAGCAAGCGCGAGATCGCGCTGGTTGATCATCTGCTTGGTCGGCGCGATCGCCACTTTGCCGGGCGTGGGGAATTCGTGGTAATCGAGGGCGGCTTCACGAAGCTTGGCTTTGGGCGAGGAGGACGTGGTGGACATGAGTCTTAGCGGGATAAGCGGATTAGAATATCTGTTCGGCACAATTGTATCGCCAATCCCGCGCGCGAATTTGACGATTAGGGTTCGACAGTCGCGACCGAAATGCGGCGAATCCGCTGCGATCGCTGCGGATGCCGGCTCGAACCATCCTACAATGTGCGTCATCGCAACACTCGAACGCCCCCGTGCCCACCTTTTCTCTGTCGGAATTCTCGCTGATCGATCGCTTCTTCGCGCGCCGCGCGCAACGCCCAGGCACGCGCGCGGCGCTCGGCATCGGTGACGATTGCGCGCTGCTCGCGCCGCAACCCGGCAAGATGCTGGCAATTTCGACGGACATGCTGGTCGAAGGCCGGCATTTCTTCGCCGATGTCGAGCCGGACGCGCTCGGGCACAAAACGCTCGCCGTCAATTTGTCCGACCTGGCCGCGATGGGCGCGACGCCGCGCGCATTCACGCTCGCCTGCGCGCTGCCGCGCGCCGATGCCGGCTGGCTCGACGCATTCTCCAACGGACTGTTCGCGCTCGCCGAGCGCCACGGCTGCGAACTCGTCGGCGGCGACACGACGAGCGGGCCGCTCAACCTGTGCGTGACCGTGTTCGGCGACGTCGCGGCCAGCGACGCGCTACGCCGGGACGCCGCGCGCGATGGCGACGACGTCTGGGTGTCCGGCGTGCTCGGCGACGCGCGCGCCGGCCTCGGCGTGATCCGCGGCGAATGGCAGGCCGGCGGGCGCGAGGCCGCCGTATTCCGCGCGGCGCTCGAGCGTCCTGAGCCGCGCGTCGCGCTCGGCATCGCGCTCGCGGGCATCGCGCATGCGGCGCTGGACGTATCCGACGGACTCGCGGGCGACCTCGCGCACATCCTGCACCGCTCGAACGTGCGCGCCGATATCGACGTGGATGCGGTGCCGCGCTCGGCCGCGCTCGCGACGCTGCCCGCCGACGTGCAGCGTCGCTGCATGCTCGAAGGCGGTGACGACTACGAGTTATGCTTTACCGCCGCGCGCAGCGCGCGCACCGCGATCGAGGCGGCCGGCGCGCGCGCGGGCGTCCGCGTCACGCGGATCGGTACAATACGCGCGTTGCCCGCGCCGGCGCACGCGCCCGCCATCACATGGCGCGATGCGTCGGGCGCGGCGCTTCCGCTCACGTTGCACGGTTTCGATCATTTCGATGCAAATTGACCCGACGCCCCGCCCGGCCGACAATGCCGGCGAGTCTGCCCGCCCGACGAGCACGCCCGCGCCGCAGGACGCGCAGAAAATCGCGCGCCGCCGCGCTACCGTGCGTTTCATGTTCTCGCATCCGGTTCATATCGTGTCGCTCGGCTTCGGCAGCGGCCTCGCGCCGTTCATGCCAGGCACATTCGGCACGCTGTTCGGCTGGCTCTCGTTCGTCGCGCTGAACCGCTATCTGACCGTGCCCGAATGGTGGGCGCTGATCGTCGCTGGCTTCTTCGCCGGCATCTGGCTCACGGGCTTCACCGCGAGGAAAATGGGCATCGCCGATCCCGGTCCCGCCGTCTGGGACGAAATCATCGCGATCTGGCTCGTGATGCTGTTCGTCACACCCGCCACGTTCGTCGAGCAGCTTTGGGCGTTCGTCGTGTTCCGCTTCTTCGATATGGTCAAGCCGCCGCCGATCCGCTACTTCGACCGCAATCTGAAAGGCGGCTTCGGCATCATGCTCGACGACCTGATCGCCGCGGTGATGACGCTGTTCGTGATCGCGCTGTGGCGCTCGTTTTTCCCGTAATGCCGCGCGCGGCTCAGTTCACCGCGGCTCGCCCGGATCTCTTGCCATGCCAACCGATTCCGCCGTCCATCAGCTCGCGATCAGCGCCGGCGACAAGCTGCGCGATACCCATCTGACGCTCGCCACCGCCGAATCCTGCACGGGCGGGATGATCGCTGCCGCGATCACCGACATCGCCGGCAGCAGCGGCTGGTTCGAGCGCGGCTTCGTCACGTATTCGAATCTCGCGAAGGTCGAGATGATCGGCGTGCCCGCCGATTTGATCGACAAGCACGGCGCGGTGAGCGAGCCCGTCGCGCGCGCGATGGTCGAAGGGGCGCTGCGCAACAGCCGCGCGCAGGTGGCGCTGTCCGTCACCGGCATCGCGGGACCCGGCGGCGGCTCCGAGCTGAAACCCGTCGGCACGGTATCGTTCGGCTGGAGCAACCGGCTGCACACGTCGGTTCAGACGTGCGTGTTCGCCGGCGATCGCGAACAGATCCGCACGCAAGCGGCCGCGCACGCGCTGCGCGGCCTGATCAAGCTGATCGACGAGCAGGAGCGCTGAGCGCGCCGTGGTTCGTGGCTTCGAATGTATTGCTTTGCTGGAATGCCCCACGCGCGATCACGAACCGGTAGCGGCTCATGAGCCACGGGCCACCGCGCGGATTCACCGCCAGGCAAACCGCGCTTGCGCGCAGCGCGCGGCCGATTCGTTCCGACCGCACGCAGCCTTCATCCGTCGGCGGGCCGTTTTTCGTCGCCGGGCCTTGGAGGCACGCGCACCGCCAACTGCAAGGCTGCTGTCGAGCACGCTGAGCGCTCAGCGCTGGGCGTTGATCGCGTCGCGCGTCGCGCGCGCGGCATGCGCGGCCGCGTCGGCGAAATCGTCTTCGCGGCTCGCGTACAGGATCGCGCGCGACGAATTGATCATCATCCCGGCGCCGTCGGCGGTGCGGCCCGCCGAGACGGTCGCCGCCACGTCGCCGCCCTGCGCGCCGATGCCGGGAATCAGCAGCGGCATGTCGCCGACGAGCCCGCGCACGATCTCGATCTCCTTCGGAAACGTCGCGCCGACGACGAGCCCGAGCTGCCCCGTCCGCTTATTCCATTTGTCCGCCGCCAGCGACGCGACGACCTGATACAGCGGCCGCCCGCCCGTGTCGAGGAACTGCAGATCCGAGCCGCCCGGATTCGACGTGCGGCACAGCACGATCACGCCCTTGTCGTCGTAGGCCAGGTACGGCTCGATCGAATCGAAGCCCATGTATGGATTGACCGTCACGGCGTCCGCGCGATAGCGCTCGAATGCCTCGCGCGCGTACTGCTCGGCGGTGCTGCCGATATCGCCGCGCTTCGCGTCGAGGATCACAGGCAGCCCCGGATGCTGAAGATGGATGTGCGCGATCAGCCGCTCGAGCTGATCTTCCGCGCGGTGCGCGGCAAAGTATGCGATCTGCGGCTTGAACGCGCTCGCGAACGGCGCGGTCGCATCGACGATCTCGCGGCAAAAATCGAAGATTGCATCGGACTGGTTCGCGAACTGCGCGGGAAACTTCGTCGGCTCCGGATCGAGGCCGACGCACAGCAGCGAATTCGTGCGCTGCCAGGCGGCGCGCAGCGAATCGATGAAGGTAGACGTGGAAGACATGGCGCTCACTCGCGACTGGGCGATTAAATCCGCGTATTTTACCTGCGCCGTTCCCGGATACCGTTTGCTGGCCGTGGCGCGGAACGGAGCGCGTGCGGCCGATGGCGGCAATGCAACGCGTGCAGCGCGATGTGCCGCGATCGCACGACTTGCGACTTGCGACTTGCGACTTGCGACTTGCGACTTGCGACTTGCGACTTGCGACTTGCGACTTGCGACTTGCGACATGACGCACGGTTCATCAAAATCCGGCCCAGCCCGCTTCGCGGTCGCCGCAATTCGCCACGGTTCGATGCGGCCCGATCCAGCCTGCGCCAGCCGCCCGCCGCGGCGCTACCCGCCAGCACGGCCGGCTCACCCCAGTCTCGCACCATCCGAGCCGGGCCGCCCGGCGGCAAGCGGCGCATGCCGCACACCGCCGATGCGCGTCAGCCGTCTGCACGCGCGGCCGTCTGGCGCGCAACCGGCGCGGCACGCGCATCGGTGCGCGCGACGGTAAAGCGAAAGCGGCGCGTGAGCCGCTCGCCAGGCGCAAGCAGCGTCATCCCGTGCGCGGCGCCGCCGCCCGGCAGATTCACCGCGTCGATCGGATGATCGACGGGCTCGAAACAAAAGAACGCCTGACCGGGCGGCGTGTACAGCACATAACAATCGGCGTCGGCCGCTACCGTCAGCGCGAGACGGCGTAACGGCCAGGCGATCGTCGCGCCGCCGCCCCAGCCGGTAAATGCGTGATTGACGAGTGTGTTCGGCAACGGATACGCAATGCCGAAGCGCCACGCGGCCGGCGCGCCGATATGCCGCGACGGCAGCCAATCCGGCGTCGATAGCCACAGCCCGCTCGCGGCGGCGGCAATCTCGGTGGCCGCATCGCGTACGATGAACGGATGCAAGCCGAGCCCGAATGGCAGACGCATCGGCCCGGCATTCTCGACCGTGAGCACGATCGTCAGCGTTGCGCCGTCGAGTGCGTAGATTTGCGTTGCGCGCAGCGCATACGGTTCGCCGTCGCTGAGATCGAGCGATAGCCGCAATTGCCGGGGTGTCGCATCGTCGAGCTGCCAGCGCGCGAGCCAGCCGTCGCCGTGAATCGGCAGTGGTTCGGTGTTGCGATTGCGCGGTACGCGCACGAGCCGCCCGTCGCACCGGAAACGTCCTGCGCCGATCCGATTCGAGTAAGGCAGCAACGGATAGCAGGCAAGCTCGTTCGGATCGGTGCGCGGCCCAGGCGCTTCGCAGCGGCGGAAGATCGGCGTGAGCACGCCGTCGCCGCTCCAGTCGAAACGCGTAATGCCGCCGCCCAGATGCGGCGCGACGTCTAGCCTCAGCTTGTCGTTCGTCAGAGTCGCAATGGCCGCGTCGGCCGCGCCCAGGCCGGCGCCGCGCGCGACCTGCGATGTCTGCGGCCCTGCGCTCACCTGATGCGAGACGGCCGCGCGTCGCGCGCGGCGCGTCTGCCTGATCTGCATCGCATCGTCAGCCGATGGCCGAATGTGGGTCGACGTCATGATTCGCTTCTCCTGCTTCGCCCCGGGCAGCGCGCCCGAACGCAAGCGTCATGCCCAGCCGCCGTCGACGACGATGTCCTGCGCGGTGATCATCCGGCTATCGTCGGCGGCAAGAAAGAGCGCCATTCTGGCGAGATCGTCGGGCAGCAGCTCAGCGTCCAGACACTGCCCCGCCTTGATCGCCGCGCGCCCCGCATCGTCGAGCCAAAGCCGGCGCTGCTTGTCGGTCATCACCCAGCCCGGCACCAGCGTATTGACGCGAATGCCGAACGGTCCAAGCTCGCGAGCAAGCCCGCGTGTCAAACCCTGCACCGCCGCTTTCGCGATCGCGTAGACCGGATAGCCGCCGTTCTTCAGCATCCAGCTGATCGAACCCAGATTGATAATCGAGCCGCGGCCCGCGCGCTTCATGTCGTCGATCACCGCCTGCGCGGCAAAGAACTGATGGCGCAGATTCACCGCGATGCCAGCGTCGAACGACTCGGGCGTGACGGCGTCGATCGCATGGCGCGCGTCATTCGCCGCATTGTTGACGAGCGTCGTGATCGGGCCGATGCGCGCGCGGACCGTGTCGATCGCATAACGCAGCGCGTCAATGTCGGTGACGTCGCACGCGACGAACATCGGCGCGTGCGCGGCATGCGCAAGCCGTGCGGCGAGCGCGTCGCCCGCTTGCGCATCGAGATCGACGAACGCGACACGCGCACGCTGCCGCACGAAATGCTCGACAAACGACGCACCGATTCCGGTCGCGCCGCCCGTGATCAACACCGTGCGCTGCGCGAGGCTCGGATAGCTCGCGTCACGCCGATGGTCCGCGTCGTGCGCTTCGGGTTCCGAACGGCCGATATTCATTTCGTCATCCTTGTCGTCATGATGTGCCGCGGCGCTCAATCGCGTGCGCCGCGATTCTTCAACTGGTCGAGCAGCACCGCCGTAAGCAGAATCGCGCCGCGCACGAGATACTGGTAAAACGCATCGATATCGAGCAGGTTCATCACGTTTTCGACCGTGCCCATGATCAGCACACCGATCACGACGCCGGAGATCGTCGCGCGCCCGCCCGCGAGCGACACACCGCCCAGCACGCACGCGGAAATCACGTTCAGCTCGAAGCCCTGCGCGGCATTGGGCTGGCCGGACGTGATCCGCGACGCGAGAATCACGCCGGCGAGCGCCGTCACCGCGCCCTGAATCAGGAAGATATAGACGCGCGTGCGCTCGACGTTGATCCCCGCGAGCCGCGACGCTTCCGGATTGCCGCCGATCGCAAGCGTGTTGCGCCCGTAGACGGTCTGGTTGAGCAACACGCCGAACACGACGAAGCACACGAGCGTCACCCAGATCGGCAACGAAATCCCGGCGAACGTGAGCCCGCCGAGCGCGATGAACGTCTCCGACGATACCCCCACCGCCTGCCCTTTCGACACGATGAAACCCAGCCCGCGGACGACCTCCATCGTCGCGAGCGTCGTGATCAACGCGTTGATCCGCAAATACGCGATCACCGCGCCGTTGACGAAGCCGATTGCCGCACCCGCGACCACGGCCGCGGCAATCGCGACGAACGTGTTGTTGGTCGCATTGAGCACGATCGCGCACAGCACGCCCGAGAACGCGACCGTCGAGCCGATCGACAAATCGAAATCGCGCGACGCGAGGCAAAACATCATCGTGCAGGCGACCATGCCGATCTGCGAGATCGACAGTGCAAGGCCAAGCATGTTGTCGATCGAGAAGAAATGATCGACCGTCAGCGACATCACGACGAACATCGCCGCGAAGATCGCAACGAGGCTGTATTCGGTGATCTGCTGCCGCCAGCGCTGCTGCTCGCCGGCGCGCACGATGCTCGCGGACGGCGCGGCTTGTTGAAGATTCTCTCTGATTTGCATATCGTTTGCTCCTCTGCAGGCGGCAGTTTCGCCGCCGTTGTCTACATTCGGCTCACCGGCCGCGCCGCGCATCGCGGTATTTCGCGTCATGCCACGCGCGCTGCTCCGCCCTGCGGCAACGCAAGATTGAGCACCGCCTCTTCGGTGGCGCTCGCGCGCGCCAGCTCGCCCGCAATGCGCCCTTCACGCATCACGACGATCCGGTCCGACACGCCGAGCACCTCCGGCAATTCCGACGACACCATCACGATCGCGCAGCCGCGCTGCGCAAGCGCGTAGATCACGCCGTAGATCTCGTGCTTCGCGCCGACGTCGATGCCGCGCGTCGGCTCGTCGAGAATCACGACCTTCAGGTCCGGCTCGGCAAGCCAGCGCGCGAGAATCGCCTTTTGCTGATTGCCGCCCGACAAAAATCGGATCTTCTGCCGGCGGTTAGGCGTCTTGATCTTCAGCATGTCGATGAAACGCTCGGCGGTTTCGGCCTCACGCTTGCGATCGAGAAACAGGCCCGCGCGCAGCGTATGCCGCCGGCAACTTATATTGATGTTCTCGGCAACCGACGCCTGCGCGACGATCCCCTCCTCCTTGCGATCCTCCGGGCAAAGCACGATCCCGTGGCGAATCGCGTCGCGCGTCGAGCGAATGTCGAGCGGCTTGCCGTCGAGCGCGAGCGTGCCGCCCGTCTTGCGATCCGCGCCGTAGATCACGCGCATCAGCTCGCTGCGCCCCGCGCCGACGAGCCCGAAAAAACCGACGATCTCGCCCGCGCGCACGTCGAAGTTCGCGCCTGCGCTCAGCGCGCCGCCCGCAAGCGCATTCACCGACAGGCGCACGTCACCGAGCGCGCGCGGCGCATAGTGATAGATGTCGCTGATCTCGCGGCCGACCATTTGCCGCACGAGCGTCTCGCGCGGCACGTCGGCGAGCGACGCATGCGAGGCCACCTGCCGGCCGTCGCGAAAGATCGTGCAGGCGTCGCAGAGCCGGTAGATCTCATCCATCCGGTGCGAGATATAGATGAGTGCGCGGCCGTCGCGACGCAGATCGTCGACGAGTTTGAACAGCACCTCGGTCTCGCTGTGCGACAGCGAGCTGGTTGGTTCGTCAAGCGCGATCACGCGTGCGTTGCGCAGCAGCGCCTTGCAAATCTCGACCATCTGCCGCGCGCCGATCGACAACTGCCGCAGCTTCGCGTTCGGATCGAGATCGACGCCAATCGCCGCGAGCCGCTCGCGCACGAAGCGCAAAGCATCGCGCTTCTTGACCCAGCCGAGCGTTTGCGGCAATCGGCCAAGCAGCAGGTTCTCCGCGACGGTCAGGTCGGGCACGTACTGCAATTCCTGATGAATCACCGCGATGCCTGCCGCAATCGACGCCGCCGCGCTCGAAAAGCGCATTGCACGGCCATCGACCAGCACACTGCCCGAATCCGGCTGATATTCGCCGCCGAGAATCTTGAGCAGCGTCGATTTGCCCGCGCCGTTCTCGCCCATCAAACCATGCACCTGCCCCGCGCGCACGCCGAACGAGATACCGTCGAGCGCGCGCACGCCGGGAAAAACCTTGCCGATATTGTCGAAACGCAGTACCGCTGCCACGTCGCCTCCGTCTGCCGCCATCCAATCAATCGGGTTGCCCCGTGCATTACCGCTGCGCCAAGCCGCGCGTGCACGTTCGCAACGCTCACCGCGTCACGCGGCCGCCCGCCCTCTGCGCACGCGCCGCGCGGCGCTCACTTCGCGGCAAGTCCCATCGTCTCGCGCACCTGGCCTACGTTATCGCGCGTCGCGAGCATGCCGGTCGTGAGCGTGAGCGGCGGCGGCGCCTTGCCTTGCGTAATCCACGCGTACATCAGCTCCGACGTCTCCTCGCCATGCCGCTTTGGGCTGATGATGACGGTGCCGAAAAAGCCCGTCGGCTGCGGCTTCTTGAATTCGTTCAACGCCGAGTCCGAGCCGCCGATACCGATGCCGATCATGTCGGCCGCCTTGAAGCCGCGCCCTTCGGCCGCGCGCACCGCGCCGAGCACCGCTTCGTCGTTCAAGCCGTATGCAACCCAATGCTTGAACTGCGGATGCTTCGTGAGCGCGATGTTCACCGCATTGAACGCGTTCTCGGTATCAGTCTTCGCCTGCGGCGCGGCGATCACGTTCGCCTTCGGAAAGCCCGCCGCGACGAGCGCATCGGTCGCGCCCGCCGTGCGATCATGCGCGGTCGGCAATTGCTCATACGTGATGTCGAGCGCACCGACTTCGTTGACATTCCAACCGCGCTTCTTGATCTCGGCCGCAATGCCATTGCCGGCCTGCTTGCCGATGTCGTAAGCGGAAATGCCCATGTGCGGCACCGATTCGATCGGCTTGCCGCCGCCGTCGACGAGACGATCATCGACCGTCATCATCTTCAGATTGTGCGACTTCGCTTTAGCGACGATGCCCGGCCCGAGCTTCACGTCGGGCGTGCAGATGATGAAGCCTTGCGCTTTCTGCGCGGCGAGATTGTCAATCGCGCTCATCACCTTTTCGCCGGAAGGCGCACCGATCTTCACGAGCGTAAAGCCCTTGTTTTTCGCGGCAAGCTCGGCGAATTTCCACTCGTCCTGAAACCACGGCTCTTCCGGTTGCTTGACGAGAAAGCCGATCTTCACCGGGTCCGCCGCGTGCGCGGGCGCGCCTGCAGCCGCGGCCATCGCGGCGGCCGCCAACGTGATGAACGTTCTGCGTTTCATATTGCTTGTCTCCTGATTGTCTCCGTCGACGGAGTGCCGGCTGCTTCATTGTCCCGACGCGGCGCGTGCAGCCGTCGCGCGCCGCGTTCGCGCATCGTCCGCCGGGGCGAACGTGCGCGAGCGAATCAGTCGTGATACAGCGTCGCGCGGCCGCCGTCGATCGTGATGCAAGTCGCGTTGATGAACGGCGCCTCGTCCGAAGCGAGAAATACCGCGGTCATCGCGACTTCGTCGGGGCGGCCGATCCGCTTCATCGGCGAAAGCGCGAGCGTTTGCTGCCGCGCCATCGCCGGATCGGGCTGCGCGTCCCACCAATCGCGCGTCGCCTGCGTTTCGATGTAGCCCGGCGCGATCGCGTTCACGCGCACGTTGCGCGCCGCATACTCGATGCCGAGCGCGCGCGTGAGGCCCAATACGCCATGTTTGGCGACCGGATACGGAAAGCATCCCGGGATGATCTTGAACGCATGCGTCGACGCGATGTTGACAATGCTGCCGCGCCCGCGCTCGACCATGCCCGGCAACGCCGCGCGACAGCCGTTCCATACGCCGTCGAGATCGACCGAAAGGCAGCGGCGCCACGCGTCGTCGGCAAGCGTGAGCGGATCGTCGAACACGTTGATGCCCGCATTGTTGACGAGCACGTCGAGCGGGCCGAACACTCGCTGCGCATCGGCGCACGCAGCCGTTATCGACTCCGCCCGCGTCACGTCGGTCTGCACCGCCAGCACGCGCGCGCCGGCAACGTCGTGTTCGATCTCGCCGGCCGTCTCGCGAGCAAGCGCGGCATCGAGTTCCGCAAGCACCACCGCAGCGCCTTCGCGCGCAAACGCACGGGCGATCGCCGCGCCGATGCCGCGCCCCGCGCCCGTCACGAGCGCGACCTTGCCCGCGAGCCTATTCACCGCACCGCTCCGTTGCGCGCGATCTGCCATCCGTTGACGAACGCCTGCGCGCGCGTCGCGGTAACGGCGCTCGGCTGCCCCGGCGCATAAAGCGCCGAGCCGATCCCGAAGCCGCTTGCACCAGCCGCGAGATACGCGCCCATGTTGTCGGGCGCGACCCCGCCGACCGGCACGATCGGCACCCGCGCATCAATCACCGCGCGCCATGCCTTGAGCGTCGCCGGCCCGAGCTGTTCGGCGGGAAACATCTTCAATACGTCGGCGCCGCTTGCGAGCGCGGCGAACGCTTCGGTCGGCGTCGCGACGCCGGGCGCGCACGCGATATCGAGAGCTTTCGCGCGGCGCACGACTTGCGCATCCGCATGCGGCATCACGATCAGGTTGCCGCCCGCGCGCGCGACTTCGTCGACGTACTCGGCGCGCAGCACGGTTCCCGCGCCGACGATAGCATCGGCGGGCAGCGCCGCGCGCAAGGCGGCGATGCTGTCGAACGGGTCGGGCGAATTGAGCGGCACCTCGACGATTCGAAAGCCGGCGTCGTAAAGCGCCGCACCGTGCGCGGCCGCCTCGGCGGGCGTGATGCCGCGCAAGATCGCCACCAGTGGACATTCGGCGAGCGCGCGCATCAAGCCGCGATGCGGCTCGTAAGGCGCGGGAAAGCGATATTTTTCAGCATCCATCATGCGACATTTCCTCCAGCGGTCCAGTCCATCGGCTCGCGTGCGGCCTGGCCTATGACGGCCGGCGAAGCAGCTCGTCCGCCAGACCGACAAGTCCGGCCCGCGTCGCAATGCACCACAGGCCGCGCTCGGCGGCCTGCTCGACAGCGCGCGCGCCGTCGCAATCGAAGGCCGCGAGCGCGCGCAGATAGCGTTCGCACAACGCGCTCGCGCCGACGATACGCGGCGCAAGCGACGCCAGCGACGCGCCCTGCTTGGCGAGCAGCACGTCGAGCGCGCTCAGTTCGTGACCGATCAGCAGTCCGGACAAATAATCGCCTTGCGCGCCCGGCGTAAGCCGGCCGGTCAAGCCAAGCGTGCGCGTGCTGAACAATGTCGCGAGCAAGCCCTCGTCGCGCTTGCCGCGGGCGGTGCGCACGCCGCGAGCGAACGCGTCCCAATCGGCGGCGTCCGACGGCTGCATCGTGCGGCCGAGAATCGTGTGCTCGCGCAATGCCGCGTACAGCTCGCCCGTCATATAAGTGCGGAACCACTCGATCCGGCCATCGCACACCCACGCCCATTTCGCATGCGTGCCGGGCAGGCCGATCAACGCGCCTGGACGAGCGAGCGCGAGCGACGGCTCGGCGGCGAGCGTGCCGACGATCTGCGTTTCCTCACCCCGCATCACGTCCGGCAGATCGCCCGGCGACAGCGCGCCCGGCACGATCGCAAGCGTTGCGCCGCGCGCGGTTTTCACGCGCACGAGACCCGCCGCGAACCCGTCGGCTGCGGCCGGCACCGGCACATACGGCGCCTCGCGCCATCCTTGCGCACTGCCAACCATCCCGGATGCGAGCGCCGGCAGGTCCGGCATCCGATCGAGCCATGCGCCGCACACACGCTCGAACGCATCATCGAACACCTGCGACGCTCGTGCTCGGTCTGCGCCCCCCGGCAGGCTCATCACGCCCGCCGCATCGGCTCGCGTATCGAGCACGGAGCCGTCAATGGCGAACAGATACGCGCGCAGCGACGTGGTCCCCCAATCGAGCCCGATCAGCGCGGGCGTATCCGAGGCCGCCGTCATCGCTTGATCCGGCGCGTGGCCTGCGGCGCGCTCCAGCCGAGATCGGCCGAAATCGCGCGCGCGGTCCGGTGCACGAGCGGCACCAGCTCGTTCATCCGGTCAAGCGACATATAAGGAATCGTGCTCGCGACCGACAGGCCGGCGACGATCGCCCCCGACGCATCGCGCACGGGCGCCGCGACGCAGCGAATCGATGTTTCGTTCTCCTCAAGATCGAACGTATAGCCGCCCGCCGCGTAATGGGCCATACGCTGCAGGAACGTGCCGACGTCGGGCCGGCGGTCGGGCTTGAAATTCACGCCCGATAGGGCACGCTTTGCCGCTTCGAACAGCGTGCGCCACATGTCGGGATCGAGATCGAGCATCAGCGCCTTGCCGATGCCGGTCGACGCGAGGGGCATCCGATGGCCGATCCGTGAGCGCATCTCGAGGCCGCGCGTGCCGGGAATTTTGTCGATGTAGAGCACGTCATCGCCGTCGCGCACACCCAGGTGGATCGTGTCGAGCGTCGCTTGAGCGAGCGCATCGAGATGCGGACGGGCGACCGCCGTGAGCGGCATCTGTTCGAGCGCGATCGTACCAAGCTCGATCAGTTTCGGGCCGAGCAAATAGCCGCCCTGCACCTGGCGCAGATAACGCGCCTGCGCGAGGCTGCTCACGAGCCGGTGCGTCGTGCTGCGTGTCGTGCCGAGCGCGGCGGCGATCGCGCGCATGTCGCGCGCGCCGCCGGCCACCGCTTCGAGAATCGCCAGCCCGCGCAGCAGCGTCTGCGTGCCCGCCTGTTGAGCGGCGAGATCGAGCGGCGTGCCGGTTGCGCCGATGCTGTCCGCAAGCGCGGCATCAGGCGTCGCGCAATGCGCGTCAGGCGTGTCGTTCAGGGCAAGCGTCATGGGCAATTTGTTCATGATGCGATCAACTCCGACAAACCGGATGGGCAAGCCCTCGATCTCGCGAAGGCCACGCATCCGCCGAAGCATGTCGATGTGCTTCGGATTGTAGGGGGGGGTAGTCGTGATATCCAACATTTGAGCGCTTGTCTCATATATTGGGAGATTCGTACACTGTTGCACAACCGGACGCGGATGAAAAAACGGGCTGAGCCGGTTGTCCGGCCAAGCCCGCTTGCCTATCTCCCGCCTCGTGCGCGTCGCGCAGTCGCTAGGTGTGCTTATTGTCGCGTCGCGCTTTGCGACTGGAGATAGCGTTGCACGTCGGAAAACGACACGCGCCCCGTCTGGTTCACATCGATCTGCTTGAAGTTTTTCGCGACATAGCCAAGGCCCGCGGCCTTCGCCTGCGCTTCGGTCAAGCCGGCATTGCCCGCATCGGCCGTCGCGAACTGGCGTTGCAGCTTGCGGACGACTTGCGCGTGCAGTTCGTCGCCGGTGGTTTGCGTGCCGGCCGTCGGCTTGCGTGCGGCGGGCGGCACGTATGGATCGCCCAATTGCGCCTGCCCGTGGCGGGCCGGTTGCGCGCTACTTGCCGCCTGCTGGGCGAAAGCGGTTTGCGTCAGCGCGAAGCCCGCGGCGGCAAGCACCGTCCAGGCGAGTAGCGATTGGATGTTCATATCAGCTCCGATCAGAAATGGGGTCGTCGTGGCCCGCCGCGCGCGGCGCTCGAGCGCGCTTGCGCGACGGACGATGGGCCAGCCGGCATCATCGCGCAGCCGGCGCCGCGTTATAGAACGTCACCAGATCGCGCTTTTCCTGCGGCCGCGACGTATCGTCCAGATAGACCATATGGCCGCCCTGATAATCTTTGATCGTCAGATTGGGCTGCAAGCCGAGACGGGCAAGATCGAGTTCCGTCTGATAAAACGGCGTCGCGATATCGTGGTAACCGTTCAACGACAGGATCTTCAAAGAAGGATTGAGCGTAAGCGCCGCAGCCAAATCCGGAATCGTGTCGGGCATCGGCAGGCCGTCGTGGCTCCAGTCCCACGTATTGATCGCGTTGCTGTCCACCGAGTAGGACGTTTGCGCCGAATACTTCAGTTCGTTCGGCAAATAGGCGCTGATCGTGTCGGTAAACGGCTTCGTGATGAAAGTGCTAGACGGATCGCCTTCGGCCGCGAGCGGGCTGTTGATCGGCGCGTTCACGCGCGCATCGTAGCGGCCGATCAGCGTGCCCGGAATCAACGCAATCTGATAGCTATTGTCGTAATAGGTCGGCAGCAGGTTGAAATCCTTGTTCCACAACGCTCTCGACGCGCCGGTCGCATTCGACATCTGTGTCACCAGCGTCGGCGCAGGCGGCGTGTGATTCGCGAGATACGCATTGACAGCCGGCGAATAGGTGCCCGCCGTGAGCAGGCGCATCTGGTCCGCGTACTGCACGATGTCGGAAGGATTCGGATTGTCGAGCTTGTAATAAGCGCCGATCTCGCCGTAGCTCGGTACAAAGCCAGCACAACTGATCGGCGTCGTGCCCTGCATCGAATAGCTATTGCTGCCGCTGTTGTTGACGGTGCCGTTGTTCGTGCTCGCCATGTCGCAGTTGCTGTTGTAGTTCAGAATCGACGATTGCAGCACGATCCCGGCGAGATTCACGCCAGCGGTCTCGAGCAGATTCGCGAGCACGTCGGTGCGCGGCGTGCCATAAGATTCGCCGAACAGATATTTCGGCGAATCGCCGCGCTTGTTCGCGGCCAGATAGCGGACCACGAAATCGCGGAATATGCCGGCGTCCTGGTCGACGCCCCAGAACGTTTGGTTCGTGTTCGGCGCGATCGCCTCCGAATAGCCGGTGCCGACTGCGTCGACAAAGACGAGATCGGTCGTGTCGAGCAAGGTTTCCTGGTTTTCGACGAACGGGAACGACGCGTTGTTCGCGTTCGGATCGCCGGTGACGATGCGCTTCGGCCCGAACGAGCCGAGGTGCAGCCACACGGTCGACGAGCCGGGGCCGCCGTTGTAGAAGAACGTGACGGGACGCTTGCTGGCGCTCTGATTGTCGGCGGTATATGCGACGTAGAAAACCGACGCCTCGGCAGCGCCCGTTTGCGGATTGCGCGCGATCAGATGGCCTGCGGTCGCGGTATAGCTGATCGTCTTGCCGTTGACCGTGATTTGATGATGCGTGAGCGCGGCGCGCTCAAGCGCCGCTGACGCCGGCAGCGACGCGCCGGGCTCGGAAGAATAACTGTTGGGATCCTGATATGGCTGGTCGACGCTGGTGATGCTGGTGGCGCCCGTCGATGCGTCCGCACTCGCGGTGATTTTCGCACTCGGCCCGGCATCGTCTCCATTACACGCTGCAAGCAACAGCGTGGAGAACGTCGCGGCTAATAGCAGCTTCGCTTGACGTGCTGGCATAGTCGTTTTCCTTCTCTCTCAGTTTTTGTCGAGCAGCCGGATAGGCGCCCCCTACCTTGTTACATCGGCTCGATAAGCCAAGGTGACGGCCAATATACTCGACAACTTTCGATTTGGAAAACAGCCCGATCTTCCAAAGAAATTAGGCTTACTTAATTCTTTCAGTTTTATTTTTCATTCTGACAAACTGTATCCCAAACCGGTTTTTATGCCGCGTTTTATCAACGAAACAGCATTGAAAAGAAGTAATCGTGTTACCGATTCAATAGCTGATCGGCAGCGCGCAAGCGAATTAATCAGCTAAGCGAAATAAATTAAGGATTACCCGCATTCACAGCATGCCGGCACCGAAAGCTTGATGCGGCAGGCCGCCGAGCCTGTCACGGTGATGCAGGCAACTCCGCAGCGCCCATCCGCCGCACGATTACGCCCGTGCGCTGCGCGAGATAAGGCGAGCCGCGATGCGCATCGAAATATTTAGGATTAGGCAGCATTACCGCGAGGCGCGCCGCCTGCCACGCCGAGAGCCGGCTCGCCGGCAACCTGTAGTAGTACTGCGCAGCAGCCTGCGCTCCATAGACTCCTCGGCCGAACTCGACCGAGTTCAGATAAATCTCGAAGATGCGCTCCTTGTCGAGCAGCGTCTCGAGCATCCACGTGATGATGAGTTCCTGTCCCTTGCGGATATAGCTTTTTTCTCTCGACAGGAACAGGTTGCGCGCGAGCTGCTGCAAGATCGTCGAGCCGCCCGACACGATTCGGCCGCGCGCCCGGTTCTTCTCCCATGCTTGCAGGATGGCGTCAATCTCGTAGCCCGAATTGTTCGCAAAATCCGCATCTTCGGATGCGATCACCGCGCGCTTCAGATTGCGCGAAATGCGTTCGTATGGCACCCATTGACGCCGGATCGACACCGCCGGCTGCTCGGCCGACAGACGCCACGCGTCCGCGCGCATGAAGGCGCTCGACCCCGGATCGAGCGCCGCCCAGATCGCGATCTGCACAAAATAATAGAGTTGGGTCGCACACCATGCGCCACCGAGCACGCCGCCCGCATACGCAAGCCAGCGCGCCAGGCCATGCTTGCGCGCGCGGCCCGCTCCGTATGCCGTTGGCATGGCCTCCGGCACCGGCGAGGCAGACGAAACGGGCGAAACGGCGTCGTTGCGCATCTGCGGGCCGCCTCGCGCGCTCAATGCGACGCCGGCGCCGCCAGCGCAGCGCGTAATGCGGCAAGCACGGGTGTGCTGTCGGGCCGCACGCCGCGCCACACCAGGAACGATTCCGCTGCCTGCTCGACTAGCATCCCGAGCCCGTCCGCCACGCGCGCACCGAGCGTGCTCGCGTGTTCCATGAAGACGGTCGGCCTCGCGCCGTACATCATGTCGTATGCGAGCGTCGCCGGTCCGAACGCGGCGGCGTCGCATTCGGGCAATGCCGCATCGAGGCTGCCCGCCGTCGCATTGACGATCACGTCATAAGGCTCGCGCTCCACCTGCTCGGGGCCGCCGCCCGCAAGCAGGCAGCCCGCGTCGCGCGCCGCCGGTGCGAACTGGTCGACGAGCCCTTGCGCCTTGTTTGCCGTTCGATTGACGATCGTCAGCACGCCCGGCCTGCGCTCGAGCATCGGCAGCACGACGCCGCGCGCCGCGCCTCCGGCGCCAAGCAGCAAGATCCGCGCGCCCGCGAGGCTCACGCCGAGATTGGTCTCGATATCGCGCGTCAAGCCGGCGCCGTCGGTGTTGTCGCCAAACACGCCGGTTTCGTCGAAGCGCAGCGTGTTCACCGCACCCGCTGCCATGGCGCGCGGCGACAGCGTATCGGCAAGCGCATGCGCGTCGAGCTTGAACGGCACCGTGACGTTTAGTCCGCGGCCGCCCTGCGCGGCGAATTCGCGCACGGTCGTCACGAAGCCATCGAGCGGCGCGAGCAGGTGCGCGTATTCGATCGCCTCGCCGGTCTGCTCGGCAAAGCGCGCGTGAATGAACGGCGATTTGCTGTGCGCGATCGGATTGCCGATCACCGCATAGCGGTCGTGCGCGCGCTCGCCGCGTCCGGCAATTGTCGGGCTCACGGCGCGGGCTCCGCACCGTCGGCCGAAGCGCCGCCGTCTCCCGCCACGCTGCCCGCCTCGGCAAGCGCTTGCGTGTCGCTTTCGGCGGATTCGCCGGCTGCGTCGAGCAACGCATCGCCGGCCGCTTCGGTATCCTCGTCATCGTCGGCGGGCTCGCCGCTCGATACCGTCGGCGCGTCAAGCACGCTCACGAGCCGCACCGACGCCTCGACCGTCAGCTCATCGATCGACATCACGTCGAGCAGCACGCGCGTGCCGCGCGCATGCACGCCGAGCGCAGGCACGTGCAGCAGCAGCGGCACTTCGTCCAGCCGCACGAGATCGCCCTTCACGACGGTCGCGCTTACCTGCTTGCGGCCTTCCTGCTTGATCCAGCGCAGACACCAGAAATACTCCATCCGGCGCTGATGGTCGGCATAAGCGGCATACGTATCGTCAAACCCCTGCACGACCGCGTACAGATCCGCGTCCTTCGGCTTGAACGGCGCGGCAAGCTTCGCCGTCACGCCATGCTGCACGCACGCGAGCAGTTGCCATTGGTTGACGAGGTCGACGTAGCGGCGCAGCGGCGAAGTGCTCCATGCATACTGCGGCACGCCGAGCCCTTCGTGCGGCGCGGCGCTCGTCTGCATCCGCGTGCGCTTGGGCCCGCTCGGCATGCCGAACGCGCGCTGCGTGCGATAGATTCCCGGCACGCTATGATCGTGCAGGAACGCGCCCCACGTCGAATTGGCCAGAATCGCGAGTTCAGAGACGATCAGATCGAGCGGCGAGCCGCGCCGGCGCGGCGTGATCGTCACATGCTCGCCTTCGACGTAGAAATTGAAATCGGTGTTGCGCTGCACCTCGCGCTTCAACCCATAGCCCGCGCGCGCGACCTGACGCTTCTCGAAGAGCGCCTGCGCGAGCGGCCAGAGCACCGCGATATCGTCCTTGTGCGGATAGTCGCCCGTGCCGGCCGCCAGCGACTCCTCGGTCACCAGTTCGTCGAGCGTGTTGTGCCGCAGGTTGCTTTTCACATACACCAACTCGGCGCGCGTTTCGTTCGCGACGATCTCCTGCGTGTCGCGGTTCACGATGATGTAAAGCGACAACGCCGGGCGATAGCCGCCCTCTTTCAGCGTGAAGATGTCGACGACGTCGTCCGGCAGCATCGTGATCTTGTCGCCAGGCATATAGACGGTCGACAGCCGCGCGCGCGCGATCGCGTCGATCGGGTCGCCGCGCGTAATGCCGAGCGCGGGCGCCGCGATATGCACGCCGATCCGCACGCGGGCGTCCGCCAAATGCTCGACCGAGAACGCGTCGTCGATCTCGGTGGTCGTGATATCGTCGATCGAGAACGCGCTGACATCCGCGCGCGGCAGATCGTCCGGCAGCTTGCCGACGGTCACGCTCGGAAAGCCCGTGCCATGCGGAAAGTACTCGGCAAGAAAACGCGCCTCATGCAGCGCGCGCGCCGACGCAATCCCGCCGCAATCGAGCATCAGCCGCGCGGGCGACACGCCACGCGCGGCGGCGGCCGCCTCGAGCGCCTTGTATTCGATCGAATTCTTGTCCGGCTTCGTCAGCAGATTCAGCGCGCGGCCGACGAACGCGTCGGGCAGCCGCCCCGCCTTCAGCTCTTCCTCATAGCCGGCTTGCACGAGCGCCTGCTGACGTTTGCGCTCGAGCGCGGCAAGCGCCATCTTGAGCTGCTCTTGCGGCGCGCGCTGATATTGCCCACGCCCCTTGCGGCGAAAATAAATGGGCGAGCCATGCAGACGCAGGACAAGCGCAGCACGCTCGACAGGGCCATAATTCGCGCCGAAATATTCATCGGCCAGCGTCGAGTACGCGAATTCGTCAGCGGGCGCGCACTCCCACAGAAAATCCAGGTCGATCTGCTGCGCCGCCTCGTCCGCCTGCTGCATCAGTTCGCCTGCGGCGGGCTTGTCGAATTCGATCAGCACATCCTTCGCGCGCACCTTCGCGCGCCGGCCGCCCGGCAACTCGACCTGAAACGCGTCGCCTTGCCGGGACAGCACGCTGCCGGCCTTGAAACTGCCCGATTCCTCGAAGAAAACGTTCACTCAATACTCTCGTCTTTCGTTCAGACTGTCGTGCGCCGCGCTCCGGCCGGAAGCGGCGCCATGTGTTGTGTCACGGTTTCGAACGCCGGCTTCGTATCCGGCGCTGCTTATCCGGCATCGCAAAATGCAAGAACGTCGTCGATATAGTCGGCAAATTCGCTGATCCCATGATCGCTGCCGTCGATGACGCGAGTCCGTGCGCCGGGGTAGTGCGCCAGCATCTCGCGGTAATCGAGCACCTCGTCGCCCGTCGCCGCGAATAGATAGTAGCGCTGCGGCCGCGTGATCGCCGGCACGCGCAACGCATTCAACTCGTCCAGATGATGCGGCTCGACAACGATCGTACCGCCGCCGTGCCAAAGCGGCTGCTCGCCGAGATAACGCTGCAAGTCGCGCTGCGGCTGCGTCGCAGGATTCAGCAGCACCGCGCGCCAGCCGTGCTTCTGCGCAAGCCAGGTCGCGTAGTAGCCGCCGAGCGAACTGCCTATCACGGTCACTTCGTGCGCCGGCACGCCTGCGGCCTGCGCTTCGGCAACCGCAACCGCATCGATCGGTGCGACCGGCAGCGCCGGGCAGCGCCACTCACCCAAACGGCCCAGCTCGGCAAGCCGCGCGGCCAGCGCACGCGCCTTGAACGACTGCGGCGACGAGCGGAAGCCGTGCAGATAGAGAATCACGCGCCGCTCCGGCTGCGCGCGGCGAGCGCATCCAGGAGCTTCTGATGAACTCCGCCGAAGCCGCCGTTGCTCATCACGAGCACGTGATCGCCCGGCCGCGCCGCCTGCGTCACCGCGTTCACGAGCGCATGCAGATCGTCGAACGCGCGCGCGTTGTCGCCAAGCGGCGCAAGCGTATCCGCAAGATGCCAGCCGAGCGCGTCGCGGCCCGTGGAGGCGCCATAGCCGAACACGAGATCGGCGTCGGCAAGGCTCGCCGGCAGTTGCGCCTTCATCACGCCGAGTTTCATAGTGTTCGAGCGCGGTTCGAGCACGGCGAGGATGCGACCATTTTCCCGGCCGATACGCGCACGAAGGCCGGCGATCGTGGTTTCGATCGCAGTCGGATGATGCGCGAAGTCGTCATAGACCGTCACGCCGTCGACGCTGCCGCGCACCTCCATCCGGCGTTTCACGTTACGGAATGTGGCAAGCGCGGCGGCGGCACGCAGCGGCGGCACGCCGACATGGCGCGCGGCCGCGATCGCGGCGAGCGCATTCATTCGGTTGTGCTCGCCCTGCACCTGCCACTCGACGACGCCGACACGCTCGCTGCGCGAGTAGACGGCAAAGCGCTCGTCGACAGGCACGCCGTCATCCGCGGACAACGCCTGCCAGCCGCCGTCGACGCCGAAGCGCTCGACCTCGCTCCAGCATCCACGTGCCAGCACACGCTCGAGCGCGTCGTCGCGGCCGTTCGTCACCAGCCTGCCGATGCTCGGCACGGTGCGAACCAGATGATGGAATTGCGTCTCGATCGCGGCAAGATCAGGAAAAATGTCAGCGTGATCGAACTCGAGATTATTGAGAATCGCGGTACGCGGCCGGTAATGGACAAATTTCGAGCGCTTGTCGAAGAAAGCGGTATCGTACTCGTCGGCTTCGATCACGAAGAAAGTCGAATCGGTAAGTCGCGCGGATACGCCGAAATTCAACGGCACGCCGCCAATCAGAAAGCCTGGGTTCAGGCCCGCGTCTTCGAGAAGCCATGCGAGCATCGAACTCGTCGTCGTCTTGCCATGCGTGCCGGCGACAGCGAGCACCCACTTGCCCGCGAGCACGTGTTCGCCGAGCCATTGTGGCCCCGATACATAAGGCAGCCCGCGATCGAGAATCGCCTCCATCAGCGGATTGCCGCGTGACACGACATTGCCGATCACGAACAGATCGGGCTTCAGATCAACCTGCTCGGCGCCATAACCTTCGATCAACTGAATGCCCTGCGCTTCGAGTTGCGTGCTCATCGGCGGGTAGACGCCCGCATCGCATCCGGTCACCGTATGGCCGGCCGCGCGGGCGAGCACGGCAAGACCACCCATGAAGGTGCCGCAGATGCCAAGAATGTGGATATGCATAGAGCTTTTTGCGCCGCATGGGCGTCGAATCGAACCGAAGGCCGGCCGCGACGTGCGCCGGTTGCCGGGAATACGCGCATGAGCGGGCGCTCGCGCCGCCGCCCAAAGCGCACTATTGTAACTGACGTCACCAGGGGCTCCGCCAAGGCGCGGCCGCCGCGTCATGCCGTTCTAGTATGATTATCGGATCATGTCTCGCAAAACCCTACTCGATCCGCAACGCGTGCGCGACGAAATCGCGCTAGCGGCGGCGCGCCTGATCGCCGAAGATGGGCTCGATTACGCTGGCGCAAAACGCAAGGCCGCCCGACAGGTGCTGGGCGGCGACAGCCGGATAGCCGGAGAATGGCTGCCGGATAACGACCAGATCGAAGAAGAACTGCACGAGTATCTGGCCCTGTTCCAGGCTGACACCCAGCCCGCCGAGTTGAGGCGGCTGCGCACGATCGCCCTCGCGTGGATGGAGCGGCTCGCTCCGTTTAACCCGTACATCGCCGGCGCGGTGTTGAACGGCACCGCTAACGCACATTCCGATATTTATTTGCAGATCTTTTGCGATAATCAGAAAGATGTCGCAATTTATCTGCTAAATCAGAACGTTCAATACGACGTTTCCGAGACCCGCCATTTCGCGGGACGCGGCGACGTCGAAACGCTCAGCTTCTTGTGGCGCGGAACGCGCGGCGAAACGCCCGTCGGCATCCATTTGACCCTCTATACGAGCAACGACCTGCGCGGCGCCCTGAAGGCGGATGCCCGCGGCCGGCTTGCCCGGGCCGATGCGCCGGCCTTGCGCGCCTTGCTCGACGCCACGCCCTCCTCACCGACCGACCCGAATCGATGACGAACAGCAAACGGATTTTCACGGCCGTCGCGGTTGCGGCCATTGCGGCCGCCGGCGGCTTGGCCGCCGGCCATTGGTGGCGCGGCAGCGCGGGCAACGAAGACGCCCAAGCGGCCACGCCGTCTGTAAACGCGGCGCCCGGCGCTCCCGTCGACGCACTATGGGCTGCGTCGTTCCCCGGCGTCGACGGCAAATCGCACGCGCTCGCTGCATATAAGGGCAAGAATACTGTCGTCAATTTCTGGGCATCCTGGTGCGGCCCATGCGTGGCGGAAATGCCCGAACTCGTCAGCCTGTCCCATGAATACGCGAAAAAAGACATCCATTTCGTCGGAATAGGCGTCGATTCGGAACAAAACGTAAAAAACTTCCTGAAGAAAGTGCCGGTCGACTATCCGATCTTCGTCAGTGGCTATACGGGCGCAGATCTGGCCCGAAATTTTGGCAATACTGCGGGCGCATTACCGTTTACAGTCGTGATCGACGCAAGCGGCAAGATCCGTATGACGAAGCTCGGGCAAATTCATGTGGACGAGCTCAGACGCCTCCTCGACACGCTCTGACGAGTCGAACTGATTCTCGGCACATTACGAGCAATTTCGAGTAGATTGAAGCAAAATTGCCTGAAATTAGCCGATTCTGAGCCTGGTGGCACGCCTCCGCCGACGCGCCGGCGCCGCCAGCCATTCGGCGAAACTAGACAAATTTCTCTAATTGGCGATAAAGTTCGCGCAATTGCGCAGAAAAAGAAGCGACCATGACTCGATTGCTGGTGCTCCACGGCCCTAATCTCAACCTTCTCGGCACCCGGGAACCGGAGGTGTACGGCCGCGTCACGCTCGAGCAGATCGATCAAGCGCTGGCTGCGCGCGCGCAACAGGCGGGCGCGGCACTCGAGTCGTTTCAAAGCAATCATGAGGGTGCGCTGGTTGATCGCATCCAGGCGGCAAGAACCGACGGCACCGCATTCATTCTGATCAATCCCGCTGCGTATACGCATACGAGCGTCGCGATTCGGGATGCGCTCGCGGGGGTCGGCATCCCGTTTGTCGAGATCCATCTGTCGAATGTGCACCGGCGCGAACCGTTCCGGCATCACTCTTATTTTTCCGATCAGGCCGAAGGCGTGATTTGCGGCCTTGGCTGGAAAGGCTATCTGTACGCACTCGAATACGCGCTCGACAAGCTGCAACAGGCGGCGCGCGGCTGAGATTTACAAGAACTCGATTCAGCGCCGGTTCCGAACCGGCGTTTCACGTATTGAAAGGGGAATTCCCGATGGACCTTCGTAAGCTGAAAACTTTGATCGACCTCGTCTCCGAATCCGGCATCTCCGAGCTGGAAGTCACCGAAGGCGAAGGCAAGGTTCGCATCGTCAAGAACGCGCCGCCGGTCTACGTCCAGCAATCGGGCGGCTTTGCGCCGCATGTGAGCGCCCCTGCCCCCGCCGTCACGGCGCAGCCCGAAAGCACAAGCGCGCCGGCCGCCGCTGCGGTCGCGCCGGCCGCGCCGCAAGGCCACGTCGTCACGTCGCCGATGGTCGGCACGTTCTACCGCGCGCCGTCACCGGGCGCCGATCCGTTCGTCCAGGTCGGCGACACGGTCAAGGAAGGCCAGACGCTTTGCATCATCGAAGCAATGAAGCTGCTGAACGAAATCGAATCGGACAAAGCCGGCGTCATCAAGGAAATCCTTGCCGAGAACGGCCAGGCCGTCGAATACGGCCAACCGCTTTTCGTGATCGGCTAACGTCTGCCCGCGCGGCGCGCGCGTCGAGAGCGCCGCCGCCCTGCTCCTCAAGGCACGCGCAGCGCGTGCCCATCGAAGAGACGAATACTCGCTATGTTTGAAAAAATCCTCATTGCCAATCGCGGGGAAATCGCGTTGCGCATCCAGCGCGCGTGCCGCGAGCTCGGCGTCAAGACGGTGGTCGTCTAT
This sequence comes from Burkholderia sp. TSV86, assembly GCF_001522865.1. Classification (GTDB taxonomy): domain Bacteria; phylum Pseudomonadota; class Gammaproteobacteria; order Burkholderiales; family Burkholderiaceae; genus Burkholderia. Next base: position 64,341 of record NZ_LOWB01000015.1, on the reverse strand, counting down.
TCCGAGGCCGACAAGGAAGCCAAGTATGTGAGGCTCGCCGACGAAGCGGTCTGCATTGGGCCGGCCCCGTCGAACCTCAGCTATCTGAACATGCCGGCCCTCATCAGCGCGGCCGAAGTGACGGACGCCGAAGCGATTCACCCCGGCTACGGCTTCCTGTCGGAAAATGCCGATTTCGCCGAGCGCGTCGAGCAATCGGGCTTCACGTTCATCGGCCCGCGCCCGGACACGATCCGGATGATGGGCGACAAGGTCACCGCGAAGCAGACGATGATCAAGACCGGCGTGCCGTGCGTGCCGGGCTCGGACGGCGCACTGCCGGACGATCCGAAGGAGATCGTGAAGATCGCGCGCTCGATCGGCTATCCGGTGATCATCAAGGCGGCGGGCGGCGGCGGCGGGCGCGGGATGCGCGTCGTCCACACCGAGGCGGCGCTCGTCAACGCGGTCAACATGACGCGCGAGGAAGCGGGCCGCGCGTTCGGCAATCCGCAGGTCTATATGGAGAAGTTCCTCGAAAACCCGCGCCACATCGAGATTCAAGTGCTGTCGGACTCGCACCGCAACGCGCTGTGGCTGGGCGAGCGCGACTGCTCGATGCAGCGCCGCCACCAGAAGGTGATCGAGGAAGCCCCCGCGCCCGGCATCCCGCGCCGCCTGATCGACCGGATCGGTGACCGCTGCGCGGACGCGTGCAAGAAGATGGGTTACCTCGGCGCGGGCACGTTCGAATTCCTGTACGAAAACAACGAGTTCTACTTCATCGAGATGAACACGCGCGTGCAGGTCGAGCATCCGGTGACGGAGCTGATCACCGGCGTCGACATCGTGCAGGAGCAGATCAAGATCGCGGCCGGTGAAAAGCTGTCGATCCGCCAGCGCGATATCCAGTTCCGCGGCCACGCAATCGAATGCCGGATCAACGCCGAGGACCCGTTCAAATTCACGCCGTCGCCAGGCCGGATCACGTCGTGGCATACCCCGGGCGGCCCCGGCATCCGTGTCGATTCGCACGTGTACAACGGCTACTTCGTGCCGCCCAATTACGATTCGATGATCGGCAAGCTGATCGCCTACGGCGCGACGCGCGAGCAGGCAATCAACCGGATGCGGATCGCGCTGTCGGAAATGGTGGTCGAAGGCATCCAGACCAACATCCCGCTGCATCGCGAATTGATGCTCGACTCGAAGTTCGTCGAAGGCGGCACCAGCATCCATTATCTCGAGCACCGCCTCGCGCAGCGGCAGCAGCACGCGCCGGAAGAAGCAGCGTCATGAGTTACCGGGAACTCGTCGTCGAGCTGCCGCGCGAGCACGCGGAGGCGTTGTCCGACGCGCTCGTCGAGCTGGGAGCGCTGTCGGTGTCCGTCGAGGACGCCGACGCCGATACGCCGGATGAACAGCCGCTCTTCGGCGAGCCGGGCCTCGTGCCGGAGCGCACCGCGTGGCAGCGCTCGCGCGTGGTCGCGCTCGTCGACGCGACGCACGACCCCGCCGTGCTGCTTGCCGCCGCCGCGAATGAAATCGGCCTCGCCAAGACGCCGCGCTTCGACGTGCGCGACGTCGAGGATCAGGATTGGGTACGGCTGACGCAATCGCAATTCGATCCGATCCATATCGGCGAACGAATCTGGGTCGTGCCGTCTTGGCATGATGCGCCAGAACCCGAAGCGCTCGTACTCGAACTCGATCCCGGCCTCGCATTCGGCACGGGCAGCCACCCGACGACGCGTCTCTGCATGGAGTGGCTCGAACAAACGGTGCAACCGGGGCAGTCGGTCCTCGATTACGGCTGCGGCTCCGGCATCCTCGCGATTCTCGCGAAGAAATGCGGCGCGGGCAGCGTGACCGGCATCGACATCGACCCTCAAGCTGTCGAAGCCGCGCGCCAGAACAGCGCGCGCAACCGCGCCGAGGTCGTCTATGGCCTGCCCAACGCTTGCCCCGACAGCGAATTCGATATCGTCGTCGCGAATATCCTGTCGAATCCGCTGAAGCTGATGGCATCGATGCTCGCGTCGAAAGTGAAGCCGGGCGGACGGCTCGCGCTGTCTGGCGTGCTCGCGCGGCAAGCGGACGAAGTCGCGAGCGCCTATGCGCGCTATCTCGACATCGCCGTCTGGCGCGAACACGAAGGTTGGGTCTGCCTCGCCGGAACACGGCGCGAAAGCCATTAGAATAGGCGCAGTCCAACCCTAACGGCTTAGCTGGCGGCCCGGCTAACATGAACTCACTTCGTTCGTCGTCCCCCGAAGAAGACAGTCGGCGCGCTTGGGGCAGCCAGACGCCGGCGCACGCGCGCCTCGCGGCGCGCTGCCCTCATTGCGAAACCGTCTTCCGGCTACAGCGCGAACAGCTCGCGCTGCGCGGCGGCTTGGTGCGTTGCGGGCATTGCCAGCAGGTGTTCGACGCGACGTGCTCGCTCGTGTCCGACGAACCGGCCGTCGCCGCCGCGCTGGCGGCCGAAGCCGAGCGCGGCGCGGCGCCCGCCAAGCCGCCTCGCCTCTTTGCCGCCACGTCGCCCGGGCACGTACTGCTCGAAGCCGGTCATCGCGACTTCGCGCCACACGCGTGGGACATGCGCGCGCCGTGGCTCGACGGCAACGTCGAACCGGAGTTGCAGGTAACGAGCGCGAGCATCGGTGCGGCGGCGAGCCGCGTGGTTGCAAAAGGGGAAGCTGCGGGCAGTACGACGGCAAACGGTCCGATCCCGAACATCCAGGGCGCGCCGCCCGGCGCGGCCATCGCGAATCGCGCATCCGAAGCCGCTTGCGGCTTGGCGACCGGCGATCCGGCGGCAAGCGGCACTGCGACTGCAAGCGCTTCGCCGGCAGACCACCTTGAATCGAACCGCTCGGCATCGAGTCTCTGCGCCACGAACGGTTCTGCTTCAAACCGCCAGGCAATGGGTAGCGGTGAGACGGCCAATCACGCCACCACCAACGAAACTGCACCGGCACCGCCGGAGCGCCGCGCGGACGACAATACATCCGCCGATGCGCGCGAGCCGTCCCGCCCCCCCGCCTCCACCGCTGCTTTGCACACCACGCCCGCCGACGCCTCCGACACCCAGCGCCCACACTCGATCGAGCCTGTGCTCGTATCTTCCGCCGCGGCATCGGCGTCGTCCGCACCAGCCAGCGCGCATCCTGGCCACGAGCCGCATTTCAGCGCACCCGCCGCCGCAACGGCTGAACCGTTCGCGGCATCGCCCGAACCCGACAACCGCGAGCACTTCGCGCTCACCCGCGAAACGCGCGCCGGCGCGATGCGCGGCGGCTTCGCGCACGCGCTCGGCGTCGCCGCCGCCATCGTGCTCGCCGCGCTCCTCGTCGCGCAAATCGCCTGGTGGCAACGCGAAACGCTGATGATCTACTGGCCCTCGACGCAGCCGCTCTTCAGCGCGGCCTGCGCACAGTTGGGCTGCGCCGTCACGCCGCCGCGCGCAATCGACGGTTTGCGGCTCGATGCGTCGGACTTGCGCCAACTCGACGGCCCCCAGACGCTCGAGCTGAAAATGCCGCTCACGAATCGTTACCGGGTCGCGCTCGCGTATCCGTCGATCGAACTGACGCTGCTCGACGAGGCAAACAACATCACCACGCGCCGCGTGCTCTCCCCGCTCGACTATGCGCGCCCCGGCACGCCCATCGAAGCGGGTCTGCCCGCCGGCGCAACGCAAACGATGGTCGTCAAGATCGAGACCGCCGGCGTGGCCGCATCGAATTTCCGCGTGCAGATTTTTTATCCGTAACGCAACATGGCGCGCCGCTCGCGGCGCGACACTCGTCAACCCGTGCGCCGCTACGGCGCACATATTTGGAGTACGAACATGAGCAAAGTGACGCTGGGTGGCAATCCGATCGACATCGCCGGCACGTTCCCGTCCGTCGGCTCGCAAGCGCCCGACTTCAAGCTGGTCGGCAAGGATCTCGCCGATCTGACGCTGGCGAGCTTCGCCGGCAAGCGCAAGGTGCTGAACATCGTCCCGAGCCTCGACACGCCGACTTGCGCGACGTCGACCCGCAAATTCAACGAAGCGGCGAGCAAGCTCGACAACACGGTCGTCATCGTCGTCTCGGCGGACCTGCCGTTTGCGGCGTCCCGCTTCTGCACGACTGAAGGCCTCGCGAACGTCGTTACCGCGTCGACGTTCCGCGGCGGCCGCGCGTTCGCCAACGCATACGGCGTGGACGTGACGAGCGGCCCACTGAACGGCCTAACCGCGCGCGCCGTCGTCGTGCTCGACGAGCAGGACAAAGTCACGCATGCCGAACTCGTCGGCGAAATCAAGAACGAGCCGAACTACGACGCGGCACTCGCCGTACTGAAATAAGCGCCGCCGAACAGCCACGCGCCGCCGGCACGCCCACTGCGCGCACCGGTGCGCGGCCGCGCCCGTCCACCTCTCTCACAGGAACGCCCAACTTGGCTACGCTGATCTGCGGCTCGATTGCCTACGACAACATCATGACCTTCCAGGGGCGCTTTCGCGAGCACCTCCTGCCCGACCAGTTGCATCTCATCAACCTGAGCTTTCTCGTGCCGACGATGCGCCGCGAATTCGGCGGCTGCGCGAGCAACATCGCATATGCGCTGCACCTGCTGGGCGGCGATGCGCGGATGATGGGCACGCTCGGCGCGATCGACGCTCAGCCATACCTCGAGCGCCTCGACGCGCTCGGTCTGTCGCGCGAATACGTCCGGGTACTGCCGGATACGTACACCGCTCAGGCGATGATCACGGCCGATCTCGACAACAACCAGATCGCCGCATTCCACCCCGGCGCGATGATGCAATCGCACGTGAACCACGCCGGCGAAGCGCGCGGCATCAAACTCGCGATCGTCGCACCGGACGGCTTCGAAGGAATGGTCCAGCACACGGAGGAGCTCGCGAAGGCCGGCGTGCCGTTCATCTTCGATCCAGGCCAGGGTTTGCCCCTTTTTGACGGTGCGACGCTGCGTCGCAGCATTGAACTTGCGACGTATGTCGCTGTCAACGATTACGAAGCCAAGCTGGTGTCCGACAAAACAGGCTGGTCCGAAGACGAAATCGCCAGCCGGGTCCAGGCGCTCATCATCACGCGCGGCGAGCATGGCTCAACGATCCGCCATCGCGATGGCGAAGAGCAGATTCCCTCCGTTCCTGCCGAGCGTATCGTCGATCCGACGGGCTGCGGTGACGCATTCCGCGGCGGCTTGCTGTACGGCATCGAGCAAGGCTTCGATTGGGCAACGACGGGGCGCCTCGCCAGCTTGATGGGCTCGCTGAAAATCGCCCATCAGGGCCCACAGACTTATACGCCGACCCGCGAGGAAATCAATGCACGCTTCGCGGCTGCGTTCGGCTATAGCCTGAAGTGAAATTCGTTTGGAGAAGATGAAACATGTTGACCAGGAAAAACCTCACGCTCGCCGCGATGCTGACTGCTGCGGTAACGCTCGCGGGCTGCTACACACCGGGTTCCGCCGATGTGTATAGCGCCGGCCAGGCGCAACGGGAACAAACCGTCCGGATGGGTACGATCGAGAGCGTGCGCGCGGTTCGGATTCAGGGCGACGGCGGCGGTTCGGCGCTCGGCACGGTGGGCGGCGGCGCGCTCGGCGCCGTGGCAGGCAGCGCGATCGGCGGCGGCAAGGGCTCTATCCTCACCGCCATCGCGGGCGGCCTCGCGGGTGCCGTCGCGGGCAACGCAATCGGCCAGGGCATGAGCAATGCGAACGGTGTCGAAATCACAGTGCGCCTCGATAACGGCGATCTGCGCTCGATCACGCAGGCTGCGACGGCCGAGGTGTTCCGCGCGGGCGACCGCGTGCGTCTGCTGTCGAGCAGCGGCGTCACCCGCGTCACACACTGACGGGGGCCTGCGTCACGTCCTGCCGCGGCAAGCGCCAGGGCGGCAATCCGGCTGAAAACGCATGCGCTTAACGCGCATGCGTTTTTTTGCGTGTGCTCGCCTTCGCGGCTGGGCAACCGGCCAATAAAAAACCCGCCACCGGCGGAGCCTGTGGCGGGTTTTGATCGAGTAGCCTTACTCGATCCAGCAAGACACAACGAGTGTGTCCGATTTAGCGCAGCAGGTGTTACGGACGGCTGCCGGTCGGGAACGGCCACGCCGCTGCCGGGTTGAGCGCCGTCTTCACGCCCGATGCCGGAGCAACCGATGCCGTCGACGCAGTGGTCGCCGGCGCAGCCTTCTTCACGACCGCCTTTTTCGCAGCCTTCTTCGCCGGCGCGGCTTTCTTCGCAGCAGGCGCAGCCTTCTTCGCAGCGGGAGCGGCCTTCTTCGCCGGTGCAGCCTTCTTCGCCGGCGCCGCCTTCTTCGCAGCAACCTTCTTCGCAGCAACCTTCTTCACCGCGACCTTCTTCGCGGCAACCTTCTTAGCCGCCACTTTCTTCACCGCGACTTTCTTCGCTGCGACCTTCTTTGCCGGCGCCTTTTTAGCCGCGACCTTCTTCGCGGCAACCTTCTTCACCGCGACCTTCTTCGTGGCAACCTTCTTAGCCGCGACCTTCTTCGCAGCAACCTTCTTCGCAGCAACCTTCTTCACCGCAACCTTCTTTGCCGCGACCTTCTTTGCCGGAGCCTTCTTAGCCACGACCTTCTTCGCGGCAACCTTCTTCACAGCGGCTTTCTTCGCCGGTGCGGCGGCTTTCTTCGCTGCGGGCTTCTTAGCGGCTGCCTTCTTGGCGGCCGGTTTCTTCTTGGCAAGTGCCATCATGTTCTCCTTCAGGTTCAGATGAGAGTCAGTTCAAACTACACCCTTCGTCAAAACCCGCTTCCCGCGGACGTTTATCAGGACGTGCGCTACGAAGCGGGCTATTCATCGGCGTACGCGGTCGACGCATGCTTACGCTAATGAATACGGTATGGCGTGCGGTGCCCACCGGCATCGCACGCCAAATCAAGTCGGTGGCAAGCGCACCCTTCGCCGCCACCCCTAATCGCTTGATCGAGCCGGCGGCAGCGCAGCCGCCGGCTTTTCGCGGAGGGAAGTTTGCCCATCCCACTGAAGGGTTCGCAAAGTGCCTGTCGTATACGTGGGCCCCCGGGGCACCGGACATGCTTTGCATCAGGCGTTCTTGCTCCTAAACCTTGTGCCGGGCGCCGCGCCCGGCTTAAATATCGTCATTCGCCAGCGCGGCGGGTCATTCCCACGACAGCGCGCCGCCCGTCTGATATTCGATTACCCGCGTCTCGAAGAAGTTGCGTTCCTTCTTCAGATCGATCATCTCGCTCATCCACGGGAACGGGTTCTCCTCGTTCGGGAACAGCGGATCGAGGCCGATCTGCTGGCAACGGCGGTTGCAGATGAAACGCAGATAACTCTTGAACATCGACGCATTCAGGCCCAGCACGCCGCGCGGCATCGTGTCCTCCGCGTAACGGTACTCAAGATCGACCGCATGCTTGAACAGCTCGCGGATCTCGGCGCGGAACTCGGCGGTCCACAAGTGCGGGTTCTCAAGCTTGATCTGGTTGATCAAGTCGATCCCGAAATTGCAGTGCATCGACTCGTCGCGGAGGATGTATTGGTATTGCTCCGCCGCGCCGGTCATCTTGTTCTGCCGGCCGAGCGCCAAGATCTGCGTAAAACCGACGTAGAAAAAGAGGCCTTCCATGATGCACGCGAACACGATCAGCGACTTGAGCAGCTTCTGATCGGCCTCCAGCGTACCGGTCTTGAACGCCGGATCGGTCAGCGTGTGAATGAACGGAATCAGGAACTCGTCTTTCGCGCGGATCGACGTGACCTCATGGTACGCGTTGAAGATCTCGCCCTCGTCGAGACCGAGCGATTCGACAATATATTGGTAAGCGTGCGTGTGGATCGCCTCTTCGAACGCCTGCCGCAGCAGGAATTGCCGGCATTCGGGCGCCGTGATGTGGCGGTAGGTGCCGAGCACGATGTTGTTCGCCGCGAGCGAATCGGCCGTCACGAAGAAACCAAGGTTGCGCTTGACGATGCGGCGCTCGTCCTCGGTCAGGCCATTCGGGTCTTTCCACAGTGCGATGTCGCGGGACATGTTGATTTCCTGCGGCATCCAGTGATTCGCACAGCCGGCCAGATACTTCTCCCATGCCCATTTGTACTTGAATGGCACGAGTTGGTTGACGTCGGTCTGGCCGTTGATGATGCGCTTGTCGGCAACGTTGACCCGCGCTTGCGAATCGACAGACGCTGCTTGCGCATCGGCGGCGCGAGGTGCGACAGCGAAATCGCCTGCGAAGATGTCGCGCGCCGACGAAGTTTGATGAGCGGCAGGCACCGCGGCCTGCAATCCGACAACCATTCCTGCGGGGTCGCGCATCGCGTTTTGCTGCGCTCCGCTCGCGGGAGTTACGGCGGTCATCTCGTCATCCCAGTTGAGCATAAATTCTCACCATCAATTTAGATCGGTTTGTACCATCTTTTCCTGAGCGTTAAAAGAGTTCGCTCAGGAAAATTCCTGTTTTCGATTCGCGTTGCGACCTCGATACAACACTTTGAGCAACGCATCGTCATTCATCGCGTGTGTGATGTGTGCAGCACGTGATTCGCGACGTCCATCAAAGCTCGTTCGTCGCGTCGAGCGCAGCTCGAAATGTGACGCTTTCGGTGATACGTTGATCGTGTTTCGCGTGGTCTGCAACGTGTGCGCTGCGTTACAGAATCCTTATCATTTTTTTAGTAGAGAGCGGCGCGCACTTCAACCTATATCGGTCGTGCTGCGCGCCGCGTCGTCGCTGCTACGCGCGCCGCATCACTGGCACGCTTCGCATTCGTCGAAACCAGGGTCGCCCGGACGCATCGTGCACACCGGACCGTCCGCTTCGATCGGCGCCGCATTCAACGCGCCCGACTGCGCATCACCGCCCGCCGCGCCGAAACCGCCCGCGCCTTGCGCACCGCCCACCGCACCGCCACCGCTCCCCCCCCCGGAAGTCGGCACCGCGTTCAGCGCGCCGTGCGCGACAGTCGATTTCTCGACGTGCGTCGCCGCCATCGTGCGCAGGTAGTAGGTCGTCTTCAGGCCGCGCAGCCAAGCGAGCTTGTAGACCTCGTCGAGCTTCTTGCCCGACGCGCCCGCCATATAAATATTCAGCGACTGCGCCTGGTCGATCCACTTCTGACGGCGCGACGCCGCCTCGACCAGCCACTTCGGATCGACTTCGAACGCGGTCGCGTAGATCGCGCGCAGGTCGGACGGAATCCGATTGATCCGCGACAGCATCCCGTCGAAGTATTTGAGATCGGCGACCATCACCTCATCCCACAAGCCACGCGCCTTCAGGTCGCGCACCAGGTACTCGTTGACGACCGTGAACTCGCCCGACAGGTTCGACTTCACGTACAGGTTCTGAAAGGTCGGCTCGATGCACGCCGACACGCCGATGATGTTCGAGATCGTCGCCGTCGGCGCGATCGCGACGCAGTTCGAGTTGCGCATCCCGAACGAGTCGATCCGCGCGCGCAGCGCCGGCCAGTCAAGCGTCGCGCTCGTGTCGACCTCGACGTAGCCGCCGCGGGCTTCAGTCAAGAGCTTCAGCGTGTCCTGCGGAAGGATGCCCCGGTCCCACAGCGAACCGCGGTAGCTCGAGTAGCGGCCGCGCTCCTCGGCCAGCTCGGTCGACGCGTAGTACGCGTAGTAGCAGACCGCCTCCATCGAGCGGTCGGCGAACTCGACCGCGCCTTCCGACGCATACGGCGTGCGCAGCAGGTGCAGACAGTCCTGGAAGCCCATGATGCCCAGGCCGACCGGCCGGTGCTTCAGATTCGAGTTGCGCGCCTTCGGCACCGCGTAGTAATTGATGTCGATCACGTTGTCGAGCATGCGCATCGCGACGCCGATCGTGCGCTTGAGCTTGTCATGGTCAAGCGCGTAGCTGCCGTCGGCCTGCTTCGCGAGGTGCGCGACCAGGTTCACCGAGCCCAGGTTGCAGACGGCGATCTCGGTGTCGCTCGTGTTCAGCGTGATTTCGGTGCACAGGTTCGACGAGTGGACGACGCCGACGTGCTGTTGCGGCGAGCGCACATTGCACGGGTCCTTGAACGTGATCCACGGGTGACCGGTTTCGAAAAGCATCCCGAGCATCTTGCGCCAGAGCTGCTGCGCCGGAATCTTTTTGAACAGCTTGATCTCGCCGCGCGCGACCTTGTCCTCGTAGGCCAGGTAGGCCGCCTCGAACTCGGCGCCGAACTTGTCGTGCAGATCCGGGCAGGTCGACGGCGAGAACAGCGTCCAGTCGGCGCCCTCCATCACGCGCTTCATGAACAGGTCGGGAATCCAGTTCGCCGTGTTCATGTCGTGCGTGCGGCGGCGATCGTCGCCGGTGTTCTTGCGCAGTTCGAGGAATTCCTCGATGTCGAGGTGCCACGATTCCAGGTACGCGCAGACCGCGCCCTTGCGCTTGCCGCCTTGGTTCACTGCGACGGCCGTATCGTTGACGACCTTCAGGAACGGCACGACGCCCTGCGACTTGCCGTTCGTGCCCTTGATATGCGAACCGAGCGCGCGCACACGGGTCCAGTCGTTGCCGAGGCCGCCCGCGAACTTCGACAGCAGCGCGTTTTCCTTCAGCGCTTCATAAATACCGTCGAGATCGTCGGCAACCGTCGTCAGATAGCACGACGACAACTGCGAGCGGCGGGTACCCGAGTTGAACAGCGTCGGTGTCGAACTCATGAAATCGAAGCTCGACAGCACGTTGTAAAACTCGATCGCGCGCGCCTCACGGTCGATCTCATTGAGCGCGAGGCCCATCGCGACGCGCATGAAGAACGCCTGCGGCATTTCGATGCGCGTGCCGTCGACATGCAGGAAGTAGCGGTCGTACAACGTTTGCAGGCCGAGGTAGCCGAATTGCAGGTCGCGGTTCGCGTCGAGCGCCTCGCCCAGGCGCTTCAGGTCGAACTGCAGCAGCTTGTCGTCGAGCAGCTCGGCTTGGACGCCGCGCTTGATGAACTGCGGGAAGTATTCGACGTAGCGCGTTTCCATTTCGGCCTGCGTCACTTCCTCGCCGAGAATTTCGCGGCGGATCGTGTGCAGCAGAATGCGCGCCGTGACCTGGCTGTACGCCGGGTCCTTCTCGATCATCGTCCGCGCGGCCAGGATCGCCGAATCGTAGACCTGGGTCATCGGCACGCCGTCGTACAGGTTTTTCACCGTCTCCGCGACGATCGGCTCGGCGCTCACCGCATCGCCAAGCCCCGCGCACGCAGATACGACGAGCGCGCGCAGTGCGTTCAGGTCAAGCGGCCGGGTGACACCGTTGTCCATCACGTTGATGCCGCCGCCCCCTTCGTGCGCATCGGCCGCCGCTTCGCTCTCGTGGGCGCGCTCGAGGTGGCGCTTCTCGCGGTACAGCACGTAAGCGCGCGCGACGTTGTGCTCGCCGCCGCGCATCAGCGCAAGCTCGACCTGATCCTGGATATCCTCGATATGGAACGTGCCGCCGTTCGGGCGGCTGCGCACGAGCGCGCGCACGACGGATTGCGTCAATTGTTCGACGAGTTCGCGCACGCGAGCCGATGCGGCGCCTTGCCCGCCGTTGACGGCAAGAAACGCCTTCGTTACCGCGATCGCGATCTTCGTCGGCTCGAACGCCACCACGCTGCCATTACGGCGGATCACCTTGTAGTCGGCATACGTCGTCTGCGGCGCGAGCGCCGGCGCGCCTTGCGCGCTCCCGGCAAAAGAACGGCTCGCCGCGCCCTCGAATTGGGGCGTCGCGTTGTCGGTGGTTTGCATGGGCAAAGCTCCTGGTGTTGGGTGGTGCGAAAGGAGGTGTGGACGCAGCGTGCCGGATCGGTCGCCGGATGCGCTGCACGGAGAATGTCGCGTTCGGCATGGCCGCCGGACGCCGCCGGGGATCAAAAATGCTCCCGATCGACACACTATATCTAGTGCAGTGCTGCTCGATTGGCACCAAGTATAGTGGAGGCATGCGGTAGCGCAAACGAAAAAATTTGCGCGGGACGTATTGACAAGCGCGTTATCGCAGACAGGGCAAGGAAAGGGGCAAGCCGGCGGGCGCGTGAAAAATTTCGACGCGCGGGCTCAGCGCGGCTGATAGGGAAAACGCTGCGCCGCCAAGCCGGCGGCGGCGGCAAAACGCCGCCAGTCGAAGTGCGGCCCCGGATCGGTCTTGCGCGTGGGCGCGATGTCCGCATGCCCGGCGAACGCGTCGATTGGATAGCGTGCGACGAGCGCGCGCGACAGCGCAACGAGCGTCGCGTATTGCCGCTCGTCGAATGCCACATCGTCCGTGCCCTCGAGTTCGATGCCAATCGAAAAATCGTTGCAACGCTCTCGGCCGAGGAAGCTCGATGCGCCAGCATGCCACGCACGCGCGTCACACGACGCGAACTGGATCAGCACGCCGTCGCGCCGGATCAGGAAGTGCGCGGATACTCGCACGCCGCGCAGATGCGCGCCATAAAAAGGATGCGCGTCGCAATCGAGACGATTCTGGAACAGTTCGACAATCGCGTCGCCGCCGAACTCGCCGGGCGGCAGGCTGATGTTGTGGATCACGACGAGCGTCGGCATGACGCCTGCGGGCCGCCCGTCGACGTTCGGCGATGGTTCGCGCCGCGCGCCGGCCACCCAGCCGCCGGCATCGACCGCCCAGCGCGACGCGTCGCTCATGACCGGCCGCGGTGGTTTGCGTGCGCGGCGTGACGCGCCGCGTGCTCCGAGCTGCAGAAATAGTCGCCGCCCGTCGCGACCGCGTCGCTCTTCGGCGCGTGCACGCCGCACTCGGCGCAGCGAACCATCGGCTCGGCCAGCGTGCCGCTATCCGTGGCGGTCGAGCCGCCCGCCCGCGGGCCGCCCGCCGCGCCGCCGGACGCCGTGCCGGCGCCGTCGAAGCCGCCCGGGAACGAACCGCCGCGCGTCTGCACTTGGCGGATCTTTCTCGCAAGCCACGAACTCGCGAAGAACAACAGAATCAGGAGAAGGATTTGTCGCATCGAAAATCAGGTCATCAAACCACAGAACGGTGCAGCAGCACCTCGAGAACAAAACGGCTGCCGACATACGCCAGCAACAGCGCGACGAACGACGCAAGCACCCAGCGCGCGGCGCCGCGGCCGCGCCAGCCGGATGTCTGGTGCGCCACGATGAGCCCGCCGAACATCAGCCAGGACAGCACCGCGAACACGGTCTTGTGATCGAGCTTGAGCGCCGGCGCGCCGATCTGCTCACTGAACAGGATGCCGGACGCCAGCGTGAGCGTGAGCAGCACGAAACCCGCGCCGATCAGCCTGAACAACAGCTTCTCGAGCGTGAGGAGCGGCGGCAGGGTATCGAGCCAGCCGGCAATCCAGCCGGCCGAGTCACGCTGTAACGTATGCAAGCGCCGTTCGACCATCAGCATCAGCACGGCATGCAGCGCGGCGATCGCGAAAAGACCATACGCGACATTCGCAATCAGGAAGTGTGCCTTGAAAAGCGGCGACGCAGCATACGGCAGCACGCGCACGCCACCGAACACGAGCGGCAACAGCGACGCGACGCATGCAAGCGGCAGCACCAGCAGCCGCATCCCGTCGAGCGGAAAAAAGAAGCTCTCGATCCAATAGATACCCGCGCCCAGCCAAAACATGGCCGACAACGCGAACGCAAAGCCGAACATCATCGCATCGCGCGGGAAGATCGTCATGTGCAGCAGCACCCCATGCGCGAGTAGCGCGGCGCCCAGCAGCACGCGCCCGAATCCGCCGATCCCGGCGGCGGCCGGCTCACGAGCCTGCGCGGCGGCGGCAGGTCCGCTCACGACGAGCGGCTGCGCGCCGGCATGGCGCGCCCGCCCGCCCGCCACGGCGAGACCGGCGTATAAAAGCGCGGTGAGGGCATACAGTACAATATCCATGTTCGAAGTTTACACTAGGCCCCCTGCCCGCGACGGCCGGCTTTTCGCCCGACTCGCGCCGGCGGCTTCACTGTCCATCGCTCCCCATGCTCGACAATCTCACCCAACGGATGGCGCGCGTCGTCAAGACGCTGCGCGGCGAAGCCCGGCTCACCGAGGCAAATACCCAGGAGATGCTCCGCGAAGTGCGGCTCGCACTGCTCGAAGCCGACGTCGCGCTGCCCGTCGTGCGCGAATTCATCGCGAAGGTCAAGGAAAAAGCGCTCGGCGAGGACGTGATCAGCAGTCTGTCGCCCGGCCAGGCGCTCGTCGGCGTGGTCCAGAAGGAGCTGATCGCCGTGATCGGCGGCGACTACGAAGGCAAGGCCGCCGAACTCGATCTCGCCGTCACGCCGCCCGCGATCATCCTGATGGCCGGCCTGCAAGGCGCCGGTAAGACGACGACCGCCGGCAAGCTCGCGAAGCTGCTGCGCGAGAAATACAAGAAGAAGGTGCTCACGGTGTCGTGCGACGTCTACCGTCCGGCCGCGATCGCGCAGCTCAAGACGGTGAGTGAGCAGGTCGGCGCCGATTTCTTCCCGTCGACGCCGGAGCAAAAACCCGTCGATATCGGTCTTGCCGCCGTCGATTGGGCCAAGCGCCACTACCACGACGTGCTGATCGTCGATACCGCCGGGCGTCTGGGCATCGACGAGGCGATGATGCAGGAAATCACCGAGCTGCATGCGGCGCTCAAACCGGTGGAGACGCTCTTCGTCGTCGACGCGATGCTCGGCCAGGACGCGGTGAACACCGCGAAGGCGTTCAACGACGCGCTGCCGCTCACCGGCGTCGTGCTGACGAAGCTCGACGGCGACTCGCGCGGCGGCGCGGCGCTGTCGGTGCGTCACGTGACGGGCAAGCCGATCAAGTTCGTCGGTGTCGCAGAGAAACTCGACGGCCTGGAAATCTTCCACCCAGACCGGATGGCGAACCGCATTCTCGGCATGGGCGACATCCTCGCGCTCGTCGAGGAGGCGCAGCGCGGCGTCGATGTCAAGGAAGCGCAGAAACTTGCCGACAAGGTTAAAAAAGGCGGCGATTTCGATCTGAACGATTTCCGCGCGCAAATCTCGCAGATGAAGAAGATGGGCGGACTGTCGACGCTGATGGACAAGCTGCCCGCGCAGTTCCAGCAAGCCGCGGCAGGCGCCGACATGGGCCAGGCGGAAAAGCAGATCCGCCGGATGGAAGGAATCATCAATTCGATGACGCCCGCCGAGCGCGCGAAGCCCGAGATCATCAAGGCGACCCGCAAGCGCCGGATCGCGGCAGGCGCGGGCGTGCCGGTGCAGGAAGTCAACCGGATGCTGAATCAGTACGACCAGATGCGCACGATGATGAAAAAACTCAAAGGCGGAAACCTGCAGAAAATGATGCGCGGCATGAAAGGCATGATACCGGGCCTGCGCTGATACGCGCTGCCCGGCGCACGGGTTTATGCTATTTGCCATGTGCGGGCGCGCGTCGCCCGCGTCCGTTTTACCCTAGTCTGTTCCCGACCGCTCGTCCGAACCCATGAATCGCGAAGAAGCCCTCCATATTTTCAAACACTCCGAAGAGATCGTCTCGGCCGATGCGGTAAGAGCGTCGATCGCCAAGATGGCCGACGACATCCGTGCGCAAATCGGCGACGCGTTTCCTCTCGTGCTGTCGGTAATGGGCGGCGCGGCGGTATTTACCGGGATGCTGTTGCCACACCTCGATTTTCCGCTCGAGTTCGACTATATCCACCTGACCCGCTACCGGAACACGACGCAAGGCAGCCCGGAAATGCATTGGCGGGTTGCGCCGCGCGAATCGGTGAAGGACCGGATCGTGCTCGTGCTCGACGACATCCTCGACGAAGGCGAAACGATGGCCGCGATCCGCGACCGCCTGCTCGAGATGGGCGCGCAGCGGTTTCTGTCCGCCGTGCTGTGCGAGAAAATTCTGACGAAATCGAAGCCGCTGCACCCGGACTTCTGCGGCTTTACGGTGCCGGATCGCTATGTATTCGGCTGCGGGATGGATGCGAAAGGCTACTGGCGCAACCTGCCGGCGATCCGCGCACTCACTGCCGGCGCGTGAGTGACGTTGCCGCGTGCCCGAAAGGCGCCGGCCCGATAAGCGGCTCAGGCGGCCCGCCCAAAACAGGCCGCAATCGGCGCAAACGCCGTTGAACCGCCGCTCCCTCGACACGGCGCCAAATGCTGCCGAAAAAAGCGGCTTCGCATTTCTCGCGAAGCCGCTTTTTTCACCCGCCACCCACGTCGTTCCGGACCATCAGACTGGCCGCCGCTCATCGGCCATCTGCCATCTGCCGCTACAACTGGTGCACGAACGCCCGGACGCCCGCCATCATCATCTCGACCGAAATCGCCACGAGCACAAGCCCCATCAGCCGCTCGAACGCCATCACAGTCCGCTCGCCCAGCCACTGCTGAATTCGTTCGGCCATCACGAGCGTGACCGCGCAGACGAGCATCGTCACCGTTAGCGCGCCCGCCCATTCGAGCGTCTTGCCGGGGGCCTGCGAAGTCAGCAGCATCACTGTCGCAAGCGCTGACGGCCCCGCCAGCGCAGGAATCGCAAGCGGCACGATAAACGGCTCGCCGCCCGCGCGCGGATCATTGCCGAGCGCGCCGTCCGGATGCGGGAAAATCATCCGCAGCGCGATCAGGAACAGCACGATCCCGCCGCCGATCCGCAGCGACAAGTCCGTCAGGCTCATCATTCGCAAAAAGCGATCGCCCACAATCATGAAAAACAGCAGGATCACGAACGCGATCGCCACTTCTCTCAGGATCACCTTCACGCGCCGCTCGCCCGGCACGTCCTTGAGCGCGGCAATGAAAAGCGGGATGTTGCCGAGCGGATCGGTGATCAGGATGAGGAGCACCGTTGCCGACAGAAAATTCGACTCCAACGCGCGCTCCCTTGGCCGTCAGCGCGCGAGCGCCGCGCGCACCTTACCCGCGATCGTCGATGCGGCAGTGTCGGCCGGCAACAGCGTCGCTTCGGTGTCGCGCCGGCCCTGATACTCGAGCTTGCCGTCCTTCAACCCGCGCTCGCCGATCACGAGACGATGCGGCACGCCGATCAGCTCCCAGTCCGCGAACATCACGCCCGGACGCTCGCCGCGATCGTCGAGGATCACGTCGATGCCCGCTGCCGTCAGTTCCGCATACAGCTTGTCGGCCGCTTCGCGCACGGCGTCGCTACGGTCGTAGCCCATCGGGCACAGCACGACCTCGAACGGCGCAATCGCCTCGGGCCAGATGATGCCCTTGTCGTCGAAATTCTGCTCGATCGCCGCGCCGAGAATCCGCGTAATACCGATCCCGTAGCAGCCCATCATCATCGGCTGCGTCTTGCCGGCCTCGTCGATGAACGTCGCGCCCATCGCCTCCGAATACTTCGTGCCGAGCTGAAACACGTGCCCGACCTCGATCCCGCGGCAGATGTCGAGCACGCCCTTGCCGTCCGGCGACGGATCGCCCGCCTTCGCGTTGCGGATGTCGGCGATGACCGGCTCCGGCAGATCGCGGCCCCAATTCACGCCGGCAATGTGATAGTCGACCTCGTTCGCACCGACGACAAAATCGCTCATGTTTGCCACCGTGCGATCGGCGACGACGCGCACCGGCTTCTTCGTGCCGATCGGGCCAAGATAGCCGGGCGGCGTGCCGAACCACTCGACGATCTCCGCTTCGGTCGCGAAGCGGTGCCCCGCAAGCCCCGGCAGTTTCGACGCCTTGATCTCGTTCAAATCGTGATCGCCGCGCAACATCAGCAGCCAAATAGTCGGCTCGGCGCCTTCGTTGTCGGTTGCAAGCACGATCGACTTGATCGTGCGTTCGAGCGGAATGTTCAGCAACGCGGCAACCGCCTCGCACTTCGCCTTGCCCGGCGTCGCAACCTTCGTCATCGCCTCAGCGGGCGCCGCGCGGCTCGCGATGAGCGGCAGCGCCTCGGCCGCCTCGACGTTCGCCGCGAAATCCGACGTCGCGCAATAGGCAAGCGCGTCCTCGCCGGTATCGGCGATCACGTGAAATTCGTGCGAGCCGCTGCCGCCGATCGAACCATTGTCCGCCGCGACCGCACGAAACTCGAGGCCGATGCGCGTGAAGATCCGCACGTAGGCGTCGTACATCTTCTTGTACGACGCTTTCAGGCCGTCCGCGTCCTTGTCGAACGAATACGCATCCTTCATGATGAATTCGCGCCCGCGCATCACGCCGAAGCGCGGACGAATCTCGTCGCGGAATTTCGTTTGGATCTGGTAGAAATTCACCGGCATCTGCCGATAGCTCTTGATCTGGTTGCGCGCGATATCGGTGACGACCTCCTCGTGCGTCGGTCCGATCACGAAATCGTTCTGCTTACGATCCTTGATACGCAACAGCTCCGGGCCATACTGCTCCCAGCGCCCGGATTCCTGCCACAGCTCGGCCGGCTGCACCGCGGGCATCAGCAATTCGATCGCGCCCGCCCGGTTCATCTCCTCGCGCACGATCGCCTCGACCTTGCGAATCGAGCGCAGGCCAATCGGCAGATAATTGTAGATACCGCCAGCCACGCGACGGATCATGCCGGCGCGCACCATCAACTTGTGGCTGACGATTTCGGCGTCGGCGGGTGCTTCCTTCAGGGTGCCGATAAAGAAACGAGAGGCTTTCATGCGAACGGTTCCGATGGCGGCGGCCAACGCGGGCCGCCGGAAAAAGGCTAAAGGTGGATGAACGACTGCGCACGGCATTGAGCGGCGCAGATGACATAGCAGACAAATCGGGGACAGTATAGATGACGCACCTCGCCCGGATTCGCTCCGTTCCGGTGCGCGGCGCCCGTTATCTGTTTATAATCAAAGCAATTTTAAAGGATTCGAAGGTGGTTGTATGCTGGATCGTGAAGGCTTTCGCCCGAACGTCGGCATCATCCTCTTGAACGCGCACAACGAGGTGTTTTGGGGCAAACGGCTTCGCGAGCATTCCTGGCAATTCCCGCAAGGGGGCATCAAGTATGGTGAGACCCCGATGCAGGCAATGTACCGAGAACTGCACGAGGAAACCGGGTTGCGTCCGGAACACGTCAAGGTCATCGGCCGCACTCGCGACTGGTTGCGTTATGAGGTGCCAGACAAGTTCATCAAACGCGAAGTACGTGGGCACTATCGCGGCCAGAAGCAGATCTGGTTCTTGCTGCGAATGGTCGGACGCGATTGCGATATCTGCCTGCGTGCGACGGATCATCCGGAATTCGACGCGTGGCGCTGGAACGAGTACTGGGTGCCGCTCGAGGCTGTGATCGAGTTCAAGCGGGATGTCTATCAGTTGGCGTTGACCGAGTTGTCGCGCTTTCTGCGCCGCCCGGCGCAGCGCGCGGACAAACCGCGTAACCCGCGCACGGTGCGCTACCCGCGCGCCGTGAATGGCTATCCGGCTGCGAGCGCGCCAGCGGCGGTTGACCCGTCCACCGTCTGCTCGGAAATCGAGCCGGGCGCGAACGTGCTCGACGGTCCCCCTCCGCGCCTGATCCTGCGCGACTGACGCGCGCTCGCCTGCCGGAAATGAGAAACATTGACCGGGCGCGGCATTGAAGGATGCCGCGCTTTTTTACGAGGACCGCATATTGAAAGCGATTGCTGTTGCCGTGGCGTCGATTGCCGTGGCCGCCGTGCTGGCGGGCTGCGCCCATTCCAACACCCCGTCCAACAAGGACGACGGCGTGTTCACCTACCTGCTCGACCGCCAGCCGAATTGGACCGAAAACAAGGTCGAGACGCTGCCGCCGCTGCCGCAAACGGGCAACCTTCTGCCATTCAACGTATCGCAAAACACCCCGCTGCAGTTCTTCGTCGACTCGAAGTCACTCGACGTGGGCACCGACGGCATCGTGCGCTACACCATCGTTGTCACGAGCCCCAGCGGCGCGCGCAACGTCAATTACGAAGGCATTCGTTGCGACACGTACGAATGGCGTCAGTACGCAGGCCTGAATGCCGATCACGACGACTGGGACCGCACGGTCGAAACAGATTGGCGACGAATCGAGAACGGCGAACTGAATGCCTATCGCTCGGCGCTCTATCGGGATTATTTCTGCGACAACAAGATACCGGCGGGCCAGACTTCAACGATCCTCGACAATATCCGCCATCACCGCACACGGCTTAGCCAAATCCGCTGATCCGCCGCGCGCCGCTCGTGCCGCCTGCCGGGGGAATCAGGCGAGCACGAGGTTGTCGCGGTGAATCAGCTCCGGCTCAAGCATGTAGCCGAGCACCGTCTCAATCTCGCCGCTCGGCTTGCGTTGGATCAGCTTCGTTTCCGCGCTGCTGTAATTGGTGATCCCACGCGCGACCTCACGCCCCGCCCCGTCGACGCACGCAATCACTTCGCCGCGCGCGAACACGCCCCGCACGTCGATCACGCCGATTGGCAGCAGGCTCTTGCCGCCCACCGTCAGTTTGTCGACCGCGCCCGAATCGATCACCACGTGCCCTCGCACCTGCAAGTGATCGGCCATCCACTGCTTGCGCGCAGCCATCCGCGCGGTACGGGCGATCAATTGGGTGCCGATAGCCTCGCCAGCAGCAAGGCGCACGAGCACATCGGATTCGCGACCGCTCGCAATTACCGTGTTCGCTCCACTGTGGGCCGCGCGCTTCGCCGCGAGAATCTTGGTCAGCATGCCGCCGCGGCCGATGCTCGAGCCCGCGCCGCCTGCCATTGTTTCCAATTCGGGCGCACCGGCGTTCGCCTCCGCAACGAGCGTCGCGCCGGGGTCCTTGCGCGGATCGGCGGTATATAGCCCGGATTGGTCGGTGAGAATGATCAGCGCGTCGCCTTCGATCAGATTCGCCACGAGCGCGCCCAGCGTATCGTTATCGCCGAACTTGATCTCATCGGTAACGACGGTGTCGTTTTCATTGATGATCGGCACGACGCCGAGCGTGAGCAGCGTGAGCAGCGTGGAGCGCGCATTCAGATAACGCTCGCGATCTGCAAGATCGGCATGCGTCAGCAGAATCTGCGCGGTGCGAATGCCATGTTCGGCAAAGCGGCTCTCGTAAACTTGCGCAAGCCCCATCTGCCCGACAGCCGCCGCCGCCTGCAACTCGTCGATTTCGCGCGGCCGCTTGGTCCAGCCAAGACGCTGCATCCCTTCCGCGATCGCTCCCGAGCTGACGAGCACCACCTCCTTGCCCGCGCTGCGCAGCGCGGCGATCTGCGCGGCCCAGCGGCCAATCGCCGCATGGTCGAGTCCGCGGCCGTCGTTGGTGACGAGGCTCGAACCAACCTTGACTACCAGGCGCTTCGAGTCGGCGATGATCGAACGCATCGTGCGCTATCTCCTGTGGAATGCGGCAAATCCGGATAAATGGTTCGCGAATCGTCGCGAATGGAACTGCGCGCGCGCCGAAAATCCGCCGGACAGCGCGCGCCGCCTACCGCCGAACGGTAGATTCAAGACGCGTCCGAGCCGCGCTAGCGTGGCGGCTCGTCGGCAACCGGCGGCAGCGCTTCGCCTACACGAACGTCCGCTGCGCCCACCTCGCGAAACCGCACGTCCGCAGCCAGATTCTCGGCCACTTCGGCACGATGCGCGTCCGAATGCTTGGCCAGGTAGTCGTGGATTGCGTAGACGAGGCTCTCGCAACCCTGCCCCGTCAACGCCGAGATTTCGAAAACCGGGCCAGTCCAACCGAAACGCTCGACGAAATCGGCAACGCGTGCCCGGCGCGCGTCCTCCTGCACCATGTCGAGCTTGTTCAGCACGAGCCAGCGCGGTTTCTCATACAGCGATTCGTCGTATTTCCGCAATTCGCCGACGATCGCTTTCGCTTCGGCGACGGGATCGACGTTCTCGTCGAACGGCGCGAGATCGACGAGATGCAGAAGCAATCCCGTGCGCTGCAAATGACGTAGGAACTGATGGCCGAGGCCCGCGCCTTCCGCCGCGCCTTCAATCAGCCCCGGAATGTCCGCGATCACGAAGCTCTTGCCGGGCCCGACACGCACGACACCCAGATTCGGCGCAAGCGTCGTGAACGGATAGTCGGCGATCTTAGGCTTCGCATTCGACACCGACGCGATGAACGTCGACTTTCCCGCATTCGGCATGCCCAGAAGACCCACGTCCGCAAGCACCTTCAGTTCGAGCTTCAGCATCCGGCGCTCGCCAGGCTTGCCGTCGGTCTTCTGGCGCGGTGCGCGATTCGTGCTGGACTTGAAGTGCAGATTGCCGAGGCCGCCTGCGCCGCCTTTCGCGATGAGCACCTTCTGATCGTGCTCGGTCAAATCGGCGATCAGCTCGCCGGTGTCCATATCGGTGATCATGGTACCGACCGGCATGCGCAGCGTGATATCGTCGCCGCCCTTGCCATAGCAATCGGAACCGCGACCGTTCTCACCGTTGCGCGCCATATGCTTCTTCGCGTACCGGTAATCGATCAGCGTATTGATATTGCGATCCGCAATTACGTAGACGCTGCCGCCGCGACCGCCGTCGCCGCCATCCGGCCCGCCGAACGGAACGAACTTCTCGCGCCGCATCGACGCGCTGCCATCGCCTCCATCTCCGGCGATAACCTCGATTCGCGCTTCGTCAATGAACTTCATCCGTCACTCCGTCCGGTATCCAATAATAGCTGCACGTTTTCGCTATTGTGCCGCGTGCCGTTACGCTTGACCAATCGGCCGAACGGCTAATGTCGCGCCCGCGAAGCGCCGCGCGCAAAATAAAAAAGGCCCCGCTGAAACCGCGGGGCCTTTGTGGCTACGAAGCCCGTCGCGCCTGAATTCAGGCAGCGGCCGGAACGACGATGACCGTATGCTTCTTGTCCGCGCCCTTCGTCGCGAACTTCACGTGGCCGTCGACCAGCGCAAACAGGGTGTGATCCTTGCCCATGCCGACGTTCTCGCCAGCGTGCATGCGCGTGCCGCGCTGACGCACGATGATGCCGCCGGCGTTGATCGCCTGGCCGCCGTACACTTTCACGCCGAGACGTTTCGACTCGGAGTCGCGGCCGTTCCGGGACGAGCCGCCTGCCTTTTTGTGTGCCATCTGATTGCTCCTTTACCGAGACGCTTACGCGTTGATCGCGTCGATGCGCAGCTCAGTGTAGTTCTGGCGGTGGCCGCCGTGCTTTTGGTAGTGCTTCCGGCGACGCATCTTGAAGATGGTGACCTTGGCGTGACGACCGTGCGACACGACGGTGGCCTTGACGGAAGCCCCACTGACCAGCGGTGTACCGAACTTGATCGATTCACCTTCGCCCACTGCGAGAACCTGGTCGAGCGTGATTTCTGCGTCAATGTCAGCCGGTATCTGTTCTACTTTCAGTTTTTCGCCAACGGCAACCTTGTACTGCTTGCCGCCGGTTTTTATGACCGCGTACATTGAAAACCTCACTCTGGATCCATTTTTCCGCACACCGTGCACGGAAAACGCGTGATTATACATAGGGTTAGCGCTTCAGTCAAAGCAAACCGCCGAATCCCGCCCGCGCAGGCATGACGCACATCGGCCAAACGGCCGAAATACCAGCAAAAGCGCTGCACAACGACCCGGCTCGACGACGATTCGCCTTATAATCCGCGGCACTACCCATATCCATCATCATGTCGTCGACTGCCACCCCCTCCCTCAGCGCCGCCCACCTGCTCGCCCCGATCGTCAACGATATGGAGCAGGTAAACCGCGTCATCCGGCAAAGCCTCGCGTCAGACGTGCTGCTGATCAATCAGATCGCCGAATACATCATCGGTGCGGGCGGCAAGCGGCTGCGGCCAGCGCTTCTGCTGCTCGTCGCGGGCGCACTCGGCGAAAACACGAGCCATCGGCACGTGCTCGCGGCCGTCGTCGAGTTCATTCATACGGCGACGCTGCTGCACGACGACGTCGTCGACGAATCGGAATTGCGGCGCGGCCGTAAGACCGCGAATGCGCTGTTCGGCAATGCGGCGAGCGTTCTCGTCGGAGATTACCTCTACTCGCGTTCGTTCGAGATGATGGTGGGTGTCGGAAAAATGCGCGTGATGGAGATTCTGTCGGAAGCAACGACGATCATCTCCGAAGGCGAGGTGTTGCAGTTGCTGAACATGCACGATGCCGACGTCGACGAAACCCGCTACATGCAGGTGATTCGCTATAAAACCGCGAAGTTGTTCGAAGCGTCCGCGCGACTCGGCGCCGTGCTCGCGGGCGCCGACGCGCGCACGGAAGCCGCCGCGGCCGAATACGGCCGCCGGATCGGCACCGCGTTCCAGATCATGGACGATTGGCTCGACTACGCGGGCACTGCGGAATCGATGGGCAAGAACGCCGGCGATGACTTGCGCGAAGGCAAGCCGACGCTGCCTCTCATTTATTTGATCGAGCGCGGCACACAGGAGCAGGCAGTACTCGCGCGCGAAGCGATCGAACAGGGCGGCACCGATCGGTTCGAAACGATCTTCGACGCGATCACACGCTCGGGCGCGCTCGATCACACGCTGGAATGCGCACGCCAAGAAGCTCAAGCGGCCGCCACTGCAATTTCGTCGTTTCCCTCTTCCATTTTCAAAGAGAGCCTGCTAGAATTATGCTCTTACTCGACGTCACGCCAGTCTTGATTTGGACTAAAGTGACCACGCAGTATGAATCGAGTCAAATCGGGGTGTAGCTTAGCCTGGTAGAGCGCTACGTTCGGGACGTAGAGGCCGGAGGTTCGAATCCTCTCACCCCGACCAGATTTTGAAAAAACCGCGCATCCAATGCGCGGTTTTTTTTTCGCCGTTCCCGCATGTCGTCGGCCGGTTCGCCGCCGGCTGCCGCGCAAAACCAGCGCCGCGCGCTCGCGCCAAATCCGCGCGCGCCCCTCTGCTATAGTCTTCCCCATTCCTGTTCATTCACCGACTTTCCACGCGTGGACCAAATTCCCTTATGGGCGCAAATCGGCGCCGTCTTCCTGCTTCTTCTCTGCTCCAGCTTCTTCTCCATTTCCGAAACCGCGATGATGGCGCTCAACCGTCATCGGCTCAAACACCTCGCCACCCAAGGCGCGCTCGGCGCGAAGACGACGCAAGGGTTGCTTGCGCGAACCGATCAACTCCTCAGCGTGGTTCTGATCGGCAACAATCTGTTCAACACGATCATCCCGGTATTGACGACGTCGATCGCGCTACGCACGTTCGGCCATGACAACCTCGTGCTGTCGATCGCGACGGGAATCGTTGCGTTCCTCATCATCGTGTTCGCCGAAATCACGCCGAAAATCGTCGGCGCGACGTTCCCCGAGCGGATCGCATTGCCCGCCAGCATCGTCATCGCACCGCTGATGCGGGTGCTGATGCCGATCGTATGGTTCGTCAACGCGCTGTCCGGCACCATCCTCGCCACGCTGCGCATCAACACGAAGGCAGGCCGAGACCAGCGGCTGTCGGCGGAGGAACTGCGCACGCTCGTGCTCGAATCCGCGAGTTTCATGCCGACCAAGCACCGCAGCATCCTGCTCAACCTGTTCGATCTGGAGAACATCACCGTCGACGACGTGATGATTCCGCGCCGCCAGATCGAAGCGCTGAACATCCTCGCACCGCTCGACGACGTGCTGCACCAGATCGAGACCTGTTATCACAACCGGCTCGTCGTCTACGAAGGGGATATCGAGCGCGTGCTCGGCGTGCTGCACGTGCGCAAGACGCTTGCCGCGCTTCACAACCAGGATTTCGATCGCGCGACGCTGCGCGAGTTGCTCACCGAGCCGTACTATGTGCCATCCGGCACGCCCGTCTACCAGCAATTGCAGTACTTCCAGGAAAGCCGCCAGCGCACGGCGCTCGTTGTCAACGAGTACGGCGAACTCGAAGGGCTCGTCACGCCGGAGGACATCATCGAGGAGCTGATCGGCGAATTCACGACGACGATGCCGAAAAGCGAAGGCTCGAAGGGCGGCTGGGACGAAAACGGCGAATGCATCGTCGCGGGCAGCATGCCGTTGCGCGAACTGAACCGCTGGCTCCACCTGGATCTGCCGACGACGGGCCCGAAAACGCTTAACGGGCTCATTCTCGAAGTGCTCG
Source organism: Burkholderia sp. TSV86 (assembly GCF_001522865.1). Lineage (GTDB taxonomy): Bacteria > Pseudomonadota > Gammaproteobacteria > Burkholderiales > Burkholderiaceae > Burkholderia. The sequence goes on along the minus strand of NZ_LOWB01000015.1, from coordinate 38,390 downwards.
AGGAAATTCCGGAAGGCGACGTCTGCTTGAAGATCGGCAACGTAATGATTGAAGTGATGCGCAGCGACGATCAGGGTGTACGCACGGTCAAACTGTTCCAGCCCCGCATGCCGCGCGGCCCAGGGCACTCACGAGCCATGTAACGCGCCCCGTCGTCCCGGCTTTGGCCGAACGGCCGACTGGCCGCCTGATGCGCGCCACGCGATGATTCTCTCATCGCGTCGAACAGGCGGCCTTGGGCCGGAGCCAATGTCTGTCAGGTCTTCTCCTTTCTTTTCCGCATGGCCGGACCGTGCGGCGCCGGCATCGCCACCGCAAGCGGCGGCCTCCTCCACCGCGCCTCTTGCCACTTCCCGGCCGCGCGCCGCGAAATTCGACGATGACGCACCAGCCATTGGCGCCGTCGCCGATATGCTGCGCACGGCACACGAGCGCAATGCGTCGGACATCCACGTCGAGCCCTGTGAATCGGGCTGGCGTGTGCGGCTGCGAATCGACGGGGTGCTGCATGAGCTCGCGCGGCCGCCCGCCCATCTGCGCGATGCGTGCGTGACGCGGATCAAGGTACTCGCGCGAATGGACATCGCCGAGCGCCGCGTGCCACAGGATGGCCGGCTGCGGCTTGCGCCGGCGCCGGGGCTCTGCTGCGACTACCGAGTCAGTTCATTGCCGACGCTGCATGGCGAAAAACTCGTGCTGCGACGTCTGGAAACACTGCCCGCCGCGCTGTCGCTCACCGCGCTCGGCTTCGACACCGCCCAGGCACGCACCGTCGAAGCAGCGATCCGGGCGCCACATGGCCTCATTCTGGTGACCGGGCCCACCGGCAGCGGCAAAACGTTGTCGCTGTATTGCTTCCTTCAGCAATTGAACGACGCATCGCGCAACATCTGCACGGTCGAGGACCCGGCCGAGATCGAACTCGATGGCATCAATCAGGTAGGGGTGCGGGAAAAAGCGGGCCTGACGTTTGCGGTCGCGCTGCGCGCGTTCCTTCGCCAGGATCCCGACGTGATCATGGTCGGTGAGATTCGCGATGCGCAAACCGCCGATGTCGCGCTCAAAGCCGCGCAAACTGGCCATCTGGTGTTATCGACACTGCATACGAACGATGCGCCGGCAGCGGTCACGAGGCTGCTCGACATCGGCGTCGCACCATACAACCTCGCCGCTGCGTTGAGACTCGTGACCGCGCAACGGCTGGTGAGGCGCCTTTGCACCGCGTGTCGCGCGCCCGCCGATGCGTCGCGCGACGCGCTGCGCGCGGCCGGCATCGCCGCGGCGTCGCTCGATGCCGGCTGGCGGCCGTATACCGCGAGAGGCTGCGCCGAGTGTCATGGCATCGGCTACAAGGGGCGCGTGGGTATTCATCAGGTGATGCCGCTGTCAGCCGAGCAACGCGACTTGATCAGCGCTCACGCAAGCGGCGCCGAACTTACGCGCCAAGCCCGTTCCGAAGGCATGGCGAGCTTGCGCGAAGCCGCGCTCATCCGCGTGCGCGATGGCTCCACAAGCCTGGACGAAGCACTTGATGCAACCGAGGCCTCCGAATGAATACGCGCAGTCCTGCGCCGAGCGAAGCCCGTTATCGCTGGGTAGGCGTGACGGCGGACGGCGCACGCCGGCGCGGCGTGCTGATTGCCGTCGATTCGGGCACCGCGCGCGCGGCACTCAAGCGCACCGGCATTACCGTGCTGCACCTCGAAGCCCGCGGTACGGCGCCGCCCCCGGCAGTGCGCACGCACGAGATCACGCGCTTCACGCGCCAACTCGCCGGGCTCCTGCACGCTGGGCTGGCGCTCGCACCGTCACTCGAATTGCTGGCACGCACGAACGCGTCCCGGCAGCGCAGCGCGATACCTCGCATCGCGGCGGGGTTGGCGCGCGAGATCGTCGCAGGTCGGCAATTCTCGGCCGCATTGGACCGCTATCCGCGTCCGTTCGATCCACTGTTGCGCCAGCTCGTCGCGGTCGGCGAGACGGCGGGCGCACTCGCCGCCGTGCTCGCACGGATCGCCGAGGATCGCGAACGCGCCGCCGCCCAATATGCGCGGGTCAGAGGGGCGCTCGCCTATCCGGTGGCAGTGCTGCTGTTCGCGCTCGCGCTGACTGCGGCGCTGCTGATCTGGGTCGTACCGACCTTCGAGCAGATTTTCTCCGGCTTCGGCACCGCCCTGCCCGCACCGACCCGCTTCATCCTGGCGCTATCGGCCGGCGTGACACGCATGAGTGTGCCGGTCGGCATTGCCGTGGCGCTCGTCTGCGCCGCAATGCGTCACGCCACGCGCCGCTCCGCAGCCGTCCGCGTCGCACTCGCACGGGCGCTACTGCGCATGCCGCTTGCCGGGCCGCTGCTGCGCACGCTCGCCGCCGCCCGCTGGAGTCGCGCGCTCGGCACGTTGCTCGCCGCTGGCACGCCGCTTGCCGATGCGCTCGCCGCTTTGTCGCATGTAAGCGGCAATGTGCTCTTCGATCGCGCAACAGCCGGGATTGCCGCGCGCCTGCAGCGCGGCGAGCGGCTCGCCCAGGCGATGCGGGCCGAAGGCTGTTTTCCCGACGATGTCGTGCAACCCATCTCGGTCGCCGAAGAATCCGGCACGCTCGATATGATGTTGCTCGATATCGCGACACTCTGCGACCGGCGGATCGACGACCAGATCGGCATGATCGCGCACCTGTGCGAGCCTGTTGTGATCGTCGTGCTGGGCGCGCTCATCGGCGCGCTGGTGATCGCGATGTATCTGCCGATCGTTCAGCTCGGTAACGTGGTGTAGCATCGCAGCCGAATCCGACTCCATTAACCATGACGACCGCCTTGATCACGTCCAACCCGCTTCTTCCCGATCCGGCAACGCAAGCGCCCTTCGCGCTGCTCGCCGCATTCGCGGCGCTTCCGTCGGGCGCGCAGTATGCATTCGCGATCGTGTTCGGTCTTGTCGTCGGCAGCTTCGTCAACGTGGTCGCGCACCGGCTGCCGATCATGATGAAACGCGCGTGGCTCGCGGAAATAGCCGAAGCAACGGGCGAGCCGCCTGCCGCCGACGGCCTGCCGCCGCGCTACAACCTGTGGGTGCCGCGCAGCGCCTGCCCAAGCTGCGGCCATGTGCTGCGCGCCTGGGAAAACATCCCAGTGCTCAGCTATATCGTGCTGCGCGGCCGCTGTAGCCACTGTCAAGCGGCCATCGGCCTGCGCTATCCGCTGGTGGAACTCGCGGCCGCCGCGCTCGCGGCCGCCGCGCTCTCCCTTTTCGGGCCAAGCGGCGCGGCGCTCGCCGCATTCGGCCTGTGCGTGGCGCTGCTCGCGATGAGCGCGATCGACATGCAAACCGGCTTCCTGCCCGATTCGCTGACGCTGCCGCTTCTTTGGGCCGGCCTGTGCGTCAATCTGTGGGGCATGTTCACCGGCTTGCGCGCCGCTGTTATTGGCGCGATTGCCGGCTATCTGTTCCTTTGGTGCGTTCTGTGGCTCTTCAAACTGTTGCGCGGCATCGAAGGCATCGGCTACGGCGATCTGAAGCTCCTTGCCGCGCTCGGTGCGTGGCTCGGCTGGGAAGCGTTGCCGCAGGTCGTATTGATCGCCGCCGTGGCCGGCGCAACGGTCGGCCTCGTCGCGACTTGGCGCGGCCGCATGCGATTCGAAGAGCCGCTGCCATTCGGCCCGTTTCTTGCGATCGGCGGTGCCGCCACGCTTTTTTGCGGAACGCCGTTTTACTTGCTGCTTGGAGGCTGACCTATGTTCTCGGTGGGATTGACGGGTGGAATCGGCAGCGGCAAGACAACGATCGCGAATCTGCTCGGCTCGCTCGGCGCGTCGATTGTCGACACTGACCTCATCGCGCACCACATCACCGCTGCACACGGCTCCGCGATGCCGCTTATCGCGCGCGAGTTCGGCGCGGCGTTCGTCGCCGCCGACGGCTCGCTCGACCGCGCGAAAATGCGCGCACTGGTCTTCAGCGACGAAGGGGCGCGCAAGCGCCTTGAAGCCATCACTCATCCGCTGATTCGCGACGAAACCGAACGCGAGGCGAACGCGGCGCAAGGCGCTTACGTCGTGCTCGTCGTACCGCTGCTCGTCGAATCCGGCACATGGAAAGCACGCGTGGACCGCGTGCTCGTGGTCGACTGCGCAGTGGACACGCAAATCGCGCGCGTGATGCGCCGCAACGGCTTCACGCGCGAGCAGGTCGAGGCGATCATCGCTCGGCAGGCGTCGCGCAGCGTCAGGCTGGCGGCGGCCGACGACGTGATCGTCAACGACCACACGTCGCATCGGCAACTCGAAGCCGAAGTCGCCGCGCTGCACCAACGCTATCTCGCTTTCGCCGCCACCCGCTGACGTATAACCAACGTGCGCCAGGCGGCGGGCTGAGCCCCTCGCCACGGGCACCGTCACGAACGCCCTCATTGTCATGCGTCCCGAAATGGTCCGATTGCTAGGGTAGACCGTGAGCATTAGAATGTCCCTGCAATTTCGGTCATCCCCAACGCGAGAGGCGAGCGCGCTTGATTCTTTACGAGTATCCGTTCAACGAGCGAATCCGCACGCTACTGCGTCTCGAAGATCTGTTCGAGCGCTTTACGTTTTTTGTCGCCCAGGAAGACGCGAGAGAACATCATGTCGCGCTGACGACGCTGTTCGAAATCGCCGAAGTCGCGGGCCGCGCTGATCTGAAATCGGATCTGATGAAGGAGCTTGAGCGCCAGCGGCAAACGCTCGCGCCATTTCGCGGCAATCCCGGTATCGAACAGAATGCGCTCGAAGCGGTGCTCGGCGAAATCGAGCAGACGCTTGCGAACCTTGCGCAAATGCAAGGCAAGACCGGCCAGCATCTGATCGACAACGAATGGCTCGCGAGCATCCGCAGCCGCGCCGTGATCCCGGGCGGCACCTGCAAATTCGACCTGCCGTCTTACTACGCGTGGCAGCAGTGGCCGTCCGAGCAACGCCGCCAGGACATCGCGAAATGGGCAATGCCGCTGTTACCACTGCGGGACGCCGCGACGATCGTGCTGCGCCTCGCCCGTGAATCGGGACAGGCGGCGAAGGTCATGGCGATGCAGGGCAGCTATCAGCAGATGCTGTCCGGGCGCACCTATCAGCTCATGCAAGTGCGCGTCGCCCCCGAACTGCGCGTGATCCCCGAGGCGAGCGCGAACAAATACATGCTGTGGGTGCGCTTCACCACGCAGGACGGCGACGTCCGGCCGCGCGCGGTCGATATCAACGTGCCGTTCCAACTTACCCTTTGCAACCTGTAACGGCGCGTCGCGCCGCAATGTGATCTGCTGCTATGGTTACCGCCGTGAAATGCCCGTCCTGCGGCAAGGAAGTGCGCTGGACGCCCGAGAATCGCTTCCGTCCCTTCTGTTCGTCCCGCTGCAAGCAATTGGACCTCGGCGCATGGGCGGCCGAGAAATACCGGATCGGTGGCGCCGATAACGAAGCGCTGTCCGACGACGACGCAGAAAAGGGAACCCGCGGGTAAATCCGCCGACCCCGAAAAACCGCGCATGACCGAACCGGCATCGCTTGTCGAGCGGCCCGGCGTGCCGGCGGCCCGGCACTCCCTGCCGTCATCTATCGAGCCAACGGCCAAGCGTAACCCGTTGCGCGTGACAAGCCGCCCTCCGGCGGACTGAAAACCGCGTGCGCAGCTTACTACCGTGCGCCACCCTGCTCCTGCGCGAGCAGTTCGAGCACGGGCAGCGCGGCCGGCAGCAGCGGCGCCACGTCGACGGGCAGGCGCTGCCAGACAAACGCTTGGCCTTCGCGGCTATGCGGCTCGCCCGTCCAATCCGTCACCTTGCAGAAATACAGCCGCACGTATGCATGCGGGTAGTCGTGTTCGAGCGTATGCCAGCGGTGACAATCGGTCACGACGATGCCGAGTTCCTCGTGCAACTCCCGGGCGAGCGCCTCCTCGACGCTCTCCCCCGCCTCGAGCTTGCCGCCCGGAAACTCCCAATAGCCCTCGTAAGGCTTGCCGGGCAGCCGTTGCGCGAGCAGATAACGGCCGTCCGGCTGCACCAGCACGCCGACCGCCACCTCGGTCACCTTGCGCGAGGCACCCGTCCGCGCCGCGTCGTTTGATACATCCAAACTCATACGTTCTCCTTGCGGCCCGCGCGGTCGCGCGCAAATTGCCATGCGACGCGGCCGGAGCGCGACCCGCGCTCGAGCGCCCAGACGAGCGCATCGCCGCGCGCCGCGTCGATCTCGGCGTCATCGCAGCCGAAATGCTTGAGCCAGTGGCCGACAATCGCCAAGTAATCATCCTGCTTGAACGGGTAGAAGCTGACCCAGAGGCCAAAACGCTCGGATAATGAAATTTTTTCCTCGACCACCTCGCCCGGATGGATCTCGCCGTCGGGCAGATGCTTGTATGTTTCGTTGTCGCTCATGTACTCCGGCAGCAGGTGCCGGCGGTTCGACGTCGCGTAGATCAGCACGTTGTCGGACTGTGCGGCAATCGAGCCGTCGAGCGCGACCTTGAGCGCCTTGTAGCCCGACTCGCCGTCCTCGAACGAAAGATCGTCGCAAAACACGATGAAGCGCTCCGGCCGCGCCGAAATCAGCTCGACGATGTCGCCGAGATCGTGCAAATCATCCTTGTCGACTTCGATGAGACGCAATCCGTCGGCCGCGAAAGCGTTTAGACAAGCCTTGATCAGCGACGACTTGCCGGTGCCGCGCGCGCCCGTCAGCAGCACGTTGTTCGCCGGCTTGCGCAGAACGAACTGGCGCGTGTTCTGCTCGATCAGCGCTTTCTGGCGATCGATGTTCTGCAAATCGCCGAGCGTGATCGTCGAGCGCGCGGCGACGGGCTGCAGATAGCCGCGCCCCTGGCGCTTGCGCCAACGGAATGCAGTCGCCGCCGCCCAGTCGATCGCCGCGGGCGGCGGCGGCAGCAGCGCTTCGAGGCGCCCGAGCAGCGCTTCGGCACGTTTCAGCAATTGTTCGAGCTGGTCCATGAGGCTCGCCCCGTGTGCGTGTAGTTTATGAACGATAGTCGGCGTTGATGCTCACGTATTCGTGCGACAAATCGCAGGTCCAAACCGTCGCCCGCGCGTCACCGCGGCCGAGCAGCACGCGGATCGTGATCTCGCTTTGCTTCATCACGCGCTGGCCTTCCTCCTCCAGATACGCGGGATTGCGGCCCCCCGCGTGCGCGACCAGCACGTCGTCGAGATACAGATCGATCTTGCCGACGTCGAGGTCCGCGACGCCGGCATAGCCGATCGCAGCGAGAATACGGCCGAGATTCGGGTCCGATGCGTAGAACGCGGTCTTCACGAGCGGCGAATGGCCGATCGCATACGCGATCCGGCGGCACTCGTCGGCGCTGCGGCCGCCTTCGACCTGCACCGTGATGAATTTCGTCGCGCCTTCGCCATCGCGAACGATCAATTGCGCAAGCGTCTGCGCGAGTTCGGTGACCGCGTCGCGCAGCGCCGCATACGCGGGCGAATCGGTCGACGTGATCTCGGGCAGGCTCGCTCGGCCGGATGCGATCAGGATGAACGAATCGTTGGTCGACGTATCGCCGTCGATCGTGATGCAATTGAACGAGCGGTCCGCCACTTCCTTCACCAGCACGTCGAGCACCGGCTGCGCAACTTTCGCGTCGAGCGCGAGAAAGCCGAGCATCGTCGCCATGTTCGGCTTGATCATGCCGGCCCCCTTGCTGATGCCCGTCAGCGTGACCGTGTGGCCCTCGATCGTCACTTGGCGCGATGCGGCCTTCGGCTGCGTGTCGGTCGTCATGATCGACTGCGCGGCTTCGAGCCAGTGCGCGCTGGCGCGATTCGCGAGCGCGGCGGGTAAGCCCGCCTTCAGTCGGTCGAGCGGCAGCGGCTCGAGGATCACGCCGGTCGAGAACGGCAACACCTGGTCGGCGTGGATTCCGATCAGGTGCGCCAGCGCCGCGCAGGTTTCGCGCGCGTGCATCAGCCCCGGCTCGCCCGTGCCCGCGTTCGCCACACCGGTATTGACGATGAGCGCGCGAATCCCGGCGCCGCCCGCACGCGCCTTCGCGAGATGCTCGCGGCACACCGTGACGGGCGCGGCGCAGAAGCGGTTTTCGGTGAACACGCCGGAGACGCTCGCGCCTTCGTCGACGCAGACGACAAGCACGTCCTTGCGGTTCGGTTTGCGAATGTGCGCCTCCGCCCAGCCGAGCGTGACGCCGGCGACGGGATGCAATTGCGCGGAATCGATCGACGGAAAATTGACAGCCATCTGAAGCACCTGCACCGAAGGAAAATGCCGGCACGCATGCCGGCATCGATGGATTGAAGAACGAGCGGCCGCTTACGCACCGCCCACACCACGACCGCAAAAACGCTATCGCACAGACGACGCGGCGCGCTCATCGCGCGCCGCCTTCGATCGGCACCCGCGCCGCCGCGCGCCCCGGCCGCCCTTTCAGGCGGCGGCACCCGACGCAACGCCGGGCCCGCCCATCACGTCAGCTTGCCGTGACAATGCTTGTACTTCTTGCCGCTGCCGCACGGACACGGATCGTTGCGGCCGACTCTCGGCACTTCGCCTGCCTGCCCGCCGTGGCTCACCGCATGGCCGGCCATATCGGCCGCCGCTTCCGCCACCGCCGCGCCGCCCGCTGTGGCCGTGGCAGCCGCGGTGAAATCGGCATGCTGATATTCGACGTGATCGAGATGGCCGCCGCCCTGCTCCTCGATCTGCTCGGCCGCCTCCTCGAGCTGCTCGGGCGATTGGATCTGCACGTTCATCACGATCCGCGTGACTTCGAGCTTGATTGCATCGAGCATCGCGGCGAACAGCTCGAATGCCTCGCGCTTGTATTCCTGCTTCGGGTTCTTCTGCGCATAGCCGCGCAAATGGATCCCCTGGCGCAGATGATCGAGCGCGGCGAGATGCTCGCGCCATAGGCGATCGAGCGTCTGCAGCATGATCGAGCGCTCGAACGCGCTGAACGACTCGCGGCCGACGAGAGCGACCTTCGCGTCGTAATGTTCGTCGGCCGCCGTCGTGACGGCGTCGAGGATCTCGTCGGCGCTGATCGACGACGACTCGTTCACCATTTCCTGGATCGCGAGATCGAGCTGCCAGTCTTGGCGCAGCGCCTCCTCAAGCTCGGGAACGTCCCACTGTTCCTCGATGCTGCCCGCCGGCACGAACTGCCGGACCACATCGGCGATCACCCCGTGGCGCATCGCGCCGATCGTCTCGGCGATGTCGTGCGCCTCGAGCAGTTCGTTGCGCTGCTGGTAGATCACCTTGCGCTGGTCGTTCGCGACGTCGTCGTATTCGAGCAGTTGCTTGCGGATATCGAAGTTGCGCGCTTCCACCTTGCGCTGCGCCGATTCGATCGAGCGCGTGACGATGCCCGCCTCGATCGCCTCGCCCTCCGGCATCTTCAGACGGTCCATGATCGCGCGCACGCGATCGCCCGCGAAGATGCGCAGGAGCGGGTCCTCGAGCGACAAGTAGAAGCGCGACGAGCCCGGATCGCCCTGACGGCCCGCGCGGCCGCGCAACTGGTTGTCGATGCGGCGCGACTCGTGCCGCTCGGTGCCGATGATGTGCAGGCCGCCCGCTGCCTTGACCTGCTCGTGCAGCGTCTCCCACTCGTCGTGGAGTTGCTGGATGCGGCGAGCCTTCTCGTCGGCCGGGATCGTGTCGTCGGCCTCGATGAACGCCGCCTGCTTCTCGACGTTGCCGCCGAGCACGATGTCGGTGCCGCGGCCCGCCATGTTCGTCGCGATCGTGATGCGCTTCGGCCGCCCCGCCTCGGCGACGATCGCCGCCTCGCGCTCGTGCTGCTTCGCGTTGAGCACCTCGTGCGGCAGCCCCGCCTGCTTGAGCAGATGCGACAGCAGCTCCGAATTCTCGATCGACGTGGTGCCCACCAGCACCGGCTGGCCGCGCTCATGGCACTCGCGAATATCGCGGATCACCGCATCGTAACGCTCCTTCGCGGATTTGTAGATCTGATCCTGCTTGTCGATGCGCTTTGGCGGCCGGTTGGTCGGGATCACGACCGTCTCGAGACCGTAGATCTCGTTGAATTCGTAGGCTTCGGTGTCCGCGGTGCCGGTCATCCCCGACAGCTTCGCGTACATCCGGAAATAGTTCTGGAACGTGATCGACGCGAGCGTCTGGTTCTCGTTCTGAATCTTCACGTGCTCCTTTGCCTCGACCGCCTGGTGCAGCCCGTCGGACCAGCGGCGACCCGGCATCAAACGGCCCGTGAATTCGTCGACGATGATCACCTCGCCGTTCTGCACAACGTAATGCTGATCGCGATGGAACAGCGTATGCGCGCGCAGCGCCGCGTACACGTGGTGCATCAGCGTGATGTTCTGCGGCGCATAGAGGCTTTCGCCATCGCCGATCAAGCCCCACTCGGCGAGCATCCGCTCGGCCTTCTCGTGCCCCGATTCGGTCAGGAACACCTGGCGGCCCTTTTCGTCGAGCGTGTAGTCGCCCGGCTTCTCGATGCCCGTACCGTCCGCCTTCTCCTCGCCGATCTGACGCTCGAGCAGCGGCGGCAGCGCGTTCATCCGCACGTACAGCTCGGTGTGGTCCTCCGCCTGGCCCGAGATGATGAGCGGCGTGCGCGCCTCGTCGATCAGGATCGAATCGACTTCGTCGACCACCGCGAAGTTGAGCGGCCGCTGCACGCGCGCGCCGGTCTCGTAGACCATGTTGTCGCGCAGGTAGTCGAAGCCGAATTCGTTGTTCGTGCCATACGTGATGTCAGCCGCATATGCTGCCTGCTTCTGGTCGTGCTCCATCCCCGACAGATTGATGCCGACGGACAGCCCGAGGAAATTGTAGAGCCGTCCCATCCACTCGGCGTCACGCTGCGCGAGGTAGTCGTTGACCGTCACGACGTGCACGCCGCGGCCGGCAAGCGCATTCAGATATGCGGCAAGCGTCGCGACGAGCGTCTTGCCCTCGCCCGTGCGCATTTCGGCGATCTTGCCGTAGTGCAGCACCATCCCGCCGATCAACTGCACGTCGAAGTGACGCATTTTCAGCACGCGGCGGCTCGCCTCACGGCACACGGCAAACGCTTCGGGCAACAGTTTATCGAGCGTCTCGCCGCCAGCGATGCGCTGACGGAACTCCTCTGTCTTGCCGCGCAACTGGTCGTCCGTCAGCTTCTCGATCTGCGTTTCGAGCGCATTGATCGCCGCGACGGTCTTTTGGTATTGCTTGACGAGCCGCTGGTTGCGGCTGCCAAAAATTTTCTGGAGAAAACCGGTTGTCATCGGATCGGGTTTGCGTCGGTGCAAGGCCCCGGAGCTGCGAACGTCGTCGTCCCGGCACCTGAGCCTCGGCGGCTTAGCGTAGAGGTGAATTCAAACGACGAATTTTAGCACGCGCACTACTACGCGCCGGAGACTTCGGCGGCGGGCGCAGCGGCCACGATTCGCGCTCGCGCCGAGCGCGGGCGTGCCGGTCGGCGCGCGGGCGCGCCGAGGTACAATCGGCGCATTGCCGCACCGCCCGGCCGCGCGAGCCGCCGCGCGCCGCCCGCTCTTCACCATGAACCGACCTCCGAAGCATCAGCATTTCACCCACTGGGCGCGGCCGCAAGCGGCCGCCGACGTGCTCAAGCGCACCGATGCGTTCGCCGCGTTGCGCGCAGGCGTCGAGCAGGTCGCCGCGCTCGAGCGGGATCTCGCCGCATTGCTCCCCGATTACCTGGCCAACCATGTCGAGCCGGGCTTTATCAAGGACGGCACGCTCGCGCTCTTCGCTGCGCACAACGCGCTCGCCGCCCGGTTGCGGCAGGTCGAGCCGCGCCTGGTCGCAGACTTGCAAGCGCGCGGCTGGCCCGTTGCGTCGCTGAAAATCAAGGTCCGGCCGCGGCCTGCGCCCGAACCGCCGCCGATCAAGCAGGCGCGGATGTCGCAGGCGGGCGCGGACGCGCTGCGCCGCCTCGCGGATACGCTCGAGCCGTCACCTTTGCAAGCGGCGCTCGAACGAATGGTCGCACGTCACGCAAAAGCACCGCGATGACCAGCGCGGGCGCGCCTCGCCGGCCGGCGAGGCGCGCTGCCGCTGCGCCCAGCCCGTCAGCCGCCCGCGCACCCCGTTGCGGCTCGATGCATATCGCCGTCAGCGAACCTGCGTCCGGTTCCGCCGGGCAGGCCCGAGCGCCAAACCCAGGCGCGCCCCAAAAAGAAAGGCGGCCCGCAGGCCGCCTTTGCGATTTCCGCCCCGCTTTTCAGCGCGCTCAGCGCATCACGCAAATGCCGTTTGCGCATCGAAGCCGAAGCCGTTCGGCGCGGCCTTCGGATCGTCGAACGTGACGATCTCGTAAGCGTCCTCGTGCGCAAGCAACTCGCGCAGCAGCGCGTTGTTCAGGCCATGGCCCGACTTATACGCGGTATACGACGCCAGCAGCGGATGGCCGACCACATAAAGATCGCCGATCGCGTCGAGCATCTTGTGCTTGACGAACTCGTCGTCGTAACGCAAGCCGTCGTTGTTCAGGATGCGGTATTCGTCGAGCACGATTGCGTTGTCCATGCTGCCGCCGCGCGCCAGCCCAAGCTCACGCATCATCTCGACCTCGTGCGCGAAGCCGAACGTGCGCGCACGCGCGATCTCGCGCACATACGACGTATTCGCGAAATCGACCTCGAGCGCCTGGCCCGTCTTATCGACGGCCGGATGGCGGAAATCGATCGTGAACTTCAACTTGAAGCCGAAGTACGGTTCGAGCCGCGCGAACTTGTCGCCGTCGCGAACCTCGACGGGCCTCGTCACCTTGATGAACTGCTTCGGCGCATTCTGCTCTTCGATGCCAGCCGACTGGATCAGGAACACAAACGACGCCGCACTGCCGTCCATGATCGGGATTTCCTCGGCAGTCACGTCGATATACAGATTGTCGATCCCCAGGCCCGCGCACGCGGACATCAGATGCTCGACCGTCGATACGCGCACGCCGTCCTTTTGCAGCACGGACGCGAGCCGCGTGTCGCCGATCGACAGCGCCGATGCGGGAATGTCGACGGGCGTCGGCAGATCGACGCGCGAAAATACGATGCCCGTGCCTGGCGCGGCGGGACGCAGCGTCAGCTCGACCTTGCGCCCCGAATGCACGCCGATGCCGACGGTCTTGACAATCGATTTGATAGTGCGCTGCTTCAACATGGTGACGGTCTTCTTGATTGAGATTTTCAATCAGGAGTTTTATTTGATAGACGAGATTATAGCGTAATTCCCTATTTCTCGCCTTGTGGATCAACGTTTCAAACTGTTTCGACGCATTACCCTGATGAATGCGAGACGGGCCGGCGCCCGGAACGGAGGCGTTCCCGGTCGTCGGCCCGTGTTACAACTTCGCAGCCGGCGCGCCGCTGCGTTGCTCAAAGACAACGGCGGGCAATGGCATAGCGCATTTTCAGCGCGTCAAACTCGCCAGCACGCTTGCCGCATCGCTGACTTCGAACTTGCCCGGCATATCGACAAACAGCGTCTTGACCACGCCGTCATCGACCACCATCGCGTAGCGTCGGGAACGCGTCCCCATGCCGCGCGCAGACAAATCCTGCGTAAGACCCAGCGCATGAGTGAAAGCCGCGCTGCCGTCCGCCATCATACGCACCTTGCCCGCGGTGTGCAGATCGCGTCCCCAAGCGCCCATCACGAATGCGTCGTTGACGGCAACGCACCAGATCTCGTCGACACCCGCCGCGCGCAACCGCTCGGCATGTTCGACGTAACCCGGCACATGCTGCATCGAGCAAGTCGGCGTGAATGCGCCCGGCAATCCGAAGATCACCACGCGCCTGCCCGCCGTCTGCTCGCGCACGCTGAAGGCGTTCGGCCCCAGCGTGCAGCCCACGCGCGCGTCGTCGAGATACTCGAAGAGTTCCGCGTCGGGCAGCGTGTCGCCCACTCGAATCATTGCTGGTTCTTCCTCTTGCGATACGATCGTTTGCAACAGACGACACGGCCCGGCCAGCCTCGCACGAGCGAAGCGGGCAATGTGCCAGCCCGGCGTCAAGCGACGCGGCCTGTGATGAGCCGTTTCATCCGTCACGTCGGCTCGTGCCGCGCGTGCATCACGCGGCGCGAAGCAGCTCGCGCGTCAGTCGGCCTGCTTGCGCAGGAAAGCCGGGATGTCATACGTGTCGACGCCCTTCTCCTGCAGCGCCTGCACGTGCGACGCGGCCGTCTCGCGCGAATTGCGCCATACAGCCGGCGTATCGAACGCGCCGTAGTCACCGGTGCTCACGTGATGCGAGTTTGCGTAGCCGTGCTGGGCCGCGGCGACCGGCTGATTGTCCGTACCGGTGCGCAGCAGCGTCATCGGCGCCGATTGCTGCTTCTTCACCGCGCGGCCCAGACCGGTGGCCACCACCGTCACACGCAGCGCGTCGCCCATCGCGTCGTCGTACACCGCGCCGAAGATCACCGTCGCATCTTCCGCCGCGTAGCTCTTGATCGTGTTCATCACTTCGCGCGTTTCCGACAGGCGCAGCGAACGGCTCGACGTGATGTTGACCAGCACGCCGCGCGCGCCCGACAGATCGACGCCTTCGAGCAGCGGGCTCGCCACCGCCTGTTCCGCCGCAAGGCGCGCGCGATCGACGCCGGCGACCGTCGCCGTGCCCATCATCGCCTTGCCCTGTTCGCCCATCACCGTCTTCACGTCTTCGAAGTCGACATTCACGAGGCCGTCGACATTGATGATCTCGGCGATGCCCGCGACCGCGTTGTTGAGCACGTCGTCGGCGCACTGGAAGCACTTATCCATCTCGGCGTCGTCGCCCATCACTTCGAACAGCTTGTCGTTCAGCACGACGATCAGCGAATCGACGTGATCTTCCAGTTGCTGCGAACCGGCTTCCGCGACACGCATGCGCTTGCCGCCTTCGAACTCGAACGGTTTGCTGACCACGCCGACGGTCAAAATCCCCATCTCCTTGGCGATCTGCGCGACGACGGGCGCCGCGCCGGTGCCGGTGCCGCCGCCCATGCCGGCCGTAATGAACACCATGTGCGCGCCGCGCAACGCGTCGGCGATGCGCTCGCGCGCTTCCTCGGCCGCCGCGCGGCCCATTTCCGGTTTCGCGCCGGCGCCGAGGCCAGTGTTGCCGAGCTGAATCACGGACGGCGCGCGCGAACGCGACAGCGCCTGCGCGTCGGTATTCATCACGACAAAATCGACGCCCTGCACGCCCTTGTTGATCATGTGCTGCACGGCGTTGCCGCCCGCGCCGCCAACGCCGATCACTTTGATGATCGTGCCGTTGGTCTCGGTTTCCAGCATTTCGAATTCCATCATTGCCTCCGTCAAGAAAATAACCGCTATTCGGCCGTTATTCGGCGAAAGATCGGGCAACCTTTCGTCGCGCGCCAGCCGCCGGCACCGGCGCGTATTGCGAAACCGCTTTGAAGAAAACACTGGGCCGCCCAGGTTTTCCCGCTTTTCGGATCTGGCGCACGCCGCCCGATCCGAACGTGTTTAAAAGTTGCTGAGGAACCAGTCCTTCATCCGCGAGAAGATCTGGCCTGCGGAGCCGGATTGAACCGCGACCTTGCGCCCGCGCATGCGTTGCGCGCTGCCTTCGACGAGCAGGCCCATCGCTGTCGAATAGCGCGGATTACGCACGACGTCGGCCAGGCCTCCCGCGTATTCCGGCGCGCCGATGCGCACCGGCTTCAGGAAGATGTCCTCGCCCAATTCGACCATGCCCGGCATCATCGCAGCACCGCCCGTCAGCACGACACCAGAACTGAGTAACTCTTCGTAACCAGACTCGCGCACCACCTGCTGCACGAGCGAAAACAACTCCTCGACGCGCGGCTCGATCACGGCCGCGAGCGCCTGCCGCGACAGCGTGCGCGGCCCGCGCTCGCCCAGGCCCGGCACTTCGACCATCTCGTCCGGATCGGCGAGCGCCTGCTTCGCGATCCCGTAGCCAACCTTGATGTCTTCCGCGTCCGGCGTGGGCGTGCGCAGCGCCATTGCGATATCGCTCGTGATCTGATCGCCCGCGATCGGAATCACCGCGGTATGGCGGATCGCGCCTTCGGCGAAGATCGCGATGTCGGTCGTGCCACCGCCGATGTCGACCAGCACGACGCCGAGATCCTTCTCGTCTTCCGTCAGCACCGCCAGCGACGACGCGAGCGGTTGCAGGATCAAGTCGTTCACTTCGAGCCCGCAGCGGCGCACGCACTTGACGATGTTCTGCGCGGCGCTCACCGCGCCCGTCACGATATGGACCTTCACCTCGAGGCGGATGCCGCTCATGCCGATCGGCTCGCGCACGTCCTCCTGGCCGTCGATGATGAATTCCTGCGTGAGGATGTGCAGCACCTGCTGGTCGGTCGGGATGTTGATCGCCTTCGCGGTCTCGATCACGCGCGCAACGTCCGTCTGCGTGACCTCCTTCTCCTTGATCGCGACCATCCCGCTCGAATTGAAGCTGCGGATATGGCTGCCGGCGATCCCGGTGAAGACGTTCGTGATCTTGCAGTCGGCCATCAACTCCGCTTCCTCGAGCGCGCGCTGAATCGATTGCACGGTGGCCTCGATGTTCACCACCACGCCTTTCTTCAGCCCCTTCGACTCGCTCTGGCCGAGGCCGATCACCTCATAGTGACCCTCGCCCTTCAGCTCGGCGACGACGGCCACCACCTTCGACGTACCGATGTCGAGGGCAACCAGCAGATCCTTGTAGTCTTTGCTCATAGAGTGCTCTTGCGTGTGATGTCGTGTTACTTCTTGCCTTTGTCGGCGTCGCTCAGAAACCGCATGCCGGCCGCCCGGATCGCAAACCCGTTCGGGTAGCGCAAATCCGCATACTCGATATCGCCGCCCCAGCGGCGCGTGACGGACGGCCACGCCGAAACGAGACGGCGGACCCGGTCCGACAGCGTGTCGTTGTTGCGCTCGCGGCCAAGCTCCACCTGCATGCCGTTGGACAGCTTCACCGTCCACGCGTAACGCGGCGACAGCGTCACTTCCTCCGGCGTCGCGTTGAGCGGCGCAAACCATTTGACGAAGTCGCGATAATGCGCAACCACCTCCTTCGCACTGCCCTCCGGCCCATCGAACGCGGGCAGTTCGTCTTCGAGCTCGCCCTGGTTCGCGGTAAACAGTTCGCCGTCCACGCTCACGAGCTGATCGTTGCCCCAGGTGCCGAGCGGCTTGTATTCCTCGAGCGTCACGGCAAGCGCGTTCGGCCAAACCCGCCGCACGCTCGCATGGCGCACCCACGGCATCTGCTCGAACGCGGCGCGTGCGAGATCGAGATCGACGGTAAAGAAATTGCCCTTGAGCCGGCCGACAACACCCGCGCGCACGGTCGGCGCGTTGATATGCTCGGTATCGCCGTCGATCCGAATCTCGCGCAATGCGAACGCCGGGCGCTGGATCAGCCAGTAGCAGCCGGCCGCCGCCAACACGAGCAGCAGCAGCGCGTACAACGCGCTGGCGGCAAGGTTCAGTTGGCGAACGTTATTCCACATGGTTCAAATCCGGTCCTGCATCCAATCAATCGAGCGTCAATGACAGCACTTTCACGACCAGCTCCGAATAGCTGATGCCGACCGCGCGCGCCGCTTTCGGCGGCAACGAGTGATCGGTCATCCCCGGCGCGGTGTTGACTTCGAGGAAGTACGGGTTGCCGTCGGCATCCAGCATGAAATCCGCGCGGCCCCAGTCGGTACAGCCGAGCACGTCGAATGCGCGGCGCGCGAGGCGTTTGAATTCCGCTTCCTTCGCCGCGTCGATTCCGCACGGAATCAGGTACTGCGTATCGTTCGCGACATACTTCGCGTGATAGTCGTAAAACTCGCCGGCGGGCACGATCTTGATGAGCGGCAGATCGAGATCCGCGGCGATGCACGCGGTGTACTCGCCCCCGCCTTCGATGCTCTTCTCGACGATCACGATCTTGTCGTGTTTCGCCGCCTCCGCCAGCGCGGCAGGCAACGTATCGGCGCTTTTCACCTTCAGCACCGCGACGCTCGAACCCTCACTCGCCGGCTTCACAAAGAGCGGCAAGCCGAGCTTCGCGACGATGTCGTTCGCACGCGCCGCGTAATCGTCGCCGCACATGACGGTCTCGAACGGCGGCGTCGGAATACCCGTTTGCTGCCAGACGAGCTTCGTGCGGAATTTGTCGAGCCCGAGCGCCGAGCCGAGTACACCGCTGCCCGTATAGCGAATGCCGTAAAAATCGAGCGCGCCCTGGATCTGGCCGTTCTCGCCATAGCCGCCGTGCAGCGCGTTGAATGCGCGCGCGTAGCCCTCGTCCTTCAGCGCCGACAGCGGCCGCTCGGCCGGATCGAACGGATGCGCATCGATGCCCGCGTCGCGCAGGCCTTGCAGCACCAGCCGGCCGGAATTCAGCGACACCTCGCGCTCGGCGGATTGCCCGCCGAGCAGCACCGCCACCTTGCCGAAACGTTTCGGATCGATCCCGCTCATGTCATCCCTTCTGTTGTGTGTCTCGCGCGAGCTTGCCCGGCACCCCGCCGATCGAGCCCGCACCCATCGTAATCACCACGTCGCCCGCCTTCGCGATGCGCGCGATCGCCTCAGGCAGTGCGTCGATCGTATCGACGAACACCGGCTCGACCTTGCCCGCCGCGCGCAGCGCGCGCGACAGCGCGTCGCCGTTCGCGGTCGGAATCGGCGCTTCGCCCGCCGCGTACACTTCGGTCAGCACGAGCGCGTCGACCGTCGACAGCACGTTGACGAAATCGTCGAAGCAATCACGCGTGCGCGTGTAGCGGTGCGGCTGGAACGCGAGCACGAGCCGGCGGCCGGCAAACGCGCCGCGCGCGGCCGCGATCGTCGCCGCCATCTCGACCGGATGGTGGCCGTAATCGTCGATCAGCGTGTACGCGCCGCCGTGCGCGAGCGGCACTTCGCCGTAGCGCTGAAAACGCCGGCCGACGCCGGTGAATTCCGAGAGCGCCTGCTGGATCGCCGCGTCGTCGACGCCGAGATCGGTCGCGATCGCGATCGCCGCGAGCGCGTTCTGCACGTTGTGCAGCCCCGGCAGATTCAGCACGACGGGCAGCGGCGCGCGCCCTTCGCGCTGCACCGTGAAATGCATCCGGCCGTCGCGGGCCTCGACGTGCTCCGCGCGCACCTGCGCGTCCGCCGCAAGCCCATAGCGCACCACGGGCCTCGAGATCAGCGGAATGATTTGACGCACGTTCGGATCGTCGACGCACACGACCGCGCTGCCGTAGAACGGCAGCCGCTGCGTGAATTCGATGAATGCCTGTTTGAGCCGCGCGAAATCGTGGCCGTAGGTATCCATGTGATCGGCGTCGATGTTCGTGATCACCTCGATCACCGGATACAGGTTCAGGAACGACGCGTCCGACTCGTCCGCTTCGGCAACGATGAAATCGCCCGTGCCGAGCCGCGCATTCGCGCCCGCGCTCGTCAGGCGTCCGCCGATCACGAACGTCGGATCGAGGCCGCCCGCGGCAAGCACGCTCGCCACCAGGCTCGTCGTGGTGGTCTTGCCGTGCGTGCCTGCGATCGCGATCCCCTGCTTCAGGCGCATCAGCTCCGCGAGCATCACCGCGCGCGGCACGATCGGCACGCGCAGACGGCGCGCGGCGAGCACCTCCGGATTGTCCGAGCGCACCGCGCTCGACACGACAACCGCATTCGCGCCTTCGATGTTCGCTGCGTCATGGCCGATCGACACGCGCGCGCCGAGCGCCTCGAGGCGCTCGGTCACCGCGTTGCGCGCGAGATCGGAGCCGCTCACCTGGTAGTCCAGGTTCACGAGCACTTCGGCAATGCCGCTCATGCCCGCGCCGCCGATTCCGACGAAATGAATATGTTTGACGATGTGTTTCATTGCTTTCCTTCCAGCCTCGCGCCCGCCACCGCCGCGCACACCCGCGCGACTTCGTCGGTGGCGTCCGGCTTGGCGAGCGAGCGCGAACGCTCGGCCATCGCCGCGAGCAACTCTCGCGACTGGCCGCGCAACCAATCGGCAAGCAGTTCGGCCGACAAGTCGCGTTGCTGCACCAGCACTGCCGCGCCTTGTTCGGCCAGGAACGCGGCGTTGGTCGTCTGATGATCGTCGACCGCATACGGAAACGGCACGAACAGCGCCGCCACTCCCACCGCCGCGATTTCCGCGACCGTCATCGCACCGGAGCGGCAGATCACCAGATCGGCGCTCGCATACGCGTTCGCCATGTCGTCGATGAACGGCACAAGCTCGACGTCGCGGCCGGCCGCGAGCCCGGCGGCCGCATAGTTCTCCCTGAGCGTATCGATGTGTTTCGCGCCCGCCTGATGGACTACTTGCGGCCGCTCGCCGGCAGCGAGCAGCGCCAGCGCGCGCGGCACCACCTCATTCAACGCCGCGGCCCCCAGACTGCCGCCGACGACGAGCAGCTTGAGCTTGCCGCTGCGCGCCGCATAGCGTGCTTGGGGTGATTCCGTGCGCGCAAGTTCCGCACGAATCGGATTACCCGTCCATTGCGCATGCGGCAACGCGCCGGGAAACGCGACGAGCACGCGCTTCGCAAGCTTCGCGAGCACTCGGTTCGTCAGCCCCGCGATCGAATTCTGCTCGTGCAGCACGAGCGGCCGCCCCGTCAACGTCGCCATCAGGCCGGCCGGAAACGTGATGTAGCCGCCCATGCCGAGTACGACGTCGGGCTTCACGCGCGACAGTGCGCACAAACTCTGCACACACGCACGCAGCAGATTAAAGGGCAGCGCGAGCTTCGTTTTCAGCCCTTTGCCACGCAGCCCGCCGAAGTTCACATATTCCATCGGAATGCCGTGCTTCGGCACGAGCGTCGCTTCCATGCCGGACGGATTGCCGAGCCAAACGACCCGCCAGCCCTGCGCCTGCATCCGGTGCGCGACCGCGAGCCCCGGAAACACGTGGCCTCCGGTGCCGCCAGCCATCACCATCAGCGTGCGCTGCGCTGCGCTCATACCTTTCCTCCGCGCATCAGCACCCTGTTTTCATAATCGACGCGCAACAGCACCGCCAGCGCGACGCAGTTGAGCAGAATGCCCGAGCCGCCATAACTGACGAGCGGCAAAGTCAAGCCCTTGGTCGGCAGCAAGCCAAGATTCACGCCCATATTGATGAACGCTTGCGCACCGAACCAAATGCCTACGCCCTTTGCCATCAAGCCCGCGAACGTGCGGTCGAGCGCGAGCGCCTGACGGCCGATCTCGAACGCGCGGCGCACGATCCAGTAAAAGAGCAGGATCACGACGAGCACGCCGATGAAACCCAACTCCTCGCCAATCACCGCAAGAATGAAGTCGGTATGCGCTTCCGGCAGATAGTTGAGCTTCTCGACGCTGCCGCCGAGGCCGACGCCGAACCACTCGCCGCGCCCGAACGCGATCAGCGAGTGCGTGAGCTGATACGCCTTGCCCTGCGCATAGCGCTCGTCCCACGGATCGAGATACGCGAAGATCCGCTCGCGCCGCCACGGCGAAAGCCAGACCAGCATCGTGAACGTGCCGACCGCAGTCGCAACGAGGCCGCCGAACAGCTTGCCGTTCACGCCGCCGAGGAACAGCACGCCCATCGCGATCGCCGCGATCACCATGAACGCGCCCATGTCGGGCTCCAGCAGCAGCAGCGCGCCGACGAGGCCCACCGCACACGCCATCGGCAAGAAGCCCTTCGCGAAGCTCTGCATATATTCCTGCTTGCGAACCGTGTAGTTCGCCGCATAGATCGTCACCGCGAGCTTCATGATCTCCGAAGGCTGCATGTTCGTGATGCCCAGCGGAATCCAGCGGCGCGCGCCGTTCACGCCTTTGCCGACATGCGGAATCAGCACGATCACGAGGCCGACGAGCGCGATCAGGAACAGATGCGGTGCGTATTTATCCCACGTCGAAACCGGCACGCGGAACGCGACCACCGCAGCGACGAACGCGACGACGAGCGACACGACGTGACGCAGCAGGAACGCATAATCGTGATACGACGCGTATTTCGGCGAATCCGGCATCGCGATCGAAGCCGAATACACCATCACGACCCCGAGCCCGAGCAGCGCAACGGCGACCCACAGCAGCGAATAGTCGAAATCGAGCATGCGCGAGCGAGTCGGGCGCGCACCGTTGACGACGCTTGCGAGCCCCGTCGTGATGCGCGACGAACCGGACGCGCCCCGGGCCGCCGAGCGCGATGCGCCGCCGCCCGCGTCGCGCGCGTTGTTGAAACGGAAAACGAAGCGATCGGACCAGCTCATAACGTCGTTCCTTTTTCCAAGGCGATGTCTTCGACCGCGCTACGGAACACGTCGGCCCGATGCGCATAATTCCTGAACATATCGAGGCTCGCGCATGCGGGCGACAACAATACCGCGTCGCCCGGCTGCGCGAGCGCGCTCGCCGCGCGCACCGCCGCCTCGAGCGTCGCATGCTCGGCAAGCGGCACGCCGGCGTCGGCCAGCGCCGCGCAAATCGCGCCCGCGTCGCGGCCGATCAGCATCACCGCACGGCACCAGCGCGCGACGGGCGCCGCGAGCGGCGCGAAATCCTGACCCTTGCCGTCACCGCCCGCGATCAGCACCGTGCGCTGCGCCAGCCCGTCGAGCGCGGCGACGGTCGCGCCGACGTTCGTGCCCTTGCTGTCGTCGACGTAATCGATGCCGTCGAGCGTCGCGATCACCTCGACCCGGTGCGGCTCGCCCCGGTATTCACGCAAGCCGTGCAACAGCGGCGCAGCCGGCAGCTCGACCGCGCGCGCGAGCGCATAGGCGGCGAGTGCGTTCGCCGCGTTGTGCAGCCCGCGGATGCGCAACGCGTCGGCGGGCATCAGGCGCTTCATGCCGATATCCGGCGTGTGCGCGGCGTCCTGCCTGCGGCGCCGCGACGTCGGGGCGCCCGCATCGGCCGCGTCGCGATCGACCGCCTCGACAAGCCACGCGATCCCATTGTCGCGTGACAAACCGTAGTCGCCGTCGGCGCCCGGCTCGTTCAAGCCGAACGTGACAGCGCGCGGCGCATCGGCGGCCGCGGGCGCGAACTTCATCACCTCGGCGTCGTCGCGGTTCAGCACGCGCACCGTGCGCGGCCCGAAGATCCGGCCCTTCGCGGCCGCGTAGGCGGCAAAGCCGCCGTGCCAGTCGAGATGGTCCTGCGTGATATTGAGAATCGCCGCGGCGTCGGGCGCGAACGTATGCGCGGTTTCGAGCTGAAAGCTCGACAGCTCGAGCACCCAGACGTCCGGCAGCGCGGCCGCGTCGATCGCTTCGGCAAGCTTGTCGAGCATCGCCGGGCTGATGTTGCCCGCAACCGCGACCTTCCTGCCCGCGCGTTCGCACAGCAGGCCCGTGAGGCTCGTCGTGGTCGTCTTGCCGTTCGTGCCGGTAATCGCGATCACCTTCGGCGCATAGCCGCTCGCACCCAGCGCCTTCAATGCCTGCGCGAAGAATTCGAGCTCGCCCCACACCGGCACGCCCCGCTCGCGCGCGGCAGCGACGAGCGGCGCGACGTCATCGGCAAGCGGCGACAAGCCGGGGCTCAGCGCAACGAGTTCGATCCCGCCGTCGAGCAGCGCCGGTGCGAACGCACCGCCGACGAATTCGGCGTCGATTCCCGCAGCGGCAAGCGCATCAAGATTGGGCGGGGTCTCGCGCGTATCGGCAATACGCTGCCGGCACCCGTGCGTCGCGCACCATCGCGCGATCGCGAGGCCCGATTCGCCGAGCCCCAACACGAGCACCATCGGCCGCTGCCGATCTCCGAACATCTCGCCAAACATCCTGAGCTTCCCTTTACCGCAGCTTGAGGGTGGACAAACCGAACAGGCAGAGCATCAATGTGATGATCCAGAAACGCACCACCACCTGCGTTTCCTTCCAGCCCGACAATTCGAAATGATGATGCAGCGGCGCCATCTTGAAGATGCGCCGCCCTTCGCCGTAACGGCGCTTCGTGTACTTGAACCACGTGACCTGCAGCATCACCGACAGCGTCTCGGCAACGAAGATGCCGCCCATGATGAAGAGCACGATCTCCTGGCGCACGATCACGGCGACCGTGCCGAGCGCGCCGCCCAGCGCGAGCGCGCCGACGTCGCCCATGAACACCTGCGCGGGGTGCGTGTTGTACCAGAGGAACGCGAGCCCCGCGCCGCCCATCGCCGAGCAGAAGATCAGCAGCTCGCCCGCGCCCGGAATGTGCGGAAACAGCAGATATTTCGAATAGACGGCGCTGCCCATCACGTAGGCGAACACGCCGAGCGACGCGCCGACCAGCACGACCGGCATGATCACGAGGCCGTCGAGGCCATCGGTCAAGTTCACCGCGTTGCTCGCGCCGACGATCACGAAATACGTGAGCGCGATGAAGCCCCAGACGCCGAGCGGATAGCTGATCGACTTGAGAAACGGCAGCAGCAGATCCGCGCGCGCGGGCAGCCCCATCGATAGCCCGCTTTGCACCCACGCGATGAACAGATCGAACACACGCGCGTTATTCGCCTCGGACACGCTGAACGCCAGATAAACGGCCGCGAAGAGGCCGATCACCGATTGCCAGAAATACTTCTCGCGCGACGACATCCCGCGCGGGTCCTTATAGACGACCTTCCGGTAATCGTCGACCCAGCCGATCACGCCGAAGCCGAACGTGACGAGCATCACGATCCAGATGAAACGGTTCGTCAGATCGCCCCACAGGAGCGTCGCGACCGCGATGCCGATCAGGATCAGCACGCCGCCCATCGTCGGCGTGCCCGATTTCACGAGATGCGTTTGCGGACCGTCCTTGCGCACCGCCTGGCCGACCTTCATCTCGGTGAGCTTGCGAATCACCCACGGACCGCAGACGAGGCCGATCACGAGCGCCGTGATCGTGGCCATCACCGCCCGGAACGTCAGGTACGTGAACAAGCGCAAAAAGCTTGCGTCACTTTGCAGCCATTGCGCCAACGCCAGCAGCATGCTCTTACTTCCTTTCTTCAGTGTGCGCCGGGCGCAGCGCCCGGCGCGGTTGCGTTCGCGAGCGCATCGACCACGCGCTCCATCTTCATGTACCGCGAGCCTTTCACCAGCAGCGTCGCGCGAGCGCCGAAGCCCGCCGCGCCGAGCGCGGCGATCAGCGCCTGCGCGTCGTCGAAACGCTGCGCGCCGGCGCCATACGCATCGCATGCCGGCTGCGTGGCCGCGCCGAGCGCGAAGAGCGCATCGATTCCGCGCTCGCGCGCGTATGCGCCGATCTCGCGATGGAACGCCGGCCCTTCGTCGCCGACCTCACCCATCTCGCCGATCACGAGCACACGCGGTGCGGACTGCGCAGCGAGCACGTCGATCGCGGCGCGCATCGAATCCGGGTTCGCGTTGTATGTGTCGTCGATCAACGTCGCGCCGGCGAGCAGGCCGGCCGTCGCGCGCTTGACCTGCAGCCGCCCTTTCACCGGCTCGAACGCCTCGAGCCCGGCCTTGACCGCGGCAAGCGGCACGCCGGCCGCGAGCGCCGCCGCCGTCGCCGCGAGCGCGTTGCGCGCGTTGTGCTCGCCGAGCGCGCGCAATTGCACGTCGACGCTGCCGTCCGGCGTCTCGATTGCCAAACGGCTGCCGTCAAGCGTGCCCGTCACGGCGGCGGACATCGCGGGCGCGGCACCGTGCAGCGCGAAATCGACGATCCGGTTGCCGGTCGCGGCGACGCGCCAGATGCCCGCATACGCGTCGTCAGCCGGAAATACGGCGACACCGTCCGGCCCGAGCGCGTGAATCACCGATGCATGCTCGAGCGCGACCGCCTCGACCGTCGCCATGAATTCCTGATGCTCGCGCTGCGCGTTGTTGACGAGTGCAACCGTGGGCGCCGCGATCCGCGCGAGCGTTTCGGTCTCGCCCGGATGGTTCATCCCGAGTTCGACAACCGCGAGCCGGTGCGCGGCGCACAGACGCAGCAGCGTGAGCGGCAGGCCGATGTCGTTGTTCAAATTGCCCGATGTCGCAAGCCGCGCCTGTTCACCGACCGCCGCCGAGAAGATCGCCGCGATCATCTCCTTGACGGTCGTCTTGCCGTTGCTGCCCGTCACCGCGACGACCGGCACCGCGAAGCGCGTGCGCCAGCCGTGCGCCAGCGCGCCGAGTGCCGCGCGCGTATCGGCAACCTTCAGCGCAGGCAAATGCCCCTCGGCCGGGTTGCGCGAGACCAGCGCCGCGCTCGCCCCGCGGGCGGCGACGTCGGTCAAAAAATCGTGCGCATCGAAACGCTCGCCCTTCAGCGCGACGAACAGATCGCCCGGCCCCGCCGTGCGGCTGTCCGTCGACACTCGCGCAAACGACGCGTGCTCGTCGCCTAGTACGGTTGCACCCGGGATCATTGCGGCGGCTTCGCGCAAAGTCAGCATCGTCATTCGCCGCCTCCGCGCACCTGCGTCGTGCGTGCGGCCAGCGCGAGACGCGCATGGTCCTGATCGGAAAACACGCGCTTCTTGCCCATGATTTCCTGCGTCGCCTCGTGCCCCTTGCCGGCGAGCAGCACGACATCGTCGCGCGCGGCGCCGCGCACCACCTGCAAGATCGCGCTCGCGCGATCCTCGAGCCGACGGGCACGCGCCGGCTCCCGCATCCCGGCGACGATCTGGTCGATGATCCTTTGCGGGTCCTCGCTGCGCGGGTTGTCGCTCGTCACGACGACCTTGTCGGCGAGACGCTCGGCGATCGCGCCCATCAGCGGGCGCTTCGTCGGGTCGCGATCGCCGCCGCAGCCGAACATGCAGACAAGTTCGCCGCCGCGCGCCTGCGCGATCGGACGCAGCGCATCGAGCGTTTTCTCGAGCGCGTCAGGCGTATGCGCATAATCGACGACGACGAGCGGCTCGTCGTTCTGCAGCCGGCCGCCGAGCCGCTGCATCCGGCCGTTCACCGGTTCGAGCCCTTCGAGCTCGGCGATCGCCGTATCGAACGGCACATCGGCAGCGAGCAACGCGCCGAGCACCGCGAGCAGATTGCTGACGTTGAACGCGCCGAGCGTGCTGGCCTCGACGTCCGCCTCGCCCCACGGCGACGTCACGCGAAACGCGGTGCCTGTCGCCGTCGCGCGGACATCGGTCGCGACAAGTTCGCGATCCGCGCCTACGGCATCGGCACGCGCGCCGATGCCGTAGGCGAGCGTGCTCACGCGGCCGGCGAGCGTCGCCAGCAAGCGGCGGCCAGCCGCATCGTCGCGATTGACGACCGCCGCGCGCAGCCCGCGCCACGCAAAGAGCCTGGCCTTCGCCGCCTCATAGGCTTCGAACGTATGGTGATAGTCGAGATGGTCTTGCGTGAGATTCGTGAAAACCGCGATGTCGAACGCGGTACCGTTCACGCGCCCCTGATGCAGCGCATGCGACGATACTTCCATCGCCGCCGCCTGAGCGCCGGCGTCGCGCAATTTCGCGAGACTGCGCTGCAGTTGCGGCGCATCGGGCGTCGTGAAGCCCGTATGCACGAGTTGGCCCGGCATCCCGCTGCCGAGCGTGCCGATCACCGCGCACGGCCGCCGCAGCGCGGACAGCGCCGCGGCGATCCACTGCGTGCACGACGTCTTGCCATTCGTCCCCGTTACGCCGATCGTGAGCAACGCATCACTCGGATCGCCATACCAGCCGCTCGCTATCTCGCCCGCGAGCACATCGAGCGCGGGAACGGCGAGCGATACCGCCGGATCGAGTTTCGCGGCATCGAAATTTTCCGGTTGATACAACACGGCGGCCGCGCCGCGCGCGAGCGCGTCGGCAATGAACGGGCGATTGTCCGCACCGTCGACCGCATACGCGAAAAACACGTCGCCGGCCTGCACGCTGCGCGTGTCGGCGTGCAACTGCGCGCCCGCCGCGGCATGCGCGCGCAGCCACGCGAGCGCGGCCGCGATTTGGGAATGCGCCGGATGAGAACTGCGCACGGCGCTCATCGAACAACTCCAGGATGGTTATGTGTCGTACTCGACACGGTGATGCGCTTGGCCGGCGCCGTGGCAGACAGCTTGTACGGCGCGGCGGCGTTCGCGCCGCTCGCGGCCTCGCCGGACACGACGAGCTGCTTGACCGGCATGTTGGGCGGCACGTTCAACGCGCGCAGCGTATCGCCTGCGATCGCCGAAAATACGGGGCCCGACACCTGGCCGCCGAAGTGGCTGCCCGTCGTCGGCTCGTCGACCGACACCGCGACGACGATGCGTGGATTCGGCATCGGCGCCATGCCAATGAACGACGCGCGATACTTTTTGTGATCATAGCCACGGCCGACCTGCTTGTATGCGGTGCCGCTCTTGCCGCCGACGCGATAGCCGGGCACCGCCGCATCGGGCGACGTGCCGCCGGGCGCGACGACGGTCTCGAGCATCGCACGCACTTCGCGTGTGGTCGTCGGCGCGAAAACCTGCGGGCCGCTTGGCGGCTGCTCGTCGTTGGTCTTGAAGATCGTGAGTGGCATCAGCTCGCCGTCGTGCGCGATTGCCGTGTACGCGCGCGCAAGCTGAAACAGCGACACCGACAACCCGTAGCCATACGACATCGTCGCCTGCTCGATCCGGCGCCAGTTCTTCCACGGCCGCAAACGCCCGGCCGCCGCCCCCGGAAAACCGACCTTCGGCGCCTGCCCGAGCCCGATGCTCGTATACATATTCCACATTTCCTCGGGCCGCATCGTCATCGCAATCTTCGTCGCACCGATATTGCTCGATTTCTGGATCACGCCGCCGACCGTCAGCGTGCCGAAGCCCGCATCGTCGGTAATCGGCGCGCCGTCGAGCACGAAATGGCCATTGCCCGTGTTGACGAGCGTCGAAGGCGTCACGCGATGCAAATCGAGCGCGAGCGACACCGTGAGCGGCTTCATGATCGAGCCCGGCTCGAACACGTCGGTCAGCACGCGGTTGCGCAACTGCTCGCCCGTCAGGTGCGAGCGATCGTTCGGGTTGTAAGTCGGATAATTGACGAGCGACAGCACCTCGCCCGAGCGCACGTCGACCACGACCGCCGCGCCCGCCTTCGCATGGAATTTTTCGACGGCCGCCTTCAGATTCGTATAGGTGATGTACTGAATCTTGCTGTCGATCGACAGCCCCACGTCCGTCCCGTCGTGCGGAGGAAGCTGCTCGTCGACATCCTCGACGATATGCCCCAGCCGGTCCTTGATCACGCGCCGGCTGCCGGATGCGCCGGCGAGCAGCTTCTGGTCCGCGAGTTCGACGCCTTCCTGCCCTTCGTCCTCGACGTTCGTGAAGCCGATCAGATGCGCCGTGATCTCGCCTTCCGGATAGAAGCGCTTGTATTCACCACGCTGATAGATGCCGGGGATGTCGAGCTTCGCGACCTGATCGGCAACATTGAGCGGCACCTGACGCTTCACGTAGACGAACGTCTTGTCCTCCGACAGCTTCGCCCTCAGCTCCTTCGTGGTCATCCCGAGCAGCTTGCCGAGCGCGGCGAGCTTGTCGCCGCCGAAATCGTCCGGCACGTCGGCCGGAATCGCCCAGATTGCGCGCACCGGCAGACTCGTCGCGAGCACGAGGCCATTGCGGTCGAGGATCTTGCCGCGCGTCGCCGGCAGCTCGAGCGTGCGCTGATAACGACTCTCGCCCTGCTTCTGATAGAACGCGTTGCCGGGTCCCTGAATCCAGAACGCACGCGCGGCGAGCGCGACGAACGCCATGAACAGCAGGAACACGACAAACTTCGAGCGCCACATCGGCAGGTGCACCGATAACACGGGGCTCGATGCGAATTTCACGCCTTGCGCACGCTTGGACGCCGGCTTCATCGCGCGCCTCCCTGAGCCGCGACGGCGCTGGAAGGCAGCGGCGCATCAGCCGCCTTCGCGTCGCCGGACGGCGCCGTCAGATATTGCGTGCGGCCCGTCGAAATCGGCTGCATTTTCAGCGAACTCGTCGCAAGCTGCTCAATGCGCGATGTCTTCGACAACGCGCTTTGCTGATACTGAAGCTGCGCGTAGTCCTGATGAAGCTGATGCTCCTGAGATTGCGCGCGTTGCAACTGGATGAAGATCTGCCGCTGCTGGTTCGTCGAATTGACGACCGACAGCGCGCATCCCATCACGATGATCAGCAGAAAGATATTGAGGCGGCTCATGGCGCGACGCGCTCCGCGATGCGCATCACCGCCGAGCGGGCACGCGGATTGGCCAAGACTTCCGCGTCGCCCGGGAATTTGCGGCCGAGCAGCTTGAGTGGCGGGCTGGGCAGATCGACGGCGCGGATCGGCAGACGACGATCGACAGCAGGCGCACTCGCATGCGCCTGCATGAATCGCTTGACGATCCGGTCCTCCAGCGAATGAAAGCTGATGACCACGAGCCGCCCCCCTTGCTCCAACGCCGTCAATGCTGCCTCTAGAACGACTTGCAGGTCCGCAAGCTCTTGATTGACGTGAATCCGTATAGCTTGAAAGGTGCGGGTTGCCGGATCCTTGCCCTTCTCACGGGTCTTGACGACGTGACCCACGATTTGGGCAAGCTCGCGCGTGCTGTCGAGAGGCCCGAGACGGTCGGACTCTGCCCGGCGAGCAGCAATCGCCTTTGCAATCTGAAAAGCAAACCGTTCTTCCCCATAATCCCGTATCACCTCCGTCAATTCCTGCACCGACGCTCGCGCGAGCCACTCAGCCGCCGATTCACCACGCGTCGGGTCCATCCTCATATCGAGCGGGCCGTCTGCGCGAAAGCTGAAGCCGCGCTCCGGATCGTCGACCTGTGGCGACGACACGCCCAAATCCAGCAACACGCCCGACACCCGCCCTATTCCACGCTCGGCCAGCGCGCCGGCGAGCGACGCGAAGCTGTCATGAACAATCTCGAAGCGCGCGTCCCCGATGCCCGCAGCCGTTTCAATCGCACGCGGATCCTTGTCGAACGCGATCAGCCGGCCCGCCGGCGCGAGCCGCGCGAGCACCGCGCGGCTATGACCGCCACGCCCGAACGTGCCGTCGACATAGATACCGTCAGGCCGCGCCACGAGCGCATCGACCGCCTCATCCAACAGCACCGTGCGATGCTGCAATTCGTTTCCCATCGCGGGCGCCTTCCTCACCGCAATCAGAACGTGAAATTCTTCAGCGCCTCGGGCATGCCCTGCGCCATCGCCGCCTGCTCCTTCGCGATGTAGGTCTGCGCATCCCACAGCTCGAAGTGACTTCCCATTCCCAGCAACATGACTTCCTTTTCCAGCCCGGCCGCCATCCGCAGCTCGGGAGACACGAGAATCCGGCCCGCGCTGTCGAGATCGACATCCATCGCGTTGCCCAGAAAAATGCGGCGCCACCAGTGCGCGTCCATCGGTAGCGCGGCAATCTTTGCGCGGAACACTTCCCATTCAGGACGCGGAAACAGCAACAGGCAGCCGTCCGGGTGCTTGGTCACAGTCACCCGTCCTTCTGCCTGTCCTTGCAGCGCCTCGCGATAGCGGGACGGCACCGACATCCGTCCTTTCGCATCGAGCGTCAGCGCCGACGCCCCTTGAAACACGTTTCCGCTCTCCCGATCAGGGCGCCGAAGAATCCGCCCAACGCTGAAAATTTAGCCGGAAAACCCCGGCAAATCACACAAAAATACACTTTCTCACACTGTCTCCCACTTTAGAGGAACGCCTATGGACGGTCAAGGGAGACGGCCGATTTTTTGACGAATTTTGTTATTCAGAACAAGGACTTACGCGCATCACCTCAAGTCACCCATCATGCCAAAAAACGTTATAAATGAATGGACTAGTGCAATTTGTGAAAGTGGTACATGAGAAGCACGCCCCAGGTCGGCGCGGCGGCAGGGATTTCAGAAGAGAAAACAGCGGAGGGAAAACGGCGGGGCGGGTTAGCGTCCGGAACGGCACGAATACAGCCGTTCCGGACTGACTATTTAAAGATAGTAGGCAGTGCTTGTCATTACTTTCGACGCGGCGCGCATCAGCATACGCGCCGGCTGCGGCAGCTCGATTCCGCCCGCTTCGGCCGCCGTCTTGCCGTGCTTGATCTCGTCGATGCGCATTTGCTCGACGATCGCGCGCGATTCGACGTCCGCCGCCGGCAAAGCAGATAAGTGGCTGTCGAGATGGCTCTCGACCTGACGCTCCGTTTCAGCCATGAACCCGAGGCTCACCTTGTCACCGAACCGCCCGGCAATGACGCCGATCGCGAGCGCGCCCGCATACCACAGCGGATTCAGCAAGCTCGGCCGGGAATCGAGCGTCTTCAGACGATGCGCGGTCCATGCGAGATGATCCTCCTCTTCGCGTGCGGCCTCGTCGAACATTTCCTTGAGCGCACTCGATGACGTCGTGAGCTTCTGCGCCTGATAAAGCGCCTGAGCACATACCTCACCGACATGATTCACCCGCATCAATCCCGCCGCATGCTTGCGCTCGGCAGCGGTAAGTTCGGCGCTTGCCTCAACAGCGGGCGTGGGCACCGGCCGGCTCATTCGGCTCACGCCCGTCATCGAGCGCAAGCCCCGGTCAAATTCACTGATCAACTCGTCGAACACCATTGCGTTTCTCCATGCCGACGCGCCGCTTTTCGTAAGGAAAGCGTAACAAAATAATTGCTCATGCTTATTACGGTAGCGCCGGAAATAGCGGTTAACCCGTGATTTTACCCATTGTTGCATAAAGGAAACATGAGGAATCTCATGTCGCGCTTTCCCTTTGTCGCCTTTAGTCCATTTGCTAAATTACGAGCGCTTCTTTCGAAGTTCGAGCAGGCCCGAGACCTCAAAACACGACGATGGCCGCCACAAAAAATTTCATATTTGGAGATCTTTCAATGAAGAAATCGCTTTTCGCGCTCGTCGCGTTGAGCGCGTTTGCTGGTGCGGCGCACGCGCAAAGCAGCGTGACACTCTACGGCATCATCGACGAGGGCTTCAACATCAATACGAATGCGGGCGGCAAGCATAAGTACGACCTGACGAGCGGCGTCATGCAGGGCAGCCGCTGGGGCTTGCGCGGCACTGAAGATCTCGGCGGCGGACTGAAAGCCGTCTTCGTGCTCGAAAACGGCTTCAACGCCAGCACCGGCCAAATCAACCAAGGCGGCCTCGAATTCGGCCGTCAAGCGTATGTCGGCCTATCGAGCGGCTTCGGCACGGTCACGCTCGGCCGCCAATATGACTCCGTCGTCGATTTCGTCGGCCCGCTCGCCGTCGGCGATCAGTGGGGCGGCTACATTGCCGCGCACCCCGGCGACCTCGACAACTTCAACAACGCCTATCGCGTGAACAATGCAATCAAGTTCACCAGTGCAAACTACGGCGGCTTCACGTTCGGCGGCCTGTACAGCCTCGGCGGCATCGCCGGCGACTTCAGCCGCAACCAGACTTGGTCGCTCGGCGCCGGCTACACGAACGGCCCGCTCTCGCTGGGTGTCGGCTACCTGAACGCACGCACGCCATCGACATCGGGCGGCCTGTTCGGCAACAACACGACGTCGAGCACGCCAGCCGCCGTGACGTCTCCCGTCTATGCCGGCTACGCTTCCGCGCATACGTACCAGGTGATCGGCGCGGCCGCAGCGTACACGATCGGCGCTGCAACGATCGGCGCGACGTACTCGAACATCAAGTTTATGAACTTCGCCAGCGCCGTGTTCCCAAACCAAACCGCGACGTTCAACAACGGCGAAGTCAGCTTCAAGTATCAATTGACCCCGGCCCTCGTCGCCGGCGCCGCGTATGACTACACGCAGGGCAGCAAGATCGCCGGCCAGTCGGCGGCAAAATATCACCAGGGCTCGGCGGGCGTCGATTATTTCCTGTCGAAACGCACCGACGTCTATATGATCGGCGTGTACCAGCACGCATCGGGCAACGTGATCGAAGCGAACGGCAATACCATTGGGCCGGCAACCGCGGCGATCAACGGCATCACGCCATCGTCGAACCGCAATCAGTTCACGGCGCGCGTCGGCATCCGCCACAAGTTCTGATACATGCGCAGTAGCGGGTAATGAATATCCCGCAGTCGCTTAAAAGGCGCCCGAGGGCGCCTTTTTTATTGACGATGTGACGATGCCGCTACGCGAAAAAGTCGCGCCCGAAAATGAATGCGTCGAACCTCGCGCGCCGCACGCAGCGCTTGTCACGCCTTGCCGTCACGCAGCTCGCGGCGCAGGATCTTGCCGACGTTGGTCTTCGGCAGCTCGGTGCGGAATTCGACGTATTTGGGCCGCTTGTAGCCGGTCAGGCGCTCCTTGCAGTAAGCGAGAATTTCCTTGTCCGTGAGCGCCGGGTCCTTTTTCACGACGAACAGCTTCACCGCCTCGCCCGAATGCTCGTCGGGCACGCCGACGGCCGCCACCTCGAACACGCCCGGATGCGACGCGACCACATCCTCAACCTCGTTCGGATAAACGTTGAAGCCCGATACGAGAATCATGTCCTTCTTTCGGTCGACGATCTTCACGTAGCCGCGCTCGTCCATCACACCGATGTCGCCCGTCTTGAAGAAGCCGTCCGGCATCATGACCTGCGCGGTTTCGTCCGGACGATTCCAATAACCCGCCATCACCTGCGGGCCGCGAATGCAGATTTCGCCAGGCTGGCCGAGCGCGACGTCGGCGCCGGCATCGTCGCGGATCGCGATTTCGGTCGACGGCAACGGCAAGCCGATCGTGCCGCTGTATTCGGTTGCCGTGACCGGATTGCAGGTTGCAACGGGCGACGTTTCCGACAAGCCGTAGCCCTCGACGATCGGCGTTTTCGTCTTTTCGTACCAACGTTTCGCCACGCTTTCCTGAACCGCCATCCCTCCCGCATTGGCGACCGCGAGCTTCGAGAAATCGAGCTGGTCGAAGTCCGGATGATTCAACAGGGCGTTATAAAGCGTATTGACGGCCGGAAACGTGATGATCTGGATACCTTTCAATTCCTTGATCGTACCCGCAATGTCGCGCGGATTCGGAATCAGGATGCCAGTACCGCCCGTGCGCAAGGTCAGCAGCCCGCAAACGGTCAGCGCGAACACGTGATAGAGCGGCAGCGCAACCACGGTATTGAACTGCGTCACTTCAGGACGCAGCGTGTAAGCAGGCTGATGCCACGCCTGCGCTTGCAATACATTCGCGACGATATTGCGGTGTAGCAGCGTCGCGCCCTTCGCCACGCCGGTCGTGCCGCCCGTGTACTGTAGGAACGCGACGTCGTCCGGCTTCGGCTTGGCCGGCTTGAAGCTCTGCTTGGCGCCTTCGGCAAGCGCCGCGTTGAAACGCGTAAACGATGGCAAGCGCCACGCCGGCACCAACTTCTTCACGCGACGCACGACATAATTGACGATCAAACCCTTGAAACCAAGCAGATCGCCCATCGCCGCGACGACGACGTGCTTGATCGACGTACCGGCGATCACCGCCTGCAACGTCGTCACGAAATTCTCGAGAATCACGATCGCTTGCGCGCCGCTGTCCTTGAGCTGGTGTTCAAGCTCACGCGGCGTGTAGAGCGGATTGACGTTGACGACCGTATAACCCGCGCGCAGCACAGCCGCGATCGTCACCGGGTACTGCAGCACGTTCGGCATCATGATCGCGATCCGCGCGCCAGGCGCAAGCCCGCGCGATTGAAACCACGCGCCGAGCTTTTGCGATAGCGCGTCGAGTTCGCCATAGGTGATCGCCTTGCCCATGCAAATAAAGGCTTGCCGTTCGCGATAGAGGCGAAAGCTTTCTTCGAGCAGATCAGGAACGGACGAATACGGGGACGCGTCAATTTCGGCTGGCACGCCGGGGGGATACGACTTCAGCCAAATCTTCTCCATGCAGCGCGTCTCCAGGCTCATTTTCGAATGGTCGTGCTAAAAATTGCATCGTAGCCGGTCGGTCCCTCCGAGACAATCCAGTTAGACACTCCTTTCCAACTTTGCCAACGCTGCCGGGCAGCGGCAGCGCGCGGCGTCGTTCGTTCATCCGTGCGTCTTTTCCGCGGTTTTCCCACATCCTTTACACACGCTCCACTTCAACCAGGCAATCGTAGAACGTCGCGCCGCGCCCGAGATCGGTCAACGCCTGGCTCGTCACCTGATTCGCGTTCCGTCCGTCCGGCGCAAGCTTCTTCCACCAGATCGATAAGCCGACGACGAGCCCTTCGCGCGCGCGTTCGGTTACCCGCGCCTTCGCCTGCAGCGAGCCGCGGTCATTGAAGATCCGCACGATATCGCCCTCTTCGATACCGCGCTGCATAGCATCAGCTGGGTGGATGTCGAGATACGGCTCACCTTCAGCCGAACGCAGGCTCGCGACGTTGACGAACGTACTATTTAGAAAATGACGGGCCGGCGGGGAAATCATCGCGAGCGGATAGCGGGCCGCCAGTTCCGGCGCGCCGTCCGCCGATTCATAAGGCGGCAGATAGTCGGGCACCGGATCGAGCCCCAACTGCGCGAGACGTTCACTGTAAAACTCGCATTTCCCGGATGGCGTTCGGAAACCGCCGTTCGCAAACGGCGCATCGGCAAGCTTCAGCTTGATCCAACGCGCCTGCTTGAGCGTATCCCAATTACTTTGCAGCGACGGATCATTCCAGTGCAGCGATGCGCGTGCGAGCGCTTCATCGTCTTCATACAGCGCGGGCTCGTCGAGCCCCATTCGGCGCGCGATACCGCGGAAGATCTCGGTATTCGGCCGGGCCTCGCCAACCGGCTCGATCGATGGCAGATTCGCCATCACATACGTATGGCCATACGATTTATGGACATCGAGATGTTCGAGCTGCGAGGTTGCCGGCAACACAAGATCGGCGTAATCGGCCGTATCTGTCTTGAAATGCTCGAGAACGATCGTGAATAAATCTTCTCGCGCAAAACCTGCGGCGACTTTGCCTGAATCGGGCGCCACCGCCACCGGGTTCGAATTGTAGACGATGACCGCCTCTATCTTCGGACCGAAATCCCCTCCGCCGGGATGCAACAACGCGTCGCCAATTGCATTCATATTGATCGAACGCGGCAGCTTATTCGGCCAACCAGGCAGTAAATCCGGGCGTCTGAGCGCCGCATGGTTAATCGGCGCCCATTCGGCCGAGGACAGCAGCAGGCCGCCCGCGCGCTCCCGCCATGCACCGGTGAGCGCGGGCAGCGAAGCGATCGCGCGTACCGCGTTGCCGCCACCCCGTGCGCGTTGCATGCCGTAGTTCAGACGAATGGATGCCTTGCGCGTATGGCCGTAAATACGGGCCAGTTTGATGATTTCCGACTCAGATATTCCGCAGATCCGCGCGACTCGCTCCGGGGAGTAACTCATCGCACGCGCCTTCAATGCGTCGAAACCGAGCGTGTGATCGCGGATAAAATCATGATCGAGAAGCCCCTCGCCGATCAGCACGTGCATCATGCCAAGCGCGAACGCGCCGTCCGTGCCCGGTTTCAGCGCGATGTGACGATGGCATTTTTCGGCCGTCAGCGACCGGTATGGATCGATCGCAATCAATTGCGCACCCCGACGTTTGGCTTCTTGAGCACGCGTCCAAAAATGCAAATTCGACGCGATCGGATTAGCCCCCCAAATCAAAATCAATTCACTTTCTTCGTAAAATTCGACATGCATGCCGATATTGGCGCCGTAGGTATACTGAAGTCCTGCGGTGCCCGCAGCGGAGCAGATCGTCCTTTCGAGTAATGAGGCGCCCAATACATTAAAAAAACGCTGGGCGATACTTTCGCCTTGAATCAGCCCCATTGTTCCTGCATAGCTATAGGGCACGATCGCTTCCGGAGCGCGGCGCGCGATTTCCGAGAGCCGTTCGGCCGCCAGCTCGTTAGCTGCCTCCCAGCTAATCGGCTCAAAACGCCCTTCTCCTTTTCGTCCCACCCGCTTAAGCGGCACGGTCAGTCGCTCAGGATGATGAACGCGCTCCGCGTATCGGCTCACTTTCGTGCATAGAACGCCTTGAGTGGGTGCATGATCCGGATCTCCCGTAACCTTGACCGCTCGACCATTCTCGACGGTGACGCGCATTGCACAGGTGTCTGGGCAGTCATGCGGGCAAACTGCTCGAGCGATTTGGATTGGGGCGGACATGTTTTATCGACTCAGTTTCTGTGGGTCCGGTGATTTTACGCTTTGAACTTACTAAATCTCGGGGTTCCAGGTGGGCAGCAGGGAAATCTGGCAACGCGATCGACGTTTCGATTCAAGGCATAGCACTCCACCTTCCGCTGCCGATCTGACGAGAAGATCCACGATATGCCTTACGGATGGTGGGTATTCGCGTGATTTCGGAGAAGGGGTAAGCGGTCAGACGGCTGGGCCATTAATGGGGGATAAGAGGAAGGGAGGGGGCGAAACGGACGCGCGGCTGGGTCAACAAAGGGGTGGCGTGACGGGAGCGCGTTGCGAGAGGGAGGGGGATGAGAGGGGTTTGTGGGGTTAGAAAGCAAAAACCCCCGCTGGTTAGGCGGGGG
>NZ_LOWB01000014.1 GCF_001522865.1 Burkholderia sp. TSV86 | reverse complement strand
GAAAACTTGCTTGGCTTCTTGTTCATGGCTCCATTCTCTCAAGAGTTGGAGCCTCCACAAAACTCGGGGCGGTTCACGAACTCGAAACGCCAATGCCACGCGCGGACATACATCTGCTGGCACTCATGCGGCAGAACTTGGCACGGCTTGGGCTCACGAATACGCGGAAGGCGCATGAGGCGTCTCTTGTCGAGCGCGTTGCTGCTGTGATCCGCTTGCGTATTGCCGATGGCGAACCATCGCTCGACGACATGGCGGAGGCGCTCAACATGCCGAGCCGGACGTTGCAGCGACGGCTGCGCACGTACGGTTATACGTACCAGGAGATTTTGCTTGCGGTGCGACGCGAGGTGGCGCTCGACTATTTGTGCAACCCGGACGTCCAAATATCAGAACTCGCATTGCTACTTGGGTATTCTGAAATCAGTGCATTTTCCCGTGCGTTTCACCGATGGTTCGATACTTCGCCGAGTGAATGGCGGCGTGGGTATCTGAAAGCACAGGGGATCAGCCAGGAATAACTTTTCCAATTCTTGAGTTTACATTTTCGCTTGTTTGGCTAAGAAAATATTTGGTTTGATTGATGCAGGAGTTTCGATCAAGAGTTCAAATGATTGTCTCGAGATATTTGGCTGGTATTCGATAGTCAGGTGTCGTCGATTCTGCTGATGGCGCGGTGCTTTGAGGAATCGAAGTGGAATCCAAGCACTTATCCACCTACCTCGACTCCGGTGCTATGGTGACTGCTAGGATGCAGGTTGCATAAAAAAGAAACAGTAGCCGTAGTCGATCTTCCTTGTGGCCATCCGTTCGTTATCGGACTGATGCATGGAGGCCCTGCCGATGGATATGGCATTGCTCATTTCATCGTTAATTTTGGGAAGAGTAGAGAAAAGTCGGCAGTGACTATTGCTTTTTGGAAAAACGTATAGAAATCTCGAAGTGCAACTGATTAGAATCGCGATTGAAGGCGTTCGCTAGTGGAAGACGCATGTGATGACGTCATTAGATCAAGCAATCGAGATTCAGACCGTACAAGCAAAAATGAAGGTTTGGCGGTGTCTCGATATTGTCGTGGATTTCATCCTTGAGACATGTTCAGGAACAAAAGAATTTCGCGTATCACTTGATTAAGTTGATTTGCGTAATGAGTTTTAATGTTTCAAAAAATGTGAATATTGCTGTGCCCAATTGTAGTGGGAATCTACGTTCTCGCCATCCCTTGCGGTCCAAGGGAGTAATCTTATGAGGAAGGAGTCTCAGCTATGCCTAAGGTGGGCTCGCAACGGGCACGCCATTTTTTTCGCATGAATTGTTGGAAATGCGGATACGTCAGTGCTCGCTTGAGGTACTACGGTCATCATCGTCCAGGGTAGCCGGCGACACGCGCCGAGCTTAATTCAATCTGAAATCGATGTAGCGCGGCGGCAACATATAACCGATGCCCTAAAAGAACCAAGTCCACCCGACAACGCTTTTGGGATAGGCGATAAAAAGCACCCAAATGGCTTATCAATTTCTGACATTCGATTTTTTCGAGATTTGGTAAGGTCGCGGACACAACAAATCAACAAACCGAGCGCGCGGGGTTGCGCGAGAGCCAATGAATAAAATGCGCTATCGCCTGGTGTATTCCAGGCTCCGGGGGATGGTGGTGGCCGTCGAAGAGACGGCTGTCGCCGAGGGCAAATCCGCGTCGGGTGAGACCGGCGCGCGTCGCCGGCGTGGCGGCGCGGCGGGCAGCGCGTGGCTGGCGGTGGCTGTCGCATCGGTTGCGGCGGTGCCGATCGCCACACACGCGCAGATCGTGCCGACGCCGGGCGGTGCGACGCAGGTGATCCAAACGCCGAACGGCCTGCCTCAAGTCAATATCGCGCGGCCGTCGGGCGCGGGCGTGTCGGTGAACACCTACACCCAGTTCGACGTGCAAAAGGCCGGGGCCATCGTGAACAACTCGGCCGGGATGGTCCAAACCCAGCAAGCGGGGTGGATCAACGGCAACCCGAACTTCGGGCCGAACGATGCTGCGCGGATCATCGTCAATCAGGTCAACAGCCCGAACCCTTCTCAGATACGCGGCGCTATCGAGACGGCAGCCAAACGGCGGCGAACGGCAATCTGACGCTGAACGCGAACGCGGGCGATCTGAATCTGTCGGTCGCGACGACGAGCGCGCAAGGCGCCATCCAGGCGAGCGCGGCGGGCGCGCTGATCAACGATCACGGCAGCCTGTCGAGCGGCGGCGGCACCACGCTTTCGGGCGGCAGTTTCTCCAACCAGGGCGGCAAGGTCTCCGCGCAAGGTCCGCTGAAGGTGCAGTCGTCCGGGCAGATCGCGAATCAGGCGGGTCAGCTCGTGTCGGAAAACTCGATGGAAGTACACGGCGGCGCGATCGCGAACAACCAGGGCACCGTTCAAAGCGCGGGCGGCATGACGGTGGCCGGTGCGTCGCTGGACAACACGGCGGGTCGGATCACGTCGCTCAACGGCGATGGCTTGTCGGTGACGACGAGCGGCCAATTGACCAACGCCGCCGGCGCGGCGGCGAACGGTACACATGGCGGTGTGATTGGCGGCAACGGCGATGTTTCGGTCCGCGGCACAAACATTGTCAATCGCGGCGCGATCACATCCAACACGAATCTGCGGGTATCGGGCCAGTCGGTCGACAACGGTGGCGGCACGCTGCAGGCTGCGCAAAAGGTGGCCGTCGATGCGGGCGCGCGCCTTACGAACAACGGTGGCTCGATTGTTGGTCAGACGGCCGCGCTGACTGGCACGACCCTCGACAACAGCGCAGGCGTCGTGCAGGCCAACCAGGTGTCGTTGAACGCAGCCGGCCTCGTGAACCACGGCGGCACGATCACGCAGACCGGTGCCGGCGCGATGAGCGTGAATGTGTCGGGTACGCTCGACAACTCGAATGGCGGCACGCTGCAAACCAACAGCACGGATCTGACGCTCGCGCCCACTACGCTCGACAACGACGGCGGCACGATCACGCATGCGGGCAACGGTACGCTGACGCTCGGCGGAGGTACGGGGTCGGTGTCGAACGTGGGCGGTTCGATCGCCAGCAACGGGCGCGTGGCCGCGCAAACCGGCACGCTGAACAACACGTCGGGCTCGATCAACGCGCAGAACGGACTGGCGGCAACCGTCGGCGGCACGCTGAACAACGCGAACGGCAAGCTGTTGTCGAACACGGATCTGAGCGTCGCGAGCGGTACGCGGAGACGCTGCATACGTCGGATCAGGCGCTGACCGGCACGACGCTCAAGGGCGGCGACACGGTCAATATCGTGTCGGGCAAGGATATTACCGTCAGCGGCAGCACGATCAGTCTTGACAAGGGCAATGCCAACCTGTTGGCGGCCGGCGACGTGAATGTCGGCGCGGCAACCGAGACACACGAGCTGAATTCGCACGAAACGCACAGCCATAGCAATGTCGTAAGCGGCGTGAAGGTTGCGAGCGGGATCGACCAGAAGATGACGCTCAATCGCGGCAGTCTGGTATCGGCGGACGGCGTGAACATTGTCAGCGGAAAGGACGTCAATGTTCAGGGCAGCACCATCGTCGGAACGAACGACGTGACGCTCACGGCAGCGCGTAACGTGACGGTGACGACGTCGCAGGACACCTTGCAGTCGTCGAGCTACTACAACAAGAAGGAATCCGGGCTGATGTCGGGCGGGGGACTGTCGGTGTCGGTGGGCAGCAGTTCGCTGAAGACGACCAGCCAGACGACCGAGGTGTCGAACAACGCCAGCACAATCGGTTCACTGAAGGGTAACGTCAGCATCACGGCTGGCAACGATCTGCACGTGACCGGCAGCGACCTGATCGCAGCGAAGAATCTCAGCGGGACAGGCA
The DNA here is from genome assembly GCF_001522865.1 of Burkholderia sp. TSV86. Lineage (GTDB taxonomy): Bacteria > Pseudomonadota > Gammaproteobacteria > Burkholderiales > Burkholderiaceae > Burkholderia. The sequence continues at coordinate 3,383 of NZ_LOWB01000014.1, read as the reverse complement.
CGAACGTGACGATTGACGCGGCGCAGGACAAGAACCACCGCGGTGAAACGCAGGAAGTCTCCAAGAGCGGCCTGACGCTGGCACTGAAGGCACCGGTGATCGACGCGGTATCGAATGCTGTGGGTCAATCGCGTGCGTCCAGCAATAGCCAGGATGGCCGGGCAGCGGCGCTGCACGGGATGGCCGCGGCGAGCGCGGCATGGGATGCGAACATGGCTGCTGGCGATGTGGTCCGGGCGTTGGGGGCGGGCGAAACGCCTCAGTTCAAGGTCGAAGTCAGCGTCGGCAGCAGTCACAGCAAGAGCGCATTCTCCGAAGACAGCGTGACGAATCGCGGCTCGAACGTGAATGCAGGCGGGACGGTCGCGTTTGCGGCAACGGGGAACGGGCAACCGGGTAGCGGCAATGTGACGATCGCCGGCTCGAACGTGAACGCGAATGATGTGATTCTGGCGGCGAAAAATCAGGTCAATATCGTCAATACGACGGACAACGACTCGACGCGCAGCACGAACGAGTCGAAGAGCGCGAGCGTGGGGGTGTCCGTCGGCACGGGTGGGTTCGGTGTTTCCGCGGCGATGTCGAAGGCCAACGGCGACGGCAACAGCGATCTGGCCACGCAGAACAACAGCCATGTAAACGCAGCAAACAATGTGACGATCATCTCGGGCGGCGATACGAACATCATCGGTTCGAACGTGAAGGGCAATCAGGTGAACGCCGACGTGGGCGGAAACCTGAACATCGTCAGCGTGCAGGATACGCTGACGAGCGCGGCACATCGGTCGAGTTCGGGTGGCGGCTTCAGCGTCAGTCAGGGCGGCGCCAGTGCGAGCTTCAGCCAGAGCAAGGGCAACGCGTCGGGCAGCTATGCGGGCGTCAATGAACAGGCCGGGATTCAAGCAGGTGAAGGCGGTTTCAATATCAACGTCACCGGTAATACCGATCTGAAGGGTGGACTCATCGCAAGTCAAGCGGATGCGTCGAAGAATTCGCTGACGACGGGTTCGCTGTCGTTCTCGGACATCCAGAATCAGTCGCATTACGATGCGAGCTCGAGCGGCTTCAGTGCGGGTGCGACAACCGGCGACGGCGGGATGAACTACAGCACGCACGGCAGCACGTCGCGCAAGAATGCGGGGGGCGCCGCGCCGATGCTTGGCCAGAACGACAGCGGCAGTGATAGCGCGACGACGAAGAGCGGCGTGAGTGCGGGGACCGTTACGATTACGGATTCGGCGAACCAGAAGCAGGATGTGGCCAGCTTGAATCGCGATACGACGAACACGAACGGAACGGTCGCGAAACTTCCGGACATGCAGAACCTGCTGGCCAACCAGTCGGACATGATGGCTGCGGCCAGCGCAGCTGGCGAAGCAGTGTCGCGACGGATCGGGGACTACGCCGACGAGATGAAACGGCAAGCCGAGAAGAATGGTGACCTGGCAGGTGTCGATGCCTGGAAGGAAGGCGGAGCGAATCGCGCGCTGATGCAAGGTGCAGGTGCGGCGTTGGTGACTGGACTGGCAGGCGGCAATGCGGTCGGTGGTGCAGCCGGTGCTGCGATTGCATCGATCGCCTCCGGCAAGCTGAACGAGCTCAGCAGCGCGATCGCAGGCAGCGATCCGACTGGGAACGCCAATATGAATCAGGCGCTGGGCAACATTGTGGCGAACGCGCTTGCGACGGGAGCCGGCGCCGCAGTCGGCGGTGAAGCGGGGGCGTTCTCGGGGTACAACGTCGATCGGTTCAATCGACAGTTGCACGACAATGAAAAGAAAGCAATTGCCGAGAAGGCCGGGAAGGACAAGGCGGAGCAAGAGAAGCTGACGCGCGCAGCGTGCTATGCGGTGAAGTGTTGGGCAGAATACCCGGAAGGGAGCGCGGAGCGGAACAAGAACTTCGTGAGTGAAGTTGAGGTGGCTTCGCTGGGTCCGGAGCTGGATTGGGTAAATCGGCAGAAGGAAGCGGGTTTGTTCGATTACACACCGATGCAGAAGGTTGGCGATGCGTTGAAGAACGATCCGGTTGGAGTCGCGAAGGATACCGCTAAGGTCGTTGTTGGTGGTATGACGGTAAAGACGGGCGCGGGACTTTGTGCAAGCGGTCTGGGCTGTGCTCTCGGCGGTGGAGGAATGATCGTTTTTGGATTGGGTGATATGGCAGAAGGTACGGATGGTCTTTACAACCGTTACAACGGAACTAGTTCTCCTGGTGTGAATCCTGTGCGGTATGGGTTTAATGAGGCATTGCCCGCTGGTTGGGGGAATGTTGTATATGACGGGTTGAATTTGGTAGCTGCGATTGCGGCGCTGAAAGCGCCAGTCCCGCTCAAGATGGGTAATGCTGATGGTCTGAATCGTCCGGGATCCATGTTTGATGTGACCGTGCCACGTATCAATAACACTACCTTGATTCCATTCATTAACCAAGCGGCACCATACGGCACGACGCAGGGCATTTTGCTGTTTGGTGTTGGTTCGAAGGGAGCAACGGTCATCAATGATGTTCACCGCGCAGGAGAGCAGAAATGAATTGGCGGCGACTCTATGCGACGGCTCAAATATGGCTCATGGTTTGCTTGGTTTCTATTTTTAGTACAGGGTGCTATACGGTCGTTGTGATTGGTATTTGTCGGAAACTGATGGGGCTGAGTGATGGCGTCTCTGCATTTGCTATAGGTCTTCCATTCTTTATTGTTCTTCTGGTTTTACACATTCGATTTTTGCCGAAGCCGTTGCGTAAGGCCGGGATGTTGAGCGATGATCCATCGAAATTCGGCCCCTGGTTCAAGTCTGAGAGCAAAAGCTAAAACGATGGCCCCGGTATATACCGGGCTCCGTGTTTATGCAGACTTCGTGCCATCGACTGGGGTGCGGTCGACTAGTGGCTGGGATTTTTACTTCTACAATCTCATCCCTGTCGGCGGTGCCGCCGGCGCTGAAGCCGGAACGAAAGCGATAAACGATGCCAAATCTCGGATTGGGAAATGAAGAAATGCTTAGATTGATTGCCTTATATTTAGCTGCTTTCTTGCTGTCGTTTCTGTGCTTTGCCTCCATCAAGGCATTTGTAATGATTTTTGTGGCCTATTTTTACGGTGGCGGCTTCTTGTGGGCGAGCAACGATACGAGATTCGTTTTAGTGAATGGTATTCTGTTGGGGCTTGTTTTTTTGCATTTTCGCAACGGTGGCTTTTTTGCGAAAAAAATGATTCGTGATGCCATTGTGAAATCCGATTCAATCGGCATTTGCACGGTGTTGTTGTGTATATCAATCAGTACACGATCGCATATCTAGAAAAAAGGGGATGCGGCTATTTTCTTGGACTGGTTTACGCCGTTAGCCCCAGGCTTTCACGGTACTCGATGGGGCTGAGATAG
>NZ_LOWB01000013.1 GCF_001522865.1 Burkholderia sp. TSV86 | reverse complement strand
TTTATTCGTTGGCCTTCTGAGGAATCCTGATCATTCCGAGACCGCTTATCGACAGGCTTCCTTATTGCGACAGAACCGCGCGGATCGCGCAGATATCGCCGGCCGCCTGGTGGCATATCCTGCTGAATGGGCACTACACCTTCCAAAGCGGCAACAAAATCGACCTGGACGCACTCATCGCCGGACTAGAATTGGAGTGACGAAATTTTCGGCGGTTCCGAATTGGAATCCTTTATTCCTGTTACGGTGGAACACGATGCCCCAACCCAGTGATCCTTTACCCCCAGCCGTGATCGACACCTGGCGACTGAGCGTTGACACGTCGCTGTTCGTGATCGAGATCCTGGCCGACGGCAGCTGGCGACCGGCGTATATTGCGCCGAAGCGGCTGGGCGGCTGGACGATGGAAGTGCTGCCGAACATGCCGCCGACAGTCGATGTCGAGGCCGCGGTACGCACTTGGGCGCGACAGTACGGCGCGAATGTAACGATCCGGCGCACGCCAGTGCGCCGGTTTCCCGCGCAAACCGCTTCTTCGAACCGGACGCCAGAATGAACATGCTGAAACGTCGTCTCGAGGCGACAGACGATAAGCTGCAGGAGCTGAAAACGGCCCGCAAGGCGGCAGCCAAGGCGCAACGCCAGCAGGTCAAGCAAACGCGCGCGGATCGCGAGCGAAAGATCATGCTGGCCGGCGAGGCGTTGCTGCGGCGTGTCGATCGCGGTGAGTGGGATGAAGCCGATTTCCGCGCGATGATGGACGACTACCTGTCGCGGCCCGCCGATCGCTCGCTGTTCGAGCTCGACGACGAATAACCTTGATGCTCGACGGCGACACGCCGCACTGGCAAGCCGGAAACGGTTGCTCTATGCCGCGAGCTTTCCCATTACCCCGGAGATCAGATGGCGAAATCGTTCCAGCGCTTTACCTTGCACGTACAGCTCCAACACATTGAACCGCCCATCTGGCGCCGGATCGAGGTCGAAGGCACCGAGTCGCTGCGCAAACTACACCATATCCTGCAGGCGGCATTTGGCTGGGAAGACAGTCACCTGCACGACTTTCTGATTGACGGCATGACCTACGCCATGTTCGAGATAGACGACGTGCTGGACTTCGCCGACCCGGGCACAAGTGCCGATGACCGGAAGGTTCGACTACAGAAGGTCCTGAAACTTGGCTCGCGCTTCCTCTATCGATACGACTTCGGAGATGGCTGGGATCACTCCATCGTCGTTGAGAAAGTGGAAACCATTGAGAGCGAACCGTGGGGCACGGCCCAGGTCATCGATGGTGCTCGCGCGTGCCCGCCGGAAGATGTGGGCGGCCCGCCTGGCTACGACGCGTTCTTGAGCACGCTATCCAACGATCCGAATAGCGAAGAGGCGGAACATTCCCGAAACTGGGTCGGCCCCGGCTTCGAGGCCGAATTGTTCGATCTGCGTGCTGCGAATGCTACGTTGCTGCGTATGGCATCCAATCGTTGGGGAAACCGGTAACTCATGCGGTCGAGACTGTATCGGCTCCACGCCGACGGTTGGTGTTCACAATGCGGAACGACGGAATTTTCTGGGGTTCCGGCGTAGAACCCCTTGTCGCGCAGATTCGCAAGCGCCTTGCGCACCTCTTTCGGATTGTTGTTGTTCACCAGCAGCCGCTTGACCGGTAGCGTGTTACCGAGGTATTCCAGTACCTCGTCGACAAGCAGTTGGCCCTCCTCGTCCGGGTCGCCCAAGTGCACTACTTCGTCGACGTTGTCCAGCAGCTGACGGATCGCCTCCAGAATCTGCGCCGTTTCCTCACGTGGCTCGAGGACCCACGTCGACGGCACGATCGGCAGATCGCTCGCACGCCAGATCTTCTTGCCGTTCTTGGTAAGCGGCACGTCGTCCGGCTGAATCGGCCCGGGTTTTTCGGAGACCTCAACCTTTGAGAGAATGGGGTCATGGAAACCTTAAAACCTGAAAGCAA
>NZ_LOWB01000012.1 GCF_001522865.1 Burkholderia sp. TSV86 | reverse complement strand
GTGCAGGTGTCCACGCGGACACCTAGCTTCTGACCTCCTGACCCTCATGGGAAGGGCGTCATTTATTGACCGCTTACAGTATAACTACACGGCCGATGGTGTCATCATCTCACTCCCCGCTTTCGTTCAGGCGCGAATGTATGATGGCGTTCAGGTCTTCCCGCCCAGCCAGCTTTCACTGTTCGGCGTAGATTTCACCATGACGTCGACTTGGCTAATTTCGTTTCCACAGGGAGTGACTTCTTCGGAGCGGGCAACGCTCACCCATTCGATGAGCTATTTGACCGCCAGCCATTCACAATCGTCCGGTAATCTGATTGCCAGATTGCAGAAGTCCAGCGAGGCCGCCACGGCCAGCTATCAATCTCCGCCATTGGAATTAAGCACTTACGCGCTGGAGCCTGTCCTTTCCACCGACGTAAAGAATGGGGCAACGATCGGTTTCACGGTCAATCCATTTATTTACCCACCGACTACTCCCTCTAGCAACTTCAAGATTGTTTCTGCCGCAAACACGCTGCAAGTATGTCAAATGTGCTGCAGCACATTTAATGTATTACCGACAGAAAGTTGTTATGCGGAGTCTGGATTCCCGGGAGTTGAGACGGAAGGAGTCTGGTCACCGGA
>NZ_LOWB01000011.1 GCF_001522865.1 Burkholderia sp. TSV86 | reverse complement strand
ACGATGAATCAAGCGCTGAATTCGATGTTGGCGAAGGTATTTCGGCGCCTGCATTACCCGATCGACGTGATTCTGGTGTGCGTGCGCTGGTACGTGGCCTACCCGCTGAGCTTGCGTCATCTGGAGCAAATGATGGCCGAACGCGGTGTATCGGTCGATCATTCGACCGTGCATCGATGGGCTATCAAGTTGCTGCCGGTACTGGAAAAGGCGTTTCGTCGGCGCAAGCGACCGGTGGGCAAAAGCTGGCGAATGGACGAGACGTACATCAAGGTCAACGGTGCCTGGAAATATCTCTACCGAGCCGTCGATAAGGATGGCAACACCATTGATTTTCTGCTGCGTGCCCACCGGGACAAGGCCTCTGCGCGCCGGTATTTCAAAAAATCGATCGCTCAGAACGGCGCGCCCGAGACGGTGACGATTGACCAAAGCGGGGCGAATTTGGCTGCCCTCAAGGACCTCAATGCGAGCCGCGAGCGGCCGATCAAGATTCGTCAGAGAAAATATCTGAATAACATCGTCGAGCAAGATCACCGTGCCATCAAGCGCCGAACCCGGCCGATGATGGGTTTCAAGGATTTTCACTGTGCTCGTGTTCTGCTCGGCGGCATCGAAGTCATGCACATGATCGCCAAAGGACAAATGAAGGCCGATCGCAAGAACTCGACACCCGCCGAGCAGTTCTATTCATTGATTGCATAAGGATTCCTATTCATCTCCGCCGCCTCACGCATGAACATCCTTATTGCGACAGAACC
>NZ_LOWB01000010.1 GCF_001522865.1 Burkholderia sp. TSV86 | reverse complement strand
CGACTACGCCGATCTCATGCCTTGGAGAATGCCTGCTGCCCTCAACCGCTGAGGGGCGTCGTTAAAAGACCGCGTACGAAGGAGCATTGCGATTGCGGATGGCCGATTCTTGACGGCAATTGGGCGATCGCCGTCGCCCATGCTCGAAGAGCGCTGCGGGGAAGTCGCTTTCGGGCGGGGCTCGGACGACGCGCGTCGAAGCCATCGAGGGAGTCGACGGCGCTGCGATACGCGATCGAAGGAGGCGTTGAGAAGTCCGGGCGACGGATAAGTGCGGCCCGGCCACCCGTTGGGTGCGTTCGTTCGAAATGCAACTTCCCGGCGGCAATGGGTATGGGCCGACGAGCGGTATTTTTGCCGTCAGCGGGCAGCACATCCAGCGCGGTGTGCGTTCACATGCATCGGACTCGCCGGAAAAGACGCCACGGCGGATAGCTATGAGTGAACGCTCGACGAATTGGACACGATATCTGAAACGATTTATCGGAACGCGCGTATTCGACGAGGCCCGCCGGGCAGGGAATTTCGGACGACGAACGACTGGAGCGCCCCGTGATGGCTATGTGATACGGCCAAATCCGCCCGTCCATCAGATATGGACGGGGCGTACTACACGATCCGTGCGGAATGCATGGCGGCAGATTGTTGCCGCTCAATTGTCTTCGCCCGGCCACCAAGGCTTAGGGGCGCGGTCGATCAGATAGTCGTCCAGTTCCTTGCCTTCGAGCCACTTTGGCCGCGGGCCGCGACCGGACCATGAGCGCCCCGATGACGGGTCGTAATACTTGGCTTCGGCACGGCGTTTGCGCTCCGGCTTCAAGTAACCGAGTGCGCGCATTACTTCGTCCTGCGTAATATTGTACAGCTCGACTTGTTCCTTGAATGCCGCGAGCGCTGCGCGTTTTTCATCATTCTTGGCTTCTGCCAGACGGATATTGGTGTCGCGCAACTGCGCTTGAAGTTCCTGGAGGGTTGGGTTCACGATCAAATCGAAGTTGAATACGGTACTGAGCCGCAATGATACAAGACACTTGCGGAGTGGGGAAATCCGATGTACTGGGCTAGCGGTTTCCGGACGGATTTTAATGCTTGCATTGGGATTACTGCCGTGAAGATTCGCTCCCTTGCGGCTTCGAAGAGCAGTGGCGAATGGCGGTAATTGTGAGTTATATGAACTCGTTCGTACAGCCTTTGCTGGTAGGCGCCGGCACGAGCCGGGCTGGCCTCGGTGCCGTTTGTCCGCTTCTTGCATGTTCAACTTGCATTCCTGTTGGAAAACGGCCGGGGGGGCGGCGAGCCGCTGTGCGCGCTGTTCGGGACGATGAATTGTTGCGATGCAATCTCATATATTCCGATGGCGTCTCGAAGCGCAATGGGGCGCCTGAGCGGTCAATCATGGCCCTTCACGGACGCTTTGGGGCTGGCTCGACGATGACGAAACAGGCGGGTATCGCCTTGAAAACGAAGTGCTCGCCGGTGTGAGCATGACGCCGCTCGATTTTTCGCTCCCGCGTCTGCATAGGCGACGGCGGTCAACAGATCCCACTGGACAGCGGGCCTATGCCGGGTGTACGTGTGGTCAGATGGCATACATGATGGGCTAAAACGCACCTGTTTCCGGATCGAAGTGGCCGAGCGCGCTGGCCCTGATCCGGCCTTCGATATGATGAAACCGTAGCGGCGCCGAAAGCCGGCATCAGGCCCGCACCGACGCCACGATGAATTCCTCACCGCTTGCCGGCCGAAAGCCGTCGGTCCGCTTCGAAAAATATCGTTCGACGAGGTCGTGTCCGGATACGTGCCGAACGTCGCCGAAGCCGGCTTGCTGGGCGAGCGCGACGATCTCGGCCGGGCTGAAGAAACTGACGAAGGGCGTTCCGGCGGCGCGCGCTCGTTCATACACGGCCTGATGCTCCGCCCGCTCGGCCGGATCGATCAGATCCAGCGGCAACAGGAACGTCATCGCAAGCGTTGTGCCCGGCCCGAACGCTGCGATTTGGCGTAGCGTTGCCGCGATTGCGTCGCGGGTCAAATACATCGATACGCCTGTCGATGCGACGATCGCTGGCCGGGCGGCATTGAAGCCGGCGGCGCTCAACTGGTCACGCCATAGCCCGCCTGCCTCGAAATCAACGGGCACGAACGTCAGCCAGGCAGGCACGCCGAAGCCGAGTTCCGTCAGGCGTTGCCGTTTCCATGCTTGCGTGCCGGGTCGGTCCACTTCGAATACGCGCAGGCGGGAGGCGATTTCCGGCCTGCGCTGAGCGAAAGTATCGAGACCCGCGCCGAGTATCACATACTGATCGACACCCTGGTCCGCACGTTCAGTGACCAGATCCTCGACGAAGCGGGCGCGTGCGACGATCGCCGCGCGATAGCCGGCCGTGCCTTGCGGATGCATGTCGGGGCGCTCGCGCCAGCCTTCGGGCGGCGCGGCGAGCCGCAGGCCGATCTCGTCTTCGAGCACATGCGGCGGCGGATCGATCCGCACGTGCAGCGCGCGCCACAGCGCGACGCGCACCGCTGTGCTGTCAGGTATCGCAGTTTGCTTGTCTTGCATGCGGTTCTCCGTTCATGGCCGAGCGCCGTTTGCCGATGGGCGCAAGTGTAGCTGGTAACGAGCCGTATCTCATCCTGCCGGTGCCATATATTCAGTATCGATCAGGCGTCGCGCCGCTGGCCGGAGCGGGCGCGTTCGGCTTGCTGTCGCGGATGCCGGATTTGCAGACGGCCGCGGATGCCGGTGTGCACGCGATTCGCTTCCGGCAATGGCCCCGCTCATGAAAGACCGGCGAGCTGGCTCGCTTGATGTCCGTCTCCTTGTTGATCCACGCGAATCCAGTTGCGATCCCAACGATTTTGCAACCACACGTGGAGCAGCGCTACTGCCGTGGCTGTATGAAGGCGCGGGCTGCGCGCTGGTTTTCATCGCGCCGGCGATTGGCGCGTGTGACGGGGGTCGTTCGACGTCTCCATCTAGGTGTGCGCTCGGCGTCGACGCAGTAAACTTTGGCATCCTTGCGAACGAGACGAACGATGAGAATCGATTCTGTGCCCGAGCCGGGCTATCCAGGCATCTGGTTGCGGCAACTGGAACGTGCCGATCTGCATGACTGGTATGCATACTTGTCGGCTCCGGCTGCCACGCGGCATACGAGTTGGGATTTGCGATCCGCGCAAGCTCTCACGCCGATATTCGATGCGATCGAATCCGCCGATCCGCAGTCGGTTCGGCGCTTGGCGATCGTTGACGCGCAGGCTGGAAAACTTGCTGGCACGATAGGATTCCATACGATTTCCATGCGTCACCAATCGGCGGAAATCGCTTACGATGTCGCGCCCGAATACCGGGAAAAGGCATCGCGATGGCTGTCTGCAACGCCGTAACCGAATGGGTGTTTGCCGAATACGGCTGGCTGCGCGTGCAGGGCATGGTGATGACGGCTCACCCGGATTCGGCGCGCGTGCTGCGCAAATGCGGGGTTTGCCGTGAAGGCGTACTGCGATCGTATCGGATCATGCGAGGACGGCCGAGGGATTTCGATATCTATGCGCGCTTGCCGGATGAACGCTGTGTCGCCGCTACGCCGTGAACGCAGGGCATCGTCTCGGCGCACGGCGCGCAGCGGGTGGTACGCGCATGGTGTGCCGCAAGGTCAAGGCCGTGCGGCCTTGCCGCTGAGCGTCGCAGGCATCAGGCTGGCATAGCGCTCATCGGTCAGCGTTCGCAGGAACGCGACGAGATCGTCGATATCGGCTTCTGTCATCGCGGGCGGCGTGCCGGGGCGGCGGTTCATCGGCGTCGAATTCACGTTGATGTTGCCGCGATACGCGGCGGGCACGTCATCGAACGTGTCCCGGCCGTGATACCAGTGCTTGGGGTCGGTCGATCGCGTGTTGTAGAAAGCGACCGCGTCTCGCAGCGTGTCGAACACGCCGTTATGCATGAACGTTTCCTTGATCGCTACGTTGCGTAGCCCCGGGGTGCGCAGATAGCCGCACCATTGCGTGGGGTCGGGCCAGCGCAGTTGCTTGGCCGTCTCGCACAGGCCATTGTCGAAATGGCGCGGGTCGCGGTTGGCGGGCAGCGCGTAATTGCGCGGCACGGCGATCGCGTCGTAACCGAAATCGGTGAACAGCGAGCGTTCGGGGCGGCTGGCCGTGTCCGACAGCGCGTGACAGCTCATGCAGTTGCCCTTGTCGGGGTTCTTGAAGAGTGCCAGCCCGCGCTGTTCCTGCGGCGTGAGCGGCGCATGCTTCGTTACGTATCGATCGAAGCGCGACGTGAAGGGCGCCATTTCGTCGCTTTGCAGATACGCCTGCATCGCCTCGCCGAGCGCGCGCGTCATTCGTTCGGCATCCTGGTGGACATCCGGGCCGAAGCGTTCGGCGAGTGCATGGCCGAGCTCGGTGCCTTCGATCTTGCGCAACAGTGCGGCGGGTGACGCGTTGTTCATCTCGTTCGGATCGAACAGCGGGCCGCGTAGCTGCTCGGCGAGCGTGTCGGCGCGGCCATCGGAGAAGAGGCCGCCGAACGGCGCGGGTGCGAGGGCGTCATCGTCCTGATAGAAGTAGCGGCGCGGTACGTAGCGCACGTACAGCAGCGACGGCGCGTTGCGGCGGCTGAAGTGCGCGGGGCGGCTGCCCTGCGGCACGCGCGGACCGGCGAGCGACGCGGGCGACAGCGTCGGTGCGAACGCACGGCCGGGGTCGTGGCAACTCGCACAGGACGTGCCGCGCGGCTCGGACAGGCGCGGGTCGAAAAAGATGCGCCGCCCGAGCGCGGCAAGCGCCGGGTCGGGGCGGAATACCGCGGCTGCCGGATCGACCTTTGCCGCGACTTGCGGTGTGCCGCGGCCGATCATGGCGACGATGCGCGGTGCCGGCGCGCCGGGCAGCAGCGGCGTGGACGGTTGGGGTTCGGATGGCGCCGATGCAGCGGCGTGGCGGGATAGGCCGGCGGTCGTCGCGGCTACGGCCGTTGCCATCGTCGCGGCCGGGGCCGCGAGCATGGCGATGACGAGCGCCGCGTGCGCCCATCCCGTGCCGGCATGACGCTGTAACGCGCGAGACGGGGAAGTAGGTGCGGCCCATGCCGCTGCAAACGCGCCAGCGCGTGGCACCCGATATCGAGTGCGGGCATTCGCGTTGGCCGGGTCGGATCGATGCGGGGCATTGTCATGCGCATGCCGTGATTCGATGCGCGTCTGCGATCCGGTGGTTGGCTGCTTGCCGTGCCTGTACGACGTCATGGCGCGATGAAACCGGTCTTGTCGCACATAAGTGTCGTGCCGGACTGGTTGCAGGTCGCGAGCAGCTTGCCCGCTGCCGTATAGGCATTGAACGTCCAGCCGCGTGCGGGCGCCGCGCGGCGCTCCATGATCAGGAAACCGAAGCTGTTGTTGTGCGACAGCCTGTCGATCACGACGCCGGGTGCGGGTGTCAAATTCGCCGGGAACGGATCGGGCAGCGCGACATCGAGGTTGTCGCCGCCGTTGCCCGACACGATCGTCGCCGGATGGCCGGATGCGAAGTTGATTGCCTGGAAGTCGTGCACGTGCCCGTGCAGCGCGACCTGCACGCCGGGCGGATAGTACGCCTGCGCATAAAGGCTCGACATCACCGATTGCAGCGCAAGATTGCCTGGCGCGGGCGTGCTGCCAGGGATCGGCGCGAACGCGAGGATCGGATGATGGTTCGTGAAGATCGTCGTTGTCATGCCCGCCTTGTTCGCGAGTGCGGCAACCGTCTGAAATTGCTTCTGATAGATCTGGAACTGCACGTCCGTCGTTTTCAGCGGGTTGCGGCCGACCTTCGCGGTATCGAACACGATCACCTGCGAGCCGGTGCCAAGCAGCACTGAGTAGGGCTCCGAATAGTTTGCGTTGCCGTCGTTGGCCGGATCGTCACACGAGCGCGCCGCACTGTATGGCCGCGGATCGAGGAAGCGGAACCAGCCCTGGCCGCCGCGCGCGCATTCTTCATGATTGCCGCGCACGACTACCCATGGCGCCTTCGCGAGCAGCGGCGCGGCGGGCTCGAACAGATCCGCGCGCCAGGTGTCCCAGCCGTAGCCCCACGGGCTGTTCCTGCAGCCGGCGATGTCGGGCGGGCAGGCGTTTTCGCGGTAGTGATAATCGCCTACATGCAGCACGAGATCCGGGTTCAGCCGCGCGACGCTTGCCGCGATCGTCGCGAACGGCCACACGGCCGTGTCGCTGCACGCCTGGAATGCGTTGTCTGCCTTCTTCATCCGGCAGCCGGTGTCGGCGATGATCGCCACGCGCTGCGGCTCGGCTTTCGGCAACGGCAGCGCGCGTCCGGCGACCGTGACGTCCTTGGCGCCGGTGGGTAACGTCGTTTCGCACACCGATACCGGAAAGCTCGACGGCTTCGAATCAGCCGGATCGCTTGCGGTCGTGCGTTGCGCGACAGTGCCCGCGGCGACGCGCAGTGTCATTCGCGTGATCTTGCCGTCGGCGTTCAATTGCGGACAGACCGGGCTTGCCGGATCGCTCGCGGCGGCGGGCGGTGCGTAGCTGGTGATGACCCGGGCGATCGCCTGATTCGTGTCGCCGATCTCCACCCAAGCGGCCTCGATGTTTGCAGCGGCACTGGCCGGGTCCTGCTGTGCGTCGATGTCGCTCTTGCAGGCGTGGAGAAAAAAAATGGCGCTCGCGAGCGTCAGCAGGAACGCGGCAGTGTGGCGAAGGAGCGGTCGTCGCATGGTCGTCCTCGTTTGGGAGCCGTAATGGTAAGCATGCTATATGCAATATATGTGAAAGCCATTGGCCTGTTTGCGGCGAGTGGCATGCCTACGCATGAGCCGGGGGGGGGGGGGCGTGGACGGCGGCGCGAACGGCAAAGCCACCGTGCGTTGCCGGCTGCGATGGCGAAGCAGCGATCGCCGCACGCGCGCACGTTCGTGTGTCAGCGAATTTCCGCCTGATAGACGAATTCGCGCGCCGGGCCGCGCGAGCGCCGCCATTCGAGCGGTCGGCGATCGTAGCCATATGCGAGCCGCTCGATCACGATGGCAGGCGTGCCCGGTTCGATCCGCAACAGCCGCGCATGCACGGCGCCGATCGCCTCGACCGTCAACGTTTCGGTTGCGGACGCGACGATCTGGCCGCAATGCGATTCGTAGGCCGGATAGAGCAGATCACCGATCGCGTCGAGTTCAAGCTGCGCGAACGCGGCGAACGGCTCATACGGCAGCCAGATTTCTTCGGCGAGCATCGGTATGGCGTCGATCACGCGCAGCCGCGTCATTTCGATGACCCGCGTGCGGTTTGGCAGTTGCAGTTCGGCGGCGACGGCCGACGTCGCTTCGACGATTTCGCGGCGCAGGATTTGGCTCTGCGGTATCCGCCGCTCGCCGCCCTTGCTCTGGAAGCGGAAGAATCGGAACAGCGAACCGTCGAAGCTCGCGCGCCTGACGAACGTGCCGCGCCCCTGAAAGCGTTCGAGCATCCCTTCGCTGACGAGCAGTTCGACCGCCTTACGCACCGTGCCGATTGCCACGTCATAACGTTTCGCGAGCGCCTGTTCGGTCGGAATCGCTTCGCCCGGCTGCCAATGGCGAGCCGCGATCAGCGCGGCCAGCTCGTCGTGCAGGCGTTGGTAACGGGGGAGGCGGTCGTCGGCAATCATGGGAGGTCGGTGTATTCATCTATATGTTTGCATGAGTAGGCCAGGTAGGAAACGGGAAAAACCCGTACAGACAAGCCGGAATTTCATCTCTTCACGGGTTACCACGCATTGTCGAAGCAGGTAAGTCAATTAATCATCTATATGAATTGAGCGACAAGGAGATAACCGATGGACGGGCCCACATTCAGCGAGCAGGCATTGATGACGAAAATCGCGCGGCGGCTGATGCCGCTACTCGTCATCATGTTCCTGATTGCGTTCATCGATCGGCAGAATGTCGGTTTCGCGAAATTGCAGATGGTGCACGCGCTCGGGATGAGTGAGTCGTCGTATGGACTCGGCGCGTCGCTGTTCTTCATCGGCTATCTGTTGTTCGAGGTGCCGAGCACGCTTGCGTTGCATCGGTTTGGCGCGAGGCTCTGGCTCGCGCGGATCATGATGACGTGGGGCGTGGTCACGATGCTGCTCGGTTTTACGCATTCGACCGGGCTCTTTTACGTGTTGCGTTTCGCGCTTGGCGTAGCGGAAGCGGGGTTTTACCCAGGCGTTATCTATTACCTGACGCTGTGGTTCCCGCAAAGCCAGCGTACTCGCGTGCTTGGCTTTTTCACGCTTGGCAGCGCGCTTGCGAACATGCTGGGCTCGCTCACCGGCGGGCTGCTGCTGTCGCTCGACGGATCGTTTGGGCTTGCCGGCTGGCAATGGGTGTTCGTTGCGACGGGCGCGCCCGCCGTCGTCGTTGCGCTCGTTGCGCTGCGTTTGCTGCCGGAATCGGTTGAGCGCGCGACGTTCCTGTCCGACGACGAGAAGCGGCGCGTGCACGCGGCGCTCGCACGGGAGGCGCCGCCCGAGGCGGTATCCGAATCGCCGTGGCGCGCGCTCGTCGATCCGCGCGTGCTGATGTTCGCGCTCGCGTACATGCTGATGTCGACATCGCTGTACGGCGTGACATATTGGCTGCCGACGCTGCTCAAGAGCAGCGGCGTGGCGGCATCGGCGAACGGGCTGCTCAATATGATCCCATGGGCGATTGCCGCGCTGTTGCTGCTGTGGCTGCCCGCGCGGATTAAGCGCGAGCGCATCGTGTTGAAGGCGATGGCGGCCGTGGCGGGCATCGGTGTTGCTGGCTTCGCGCTTAGCCTCGCGCTGCCCGGCCTGCCGCTGCGCTTTGCGGCGCTCGTGCTCGGCGGTGCATGTATTCCGCTGCTGTATCCGTGCTTCTGGTCGCTGCCGCCACGTTTCTTCTCCGGCGCGCGCGCTGCCGCGAGCATTGCCGCGATCAATTCGATCGGTAACCTCGGCGGCTTTTTCGCGCAAAACCTGATGCCGTATGTCGGCAAGGTCGCGGGCAATGCGGGCGCGCCGATGCTCGTGCCCGTCGTTTGTCTTGCGACACTTGGAATTGGCATGCTGGCGGCGTCGATGTCAGGCCGCAGGCCGGCGGCCGGGGTGGCGGCGTGATGGACGGACGGCCGCGCGCGGGCTGGCGGATCGTTCCGCTTGCGAGGATGCCTCGCCGCGGGCGGGGTCGGCAGCCTCGCCGCCGTTAACGCGGGACTGCGCCGGCGGCGCGCGCCCGTGTGCGTTCTTCGTATTGCGCGGTGTTCAGGCTTCGCCTGCCGATGTGCTCTTGCGCGGCCGCCGCGGGCGCGCCGCCGATTGACGCGCCGGTTTTTTCGCTGCCGCCGGCTCGGCTGCTTGCGCGCGCTCGGCTCCTGCACGGGCTTGGGCCTCGATTCCTTCGTCGGGCATGGCGTCGTCGGTCGCCGCTTTAGGTTCGGCTGCGTGGTTCGCGCGGACCTTGGTTTTTCTCGGCGCCGTTTTGCGCGCACGCGAACGGGCGGGCTTTGGTGTATCGGCCGTGCCGAGGTCTGCGGCTTCGTCCGTGCTTGCTGATTCGTGAGCAGCGTGCGATGCGCGTGCTTCTTGTGCCGTGCGCGCGCTGTGCGCGGTGTGATGCGTGACGGTTTCGGCGTCGGCTTCGATGGCGAAGTCGATTTCGCTGTCGACGCTCGCTGCCGTCTCGACGATCAGCGGCATTTGCTCAGGTAGCCGCTTCTTTGCCCCGCGTGCCTTGCCGTGCCCTTTCTTGCCGGATGGCTTCGCATCGGGCGTACCGGCTACGTTGGTCGCGGCAGTCGGTTCGGCTGGCGTGACTGCCAAGCTGGGCGCTTCGACCGCGGCGGGGCGCGGCGAAATTTGAATCGGCCGGAATACGAACGTGCCGGATTTGTCGTCGCGGCCGATCCCGAGCAGGCCGCGCGCCTGTGCTTCGTCGAGCAGATTGCCAAACGCGCGGAATCCATAATATGACTCGTTGAAATCGGGTTTGCGGCGCTTGATCGCGCTTTTCAGCACCGATGCCCAGATTTTGCCGCTCTCGCCGCGCTCGGACGCGAGCGCATCGAAGGTCTCGACGGCGAGCGAGATTGCCTCTGACTTGCGCGCGTCGCCGTCGTGCTTGCGGTGCTTGTCGTCGTCGGCCGGGCGCTTGGCATTCGGGCTTGCCGTGCGCGCGTCGCGTTTGGCGAGCGCGCGCTGCTGCTCGCGAGCGAGATCGTCGTAGAAGATGAATTCGTCGCAGTTCGCGACGAGCAGATCGGACGTCGAGTTCTTCACGCCGACGCCGATCACGCGCTTCGCGTTTTCACGCAGTTTCGACACGAGCGGCGAGAAGTCCGAATCGCCGCTGATGATGACGAAGGTATCGACGTGCGCTTTCGTATAGCAGAGATCAAGCGCATCGACGACCAGGCGGATATCGGCCGAATTCTTGCCGGATTGGCGCACGTGCGGAATTTCGATCAACTCGAAGCTTGCTTCGTGCATCGCCGCTTTGAACGTCTTGTAGCGTTCCCAATCGCAGTACGCCTTTTTGACGACAATGCTGCCTTTCAGCAGCAGTTTTTCGAGGACGGGCTTGATGTCGAGTTTTTCGAACTTCGTGTCGCGCACGCCGAGTGCGATGTTTTCGAAGTCGCAAAAGAGCGCCATGTTGACGCTGTCTTGAGGTAAGGCCATGAAATCTCCAGTGTTGGTCGACCGGGGTCAGCGCTTTAGCGCTTGCTCCAGTCCCGCGCCGTGTTTGGCGCAAGGGGGCGCTCAGTATCCGATCCATGCCCGGTGGCGGCCGGCTGGTTGCGGCGCTGCAACGTCAACTTCAATCCCTGAGGCAGCCGGCCGGAACCGGCATTTCGACGCCGGCGCCTATCCGGGCGGCTTGCCGGAGCCCGCGTTTGCCGCCGTGCTGCCGTCCCGCCCGGCCTAGGTAGCCAGCCGATCGCGCTACCGGATTCGGCGCACATGATACCGGTTGCGGCTCGCCGTTCATCCAAGTGCGCCGCCCGGAGGCATACCGGCGAGCGCGCGGCTGCGCATCACCTTCCGATACCAGAACGTCCAGAGCATCAGTGCACCATAGGTGCCGTAACCGACAATCGGCGTGACCACGAGCACGCGTTCGACCGGCCAATGCCAGACCATCCACGCGCGCAACAGGTTTTCCGCGACGAGGCCGCAACCCCAGACAAGCGTGATGAGCCGCATCGCGGAGACGAACGCCGGCTGCTCGTTCCAAAGGCGGTCGAGCCGGGCGGCGCCGTCGCTCTGTTCACGTGCGACGGTTGCACGCGCTAGATAGAACACGATCGGCTTGCGCCGTGCGAGCGACAGCAGGAACGTGACGCCGACCGTGCCGGACGCCAGCGATTCGCGCATCAGCAGCATTCGCGGGCTGCCGCCTGCGAGCGCGGCGGCGATCGATAGCACGATGCCGAACAGCACGAGTGCGGAGAGCGCGTCGATCCGGCGAAAGCGCACGAGTTCGAGCACACTCCAGACGAGCGGCGGCACGGCAGACGCGATCAGGCCGCCTGTTTCCCCCCAGTGAGGCGCCGCCGCGCGGTAGGCGGCCCAGGGAAGCAGCAGGTTGACCGCCAGTTCGACGAGAAGGCCCGGACGTATTTTCATGTCGATTAGATCGTTGACGGTGGGGGAGAGGGCGGTATAGGCGGCGGGAGTGCCGTATCGCGGCGCGTCTATCGCATCATGCCCGATTCTGGCTGATTTTGAAGGGGCTTGGACATGGCGGCCGGCCGCTGGCTGGCCAGCGCGCGATGCGCCCTTGCCGATCGCACCCCGGCCCATTGACGGCTGGCATGCCGTCACGCGTCAAACCGGCGGCGGATCGCCGAGCCAGCGCCGGGCGCCCGGCCCGGCGCGCCCCGCGCGGTCGTCGGGATTCGTCAGCTTGCAGCGGCGCAAAGACAGGCAGCCGCAACCGATGCAGTGATCGAGGCTGATATTCAGGCGCTGCAATTCGTCGATCTTTTCCGCCACGCGCTGCTTCCATTGCCGCGACAAGCGCAGCCAGTCCCTGTTGGTCGGCAGCGTATCGATTGGCAGTGCCGCGAGCTGTTCGGCGATTTCGTCGAGCGAGTAACCGATGCGCTGCGCGAACACGATGAACGCGATCCGGCGCAGGCTCGAGCGCGGATAAAGGCGGTGGCTGCGGCCGTGTCGCGTCGACACGAGCAGGCCGCGCGATTCATAGAAACGCAGCGCGGACGCCGCAACGCCGCTGCGCGCGACGACTTCGCTGATCGGCAACAGCGGATCGCTGACGGGACGGGATGGAGTCATGGCTTGCCTTTCTGGTTATGTTTCAACTTCATGTTAACTTTAATTTAGGCGGCTGGTGACGGGCGGCTAGTCTATGGCAAATCGGCGGCGTGATGCGTGCTGACGCCGGATCGTCGCCGCGTGCGGTGCGCGCGATGCGCCCGGCGGTCCGTGTTCAGTCGGTGATTCAATCAGCGATTTTCGGCATTCGCGCCGGATGGCGAGCCGAGGGTATTGCGGCTTCAGCTATTGACGGGGAGGCTGCTGGTGAGCGGCGAAGCAAACATAGGCGGGCAAATCGGCGGGGTGGGGCCGGGCAGGGGGCGCCGCACGCGCTCGGGCCAGCGGTTGGGATGACAAGAAGGAATGAAAAGCGAATCTGGTATGTCGGCGAACCATGACAAAGGGCATCCGCGCTGTGAGCGGATGCCCTTTGTCACGGCGTAAATCGTGCGATACCCGGTTCAGGCGGCGATCGGCTTACGATTCGAGCCCGTGCTGCTCGTTGCGGGGCGCTTGAATGAACGTCACGGCCGCGTTGATCACCTCGTCGGCGTCCAGTATCCTGCGGTGGCCGAGGCCGTTTACCGCGACAAAACGCGCGCCCGGCCAAGCCACGGCGACTTCGCGGCCTTGCGAAACCGGCACCACGCGATCGTCCTCCGAATGAACGATCAGCGCACGTGTGTCGAAGGTTTGCACGGCGCGAGGCGTATCGACAGAGGCGACGTCGACGCCAAGCGCGAGAAGATGGGCGACCATTTGCTTTGCATCGTCGGTCGAGAGCCCGGCTTGCATTGCGAAGGCGTTGGCGTAATCGCGATATCGGGCGGGGGGGGCAATCAGCACGGCCGTATTCGCCGATGCGCTCGCCTTCATCGCCTCGACGGCGATCGCGCAGCCGATCGAGTGCGCGACGATCGCATGAACGGGGCCGAGATGCTCGATCAGTTGACGCACGGCTCTCGCGCAATCGACGATCGACGTGCGTGCGCCGGCGGAGCGGCCGTGCGCGGGCAGATCGATCGCCACGACCCGGTAGCCCGCCGCGACGAGCGGCGGCACGAAGCGTTTGAATGCGCCGGCGCTTGCCTCCCAACCGTGAACCAGCAGCACGGTCGGCCCCGCACCCGCCTGCCACGACACGAGCGCGGCGCCTTCGAAGTCGGCGGTGCTGCCGGATGCGCCGTCGAAGGGCGGATGGTTATCGGCGGCGGCCTCGCGCCTCGGCGTGAGAAAAAGAATGGCGGCTTGTTCAGGAGTCATCGCTGATTTCTCGACAGGGGGCGCTCATGGCGCGTCGCCCGCTATGGGCTATCGAATCTGAGCCACTGCGCTTTCGATTTGCGAGAACGTCGACGTGACTTGCCTGGCGGCCTGCTGGATATCGGCCGGTTGCGCTCGGTTTCTGATCATCCGACGCGCAGCGAGGCAAGCTTGATCGACGCCGAAATGAACGATCGGATAGCCGTCGTCCCAGTTTGATTGTACCTGCTCGCAAATATAAACATCTTCGTCGATCGTTTTTTTGATTTGTTGTGCCGTGAGTTCGCTCAACTGCTGATTGCCGATCTCGAAGTTGCGGTACAGTCCGGCGAACAAATGGCACGTCGATTCAGTCTCGGGCGTGAACAGGCCGAAGGTGCGCGTTTTCATCATGGGGCTGTTCTCGACGCCGCAAAGCGTGATCGTCGTATCGATCCACGTATGGCTGATCGGGCGAAAGACGGCGTCCTGGATGCGATCGATGAAATCGACCTTCAGCATGCTCTTGAACATTGGCGAGCAGGCTTCGTTGGGCATTGTGCGGCGAACGCGCACCTCGTCGTCGGTGACGAACAGTTCGGTCTGCGCGGCGGTGACGGCCGCCGACGCGACGGTCCATGGGTGCACGAAGAGAACGTGCGAGGCATCGAGAAAATTGTCGATGCCGAGCCGGTAGTCCGTTTTGGCGTGCGCATAGAGCATTTCGCCCGCGTACTGTTCGGACGAGCACACGGAGAATTCGTCGGGCACGCTGAACGATGCGGGTTCGCTGTCGCCGATCCAGATCCATGCGAAGCCGTGCGCTTCGGCGACGCGATACGGCTTCAGATGCGCGCGCTCGGGCACGATTGACTGGCTGGGAATGCTCACGCACCGCCCGGCCGACGAGAATTTCATGCCGTGATAACCGCATTGGATGTGATCATCGACGACGCAGCCTTCCGAGAGCGGCACCTGACGATGCGGGCAACGATTTGGCAGCGCAATCAGATCGCCATTGACCGTGCGATAAAAAACGATCTTTTCATTGGCGATGGTTCTTGGAAACGGTGCCGTGCCGATTTCGCTCGACAAGCCGGCGACATACCACTGATTTCGAACAAACACTTGGACCCCCTCGTGGCTGAATGGAACAGCGTGGCGAATGTCACAATCATATTCTTTATATTAATTGCGCATACATGTATCCGTTAGAACGTTGACTCCAGATACCGGAGCACAGGTATATATCATGCGTGCGAAGCGGCGACGGCGCATACCGCTGAATGCCACGAGCGTGTCGATGCAACGGGATGAACAATACGCCGGAGGTGAAATTCTGGGCCGTTTAAAGAGCGAAACTGTCATCCCAGATATGGGAGGCCGGCTCCAAATATTGCATTGGCCTGATTATTTTCATGATTCAAAGCGAAAGTGTTGATTCTGTTTTTTTGTCGCCTTAAATAAAAAATAAGAATTGGATGAGAGTGGCGTGGTATGAAAAATACTTGTCGACTATTGCTCGATCGATCGCGCCGATTCGAAATGGGCGGCGAACCCGGTTTATTCGCGTGCGGTGCGTAAAGACTCGGCGTGCCTGGTAAGGGCCGCCGCCACGCATCGGCGATGCAGCGATAAGCCGATCTGCCGGCTCGGTGCGAGATTTTTCGGCTCCTCGCGAGCGATGGCGGCTGCGAATGACTGCTCATCGCCGTGTGCCGTGCTGAGTGCCGCTTGCGCGAGTTCGGCTTCGTATGGTGGCTGGCGCGGGCCGGTGCGCGCTGTGCGGTCGCCTGCCGGCACGGACGCGGCTTAATGGAACTTGTGCCGCAATCGTGCGATCGCTTGCCACGCGCAGCCTGCGGTCACGCCCGCGATGCCGAGCAGCGCGACGTCCACGCCGAACCCGAAGCCCGCCGGCATTTCGCCAGAGCCGGGCGGTGGCGACGATGCCGTGAAGCATGCGATTGCGGTGCCGGCGGCGATCAACGCGATGCACGCGAGCCAGTAACCGCGTCCGCGGGCGCGCGTGATCGCGCAGTACGACGCCCAACCGATACCGAACAGATACAGCAACGCGAGCGCGCCTAAACCGATCCATTCGGCGGCGGGCATCGCACCGGCGGACGCGAGCGTGACGGGGGCATTCATCAACGGTTCCTTTTCGATATTTCTCGACTCGATAACCGGATATCTTAGCGAATGACGCCGCGTGGCCCGGCGCGCGGCGCGCGGCATTCACCGCGCATTGCAGGCGCGCCGCGCACCGGTGGATCGGTCCGTCGGCGCAACCGGCCGGTCTGTCCAGCATCGACGCGTGCGGGAAGAGAGGGGCGCGGCGCGTTGCGCGCCGTCGCGCGTGTTGTTCGATCGGTCGATCGCACCGCGTTTGTATCGGGCGGTGCCGGTATGGCCGGACTGGGACGCGCGACCGATGCGCTGCGTGGCCAAGCAGCGATTCGTATGGGGTCGCGCGTGCGGGCATGCGACGGTTTCGTCGTTGCCGCGCGCGGTGTGACCGTGTTGCGGCTGGCCCATAACGCTGACGCTAGAGTGGACGGGGCGTTGCCGGCCGTCATGCGCGACGCGGTTTATGCCGCGCGAGATGACCGGTCCGGCACGCGCGCGCAACTGTGCACGCGAGCTCGACGGGTTGGCCGATGCGGTGCCGCTCGCGTCAGATATCGAAAAACACCGTCTCCAGCTCGCCCTGCATCCGCACGTCGAAGCGGTACACCGTGGCGCGCCGCGCCGCCGTATCCGGCTCGCGGCGGGCGAGCAGCGTGGCGCGCCGGCTGGCGGGCACGCGCGCGAGGGTGGCGTCGGCTGCGTTGGCGGCCGCTTCATCGTCGAAGTAGATCCGCGTGAATGCGTGAGTGAGTACGCCGCGCATCATCACCGTCACGTCGATGTGCGGCGCGTCCGTTTGCGATGTCCGCCCCGGCTTGACCGTATGGACGACAAAGCGATGCTGCGGATCGGTTCCCGTGCCGATTCGCGCGAAACCCCGAAAGCCGCTTTGCCGGGCGTTGTCGCGCGACGACGGATAGTGGCCCGCGCCGTCGGCCTGCGTAAATTCGAGCAGCGCATCGTTGACCGGCTTGCCGTCGCCGTCGAGCACCTGGCCGATGACGACGATGTGCTCGCCCGCCGCATCGGGCGTGGCCAGCGCCGGCTCGAACAGGCTCGCCAGGTCGTAGCCATATTGTTGAGGGCAAAGACCATATGCGAAATACGGGCCGACGGTTTGCGAAGGAGTTTGTTTTAGCTTGGTCGTCGTCATGTTCAGCGCTCCATCGGGGTGGCGTCGCGGCCGCGCAGCACGATGTCGAATTCGTAGCCGAGCGCGAAGCCTTCCTGGGTCGTGTCGATCGAGAAGCGCGAGATCAGCCGCTCGCGCGCGCTTTCGGGCGTGCCCTGGAAAATCGGATCGAGCGCGAGCAGCGGATCGCCGGGGAAATACATTTGCGTGACCAGGCGTGAGCCGAAATATTCGCCGAATAGTGAAAAGTGGATGTGATTGGGCCGCCACGCATTCGGATGGTTGCCCCACGGATACGCGCCCGGCTTGATCGTGAGGAACCGGTAGCGGCCTTGCGCGTCGGTCAGGCAGCGGCCCGCGCCGAGAAAATTCGGATCGAGCGGCGCGTCGTGCTGATCGGCTTTGTGCACATAGCGGCCCGCTGCGTTCGCTTGCCAGATCTCGACGAGCGTGTTGGCGAGCGGCTTGCCGAACTCGTCGAGCACGCGGCCGGTCACGATGATCCGCTCGCCGAGCGGCTCGCCGTTCTTCACGGCGTTCTTCGTCAGATCGTGATCGAGCGGGCCGAGGTCGTCGGCACCGTAGACGGGCACATGCTGGTTGCGCAGTTTCTCTTGCAGCGGAATCAGCGGTTGCGTCGGCCCGCGTTTCACCGACGAGCGGTAGGGCGGGTGCACATAGGCGGGATGCGACGGCCAGTCGCGCGGGGTCAGATGAGGGGAGTCCATCGCGGGCGTCTCCTGATGATTTTGTGGATGACAAAGCGGGTTTTCAGGACTTTAGCTAATCAGAAAAGTTATGCAAAATGATGTTTTATCGTCATTCGTATAACCGGATGTTATGCAAGATCGTGATCGTGGCGGCCGCCGCGCTGGCGGCCGAAGCCCAGGCGGGGACCGGCTCACCGACGGCCGGGTCAAGTTCCGGCATCTGCAATGCTTTCTCGCCATCGCGCAGTTCGGCAGCGTGCAGAAGGCGGCGCAGAGCTTGTCGATCACGCAGCCGGCGGTATCGAAGACGATCGCCGAACTCGAGTCGATCCTCGGCGTGCCGCTGTTCGAAAGGGGGCGGCACGGCGCGACGCCGACGCGCGACGGGCAGCGCTTTCTGCCGCACGCGAACGCGTGCGTGCTCGCGCTGCGGCAGGGCGTCGGGTTGCTGGCGCGCGACAGCGGCGGTGCGGCGGCGACGCTGGCGCTCGGCATGCTGCCGAGCGTTGCGGCGTCGCTGGCGCCCGCCGTGCTGAAGGCGCTTGCCGATGCATGGCCGCGCGCTGCCGTGCGGATCACGACCGCCGCGAATGCCGAACTGCTTGAGCATTTGAAGTCCGGTGCGCTCGAATGCGCGATCGGACGGCTGTCGGAGCCCGAGCGGATGGTCGGGCTGTCGTTCGAGCACTTGTACAACGAGCCGCTCATCGCGGTCGTTCGTGCGGGCCACCCGCTTGCGGCGAGCGCTGCGCCCGCCGAGCGGCTCGCGCAGTATCCGGTTGTGTTGCCGCCTTACGGCACGCTGATCCGCCAGTCCGCCGAGCAGTTGTTGAGCGCGTGCGGCGCGCCTTTGCTCGAATCGTTCGTCGAAGTGCTGTCGGTATCGGTGGCGCGTGCGCTCGCGCTCGAGAACGATGCGATCTGGTTCGTGCCGCGCTATGCGGCCGAATATGACCTCGCGGCCGGCACGCTCGCGCGGCTGGCATTGCCGGTCGAGGGCGCCGACGAGCCGGTCGGTTTGATCCTGCGCACCGACGCGCAGCCGTCGCCCGTCGCGCATACGCTGATCGATGCGGTGCGCGCGGTCGCGCGTGCTCGTCTGGCTTCGGGGCGCAGGGCGTCGTGACGGGCGCTGGCGGCTGCGGGCGGGCGTTTCACGCCCAGGGGCGCGTTGCGCGCGGCGCCATTCAATACCGGGGCACGCGCGCGGCGCCGTGAAATTGCACCGGGCAGGACAGGCGTTGCCGCATGGCCGTTTGGCGCCGCTCGCTTGCCGCCCCGAGGCTGTTTGCGCGGGCGCGCTCAACATCGTCAGGCTCCGGTAGCTTGCATTCGACGCGCAGGCGGCGCAGCGTGGAAATTTTCCGGCGCGCGGCCGTGCACGACGCGGACAGGACGGGCTTGAGGTTATGTCAGGTAAATCCAGCGCGTGGCCTGCGACGGTCCCGACGGGGTGCACCTAGAATGATTCCTTCGATTCCTGGACGAAGGTGTGCGATGAATCAGAAACAGTGGAGCGCCGTCGACGAGTATTTTTCCGCCCAGCTCGATCTGACCGATCCGGCACTCGATGCTGCGCTGGCGTCCAGTGTGCAGGCCGGCTTGCCGCCGATCAACGTGACCGCGAGCCAGGGCAAATTCCTGAACCTGCTCGCGTCGCTTGGCGGCGCACGCCGGATTCTCGAACTCGGCACGCTGGGCGGTTACAGCACGATTTGGCTTGCGCGTGCATTGCCGCCGGGCGGCCGGCTGATCTCGCTGGAAGCGAATGCCGACTATGCGGCGCTTGCACGGCGCAACATCGAGCGCGCGGGGCTGGACGGCGTCGCGACGGTGGTCGTCGGCCGTGCGAAGGACACGCTCGAGCGCTTGATCGGCGAGCAGGCCGAGCCGTTCGATTTCATTTTTCTGGACGCGGACAAGGAAGGCTATCCGGACTATTTGCCGCTGTCGTTGAAGCTTGCGCGCGCCGGGACCGTGATCGTCGCGGATAACGTGGTCAGGGGCGGGCGTGTCGCGGATACGCGCAACGGCGATCCGGATGCCGTCGGCGTGCGGGAGTATTTTAGGCTGGCAGCCGCCGATCCCCGGTTGTCGACGACCGTGCTGCAAACGGTCGGCGCGAAAGGCTGGGATGGATTCGCGGTGACACGGGTGTCGGCGTAGCCCCGCGCCGGCGGCGCGCGCAATCGGCGCGCCGGCCGCGCGCCGCCGCGTGCGTCAAAGTGCGCGGCGGCGCCGCACTGCCTGCGCGAGCGTATCGAGCACCGGCTCGGTTTGCGCCCAGCTCAGGCACGCGTCGGTGATCGACACGCCGTATTGGAGCGGGGCGCCCGGCTTCAGATCCTGACGGCCGGCTTCCAGATGACTCTCGATCATCACGCCGACGATGCGCCGCTCGCCGTCCGAGAGTTGTTGTGCGAGATCACCGGCGACGTCGATTTGCCGCAGATGCGATTTGTTCGAATTCGCGTGCGAGCAATCGACCATCACCTGCTCGCGCAGACCGGCCGCGCGCAACGCCGCGCAGCTCGCTTCGATGCTGGCGCGCTCGTAGTTCGGGCCTTGCTTGCCGCCGCGCAGGATCACGTGCGCGTCGTCATTGCCGCGCGTCTCGAAGATCGCGGCCTGGCCCATTTTCGTCATGCCCATGAACGCATGGTTCGAGCGCGCGGCGATAATCGCATCGGCGGCGATCTGCACGCCTCCGTCGGTGCCGTTCTTGAAGCCGATCGGGCACGACAGCCCTGATGCGAGCTGGCGGTGGCTCTGGCTTTCGGTCGTGCGCGCGCCGATCGCGCCCCACGCGATCAGGTCCGCGATGTACTGCGGACTCAGCAGATCGAGAAATTCCGTTGCCGCGGGCAGGCCGAGCGCGTTGATATCGAGAAGCAGCTGCCGGGCGGCGCGCAGCCCCTCGTTGATGCGGAAGCTGCCGTCGAGCCGCGGATCGTTGATATAGCCTTTCCAGCCGATTGTCGTTCTCGGTTTTTCGAAATACACGCGCATGACGATCAGCAGATCGTCCCGCAATGCGTCGGCGGCGGCCTTCAGCCGCTGCGCGTAGGCGAGCGCCTGATCGTGGTCGTGAATCGAGCACGGGCCGACCACGGTCACGAGCCGGTCGCCGCGGCCGTGCAGGATGTCGCCGATCTCGGCGCGGGTGCGCTCGACGAGCGCCTGAGCGCCGGGCGGCACCGGCATCTCGTCCTGCAGCAGCGCGGGCGAAATCAGCGGCCGCACCGCGCTGATGCGCACGTCGTCGATGCGGGTGGTGTCCTGGGTGGCGTCGGCGGCGCCGGCTTCCCGGTCGTGGCGGGGATCGTCGATGTGGGTCATGTCGTTGTCCTGGCGGCGAGGCGGGCAAAGCGGAAATTATCGCATTTGTTGCACGGCGGCATGAACGCGACGGCAGCGCATGCGGTATTGATCGAATGGCGATGGCCGGCGTTGTCGATTTCGGCTAGGTTGGCGCGTCGTGGTATCGGAGCCGCCGGATTGCCGGATCGGCGGCAGACATGTGGCCCGTTGGGCCGATTCTGTTCAAGTCAAGGAGAGGCGAGATGCGTGTGATGGTGATCGTCAAGGCGACCAGCGAATCCGAGGCCGGCAAGATGCCGAGCACCGCGCTGCTCGACGCAATGGGCAAATTCAATGAGGAACTCGTCAGCGCAGGCGTGATGCTGGCGGGCGAAGGCTTGCATCCAAGCTCGAAGGGCAAGCGGGTGCGTTTTTCCGGCAGCGGGCGCAGCGTGATCGACGGGCCGTTCGCGCCAACCCGGGAACTCGTTGCCGGGTTCTGGCTGTGGCAGGTCGAGTCGATGGAAGAAGCCGTCGAATGGGGCAAGCGGTGTCCGAATCCGATGGAGGGCGAATCCGAGATCGAGATCCGGCCGCTGTTCGAGGCGCAGGATTTCGGCCCGGAGTTGACGCCGGAATTGCGCGAACAGGAGGAGCGTCTGCGCGCGCAAATCAGCGGAGGGCAATCGCGCGGTTGAGGTGAGGCGCGCGGTTGAGGCGCACGGATGCGCGGGGGCGGGCGGCGCATGCGACGCCCGCGTTTCCCCGCGGATCGGTCGGGTTGCCGGTACGCCGGTTTGCCGGGGGGCGCAGATGGCGGTGCGGCTGCGCGGCCCGGCGCCGTGTGCGGCGTACCGCGCCGCGCTACTGGCTTTCCGCGGCCCGGCTGATTCGCGTATAAGCCAGCGCCGCGGCCGTCACCAGCAGCGGCCAGAGCAGATACCACCCGCTCGTTGCGAACAGCGCGGCCGCCGCTACGAACGCGACGAGCGAGCATCGATGCGCGAACGCGCCGCGCGGCAGCAGCTTCGCCGCGGCGGCCGCGCCGAGCAGATAAACCATCACGAAATTCCCGGACGTCGCGAGCACGAGCGGCTTTGGTCCCATGCCGGTCGCAATCGTGGCGCCGAGCGCGCAGCCCGCGAGCACGGCGATCAACGCGAGGCTGCGTCGCGGCACGCCGCCGGTCTGGCTGCCGTGTGCGAGCCATGCCGGCAATGCGCCGTCGCGTCCGAGCGCCGCGCCCAGCTTCGCCGCGCCGGCAAAGTAGGCATTCATCGTGCCGAGTGTCAGCAACAGCGCCGCGGCGGTGGCGAGCCATTGCGCGCGGCCGCCGATGCCGCGCGCGATCAACTCGGCAAGCGGCGCGCCGGACGCGCCCGCCGTCGGGCCGAGCACGAGCACGCTGGCCGCCGCGACCGCCAGATAGAGCAACCCGACCACCGCGACGGCAATGCCGGTCGAGCGCGGCAGATCGCGCGCGGGGCGGCGGAATTCGGCGGCCAGATGCGTGATCGCCTCCCAGCCGGCGAAGCTCCAGACAAGCAGCGCGGCGGCTTGTCCGACCGCGAGCCAGCCGTGCGGCGCGAACGGATGCAAATTAGCGGTGCGCGCATGTGGCGCGGACGCCAGCACGGCCGCGAGCAACAGCGCGACAAGCAGCGCGGACAGCACAAGCTGCATGCGTCCCGACACGGTGACGCCGAATGCATTGGCCGCCGCGACGATCGCGATCAGCGCGGCGGCAGCGACGACGACCGTCGTGTGCCCACCGCCCGTGACGGAGGCGACGTATGCGCCGCCGAACATTGCGGCGGCGGGCGCACCGGCGGGCACGGCGAAGTAGAAGCACCAGCCGACGACGGTTGCCGCCCGTGGGCCGAATGCGTTGCGCACGTAAGTCGACACCCCACCGGCGTCCGGATAGCGCGCGCCGAGCGCGGCGAAGGTCGCGGCGAGCGGGATCGACAGGAGCACGAGCGCGGCCCACGCGACGAGCGACGCGGGGCCGGCGATTTCGGCGGCGAGCGCGGGCAGTGCGATCACGCCGGTACCGAGCACGGCGCCCACATAGAGCGCCGTGCCTTGGACGATCGTCAGCGAACCGGCGTGGTGAGGCTGGGCGGGGGCGCCGTGCTCGGCGGTGATGTTCATCCGGGTGTCTCCGTTTGTTGTACTCGTGTATGGCGCATGCGTGCGGTGCACGCGGTTCGCGACGCTCGCGGCTGCGGCGATGATAGTGGATCGCGCCTTTTTTTGGGATGGCCGCGTTTAATTTTCCGGCGGGACGGCGCGGGCCGCACGGCGGCGATGGGCGGCAGAGTAGCCGTATGCGCTGCGAGCGGCAAGGGCGGTATCTGCTGGCGGCGGCGTCACGGTTATTCGTGTGAGCAATATTGTGTGTAATGGGTGCCGCCGATAGTGGCAACGGCCTCAACGGCGCGTGAGCTTCGCTCGCGCAGCCTCTCGATCCGTGGCGTCGAGATCGTGTGCATAGACGAACTGGCCGCCGACGAGCGACGCGACCGGCACACCGTCGCGAAACAGGATGCGGTTGCCGGCGAGCGCAGGCACGCGCTCGCCCGGCAGAAGCGTGCCGGTCAAATTGAGCGGGTCCGCGCCGCTGATGCGCAGCATCAGTCCTTCAGCCGGCCGGCGGCGGATCTCGCGCAGAATCGGAATCGCATCGGGCAGCGCGAATTGCTCGCCCGCCAGGCCGGCGACGAAACGTCCGCCGCGAATCTCGCCGCGCGCCTCGAGCCGCCGGTAGACGGGCAGCAGTTCGCGCCAGCTCGGCATCCATTCGGCTTCGCGCGCGAGGATGCGCCAGAACACGACGCCGTAGCGGCGCAGCAGCGTTCGTGCGACATGCTCGAGCGCGGCCGGCTCGATCGCCGCGCGGCGGGTAAACGGCGGCGGGGCGTAACGCGCCGGCCGCGCGGCATCGCCGCCAGCTTCGGCATCGAAGCGGCCATCGTCGCCGCGATGGCCATGATCGCTGCCGGATTCGACCTCCGCAAGCGGCAGCCGCCGCACAAGCGCCCAGCGTCCCGCGTCGTCCATGCCGCCGATCAGCGCGCCGCCGCGCCGCGTGCGCGGCACGTAGAACGCATGCGCATGACGTTTGACCGACGGTTTGAGCAGCGCGCGCAGGCCCGCGAAGCTGTCCGCATTGACGAGTCCCGCCGCGACGAGTTCGCCGAGCGCGCGCTCGAGTTCGACGGGCAGCAGCCGGGCGTGCGCGGCCAGCTCGTCGAAGAACATCGCGCCGTATGCGGCGAGCGTCGCGCGCACTCGTTCGGCGCGCGCAGACAGCGCAGGCTGCGCGGCCGGGTTGCGCAGCGCTTGCCAGCATGCCAGTTCGCGGCGCGGCAGCAGCACGATCGGTGTCGTCCTGACGGGCGCGCTGCCCGCTTTCGCGGGCGCGCCGAGCCGCGTCCATGTGAGCTTGCCGGCGCGGCATGGTTCGTCGAGGCCGCCCGTCACGTAATCGGCGAGCCGCGCGGGCAGCAATTCCTCCTCCCACGCGCTCGCGGCCGCCTCGAACCCTTCTAGCAGGTGGACGACCGACGCGAGCGCATCGACGCCGATGCCGCGCGTTTCGGGCGCGACGCGTTGCCAGTGAAACAGAAAGCGCATGAAGTCGGCAAGTTCGACGGGCTCGATCTCGCGGCGCAGCCGCTTGACCGTGTAGCGGTGGATACGCGCGAGCAGATGCCTTTCGCACCATTCGTCGCTGCGCGCGCCGGGCGTGAAGCGCCCGCGCATCAGATAACCTTCGCGTTCGAGTGCGGCGAGCGCACGCATGAGCGTGGCGTGCGGCAGCGCGAGCGGCGCGGCGATCGCCTGGGCCGTTTGCGGCCCAAAGCCGGTGAGCCGCGCGCGGATTATGTCGACGAGCGCGGCGTCGGGCTCCCATGGCGTGTCGAAGCCGGGCGGTGCACTGAGCGACGGCGTGGCCGGGGCGTCGCCGTACACTGCGCGCATGCAGGTGATGCGCTCGACCGGAATCCATAGGCTGCGGTGATGGGCGGATGCGTGGCGCGGGCTGACACGCGGCGAGTTGCCGGGGAGGCCGGCAGGTTCGGGGCTGGTGGCGAGCGCGTCGCGCTGAAGATGGGGCATGTTGCCGCCGCTTTCGTTGCCGATGCCACTGCCGTCGCCGCCAGCGACATCGCGTGCAGCAGCGGGCACGGCGGACTGCTGGTATGCGCGGCCATCGGCACGCGCGTCGCGCCGCTCGGGCGCCCGCTCGTTGGCGGGCGCGTCGCCGCCAGCGAGCGTGATCCGCGTGGCCCGGCCGGCGGCGGCGAGCCGTTCGAGGCAAGCCAGCCAGCCGTCGTTCGCGCGCGCCTCGTCGTCCGAGATGCACGCGAGGCCGATGAGCGCGTCGTGCATCTCGTCGCCGTCGCGCACGAGCGGCCACGCTTGTTCGCGCACCGCGTCGATCGCGCCGGCATCGAGTGCGCCGAGATCGTCGGCCGATTCCGGATCGCTCCAGCGCCGCGCGAGCACCGCCTGCGTGCGGCGTTCCTCGAGCGGCGCGTCGTCGAGGAACGCATATGGCTTCGCGTTCAAAATCTCGGCGGCGAGCGGCGACGGCGCGGGCAGGTCGCGCGCGACGAGCGCGACGTCTCCCGCCTCGATCCGGCGCAGCAGCGCGAGCCAGCCGTCGGTGTCCATCGCGTCGTGCAGGCAATCATCGAGCGTTTGATCGACGAGCGGATGCCGCGGGACGTCGCGCTCGCCGACCAGATTCTCCGCGCACGCGGCCTGATCGGGGAACACGGCGGCGAGCAGATCGTCGCTTTTCATGCGCTGCAGTTGCGGCGCGACCTTGCGGCCGCCGGCCAAGCGCGGCAGCGCGAGCGCCGTCGTCGCGTTCCAGCGCCAGCGCACGCCGAACAAAGGCGCGTCGAGCAGCGCCTGGATCAGTACGTGTTCGGCGTTTGCCGAGCGTAGATAGCGCCACACTTCGTCGAGCGGGAAGCTGTGCGCGAGCGACAGCGACAGGATCAGCGCATCGTCGGTTGCCGCCGCCTGCAGTTCGAAGTTGAACGTGCGGCAGAAGCGCTTGCGTAGCGCGAGTCCCCATGCGCGATTGATCCGGCCGCCGAAGGGCGCGTGAATCACGAGTTGCATGCCGCCGGATTCGTCGAAGAAGCGCTCCATCACGAGCGTGCGCTGCGTGGGCAGTGCGCCGAGCGCCGCACGCGAGCGCGCGAGATAGTCGGCGATTTGCCGCGCAGCTTCGGCATTCAAGCCAAGCTCATGCGTCAGCCACGTCAGCGCCGGGGCGAGGCGGCTCGGCTCGGCCGGGGCGGCGGCTTCGGCGGTCTCAGCCCAGAGCGGGGGCGGCGCGGGCGTTGGGCTCGCACCGGCGGGCGCGCCGGGCCCCTTGGGTTGCGCGGCAGGTTCGGCAGTCTTTGTCGCGGTTCGAACCGTCGACGCGCCGCTCCGGGCGGATCGCGCGGACGTGCGAGCAACGGCTGCCGCAGGGCGGGCCACATCACTGGCCGGCTCCGGCAGACGCAGTGCCGCGGGCCCCTGCTGCGCCGGCGCGGCGGCTTGCGCGAGCAGCGCGTCGATCCGCTCGCGCAGCCGCGCGACGCTTCTGGACAGCTCGTCGCTGCGCGCGGGCGCCTCGCCCAGCCAGAACGGAATGTTCGGCGCCTGCCCATGCGCGTCCTCCACGCGCACGCGCCCGGTTTCGACGCGAATGATCCGGTATGACTGGTTGCCGAGCTGGAATACATCTCCGGCGAGGCTTTCGATCGCGAAATCCTCATTAACCGTGCCGATGTTGATGCCTTGCGGTTCGAGCAGCACCGCGTAATCGGCGTTGTCGGGGATCGTGCCGCCCGAGGTGACGGCCGCGAGCCGCGCGCCGCGCCGCGCGCGCACGGTGCGCGATACCACGTCTCGATGCAGATACGCGGCGCGCGGGCCGCGCCGGCCCACGAAGCCTTCGGCCAGCATCTTCAGCACGCCGTCGAACGATTCGCGCGTCAGCGCCGCATAAGGCGCGGCTTGCGTCACGCAGCGATAAAGCGCGTCCTCGTCCCATTCGCGGCACGCGGTTTCGGCGACGATCTGCTGTGCGAGCACGTCGAGCGGCGCGCGCGGCATGCGCAGCAGATCCAGCTCGCCGCGCCTCACGCAATCAAGCAGCGCGGCGCATTCGACGAGTTCGTCGCGCGACAGCGGAAAAAGCCGCCCCTTCGGCATGCCGCCGACCTGGTGCCCCGAGCGGCCGACGCGCTGCAGCAACGGTGCGATTGCGCGTGGCGAGCCGAGCTGGCAGACGAGGTCCACATCGCCGATGTCGATGCCGAGTTCGAGCGACGCAGTCGCGACGAGCAGTTTCAGCCGGCCGCTCTTCAAGCGCTGTTCCGCGTCGAGGCGATGCTCCTTCGCGAGGCTGCCGTGATGCGCGGCGATAGCGTCGGCGCCGACGCGCTGCGCGAGATGGCGTGCGGCGCGCTCGGCCATGCGCCGTGTGTTGACAAACACGAGCGTTGTGCGGTGGGCGGCCGCGAGTTCGGCGATCCGGTCGTAGACACGCTCCCATACGTCGGTGGCCATCACTGGCCCGAGCGGCACCGGCGGCAACTCCAGCGCGAGGTCGCGCTCGCGCGCGTGGCCCGTGTCGACGATCGCGCAATCGAGCGGCGCGTCGCCGGTGTCGGCGCGGGCACCGACCAAAAAGCGCGCGACAGCGTCAATCGGCCGCTGCGTCGCCGATAGCCCGATGCGTGTCAGCCGCCGGCCGGCGAGCGCGTCGAGCCGTTCGAGCGACAGCGCGAGATGGCTGCCGCGCTTGTTGTTTGCAAGCGCGTGGATTTCATCGACGATCACGGTGCGTGCGTTTTCGAGCATTCGCCGCCCCGATTCGGACGATAGCAGCACGTACAGCGATTCCGGGGTCGTGACGACGATGTGCGGCGCGCGCTTGCGCAGCGCGGCGCGCTCGGCCGACGGCGTGTCGCCGGTGCGCACGGCGGTGCGGATATTGGGCACAGGCAGCCCGCGCCGCGCAAGCTCGGCGGCGACGCCGGCGAGCGGCGCGGCGAGGTTCACGCGAATATCGTTCGACAGCGCTTTGAGCGGCGATACGTAGATCACGAGCGTCGTGTCCGGCAGCGCGCCGCCGTGCGCGAGCGCGTCGCGCACCAGATCATCGAGCGCGCTCAGGAACGCGGTGAGGGTTTTGCCGGAGCCCGTCGGCGCGGCAACGAGCGTCGAGCGGCCCGCCTTGATATGCGGCCACGCGAGCGCTTGCGCGTCGGTCGGCGTGGCGAAGGTGCCGGCGAACCACGCGGCGACGGCGGGGTGAAACGCGTCGAGCGCGCCGGTGGCGCAGCAGGCGGGGGAGAGGTCCATGGCGGCGGGCAAGGCATCGGGCGGGCCGGACATTGGCGGCCGAAACGATAAGTGTGCCAGACGCCGCGCGGATGTGCTGGGCGCGAGCCGCGCGGGTTTAGGCCGAATGTCGGCGGCATCGCCGCGCGATGCCGGTTGCCGCGCGCGGACTGCCGCAATGCGGGCGCGCGCGGCGGCCGAATGAGGCTGGCAAACCGCCAAACCGGACGGCCGTGCACCCGCATACGGCCGCAACGCCTACTCGATCGGGATGGTTTGTTTAGAAGAAAAGCGATTTGCCGCCACCGCGTCGACGCGGGCGCGCTTGATCGACGAGGCGCTCGCTCGCGGTCAAACCCGTCGCAGCCATCCGAGCCAATGCGCGAGCGGCGTCGCATGTCCCCACGCCGCTTGCGTGAGCCATAGCGCGCCGGCCCAGGCCGCCGCGACGATAATCAGATCGCAGTGCCCGCTGTTCCACCAGTTCAGCGAATGACGCTTCCAGATCCACGGAATGCCGAGCGGGTTCGGCCAGTCTGCGATCAGATGGACGAGGCCGCCGCACGCGAAGCCGACGAGCGGCGCGGCCCACGGATGCCCGTGCCCGAGCGAGCGATAAGCAAACACGAACGCCGCGAGCCACGCGACGCCCCAATGCGTGACGGTGCGATGCGTGATCCAGCGCCGTCGCGAGCGGCGCCACCATGCAAGTTCGAGCCAATCGGGCGCGGTGCCGCCCGCGACGCCCGCCGCGAATGCCGCAATGCAAAAGAGATGCGCTGGTCCCGCCGCGCCCGCTTGCGCGACCAGCGCCGCGGCGACTAGACCCGCGGCCCAGCCGCTTGCATGATGTGCTGCTTGTGATGCCATCGCGTATTGCGCTGCGCGTGCCGCCGGAAAGGAAAGGGGGCGCTATCTTCGCAGATTCGGCCGCAGCCTGGCGCGCAGTGGCGGATAAAAATTTTCAGTGTGTGCACGGATTGGCAGAACTGACCATTTTTGACTGAATTTGAACCATGCTATAAGGGCCTGCTCGGGGGCGTTCTGCCCCAATATTTCAGCGAAACGAGGAGATTGAGATGGGAGACAGTCAATGAACGCCGCCAACCGCTTCAAATCGTCGATGCTCGCGACGCTGCTGGGCGCAGCCGTCGTCAGCTTTTTGCCCGGCGCGCCCGCGGTGGCCAAGGCGCCGCAGCATGTGGTGCTGGACGGCTCGGCCGTCGCCGTCGCCGACAAATACAGCGCCGATGCGGCCCAGCAGATTTTCAAGCAAGGCGGCAATGCGGTCGATGCTGCGGTGGCGATCGCATTCACGCTGGCAGTCACGTATCCGGAAGCCGGCAACATCGGCGGCGGCGGCTTCATGAACATTTATGTCGGCGGCAAGCCGTATTTTCTCGACTATCGGGAGCGCGCGCCGCTTGCCGCGACGAAGGACATGTATCTCGACAAGGACGGCAACGTCGTCAGCGGCATGAGCCTGTACGGCTACCGCGCGGTCGGCGTGCCGGGCACGGTGGCCGGGATGTGGGAGGCGCACAAGCGCTTCGGCAAGCTGAAATGGAAGCAGGTGCTCGCGCCGGCGATCCACTACGCGCGCGACAGCTTTATCGTCGACGAGCAAC
Organism: Burkholderia sp. TSV86; assembly: GCF_001522865.1. Taxonomy (GTDB): domain Bacteria; phylum Pseudomonadota; class Gammaproteobacteria; order Burkholderiales; family Burkholderiaceae; genus Burkholderia. Next base: position 11,606 of record NZ_LOWB01000010.1, on the reverse strand, counting down.
TTGCGCAGCGTGGCGTCGATGCGTCGAAGGAGTTCGGCGGCAAGACCAACTACGATCAATACTTCGGCACCCTGAAGACCGGCGCGCACTTCAAGCAGCCGGATCTCGCGGCGGTGCTCACGCGTATCTCGAACGACGGCGCGAAGGATTTCTACGACGGCAAGACGGCCGATCTGATCGCGGCCGCAATGAAGCAGGGCGGCGGCCTCATCACGAAGCAGGATCTCGCGCAATACAAGGCGGTCTGGCGCCAGCCGATCGAGGCGAACTGGAACGGCTATCGTGTATATACCGCGCCGCCGCCGAGTTCGGGCGGCATCGGGCTCGTGCAGCTTCTGAAGATGAAAGCCGATCGCCGGGCCGATTTCGACGGCGTGACGCTGAATTCGCCGCAATACGTGCACTTGATCGCGGAGATCGAGAAGCGCGTGTTTGCCGATCGCGCGCAGTATCTCGGAGACCCCGATTTCTACAAGGTGCCCGTCGCACAGCTTATCGACGATGCGTACATCGCCAAGCGCGCGGCCGACGTGAATCCGACCCAGCCGTCCGACACGAAGAGCGTGCTGCCGGGGCTCGGCACGTCGATGCCGGAGAAAGCGGAAACGACGCACTTCTCGGTGGTCGACAAGTGGGGCAACGCAGTGTCGAACACGTACACGCTCAACGGCTACTTCGGGTCGGGCGTCGTCGCCGAAGGCACCGGCATCGTGCTGAACGACGAGATGGACGATTTTTCCGCGAAACCGGGCGTCGCGAACATGTTCGGCGTGGTCGGCAGCGACGCGAACGCGATCGAGCCGAAGAAGCGTCCGCTGTCGTCGATGTCGCCGACGATTCTGACGAAGGACGGCAAGGTCGCGCTCGTCATCGGCACGCCCGGAGGCTCGCGGATCTTCACGTCGATCTTCCAGGTCATCACCAACCTGTACGATTTCAAGATGCCGCTGCACGATGCGGTTGCCGCGATGCGCTTTCATCACCAGCTCTTGCCCCCGAACACCATTTTCTGGGAGCCGTACCGGCCGATCGACGGCGATCTCGCGAAGGGTATCGAGGCGAAGGGCTACACGCTGAAGGGGCAGGACTTTAGCGGCGATATCCAAGCCATCCGGATCGACGGCAGGACGCCCGAGGCGGTGTCCGATCCGCGCGGCCGGGGCGTGTCGCGTGTGATCCGCTAATGCATGTGCTCCCCGTTGAACAGGCGGGGAGCGTGATCGTAGCGCAGGCCGGTTCGTTTTCCTTTTGCGCTTGCAAAGCTTATTGCCTGGCTATCTCAAAAATCATGCTTCGGATAACGTAAGGCTTTTCCGTGAGACGGGCCTGATCGGTTTGCGCCGATCAGGCCCGTCTCACGACGGCTGCCGCCTTTAAAGCCGTCGCGAGCCGGCTTTCACGCCTGCGGCCATTGTGTTCACTGATTCGTCGAATTCGGTGTTTGCGCGTTGCTGTCGAGGAAATTGTCGACGGCGACGAGCGACTGCTCGTTCAACGTGCCGAGAACGCTCTTGAGCTTCAGTTGCAGCTTCAGCGCGTCGAGATAGCTTTCGAAAAGCTTCTCGCGGATATTCGAGATATCCTTGCGCAGGTTCAGCGTCTCGTAGGTCGTGCTGTAGCCGACACTGTGCGCCTTCATCGATGAATCATACGCAAGCTGCGCCGCCTGCAGCGACTGCTGAAGCGCCAGGATGCGTGCGCCGATCGATTGTAGCGACGCGAGCGCCTCGCGATGATCGGTGCTCAGTTGCTGCTCGACTTCGCGCAACCGGTTCTGATATTGCGCGGCGACGTATTGTGCTTCGACATGCCGGTAGTACACGCTGCCGCCGGAGAAAATCGGAATCGTGACCTGCACGCCCATTGCGCTTTGGTGGAAGTTGGACTGATCGGTGACGCCGCGCAGGTTCGGGTTGAGGCCGCGCGAATACGAGGCGAACAAGTCGACGGTCGGCAAGTGCTCGGCGTTGATCCGCTTCGAGGTAAGCTGCGCGGTGCGCAGATCGCGATACGCCTGTTGATATGACGGATTGTCTTGCGGCGCGTAATCGCCCGACGGAATGCGGGGTGACGTGCCATGCATGGCAAGACGCGGCCAGCGCGAGAAATCGATTTCGGAGCCGAGCAGCGTTTCGTAGCGTGCCTTGCGCGCCTCGACTTCGGTGCCTGCAATCAGCGCCTCCGATTTAGCGAGGCTGCGCCGCGCCTCGATTTCCGCCGTGTCGCCGATCGTTTTCATGCCGAGCTGCGCCATTCTGCGCGTGTCGCTCGCGAGCCGCGTGAGAGCGCCGACCTCGTCGTCGGCAAGCTGCTGCTTCTCGCGGGCGGACAAAAGATCGAAACATGCGTTCGCCACGCGCATGATCAGATCCTGGCGCTCGACTTCGAGCTGCTGCCGCGCGGATTCTTCCATTTCGCGCGCACGGCTCATATCGTACAGATACGGCATGTTGAAGAGCGCCTGTGTGACCTGCGCGGCGCCATAGGCGGCATTGCTGGTGCTGCTGACGTTGAACCCGAACAGCTTCGCATTCGTACCGTACCGGCCCCATTCGAGCACGGCGCTCGCCTGCGGCAGCATCTGCGCGCGGGCCTGGGGAAATTTTTGCCGAGCGGCATCGTATGCGGCGCGCGCCTGCAGAAATTTGGGATCGTTGGTGACGGCGTGCTGATACGCTTCATCTAGACAAAACGCACTTGCATTGGTGGAACCGATGCACAGTGCTGCGGCTGCCGCAATTCCAGCCACTTCTGTAACATATTTACATAAATTAAAGAATTTTTCTTTTAAGTGAAAACCCGCATGTTCAATTTCCGATGATCTATTCAAATTCGATGTTTCAAACATCTCCGTCTCCCTCTCCAGCCTTTCCTCACAAGCCATCGGCGACATAGATTAAACGTTTTAAAATTCAAATTGAAACGCATGCATCTTTTTGGGGAACGTCGCCGCGCCGGAAAGTCGTGATTTCAGGGGATCAGCTAGCTTGTTTCCGGCTTGTCTGCATGATAGCCTGATTCCGGCTAGTAATCGTATCGATAAAAAATTAAATGTCGTTCGGTTATATACGGCCGCTGGCTTTTTTTAGCAGTTCTTGTGGTCTTCTTTATTTTTACGAGGAGATAGTAATGAAGGTCATGACGATGGAACAGGCTCAGGAAATCCGTGGTGGCGGCCCGATCAGCTCGATCGGTCTGCTGCTGACCCAAACCGGCCCGGTGTTGAGCTCGCTCGCCACCTTCGCGCCGCAACTGGGGAATTACCTGCAGAACCCGAAGACGTATAACAATCAAGGCAAGTAAGTCGTGCTTTGCGCGGGGAGGCGCCCCCCGCGTATTGTGTGGTTTGCAATCAAGCTGTAACGGCGAAGCAGTATTTGCATCAAATGGCAATTCGTTGCCGATCAAGTCACAAAAGTGCCGTTCTTTTTGTGCCGGTGGATGATCGGGCGAAGTACGTCAGGAAGGAGACGGCGCGGTCGAAGTGAGTTCCGGAGCAAGTGTTCGCCGCAGGCGGATGCGGGGCTGGAATGTCGTCGAGACCGTTGCTATAAGACAAGGGCTACCCCAATGAAGTCCATATCCGAAGATCAGGCACGAGACATCCGCGGCGGAGGTTCGATTTACGCCAACTCAGCCAATTACACGATTTCCCTTGTGAATCAAGCGATCGAGCCCACGATGCAGGCACTCCTGGCTCAAGCTCAGTACCAAGCCGTCGAACAATTCAAGATGGCGCTGGGCTCTGGCTCGGGCTCGCATGGGTAAGCCGGCAACGCGCCCATATTGCTCGTCGCGCGCAGCCGTGACGCTCACGCCGCGCCGGCGCGACGGCCTTGAGCCGAAGCGCGCCGCGTGCGGTTCGGCATTATTGTCGTATCCAGCGATTCGCAAGCTATGTGGTTCAATACAAAGAAAGTCCGGCCCATTCTCCAGGATGAGGTAACCGAGTGCGGCTTGGCGTGCATCGCGATGATCGCGACTTGGCACGGCCGCGACACGACGTTACGCACGCTGCGCAATCGCTATCCGGTCAAGATCGATTCCGGTCTGTCGTTTTTCGAGCTGATGGAGATCGCGAACGATCTCGGCCTGCGCTCGCGCGGGCTCCAGTTCGAGGCGAACGAGATCGACGCGCTGAAGCTGCCTTGCATTTTGCACTGGGGGATGAACCACTTCGTCGTGCTGACGAAGGTCGGCTACGGCAACGTCCATATCGTCGATCCGGCGCTCGGCGAGACCAAGATGCCGCTCGCGCAGGCGCTCTCGCAGATCACGGGCTACGCGCTCGAACTCAATCCCGACATCGGTTTCAAGCATTCCGACACGACCGACCGGATTCGTCTGCGCGATTATCTGAACGGGCTGACTGGTATTCGCAAGAGCTTGCTGATCGGCGTGGGAGCTGGCATCGCGACGCAATTGCTGCTGTTGCTCGGTCCTTCTTACGTCCAACTGACGATTGACGAGGCGCTGAAGAAAACCGACATCGACATCCTGTATCTGCTGACGATTCTGTTCAGCATCGTGTTTCTGTTCGACACGCTGTACTCGAATCTCGTCGGCAATATCAAGAGCTACCTGCGCAATATCATTTCGCAGCAACTCTCGTCGAACATGGTCGGGCACTTGGCACGGCTGCCGATCGGCTACTACCTGTTCCACAATACCGGCGATTCGATTTCGCGCGTATCGTCGATGTCCGAGGTCGGGCGCTTTCTGGTCGACGGGTTGATCGGCGGGCTGCTCAATATCGTCACCTGCGTGCTGACGCTCGTGCTGATGTTGTATTACAGTCCGGTGCTTGCCGGCATCAGCCTTGCAGGGATGGTGCTGTTCGCGCTGTCGCGGCTGGCGATCCAGCCTCAGTTGCAAGATGCGATGTCGCAGATCCTCACGCGCGGCGCCGAGGCCGACGCGCTGCTGATCGAGAACATCCGCTCTGCGCATTCGATCAAGCTGCTGTCGGCGGAGACTTCACGCAGCAATCTGTGGGTGAACGCCTTCACGCAGAAACTTCAGGCGATCCGCCAACAGGAACGGCTGCAGCTTCTGTTCGATGCAATTTCGAAGGGCATCGTGCACGTCGAGCAACTGGTGATCGTCACGTATGGCGCGTGGCTCGTGATGCATGGGCAAAGCACGATCGGCGTCATCTATGCGTTCATCCAATATAAGAACCTGTTTGCGGACAAGTTCATCGATTCGATTCAGCTTTATGTGCGGCGCAAGGTATTGCAGGTTCACATGGATCGCGTCGCCGACGTGCTGCAGACCGAGACCGAGGAGCCGGCGCCCGATGCGGCCGTGCGCTCAGTCGAGCAGTTCGACGGTTCGCTATCGATTCGTTCGTTGAGCTACACGCCGAAGGGCGGCCGCCGCGCGATTCTCGAGAACATCAATCTCGACGTGCCGGCCGGCTCGAAAATCGCAATCGTCGGACGTACCGGCAGCGGCAAGACAACGTTGCTGAATTTGATTTGCGGCCTGTACAAGCCTGCGCCGAATATGCTGTTCGTCGGCGGCGTCGATCTATCGGAAGTGAATTTGCGGCTGTACCGCAAGCATATCGCGGCGGTCACCCAGTCCGATCAGCTCTTTCGCGGCACGATCCGGGACAACATCACGAACTTCGCGCCGGCACCGCGTCTCGGTTCGATGTTTGAGGCAGCGCGCCTCGCGTGTATCGATCGCGACATCGATATGCTCGACAACCGCTACGATACGCCGCTTGGCGACACGCAGAAATTCCTGTCGGCTGGGCAGATGCAGCGCTTGTTGATTGCACGCGCGCTGTATTGCGAGCCGCGCCTGCTGATTCTCGACGAATTCTCGTCGAATCTGGATCAGGCAACGACGCACGAGATCTGCCGCAACGTGTTGACGCTGCCGTGCACGATCGTGCTCGTCACGCATGACGCGTCGATCCTGTCGATGGTCGATCGAATCTACGAGATGCGCGACGGCAAGCTTGCCGAGATCGATCGCGCCCAGCAGCAGGAATTCGAGGTGCCAAGATGACGTTGGTTCGGCTCTTTCTATTCAACGCATTCTCGTATTCGTTCTTCATTCGGCGGATCGTCCGGCGCATCGCGCTTGGCCGCTCGCCCGAGCAGGGGCTCGGTATGATGCGCTGGTGCTCGCGCACGTGCTTGCGCCTGTTTCCGTCGATCCGCTATTCGATCGAGCGCTCGATCGCGCATATGATGAGCGCGCACCTGAACGACGATCCGGCCTGGATCCGGCAGGTTGCCGACCGGGTCGTCAACGAACTGTTCGAGGCCGAGCTCGCGGGCCTGATGCTGCGCACGCATAGCCTGAGTTCGATGAAGGCGATGCTCGACCGGATGGAGTGCGAAGGAGAGCCGTTGCTGCGCGAGGCGCTCGCGCGTGGCGGCCCGCTGATGCTCGCGGGGCTGCATTTCGGCAACCTGATGATGTTCGTCACGAAGCTGCGTTTCCTGATTCCTGAGGATCGCAAAATGATGATCGTGATGCACAAGGATGCGCCTGGCGCGTTTTTCGACGATGCGCAACGGCTTGTCAACGAATTCGGTGCGGGCAAGATCGATTTGATCGACATCGAGCAGCGCGTGCATCTGCGGCGGCTCATTACCGGCTTGCGCAAGGAGGAGCCGGTGTTCCTGCTGTTCTCCGATTTGCACGGCCGTTTCGGCAAGACCAACCCGTGCCGGCTTGGTGGCCGCTGGATTCGACTCGCCGGAGGCGGCGTGAAGCTCGCGGTCGAGCAAGGCATTCCGCTTCTCGTCGCGTATGCGACTGGTGTGCCTTTTCGCGATCGCTGCACCGTGCATTTCGTTGAGCTCGGTTCGGAAAACGGATCGCGAATGCTGAGCACGCCGGAGAACGCATCGCGCGTGCTGACGACCCACCAGCTGATCGTCGATCGACTCGAGGAAGCGCTCGTGAAGCAACCTGAGCAGTGGCACTTCTGGGAGCACTTCGCCCCGTATTTGATGCCTTCCCCGTTGCTCGAGCACAGCACGCGCGCTTCCGAGCCCGCGCTCAAGAACGTTTGACGAGTATTCCCATGCCTGCCTGGACAGAATCCCTGAAAGAGCAAAAGGCACCACGCAAGCTGGCGCGCGGCACGACGTTTGGCACTGTTATCAACGGAGTCGTCGGGGTGCCGGTGTCGATGCGGTTTTTCTGCTATCTATCGATTGCGATGTTCGCGATGTTCATCATCGCACTCGTGCGCCTTTCATACGCGAATACCGAAAGCGTGGTGGGTACGCTCGCGCCGCGCTCGGGGTTAATCGGCGTCGGCGCGCCGCCGGGATGGGCGGTACGCGAGGTATATGTCGCGAAGGATCAATATGTGAAGGCCGGGCAGAAGCTGATGAGCGTCACGCGTGATACGAGCTTCGTCGCGCAGGCGAACAACGCGCAGGAAATGCGCGACTCGATCAAGCGCCAGCGCGTCGAGGTCAATCAGCAAATGGATGCCGCGAAGCTCGAATACCAATCGTCGATACAGCAGACCAATCAGCAGATCGCCGCGTTGTCGGAAAGCCGCGGGCTCATCGACAAGCAGATCCAGGATCAGCGCCGTATCGTGTCGGAAAACCAGGAGCGGCGCGATCGCGTGAAGCAGCTTCTGAACGAGCAGGTCGTCACGCTTGAGCAGTACAACCAAGTGAATACGCAGTTCCTGCAAGCCAGCCAGGGGCTTCAGGATCTGCTGCTGCGCAAGGCTGATCTCGTGAAGAACATCATGAAGCTGCGCGGCGATCTGGACACGATGCAAAGCAAGTACGACGGCTCGAATGCGGAACTGAAGATCAAGCAGGAAGAGCTGAACTCGCGCGAGTACAACATTGACGAGAACGTCAACCAGATACTGTATGCGCCGGCCGACGGGCAGATCGTGCGCCTTGACGTGGTACAGGGCGGCGTGATCGACCAGTCGAACACACGCGTTGTCGAAATCCTGCCGGCAAAGGCCGATGGGCTTGTCGCCGAGTTGTATATCCCGTCGTCGAAAGCGGGCTTCATCAAGCCCGGCCAGGAAGTGAAACTCGCGTATGGCAGCTATCCGGTCGAGAAATTCGGCACGTACCGTGGCAAGCTGCTGTCGGTGTCTCCCGTGGCGTTTTCCGCGAAGGAACTGAATCTGCCCACCGATAGCAGCAACGCGACGCAGACCTATTTCAAGAGCTGGGTCGAGCTTGCCGATCGGCAGCCGGTGTTCGAAGGCAAGCCGCTTGCGTTGCGGGCGGGAATGTTGCTGAGGGCGGATATCGTGCTGGAGAATCGCAGTCTGCTCGAATGGCTGTTTGAGCCGCTCTATCGAATCCGGCAGCGAATGTTCGGCACGCCTGCATAATCGCTCATGCGCAAGAAGGACAAGCAACACCGTCAACGAGCGTGTCGCGGCTGGCGCGTGCCGGCATCGTGCTGGTTCGGCGCGACGCTCGTGATGTTGGCGGGCGCCGCGCAAGCACAGGGCGCGGACTCCAGCCGCTGGCGCGACGGCGCAGATGGCATCGGTTTCTATCCGGGCGGCGATGCGCCGGGCTTCGACGCAAGTTCATGGAGAACGCCGGGGCAAACCGGCAGGACGAGTGGTGCAACGGCGGGCGCCGTTGCGTCGGCCGTCGATCCGAATGCGCCGCCGCGCAGGCTGACGGAAGAAAAGATCACGCTCGGGCATGACGTATCGGCTTCGGCCGCGCCCGGCGAGGGCGCGCAAGGTGACGGCGGCATCGGTTTTTCCGACGTTCCCAGCCGAGCACCTTCCGAGCGACGGTTATCCGCGAGCGCTCGATCCGAACGCGCCGCGTCGCCGTCGAATTCGACCGATATGTGTGGCGATCACGTGTGCGGACCCGGCGACGGGCCGGTACGCCCGCCTGCAGGCTCGGCGCCGCGCTTCATTGCCGGCGTGCGCTACGATCGGATGCCATACGAACTTCATCCGATCGATTCGCAGCAGTTGCCGGATTTGCCCGAGGCGCAATGGCCGTCGATCGTCGAGCAACTGCAAGGCGACGACAGCAACATGATTGGGATTGGTTGGCACTATATCGTGACGACTGGCCGCTCGACGCGCGTGACAACGGAGACGGGCGCACTCGGCATCGGATCCTTCGACAATCCGGGCAGCAGCGTGCAGATCAATAACATGAACACGCTCGCGCTCGCATTCACGCACTTCTTTACCGAGCATGTGACCGCCAAGCTTCTTGCCGGGCTGCCGCCGAAGCTGACGATGTACGGCAAAGGCAGCATCGGTTTGCCGTTCGACAAGATTTTTCCAGGCACGTTGGGCAGTCTGCCGCTCATCAATCTCGCGAATCCGAACAGCAATCCGCTCGGCACGACGCGCGCGTGGCCGATCACAATCTTGATGGAATATTATTTGGGCAAGCGTGAGGATCGGTTCCGGCCTTACTTCGGGGCGGGCTTGAGCTATACGCGCTTCACGCACACGAGCCTGAATTCGGTGTTCGCGCAAAAGCTCTCGTCGCTCGGCGGGCTGCTGTCGGCCGGCATGTCGATCGGCACGCTGCAATCGCTGCTCACCAGCCCGGATGCGCTTAACCGGCTGCTGCAAGCAGGCGCCGACTTGATTCTGCCGACCGGTGCGTATGCAACGGCGTCCGTGAGAAGCGCGTGGTCGCCCGTCTTCACGCTCGGCGCGAATTATCAGCTCACCCGTAATCTGTCGCTGTCGGGGTCGCTGACCTACATGGCGTTGCGCACGACGATCAACGTCAATATCAACGATCCGAAGCGAGTGCTCGCGAAGAATTCGGTGAAGCTCTCCGCAAATCCGATACTCTGCACGGTTTTGCTCAATTATCGTTTCTGAATCCGAAGCTTTGGAATCCGCACGATCATGTAATGACCGAAACGGTGGCCTAGTCATTTGTCGGTAGATTGCCTGCCGGGCCGGGAAGGCGCGGAGCGGGCAGTGTCGGCGCGACAGCGAAGCGCGTCGGCGGACGCTGAGACGTGGCCTTGCGCAGGCGATTCCTTCGGCCGAGCCGGCCTAAGCGGGGAAGAAAATCGCGGCTGATATGCTTCGGCCAGTTTCGCCGCCTCGGTTTGCCGGAGCATCGGCATAGAGGTCAAGCCACCAGCGAAAACCAATCGATACCGCCTGATGAAGGAGTAAAGCGTTACTGTTGCCACCGCCGCTGATGCTTGGCTCGCGGCGCCGGGCCGCGCGCCGTCATACCCGCGACACGCCCGGCCTGCGATAATTGCACCGCAGCGTCGCAGACGCGATCAGCATAGGCAAGGAGGCCGGAATGGGCGAGCAGGATACGCAGCGGCGCGACATGGCTCCGCTGGAAGAGCGGCAGCGGCGTTTCGAAGAGGATCTCGTCGACGCGTATGACGAGGAACTTGAAATGGAGCTGGACGATCGCCGTTTCGACGACGAATCGATTTTCTCCGCGGAGCGCCGCGACGCGCGCAAGAGCTATTTTCGCGAACTGTTCCGTCTGCAAGGCGAGTTGGTGAAACTGCAGGACTGGGTTGTGCATACCGGACATCGGCTCGTCGTGATCTTCGAGGGGCGCGACGCGGCGGGCAAGGGTGGCGCGATCAAGCGCATCACGCAGCGCCTGAACCCGCGCGTGTGCCGGGTAGCCGCGCTGCCCGCGCCAAGCAACCGCGAGCGCACGCAGTGGTATTTCCAGCGCTATGTCGCGCATCTGCCGGCGGGGGGCGAGATCGTGCTGTTCGACCGGAGCTGGTATAACCGTGCGGGCGTCGAACGCGTCATGAGCTTTTGCACCGACGACGAATATGAGGAATTTTTCCGCTCGGTGCCGGAATTCGAGAAGATGCTCGCGCGCAGCGGGATCCAGATCATCAAATATTGGTTTTCGATCACCGATCAGGAACAGGAGACGCGCTTCCAGAACCGCATCGACGATCCCCTCAAGCAATGGAAGCTGAGCCCGATGGATCTCGAAAGCCGGCGCCGCTGGGAGGCGTATACGGCGGCGAAGGAGGAAATGCTGTTGCGCACGCATATTCCCGAAGCGCCTTGGTGGGTGGTGCAGGCCGTCGACAAGAAACGGGCGCGGCTCAACTGCATTCATCATTTGCTGAGCCTTGTGCCGTATCACGATATCGACCGCGAGCCGGTGCATCTGCCGCAGCGCGAGCACCATCCCGATTACATCCGGCGGCCGGTTCCGGACGACATGATCGTGCCGGAGATTTATTGAGCGGGGCGGCAGCGTCCGGCGTCCGGGGCTTGACAAAGCGCGTCTGCCAGCGCATGCTGCTTGGCATGAACTCGGCTCGCCTTTACTTCGCGCACATTATTATTCGCACCATTCATCGAATGGTGGGTTAGCGCGCGTCCGAGTCTCGATCACTGCAAACCCGCCCCGTGAGGCGGGTTTTTTGTTTCCGCCTGCCGGGACATCCACCATCGAGGAGCCTGTCCATGCAGTCAGCCGGTGCCGTTGCGCAAATGTCCCAAGCCCATACGCCAATCGTCCCCGCGAACGCGCTCAATGATTATCTGACGTCGATTCTCAACGCACGCGTGTACGACGTTGCCCGCGAAACGGAGCTTGAACGCGCGCGCAATCTGTCGGCCCGGCTGGGCAACGACG
>NZ_LOWB01000009.1 GCF_001522865.1 Burkholderia sp. TSV86 | reverse complement strand
GTGCGAGGCAAATGGACGTACCTCTATCGCGCGGTGGACAAGGCCGGCAACACCGTCGACTTCCTGTTGCGAGCCCGTCGTGACAAGGCTGCTGCCTGGCGCTACTTCGAGCAAGCGATCGCCAGCAACGGCGCGCCCGACACCGTGACCGTCGACAAGAGCGGGGCCAACCTGGCAGCCCTGCATGCCGTGAACGCGCAGCGCGAGACGCCGATCAAGATCCGTCAGCGCCAGTATCTGAACAACAGGATCGAGCAGGATCACCGGGCCATTAAACGACGAACGAGGTCTATGCTCGGGTTCCAGCGTTTTCGATGCGCACGCATCATCATGGGTGGCATTGAGACCATGCACATGGTCGCCAAGGGACAGATGAACTCCCCCAAGGGGACTCGTTTGCCCGCAGCACAGCAATTCTATTGCCTGGTTTCATGAGCCGGGTCGGTCCACTCGCCGCCTCCAACTCTCCGTCCTTATTGCGACAGAACCAAATGGAGCGTTGATTGGCATCAAACCGATCGCGACGCGTGAAATAGCTGTTGAGGTTCGAAAATCCTGCTAGCGGTGATCACAAAATATGCTAGCAAGGAATTCCTTCAAGGCCTTGATTTATAGATGGCGATACGGCTCGGTGCCATTAGCCTTGCACGTCTCGATGAGCGAGTACAGGTTGGCGCGCCCGTTACGTCGAGCCTGTCAAACGAGCGTGATACTTGGCCGCCTCCTGCCGCATCCGCGCCTCTTCCGGCGACACGTAGATCGACGTGGTGCCAAGCGACGCGTGCCCGAGCACGCGCTGCACGACTTCGAGCGCGGCACCGGCCGCGGTTCTGTCGCAATAAGGAAGCCTGTCGATAAGCGGTCTCGGAATGATCAGGATTCCTCAGAAGGCCAACGAATAAA
>NZ_LOWB01000008.1 GCF_001522865.1 Burkholderia sp. TSV86 | reverse complement strand
TCAGCGCTTGATTCATCGTTCACATCGCAGCTTCATTGACGCACTCAGCATACCACCCGCCTTATTGCGACAGAACCATTTCGTGTGCTACGGTATCTTACCGGACGATGGAGCGGACCGATCGCGTCTGCATAAAGACGTAGAGAGAAAACGCTGCTCGCAGGGCCTCATATTGCGAAAGCAACGCTTCATTCAAGTCGGCCATCGGGTCGATACTCAATCGACGCATCGTCAGCTTCGCAGCTGGTGAGCGTTTGTAGTTACGACGCCAATTCTCTCTTTGCTCCGGCGTCGCGGCCTCATATGCGTCCCAGCCTTGCCGAACCTCGTCGCCCATCCGCTCCTGCGCACTCACCTCCTGTGCCGCGGCCTGCAATGCCATTCGGTTTTGAGCTTGTGCCTTTGCTTCGGTCTCTTGTTGCTCACGCTCGATGAGGGACTGCTGAACCTGCACCATCTCTCGCTCAGCATCGGAGACCACCCAACCTTCTTTGAGGGCCTTCATGAAAAAGCCTGCAGGACTCTTCGTCACCTTGCCCAATTTCAAGCTGAAGCGTGTTCGGTCGATCGCTTGCTCGAGACGTTCATCGGTGTAGGTGTCTCGATCGCCAACAATCTGATTGAACTGCGCTGTCGAAAGACCAAACTCCTGCTTCAGGGTTTGATAGATCTCCTTGGCATGCTCGTGCGTATGCAATACGCGCTCGGCGAGATCTTTGCGGCTAATTCGGAATCGGAGACTGCCAATTTTTCGCGAACCCGGCAGGTTCCGCGTTTCATACGCCAGAGAGAGGTCAGAAACCTCGTTGATCTGCTGCACTGCCGGTTCGAGCCAGTCCCGTTTAAAGTACTTGAACACCTGCGCATTCGCGCCCATCTCTCCCTGCCATCCACGCAGTTCGTCAAGCGGGATCCAATCGGTCAGCCCTTCGTCCGCGTATGGAAGCAAGTGGTCGTACATCACGCGTGCGTAGGACAAAGTGAACATCGAGGTGATTCGCAGACTCAACCAGTGCGACTTACCCTTTCCTCGGATAATCCCAATTAGATCGGGCGGGACACGGAATTGAAAGCGGCCACCCTGGTAGGAGATTCGTCCGATCAGTTGTGTCGAGCCGAAGGGCCGTTCACCGTCAGCTTCCGCCGGCGCCGTCGCTTGAATAAGGGCTTTTTGCGCCTCGGTGATCACCTGTTCAAGGTGAGTATTGTTGCGGCTCGAGTAGCGCATGAGCCATTTGAAGTAGTCCAGCTCAACGTCATAAAGGTCACGGGGCCGTTCATCGTAGGCAACAATGAAGTACGCTGCATCGATCAAGCGGCGAGCGGCCACGCCTAGGTCGACGATACGAATGAGGACGTTATTGCGGGAAAAGCCAATGTCTGACCGAGCACTATCGACTGGCAGCCCTTCAGCCGACGCATCGTCGAACAAGGCAAGCGCCAACTGCTGAGATGTCGCCAATTGCCCCCTTTCCGCCATGCCATCCTCCGCCATCACGCTGCATTTGTGATATTGGAGCGTAAGGTACCGGCGGCAAAGTGATCTGTCAACACAGACAACCTCACCTTTACGTTTAAAAGCTCACAGATCACCTCACCTTTACGCCAAATTCCCTCACCATCCGGCCCAAAAACCTCACCATAGCAGCCAATTTCGCTCACCTTTCTGTGGATTTTTGCTCACCTTGGCTCTCAATTCACAGCGCCTTCCGCACAAATAGCCTCACTTTGCTAGCCTAATGTATTGATTTATAAAAAATGTTTCCGAGCTGTATGTGGTTCGTGAGTTTTTTGTTTACAACAACAACTAACACCGCAAATAGGATGCTGCCAGCGAAAAGGAAACCCATGCCGAACGATGTGATCTCGGCTCGGAGCCAAGGTGCCGCACTAGCTGACACCTTTACGGCTCTTGATCTTTTACGCCCTCGATTGATGGTGAGGTGGATTGTGTAAATGTCTACGCGGGATCACTCACCTCCATGAAGGGTCACCTAAGGTGAGGAGAACTGTGCGCTGTGTTGCTGCTTGCAGGGTCATGCGGCGATGGGTAATTGCACAATTCACCTCACCTTCCACTGACCTATGGGCCCCACCCGCTGCAAAAGGCCAATGCACTCTTGGATTTACAGCCGAGCAGATAAATTATAAGTCTAGACGCGAATTACATAGCCATTCTTCGGCCTAGCGAGTATTCTACGGTTCATGCTGAAAAACTGCAAAACCGTATAAATCTGCAGTGAGCGTAAAAAAACACCTCACCGTTGAACTCCAGAGGAAGCGTCTAATGAAAATGAGCGAGTTGCCAGTAGTCGAGCGGCAGGTGAAGTTATCTCAGCTCGGCGAGTTCGCAAAGAGATTGTCCGTGATGACCGACGAGCTTCGTGAGGATATATTGGCGCCGCGGCCCCGAAAAAGCCCGCCGATATTCACTATCGGCGAACTGAGCGAGATGTGTGGCCTTGATCGTCAGAAGATCAACTACCTGGCGACGAAGGAAGGTGGTGATTTACCGCCTGGCGAGGCTCATGGTTCCGGTCGCGCCCGCATCTTCACACTGGCTGAAGCGCGCACATGGGTGCAGAGGGCGTCGAATATCTTTCAGACCGCACTTGTCACTGGTAAGGGCAAGCATCGCGGTCGGGTGTTGATCACGGCAAACTTCAAGGGCGGCTCGACGAAGACGACAATAACGATGTGCGAGGCGCAGGCGCTTAGCTTGCGTGGGCGCCGCGTCCTCGTCATTGATCTCGACCCGCAGGCGTCCCTCTCAGAACTTTGTGGGTTGTATGCAGAGAAGGATGTGACGTGGGAAGACACCGTACTTCCATTTATCTACGATCCTTCCATGGAAGGGGGACTCGCATCAATGGTCCAGTCGACCTACTGGGATGGGATCGATGTCATTCCCGCACACAACTATTTGCATGATGCGGAATTCCATCTTCCGACTGCACAGAAGGAAAATCCCGAGTACGAATTCTGGTCGGTACTTCGTCGGGGTATTGAGCCTCTTCGTTCGGAGTATGACTACATCATCCTCGACACCGCGCCGTCGCTGTCTTATTTGACGCTGAACGGGCTCATGGCCGCCGACGCGATGGTCATGCCTTTGGTTCCGGAAAGCCTGGACTTCATCTCTTCGGTGTCGTTTTGGTCGCTGTTTTCCGAAATTGCAGCGGGCTTTGTCGACCATGAGCTCGACAAGACTTATGACTTCATTTCTGTATTGCTTTCGAAGGTGGACTACGGCGCGGTGTCGTCTGCGCCGGCGGTTCGAGTGTGGGCGCAGCGAGCCTACGGCGACTGGCTTTCGACAACAGAAATTCCTGCTAGCTCAGTGATGAGCAATGGTGCGCTTGCCCTGTCGACAGTCTTCGATCTATCGAGATCGGATGGCGTCGCGAAGACCTTGGCGCGGGTGAAACAACCGTTGATGGACCACTGTAAATGGATCGACGATCAGTCGGTCGCGCGTTGGAGGGCGGAGGCATGAGCAACCTGCGAGAACGGATGATGAGCAAGACGGCGGGTCTGCGTGCGGCAAAGGACATTGAACTCACAGCGCAACCGGAGAAGCCTGCGACGCCAAGAACTGCTCCTGGAATGGCGGGGGCACTGGCGACCGCGCAGGCGCGAATCTTGGAGCTTGAGCGGAGCACCACTTCGCACGAATTGCCCGTCGCAGATATCGTGCCCAATCCGTGGCAGCCTCGCCGAATCTTCAATGAGGCGAAGCTTACCGAGCTCGCGGAATCAATCCGCGAGTCGGGCCTGATTGAACCGATTGTCGTTCGAAAGGTGACGTCAGGCTATCAAATAGTAGCTGGCGAGCGACGTTGGCGCGCGCACAAGATGATCGGGAAAGAGGCGATCAAGGCGGTGATTGCCGACGTCTCGGACGGAGATATGGCGGTACTTGCCTTGGTCGAAAACGTCGTTCGAGATGGTCTGACCGACTACGAGATTGCTCGCTCTATCCGGGGCACAGAGAAGGAGTTTCCGAACCGGAAGCGGATGGCGGAGGCACTCGGGATTTCTCGTTCGGAGCTCTATCGATATTTAGCTTTCGGCGATTTGCCCGAATTCGTTATCAAGGATCTTGATCTTCAGCCTTGCCTACTCGGTGCCCATGCGGCCGAGGATGTTGTTGCGGTGCTCCGAAATCATGAGGGGCGCGCATTCGAGATTGCCGGAGAGCTATGGACACAGGTGGTTGCAGGCGAGCTCGATCAGACGAAACTTGCGAAAGCAATTAAGCTTGCTATCGAAAATGACGGTAAGGGAGTCGCCGTGAGCGACCGCAAGATCGAAAAGATTTTTGCCGGAAAGAATCAGGCCGGGTCGATCACGAGGGACGCGGGTAACTTTACGGTGAAGATCAAGGCTGGGATGCTTACAGCGGAAAAGGAAGAAAAGATCCGAGCTCTTATTTCACAGCTGTTTTCTAAGCCAGACTGACACTTCCATTTAAGCCCTCAGTTCGCGGGCTTTTTGCAAGTGGACCTGTGTCCCCAATGGGGACACAACTGCCCAGTGCGCAATCGGGTCTCCAGATACTACTCATCGGGTGTCCCCATTGGGGACACCCGATGTCCATTGATAGGCTATAGATCTGGGGCGTATGAGCAATAATGCGAGCATACGGTCACCCCTCACATGCAGACAAGAGCCCGTTTGCCTTAGTTCGTGGCGCCAGTGCCCGAATCCCTCGGGACGTCGAGCAGCGACGGCTTTAGGACTGCCTGATTGAGGACGAGTTCTGCTAGCTCCTTCGCAGGCTGCACATCGAGGATGTCGGTGCGTCCCGCGTGCGACAAATTAGACCGCACGGTGTAGTGAGCACCCGCCTTCTGAACGGTCCCGGTTTTCAGTGCCAAAGGCAGTGTTAGTCTTCGGCGTTCTGTTGGTCCGTCAGTTGGGCCTGCAGG
>NZ_LOWB01000007.1 GCF_001522865.1 Burkholderia sp. TSV86 | reverse complement strand
CAAGAAGATCTACGACTCGATCGCCACCTTGCAGACGGACCTTGATGCGTGGCTCGACCAGTACAACAATGAACGAGAGCATCAGGGGCGCTGGTGTTACGGCAAGACGCCGATGCGCACTTTCCTCGATTCGCTCGATCTCGCCAAGGAGAAACTCATCCCCCATTGACGACTCGTACTTTGTCGGCCCGACTACCTGTCAGATCAAGTCCCGGCTAATACATGTCATACATGCCGATCGGCCACCTGTACTACGTGCTCTGGCACACGTTCATCGTCTACCACGTCGGTCTCTTCTCGCTGCATGCGCTCGGCTATCAACCGGACATTCCGGCAATCGTTGCGCAAACGATGCATGTCGTCGACTTTTTCGCGGTCACGTGGCTCGGGCCGAATTTCGTGCGCAGCTTCTGCATCAACTTCATCAGCTCGAACATGCATTACTACGGCGATATCGATGCGCGCAACGTCATCCAGCAAACGCAGGTGTTGAACCCTTGGTGGCTGATTCCGATGCAGCTGTTCTGCTTCAACTTCGGCAGTACGCACGCGATTCACCACTTCGTCGTGCGCGATCCGTTCTACATCCGTCAGCTCACCGCGAAGCGCGCCCATGCGGCAATGCGCGCGGTCGGCGTGCGCTTCAACGATATCGGCACGTTCCGTCGTGCAAACCGCTGGAACGAAGCGCGCGCAGCGTAATCGGCGCCAAGGCGCTCGTTGCCGACGCATCATGCCGGGCCGCCCATGCGCGGCCCGCGCTGCTTTTTCCGCCCGTCTTTCGGCTTACAGCAGCGGGCAAGCCGTGACGTGCGTGCCGCGCTCGACGCATGCCCGCTCGTATTCGCGCAGATAGGCACGCTCGCCGTCCGTCAGCAACGTTAGATCGATCAGATCCCAGTCGTAGCCGACGGTCACGAGATTTTCGAATGTCACCTTGTCCGGTTCCGTCTCGCTCGGATGAATGACGACGATGTTCTCGATTCGCACGCCCCCCTTGCCCGGCAAGTAAATGCCCGGCTCGATCGAAATCACCGCATTGGGCACCAGCCCATATGACGACACGGGACTGAACCGCACGCCGCTCTCGTGCACGTGGATGCCAACCCCATGCCCGGTGCCGTGGGCATAATCGTAGCCATACTTGCGGCATACCTCGCGCACCGCGGCGTCCACATCGGCACCCGACGCATCCTTCGAAAAATGCGTGACAAGCCCCTTGATGCAGGCCTTCAGCGCAACCGTATAAATTTCGCGCTGCCACGGCTGCGCTTGCGTATCCGGCCGGCTCCGGCGCAGCACGACGCGCGTGCAGTCAGTCGCAAAGCCGCCGTCGTAATACGCACCGCTATCGAGCAGCACGAGTTCGCCTTCGGTCAATTCGACATCGGCGCTCGCGGCCGCGTAGTGCGCGGACGCGCTGTTCGCGCCGTTTGCAGCAATGCTCGTAAAGCTCAGCGATACCGCGCCGCGCACACCGTAAGCATCGTTGATCATGCGCGCGAGATCGTATTCCGAATGCGTTCGCCCCGGCTCCCCTGTCTTTGCCCAACGCATCACTTCCGCAATTGCCGCACTGCTTCGCGCGAACGCATCGCGAAACTGAGCGAGCACTTCAGGCGTCTTGCTTGCCCGTACCGCCTCGATCGGGTTGTAGTCCAGATGGCGAGCGCCGGGCCAGACCCTGCGCATCACATCCGGTAGCGCGCAGTTAGCTACGTCGAAGCCGTAGCACAGGAACTCGACGTCGAATTGCGCGAGAAAGCGCTCGAGTTCGGCGATATCGCGGCGAATCACTGTCAGCGCCGGATAAGACCCAATCTCCACCCGGCAACGATCGACACCCTCCGGCAAAAACAGCACTGCAGCAGCGCCGACAACGAACACAAAGCCGAGATGCGACGATGTATACGGCAGATGATAGCCGCGGCTGTTCAGCAGATAACTCGCATCGTCTGCCATGCAGGTCAGGAATGCCGCCTTCGCCGACGGTTCGCCGAGATGCTCTCGGATTCGTTTATTCAGCATCGCGATGTTTTCTGCGATGCTCACGCCAGTCGTCGATTGCGGCACTTCGAAGATCGGACGCTCGACGCACCATCCCGGCAACGAAATCGCTTGATCGATTTCCCGATTCGCGAGACTTGTCCATTGCACGCCGAGCGCTTGCGTATCCAACAGCAAGCGCTGCCGCTGCGCGACGCTCATACGCAGCGAATCGTAGCCTGCCCGCTCGAGTCCGGCCTTATGTAGAACGAACCAATCTGCGATCGCTTGCCATATCGCTCCGTTCAGACTCACCTTCTCCACTTGCACGAACGCAGGATCGCACTGCCTTTCCGCTTGCAAATGATAGCGTCCATCGACGAACAGCACGAACTGCGGCACGCCGAGCCGCCGGGCTGCCGCCTCGCTCAGAAACAGGCCGGAGCCGGCCGATCCGTCGAACCCCGACAATGCATAACGTTGATTGTTGAGGCTAGGCAGATACTCGGTGAGATATTCGTCCTGCGAAGTGATCACGAGGACATCGAGCTGCAGCGTGTCCATTAGCCGCGACAGATCTGCATGGACCCGAGCGACTGGCGCACTGTAAAGAGGTAAGTCGGAGAAATTATATTTGAGCTGATCGATCATCAGATGCCCCATCGATATCGGTAGACGTGACGGCCTCTGCGCTCAGCGCCGCTGAACAAAAACTACATTTCGATTAAATTTACGTCAAGCTTAAATTTTTATAGCACTTAACTTCAGCCGATTTTTAGGCGGTTTTGCGGCATCATGGGCACTTGATTGCGGGGCAACGCGATCGACGTTTCGATTCAGGGCATAGCACTCCACCTTCCGCTGCCGATCTGACGAGAAGATCCACGATATGCCTTACGGATGGTGGGTATTCGCGT
>NZ_LOWB01000006.1 GCF_001522865.1 Burkholderia sp. TSV86 | reverse complement strand
TTACCACAATGGCTTTGCGACGCACTGAAAGAATCAGAGTGGGTCAGTCAGCAGGAGGAGGCATGGGGACGTCTGCATAGCCCTGAATGGCTTGGCCGGTGTGAGATTCCGCGATTTGTGGAAATTTCAGAAGCCAATCTAAGGCTTTTGCCGGGTCTAATAGCCACCCATTTGAGGCGACTCGCGCAACGCCATCTGGAAGCGGCTCAGTCGCTCGATGCAGCTCACCGAGTTTGCGCAAATATTCACTGTTTACGAGAAATGGAAGAACTAGCGTCACAAATTTCATACGGAGGGTCCTCCAATAGTAGGCGTGGATCGGGGTGTGGCGATCAGGATTCTACTGTTGCGCGAGATGCTCGCTCTGGCAAAGCGGGGTCGGCGTGAACAACGCAATGGTCGATATTTATTGCGGCGACGACTACCCGCGTGAAGGTTGCTCGATCACGGTGAAAATCGATACGGGTTTCACGATTGAGATGCGTGCGCCGGGCCGGGACTTCCCAATTGAGATTTACGGTTGCCGCGACCCGAAAGCCATGCTGCTCGTTGTTGAGTGTCTGGCTTCCGGGCGACTGGTGCCGCGCGATTACAACCGACGCGATTGGTCGGCGCATGGTGCGTCGCCAATCGCGGCGTAGTTGAGGATGAAGTGGAATGAAAGGCGTTTTAAAAAGAATGCGAATCGTTATTGGACGGAACTTGGCTTGGCTAGGTCTTCGATTGGCATACCCAGATAGGATTCCAGGTTTTTCAGAACATTTGCCAGTTCTCGTACTGCTGCCGGAGAGAGAGTCACACGCACGATCATCCCATTCGGCACCTCGGGGATCATTTGCGAACACTGAATCCACAATTCTCCTGTTTCCTTGCATACGTTGATGGTCATTGGCGGATCTAAATAAAAGGGAAAGATCGGCCCGATGCGATCGGTTGCTGGAGATTTTTCGTCGGTCATGCGAACCCCTCTGTGCGGTGGTTAAGGAAGTGATGAGCTTTGATTGTCGCATGAGGTGGTTCGCATCCAGTTGTGATGAAAGCAGTCTAAAAAATTTGGCCTTCAAGGTCATTCAATGAGTTTTGAACGGAGTTGAATTGCAATGAGCACGATTGAAGTTGTACGCCGGCCGAGTATCGAGCGGGCGTTTCGGGAGGCGCTGAGTGATCCGCGTAATCGTGGGCCGGTGGCGGCCGCGCTGGGCTGGGACGATTCGCAGGTCAGCCGATTCCTGTCGGGAGGTATGGGGCTCACGATCGACAAGATCGACGTGGCGATCATGGCGCTCGACCATCGCATCGTGTCGCGCCGATACCTGGAGGCTCACACCACGCTGAGCGAAGTCGGTTTGCATTGCAAATGCGCGCGAGAAGGTTTCGGGGAGTGCGG
>NZ_LOWB01000005.1 GCF_001522865.1 Burkholderia sp. TSV86 | reverse complement strand
CTCGATCGGCCGGCCAAGCTTCCTTCCCTCCTTCACGCCTCGTTTCCGTTTCCGTGAAAGAGGCGTGATTCTAGTCATAAGATTCATTACATGCAAGCGTATCTCGAAAATTTTTTCTCCCAGGCAATCCAATCACCGCTCCCCCATGCGGCGCTTCGGCCAGAAAGCCGCAAACCGCAGCACCCGCACGGAACAGACTAAAATGACAGGTTCCTCGCATCCAAAATTATGTCTATCTATGCGCCAGCGAACCGCTAAACGCCTCCCCCCCGATGCCGACAAATTGGTCGGCTTGTCGCTCGCGCTGTTCGCGTCCGGTAGCCGCGTCGAAGACCGCTTCTGGGAAGCCAAGCTCGACGCCCTGCTCGCGAAGATCGTGCGCAACGGCAACCAGACCACGCTCGACGCCGCGCTCGACCACCTTCAGCAGAATCATCCGGACGCCTATGGCGCGCTCGCCGACATGGCAGAGACGCATAGCGAATCGCTTGCCGTCGAGGTCGACGGCAAGCCATACGAGGCGCTTCTCGTTGCCATTCCCGTGCTCGCGTGGACTCGCTACATGATTCCGTCGGGCTCGTTGAAGGCCGAGATCGCGGACCTATTGCGCACTCATCTGCAAGCCCACGTGCTCGCGCAGGGCACGCTCGTCGCAATGGCCCCGTTTCTTTACAGCATCGACCAGTTGCCCCGTCACCACGTCGAAACCTATCGACTCGCGCAGCAGCTCGCTCATGCGGCGCTCGGCAATCATCCGGTGAAGCTCAACTTCGGCGACTTGCCCGAAACCTCGCCAATTCTCGCCGATCCGCGCTTCCTGCTTGCCGTGGCGGCCGCGCCCGCCGGCGCGCCGCTCTTTCGCTGGCAGGAAGAAGAACACGGCACGCGCATCGAGCGCGGCCAGTGCCTCGAGCAATGGTCGGCGCAAGGCGGCGCGAATCTAACGGCGGCGCTGCCCGGCTGTGAATTCGAGTGCCTGCTGCCCGATGCCTATTATTCCGCCTGCCGCGATGCCGACGAGCGAATCCGCCCGCACACCGTGCGCACGGCGATCCGCTATCTATTTGATACGACAGGCGCCGCGCCGCAGGACTTGCGCGCCGTGATCGCCGGTTTTGGCGAGCGCCGGATCGACGAATATCGGGTTGCCTTCACCCGGCGCGGCAGTAACGATGTGATCTATGGTGTCGTCTGGCCGTTGTATGGCAGGGAGAACGGCGACGCGGCCGCCGACGACGCGACGCTCGAGGCGGAAGCGCCTGTCGACGGGCCGCTCGAGGAAATCGTGACGCTGCTGAAGGAAGCGGGCATCACCGATATCCGCCGCCACCCAGGCCGGTTCGAGCCCGAATACTGCGACGATTGCGGCGTGCCGCTGTATGCCGACCCGCTCGGTGAGATCGTCCATGCGGAGATGCCGGAAGATGCGTCTCCGTCGCAGCCGCACTTCCATTAAGGAAACTTCCGCCCGTCTGCTCCACCCGAATGGCGGAGCAGACGGGGGGATGCGGTTCATCAAATTGACGATGGCGGGCAGCGTCGACGCATTGGATCAGGCGAGGGTTCGCCCCGCCGGTCCCGCCGCGCCGCTTCGGCATGAGCTATCAATGGCAGCGGCGCTTCGCGTGTAGCTATCGCTGTTCGCGCGGGCGAGCGTGTAAATCCCGCCCCGGCTCGCTTCGCACGTCGCTCAGCAAGTTTGGCTCGCTGCCCTCATTCGCTGTCGTAGCGGCCCTTTCTCTTTCTGTGCGCAACTCGTTGACGACACGCGCGTGAACCCCGTCGTCGGCTCGCTGCCACCGGCCCGGCATGAAGGCATGTGACCGAACATCGGCGTGATCGCCGGTGGGCATGCCATTGGCTCGGGCTTGACAGCAGGCAGGCCCGGGCGCCGGATCGCCTCTTGTGCTTCCCGGGCCTTTCGAACGGGCCTCTTCTTTCGATACATCCTTCGCGTCTCAACGCCACGGCCGCGGCGCGCGCGCCGCGATCGCGATAAGAGCGACGAGCGACGCGCCGAGCAGCAGCAACGACAACGCCGATGCGGGCAGGTAGTAACCACGCTCGACCTCGCCGATCACGACGATCGGCACGGTCGCGAATCCAGGCGGGTAGACAGTGAGCGTCGCGCCAAGCTCACCGAGCGACAGCGCGAAACCCAGCGCGAGGCTCGCGCGGATCGCAGGCACGAGTTGCGGCAACAGCACGCGCCACAGCACCATCGCGGGCGGTGCGCCCAGGCTCGCCGCCGCCTCGCGCAACACCGTCAATTCCGGACGCAGCGCCGCCGCCGCGCATCGGTAACAAAACGGCAGTACCAGCGCGAGCTGCACGAGCACGACGATCGCGGGCGAACTCGACAAATCGACAGGTTTCGTGTGATACGCGATCAGCACCGCGAGCCCGAGCACGACGCTCGGCACGCCGTTCGGCAACATCACGAGCGCGTCGATGAACGCGCCGATTCCGCGCCGGCTGCGCGCTTCGAGCGCGAGCGCAAGCGCGATTCCGAGCGCCGTGCCGAGCACGGCCACGCCAAGTCCGATTTCCAGGCTCGCGACCAGCGCGTCGAATTCGGGCGGACCGAGGCGCTCGTACCAGCGCAAGCTATAGCCGGCGGGCAGGATCGTGCCTGACCATTGCGCGGCCACGCTCGACAGCGCAACGACGACAACGGGCAACACGAACAGCCAGCAGCAGGCAGCGGCGGCGAATGTGACGAGCGCACGCGACGCAAGACGCGACGCCGCATCGGTCCAGCGCGGCTCGCGACGCGGCACCGCGATACGGCGCGACGAAAACTCAGCCGGCATCTCGTTCCCCTCTCAGCACGGCCACGCCGCCTCGGGCGCGTGCTTCAGCGGATAGCGGATGCCCGCCGCGATATGGCGGCGGCGGGACAAACATCGGCGCTTGCCGCCATCTTGGTGATGTCGCGGGGATATTCGCGCGGACTGCCGACGGCATCGCGCAATTGCCGCGCGAAACCACGGCGCTGGCCGCACGGTTTTCAGCCGTCACGCTGCCGTCGCGCAATACCGCCGCTCGGGCGCGTTCGTCACCCCGCATGGCGCCCGCCTTCATTCACGCGCCGGCTCATCTGCCGGTACAACGCGTAAAGCATCAGCGAGATCGCCAGCATCACGACCGAGCCGGCCGCCGCTGCAGGCAGATCGAGATCGACCGTCGCGCTGCTGTAAATCGCCACCGGCAGCGTCACGAGTTTCGCGCTGCCGAGCACGAGCAGGATGCCGAATTCGTTCAACGTCAGCAAAAAACACAGGATCACCCCCGCTGCGATTCCGGGCCACGCAAGCGGCAACACGACGCGCCGGGCCTGCATCCATCCGTTCGCGCCCAGGCTCGCCGCCGCTTCAACGAGCCGTGGATCGAGCGTGGCGAACGACGCGAGCGTCGGACGCACGACGAACGGCGTGTAGAACACCGTCTGCGCGAGCATCACGCCGCCCGTGCCGAACAAAAAATCGAGCGCGGGCGCATCGAGGCCGAACAGACGCTGTAGCGCAATGCTGACGGAGCCCTGCGAGCCGTACAGAAAAATCAGCGTGAACGCGACGAGAAACGACGGAAACGCGACATACAGTTCGAGAAAGCGCGTCACGATCGATGCGCCGGGAAACGGCCGAAAAAACAGCAGTGTCGCGAGCAGCACGCCCATCACCGACGCCGTGCCCGCGCTCAGGAACAGCACCCACAGCGTCGTGCCAAGCACGTCTCGGACGTCATGGTTTGAGAAGAACGCGCGATAGGCAGCGAGCGTCGGCCCGTGTGCGTCGCTCATGCTCAGCAGCACGAGACGCACGAGCGGATACAGCACGAGCGGTCCGAGCACGAGCGCCGCGAGCGCGACGAGGCGCAGGCTCGCGCGCCGCTTGCGGCGCCGCGCCGCCGTATCGTGTTCGGCGGCCGACGCACGCAGGCGGGCGGCATCGGCGCGCTCGCCTGCGGCGGCGCGCGCCGCGTGCGATTCAGGGTGTGATAAGGACGACATCGTCCGCCTCGCAATCGAGCGACACGCGCGCGCCACGCTCGGGCGGACGGCCGCGGCCGCGCTGTTGCA
This sequence comes from Burkholderia sp. TSV86, assembly GCF_001522865.1. Taxonomy (GTDB): domain Bacteria; phylum Pseudomonadota; class Gammaproteobacteria; order Burkholderiales; family Burkholderiaceae; genus Burkholderia. Next base: position 41,432 of record NZ_LOWB01000005.1, on the reverse strand, counting down.
TGACCAGCACGGGCTCGTCGCATGCGGCATCGAGCACGACGCTCAGCGACAACGCCGCGCCATGCCATTCGACCGATGCGATCGTCCCGTGCAGCCGCCCTTCGCCCAGCGGGCGCACGGTCAGCCGCTCGGGCCGCACGCATGCGACCTTGTCGCGCATGTCGTGGCGAGCATCGCCGAGCGCGAATACGACGCTCGGCGGCAACAGATTCGCCGCGCCGAGATAACGGGCGACAAAACCGTCGGCCGGCGTGTCGTAGAGCTGTTGCGGCGTGCCGAGTTGCGCGATCCGCCCTTCGCGCATCAGCAACACGCGATCGGCAAGCACGAGCGCATCGTCGCGATCGTGCGTCACGCACACGACGGTCAAGTTCGGCAACCGCTCGTGCAGCACCTTCAATTCGCTGCGCACCGATGCGCGCAGGTTCGCATCGAGCGCCGACAACGGCTCGTCGAGCAGCAACACATCGGGCTCGATGACGAGCGCGCGCGCAAGCGCCACCCGCTGCTGCATGCCGCCCGACAACTGCGCGGGCAAATGATGTCCGGCATCGCCCAATTGCACGAGCTTCAACGCATCCGTCACGCGCCGCGCGATCTCGCCGGACGCCATGCGTCGCGCGCGCAGCCCGAACGCGACGTTCTCGAACACCGACAGATGCGGAAACAGCGCATAGTTCTGGAACAGCAGGCCGAGATTGCGCTTGTGCGGCGGCGCGTGCGTCAGGTCTCGGCCGGCGACGCTCAGCGTGCCGCTCAGGCCGTCGGCCTTTACGAAGCCCGCGATGAAACGCAACAAGGTGGTTTTGCCACAACCGCTTTGACCGAGCACCGCGAGCAGTTCGCCCGCACCGATATCGAGCGATAGATCGTCGAGCACCGTGCGCGCGCCGTAGCGCACGCTCAGGTGCTTGATATGCACGCCTCCCGGCGCGCTCGTGCGCGGCGCCGCCTGGGGCTGCGTCGCGCCGAACGCGCCGGGAGGCGAAAGGCTCGCAGTATCCACCGGTATTCGTCCTTCGGCTTGGCCGCCGCTTATTTCGGCTTGACGACTTCGGTCTGCTTGCCCGAATCGCCGATCACTTCCTTCTTCCAACGCTCGGTCCAAACCGGCTTTTTCACCATCACGGCGTTCCAGTCGACCGGCATCAGCTTCACGCCGGCGATCGCGCGCTTGACCGCCTCGCCGTTCTTGCCGGCGAGCGGCACGTCGGTACGGCCGGGGATGCCGAACATATCCGGCACCCTTGCCTGCACGTCGGCCGACATCAGGTAGTCGATCAGTTTCTTGCCGGCGTCCTGGTTCGGGCCGCTCTTGATCAGGCCAATCGCGTAAGGAAGCTGGAACGTCGTCGGCGGCTCGCCTTCCTTCGCGGCAATGAAGATCGGCTTGATCGACAGGCCGCCGTGTTCGGCATCGTCGAGATCCATCTGCAGATCGCCATTGGCGACTGCGATCTCGTTACGCGACAGCAGCACGTTCAGATAACCCGTTCCCTTGGTGTGGAACTTCACGCCGCGCTCAAGCTTCGCGAGATAGTCGAATGCCTTGTCCTCGCCCATCAGCGCGCTAGTCAGGATGATCACGGCCATTCCGTCGCCCGCCGTTGCCGGATTCGAATACGCGAGCTTGCCGCTGTAATCGGGATGCAGCAGATCGGCGAACGTCTTCGGCTGGCTTTTCACGACGGCCGGATTGATCGCGAACGAAAAATAATTGTTGACGAACGTTGCCCAGGTGCCGTCTTCCGCTTTTGCGATCTGGGGCACATTCTTGTAATTCACGCTCTGGTACGGTTGCAACAGGCCCAGCTGGCCCGCCTGCTGAATGAAAGGCGGCAGCGTGACAATCACGTCGGCCTTCGGCGAGCCTTTCTCGACGTTCGCGCGGTTCACCACCTCGCCGCTGCCCGCCGTGACGATGTTGACTTTCACGCCCGCCTGCTTTTCGAACGCGGGCAGCACGTCGCGATACAGGTTCTCGAGACCGTCGGCCGTATACAACACGACTGCGGCCGCCTGCGCCTTTACCGCGACACCCTGCAACACCATCGCCGCGCCGGCTGCCAGCACGAGGCGGCGCCAAGCGCCGCCGCACGGGGAATTCGAATGCGTCATCTCCGCCTCTCTGTAGGGTGATTCGCGAACAGCCGAAGGCTGCGGTTTTTCGCGAAAAACGCAAGCATCACAACGTTCGATGACAGCCCCGTGAAGGCGACTGCAAATTCCGAACGGCCGCCCGTTTTACCGCGATATCGCACACGCCCCGACCGATTTTGCTCCTTACCTTTTTTCGAACAAGGAATCACCCGGCAATGCATGCATCCGATCCCATTTTGCTGACTCCCGGCCCGCTGACGACGTCGCACGCAACGCGCGAGGCGATGTTGCGAGATTGGGATGCATGGGGCGTCGATTTCACCCAGATGACCCGCAGCGTCTGCGCGGATCTCGTGCGGATCGCGCAGGGACAGGACGAATTCGTCTGCGTGCCGCTGCAAGGCAGCGGCACGTTCGCGGTCGAGGCAACGCTGGGCACGCTCGTGCCACGCGACGGCCGCGTGCTGGTGCCGAACAACGGCGCGTATTGCGCCCGGATCGCACGCATCCTGACCCGGCTTGGCATTGCGCACGTCGAGCTGGCGTTCGCGGAGCGCGAGCCGGTGTGCGCGCAAGCGCTCGACGAGGCGCTCGCGCGCGATCCGTCGATCACGCACGTGGCGCTCGTGCATCTGGAGACGAGTGCGGGTATCGTCAATCCGCTCGACGAAATCGCCGCCGTATGCGAGCGGCATCGCAAGCATTTGATTGTCGACGCGATGAGCTCGTTCGGCGCGCTGCCGATCGCGCTCGCCGGCAGCCCGATCGACGCGGTGATCTCGGCGAGCGGCAAGTGTGTCGAAGGCGTGCCCGGCATCGGTTTCGCGATCGTGAGGCGCGCGCTGTTGAGAACCTGCGAGGGACGCTCGCCGTCGCTCGCGTTGGATTTGCACGATCAGTACACGTATATGCGCGTCACGTCGCAGTGGCGCTTTACACCGCCGACGCACGTGCTGGCCGCATTGCGCGCGGCGCTTGACCAGTTCTTCGCCGAAGGCGGGCAACCGGCGCGCGGCGCGCGCTATGCGCAGAACTGCCGCATGTTGATCGACGGGATGCGCGCGCTCGGCTTCGAGCCGTTTCTCGACGCGCGCGCGCAAGGCCCGGTGATCGCGACGTTCCATGCGCCGCGCGATCACGCCTACTCGTTCCATGAGTTGTACAAGGCGGTGCGTGATGCCGGTTACTTGCTCTATCCGGGCCGGCTGACGGCGGCCGATACGTTTCGCGTCGCCTGCATTGGCGCAATCGGCGCGCAGGAGGTTCGTGACGCGGTGGCGGCGATCGGGCGGGCGCTGGATACGCTTGGGATCAGGCTGCGGTGACGCAGGGCCGGATTGTCTGGGTTGCACGCCCGCGGGGGTGTCATGCCAAGCGCTTGGCGCTTGGCGCTTGGCGCTTGGCGCTTGGCAGTTGGCAGTTGGCAGTTGGCAGTTGGCAGTTGGCAGTCGGCAGTCGGCAGTCGGCAGTCGGCAGTCGGCAGTCGGCAGTCGGCAGTCGGCAGTCGGCAGTCGGCAGCGCGGATTACAGCACGATCCGCTTGATCTCGCCGACGACGAAGATGTATGACAGCGCGCCAATCAGCGCCACCACGCCGATAAACGCAAGCGCCCCCACAAACGACCCGGTCGCCGCGACGATAAAGCCGACCACGAGCGGCGTGACGATTCCCGCGAGATTGGCCGCGAGATTGAACACGCCGCCGGTGACGCCAAGCAGCCCTTGCGGCGCGATATCGGATACGAGCGTCCAGCCGAGCGCCGCCATTCCCTGCGCGAAAAACGCGACCGACATGATCACGATCACCGCTTCGTTGCTCTTCACGTAGTTCGCCAGCACGATCGTCGACGCGAGCAGCAGCCCCGCGATGATCGGCAGCTTGCGCGCGACATTCGCCGATTTTCCCCTGCGCAACAGCCAATCCGACAGCATGCCGCCGAACATCACGCCGACCGAGGCCGCGATGAACGGCAGCACCGCGAAAAAGCCGATTTTCAGCCAGCCCAGGTGGCGCTCGGTGGCCAAATAGGTTGGAAACCACGTGAGAAAGAACACGAGCGTCGAGTTGCCGGCGAACTGACCGACGCAGATGCCCGCGAGCTGCCGCTTGCCGAGCAGTTGCCGGACCGTGCGCCAACTGAACGGCTGTTGCGTGCGCGATGCCGGCTGCTGCGCAAGGCCGCCGCCCGCATCGATATAAGCAAGCTCGGCTGCGTTCGCGCGCGGATGATCGCGCGGCTCGTGGTAGCACTTCCACCAGACGAGGCCGAACGCGATGCCAACCCCGCCGACCACCCAAAACAGCGAGCGCCAGCCGAACGCGCCCATCAACGCGAACAGCACGGGGCTCAGGAACGCCAGGCCGACGTACTCACCAACCGTATAAGTGCCGGTGGCCATCGCGCGCTCCTGCTGCGGAAACCAGGTCGCGACGACCCGGCTGTTGGTCGGAAAACACGGCGCCTCGGTCACGCCGAGGCCAAGCCGGCACCCGAGGAGCGGCGCGACGCCGTGCACGAAACCTTGCGCGAGCGTGCACGCGGACCATAGCGTCATCGACCAGTAATAGGTGAGCTTGCTGCCGAAGCGGTCGAGCAGCAGCCCCCCCGGCACCTGCGACAGCACATAGGTCCACGAGAAGGCGGAAAACATCACGCCCATCGCCGCCGCGCCGATCCCGAGTTCCTTCGTCAGCCCCGGCGCCGCCACGCCCAGCACTGTGCGGTCGAGATAATTGATCATCGTGCCGATCGCAAGCAGCGCGAGAATCCGATAGCGCGCGTTCGAGCGCGGCTGCACCACGCTGGCGGCGGCGCGGGCGGATGAGGCAGAAGTGGCGTCGGGTTGGATCGGCTGCGGCATCAGTGTCTCCTTATATCTTTGATTGAATGCAACGTCGGTTGCCGCCGTGCGGCTGCCGGGCGCACACCGGATCGCCCGGCTGTCTCGGCGCGGCTTGAGTCTTCAGCAAGCCTGCAAGCGGCTTGATCTCTAAGCCCCGCTGTCCGGCAGCGGATTTTCAGCGGCGCACGAGTGCCTGAAAATGCTCGAGCATCCGCGCCGCATCCGGCACACGGCCCGTGAAAATCTCGAATGCATCGACCGCCTGGTACACCGCCATCCCGCCACCCGGCAGCGTGCGGCAGCCGAGCGCCCGCGCGGTGCGGATCAATTCGGTTTCGAGCGGAAAATAGACGATATCGGCAATCCACAGTTCGCCGCGCAGCAGCCTGGCAGGCAGCGGCAGCCCCGGATGCTTGAGCATGCCGGTCGGCGTCGCGTGGATCAAGCCGCTCGCGGCGGCAAGCGCGTGGTCGAGTGAATCGCCCGCGCTGACCTGCGCGTGCGGAAAACGCGCCTGCAACTGCCCGGCGAGTTGCTGCGCACGCGTGGCGTCGATATCGAACAGCGTGAGCGCCGCCGCGCCCATCGTCAACGCCGCGTGCGCCACCGCCGCGCCCGCGCCGCCCGCGCCGAGCTGCACGACGCGCTCGAGCGACGCGCCCGGCAGCCCGCGCGCGAATGCCTTCGCAAAGCCCGACCAGTCGGTGTTGTAGCCTATGCGCCGCCCGTCGGCAAAGCGCACCGTGTTGACCGCGCCGAGTGCGGCCGCATCGGCCGACAGCTCGTCGAGATAGCCGATCACGCGCTGCTTGCACGGATGCGTGATGTTCAGGCCGTCGAAGCCCATTTGCTCGGCGGCCGTCAGCAGATCGGGCAACGCGTCGGCCGACAGGCGCAGCGAGTCGAGATCGATGCGGCGGTAGACATAATTGAAGCCCTGGCGGCGCCCTTCCTCCTCATGCATCGCGGGCGACAATGACGCGCCGATCCCCGAGCCGATCAGTCCGATCAAAAACGAGCGTGCGGTCATTGCGCGGCCTCCTGGGCGAACAGCGTCGCGAGCCGCTGCAGCGCGAACGCGTAGCCTTGCGTGCCGCAGCCGCAGATCACCCCGCGCGCGACTGCCGACACGAACGAATGGTGCCGGAACGTTTCGCGCTGGTGGACGTTCGAGATATGCACTTCGATGACCGGCTTGCCGAGCGCCGCGAGCGCGTCGGCGAGCGCGACCGACGTATGCATGTACGCGGCCGGGTTGATCACGATACCCTGCACGCGCTCGCGCGCTTCGTGCAACCAGTCGATCAACTGATGCTCGGCGTTCGACTGCCGGAATTCCAGCGCGAGGCCCAGCGTATGCGCGACGTCCGCGCAGAGCCGCTCGACATCCTGCAATGTTTGCGCGCCGTATATATGCGGCTCGCGCGTTCCCAGCAGATTCAGGTTTGGCCCGTTTAGGACCAGCACCTTCGGCTTGCTCATGTATGGCACTCCGGCAAAAACAGCAACGTAGGTATGTATATCAGCCGCGGCGGCGGCAAGTGCCACGGCTTGGGAATTGGACGTCAGTGTGCACGCATACGCGTACAGCGTCTGTCCGGGTTTTCTACAATTTGTACCATCTAGTTAGTTTCTATAATCGTAACTGGCCCCGGCGCGGGCACGCTTCGTCATTTGCCAGCAGGAAATCCAACCATGCAACGTTCGATCGCCACCGTCTCTTTGTCCGGCACACTCGTCGAGAAACTCAGCGCAATTCGCGCGGCGGGCTTCGACGGCGTCGAAATCTTCGAGAACGACTTGCTGTACTTCGACGGCTCGCCTGCCGACGTGCGCCGCATCGCCGCCGATCTCGGCCTGTCGATCGTGCTGTTTCAGCCGCTGCGCGATTTCGAAGGCGTGACGCCCGAGCGGCTCGTGCGCAATCTCGAGCGCGCGAAGCGCAAATTCGATCTGATGCATGAATTGGGAACGGATCGCATTCTGTTGTGCAGCAACGTGTCGCCGGACACACTCGGCGGCCACGCACTGCTCGTCGACCAGTTGGGCGCGCTCGCCGTCGCCGCGCAGCAGGCGGGCGTCGTCGTTGCTTATGAAGCGCTCGCTTGGGCGCGCGCCGTGAAGACCTACGCAGACGCATGGCAGCTTGTCGACGCGGTCGATCATCCGCACCTCGGCCTCGCGCTCGACAGCTTCCACACGCTCGCGCTCGACGATTCGCCCGACGGCATCGCGCAGATTCCGGGCGAACGGATCGCGTTCGTCCAGATTGCCGATGCGCCTCGGCTCGCGATGGACGTGCTCGAATGGAGCCGTCACTACCGGTCGTTTCCGGGTCAGGGCGATTTCGACGTCGCTGGCTTCACCGCTCGCGTGATCGAATCGGGTTACGGCGGGCCGCTGTCGCTCGAAATCTTCAACGACGGATTTCGCGCGGCGCCGACCGCCGCGACGGCATCCGACGGCTACCGGTCGCTGCTGTATCTCGAGGAGATGACGCGCGCTCGGTTGATTCAAGAGTCGAATGCCGAAGCGGGTGGGACAGCGCTCGGCGCGTCCTTGAGTGCATCGGCCGCGGGGGCGGCGGCAACGCCGACAGCGGCGGCGCAAATCTCGCCGCCCGCGCATTCGCGAACATCAGAACGAACGTCCAAGCAAACAGGCTTGCCGCCGCTGTTCGCACCGCCGCCCGCGCCCGCGCATATCGGCTTGCAGTTCATCGAATTCGCGGTCGACGCGGCCGCCGCCAGCAACGTGGCCGGCTGGCTCGACAAGCTGCGCTTTCGTCTCGCGGGGCGCCATCGGTCGAAGGACGTGATGCTGTATCGGCACGGCGCGGCGTCGATCGTGCTGAATGCCGAGCGCGATTCGTTCGCCGACGCGTTCTTCCAGGCGCACGGGCTGTCGCTATGCGCGGCGGCGTTTCGCGTCGACGATGCGCGGCGCGCGCTCGAGCGCGCAGCGGGCTACGGCTATGCGCCATTCTCGGGCCGCGTCGGCCCAAACGAGCGCGTCGTGCCGGGCGTGCGCGCGCCGGATGGCAGCCTTGAATATTTCGTCGACGAAACGCCCGGCGCGCCAACGCTTTACGAATCGGATTTCGTGCTGACCGACATCGACGGCCCCAGCGAAGTCGGCCCGATCATCGGCATCGATCATGTCTGCCTCGCGCTGCCCGCCGACGCGCTCGACGCCTGGGTGCTGTTCTTCAAGACCGTGTTCGGCTTCGAGGCCGAGCGCAACTGGCTGGTACCGGACCCTTACGGGCTCGTCAGGAGCCGCGCGGTGCGCAACGCGGACGGCTCGGTGCGCATCGCGCTCAATGCGTCGGTGGACCGGCACACGGCGCTCGTCGAATCACTGCATCGCTATCGAGGCTCGGGGCTCAATCACGTCGCGTTCCGTACCGACGACATCGCCGCGGCCATCGCCGAATTCGCGGCCGACGGCGTGCCGTTCCTCCGCATTCCGCGCAATTACTACAACGATCTCGCCGCGCGCTACGCGCTGCCCGACGCCACCATCGAACGCTTGAGCCGGCACAATTTGCTGTACGACCGCGACGAGACGGGGGGCGAATTTCTGCATGCTTATACCGAGTTGATCGATAACCGCTTCTCGTTCGAGCTTGTCGAGCGGCGCGGCGGCTACGACGGCTACGGCGCGGCAAACGCGGCGGTGCGGCTCGCCGCGCAGGCCCAGCGCAGGAAGTGAGCGGATCGCGGGCGTGGCGCGGGCGATGAGTGCCGCGTCTGGCGGCGCATCGCTGTCGAGCCGTGCCTGCTACGGACGGGGGTGCTGCCGGTGCGCGTAAGGCGCACTAGCGCACTGGCCCAGTTGGGTGCTGGGCGCTAAGCAAGACATCCGGCTGCGCCGCACTTTCGTCCGACGATTTCGGCGCGGCCATTCAGGCTGAAACCGTGCTGCACCGCACACCTCGGCCCCGCTTGCGTCGATGGCGCGTGCCACAGGCCCGAGACAGCACCTGCGGCACAACACGCGCCGGCCTCGGCGCAGCCCGGACTCGCTTTGATCAGGCCATGCAGTTTGACGCAGGCGCAAGCCGTCCGCCCCGCCCTTTCACGAACGCTTTAAGCATCGCTTAAGAAAGCCACGGCACCATCCGTCCCAATGTCCGCATAGGAGAATGGAATGACCCCTGTCGACGATACGTCTGCCGCGGGCCAAACCGCCGCGCCCCCCGCCAAATCGAAAACGATGCTGCGCCGCCTGCTGAGCCATCACGAAATCGCGACGCTGCTGATCATGCTGCATGCGCCCATCGGCGCAAACGCCAAACCTGAGCTGCCTGCGCTGCAGGAAGCTGGTCTCGTCGAACGAATCAGCTCCGATGCCGATTCGTCGCCGGCCTTTCGTCTGACGGAAAACGGCACGGCCGTGCTCAAAGGCCTCGGCTACCGTTGATTTTTCCGGCCTGCGGTTCCGCCCCTCGAACCCGAATCCCCACCTCGTCGCGCACGCCGGCCCGAAGCCCAGCGCGCGGTGCAAGTGTGCCCGCCTACGTGCCACCCTCCCGCAACGCGAGTCGATACTCGGTCGGCGTGACGCCTACCGTTGCCTTGAATTGCCGCGTGAACGCGCTGTGATCGGTATAGCCGCATAGCGCCGCGACGTCCGTGACCTTGTCGTGCGTGACGAGAAACGCTGTCGCGGCATCGAGGCGCGCTTTCAGCAGCATCTGCCGCGGCGTCAGATGAAATACCTTGTGGAAATAGCGTTCGAGCTGCGCGACCGACATCCCCGCCATTTGCGCGAGATGCTTGAGGTTTGGCGGCTGCGCGTAATGCTCGTGGATATGGCGCACCACGTCGGCGATGCGGCTGTAGGCCGGGTGCGAACTCTCGTGCGCGCGCAGGTCGCGCGACAGCCCGGCGATGCCGACGATGCGCCCGCACGCATCGCGCAGCGGCTCCTTGCAGGTCAGGCACCAGCCAGGTTCGCGGCCCGCGTACAGATGCAATTCGAGCTGGTCGGCAAGCGGCCGGCCGCCGCCGATGATCACGCGGTCCTGCTCCGCATAGCTGCGCCCGAAGCGGATCGGAAAGACTTCGGCGGCGGTCTTGCCGTATAACGCGCGTTTGTCCTTGTAGCCGCAGCGTTGCGCGAGCGTGCGGTTCACCAGCGCATAGCGCGCATGCGCGTCCTTGACGAAGAACGCGACGTCGGGAAGCGCATCGAACACCGGTTCGAGCTGAGTGAAGTGCGCAAGCAGCGCAGCGAAGCCGCCGTCGCTCGTATGGTCCGATGTGTCGTCCGGCCGGAGGGCGGACGAGGTTGCAGGCGGCATGGCAAGCAAGGTCATCATGGAAGACTCGTGTATCGGAACACGGATGGCGTCGATTATAGGAGCCGTCACAGCAGCGATGAAGCGGCGACCGAAGCTGCCGCTTCAGGGCGCGGCCCGCTTCGGGCCGCGCACGGCAGTCCCACGCAATGCAGCCGCTCGGCGTCAAGCTTCGGCGCGGGCGTCATCGCAAGCCAGGCTGCCGATCCGCGCCGGCGAGAACGGCTCGCGCGGCGCCGCCTCGTCCCAGCCGAAATACGCGTGCGCTGCCGCGCCGCACACCCGCCCCTGGCACGCGCCCATCGCGCAGCGCGTAATCAGCTTCGCGTCACGCGCCGATGCATGCGCGCGCACCGCGCCGATCGTCACGTCCTCGCAGCGGCACAGCAGCGTGTCGTCGGGCGGCAGCGCGCGGGCGGCAGCGCCAAGCGCAAACGTATCGGCGACACGGGCCGCGAAGCGCCGCCACGCATCGCGGCGGCGCAGCAGCGCGGCGGCCCGCCGGCGGCCAGCGGGCGTCGCATCCGCGCCGCTCGCGGCAAGCCCGGCCAGTTCCCCTTCGATCCGCGCAAGCTCGACGCCGCCCACTCCCGTACATTCGCCCGCCGCATAAATACGCTCGACCGACGTGCGCTGCGCGCCGTGCGTCGCGATCGCGCCATCGCGCACCTCGCAGCCGAGCGCGCGCGCGAGCGCGACATTCGGCACCAGGCCGAAGCCGCATGCGAGCCGGTCGCAATCGAGCGTTTCGCGCGCACCGCCGCGCTCGATCGTGACCGCGCGCACGCGAGCGCCGCCATGTGCGGCGCCTACGACGCTGCCCGTCAGGTAGCGCGTGCCGACGAAACCGCGTGACAAATGCACGGCCTGCACCAGCTTCGCCGGCGCCGCCGCGAGCGACAGCACAAAGCGCGCAAGCGCGGCGCGCGGCGCCTGTTCGACGAGCGCGACGACCTGCGCGCCCGCCGCCCGCGCCGTTGCGAGCGATGCGATCAGCAACGGCCCGCTGCCCGCGATCACGACGCGCTCGCCCCGCACTGGCAAGCCGCCCTTGATCAGTGCCTGCAAGCCGCCCGCGCCCGTCACGCCTGGCAGCGTCCAGCCGGGAAACGGCAGCAGCAGTTCGCGCGCGCCGCAGCACAGAATCAGCGCTCGATAGTCGAGCAGCAGCGCGCGCTGCGCGTCCTCCAGCAACAGCGCGCCGGGCCGAGGCGCGGCGACGACGCGCGTGAGCGCGAAATAGCGCACGCCCGGCTCACTCAGCACGCCGAACGCAGCGGCGGCCGGCGCCGGTGGCACGACCGCCGGCCCTTGCCGCCAGATCTGCCCGCCCGCGCGCGGATTGTCGTCGATGACCGCGACCGTCCGGCCGCCGCGCACGGCAGCCCGCGCCGCAGCCAGCCCCGCTGGCCCCGCGCCGATAATCGCGACGTCGACGCTGCGATGTTCGTTCATCATCTCGTTCGCTCCACCTGCATGCCTTCGCGGCAAAGTGTCTGGCATGCGAGCATGCGCCGCCCATCGACCGTCACCCGGCATTCGTGGCAAATCCCCATCCCGCAAAAAGGCGCGCGCGCGGTGCCGCCGCAGGATGTGCGGGCCGTATCGTCGCCGCTCAGCGCAATCGCGGCCGCGACGGTCATGCCGTCGGTCACGGCCAGCGCGCGGCGGTCCAGATAAATGATCATTGCAACGCTCCACTTGCCGCGACGCCTGGCGCCGGCAAGAAACGCCCCGGCAAAAACGGCTCGGCGTCGATCGCCGCGCGCTCGCCGAACATCCTCGCGGCCAGCACGCGCGCGCTGCCAGGCGCGGTGGTCACGCCGAGCCCCTCGTGGCCGAGCGCGAGCCACAGGCCGGGCTGTGACGGATGCTCGCCGAGCAGCGGCAGGCCATCGGGGCTGGCCGAGCGAAAGCCGGTCCATGCGCGGATGCCATTGAAATCGGCGAGCGCGGGCAAATAATGGATCGCGCGGCGCAGCATCCGCCTGAGCACGGGCATCTCGACGCCCGGCTCGTCGGTGCCGAACTGCCGCGACGAGCCGATCAACAACTGGCCGGTGGGCCTGGGCTGCACATTGAATGCGACCGACGTGCCGCCGCTCGCGTGCGCGCTCGCCGCATAGCCCAGCTCGACGAGTTGATGCGACACCCGCGCCGGGTAGCGGTCGGTGATCACCAGATGCCCCTTCTTCGGCATTAGCGGCAGCTCGGGCAACAGTTCGCGCGCCGCAACGCCATTCGCGACGACGACGTGCGCCGCGCGCAGCGTGCGGCCGCCGTCGAGCGTCACGCTCGGACCATCGACGGCCACCGCCTTCGCGCGACGCACCGTCACGCCCGGCAACCGGGACAGCAGCCATTGCGCGGCGGCGGGCGCGTACAGGATGCCGTCGCCGGCAATCCTCAGCGCGCCGCCGAGATCCGCGCGCAGCATCGGCTCGAGCGCGCCGAGCGCGGCGCGTCCGATCAGCTCGCCCGCCACGCCGTGCTCGGCGAGCGTGGCTTGCTTCGCGCGCGCGAGGTCCATCTCGTGCGCATCGGCCGCGAGCCACAGCGTGCCGCAATTGCGGTATGCGCATGCGTCGGGCATCGCATCGCGCAGCGCGTTCCACAGCCCGATCGAGTAATGCGCGAGCGCCAGTTCGGCGGCGCTGCCGTCCATCGCGACGAGGTGGCCCATCCCCGCGCCGGTCGCGCCGCCCCGGCCGTCATCGACGACCAGCGTGCGCAGCCCGCGCAGCGCAAATTCGTGCGCGCACGCGGCGCCGACGATGCCCGCGCCGATCACCACGACGTCGGCCTCCGAATCACGCGCGACGCTCACGAAACGATGCCCCAGCCGAATGGATCGTCATCCTCGATCACGAGCGTCGCCTCGGCGCTCAGGTGCGCGCGGCCGCGGATCGTCGGCACGACGCCGCCTTCGGCGGGCGCGTAGCTCGCCGAGAACACGCTGCCGATCACGCTCGCCTGCCGCCATGTCGCGCCCGGCGCAAGCTGGCCGTCCGCAGCCAGGCACGCGAGCTTCGCGCTCGTGCCGGTGCCGCACGGCGAGCGGTCGTAAGCGAGACCCGGGCATAGCACGAAGCTGCGGCTGTCGTACTCGGGATCGTCGGCAAACAGCTCGATGTGATCGATTTGCGCGCCACCCTCACCGCTCACGCCCGCGCGCTCCAGGCTCGCGCGCAGCGCCGACGCGTAGGCGCTCAGCGCCGCGACGTTGTCTGCCGCGACGCGCTGGCCGTGATCGCTGACGAGGAAAAACCAGTTGCCGCCCCATGCGATATCGCCCGTCACCGCGCCGTGCCCCGGCACGTCGACCACGACGCCCTGCCGGTACCGATACGCGCGCACGTTGCGCACGCTGACCGACAGATCGTCGTGCAGCGTCGCGTCGACGTCGCCCACGGGCGTCTCGATCCGGTGCACGCCCGGCGCGATACGGCCCAGATGATGCAGCGTGCGCACGACGCCGATCGTCCCGTGCCCGCACATGCCGAGATAGCCGGCGTTATTGAAGAAAATCACGCCCGCTGCGGCGCTGGCCGAAACCGGCTCGCACAACAGCGCGCCGACCAGCACGTCGCTGCCGCGCGGCTCGACGATGCACGCGGTGCGGTAGCGGTCGTGCTCGCGCGCAAGCGTCGCGAGACGCTCGGCCATCGAAGCGTCGCCCAGCGCCGGAAAACCGTCTACGACAACGCGTGTGGGCTCGCCGCCCGTATGCGAATCGATGATGTGGATGCGCTTCATATTGCGTCGATTCGAGGTGGAAAGGTGCATAGCTTCCCGCGTCGGACGTCCGGCCGCTTGTGGGTTTTCGATGATGCGCGCGACGAAATCGGCACAATCGGGCGGCTGTGCCGATTTCATCCTTTCACGGTTGGAAAAGCCTCAAGCGCCACGGCTTTTCGACGGCAATACTGGGTGCCGCACCGACGGTTTGCGTCGGCCATTCCATTCGAACGCAGGAGATTTTCAGTGAGCGGTCACGCCATTCAATGGAGCGGGGTGTTCCCCGCCGTCAGCACTCAGTTCAAGCCGGACTTTTCCCTGGACGTCGACGCGACGCACCACGTCGTGCAAAACCTGGTGAACGACGGCGTGTCGGGCCTCGTCGTCTGCGGCACGGTCGGCGAGAACACGTCGCTCAATACGTCGGAAAAACGCGCGGTGATCGAAGCGGCGCGCGATGCCGCGGGCGGCAAGGTGCCGGTGATCGCCGGCATCGCCGAATTCACGACGCAGTTCGCATGCGACACGGTGCGCGAGGCGGCGCGCGCCGGCGTCGACGGCGTGATGGTGATGCCCGCGCTCGTCTACTCGGCCACCCCGCGCGAGACGGCCGCGCACTTTCGCGCGGTCGCGGCAAGCACCGATTTGCCGGTGATGGTCTACAACAACCCGCCCGTCTACAAGAACGACGTGACGCCCGACGTGCTGATCGCGCTTCAGGATTGCGACAACATCGTCTGCTTCAAGGATTCGTCGGGCGACACGCGCCGCTTCATCGATCTGCGCAACGCGCTCGGCGATCGCTTCGTGCTGTTCGCGGGGCTCGACGACGTGGTGCTCGAAAGCATTGCGCTCGGCGCGCAAGGCTGGGTATCGGGGATGTCGAACGCGTTTCCGAAAGAAGGCGAGACGCTGTTTCGCCTCGCCAAGCAGAAACGCTTCGAGGAGGCGCTCGCGCTGTACCGGTGGTTCATGCCGCTGCTGCACCTCGATGCGCGGCCGGATCTCGTTCAGTGCATCAAACTGTGTGAAGAGCTGGTGGGCCGCGGCAGCGCGCTCACACGCCCGCCGCGCCTCGCGCTGCAAGGCCAAACGCTCGACGAGGTAAAGGCGGTCGTCGCGCAGGCGCTCGCGAATCGCCCGGCGCTGCCGGACGTCGGTCTTTGAGCGGCGGGCGCCGGTTGCGAGGCCGCCTGTCCATTGCCGCGCGAAGTCATCCGCATGCGATGGCGCGCCGCGGCCGGGTTTGCCCGAGGCGGTGAACCGCTCGACGGCGAGCCGGCGCGAACCGCCGCGCGCGGCCGCCGCACGAGCGCAACCGCGCGTTTTCCGCCCGCGCCGGCATCCCGTCAGCACGCGCCCGCTCGCCGATTCGTCCGCCAGCCGGCGCGCGCCCACGGCAGCCACCGCGCGCATCAAAACGGCATCAAAACGAAGAGATCAGGAGACAAGCCCATGCCAAGCCAAGGCAACGCACGCCCGTCCGTACCACTTTCCCATGCCGCGCCGTCCGGCGCGAGCCGAGGCCAGTTCAAGAAGCAGCTTTCGCTGACCGATCTCACGTTCATCGGGCTGGGCGCGATCTTCGGATCGGGATGGCTGTTCGCCGCGAGCCACGTATCGACGATCGCGGGGCCGGCGGGCATCCTGTCATGGCTGATCGGCGGCTTCGCGGTGCTGCTGCTCGGCATTGTCTACTGCGAGCTGGGCGCCGCGTTGCCGCGCGCGGGCGGCGTGGTTCGCTATCCGGTGTTCTCGCACGGCCCGCTGCTTGGCTACCTGATGGGCGCGATCACGCTGATCGCGTTTTCCAGCCTGATCGCGATCGAAGTCGTCGCGGCGCGCCAGTATGCGGCCGCGTGGTTTGCGGGGCTCACCGCCGAAGGATCGAGCAACCCGACGACACTCGGCTGGCTCGTGCAGGCCGCGCTGCTCTGTTTCTTCTTCTATCTGAACTATTCGAGCGTGAAGACGTTCGCGAAAGCGAACAACGTGATCAGCATCTTCAAGTTCATCGTGCCGCTATCGGTGATCGCGGTGCTGTTCACGTTCTTCCGGCCCGCGAATCTGACCGCGCACGGCTTCGCGCCGTTCGGCCTGCAAGGCGTCGAGATGGCGGTGTCGGCGGGCGGCATTATCTTCGCGTATCTCGGGCTCACGCCGATCGTGTCGGTCGCGAGCGAGGTGCGCAACCCGCAGCGCACGATTCCGGTCGCGCTAATTCTGTCGATCGTGCTGTCGACGCTGATCTACGTGCTGCTGCAGCTCGCGTTTCTCGGCAGCATCCCGGCCGCGGCACTCGCGCTCGGTTGGCGCGGCGTGAGCCACGCGTTCTCGCTGCCGTACCGCGATATCGCGCTTGCGCTCGGCGTCGGCTGGCTCGCGTACATGGTCGTCGCCGATGCGATGATCTCGCCGTCCGGCTGCGGCAACATCTATATGAACGCGACGCCGCGCGTGGTCTACGGCTGGGCGAAGACGGGCACGTTCTTCCAGGTCTTCACGCGCGTCGACGAAGCCTCCGGCATTCCGCGCGCCGGGCTGTGGCTCACGTTCGGCCTCGCGATCTTCTGGACGCTGCCGTTCCCGTCATGGGAAGCGCTGATCAACACCGTATCGGCCGCGCTCGTGCTGAGCTATGCGGTCGCGCCGGTATCGGTCGCCGCGCTGCGCCGCACCGCGCCGGATCTACCACGGCCGTTCCGCGCGAGCGCGTTCGCGCTCACCGGCCCGGCGTCGTTCGTGATTGCCGCGCTGATCGTCTACTGGTCGGGCTGGAGCACGGTGTCGTGGCTGCTCGGCCTGCAGATCGCGATGTATGCGATCTACCTTGCGTGCCGCCGCTGGGTGCCCACCCAGCACTTGAGCCTGGCCGGGCAGGTGCGCTCGTCGCTGTGGCTGATCGCGTTCTACGCACTGATGATCGCGGTGTCGTATTTCGGCGGCTTCGGCGGCACCGGCCGTCTCGCGCATCCTTACGACACGGGCGCCGTCGCGGCGATCGCGCTCGTCATCTATTACTGGGGGGCGCATACCGGCGTGCCGCGCGCGAAGTTGCAGCTCGACGACGACGAGCACTGATACGCGGCGCGCCCTGCCGATTCAACGTTTTCTGTTTGATGGCCGGGCAGACGATACCCGGCCCGCCCTTTTTCGAGGAAAACCATGCGACTCACAGGCCAGCTTTTGATCGGTCAATCCGCGGCGCCCGGACGCAACGGCTCGTTTCGCGCCATCGATGCCGCCACTGGCGAACCGATCGAGCCCGCATTCGGCGGCGCGAGCCTGCGCGATCTGGACCACGCTTGCGCGCTTGCCGACGATGCATTCGACGTCTATCGCGAAACGCCGCTCGAATCCCGCGCGGCGTTCCTCGATGCGATCGGCCGCCAGATCGTCGCGCTCGGCGACGCCCTGATCGAGCGCTGCGCCGCCGAAACGGGGCTGGCGCGCGCGCGTCTCGAAGGCGAACGCGCGCGCACGGTCGGTCAACTCGCGCTATTCGCGCAGCTCGTGCGCAACGGCGGCTTTCTCGACGTGAGGATCGATCCCGCACGCCCCGAACGCCAGCCTCAGCCGCGCGCCGATTTGCGCCTGCGCAATATCGCTATCGGGCCGGTTGCGGTGTTCGGCGCATCGAATTTTCCGCTCGCGTTCTCGGTCGCGGGCGGCGACACCGCATCCGCGCTCGCGGCCGGCTGCCCGGTGATCGTCAAAGCGCATGGCGCGCATCCGGGCACGTCGGAGCTGGTCGGCCGTGCGATCCAGGCGGCCGCGCGCGAATCCGGGATGCCCGACGGCGTGTTCTCGCTGCTGTTCAACGCATCCTACGAGATCGGCCAGGCGCTCGTCGCCGATCCGCGCATCAAGGCGGTCGGCTTCACCGGCTCGCGGCGCGGCGGCCTCGCGCTGATGCACATCGCGGCGGCGCGCGGCGAGCCGATCCCCGTCTATGCGGAAATGAGCGCGATCAATCCGGTGCTGCTGCTGCCGGGCGCGCTCGCCGCGCGGCACGACGCGATCGCGCAACAGTTCGTTGCATCGCTGACGCTCGGCGCGGGCCAGTTCTGCACGAATCCCGGCCTCGTGCTCGGCATCGACGGCCCGGCGCTGCGCGCGTTCGAGCGCACGGCGGCCCGTGCGGTTGCCGCCATCGCGCCCGCGACGATGCTGACGCCGCACATTCACGCGAACTACGCCGAAGGCGTCGCGCGGCTGGCATCGCACGATGCGCTCGAACAGCTTGGCGAAGGCATCGCGGGGGGCCGGCATCAGGCGCGCGCGGCGCTGTTCGCGACGTCGGCGCAGGCGTTCGCGTCGCACGCCGAACTGCGCGACGAAGTATTCGGCCCGGCGTCGTTGATCGTCCGCTGCGCAGATCTCGACACGCTGCATCGCACGCTGCGGTCACTCGAAGGCCAACTGACGATCGCCGCGCATCTCGGCGACGGCGACGCGCCGCTGTTCCGCGCATTGCGGCCAACGCTCGAACGCAAGGCGGGGCGCATCCTCGTCGACGGCTTCGGCACGGGCGTCGAGGTCGGCCATGCGATGGTGCACGGCGGCCCGTTCCCGGCGACATCGGACGTGCGCACGACGTCGGTCGGCGCACGTGCGATCGAGCGCTTCCTGCGCCCCGTTTCGTATCAGAACGTGCCGGATGCGCTGCTGCCCGACGCGCTGCGCGACGGCAATCCGCTGAACGTGCCGCGCCGGCTCGACGGCGCTGTCGAGCCGCGGCCGATGCGGGAAGCGAACGAGGCTAGTTAGGTGCGTGATACCGGCTGAGCCGTCAAAGATTATCGCCACGCCCGGCGGCATGCGCGCTCGGGCGGCGCACGCTCGAACATCACGGGCCGTCCGGCGCGCATGCACGCGTCATCGCCCATGCCATCACGCCGGAGCAGCACAACGCCTGCGATTCGCACCGCGGCTGCCGGCTGCCCGTATGCACGCGATCGCGGCAAACAGGCAGGCGGAGCCTGTCAATGCCCAACCGGTCCGGTACCGGCACGCGTTTCCTCACGGCCGACGGCCTGAGTTGCGACGGCTGCCGCGACGGTCGAATCAAAACCTGTCATAAGCCATACCGGGATAGCGACTTGCCTTCCCCGCCAGGCGGCATGCGCCTAAATTACTGCTGTATCCCAACGCGGCGACCACCATGACCACGGCCGCGCGGCCAAGCGCGCCATCCCGCATCCAATTGCGTACCGTGCCGGCATCGTCACCTGTTGATCGGAGGCATTGACCATGGACGAACAGACCATCGAAGCCTATTCGAGCGGCGCGAGCCGATTTGCGGCCGAGTGGCGCGACCAGCCCCCGCCGGCTGATATGTACGCACTCCTGCAACGCTACTTCACCCCAGGCGGCAAAACGGCGGACATCGGTTGCGGCACGGGCCGCGACGTCGCGTGGCTAAACGATCATGGCTTTCCCGCGGTAGGCTACGACGCTGCCGAAGGGCTGCTGGCGCAAGCCGCGAACGCTTTCCCGTCGCTGGTTTTCAAGCGCGCCGCGCTGCCCGCGCTGGAGGCCATCGGCGAAGACAAGTATGACAACGTGCTGTGCGAAACCGTGCTCATGCATTTGCCGCCGGAGGAGGTTACCGGGGCCTGCGCGCGTCTGTTCGAACTGCTCAGGCCAGCGGGGACGCTGTATCTGAGCTGGCGAGTCGCGGAAGCGGTTTCCACCCGAGATGCTGCTGGCCGCCTCTACGCGAAGTTCGACGCGGCGCGGGTCAGGGAGGGGCTTGGCGATGCCGAATTCCTGTTCGATGCCGAAGCAGTCAACCGGTCTTCCGGCAAGCGGGTGCATCGGCTCGTCGCACGGCGGCGGTAATGGATGTTGCCTTGGCTTGATGCCGGGAGGGCTGGGTCGAATCTGGGAAAGCGGCCATCGCGGGCGATTGAGGGTGGAGGTGGCTTGCGGGTTGGCACGCGGGGGAATATGCGGGTGATGTCGGCCAACAGCTGCCGTTTGCGCGACTCAGGCGCCTGTCGGGCTAATTCGAGCCGCGCAACGCTTTCGCTGCCGTCGGCTTTGACAGCCGGATACGTTCCGCGGCCGCCGTAAAGCTGCCCATTTCCACGGCGGGTACAAAGGCAGAGATTCCTTGCAATGCAAATGCAGATTGGCAACCACTCTATTAGAGAAATATTGTCGGAAATGTGTGGAAAACATATCGCGACATCATCGTCTTTGTCATCAATAAAATCGATCGCTCATTCAACGGTGGAGCCGGTCCATGAACACGACGATGAAGCAATGGCAACTGCCAGCCTTCGGGCTGCCACACCTCGAACAAGCCGACGCGCCGATCCCGGAGCCGGGGCCACACGAGTTGCTGATCAAGGTTCGCGCCGTTTCACTCAACTATCGCGACAGGCTCGTGGTTGACGGTGACTTGCTGCCTGATCGGCCAGCCATGCCATTCGTTCCCACGTCCGATATGGCAGGCGAAGTCGTGGCCACTGGGGCGCTGGTTACACGATTCAAAACAGGCGATCGGATTCTAGGGAATTTCTGGACGCAATGGATTGATGGAGATCCGCCGCCCGCGATGATGCGGCACGGCCTGTCATTAGGCGGTCTGCTTCCGGGAATGCTTGCCGAATATGTAACGCTCGATGAGCAGGCCGCCGTGCAAGCCCCTGCTTCGCTGGATGCTAACGAGGCATCTACATTACCGATCGCGGCGCTGACCGCCTGGTTCGCGCTGATCGAGACGGGTCGGCTACAACCTGACCAAACGGTGCTCGTGCAAGGCACGGGAGGCGTTGCGCTATTCGGACTTCAAATTGCCCAGACGTTAGGCGCAAAAGCGATCGTTACATCGCGCCATGCGGAAAAACTAGAGCGAGTCAAAGCGTTGGGCGCCTTCGCCACGATCGACACGCAGGCAACACCGGACTGGGCGGATGCAGTGCAAAAGCTCACTGACGGAAATGGCGTCCATCATGTGCTGGAACTCGTTGGCGGAGCCAACCTGGAACAGTCCGTAGCGGCGCTCGCACCGGCAGCGCGCATTGCGCAGATCGGGTTCCTGGAAAGTCCGAACATCACGCTTCCCGCCCTTGCGTTGATGCTACGGCGCGCAACGGTTCAAGGCATCTCTGTCGGGCATCGGCGTGCGTTCGAAACCATGTGCGAAGCGTTTGACAGACAACGCATCAAACCTGTCATCGAGCACGTCTATTCGTTCGACGAGGTGCGTGCTGCGTTCAGGCATCTTGAGCGCGGACCATTCGGAAAAGTTGTTATTTCGATTGCGTGAGCCGCGATGACCTGCTCACCGTGATATGACTCCGTGTCGTCCTGCGCCGCACGACAAGAATACCGGCGTCCAGGCCGCGTTCGCCGCGCATCCGGACGGCGGGTTCGCAGCGCTGCCCGCCGCGCGTTGACGTTCCGTTAGCGCTCGTGCGCCGGCGCAATGTTGGCCGGCTGTTATTGCGCCAGCGCCGGGTCCAATGACGAATTGAAGTGGTAGGTACGCAGCCCCGCCGCGTTTGCCGCACCGCCGCATTCGCGCGCGCCGCCGTCCTGTAGAATCGCCGGCATTGCGTCAGTTCGTCTCCGCGCGATGCCCATCTGGCCTCGCGCGGTTCGTGTCCCGTGCGCCATCCCGCGCGTTGCACTGTCTGTCTGACGACAAGACCCGCCGGGCCCCGGTCCGCACGATACACAATCATTTGAACCTGATCGCTCAACCATGCCTGCATCCGACCTGAGTGCCGTTTCGAGCGCCGCCCCGCGCGCCCTCACGCGCAGCGACTATAAAACCCTCAGCCTCGCCGCACTGGGCGGCGCACTCGAATTCTACGATTTCATCATCTTCGTATTCTTCGCGCCCGCGATCGGCCAGCTCTTCTTTCCGCACGACATCCCCGATTGGCTGCGCCAGTTGCAGACGTTCGGCATCTTCGCCGCAGGCTATCTCGCGCGGCCGCTCGGCGGCGTCGTGATGGCGCACTTCGGCGATCTCGTCGGCCGCAAGCGGATGTTCACGCTGAGCGTGCTGCTAATGTCGGTGCCGACACTGCTGATGGGCCTGCTGCCGACCTACGACAGCATCGGCCTGGCCGCGCCGCTCGCGCTGCTGTTGTTCCGCTTGTTGCAAGGCGCGGCCGTCGGCGGCGAAGTGCCAGGCGCGTGGGTGTTCGTCTCCGAACATGTGCCGCCGCAGCGGATCGGCTACGCGTGCGGCACGCTCACTTCCGGCCTGACCGCCGGCATCCTGCTCGGCTCGCTCGTTGCCACCGCCATCAACCGCCACTTCTCGCCCG
The DNA here is from genome assembly GCF_001522865.1 of Burkholderia sp. TSV86. Lineage (GTDB taxonomy): Bacteria > Pseudomonadota > Gammaproteobacteria > Burkholderiales > Burkholderiaceae > Burkholderia. Next base: position 19,154 of record NZ_LOWB01000005.1, on the reverse strand, counting down.
CCGAAGTCAGCGCGTTCGCATGGCGTGTGCCGTTCCTGCTCGGCGGCGTGTTCGGCCTCTTCTCCGTCTACCTGCGCCGCTGGCTGCACGAAACACCGGTGTTCGCCGAGATGAAGGCCAGAAAATCGCTGGCGGCCGAGATTCCGCTGAAGGCGGTGCTGCGCGATCACGGCCGCGCGGTGATCGTGTCGATGCTGCTGACGTGGATGCTGTCCGCGGCGATCGTCGTCGTGATTCTGATGACGCCGACGCTCATTCAAAAGCAGTTTCACATTGCGCCCGCGGATGCGCTGTTCGCAAGCAGCGTCGCGACGCTGTGTCTGGTGGCCGGCTGCGTTATCGCGGGCTCGCTCGCCGACCGGTTCGGCGCGAAGGCGGTGCTGTCGATCGGCGGTCTCGCGCTCGCCGTCTGCTATTACGCGCTGTTCGGCCAGCTCGCGGCCGATGCAACGCGGCTCGTGCCGTTCTATGCGCTCGTGGGCTTTGTCGTCGGCACGATCGGCGCGGTGCCGTTCGTGATGGTGAAGAGTTTCCCGGCTGTCGTGCGGTTCTCGGGCATCTCGTTCTCGTACAACGTTTCGTATGCGGTGTTCGGCGGCTTGACGCCCGTCATCGTGTCGCTGCTGATAAAGTCGAATCCGATCGCGCCCGCGTGGTATGTCGCGGCGATCTGCGTGCTCGGCGCGGCGGCCGTGTTGTTCGCGAAAGACGCGCAATAGACGCGTGAAATGGCAGAAAGCGGTTGCGCGCCGGCGCTGCGCCACGCGCGCGCCGCTCACGCCGCCATCTTCGGTTTCGGCCCCGGCCAGCCGCGCCGCGCGGCGCCCGCTTATTCCGTTGCGCCGCCCGCCGGAACGGCACAGCACACCCGCCGAGCACGCCCGGCCATCGTTACCCTAGGATTTCTCGGGAACATTCCACGCGCCGGCGCTGGCTGAATCAAAAAATCGAATATCGGCCACGCCCATTTTCGAGAAGATCCCATACGCGTGTTGCATGTAGCGTTGATTGCCGTTGCGCACCGAAATCGCGACCCTGGCCGGCTTGCACGCGTCCAGTTGCCTGATGATGTGTTCCTCTTGCTTATTCATACTCCAGCCGTAAATGGCCACCACGGCCCCCGGCTGATGTAGCACTTCGCGGAATACTTGTTGGAGATAGACCGAAGCGGAAATGGCGCGCTCCTTGTGCTCGCTTACGCCTTCGCAAACGAAAAGAGGCGTGCCCTGCCCCGTCTCCCATGCGGTCAATATCGAACTGAGAAGATCTTTCCCGACTCGGGCGCGAATCTTCCGTTCCTCGTCGCGCGATCGCCTGCTCAAAACGAGATTTCCATGCGGATAAAAGAACATCGTTGGATTCCGCCCGCCGCGCGGCGCTTGCAAGCGCCGCCACTTCGACGTGAACGCAGTGCCATCGAGTTCTACAAAGCCATCCTTGAATTGATGCCCGGCGATCTCGTCATTTCCGACCATCGCAGCCCAATATACGATTAGATCGTAATTCAACGACGCGACAGTCCGGAAGCCGGACAGGAAGCGCGCTATGACGCTGAGATGAGGTTCGGCATCCTCGTAAGCGACATGCACATGCGCGATCGTCTTGATCAGTGCGCCGCGAACGAGTTCATAAGCCTCCGATATTCTTTCACTCTCCAATTTGAGCGCATCGCTGACGAGCTTCGCATGCCAAAGACGCCTGAGCACAAATTCGAAATCGTCCGTTTCGAAATGATTAAATACATCACGCACGCCTTCCGATATATACCCATGTTTTTTTGCCGCCTCGAATAGCGACGAATAACGAAACCCCTCATGAACGGCAATGCTTCCCCCATTCCCGACGATCAAAATTTCCTTGAAATCGTCACGGATATCGGCCCATTCGTATATTTTATTTTTCATCGCATGCAAAATGATTGGACGCAAACATAGAACATTTCACCGCAGATCCCGAGCCCGGCTCCGCTCATTGCTCAAGCAAAATGGATCATAACTCACGCTGATGTGTGCGGCTTATTCAATCCGGTCGAATCGTTCATTCGACAAAAATAGCCGTCTGTTTGAATACAGCGCCAGTATTGATGCTTGATCCGACGCCGGCAAGCAATGCCGATATGGTGTGCCGCAAGCCCACCGACGAACCGCGGCAAGCGCCCGGTCTCGCCCAATGCGGCTCTCGTCGATCCGCCAGATCCCCTACAATCCAGCACTGCGCCACGACAACCGTAATTGCGTCATGAAATCTTTCCTCGTTTCGATATTCGCCACCGCCATCGCAACCACCAGCGCAGCCGCGCTGGCCGATACTTCCGGCGACAACACCGCCGAGCTGCCGTGCGCGATTGGTTATGTCACTGGCGTCGGCGGCGCCGCGCGAAGCGTGCACGAATACTTCGCGAGCCGCTTCAGGGATCAATATCGCTACCTGGCGGACAATCCGCTCCAATGCCGGGTTTCCGACGAAGGCCGCGCGTCGGCCTGCACCGGCATCACGACCTTTCGGCGCGAACGCGTCAGCGTGTACGACGTGATCGACAACGACACGCTCGCCGTGGTCGCGCGTGTCGATCTCGACCATGGCACCTACCCGGCGATCATCGCTGTGCGCAAACAGGACGTGCAGTGCGAGAAATGAGATGAAATCGAAGTAAGTGCGGCCAAGCAAACGCCATCGCGCCGTTACTTCATCGCGGCTGCGCGCGCACGGCTGCGTCAGCGCGGCCGTTGCCGCGCGCCGGCAACCGCGCATTCTTCCCACCCAGCAACGCGCGCACGATCGCATCGAACGGTGGCCGGCGCTGCGCGTCTTCGTTCACGCACGCTGCAGCGAGTGCGCCGAGTTCGCCCATGTCGCACGCATGGGCGGCATCGCACCGCTCGATCAGTTCCTCAAGCAGACAGCCGAATGCCCGAACCTCCAACCGTTGCAGCGCAAGCCCGAGTTCCCGGTCATCGGCGTCATAAAAAGACGCCGCGCCGAAGTCGCCCAATAGCGCACGCCCCGCGCCGCCATGCAGGATGTTGTGCGCATACAAGTCGCCATGCATGATGCCTCGCCGATGCAGATGGCAAGCGGCCGAAGCGATGCCATGCGCGATCTCGAACACCGTGGCCGGATCGAATCGCATGTCGGCCGCATAGAGATCGCGCGTGCAGGATTCCAGGCTCGGCGGCGCGGCAAGATTGGCGAACGCCGGATCGATCAGCTCCATCACCAAGCCGTGCGCATCGGCCGGGTGGCCTTTTACCTTGCCGATCACCGGAATCAGATGCGGATGACTGCCGGCGCGCATGCAAGCGGCCATTTCGCAAGCCGGCAGGCCGTCACTCGTCACCGCGCCCTTGAAGAGCTTGACCGCGACCGGCCGCGGCGCGGGGCCGCCGCCATGTAGCAGCGTCGCCCGGTAAATGACGCCCGACGCGCCTTCACCCAGCTTCTGCTCCAGCGCTAGCGCATTCCAATCGATATCGGCAATCGACGCATCGCGCGAGACCGCCGTTTCCAGCGTCTGGCCAAGCGGATTGCCCGCATACGCGAGCCACGCGAGACGCGGCAAGCGCATCAGCCATTCAGGCAGTGCGTTTAGCCGGTTAGCCGACAGGCGCACAAGTTCGAGCCGCGCGCACGCGGACATTTCGTCCGGTAATTCGCGCAACCGGTTACCTGCGAGCATCAATTTCTGCAGCAACGCGCAGTGGCCGATTTCCGCCGGCAGCGCTTCCAGTTCGTTGTCCGTGAGGATCAGCCAGCGAAGCTGGCGCGCAAGCGCTCGGCCAGAAACTTCGCGGATGCGATTCGCCTTGAATCCGATCATGCTCAACTGCGTGCACGCACCGAGTACGTCGGGCAACGCCGTGAACTGATTGTCGGACGCAAAAAGGATGCGCAATTTGCGCAGCCGGGGCAGATCGTCGGGCAGGGCCGACAGGGCATTGCCGGATAGATCAAGGATCTCCAGCGTGTCGGCAAGACCAAATATCTCGCGCGGAAATTCGGTAAGGCCGCAAGCGAGCTTGAGCCGCCTCGTGCCCGACAGTTGCCCAGCCTGCAGTTGCTCGAGAGTGGTGATCACAGTGAAAAGCCGTATTCGGTTGCCAACGCGGGTTAAACCCATCGCGCCGATTCTACTGGGATCACTTTCGGACAACCAACCGCTCATTTTCTCAAGTACTGCCATGGCCGGCGCCTGAAGCGGCCTCAGAGCACCCGCTCGCCGCCGAATCGCGGCGACGGGCGGGCAACATCGCAGCGCCATCCGCAGACCGGATGCGCGCCCGGCCGGCGAGCATCGGCGCGGGCCGGCATCCGCCCCGGTGCCCCGGTGCCGCCGTGGCGCGCGGCGCATGGCGGCACAGCTAGCACCGCATTCGAGACGATTCGCGTCACCGCTGAACCGGCCGCGCTTGCTTCGTCGCGCGCGTCATCCCGCCTCGCAGAATCCCCCCTTCCTTACTCGGCGCATTGCATTTGCCTTTCGTTTTCGACCAGCAAGAATTTGACTCGTAAGAAATCACATTGCCGAACGTAACTTATACGAGAATCATTCTCATTTGTATTGACATCAATATCGGCCATGCATACGATGCGCGCGCACCACGGCCGTTTTCCGTGTGTTGCCAGTCCTGCGCCGCGCATCGCGCGGCCGCGCTCCGCTCGCACGATCAAGAGGACAAAGAGGAAGAAACGTCATGCTATTCGTGTTGCCCGCCGGGCGCTTCACGCACCATCGCCCCCGCTCAACCGCTCGCCGCGCGACCGTCGCGTGCGCATGGCTGTTCAGCTCGGCCGCGTTTGCCGCCGCGTCGCCGGACGCGCAGCCCGAAGCGCCCGAGGCCGATCAGGCGATCAGCGCGAAGCCGGCGACGCAATGGACAGGCGTATGGATGCGCCAGACGCTGCTCGGCGACATCGGCGGGCTGCGCCCGTGGCTCGGCAAATACGGGATCACCCTGGGCCTGCAGGAAACCAGCGAATATCTGGTGAACCTGCGTGGCGGCCTGAACCGCGGCGGGACCTACGACGGCCTCACGACCGCGACCTTCACCGTGGATACGCAAAAGGCGTTCGGCCTGCCCGGCGGCACGTTCAACGCGAGCGCGCTGCAGATTCACGGCCGCAACCTCAGCCAGTCCAACCTCGGCACACTGAATACCGCGAGCGGCATCGAGGCGCAGGACACGACGCGCCTCTGGGAGCTGTGGTATCAGCAATCGTTTCTCGACCAGCGCGTCGACGTGAGGATCGGCCAGCAAAGTCTCGATCAGGAATTCATCGTCAGCCAGTACGCGCAAACGTTCGTCAACACGATGTTCGGCTGGCCTGCGCTGCCGTCATACGACATGCTCAACGGCGGCCCCGCGTATCCGCTGTCGGCGCTCGGCGTGCGCTTGCGCGGCAAGATCACGCCGTCGCTCACCGCGCTCGCGGGCGTGTTCGACGGCGATCCGCTCGGCAACAACCCGAACAACCTGAGCGGCACGAACTTCAACCTGCGCAACGGCACGCTGTTCATCGGCGAGTTGCAATATGCGCTGAACCAGCCGGCCGACGGCGAAATGGATACCGGCAAGCCGAGCGGGCTGCCGGGCACGTACAAGCTCGGGGTTTGGTATCACAACGGCCGCTTCGCCGACCAGCAAACCGACAACACTGGCCTGTCGCTCGCGGACCCGGCATCGACAGGCGTCGCGCGCTCGCATCACGGCAATTACAGCGTCTACGTAGTCGCCGACCAGATGGTATGGCGCCCCGATCCGACCGGCGCGAAAAGCCTCGGCGTATTCGCGCGCGTGATGGCCGCGCCCGGTGAGCGCAACCTCGTCAGCGTGGCCGCGAACGCGGGCATCGTGCTGAAAGCGCCGTTCGAAGGCCACGATAACGACAGCGTCGGGCTCGCGGTCACGTATATCAAGGTCGGCTCGCATGCGAACGCGCTCGATCAGGATTTCCGGCGCTTCACCGGCGGCCCTTACGGCGGGCGCACGAGCGAAACGGCGCTCGAGGCGACGTATCAGTATCAGCTCACGCCGTGGTGGCAATTGCAGGCGGATGCGCAATACACATTCAACGCGGGCGCGGGCCAGAACCCGGCCGATCCCGCGCAGCCGCTGCGCAACACGTTCGTCGTCGGGCTGCGCACCAACATCGCGTTCTAAGCGCGAGTGCGCCGGCTATTTTCCGATTTGAAGATTGACGCTTGATGCGGCGGCGCGCGAGGCCGACGTTCGTCACCAGCTACGCGCGGATATTGATCAGCCTCGATCTACAGGATTTTCTCGGCGCGCTGATCGTGCTCGTGTCATCGCATTTTCCGCTCGTCTACCTGCCGGTTGCAGCAGCGCTGCGCGGCCTCGATCCCGCACTCGAGGAACGCTTGCGCACGCTCGCCGCCCATCTTCAACCGCCCGCCTCCCAGATCCGGCGCATTACCTCAAATGGCCATAGGGCGACGGCGGCCGCCGCAAGCCGTCGATACTCGCAACGCCCGCGCCCGTCACGAACAGCAGCAGGAAGCCGCCGGCAATCGCGACGTTCTTCCAGAAGTGGATGACCATGTCGTGTTGCAGCGCAGGATCGGTCGCATCCCAGAAATTGTGCGCAACCAACGCGGTCGCAATCGTGTAGAACGCCAGTACCAGCGCCAGCGGCTTCACCCTGTAACCCACGACGAGCAGCAGCCCGGACAGCCCCTCGAGCACGACGACCGCAGGCGCAACGATCTGCCCATACGGCACGCCAAGCCCCCGCAGATAACCAGCGAACTCGCCATAGCCCAGGAGTTTCGTCGCGCCGCCCCATAGAAACAGCAACGCAAGCAACAACCGCGCGACAAAAATGACGCCGGAATCGACGGAACGCGTCATGCGTGACCTCCTCGTAGCCAATCGATGCAGCCGCGCACTGGCGTGGCGACCCGTTATCTCGTAAATGCGCCAGAATAGGAGGTCTTGGCGGCCACTCCAAGCAAAAGGTTGTAGCAAAACTTTGCACCCGGAGCCAAACCCCTTTCATATCAACGCGTTACATTCGCGCTCACGCTAAAATGCGCCGGGTATCGTGCACGCTGGCGGACGTGGCTCGGCAAGCTCTGCCGCCGATGGGTCAACGCATGGCAAAAAGAAGCGGCTGCTCGTACTCGCGCCGCGCGATGTTCACGAACAGCGCAGCCAGCCAGCGATCGCCGGTGAATTCGAAATTCTTCAGGTCAATGTGCCGGTTGCATGCATCAAAGCCGTGACGCGGCTGGGCGCTCGGCGCAGCCTCGAACGGATTGCGCGCCATCACGATCATGTTGCCCTGCTTCAGCGGGTGCGAATTGTTCGACTTGATTTGCGAACGTGAGCTGCCCGGCCTCGATCAACTGATACTCGCCCTCGCGCGAGGTGCGGCAGATGCCGCCGTTGCTCATCTCGACAAGTTTCTCATCGTCTCGCAACAGACAGCGTCGCGCCCGCCCTCTCGGGTTCGGCCGTCAAATGTCACCGAGCAGGACCTCACGCATATACTCGCGCATCTTTTTCTTGTATGCCGCGTCGCCGATATGCCACAGCATCGACTGTGAAATCAAATAACTGTACGTTGCGAATGCCTTGCCTCGCGCCTTCGACGGCGTCAATCCCAATGCCATGAAACACCGCTGCGCGTAAGCCAAGCGCTGTTTGTCGACATCGTCGACGACGCGCTGAACGTTTTCGTCCTGCCTCGCCCAAACCCGCACCGAAAGTTCGATCATCGATGCACGCCGCGCGGACAAACCATGAAACGGCAATTCGAGCATGTTCTCGATGACCCGGCAAGGATCGGCTTGCCCCATTTGCAGTTGACGAATGGTCTGGGCAGTCGCCCATTCGCGCCAATTCTCGAGCACTTGTATCAGCAGGTCGTCACGATCCTTGAAATGGTAGTAGAAGCTGCCGGTGGTAATGCGCAGCCGCTTGGCCAAGGATTCGACCCGTATCGCCTCCACACTCCCATCGATCAGCAGATCGGTCGCGGCGGCAATCCAGTCTTCCTTGCCGAGCGTGCCGCGCGAGGCTCTCTTCCTAGCGGGTGTACGGGCACGGGTCAGCATGGTGGAACCATAAAAAAGGCACGGCTCGGGATTTTCCCATACGCGCGCGCAGCCGACACAATCCGACAGTTAACTTTTCGGCCAGCAGATTTAACGTCCAGACAGCTATATCGATCGATTGAACAGTCGATCTTACGATGGGCGGGCGCGTCCACTTGCCGCAAAGGACCCTTGAACAGCAGACGCACGTGAGCCCGCGGCCTCAAACATGGCGGGCGCCACGGCCCGCTGATCGCTAAAGGCGCAGAAGATGCGCAAGACTCAGCCGCCCTAAAAACCGCAGCGCAACGGTCAATCCGAATCGACTATAGTGGGCCTTTCGACCAGGAGCACGCATGCCGCCACCGGACAATCCATGGAATTCGCTGGAAGTCCTCAAGCTGGGCGTCGAGATCCTGACGCCGTTGTCCGTCACCGCGCTCGGCTGGTTCATCAGCCGCCGGCTCAAACAGCTCGAATTCGTTCAGTGGACGAATCAAAAGCTGATCGAAAAACGGCTCGCGATCTACGATACTATCGCGCCGCGCCTCAATCGCCTGCTATGTTTCTACACGTGGGTCGGCCCGTGGAAAGACATCACGCCCGACGAAGTGATCCGCACGAAGCGCGAACTGGATCAAACGGTCCACGTCTACCGTCATCTGTTTGGCGACGACGTCTACCGCGCGTATCAAGCCTACCTCGACGCGCTGTTCGACACGCATTCCGGCGCGGGCCGCGACGCGCGGATCAAATCGACGATCACGAGCGCCGACGGCGACCGGATCAGCCACGGCGCACATCCGTGGCAGCCCGCATGGTCCGAGCGATTCTCGAGCACGAACATCGCATCGTGCGACGAAATCCGAGCGCGTTATCAGCGGCTCATGGATGCGCTGCGCGCGTCGCTCGGCGCCGATCGCTGAATGGGCGGCATCCGCCGGCGGTGCGCCATGCCGCGAAAACGAAACGTCAGAACATGCACATCAAGCTGTCATATAGCGCGTGTCTGATTAGGGATACTACCGACCTTGGTCGATCCCGTTGACTCGTTGAGTTGATCGTCGCGGCCGATCGGCGGCGCGGGCGTTGATGCGCCGCGCCGCGCACCGGCCCAACCGACCCAACCGACCCAACCGGCACCGATATGAAAGCACGGCCGATGCTCGAATATGCGCTGCACCCGGTCGAGGATCGCTTGATCCATATCGACGATTTCTGTCGGATGGATCCTGTCCCGTATGGGTGGGCGCGCTGTCCGCTCTGCCTGGAGGCAGTCTACATCGTGCAATTGCGCGGCCGTTCACACACACGCCGCTTCGCGCACCTGACCGGCAACCATGCGCGCTGCCCGCTCGTCAATGTCACGCTGCCGAACCCGCTTGCCGCCCAGGTCGGCCCGCCGCTCGACGAGCGCGGCCGGCGCCAGCGCGAAACCTTTCTCCAGTCGTGGCAACGGCATCTGCACACGATCCGGCAAACAGCCTCGGCTTTCGGTATCGCGCGCTTCACGCACACGATCGAGCATGCGGACGTATTGAAGCTGTGGGCATGGCCGACACTCGCGCAGCGCGACATTCCATACATCCTGCTCGTGCTGGCGGAGTTCATCGCCGCGCCGCGCAGCGACAAGCAAGCGGCGTGGTCACGTTTCTGGTTCGATGCGACGGTACAGAAGATCGACGATCTGCGCAAACCGCCCGGCGTGCTGCCCAGGCTGTTCAGGCTGCGCTACCGCATGCCCAGGATGTCTAAGTTTCCGAGTGCACGGCATCTGATCGACTGCCAACCGGTTCAGATGAGCAACGCCAGCCCAAACGACACACCGGCCTCCATACCGGGCGCGGACATCGATGCGTTCGAAGCGTTCGCATCGCGCTTCGTCACGAGCCGCTCGAGCGAATGACCCCGAGCCCATACGTCAGCTGGCGTCGAGCCGGGCACCCGCTCCGGCAGGACAGCGCACAGGCGCGTACCTGACGCGTCGGCACGCTGCCCCAGCCCGCTTGCCTCGAACCACGGCACGTGGCTCACCGGCCTTGATTACGGTTACGCTCACGTATAAAGCGAGGCCTCCGGCAGCGCCCCCGTCAACGCATAACGACCGACGTCGCGCAGCCGGTAGTCGAGCGGATCATGCAACGTATGCGTGCGCGCATTGCGCCAGAAACGATCGAACGCAAGTGACGCGGCGCTCGCGCGCGCGCCGCACGCATCGAACAAAGCCTCGCCGACCTCGAGCGCGGCACGCTGGGCGACGATCTTCGCCTCCGATATCGCCAACGCCGTTTGCGCGCGGCCTTCGGCCGTCAATGCATCCTTGAGCGCCCATGCGGCCTGTAATGCCTGCGCAGCGCGATCAGCCAATACTTCGGCGCTCACCGCCTGCACCCGCATATCGCCAAAACGCTGCAGCGTGTAAGGATCATCGACCGCTCTTTCCACACCGGACTGCACCCACGGCCGGCCGGCCCGCTGCACGTAATCGCGCGCCTCGGCAAGCGCGCCCTGCGCGATGCCGACGAAAAGATTCGTCAACACGAGTTGCGATATGAGCGTGCGCAACGTCGCACGCGGCGTCGGCGGCATTTCGGAGCGATGCAACACTTCTTGCGGCTCGACCCGCACCCGCTCGAACGACACACTGCCGCTATCGGTCTGCCGCTGGCCGATCGGATCCCAATCGTCGTGCACCACAATTCCGTCCCGATCGGTCGGCACGACCGCGAAAATCGGCTTGCCCGTTGCCGGATCGTGCGCGGACACCGTCATCCGCTGCGAGCCGCGCGTGCCGGAGCAAAAGCCTTTGACGCCATCGAGCCAATAGCCGCCGTCGCCCGCTGCGCGCGCGGCAAGCCGCGTATCGAGAGGATTGACCGCATTGCCCCACCACCAGTTCTGTTCGACCGTGCCGCGCAAATAGCGCTCGCGCTGTGCGGCATTGCCCCAGACATCGACGCTGACGGTCTGCAGATATTGAAAGCCGAGCAGGTGGGCAAGCGCGCTGTCCGCGCGCGCGAGCGCACGAATCGTTTGATAGATCAGCGGCCATTCGGCCTCCTGACCACCGAATTCGCGCGGCACCGCGAGCGTGAGCAAACCTGCATCGGCAATCCAGCGCTTTTCGCGCGCCGCATGGCCGCCTGCGCGATCGCGTTCGGGCGCGCTTGCGCGCAGCATGCCGGCCAATTCGGCCACCGTGCGCGGCGCGGTTTGCGTTCCGGTGGAAAGGGCGGGCAGAATTCTTGGGTCATTCATACGGAAGTTTCCGTGGTAAGGAACAGGCTGTCGCCTGTTACGAAACGCAGCGCCAACGAACGGCACGGCGGCGCGAACCTGCTACCTGCTGCGCCATGCGACGCACGATGCGCACACGGCCGAATCCGGATACATCCGGCAGGCTGGAGCTGGCGCGAACCCGCGGCCATTCTCGCGGGTTCGATGCAATCCACCCTCCCCGATGGTGAGCTTTTTCGGGATCTCTCCAGTGTCGCCCAACTTGGCCCTACGCATCCTCGCAAACGCCGGCGGCACGCAACGTCTCCACTTGGCCTCGCACTCACCTGCGCGTGGTCAGCCGCCGCACGATCCGGTCGCCCGTGAATTGCACAACGGTGACAAGCGCGATCAAGATGACGATTACCGTTGTCATCACGGTCGTATCGAAACGCTGATAGCCATAGCGGATCGCCAAATCGCCGAGCCCACCCGCACCAACCGCGCCCGCCATCGCCGTCGAGCCGATCAGCGCGACGACCGTGATCGTGAAGCCGCCGACGATCCCCGGCAACGCTTCCGGCAACAATACGTGCCAAACGATATGGCGCCGCTCGGCGCCCATCGCCTGCGCGGCCTCGACCAGCCCTTTGTCGACTTCGCGCAGGCTCACTTCGGCAATCCGCGCGAAAAAAGGAATTGCCGCGATCGACAAGGGGACGATCGCCGCCCAAACACCGATCGTCGTGCCGATCACCCAACGCGTGAAAGGCAGCAGCGCAACGAGCAGGATGATGAACGGAGTTGAACGGAATGCGTTGACAAGCGAACCGAGCGCTGCGTTCAACGCACGCCGCTCGTAGATACCACCCGGCGCGCTTGTGACCAGCACGAGCGCGAGCGGCACGCCAATCAGCACGGCGACAAATGCCGAGGCTCCGACCATCCAGAGCGTGTCGCGAATCGCATCTCCAAGCTCAGGAAACCAAAGTTCAGACATAGCCCAGCACCTCCACGCGGCTCGCATGTCGCCGTGCACAGGCCAACGCGGCCGCGATCCGCTCCGGCCCCACCGCACCATGCGCGGCCAGCGATGCGGCGATCACGAGCCGTCCTTGCGCGCGCCCCTGAATCCGATCGAGCCCGCCATGCACGAAACGCACGGCCTGTTGCGCGCCGGCGGCCAGTGCGCTAGTCAGTGCGCCGAGATCCGGCTCGCCGCCGTCCGCGCCCGTGTAACGGACGTCGAACAGAAGCTGCGCGCCCTGCGGCAGCGCCGCACCAAGCGCGAGCGGACGCACGCGCGCGGCAAGATCGGCCGGCAGATCGTGTACGACCGTGCGCAGCAGCGCGTGCGTCGCGCCATGTTGAGGATCACCGAACACGCGCCATACCGGCCCCGTCTCAACCAGTTCGCCGTGCTCGATCACCGCGACCGTGTCGCACACCGCGCGAATCACTTCCATCTCGTGCGTGATCAACACGATCGTAAGCCCGAGCCGGCGATTGATGCTTGCCAGCAGCGCGAGAATCGACTGCGTGGTCTCGGGATCGAGCGCGGACGTCGCCTCATCGCACAACAGCAGATCCGGATCATGCACGAGCGCGCGCGCAATCCCCACGCGCTGCTTCTGGCCGCCCGACAGGCTCGCCGGATAAGCGTCGCGCTTCGCCGCGAGGCCGACCAGGTCGAGCAGCGCATCGACCTTGCGCGCCCGCTGCACCTTCGGCACGCCTGCGATCTTCAGCGGCAATCCGATGTTCTCGGCAACTGTTTTCGCGGACAACAAGTTGAAGTGCTGAAACACCATGCCAATCCGGCGCCGCAACGCGACGAGCCCGCGCTCGTTGAGCGCGCCGACATCGATGCCGTTCACGCGCACCGCACCCGACGACGGCCGCTCGAGGCCGTTGACCAGACGCAGCAGCGTCGATTTACCCGCCCCGCTTCGGCCAATCACCCCGAACACGCTGCCTCGCGCGACCTCGAGCGTGACGTCGCGCAGCGCCGCCGCCGGCCCTCGCGCGCCCTGGAATACTTTGCTCGCGTGTTCGAACGACACGGCCGCACCCGGCAGCAACGTGCCCGCCCCCACTGTGGCAGGCGCCACATCGGCGGCCGCATCGTATCGCCCAGCCGCCGAGCGTTCGATGAAGCCTAGCGAATCGATCAGTTGTGGCATCGGCTCACCTCCTGGGTGCGTTACGCTCTTTCGGCCGCATACGCGCGGCCGGGTCGATGCCGTGCACCCGCATGCCAGTCCGGCAGCCGTGCACCCGAGCCGAACAGCTTGCCGCGCAGCGTCGGCACCGAAGCGTCGTAGTCCTCTTTATACAGTCCGCGATTCTGCAGCTCCGGCACAACCCAATTGACGAAATCCTCGAACGATTCGGGCATCACCGTGCGCGTCAGATTAAAGCCGTCGATACCCGTTTCGTCGATCCATGCAGCCAGTTCGTCCGCAACCTGCGATGGCGAGCCGACGACCGGGTGATAGCGTCCGCCGATCGACATTTGATCGAGCATGCGCCGCACGGTCCACGCCCCTGTGGCGCTCTTCTTCGAGATCGCGTCGAGCGCCGATTGAATCGAATCGGTCTTCATATGCGCGATCGGCTCATCGAGGCCGTAGCGCGCAAAATCGATGCCGGTCGAACTGGCGAAATGCGCGAGCCCCGCTTCCGGATTCGCATAGCGTCGATAATCATCCAATTTCTCGCGGGCGAGCCGCTCGTTCTCGGCCGTGACGACGGAAATCCCCGCGAAGATCTTGATCGATGCCGGGTCCCGGCCGATTCGCTCGGCTGCCGCGCGAATGTCTGCCACGGCCGAGCGCGCGGTGGCCTTGCTCTGCCCGTTCACGAATACGCATTCGGCATGCTTTGCGGCAAACTCGACGCCGCGCGCCGACGCGCCCGCCTGATACAGCACCGGCGTGCGCTGCAACGACGGCTCGCTCAGATGGATCGCGTCGATCGAATAGTACGGTCCGTCGTGACGCACACGCCGCACCTTGTCCGGCCGCGCGAACACGCGCGCGCGCGCATCGCGGATCACCGCATCGTCGTCCCAGCTCTGCTCCCATAGCTTATAGACGACATCCATGTAGTCGTCGGCGCGTGCATAACGATCGTCGTGCCCGATCTGCTTCGCGAGCCCCATCCCGCGCGCGGCGCTGTCGAGATAGCCGGTGACAATGTTCCAGCCGACGCGCCCTTTCGTCAGATGATCGAGTGTCGACATGCGCCGCGCGAACAGGTACGGCGGCTCATAAGTGAGATTCGCGGTCACGCCGAAGCCGAGATGTTGCGTGACCTGCGCCATCGCCGGCACAAGCAGCATCGGATCATTGACAGGCACCTGGATCGATTCGCGCAACGAAATATCGGGGCTGCCTCCGTACACGTCGTACACACCAACGATATCCGCAAGAAAGATCCCGTCGAACTTACCCCGCTCGAGCGTGCGCGCGAGATCGGCCCAGTAATCGAGATCGGTATAGTGCGCGGAGCGGTCGCGGGGATGCGTCCACAAGCCGTGATTGATATGGCCGACGCAATTCATATTGAACGCGTTCAGCAGAATTTTCTTCGTCATTGCACGCTCCAGCGTCACCACGCAATCGCGTATAGCGTGCCGAATGCATTGTCGAGTGCCTTGCGGACTGCTTGCGAATGTTGATAGATGGAGATGAACTTGCGGATGCGCGGATCGTTGACACTCTGCGCCCGCACGACCCACTGGAGCGCAAACAGTTTGTTCTCCAGGCCGTCGAACAATAGTGCGCTGTTCGGATCGGCGGTGCCCGCGAGTTTGATGAAGCTCGGATAGCCTTGCGCGAGATCGACGTCGTCAAGCGAGCGCGCAAGCTGCGACGCCTCGAGCTGAACAATTTTCAGATGTTTCGGATTAGAAACGATATCGCGCGTCGTTGCACGATAATCAACGCCCGGCGTCAGCTTGATAAGACCCGCGCGTTGCAGCAGCAACAGGCCGCGCCCGCCGTTGACGGGATCGTTCGCAATCGCAACCGCCGCACCATCCTTTAGCTGATCGAAGCTTTTGACTTTCTTCGAATAGAGGCCGATTTTCATGATCGTGCCCGGCGCGATCGCGACGAAGTCATAGCCGCCTTGCTTCTTCGCATTCTCGAGAAATGGGATGTGCTGGAAGTAATTGACGTCGATGTCCCCGTTCGCGAGCGCGGCGTTCGGTGTATTCCAATCGGTGAATTCGATGATTTTCACGTCGAGCCCCTGCGCTTTCGCTTCCCGCGCGGCGATCTTCAGCGCCTCGATCTGCGGGCTCGTCGCGGTGCCGACTTTCAGCGCCGCGGCCTCGCCATGCGCAAGCGGTGCGGCAAACACGACGGTCGCGAACATAGCCGCGAAAACACGCGAAGCGCGCCGGGCAGCACGCGCAAATGAAGGGCAAAACAGCATGGTATGGAGTGCTCTCTTTCGGGAATCGCAAACGAACGGTGCCGGGGAACGCGCGCCGGTGCGGCGGCTTCATGCGGAGATGAACTGCGGTCGATAATAGAACCGCATGCGGGGACGGTCTACGAAGCGATTTCGCAAAGTAAATCGCGGCAGACGATATAGAAGGCGGAAAAAAGTCTATCGGTCGGCGTCGATGTGCCCGGCCGCGGGCAACAGCAAGCGCATTTCGTAAAACGCCATATCCGGCCGCGCCGCGATCATCAGCGATTGTTCCGACGCAACAAAACCGAGCGATTCATAAAACCCGCGTGCGGATTCACGAGCGGTACACCAGACGACCTTGCCGTCATTCCGGCGAACATGATCGATGCATGCGTTCATCAAGCGTTTGCCGAAACCGTGCCCTTGCCAGGCGGGCTCGACTGCCACGCCCCGCAGCCGCCATGCACGGTCTGCGCCAATGTCGTGGAAAGCTTCGCGGCAGATCGTCGAAACCGCGACAATTTCATCGGACACGCTGATTGCAAGATGCAACGTCGCCTTGTCGCTATCGGCGGCGAAGCGGCTCGCGTTCTCGTCCCCATCCAAAAGAACCTTGGCCCTGAGCGGCCATACCGATTCGGCGGATACTGCGGCGAGAGAATGGCGAGATAGGTCAGCGGACATCAGCAACATCTAAAAAATAGAACGCGCTCATTTTAATTCGGCAAAAGGTTTTGTCCGCAAAAAAATAGTTGTTGTTCACTTCTGAGGATACAGCTAATCTAACTCCATGTAGCTCGCGTTTTGAATCCAACCATATAAACTGCGATCACAGATAATGATGATGGAGAAAATTTCTTCTGATACGGGCAGCGCCTACGATGCAATCCGGTCGAGAATATTCGACGGCCGGCTCTCGCCGGGGCAGAAAATCTCCCACCGCGGTCTCGCGCACGAACTTGGCGTCGGCCAAATGCCGGTACGCAGTGCGTTGCAATTGCTCGCGTCGGAGGGGCTCGTCAATATCATCGATAAGAGCGGCACGTACATCAACGAGCCGACGCGCGACGATCTTCGCGAAATTTACGAATTCCGTCTCGCGCTCGAAAGCACGGCCACGTATCTCGCCGCACAGAACGGGCCGACCGAGCGAATGACGCGCGCATCCGAACAGATGCGGCGCTTCATCGACGAAAACAACACCGATATCATGACCGAGCAGAAGGTCGGCTGGGTCTTTCACGACGAGATCTTCAAGGCCGCACGCAACGACCGGCTGTGGTGGACTTACCGCCTGCTGCGCGCACAAACCCATGCGCTCAACGAACTGCCGCGCGACGATTCGACAACCGTGCGGCGCGGCACGCGCGAGCATCTGGAGATCTACATCGCCATCCATGCACGCGATGCCGAAGCCGCTCGGCGCCTGATGTGGCAACACGTGATCGACGGCACGCCAGATAGAATCCGACTGATACGCGCTCAAAACGACAACAATGCCCAGTAAAATCGTTCCGCTGCCGCTGCAAATGATCCTGGGCCTTGTGCTCGGCGCCGTTTTCGGCCTGCTCGCACCGGCCGCCAGCAAGGATCTCTCGTTTCTCTCGACGCTGTTCGGCCATGCAATCAAGATGGTCGTGCTGCCGTTGATCCTGCTGTCGGTGACGCTCGGCGCGTTTCGCGCGGGTACGCAGCGCGGCCGGCTCGGCCGAACCACCGCGCTCAGCCTCGTGTTCTTCATCGCGATGACGGCACTCGCCGCCGCGCTGGGCGTCGCGCTCAACGCGGCGTTCAGGCCCGGCCTGGGCGCAAGCCTCGCGCAAACGGCGTCGATGCCGGCAAATCTCGCCTCCGGCATCGACTGGATGAAGTTCCTGACCGATCTGATCCCGCAAAATATCGTCGGCGCGCTCGCGGCCGGCAACTCGCTGCCGGTGCTCGTGTTCGGCGTGCTGCTCGGCTCCGCGCTCGCAGCCGTCGAAGATCGCGCGGGACCGTTCGTCGCCGTCTGTGAATCGATGCTCGCCGCATTCTTCAAGCTGACGGAATGGGTCGTGTCGTTATCGCCGATCGCTATCTTCGCCGCGATCGCCGGGCTGCTCGCATCGAAAGGGCTCTCAGCGATGGCGCCGCTCGCGAAGCTGCTCGGCATCGCGTATTTGGGAATGGCGCTGCTCGCGATCGGGCTCACGGCCGTCATCAAGCTCGGCGGACGGTCGCCGCGCGCCGTAATCCGTCAGGTCAGCGAACCATTGATTCTGGCGTTTACGACGCGCTCGTCCGAAATCACGTTTCCGGTGCATTTGAAAAAGCTGACGGAAATGGGCGTGCCCCCGGCGGTCGCATCGACCGTATTGCCGCTGTCCTATATCTTCAACCGGGACGGCGCGGTGCTCTATACCGTGCTCGCGGTCTGCTACCTCGCCGACGCGTATCATCTCGCATGGAGCTGGCCGCTGATGATCACGATCGCAGTCCTGACGATCATCACGATCGACGGTGCGGCGAACGTCCCGTCGGGCGCGATCGTCGCGATCACGGCGATCCTGGCGGCAATCGGGCTTCCGGCCGACGCGGTGTTGCTGATTCTCGGCGTCGACGCGTTCTTCGATATGGGCAGAACGGCGCTGAACGTCTATGCAAGCACGGCCGCCACGACGCTTGCGAGCCGTGTGGCCGGCGAAACATCCGTACTTTCCGATACGGCGCACGCATCACGCGCATGAACTAAGCTGTACAAAACGGTGCATACTGCAGCAAGATATCGTATGCGGATCAAAACCGCTTCGACAAGATGCAGCGCGTTACAGGATGCGTGAAATGCCTGAAATGAGCCGTGCCCGGCGCAAGTTTGCCGGGCACGGCTCAGGTGGTGAAATTCTTGCGAGCGTTGCCGTCATTGCTTGATAGATGCATGTGTCGCGCAGGTTCAACGGCTGCGGCAATCGTACATTCAAGCATCGCTCGCGCGGTTGCAATCCCGTCTGCGAAGTTTTTTGGCCCTCGGATGCAGACGGTTAAGCAGTCTCCGTGCCCCACGCGGGGACTGCTTTTTTTATTCGATCGTCCCTACCCGAGCCGGGCTGAATCGGCCCCGGTTCTGCAGGTAGCGGCGATCAGGCTCTCCGCTCGACGGTTTTGTCTTCGACGAAACTGCCGCCTTCCTCTGCCGCACTTCCCCGCTCGCCAATCCGAGGATCGCGGTTTCCAGCTACGTTTGCCGCGCTTTTATCTTTGCTTCGGGCGCGCGATGGCAAAACCCATCATCGCGCGCCGCGCCTGGCGTATTCGATATCGGCTGAACGCGCCCCGTCGTTACGGGTTCAGCGTGCCGCTACCTGCGGCTGCTTCACGCCGTCGGCGCCGATCTTAGCCGGTTCACTCCACCCGCCGCCCAACGCGCGAATCAAATTGACCGTCGAGACGGCCTGCGCGCCCGTCAACTGATTGGCCTGCAACT
>NZ_LOWB01000004.1 GCF_001522865.1 Burkholderia sp. TSV86 | reverse complement strand
CGATGCGCAAAAGCAGCGCGTGCAGGCCGTCTCAAAATGGCAGACCTCCCGCCTTCGGCTTGCGCAAAGCCTGGGCAAGCTCGAACCGGCTGCTGACGATAAAACCGAATCGCCGATCGACGAGGCGCGCATTCTCAAACCGCAACCAAAAACTCATCAACCGAACCCAGCGCATCAACCGAAAGCAACCGGTCTCGCGCATACCGATCCCGGTCCGCCACCCCTGTTATCGCCGGTCTTTTTCCACCGCTAGGGCCTTCAGCCGCTCTCGAAGACTCGGCTAGACGAGCCTTCGTCATCGTTGAATTCCGGCTATCCCAAGGCGCTGCGAACCGTCCCGAGAGCGGAATTCACGAGCCGGGGTTCGACCAATGGGCGTATGCGAACGGCGTAACGTTGAAATTAATCCAGCCGGAGAAGCCGACGCAGAATATGTACATCGAGCCGTTCAACGGCAAGTTCCGCGCGGAATGCCATAACGAGCGCGGGTTCACGAGTCTCGCGCATGCTTACGCGGTCATCGCAGCGTAGAGTCGGGTAAATATGATTGTGTGCCGAGCCACTGGGAACGTACCGGAAGAAAGCGATCGGTGCCGCGCCGATCGCAGTCCAAGGTCGGTGGCAGACCAACGATAAGATGCCCCGTGTGACCATACGAAAGCTCGTCGACCAGGCCGAGCTTCTAGGAGCGCAACTGACAGCAGCGCGAAAGTTTTGTTGATTACAAAGGTTTCAAGTGCATGCCCGCGGAACCATTCGCTGAATCCTCGCGGCACGTTCGCATCCAACTTGAGCACACGAACGTGCCGGCTGGGGGCTACGATGCAGTGGGCGGCTGCAGCGATGCGCAATTGCCCGTGACAGGCTGGCCAGTCATCACCTTGCGGATAAAGGGCAGAGAGTCCACCAGCGACGTGTTGACGGTACTATCGTGCGTTTGCCCCGGATAGTAGTGCCATTCAATCGGCGCGCCAAGCGAGCACGCGGTCGATATGAACGCATATGCGTTCGATGGCGGCGTTGTCGTATCGGCAAGGCCCGAACCCGTGAAGAGCGGCACCTTCAACGAAAAGCTTGCAAGTTGCGTCGACGTTGCCGCCACAAGTGCGCCGATCTTGTCGACGGGGGGCGACGCCTTCAGGTAGTTGGTTTGATCGACGCCGTTCGCCTGCTGCAGCGCGTCAAGCGCGCCGAGGCACGAAGTCGTCGCGGCGTCGTATACCGGCAGTGCGCGATCGGAGATGTGGGGCCTGAAATCGAATCCCGGATCGACCAACATCCCGGTTCCCCGAATAGCCAACAGCAGGTACACGGAATTGCCCGCGTCGCCGCTTCCAACCGGTGGCGACGCTGCCGCCCCCGGTCCGACGAGCGGAAAATATACGCCTGTAGCAACGCCGCCGACGACGTGCACGTCAGGTGCATAACTGGGCGCGTACTGCAGCGTTGCTATCGTCGCGCCGGAACCTTGGGACTGTCCGACCGCGACTACCTTGTTAGCCAGCACGCCGGGAAGCGCGGACAGCGCTGCCCGCACCGCGTCGAGCGCACCATATGCTTCCGCACGATGGACGAGGTATGGATGCGGGCCTGGCGTGCCGAGCCCTTCATAGTCCGTCGCGACGATCGCGTAGCCCTGAGCCAACATAGCGCCCAGATAAGCCTTGTCTCGAGCGGAACGCGGGCGGAATGACTGCGCGCAGATATCCGCGATCCCGACCGTGCCGTGCGTCCACGCGATGATGGGCCAGCCCCCCGCCGGGGGCTTACCCTGCGGCAGGTAGACCGCGCCGGAAACGGTAATCGGCGTTTTGCCGTCGACGCCCTCCGTCGACGTGTAAAGCATTCGCAGATTCTGTGCGGAATCAGAATGATCCAGTGCAAGCTCCAGCGGTAATGCCTGCTGCCGCAGCAGTAATCCGGGACGCGCCGGCACGCCACTCGTCCACGTGTAGAACGCCGGCATCCCGCCATCGCCATACGCGGCATTCGCCACCGGCACCGGACCCGTCGGCATGCCTGCATTGTCGATGTCCCCTCCACCACATCCGGCCAATGCCAACGCGGCGGTGCCGGCTGCCAGAAGTCCACGCGCGAGCGCGATGGATAGTTTTTTTGATTTCATGTAACACTCTCGAAAGATCGTAAGTTGTCGTCTCTTGGCCGCAGGAATCGCCCCGCCATTCCGAGACTTTCGTGCGATCCGACTTGAAAAAACGTGCTGCGATCGAGCGTTCCAAGCAAGACAGGGCGAGCTTGGCACGGTGAAATACGCCAAACAAGACGTCGTTTCGTTCCGACAATCAACCATAGGTTGTCACCCATGAAGTATCCGCAAGTCCTCGCATTCGTCAGCGTCGCGCGACTCGGCAGCATCCGTGCCGCAGCGCGGGCGATGGGCGTATCCCAAGCAGCCGTCACGAAAACGATGCGCTTGCTCGAAGAACAGTTAGGTGTAACCCTGCTTGCGCGCGGAGTGGGCGGTGCCGTCCTGACTGCCGCAGGCCGAGCGTTGCTGCCACGCGCGACGTTGATCGTCGAACAAATGAATCTGCTTGAGGGCGACGTGTCGGCAGACGATTGCGGCCGAGTCGCGATCGGCTTGTCTATCATGGCTTCGAACAGCCTGTTGCCGCTCGTCCTACCCGACTTCATTGCGCAACGTCCGCGCTCGCCGCTGCGTATCGTGGACGGCGCCCTTGCGTCGGTCCTCCCAGGTCTGCGCGACGGGACGCTCGATTTCGGTGTCTGCACTGCGCTCGCAGAATCGATTCCCATGCCGTTTCAATTCGAACCGTGGTTTCGCAGACCGGCGATCGTGATTGCCCGTCGCACGCATCCGCTCGTCAACCGCCGATGCACGCTGGATGACCTGACTCGATTTCCCTGGATCAGCGGCGGAATCCGCATTACGACGCAACCTTCCCATATCGGGGCGGCAAGAGTTATCGAAAGACCTCAAAACATCGAGAGCCAAAACGTGGTCGCGACTCGTGCAGCACTGAAGTGCACCAACGCGCTCGCGGTGGTGAGCCGCGATATCGCATCGGAAATAGAGGATATCGACTTGGCGGCGCTCGATCTCGACGAGCCACTACCCGATTTGACAGAGGGCCTCGTGACGCGCTCGGACGTGTTCCTATCGCCGAATGCGCAGTTGATGATGGAGATGCTCAGAAAGCAGGCGTTTCGTAGCTTCGCTTGAACATGCGACTGGAGATTGATTGCGTTTTCGCACCGGTTGTTTGGAGATCGGCCAGACGCCATTCTTAACGTAGTGAACCAACTTGGACCACTGTTCGTCCATGCATTGCTGCGAACGGGATAACTGGCATAAAAGCCGGCTCCCCTGACACCGGTACCACCGATAGCTCAATGTAAGCCTCGCAAGACGGCTCTCGTGCCGGGCCGGCTCTTGGCCCGCCCTTGCTTGCGCTGGTACTTAGAAAGCCGGTCCATGCAGCGCATTGCCGCGCTCGTCCAAGCAGTTCAGCATCCGCCGCCAGTCCGTCGCACACCGCTCGCAGTGGACGTAGTATCACTACACTCTTTGTCATGAAACGTCATCTGTATTGACGTTTTAGTGATCTCATGAGATACAGCGAACGTTGTTTCGCTACAAAATCCAGCCATACAAACAGATTACGGAGACAACGATGTCGACACGTCGTTTCAGGTGGGAACGGGCGGCACTGGCCAGTGCTTTCGCCCTGCTTTCGAGCATCGCCGCACACAATGCTTTGGCATCCGAAGCATTTGGTTCGCCTGGCGCCACGCCGGTAAGAGGCCCGGCAGCCAAGTCGTTCCTCGGCACCGCAGTCAATGGCGCATCGCGCGTGTATTTCACCGGCTATCGAGGCATTCTGTCCGAGGTCTATTACCCGGTTCTGGATACGCCCGAAACCGTCGACTTGCAGTTCCTGGTCGGCGATACCGGCAAAACTTTCGCCGACGAAGAAAAACTCCAGGCATATTCTTCCGCCCAGACCGATACGCGAACGATGAGCTGGCGGGTCACCACCAGTAACAGCGCACACAATTGGCAGATCCAGAAAATCATCTTCGCCGATCCAACCTACAACGCAATCGTGCAGCGTGTGACCTTTACCGCACTCAATGGTCACAAGGTCGGGGATTTCAATCTTTACATGCTGTTCAAGCCGTACCTCGACAACGCGGGCAGCAACAATACGGCACAGACGGTTTCCTATAGCGGCGGCACAGCGCTCGTCGGCAATCACAACAGCCGTTATTCAGCATTGCTGGTCAATCATC
The DNA here is from genome assembly GCF_001522865.1 of Burkholderia sp. TSV86. Taxonomy (GTDB): domain Bacteria; phylum Pseudomonadota; class Gammaproteobacteria; order Burkholderiales; family Burkholderiaceae; genus Burkholderia. The sequence continues at coordinate 7,517 of NZ_LOWB01000004.1, read as the reverse complement.
CGTGGAAGATCGTCAATGGCGTCAGCATGGCATCGAACGGCTTCGTCTCACAAAGCGATGGTTGGACCGACTTGCTAGGCGGCAGCGCCGACAAATCCATGGACTGGACCTTCTCGTCCGCGACCAACGGCAACGTCGCGCAGATGGGCTGGATCGATACGGGCGATCCGGCTGCCACCAGCGTATCGTTCGACGTGGTACTCGGCTTCGGCGGTACGCAGAACCAAGCGATCAGCGACGCAAACACCGTACTGGGCAGCAATCTCACCAGCGAACAGCAACAGTACGACACGGCTTGGCACAACTATGCGGCAGGCCTTTCGACACAGAACGGCACGGCCGACGACGCCTACTACCTGGCGGCGATGACGCTCAAGACCATGCAGGACAAGAGCAACAGCGCAATGATCGCCGGCATCGGCACGCCCTGGGGCGAAACGCAGGGCGACAGCAACGCGGGCGGCTATCACCTGGTCTGGCCGCGCGATTTGTTTAAGTTCGCGAACGCGCTCACGACGGCCGGCGACACATCCACCGCATCGAACGTCGTCAACTATCTGTTCAATACGTTGCAGCAAACCAGCAATTGCGGCACCGCCGAATACAACGCGTCGGGCTGTTCGCAAGGCTACAGCCGCGTCGGGCGTTTCCCGCAGAATGCATGGGTGAACGGTTGGCCATACTGGCAAGGCACGCAGATGGACGAACAGGCGATGCCGATCATTCTCGCGTGGCGTCTGGGGCCGAGCGTCTATAACCCACTCTGGCCGAAAATCAAACAGACTGCTGACTACATCGTCAGCACTGGGCCGTGGACGTATCAGGAGCGCTGGGAAGAGAACTCCGGCTATTCGCCGTCCACCATCGCCGCCGAAATCGCTGGCCTCGTCACGGCTGCCGATATCGCAGTCCAGAACAACGATACGGCCAGCGCCGCGCGCTATCTGGCAGCAGCCGATTACTGGCAGGAGAACGTGGCGGCCTGGACGTACACGTCGAGCGGCTCGCTCGGCAACGGCAGTTACTATATCCGCATCAATCCGGCCAGTCGCGCGGGCAGCGGCACCGATCGCGCGAGCTTCGCGCCGACATCCGGGCCCGACGCCGCGCAAACGCTCGCGATCAAGAACGGCGGCGGCAACCATGATGCGCGGCGCGTCGTCGACGGCGGCTTTTTCGAGTTGGTCAGAATGGGCGTCAAGCGCGCAACCGATTCAACCGTCACGAATACGATCTCGGTATACGACAGTGTGCTCGGCCAATCGCTGAGCCTGCCGAATGCACCTGCACTGTCGCCCAATGCCTGGTTCCGCTATAACTTCGACGGCTACGGCGAGCACAACGACGGCAGCAACTTCGACGGCACCGGCGTCGGCAGGCTGTGGCCGATCTTCACGGCCGAACGAGGAATGTACGAGATCGCTCGCCAAGGCAGCGGCGGCGCAGGCAGCGCATATCTGTCGACACTCAAGCATTTGACAACGCCGGAAGGCTTCCTGCCTGAACAGATATGGTCGAATTCAACCACGCTGCCCGACGGTTGGGCTGTTACTACGCCCACCGGGTATACGCCGGGTCAGCCGACCAAATCGATGGCACCGCTCAATTGGGCAATGGGCGAATACATCAGCCTGCTGGCATCGATCCAGGCGGGCCGAATCGTCGACATCCCGTCGGTCGTCTGCGCGCGCTACAACAATTGCGTCGCGCCGCTGCAGAGCGGACAGGTTTCGGTAAAGGTCAACGTCAACGCAAGCACGCAGCTCGGCCAGCAAGTCTACGTCACCGGCAATGTCAGCGCGCTCGGCAACTGGAATACCGATCTCGGCATTCCGGCAGATCCGGTCAATTACCCGGTATGGAGCAATACCGTCAACCTGCCGGCAGGCCAGGCGATTCAATACAAGTACTATCGCAAGAATGCGGACGGCAGCGTGAGCTGGGAAAACCGGTCCGGCAATCGGCAGCTCCAAACACCTGCCAGCGGCACGTTGACGTTGAATGATCAGGTGAACTGGTGAAGTTGCGTGCACGTTGGCTCGTGCTGATCGCGGCGATGCTCCTAGGGCTCGCCGCGGCCGGCTGGCGTTACGGATTGCAGATGAAACCGCCGCCGGCATCGGCGCCCGCAGCCGAATTACCTGCCTCGCTTCCCGAGCCTATGCCGGCCATTCCGCCGCCTGCACCTGCGCCGCGCTCGAATCCGCCCCTCGTCAAGGCGCTGCCGCACATCAAGGTTAAACCGGGCGGTAGCAGTTGGAACCCGGACCCGGCCATCGCACCAGCGCCTGTCGAGGCTCAGCGCGGCGCACCCGATGTCCCGGGCGCGCAGCCGCTACGGCCGCCGCCCGCATCCACCCCCTAAAAACGGTCGACGCTGGGCAATTCGCCCAGTCGTTCGATGCGTCCATCGCCTTTATCGGCCTCATACGCCGGTCTGATCGGTTGGCGCTCGATCAGGCAGCGATACTTCAGATTGGACAGCGATTGGCGTATGCACTCCAATCAGGAGTTCTCCGAGCACGCCAGCACGGCCAATGCCGATGCTATGGATCGCTAATGTATACAGCACAAGCGGCAGCGTCGGCCTGCCTCAAGCCCGGCAACGCCTGGCGCAATCATTAAACCTGGATCACCCACATCTCTTTTGATTCGGCAATTAATTCAACGACACCACAGCCCTCTTTCTTCATCGGAATTATCTGAAATTCCATTCCGGGCAAGCCATTGTGCAAAGCCGCGCAAACTAATTTTTCATGTCGGCAGCACGAAATATTCTTACCACACGTTTACCGGTATCTTCCATCGACATTCTTCTACCGGCACCCAACCTTACTTTCCCCTAACCACTTAACAAACCATCAATTCCCCAACCATCAATTGTTAGATTAATTCGAGGAAAAATTACCCGGAAAATCTAAGACGAATCCTATAAATAATAAAAATTTACCGGGCCTCCACCGCGCTATAGGATCCCACCTTTAATCTGCAATCGCTCTTTTATTGGGGTTAACCATATTTATCTATTTTTAACTTTCATACAGTTTATTTTTTATAAAAATCAAATACTTACAGTTAAAATTGGACTGTCCGGCCGGCGCTTGGCGAGCTCGTGTGCCACTGACCGTTGCCACTTCCTAAACAATTCACAGAACCCTTGCCCCGCATGGCTCAATACCTCAAATCAATCGATCCCCAATTTATTTATTTATCCGAACCCTTTGCGTAAACCAAATGCGTGTGATAGTTTCAGAATGCATCCCGGAATTATTTTTTAATTTCCTGGACTAGCCATTTGGCGGTTGGTCGTTTCTTTCAACTTGTCTTGCCCGCTTGAAAACCTCCTTTATCAATAGAGGAACCGTGTATGAGCCAGACATTCAACAATGTGACTTTTTCGGGCCCGAGCGCGACTGCCGGCGTGAACACTTTGGGCCTGTTTACCGGGACCAACCTGTTCAATACGCTCGGCATTACGGGTGTGGTGGTCAACGGTACGATCGATGTGCCTGGCGGAAGCTCGCCGACCGTGACGTGGCAACTCGCGAACGGCACGGCGGCGCTTGCCAGCAACGCGACGTACCTCGGCTACAGCATCAATAATGCCGACCCTACGAATCCGACTTACTACTTCTCGGCCAACCTCGCCGGCATATCGACTCCGATCACGTTCGCGGTGACGTTCAGCCCAAGCGGTACGGGGTTCCTCTCGATCGCGCAACCGATCACCACAACCGCCACCAGCGCACCGCCCAGCACGAGCACGACGCCCGTCTGCTTCGGGCCCGGCACGAAGATCCGCACGACGCGCGGCGATATCGCGGTGGAAGATTTGAAGGTTGGCGACATCGCGATCACCAGTTCGGGCCGCGAGCGCCCGATCGTCTGGATCGGCAAGCGCACGGTGACCCGCACGCATACGTCGAACTTCGACGAGTCCCGTCCGGTGCGCGTGATGGCTGGCGCCCTGGGCGAAAATCTTCCGACGGAAGATCTGGTGCTGTCACCAGGTCATTCGCTGTGCCTGTCAGTACTCGACGAATTGTTCGTTCCGGTGCGCTTCCTCGCGAACGGCTCGACGATCGCCTACATCGACGTCGATGAAGTGACGTACTGGCACGTCGAGCTCGACGAGCACGATGTCCTGATCGCCAACGGCGTCTACAGCGAAAGCTACAAAGACTGCGGCAACCGCGGCTGGTTTATGGGCCACGGCGGCAATGCAGATCCGGACGTCGTCAACGCCGCACTCGCGGAATATGCACGCCCGTTCGTGATCAATGGCCCGGTCATTGACGCATTGCGTTCGCGAATCGCCGTGCGTGCCCGCGAACTCGGCTGGACGATCACCAACGACATGGACGTGCACCTCGTCGTCGACGGTCAACGGGTTGACGGTGATATCGAAAACGGTCAGGCGCGCTTCCTGTTCCCGGCAACGGCCAAAGAAGTGCAACTCATTTCCAAGACGTTCACGCCGGCCGAATTCGGTTTGGGCGACGATCCGCGCAAGCTCGGCGTGTGTGTCAGCGGTTTGCACGTGACGGATGGTCTGTCTTTCTCGAAAGAGATCGCGCTCGACGACGCGGAATTGTCGAAAGGCTTCTACGGCTTGGAGCCGCAAAACAATCACCGCTGGACGAACGGCAACCTGTCGATTCCTTCGACGTTCTGGAGCGGCTGCAAGTCCCACGTTTTCCTGCGTCTGAGCTTCCGGACGGACGCGGGCTTTAGCTGGGTCGAGCCGGCCAGCCAAGCTGCCGACGAAAAAGTTTTGACCTTGCGCGCAGCATAAATTGCGGTTGACGAAGTAGAAAGGTTTGCGGGCGGCGTTGGGGCCGCCCGCATTTTGTTGGTGGGCCGCCCGATATCGAGTTCGCATTGATATCGCGCTTGGCTCGCGTCAGCTGGATGTTTCGGTTCCAGCTCATGCGCGATCGTGCAACCATTTGGCCGCATCGATAGCGATACAGTTTTTCGATCTACAAACAGCACAAGAACACTTTAGCTATCGGCTGGACACTGCAATGGCATGCCATACCGAAGTGAGAGACAGCAACATGGAGCGTCGCCGGCAATTGAACCGATTGAACCAGCTCGATCCCCAGCGAGAGTCCAAGTACGCCGTCCATCGTTGCGGCTTGACGTGCTCCGGGCACGAGCCCAATTCAATCCAATCGCCGAAGAATCGAATGATCGCAGTTCATCTTTTCATTCGCATTCCCAATGATGATCGATCTTGCGGTTGCAAGCGATCTTATCTACCTCCCCCGGCCGATTTCCGATTAAGCTCGTTTCAGGCACCTTGTCACGGCCATTGAAGCACTGCGATCATCCGCCGTGAAGCTTAGGCCGTCGAACCCGGTTATTCGCCGCGCCGCAATCCGACATTGTCGTTTTTTTGTGAACGCAGATGTTGACCAATACTCGATACGATCATGTCTCGTCCGCGGCTTCTCTTGAAGAGCTGTTGGCGTATGACGGCGACGAATTCCTGTACTGCGCGTATCGCACGCTGCTGGGGCGCGATCCAGACCAGGAAGGCGCGTCGTTCTATCTCTCCAAGCTGGAAAACGGGGCCGACAAGCTTCAGATCATCGATCAGTTATGCTCGTCTCCGGAACTCAAGAACGAACGGCGCACATTGCCGGGGCTTGAGCATGCATTGCGAAATTGGCACCGTTTTCATTGGCCGATTGTCGGAAAAATATTCGGACCTCCCGACGCTGGCCGTTTCAGCGGCGTCGAACAAAAGCTGCACCGCGTCGAAAATTCGCTCACAACACTGTCCATCGCTTCTGCCGAACATCTGAATCAGCTCAGCGAACGTCTCACGCATACGCAAGCATTGCTCGAACGCGAGCAAGAAAGCGGCAATGGTCGAGCAAAACACTTCGACCAATCGCTGGCCGCTCTTTCGGGCGATACGGCCGCGCAGTTAAAACAGGTTGAGACGCGTATCGCCCACACCCATGAATGGCTCGGGCAATGGCGGGATGCCTCGGATCTGCACGCCCAGCATATCGACCGTACACTGGCCTCACTGTCCGACGGCACCGCAGCGCATTTGAAGCAGGTCGATGCGCACATCGCCCGCGCGCATGAAATGCTCGGGAAAATGCAGGACGCCGAAGAACAGCGTGCTCAACGCGTCGATCGCTCGCTGGACGCATTGTCGAACCAAACCGCCACGCATTGGGGCGAGATGGACGCGCGTCTCGTCGAGACGCAAACACGGCTGGAACACATTCAGGATGCCGAAAGTATTCAAACGCAGCACTTCGAGCATTGTCTGGCCAAGCTATCGGACGACACTGTCACGCATTTGAATCAGGTGACTGCACGCCTCACGCGAACGGAGGGAATGCTCGGACAGTTGCTTGAATTCGCCAATCTTCAGACACAACGCCTCGATCAGGCGCTGGCCGCGCTGTCAGGCGAGACTGCCTCGCGCTTGAATCAGATCGATACGCGCCTCGCCCACACGCACACTTTGCTCGAACAATTGCAGGAAACGACCCGCTTGCAAGAGCATCGGCTTCAGCGCGTATTGAACGGCGGCGGCCCCGTGCTGGGACGGCCGAATCAGCGGTTCGTGTTCAATCTGTCCACCAGTCATCATTGGCGCGCACGCCCGGTCGGCATCGTGCGCGTGGAGCGGGAACTCGCGAAACATCTGGCCGCTTACGAGAACGTGACGTTCGTGCTCTGGGACCCGGCCGCGAAGGTGCTCAGGGAGTTCGACCGCCGTCACGTAGGCAGCATCCTGTCCGAGCGCTGGTGCGACAGCACGGATGCATCGGTCGTTCAGTATCATCATGCGACGCTGCCCGAACTCGATCCTTCGGGCGCCGATACCTACGTTTCGGTCGGCCTCGACTGGGATCTTTCGCCGATTCACGACGTCGCAAAATATTTGCGCAAGTATGGTGTGAAGATAGTCGGCGCATGCCACGACATCGTGCCGATCCTCTTTCCAGAATTCAGCGCGCGTCAGGAAATGGCTCAAACGTTCCAACGGCATTTCGTCGATATGGCCTATACGGCGACGAGCATTTTCGCAAACTCCGACTCGTCATGCCGCGATCTGGCGTCGTTTTGGGAAGCAGCCGGCGTCGAGACGCGTTTTCCGAAAATCAGCGTGGTTCCGCTCGCCGTGCCCGAGCGCAGCGCGGGATTGCCGGGCTTGGAGGAACGGGAAGCCAGCATGCTGCGCCATGTCCTGTTCTGCGGCAACTTCGTGCTGTATGTCAGCTCGCTCGAAGCGCGCAAAAACCATCGGCTGCTCGTCAATGTCTGGGACGAACTGTATCGCGACCGTGGTGCCGACTGTCCGCAGCTCATCTTCGTCGGCATGAAGGGCTGGGGTGTCGACGATCTAATGGAGCAACTCGAGTGCATGCCGATGTTCAAGGAGGGCAAGGTGCTCTGGCTTCAGAACGTCAGCGACGCGTTGCTCGCGCACCTGTACGCGAATTGCCTGTTCACGGTATTCCCAAGCATGTACGAAGGGTGGG
>NZ_LOWB01000003.1 GCF_001522865.1 Burkholderia sp. TSV86 | reverse complement strand
CTATCGGCAGTTTGAGGACGTCGCCAAGGCGGCCTGACTCAAACAAATCGGTCTCCGATGAACCCGGGGCGATTCAGAGCCGCATCGTCCAGCTTCGCTTAGGCTCCGGGTAGACGCCCACGCCGATGCTGACCACGCGCAGATCCTCGTGTGCGTGCCCCAACGCGACGATCGCGTCGGCGATTGCATACAAGGTGGGATTGTTGGCGCAGTAACCACCGTCGACCAGCTCGACATGATCCCCGGCCGCGGTGGTCACGAAGGTGCGCTCGAAGAATGGAAAGGCCGAACAGGACGCCTGCACGGCCTTGGCCAGGGTCACGCCAAAGCCCGGCACGAAGGTGGCCGCGCGCCCGTGGGCCTGGGCCGCGCTGCCCTTGAAGATCATCGGCTTCTCGGTCATCCAGCGGGTCGCCACGACGCCGATGCCGGTCTTCACGTCAGCGAAGGTGCGCTCCTGGAATACCTCGGTGGCGAGCGCTTCCAGCGCGGCCGTGCGATCCCTCGCCCGGCGTTGCGCCATGAACGCTTCATCCGGTCAGCTTCACGTGAGTGGGCTGCGCATCGACATACCAAAGCTCGGCCCATCGCAACGAAGCCTGGGCCGGTTGGCAGCACCACTACAACTGGCATCGAGCTCGTAACGCCAAGGCACTGTCATCACGACTCGCGTTTATCATCAAGTCGGGCACGTGCCGCGGCGATCGATTGGTGCAGCTTCGCCTGCAGCGTCTCGCGCGGCGGTAGCACCGTGAGGTACTCAGCGACGTGAATGCCGCTTTTGCCAAGCTCAAGCAATTCGATCTGTTCTTGCTTCTTTCCCGCACATAGGATGATGCCGATCGGCGGCGCTTCATCCGGCTCCTGCTCATGCTTCGCGAGCCAGCGCAAGTACAGCTCCATCTGACTCTTGTACTCGGCCTTGAAGGAACCGAGCTTCAGTTCGATCGCGACGAGGCGTTTGAGCTTGCGGTTGTAGAACAACAGGTCGAGATAAAAGTCGTCGTCGTCGATCAACAGCCGCTTCTGGCGCGCGACGAATGTAAATCCGGCGCCGAGTTCCAGGAGAAACTGTTCCATCTCGCGCAAGATCGCATCCTCGAGATCGCGCTCGAGATAGTGATCGTTGAGGCCAAGAAAATCGAGGATGTACGGATCTTTCAGCACGAGGTCAGGCGCCATCTGCTGCGCGTCACGGAGGTGCGCCACTTCGCGCCGAATCACTTCGTCGGGTTGCCGCGACAGCGCACTGCGCTCGAACAGCATCGACTGCATCCGCTCCTGCAACTGCCGCGACGACCAGCGCTCTAGGCGACAGAGTTCAATATAGAAGTCGCGCTTGAGCGGGTCGTCGACGTACATCAACATCTTCAGATGGGTCCAGCTCAATTCTCTCCGCAGTGCGGAGAGAATTGGTTCATCCGGAAACACCTCGGCCGCGCGGATGCAGTGGCGCAATTGCTGCTCGCTCCAACCCCGGCCGTACTCAGCTCGCAGTTGTCGTGCGAGCGCGGGCAGGATCTGTTGTCCATAGCCCGCGCGCTCCCCGCCCAGCACATCATTTCGAATGCGACGACCAACCTGCCAATAAAGTAGGGTCAGTTCTGCGTTGACGGCCGCGGCCGCCCGGGCGCGCGCCGAATCAATCATGCGGCGGATGTCGGTCAAGAGGGATACGGGGACGAGTTCGGTCATCTTGTCGGGAATGGAGGAATCGGCGGGCCAGCGCGCGCCAGCAGTGGCCACGTTACCGGAATCTCAGCCACGGCGGAACCCTGCTGGGCGCTCCCCCAACTCTCTCCGCACCGCGGAGAGAATTCAGCCGCCGACCCGCCGAAGTCCTTCCCTTTCGCCGGCGCTCGCAATTGAGCTTCATCACCGCCTGAGACGAAGTCGCCTCGCCAACAGCCCCGCCCGGGTCGAAGAACCGGTTCTGTCGCAATAAGGCGGGTGGTATGCTGAGTGCGTCAATGAAGCTGCGATGTGGACGATGAATCAAGCGCTGAATTCGATGTTGGCGAAGGTATTTCGGCGCCTGCATTACCCGATCGACGTGATTCTGGT
>NZ_LOWB01000002.1 GCF_001522865.1 Burkholderia sp. TSV86 | reverse complement strand
CAAGAAGATCTACGACTCGATCGCCACCTTGCAGACGGACCTTGATGCGTGGCTCGACCAGTACAACAATGAACGAGAGCATCAGGGGCGCTGGTGTTACGGCAAGACGCCGATGCGCACTTTCCTCGATTCGCTCGATCTCGCCAAGGAGAAACTCATCCCCCATTGATGACTCGTACTTTGTCGGCCCGACTACCTGTCAGATCAAGTCCCGGCTAATACACATCAATCGCTCGACCGCTTCGAACTCACCTGCCGCCAGCGCTGCCTCTGATTCCGCGAGTGTCGCCTCAACGTCCCGAAATGCTGCGACCCGTTCAATCATTGATTGCCTCCGACACGTCCAACTGCGCCAGGATGGCGCTCATCCTGGCGGTTCCTGCCGTCGCCAGTGTTCGCAGTTCGTCCATTGCCCGCTCGGCAATGGCGTCGAGCGTCAGCCCGTCGAGCGGCTCGTCCTGGCCATGCCACGCGATGCGCAGCGCTCCATCCTCGATCGTCGCGGCGAGCGAGATCGCGTGCGGCGCCGGCATGTGCTCCGGCGCCGGCAGGATTGCGGCGATCGGCCAGCAGGGCGCGGCGGGTGGCGTGGGGAAGAACGCGAGCGATACCGGCGCGTCGCTTCGCAACGCTTTGGGCAGGCGTTCCGGCGCGGCCTGGCGCAGCATCGCGTAGGCGACGGCGCGGCGTCGGGCGTCCGGCAGCATCGCCGCGGCATGCGCCGCAGCGGCCTCGATGTCCGCCGACGTGTCCACGACAAGCGGATGAATCGCGGTGAACCAGCCGATCGTGCGCGAAACGTCGTATGGCACACGCGACCAGCCGCGCCCCAACGATTCGATGTCGACCGAAACCCGGTCCGATTCGCCCGCGCCGCGGATCGCGCGCGCCACGGCAACCGCGAGAAGCGCTTCGACTGGGCGACGGCTGGCGGTGAGCGCCAGCGTCTGCGCGACGGTGAGCGTCGAGTACAGACTACGGCTCGATGCGCCGCGCCGCGGGACGGGAAACGCGTCCGGCGGCGTATCGAGCGATGACCAGAAGGCCGCGTCGTCGTCAAACTCCCCTGCTTCGGCGACGCGCTCGAGCGCGATCGCCCATTGGAAAAACGATTCATCCGCTGCCGCCCGTTGCCGCTCTGTCGCCTGCGTCGCGACGCCGATGCGCGCGTGGATATCGTCCAACAGCATTCGCCAGCTGAGCGCATCGATCAGCAAATGATGGACGGCGAGAACCAGCATCGAGCCGGCGGGGCCAAGTACGAGCGCGGCGCGCAACAACGGCGGCGTCCGGATGTCGAGCGAGCACTGCAGCACCCGGCCGATCCCCAGTGCGTGATCGAGTTGCCCGTCGGCCGCCCCCAAGTGCCAATGAACGGCGACGGCGACCGGCGCGGGCGTGCCGGCCACCTGCTTCCAGCCGGCTGCCGTCTGCTCAAAGCGCGTCGCCAGCGCCGCGTGGTGCGCGATCGCGGCGTCGATGGCCTCACCAAGCGCGGCCGCGTCGACGTCGGCAGGCACGCTGACAACCACGCCTTGCACGAAGCGGTTGACGTCGCCCGATCCGCTATTGAACAGCCATTGCTGAGTCGGCGAGAGCGGCAGCGGCGTTTCGCGCGGCACGGCTTGCGCCGCGTGCCCGGTGCCGGCGGCAGCAAGCTCGTCGATGGTGTGTGCGCCGAAGGCCCGGTGTGTATCGAGATGAATGCCCTGCTCCTTCGCGCGCGCGACGATCTGCAAGGTGGCGACGGAATCGCCGCCGAGGTCGAAAAAGTCGTCGATGACCCCGATCGGCTCGAAGCCGAGCACATCGGACCAGATCGCCGCGAGCTTGGCTTCGAGCGCGGTTCGCGGCGCAACGTAAGGCGCCGCGAGCGCCGGTCTCGGATGCCGCGAGCCGGCGGCCGGTTGGCGCGGGTCGGCCGCCCGAGCCAGCGAGAATGCCTCGCGGGCCCGGGCCTTCAGCGCATCGAGGTGGCGCGTGCTGATGGCGACGCGCGGGAATCCGCACGCGCACGCCATCTCGAGGCTCCTGATACCCTCATCGGGACTGAGGCCCGCCGTGCGCAGATCGTCGGGCACGAAGCGCTCGTCGGACACCGCCGCCATGCCGATGTCCTTCCAGGTGTCCCACGCGATTGCCTGCACGCGCGTACCGGCGGCCGCCCACGAAGCGCCCAGCGCCTCGAGCGCGAGGTTGGCCGCCATGTAGTCGCTTGCGCCCGCGGCCGGCACATGCGCGCGCAACGACGAGCAGAGCACCACGAAATCGAGGGAATCGGCATGCAAGACCTGCCGCAGATTGCGCGCGCCGAGGAATTTTCCCGCCAGCACATCGCGCATCGCGGCGTCGGTCGCCGTGCGCAGCAACGCGTGCGGCGGCATCCCGGCGCTGTGGACGACGCCGATGATGGGGCCGTGCTCGGCACGAATCCGCTCCACTGCCCGCCGCAACGCATCCAGCTCTCCCACATCGGCCGCGATCGCCGCGAAACCGGGGGCCGATTGGCCGCCGTGCCGGCTCAACGCGACCACGCGCGCGCCGCGCTCGACCAGATGACGGCCGATCGCCAGCCCCATGCCGCTGTTGCCGCCCGTGACGAGATACACGCCGTCGCGGCGGATCGTCGGCGCCTGCGCCGTCGCGGCGCCGATCGGAACCAAGGTTTCGACCCAGCGCGATCCGTGCCGATGGATCACCGCATCGTCGGCCGACCGCGCGCATGCTTCGGCGACGATGCATTCGACGAGATCAGCCGCAGCGGCATCGATATCCACGACCCGCGCATGCCAGCCGGGATATTCGGCCGGCAGCGCGCGCGCGAGGCCGAGCAGCATCGCTTGTTCGGGCGCGGCGGGCGCGTCGAAACCGGTCAGCGCGCCGGCAGTGACGAAGGTCACGTCCACGTCGGCGCCCGCGCAGTCCGCCCACGCGCGCAACCACAGTGCCGGCCTGATGTAGTGCCGGTTCAGCATCGCATCGTCGTCGGGAGCAGGCCCAGCGGCGAAGCTCCACAACGCGATGACGGAGCACGGGCGCCCGGCGGCGGCGGCCGCGACGGCATGAACCGCTTGTGCGTCGATCTCGCCGCCATAGGCGATCTCGGCCACCTGGGCGCCCGCGTCGCGCAGCCTCGCCGCGACGCGCGCCCCCACGCCATGCTCGTCGAGCAGCACCAGCCAGTGCCGTCGGGCGTCGATCGACGTCTGCCGGAGCGGCTCGCTTTGGCGCAGGCGGGGCGCATACAACCAGCCGGCCGGGTCCGCCACGCGCGCGAGCGGCGACGGCGGATCGATCCAGTAACGCTGACGTTCGAATGGTGTCGGCGGCAGCGGCACCCTGCGCCCGCGCACGGTGTCGGCCACCGCACCGGCTGCGGCGCGCGTCGGCGGGAGATCGCTTCTGAGGAAGCCGATTGCTTCGTCGAGCGACGTACATTCGCAGGCAATCCGCCATTCGAACGCACCGCGCGACATCGCGAGCGTGTATGCGACATCCGCGAGCGGCGGCCGCTCGCGTTCGAGATGATCCGCGAGGTCCGTCGCGAGCCGCCGCACGGCCGCCTCGGAGCGCGCCGACAGCACGAGCCGCCACGGGCCGCCGGCGGCGTCGCCGGTCGTGTTGCGCCGCTTATCGGGATGGGATTCGGGAGCGGATTCCAGCACGACGTGCGCGTTGGTGCCACCCATGCCGAACGAACTGACACCCGCGCGCCGCGTAGCATCGGGCCACGGGCGCGCGGCGGTGTTCACGAAGAACGGCGAGTTTGCCAAGTCGATGCGCGGATTCGGCTCATGAAAATGCAGCGATGGCGGAATCACTCGGTGCTGCAGCGCGAGCACCGTCTTGATCAGACCCGCGATGCCGGCAGCCGCGTCGAGATGGCCGATGTTCGTCTTCACCGAGCCTAGCGCACAGAAGCCCTGCCGCGTCGTGCCCTGCCGGAATGCGGCAGCCAGCGCCTCGAATTCCACCGGATCGCCCAGCGCCGTCGCGGTGCCGTGCGCCTCGATCATGCCGATCGAATCCGGCGGCACGCCAGCCAGCACTTGCGCTTCGCGGATCGCGGAACATTGGCCGTCAACGCCGGGTGCCGTGAATCCGACCCGGCGCGCGCCGTCGTTGGAAACCGCACTACCGAGGATGACCGCGGCAATGGGGTCGCCGTCGGCCAGTGCGTCGTCCAGACGGCGCAGCACCACGGCGCCGGCGCCGTTGCCGCCGACGGTGCCGTTGGCGTCGCGGTCGAACGCACGGCAATGGCCGTCCGGCGAGCCGATGCCGCCGGGCTCGTGACGGTAGGGGCGGCGCTGCGGCGTAGTGATGCGCACGCCGCCGGCGATGGCCGTGTCGCATTCGTCTGCGAGAAGCGCCTGGACGGCCAGATGAACGGCGACGAGCGACGTCGAGCAGGCGCTTGACACCGCGACGGCCGGCCCGGTGCAACCCAGCAAATAAGCCAGCCGCGACGGCAGGAACGACGGCTCGTTGGTAAGCAGCAGCGACAGATCGCCGTCCGACGCCGACGGCACGAGATTGCGAACCAGATATTCATTGAAGCCGGCGCCGGCAAATACGCCGGTGCGTCCGGGCAGCCGCCTCGGATCGTAGCCGGCGCGCTCGGCTGCCTCCCATGCGCATTCGAGCCAAACGCGGTGCTGAGGGTCCATCCGCTCGGCTTCCCGTGCATTGAGACCGAACAGCGCCGCGTCGAACCCGGCGACATCGTCGAGGATGCCCGCGGCATAAACCTCGTATCCGGCGTCGGTTGGCGCGGCGGGGCCGAAGAATGTGACGGACTCGACGCCGTTCGCCAGATTGTTCCAGAACTGCTCGAGCGAGTCCGCGCCGGGAAACCTGCAACCCATGCCGATGATCGCTACGTGTGGAGTGCTCATTTGTATTCCCTCTCGATCTTTTGACGGCGTTCCATGGTGCGGCGACGGCGGCGCCGCGCGCGCTCGTCCGGCTCGTCGGCCGTGGCTTGGCGGGCGTCGCCGGTGGCGATTTGCGAGGCGATCGCAGCGATCGTGGGTTGCTGGAAGAGATCGACCACGCGCAGACGTTCGGCACCTGGCAGGCGGTCGGTCATCAGGCCATGCGCCCGGACGATCGCGAGCGAGTCGCCGCCGGCGTCGAAGAAGTTTTCATGGACGCCGATCGCGTCGCGGCCCAGCACCTCGCACCAGATCGCAGCGAGCGTCTTTTCAAGCGCGTTGCGCGGCCCCTGCGCCGGTTCTATCTGCACGCTTTCCTGGGGAAGCGCGCGACGGTCGATCTTGCCGTTGGCGGTCAGCGCGAATCCGTCGACCCGAATCAGCACCGACGGCATCATGCTGTCCGGCAGCCGCTGCTTCAGGGCCGCGCGAACCTGCTGCGCGTCCTTGCAGGCCGCCGCCGCATACCAGGCCACCAACCGGCGGCCACCCACGCCCTCGCGAACGTCAACCACTGCGCCGTCAATGCCAGCCAGCGAGGACAGCGTGCGCTCGATCTCGCCAAGCTCGATCCGGTAGCCGCGAATCTTGACCTGACTGTCCGCGCGACCTAGAAATTCCAGGCGGCCATCCGCCAGAAACCGGCCCAGATCCCCAGAGCGATACATCCGCTCGTCGGGCCGGTGCGGGTCCACGACGAACCGCTGCGCCGTCAGCGCCGGCGCGCCCAGATAGCCGGCCGCGATGCCCTCTCCCGCGATGTGGATCTCGCCTGTCGCGCTCGGCGGCGCGAGGCGCCCATGCCGGTCCAGCAGATAGACTCTCTGGCCCGGAATCGGCCGTCCGATGGTGACCTGCCGACCGCGCTCCAGAGGCTCGAACGTCGTCAACACGGTCGTCTCGGTGATGCCGTATAGATTCGCGATGCGCGGATATTCGACGGGATCGGCGCCGGCGATCGACGACGCGTGACAGGCGTCGCCGCCCATAACCACCCAGCGGACCCGAAGGCCGCGGTGCGGCACCGCCGCAAGCTGCTGGAAGGCCGCCGGCGTCTGGCACACGATCGTCGCGCCTTCGGTACGCAGCAGGTCGTGAAATGCTTCCGGCGAACGGGTGATCCAGTACGGCACCGGCACCACCGTCGCTCCCGTCATCAGCGGATACCAGATCTCCAGGATCGAGTAGTCGAACGCGTAGGAATGGAAGGCTGTCCATACGTCGCTTTCGTTCAGGCCCATCCGCTCGCGCAGGCCATCCAGGTGCATGACGTCGCCGTGCCGCACCATCACGCCCTTTGGCCGGCCGGTCGAGCCGGATGTATAGATCACATATGCCAAGTCCTCCGCCGTTGCCTGGCATTGCGTCGGCGCGGCGTCTTGCGCCGCCTCTTCGAGTTCCGCCAACTCGATCTGCCGCACCCCGCCGCACCATGCCCCACTGCCTATCACCAGCAGCGGCTGCGCGTCCTCGATCACCAGCCCCTTGCGTTCGTCCGGCCAGCCGGGGTCCAACGGCACATAGGCGGCGCCGCTCGTCAAGATCCCATACATCGCCACGATCGTCTCAATCGTCCGCTCACCGACGATCGCCACGCGCACTCCCGCGCCTGCGCCTTGATCCTGCAGCCAAGCCGCGATCCGGCGGCCTCGCGCCGTCAGCTCCGCATAACTTATCCGACGCTCGCCCAGCCGCAACGCCGCTGCTTCCGGCCGAGCAAGAGCCTGCTCCTCGATCCGCTCGACGATGGTCCGGCGCGGCGACGCCAGCACCTGATCCGCGCCGCTCCAGTGAACCAGCAGCGTCTCGCGCTCTATCTCATCGAGCATCGCTGCGGCCAGATCGCCGACCGCCGCCGTTCGAGGCGCCTGCGCGGCCGCGTTCAGCAGCCGCGCCAAATGCCTCGCCACCTGCTCGATCGACGCACGCCCATAACGCGCCGGATCGTACAACAGCCTCAGCTTCAAACGACCGTCTTCCGGCACCGCCACCACCGTCAGCGGCCAGTTCGTACGCTCCACCACTCGCACCGATTCCACGCCGATCCCGCCCGCGAGCAAATCCCCCAGCTTCGCCACCGGATAGTTCTCCACCACCACCAGCGTATCGAACAGCCGCGCTCCCCGCTCCGCTCCGCCCCATCTCTCGATCTGCGCAAGCGATACCGCTCCCGCCTCCTCCCGTCTTGCCTCCGCCTGCATCACCTCTCTCAGCCATGCTCCCAGCGGCGCCTGCCCATCCACCTGGATCCGCGCCGGCCGCGTCTCGATCAACACCCCCACCATCGATTCGCTGCCGCTCACCTCCGCCCGACGGCCCGAACTCGTCACCCCGAACAGCACGTCGTCGCTTGCGCCGTAGCGGCTCAGCAGCACCGCCCAGCATCCAGCCACCACGCTCGCCAGCGTCACCCGCTCACGCTTCTCCAGCCCTTCCAGCGCGCCGCGATCGATTTCCACCGTGACCGGCGCGCCATCCGCGCTGCCCTCATCGCCCGACGGCGCCGGCAACGTCAGCTCCCGCGTGCCGTCGAAGCCGCCCAGCTCCGCTCGCCAGAAGTCCTCGCCCGCTCCCCGCTCCCATGCCGACCGGGACCACGCCACATAGCCGCTGAACGGACTGCGCGGCGCACGCGGCACCATCCCGCCCGTCACTCGCGCCGCATACGCGCCAACCAGTTCACCGATCAGCAGCGATAGCGACCAGCCGTCCAGCAGCAGATGGCTGTACGTCACCACCAACTCGCGCCGGTCCTCGCCCGTGTGCAGCAGTGCGCAGCGCAAACACGGCGCACGGCGCAGCTCCAGCCCCTCGGCGCGATCCGCGCGCAGCCACGCGCCCACATCCAGCCCCTGCGGCCACGATTCCTCCCGCCACGCCGCCGACGCCGACGCATGCACCACCTGCACCGGCTGCACCACGCCCTCCCAATGAAACGACGTGCGCAACACCGGGTTCGACTCGATCACATCCCCCCATGCCGCACGCAACGCCCCTTCATCCACCGCGCCCGTCAACGTGCAGGCCAACTGCTCCACGTACATCCCGCCCCCGCCGAGCGCGTGGTACAGCATCCCTTCCTGCATCGGCGTCAGGGGGTAGACCTCTTCCACGTCGCCGCCCGCCGCATCGACGATCGTCTCGTGCATGCCGAACTCGCTCAGCGTCGCTTGAATGTCAGCGATCAGGCGCGCGACAGTGTCGTCGCGATGCGCGTGACGGTTATATCCGATCCTCACATGCAGCGAGCCGTCAACGATGGCCGCCATCACATCGAGCAGGTGCGAGCGCGGCATCGAGGGGGCGCGGTCGCGCCCGATCCCAGCTTGCAGCAAGCGCCATTCGCCCGCCGTCGCCTCCAGCCGTCCCAGGAAGTTGAACAGCAACGGGCGTGGCGACCAATCGAGCACCGGCCCTTTCAGATAGCACAGCGCTTGATAATCGGCGCCATGCTCGCTGCTCGACCTGATCGCCGCGCGCACGCTCTGCAGCGTCTCTTTGAGCGTCCCGCCGCGAATCATCGCCGGCATGATGGTCGTGAACCAGCCGACGGTGAACGCAACCTCCGGATCGTTGGCGAAACCGTTGCGCCCATGCGATTCGAGATCGATCACGACGTCGTCCCGGCCGGACCAGCGCATGACCGCACGGGCAACGGCGGCGGCCGTTACCTCGTCGATGCGATAACCCTCGGCAGCGGCAAAGCCGCTGATGATCCGCGACGTGGCCGTCCGATCCAGCACGCAGGATTGCTCGCGGGATGCCGCCGCATTGCCGGCGTCGTCCGTGCCATCGAGCGGCAGCGGCGCGGCCAGTGACGCATCGCCGAGCAATTGGTCGAGCAGGCCCGCGGGCGCGGCGGCCGCCCAGTCGATGCGACGCCGGGTCCAGCGCCGCATCGTGGTCGGCGCAGCGCCAAGGTCGCTGCCGCGGCAAAGCGAGGCTATCTGATCGATGATGATCTGCCACGACACCGCATCGACCGCGAGGTGATGCGCGATAAGCAACAGCCGCCGCGCACCGTCCGGGGATTCGAGCAGTCCGGCGGCGAGCAGCGCGCCGTGTTCGATGCGGATTGACGTGCGCAGACGGTCGGCGGCTTCTTCGAGCGCGTCATCCCCGGCATCGGGCAGCTTGACGATTTCAAACGTAGGCCGCACCTGCCGAATGACTTGCTGCCGCCACCCGCCCGCTTCGTGCAGGTAAGCGGTACGCAAGGATTCGTGAATCGCCACCAGGGTTTCGAGCGCGACGCGAATGGCCGAGACCTCGACCTGCGGCGGCACGCGCAGCAGCACTGACTGGTGGAACCCGTCCGGCTCCGGCGGCTGTTGAGCGAAGAACCAGCGGGCCATCGGCGGCAACGGCGCGGCGGTTTCGTCGTCCGGCTCGTCGCTGGCAAAGGCTGAGCCCGTGGCGGCCGCGATCTTGGCAATCGTCTGCCGTTCGAGTATGTCGCGCGGCATGATGTGAATCCGCTGCTCCCGCGCGCGAGCCACGATGCGGATGGCGAGAATCGAGTCGCCGCCAGCGTCGAAGAAGTTTTCATGGACGCCGATCGTGTCGCGGCCCAGCACCTCGCACCAGATCGCAGCGAGCGCCGCCTCGGCGGCGCTGCGCGGACCTTCCGCCGGCGCTGTCGGCGCACTCGCCTGCGGCAACGCCTGGCGGTCGATCTTGCCGTTGGCGGATTGCGGCAACATGTCCAGCCACATCCACGCGCGCGGCACCATGTAGCCGGGCAGCCGTGCTTCGAGCCACGCCTGCACGTCAGCCGTATCCACCGTCAAACCTGCCCGGGCGACCAGATAAGCCACCAATTGCTTCTCGTCGGCCGCGCTGTGCTGCAACGCCACGGCGCAGCTGCTCAAGGCCGGATGCTCGCCGAGTGCCGCTTCGATTTCGGAGAGTTCGATCCTGAAGCCGCGCAGCTTGATCTGCGTATCGGCACGGCCGAGAAATTCAAGCGCGCCATCCCGGCGCCAGCGCACGAGGTCGCCGCTTCGATACCAGCGTCCGCCACCCAGCGCCGGCACTTCGACGAAGCGCTCGGCGCTCAGATCCGCGCGGCCGAGATATCCGAGCGCGAGGCCGTCGCCTGCCGCCCACAGCTCGCCGGGCGCGCCGGGGGGCGTGAGACGGCCGTGCGCGTCGACGACAAGGACCTGGGTGTTGCCAATCGGCCTGCCAATCGGAATCGATGCACGCCGCACATCGTCGGCCGTCACGCGATGGCTGCACGTGAACGTCGTGTTTTCCGTCGGACCGTAGCCGTTAATCAGCGTCACGTCGGGGCACGCGTCAACGAAGGCGCGGCAACTCGCGATAGGCAGCACGTCGCCGCCGCTCAGCAACTCGCGTAAGCTGCCGAGCGCGGCCGGCCGTTCTTCGACCATCAAGCGGAACAAGTCGGCGGTCAGCCACATCGTCGTGACGCCGTAATGCGCGATCGTCCCGGCGATCGTCTCGACGAGCGGCACGCCGGGCGGCGCGAGCACCAACCGACCGCCGTTGAGCAGGCTGCCCCAGATCTCGAACGTCGACGCATCGAAGCCGAGCGGCGACAGTTGCATCATCACCGTGGATTCGTCGAGCCGCGCATACGCGCCGCCCGTGGCGAGGCGCACGATGCCGCGATGCGCGACGCAAACCCCCTTGGGACGGCCTGTCGATCCGGACGTGTACATCACATAGGCCAGATCACCCGCTGCCTGGTTTGCGCCAACAGCGGATGCGCCCGGCCTGGGCGCGGCGAGTCGCTCGCAGTCGGACAGACGCAGCACCGGTCCCGCGTAATCGCCCAGCCAGTTCGCATCGAGTTCATCGGCTAGCAGCATCAGCGCGGGATCAGCATCGGCTATCATCATGCGCAGCCGCGCAGCCGGGTAGCTTGCGTCGAGCGGCAAATAGGCGGCTCCCGTCTTCAGCACGGCGATCAATGCCGCGATGAGTCGCGGCGAGCGTTCGCCCGCGACGCCCACCACCGCGCCGCGCCCGGCGCCGGCCGAGCGTAGCGCATCGGCAGCCCGGTCGGACCAGCGGTCCAGCTCCGCGTAGCTCCAGCGCGCGCCGTCTTGTTCCAGCGCGATCCGTTCGGGATGCGCCGCCGCACGCTCACGGAACAGTGTGGCGACCGTTGCGTCGGCCCGGTACGGTTCGGTGTGGGTTCCCCACTCGCGCAGCTGCGCGTGTTCCGCATCGGACAGCATCGCTGCGGCCAGATCGCCGACCGTCGCCGTTCGAGGCGCCTGCGTGGCCGCGTTCAGCAGCCGCGCCAAATGCCTCGCCACCTGCTCGATCGACGCACGCCCATAACGCGCCGGATCGTACAACAGCCTCAGCTTCAAACGGCCGTCTTCCGGCACCGCCACCACCGTCAGCGGCCAGTTCGTACGCTCCACCACTCGCACCGATTCCACGCCGATCCCGCCCGCGAGCAAATCCCCCAGCTTCGCCACCGGATAGTTCTCCACCACCACCAGCGTATCGAACAGCCGCGCTCCCCGCTCCGCTCCGCCCCATCTCTCGATCTGCGCAAGCGATACCGCTCCCGCCTCCTCCCGTCTTGCCTCCGCCTGCATCACCTCTCTCAGCCATGCTCCCAGCGGCGCCTGCCCATCCACCTGGATCCGCGCCGGCCGCGTCTCGATCAACACCCCCACCATCGATTCGCTGCCGCTCACCTCCGCCCGACGGCCCGAACTCGTCACCCCGAACAGCACGTCGTCGCTTGCGCCGTAGCGGCTCAGCAGCACCGCCCAGCATCCAGCCACCACGCTCGCCAGCGTCACCCGCTCACGCTTCTCCAGCCCTTCCAGCGCGCCGCGATCGATTTCCACCGTGACCGGCGCGCCATCCGCGCTGCCCTCATCGCCCGACGGCGCCGGCAACGTCAGCTCCCGCGTGCCGTCGAAGCCGCCCAGCTCCGCTCGCCAGAAGTCCTCGCCCGCTCCCCGCTCCCATGCCGACCGGGACCACGCCACATAGCCGCTGAACGGACTGCGCGGCGCACGCGGCACCATCCCGCCCGTCACTCGCGCCGCATACGCGCCAACCAGTTCACCGATCAGCAGCGATAGCGACCAGCCGTCCAGCAGCAGATGGCTGTACGTCACCACCAACTCGCGCCGGTCCTCGCCCGTGTGCAGCAGTGCGCAGCGCAAACACGGCGCACGGCGCAGCTCCAGCCCCTCGGCGCGATCCGCGCGCAGCCACGCGCCCACATCCAGCCCCTGCGGCCACGATTCCTCCCGCCACGCCGCCGACGCCGACGCATGCACCACCTGCACCGGCTGCACCACGCCCTCCCAATGAAACGACGTGCGCAACACCGGGTTCGACTCGATCACATCCCCCCATGCCGCACGCAACGCCCCTTCATCCACCGCGCCCGTCAACGTGCAGGCCAACTGCTCCACGTACATCCCGCCCCCGCCGAGCGCGTGGTACAGCATCCCTTCCTGCATCGGCGTCAGAGGGTAGACCTCTTCCACGTCGCCCATGTCCGCCATTAGCGACGCGACACCTTCGACCGACCGCGCATCCGCCCATAGCGGCGCGGTTTCGTCGGCGAGCGGCGTGATCGTGGCCGCGATAGCGGCAATGGAGTCTTTTTCGATCAGTGCGCGCGGACGCAGTTCGAAGCCGAGTTCCCGGGCGCGCGCCGCGATGCGCAGGCTACGGATCGAGTCACCACCTAGCACGAAGTAATTCGCGTCGAGGCTGATATCGCCGCTGCCGAGCACCTCGCGCAGAATGCCGATGAGCAGCGCTTCGTTGGGCGTCAGCGCAACGTCGTTACGCGGGCTTGCCGATGGCTCCGGCGGCGCCGGCAAGCGTGTGCGGTCCACCTTCCCGTTCACGTTCAACGGCACGGCTTCAATCGGAACGATCGCCGCGGGCAGCATGTAGACCGGCAAGCGGCGCCTGAGGGCGTCGCGAATGGCGGCAACCTCGGGCGGTACGCCGGCGACGGGAAGCACATAGCCGACGATCATTGGGCGCCCGTCGCGCTCGACGATGGCGGCAACGCCGCGCTCGACGCCGGGCGCGTCCGCCAAGGCCGTCTCGATTTCACCGATCTCGATCCGGAACCCGCCGATCTTCACCTGGTTGTCCACCCGGCCGAGAAATTCATGATTGCCGTCCGGGAGAACCCGAACCCGGTCGCCAGTCTTGTACATACGCTCGCCGGCCACGAAGGGATTGTCGACGAAGCGCTCGGCCGTCAACCGGAGCTCGCCGAGATAGCCGCGCGCCACGCCCGAGCCAGCGATCCACAGCTCGCCAGGCGCGCCGACGGGAACGGGCTGACGCGCGGCGGACAGAACATACAGCCGCTGCCCAGGAAGATGACGGCCGTAAGGCACGAAGGCGGCATCCGGCGCCAGTTCGGCGGTATCGAAGCAGCATGACCAGATGGCCGCCTCCGTCGCGCCGCCTAGCGCCATGACGCGCACCTCGGAGGCCGTTGCTTCGCGCACGAGCGCGGGCAGGCGCACTGGCACCCGGTCGCCGCTCAGCATGACAAGCCGCAATGACGGCGGCAGCGTGCGCCCGCTGCGCCGGCATTCCGCCAGCAGCAACTCCATCACGGCGGGCACGGACTCCCAGACCGTCACCCGCTCGCGCTCCATCAAGTCCAGCCAGACCCGCGGTTCGACATCCGTCGATTCGGGCGCCAACACCACCGCCGCGCCTGCCGCGAAGGCACCGAAAAAATCGAATACGGAGAGATCGAAGCTCGCGGCAGATACGCACAGCAGCCGATCCTGCGCGCCGATCGCGTGTTGCCGAAGTATCGCGTCGATCGTCAGCGACGCGGCGCGATGATCGATCATCACGCCCTTGGGTTTACCGGTCGAGCCCGACGTGAAAAGCACATAGGCGAGATCGTCAAGCGTCACGTCAGGCAGGTCCGCCACTGCTTCGTCATCGTCGTCGATTACGATCACCCGCGCGGCAACGCCTTCGAGCCGACCCGCGAGCGCTCGAGTGGTCACGACGAAGCCGATCGCGCCGAGCACGTCCTGCAAGCGGCGCGGCGGCATCGCGGGATCGGTCGGCACATACGCGCAGCCCGACTGCATGACGCCGGCATAGGCCGCCACGGCATACGGCGAGCGCGGCAGGAACACCGCGACCGGTTCGCGTTGCGCGCCGGCTGCCGCCACCGCGGCGGCGACGCGCCGCACTTGTGCGGCGAGTTCGCGATAGTTCAGCGCATGGTCCACGCTGATCACGGCTGGCGCTTGCGGGCAACGAGCCGCATGCCGTTCGATGCCCGTGTGCAACAGAAAGCCCTCGCCTGTCGGCGGCGTATCGTTCCAGTCGTGCAGCAGTTGCCGCGCCTCGCCCGCTTCGAGCATCGGCAGGGAGTGCGCCGGCGCGTCGGGCGAAGCCAGCGCCTCGCGCAGCAACGCCAGGTAATGCGTGCCCAGCCTGCGAACGGTCGCGGCGTCGAACAGGTCGCAACTGTACTGCCATACGGCGAACATGCCGCGCTCATCGCCTTCGATGGACAGATAGAGATCGAAACGGGCGAAGGGGCTGTCGAGAGCGAATGGCGTCGCGTCACCGCCTCCCGCGTGAATTGCGGGAAGGCGGACGTTTTGCAGCGCGAAGACCGCGTGCGCCAGCTGGTCGCGCCCCGGCCCTCCCGCCGAGCGCAGGCGCTCGACCACCGCCTCGAACGGCACGCCCTGATGCGCGAATGCCTGCGCGGCGACGCCGCGCGTGCGCTCGACCAGCGACCGGAAGCTGTCGTCGTCACGTACGGTGCCGGCCAGCACGACGAGGTTAATGAAATATCCCGCGATCTCTTCCGCGGCCTGAAACGGACGATTGGCCGCGGGCGTCAGCGTCAGGGCCTGTGATTCGCCGGTATAACGGCAGAGAAACAGCTGAAACACGCTCAGCAGCGTCGTGAACAGCGTCGTACCGCTTTGGCGCGAGAACGCCAATGCCACGCGAAGATCGTCTGCGGGAATCGGCAGGCGCACGGTTGCGCCGCGCCAGCTCGGCACCGGCGGGCGGGGGCGATCGCCGCGAATCTGCGCCGCCTCGTCGATGCCCGCCAGCGCATTGCCCCACCAGTCGAGATGCGTGCCGTATTCGTCGCTGTCGAGCCAGCGGCGCTGCCAAGCGGTGAAATCGCGGTAGCTAAGCCGTGGCGAGGCGGCGCTGGACGCGCCAGCTTCGTCGGGCGCGGCCAGGAACGCGCTGAAATCGCGAATCAGCAGGATCATCGTCCAGCGATCGAAGATGGCGTGATGAATCGTCAGCACAAGCACGAGCGGCCGATCCGGCCTGGCGAACAAATCGACCCGCCACAGCAAGCCGGTGCTTGCGAACGGCATACGCGCAAGCGATTCGGCCCGCGCGCGCAATTCGTCGTCGTCGCGGACCGCGGCCGTTTCGACGTGGATGGGCGCGTCGGGTAGCACGGTTTGGCGCATCGGTTCGTCGTCGCTGAATACCGTGCGGAGGATGTCGTGCTTGCGAGCCAGCCTGGTAAAGGCGTCGGCGATTGCCGCAGGCTCGACGGCGCCGGCGAATTCGATGGCGGCCTGTTCGTTGTACATGGCCGGATCGCCGAGCCGCGTGGCCAGCACCAGATACTGCTGGCCCGGCGACAGGACGCATGTGTTGCCTCCCTCGCCCGGGGTCGGCGGTACCGCCGACGCGCGCTCGAACACCTTGTCCTCGATCGCGTCCAGCAGCGCCTGCTTCGACTCCCTCAAGCGTTCGAGCAAGCTCGCGCTCAACGCGCCGGACGGCCCCGTCACCTTGAGCTGCTCGCCCGAGCGTCGCAGCGTAACGCCGGCATCCGCAAGCTCGGCCATGAGTTCCATGATTCTCATAAGGTGATCTCCTCCATCTTGGCCTCCGAATTCCGGGACTGGGTGGTGACGAGACGGCGCTCGATCTGGCTCGCGACGATCTCCACGACGGCTCGAAGCGGCGATCCATCGACAAAAAGCTCGATCGGCACGGCGGCACCGGTCGACCGCTCGATGGCGTTGCGCAGCTCCGCGGCGGTGAGCGAATCGATACCGAGTTCGAGCAGCGGCACGTCGTGAGGCGGCGCCGCAGCGCTGGACAGGATCGCCTGCAACGCGCCGCCGAGATGGCCGGCGATCAGCGCGCGGCGCACCTCGGCAGGCTGTCCGCGCAACTGCTCGATATCGAAGTTCGGACGCCGCCGCGGGGCGTGGCGGCTGATCAAGCCTTCCACGACGCGCGGCAGATCGGCTTGCGCCGCGATTCGTCTGGCGTCGAGCGCGGCGATGATCACGTGCGGATCGCCGGCGAAGGCGCGCTCTAGCGCGGCGAAGGCCTGGGTCTCGGTCAGCGCGTACAGGCCGCCAGTGCGCATGCGCTCGGCCGTCTTCGGATCTCCGGCGCCCATGCCGGCCGCCCATAGCCCCCAGCCGACCGACAACGCAGGACGCGCGCGCATGCAGCGCCGGTGCGCGAGCGCGTCGAGGTACGCGTTCGCCGCGGCATACGCCGCCTGGCCGTGTCGGCCGACTACGACCGAGAGCGACGAGAACAGCAGGAAAAGGTCGATGGGCTGGTCGGCCGTCAGCCGATCGAGCAAGTCGGCCCCGCCGACTTTAGCGCGCAGCACCGCTTCGAAGCTGCCCGCCGTCATCGCCGTGAGCGACGCATCGTCGATCACGCCCGCACAGTGGACGACGCCGCGAATGGGCCGCTGCGCCATGGCCAGCGCATCGCGCAGCGAGGCCTCGTGCGCGACGTCGGCGCTCGCCACGCGAACCTCGACTCCAGCGCCGCGCAGCTGATCGCAGCACGCCTGCGCGTCGGGTCGCGTTTCGCCCCGGCGACTGATCAGCAACAGATGGCGCGCTCCGCGAGCCGCCAGCCAGCGGGCCGTCGCGAGGCCGAGCGCGCCGGTGCCGCCCGTGATCACGTAAGCCGCGTCGCCCGTCACCTCCGGCATCGCGTCGCCTCCGCCCGCATGCCGCAATCTCGGGGCCAGCACGGTCGCGCCTCGTACCGCGAGTTCCTCTTCGTCAGTGTCCGCGCCGAGCAGAACGGCTAGCGTCGCGAGCGACTCCTGCGATCCGTCGATATCGATCGAGCAACGCCACAATTGTCCCTGTTCGCGCCGCGCGACACGCACGGCCGCATTGACGGCCATGGCGACCGGATCGACGTCTTCCGCCGGCCCGGTGCAGGCGGCCCGGCGCGTGACGACCGCGACCGGCCCTAATGACGGGTGCGCGGCCAACGCCCGCGCCAGCCCGATCAGCAGCGCACCTTGCCGCGCGATAGCCTCAACCGGTTCGCACGCCGTCGCGCCGCCCAGCACGAGCGCGATGTCCAAATCGGCGGCGGCAGCGGCGTGCAGGATGCTGTCGACGTCGGCGGCCACGATCTCGCATTGCTCGCCCGCGGCTTCCAGTTCGCGCGCGACGGCGGCGCACAGGCTCGGATCGTCGCCGGCCACGATCCGCCGGCCCGAGCGGCTCGGCAACGCTGGCCGCGGCATCGCGTGCCAGGCGACGCGATAAAGCGGCGACGACCCCGTGTCGACGGGCTCGCTCAGCCAGTAGCGCTGCCGATCGAACGCATACGTAGGCAACGGCACGATCTGTGCGCCGTCCGGCGCGAGCCTGCGCCAGTCGATCGCTTCACCTGCGACGTAGCGCCGCGCGAGCGCCGCGAGGCTGTCGTCGGAATCGAGCCACTCCGAGGCATGCGCGGGCGTCGCCGTGGTCGATATCGCGCCGCATACTCCGGTCTGCACTGCTGAAGGTTCGCCGTGCGCGAAACGGCGCAGCGCTTCGGCCATTTCACCCGGCCGCGCGGCCACGACGGCAAGCCGGTGCGGAAAATGCGCGCGTGCGACACGCGACGAATGGCAGAAGTCTTCCCATTCGGACGCGCCAATCCGCGACAGACACTCGGCGAAGCGCAGCGCATTGTGCCGCAGCGAAGCGTCGGATTTGGCCGAGACCGTCAGCAGTTGCGGCCCGGCGGCCGGCCCGCGCGTCGCCGGCTCGACCGGCGGGGCGGCCACGACCACCGCGTGTGCATTGGTGCCGCTAAAGCCGAAAGAACTCACGCCGGCGACGCGCCGCGCCGTGTCGATCCGCTCGTTGCGTCGAGCAAGCCGCAGCGGCACCGCGCCCCAGTCGATTCCGCGATTCGGTTCGCGCACGTGCAGCGTGGCCGGCACCACGCCGTGACGCACACCGAGGATGGCCTTGATCAGGCCCGCGATGCCGGCGGCGCCTTCGAGATGCCCGAAATTGCTTTTGATCGAGCCGAGCAGCACGGGCGATTCGTTGGCACGGTGCGCGAACACCGAGGCCAGCGCCGCCGCTTCGATCGGATCGCCGAGCGACGTGCCCGTGCCATGGGCTTCAATGAATTGCACCTCGGCCGCGTCGATCTGTGCGGCCCGCAACGCGGCCCGCACCAGTTCGCGCTGCGCGTGCTCGTTCGGCACGGTCAGTCCCGCGCTACGACCATCGTGATTGACGGCCGATCCGGCGATCAGCGCGTCGATTGCGCGGCCCGCGGCCTGCGCGTCACCGAGCCGCTGCAACACCACCACGCCGCATCCCTCGCCGCGCACGAAGCCGTCCGCGCCGTCGTCGAACGATCGGCAGCGCCCGCTCGGCGACAGCATGTGCGCCCGGCACTCCGCGGCGGTCGATAGCGACGACAGCACGACGTTCACCCCGCCGGCAATGGCGATGTCGCATTCGCCCGCGCGCAATGCGTTGCACGCAAGATGCACCGCGACCAGCGACGACGAGCACGCCGTGTCGATCGTCATCGACGGCCCTTGCAGGCCGAGCACGTGCGACACGCGCCCGGCGAGTACGCTGGGCGCGTTGCCCGCCGCGGTGTAGAGATCGACGTCGGCCGCGTTGCGGAACCGGTGCGCGTAGTCCTGATGCATCACGCCGGCGAACATCCCCGTCGCCGTGCCTTTCAGCTCGGACGCCGGAATGCCGGCGCGCTCCAGCGCCTCCCACACCACCTCCAGCAGCATGCGCTGCTGCGGATCGAGCATCGTCGCCTCGCGCGCGGAGATCCCGAAGAAGCCGGCGTCGAACGACGCGATATCGTCGAGGAAACTGCCGGTTCGGCAGTAGATCCGGCCGACGGCATCCGGATCGGGGTCGAAGTATCGCCCGGCGTCCCAGCGATCGGATGGCACCTCGCGAACGCCGTCCGCGCCGTCCAGCAGCAGCAGCCACAGGTCGTCCGGCGAATTCGCGCCGGCGAATCGGCAGCCGATCCCGACCACGGCGATGGGCTCGCGCCATCGCTGCTCGAATTTGCCGAGCTTGTGCTGCAGGCGCTCGATTTCGATCAGCGCATCCCGCATCAGGGCAGTAGGATCGATCGTATTCATCGCAAGGCCCCTCCCCGAAGTTCATCCAGTTTCGCGGACAGCAATTCGACGATCTCCTCTTGCGACAGACGCTCTGTTCGCGCTTGTGTTGGTGCGTCGTCGGGCGCGGGCGCGTCCAGCGCCGCGCCCGCGCCCGCGCCCGCGCCGAAATTGTCCGGTGCCGCGCCAAAAATCGTCTGCGCCATGTGGTTCGCGAGCGCGGTGATCGTCGGGTTCGAGAAGATCACCGTCGTAGCGATCGTGCGCCCGAAACGCTTCTCGAGCCTTACGCGCAGATCGGTGATCAGCAGCGAATCCAGGTCGTAATCGAACAGCGAGCGTTCGGGATCGAGAGAGGCGAGGCTCGCGCCGGTCACGGCCGCCGCATCCTCGGCGATCAGTTGGCATAGTCGATGCCGCCGTTCAGGCTCGGCAAGCGCTGACAGTTCGCTGACCGACGCGGTGAGCGCCGCACCCGGAAGCGCGGTGGCGATGCCGTCGAAGCGGCTCGCCGGGACGTGCGGCGGCCATTGGTCGACCAGCCGTTGCCAATCGACAGGCAGCAGCACGACATGCGGCGGCAGCTCGGCCACGAGCGCAATCTCGAACGTCGCGCGCCCGCGCTCGGTTTCGATCTGGCCGATGCCGAGTTGCGCCAGCCGGCGCTTTGCGCTCGCCGTCGTGCGGGCGACCATGCCGACGTCCTGCCAAGGCCCCCATGCGATCGACAATGCGGGCAAGCCGAGCGAGCGGCGATGCGTGGCCAGCGCATCCAGGTAGGCATTCGCCATCGCGTAGGTTGCCTGTCCGGGCGCGCCGAACGCGGCCGCCGCCGACGAGAAGAGCACGAAGTGCTCCAGCGGACGGC
The DNA here is from genome assembly GCF_001522865.1 of Burkholderia sp. TSV86. Classification (GTDB taxonomy): domain Bacteria; phylum Pseudomonadota; class Gammaproteobacteria; order Burkholderiales; family Burkholderiaceae; genus Burkholderia. The sequence goes on along the minus strand of NZ_LOWB01000002.1, from coordinate 15,052 downwards.
TGCGCGTGCGCTCGTGCAGCAGCCACGCTCCCTGCGCCTTGCCCGCGAAGGTGGCTGCCAGCGACTCCGGAGTCACGTCGCGCACCAGCCGATCTTCGACGATACCCGCCAGATGGCAGATACCGCGCAAGGCCGGCATCGTCGTATCGATGCTGTGCAGCAGCGCGTCCACCTCGGCTTCGTGCGATAGGTCGGCCTGCATCACTCGCACGTCGACGCCGTCGCGCCGCAACGCGGCCAGTGTCTGCTGCGCGGCCGCGGTCGGCGGACGCCGGCCGGTGAGCGCCAGCGAACGCGCACCGAGCGCCGCAAGCCAGCACGCAACGCGCAGCCCGAGTTCGCCCAAGCCGCCCGTCACCAGCCAGGTCGCGTCGCCCGCGAGCGCGAATTCGGCGCGCCGGGGCAAAAGGCGCTCGTCAAAGCGCGGCACGGTGACATCCACGCCGCGAACTGCCACTTCCGTTTCCCGATCGAAGCTGTCGAGGCCGGTGCGGATCGCTTGCGGGTCGCTCGCATGCACCGCCAGTGTGCGCAGATGTGGGGTTTCCATCGCCGCCGCCCGCGCCAGCGCCTGTAACGGCGCCACTGACGGCGCATCGGGCTCGACGATGATAGCGATGCGGCACGGCTGTTCGCGACGGGCGGCCGTCGCGAACAGCTCGAGCGCGCCTTCGTACAGCGTCGGCGCGGGCGCGGCCGAGCGCACGCCGGCGCCGCGGCAATCGACGATCAGGCCGGCCCGCTCGAACGGAATCTCGTCGTGCGTCGCTACGACGAGCGTCTCCTTGCCCTCGTCGCGCAGGATCGATGCAAGCCCCGCAGCGATTTTGCCTGCATCGCGCAGGATGACGATTGGCTCGGGCAAATCAAAGGGCGCGCCGTCCTGCACGTTGCGCCACTCGATTGCGTAACCGTCGCGCAGCGGCTCGATTCGCAGCAGTTCGTTCCGGCCGACCTCGCGCGATTCGAGGCCCGTCAACTCGACCAGCACGCCGTTGCGATCGAACACGCTGGCGAGGCCTTGATCGGCAGCCGCATAGCAGCGCAACTGCGCATCGCCGGCGCGCGCGCGGATCGCCAGCCGGGCGATGCGGATCGGCACGAATGCCCGGTTGCCTTCGGGCCGCGCTGCGGCTGCCACCAGTTGCAGCGCCGAATCGAGAATCCCGGGGTGCAGCCGCCATCCCGCGTCACCGCTGTCGGTACGCATTGCGCAGGAAGCTCGCCCATCGCCCACGACGATCTCTGAGAGGCGGCGGAACGACGGTCCCATGACGACGCTGCGCTCGCGCAGCCATGTATCGAGCACATCGGCGCAGATCGCTTCGCCGCCCACCTGGGCCGGCGGCAGCGCAGCGTCTTGGGTCGCGCCCGTTTCGACGCGCGCCGTCGCATGCGCGTCGAAAGGCTCGGGCGTCAGCACGGTCGCTTCGAAGCCGTCGCCGTCTCGCACCAGTTGCAGTTGAACGTGTCGCGACGCGTGCGCCGGAATCACCAGCGCAGCCGGAAAACGCAAGTCGCTCAACACGCACTCCTGCGCCCCGGTCACTTCCCGCACGCCATCGGCAATCATCACCGCCAACGCGGCACCGGATACGACGATTTCTCCATAGATGACGTGGTCCTGGAGAAATGGCAGGGTCGCCACGCTCCATTCGGCATCGAAAAATGTAGCGTGCAGCGCGGGCGCTTCGGTCCGCCGCCCGAGAAAGGGTGACACGCCGCGACCGGCGAAGCGCGGCGCGCGGTCGATCCAGAAACGCTGCCGCTGAAATGGGTAGGTCGGCAGCGCGATCCGGTTGCCGTCACGGTAAATTTTCGTCAGATCGAGCGCGACGCTCGCCGCCCACAGCGTCGCGATCGTATCGGGCGACTCGGGGTCGAGTGACGCCGCGCCGGGCACGCCCGCGGCCAGCGGCTCGGCGCCGAACTCCAGCACCAACGCGGCGCCTGCCGCTTCCAGCGCCGCCGCGGCGTCCGGCGCAGCCTGCGCCGGACGCATCAATTCCTCGCGCGCGGCCGCCGCACTGTCGATGGGCAAGCCGGACGATGCGCTGATCCATAGCAGCGAAGGGGCGGCGACGTTGTCGGCACGGCGGTTACGCGCGTCGTCGAGACTCAGCGCGCCGACGGCGAACGCCGCCGCAAACACGCCGTCGCCCGTCGCGCATACACTCGCCGGCACGATGCCGCGCGCCTGCCAGACCTGCACGCGATCGAGAACCGCGTCGAGATCGCGCACGCCGCCAAATGCGAAACTCACCTCCGGCACGCGCGTCGGCGCCTGCGCGCTGACCACGTCGTCATGCTGCGCGCCGGCCGCGAAGGCTTTCAGCGCGTCGATCAGCCGCTCGCGAGAGTCAGCGCGAAACGCCGCGCGCTGCTCCCAATGACGGCGGCCGACAGCCGCCGTGAAACACACGTCCTCGATTCGCACGTGCGGATGGTCTTCGAGAAATGACGCATAATTCGCGCACAGCTCGCGCAGCGCCGCGCCGCGCGCTGACAGCAACAGCAGCGGCGCGGTTTGCGGCGTTCTGCGTTCGCGCAACGGCGCGGCCTCGAGAATCACGTGCGCATTGGTGCCGCCAATGCCGAACGAGCTGACGCCCGCGCGTCGCTGTGGCGCGTCCCACGACACGGTGCTCGCCGGCAGGTAGAACGGCGATTCGCCGCACAACGCGCCAATCGCCTGTTCGGCGCCCGCCGCCGCCGGAATCTGCGCGCGCTCCACCGCGAGCGCGGCCTTGATCAGGCTGCACACGCCCGCCGCTGCATTCAAATGCCCGACATTCGCCTTCAGCGACCCGAGCGCACAGCGCGTGCCGCCAGGCTCGCGGCCGCCCAGCGCGGCGCGCAGCGCCGCCAGTTCGACCTCATCGCCGATTGCCGTGCCCGTGCCGTGCGTCTCGACATAGGCGATCGATGCGCCGTCGACTTCGCTGAGCGCCAGCGCGGCGCGGATCACCTCGCTCTGCCCTCGCCCGCCCGGCGCGGTGAAGCCGACCTTCGCCGCGCCGTCATTGTTGATCGCGCCGCCGCGGACCACCGCCATGATCGGGTCGCCGTCGTCGAGCGCATCCTCCAGGCGCCGCAGAACCACGGCCCCCGCGCCGTTGCCGAAGACGGTGCCGCTGCTTTGCGTCGTGAACGGCCGGCACGCGCCGTCGGCGGACAGGATGCTGCCCTCCTCGTACACATACCCTTGCCGCTGCGGCAGCGCGATGCTGACGCCGCCCGCCACCGCGAAGTCGCACTGATAACTCAGCAATCCCTGAATCGCATGGACCACGGCGACGAGCGACGTCGAACAGGCAGTCTGCAGCGTGACCGCCGGACCGCCGAAGTCCAGCCGGTATGCGACCTGTGTCGACAGATAGTCCTTGTCGACGCCGACCCACTGTTGCAGGTAGCGGTTCGGCGACGCGCGATCGAGCCTGTCGCGCACATGGTCGATCAGGTAATCGACGGTTGCCGAGCCCGCCCAGATCCCGACGCGCGAACCGCGCGCCGCGCCGTGACCGGCGCGCTCGAGCGCTTCGTATACGCATTCGAGAAAAATCCGCTGCTGCGGGTCCATCGCCGCGGCCTGCGACGGCGGAATTCCGAAAAAGCCGGCGTCGAACAGATCGATACCGTCGAGCAGTCCGCCCGCCCCGACAAAGCCGGGTTGCGTCAGCACGTCCTCCGGCACGCCTTCGCGCCGCGCCGCGTCGGCGGTGAAGCGCTCGATCGCGACTCGGCCTTCGGCGATCAGTGCCCAGAATTGCTCCAGCGTATCCGCGCCCGGCACCCGGCAGCTGGCGCCGACGATCGCCACTGCGTCTACGGGTATTGCTTGAACAGTCACAAAGCCTCCTTACGTGCGCGCGCGCGCTGTCTGTAAGCACGCACGCCGGCAACGTCTTTCACATGGGGAATACCGGCGCCGCTCGCCGCGGAATGCGACGCGAGCGCCCGGATCGTGGCGAGCGAGAAAAAATCGACGAGTGGAGGCACCGTCACGCCGCGGGACGCCAGCAGCGCGCGTAACCGCACGATATGCATCGAGGTCGCGCCCGCGTCGAAGAAGCCTTGCTCCGGATCGATGCCGACGCCCACCACTTCGACGAACGCGTCGAGCATCGCCGTTTCGAGCGACGCATCGCGCCGCGCCGCCGAAACCGCGCGCGAAGCCGGCGCGGGAGCCGGGGCCGGCGGCCCAGGCAGGCGCGCGCGGTCCACCTTGCCGTTCGCCGTCAGCGGCAGCGCGTCGAGCACGACCACATGATGCGGTTGCATATAGGCGGGCAGATGGAGCACCAGTTCGGCGCGCACCGCCGCCACGACATCGCCGCTCTGGTGCGGCGACGCGACCACATGCAGTTGGATCACCGTCGCGCCGTTGCGCCGGACCACCGACGCGACCGCACGCGCGAGACAGCCGGCGCGCATCGCGGCGGCCTCGATTTCGCCCAGCTCGATCCGGTATCCCTGCACCTTGACCTGGCCGTCCATGCGCCCGAGTAGTTCGAGCTTCCCATCAGGCAACCACCGCGCGAGATCGCCGGTCCGGTAGAGCCGGCGGCCGTGCGCGTCGCTGAAGAAGCGGCGTGCGGTTTCCGCCTCATTGCCGCAATAAGCGAGCGCGAGCCCTCGTCCGCCAAGTAGCAATTCGCCGACGACGCCGTCAGGACGCTCGCGTCCATCGGGCGCCCGCACGAAACACTGCTGGTTCGACAACGGCTTGCCATATGGAATCGAAGCCAGCGCCGCGTCGGCGGGCGCGATCGGGTGAACGACCGACCAGATCGACGCCTCAGTCGCACCGCCCAGGCTGATCGGCTGCGCGTGCTGAAACGCTTCGCGCAGCCGCACGGACAGCGCCGGCGCGATCCAATCGCCGCTCAGCAATGCGAGCCTCAGATCCGGCGAGCGCGGCGCAGCCACCTCGAGAACCAGCTCAAGCACGGCCGGCACAGAATTCCAGATCGTCACCGCGGCGCGGCTCAACGCCTGCGCGATCGCATCGGGATCGCGCGCCCGCTCGGGAAACACCACTGCCCCCCCGGCCGCGAGCAGCCCGAATATGTCGTAGACCGACAGATCGAAAGCGAGCGACGACACGCACAGCACGCGATCCGCCGGCCCCACGGCGAAACGCTCGTTGATGTCGTCGATCGTATTAGCCGCGGCTTCATGCGTGACGACCACGCCTTTGGGCCGGCCCGTCGAGCCGGACGTGAAAATCACGTAAGCGGCATCGCCTGCCTGTGCGTCTGTCACTGGATCGGGTATTGCACGCGCCAGCGGACGGTCGATGCGCAGCGACGGCACCGGCAAGTCCATGCCGGCCGTCGTCACGACCGCATCGCGTGCGCCGGCTTCGCGCAGCAGCTCGTCGATGCGTGCCGCCGGCCAAGTTGGCTCGACCGGCAGATACGCCGCGCCAGCCAGTTCGATGCCGATCAAGGCCGCCACTGCGCTAGCGCCCGGCTCGACGATCGCCGCGACCACGTCGCCGCGCGTAACGCCGCGCCGCTGCAGCGCGCTGCCGATGTCTTGGGCGTCGCGCAACAGCGCACCATAGGTTGTTGCCACACTGCCCTGCGTCACGGCGATCGCATCAGGGCGCTCCATCGCGTGCCGGACGAACGGTGTCTCCAGCCGGCGCGGCGCTCGCTCAACGAAAGTCGCATTCGTTGCCTCGCGCCGCGCCGCTTGATCCGGCGCGAGCTTCGCGACGGCCGGAAGCCCGGCGGCCGATGGCGAGGCGGCGATCGTCGTGAGTGCGTCGATGAACGAGGCGAACATTGCATCGATCATGCCTTTCGGAAACAGTTGCTCGACGTACTCCCACATCACCATCAGACGCTGGCCGCGCCAGCCGAGGATCGCGTGAAGCGAGACCTGAGGCGTGGGATTGGCCATGTCGACCACCTGCCCCAGCGCGTCGAGCACCGCCAGGTCGTCTGCCGGATCGCCCGAAAGCAGGCTCGTCAAAACCACCGGCATCAGCACCGGCGCGCCGTTGCGGCGGCTCAACTCACGCAGCATCGAGACGCCCGTGCACCACGGCTCGTCCAGGTCGGCCCACACTTGCCGCTGCACCGCCCGGGCAAAATCGGCAAACGTATCGTGGCGCCCGGACAAGGACAGCAAGGTGTTGCTGGTATAGTCGCCGACCGCCCGCCCAGCATGTGCCGCCCGCGTATCGCAGGTCACGTTGAGCGTGAATTCGGGAGTGGCTGACCACAACCGCACGACGTCGGCGAATGCGGCGATGCATAGCGAAGTGAGCGTGACGCCGAGCGCCTGCGCACGCGCCGTCAATGCCGACGACAACGGCTGCGGCAGTTCGCCGCGACAACAGACGAAACGGGGATCGGCGACGTCGGCGGCAGCCATCGCCACGGGCAGTTCCGGCGCCGGCGCAATCGATTCGATTCGGCGCAGCCACGCTTCTCGGTGTTCGTCGGGCACGGGCGGCGGCGCGAGCAGCACGATACCGTGCGCCGGCTCGCAAGAAACGCCGTGGACCAATTCGCGCGCGAGCAACAGGAAGCTGCGCAGGTCACCGGCAAGCAACCCCATGCGCAGATGCAGGATGGCCTTGGCGTCAGTGATGCGGGTGAAGCACGCCGCGATGGGGCGACGATCGTCGCAGGCTAGTTCCGCGCGCACATCGCGCAAGCGTTCGGCCAAGGATTGCGCATCCAGGCCGCGCCAATCCCGCTGCCCAATCACCGGCTCATAGGCTTGCGGCTCGACGACTGCGCGCCCGTCTGCGCGCACCGCCATCCGCAGCGCGGGGTGGCGCGCCACGAGCTGCGCCAGCCTCTGCCCGAGTTCGGGCACGCGTTCATAGTCGACTTCGAAATCGACGCGAATATGCGGCTGGACGCTGCCGAGCGGCACGCCGCTTTGCTGGCCGATCCAGTAAGCCTGCTGCATCTCGGAAAGCTCGAACGGCTGATCGGCGTCGCGCTGCGTCGATGGAGCGGGCGCCGGGGACGGTATGCCGCGCGCGCCGACAATCTCGCTCCTCAAGCTGTCGGCCGACGCGGCAAACAATTGTGCAAACGTCAGTTCCACGCCGTAATGCGCGCGCACCGATGCGGCCAGTCGCGCGGCCGAAAGCGAATCGAGCCCGAGGTCGATGAGCCGGCTGGCAGGATCTGCCGCCGCGCCCGGCACGAAGCGTGCGATCTCCGCGAGAACGGCGTCGCCGGCCGCCTCGCCGCCGCCGTCGGCGACGATCTGCAATTCGCCGCGCAGCAGTGCATCGCGCGTGGCCGCCCGGCGGGTTTTGCCGCTCGACGTGCGAAGGATGCTTCCTCGCCGCAACAGAACGATGCGCGCCGCAGCCACGCCGTGTCCGGTCATCAACGCCGAACGAATCGCGGAAATGATCGCGCGGGCCGTTGCCTTGTCGCAGCCGCTGCGCACCTCCGCGCCCACCAGTATCCCTTCGCCATCCTCGCTTTCGATGGCTGCGGCGAACACCCGCCCCATCCGAATGAACGGATGGCACATCGATATGGAATCCTCAATATCATGGCAATAAAAATTCCGACCGCCAACGATGATCAGATCCTTCATCCGGCTCGCGACAAACAACGAGCCGTCGTGAATGAAGCCGAGATCGCCGGTTCGTAGCCACGACGGGCCCTCGCCGTCGGCAAGCCGCGCCCGGAAGATTTGCTGTGTCTGCTGTGAACGACGCCAATAGCCGTCGGCGACGGTTTTCCCGGACACCCAGATTTCGCCGATGATGCCTGGCGCACAGGGCTGGCACGTCTTCGGGTCGACGATCTTCACGCACGTGTCAATCATGCTGACGCCGCACGATGCGAACTCGACACCGTCCCGATTAGGAATCGCACGGCCCGACGCCAGTGCGTCGCGATCGAAGCGGGCGCTGCGCATGCCCTCGCCGCAGCGGCCCGACGTCACTTTCAAGGTCGCTTCGGCAAGCCCGTAACCGGGAATCACCACTGACGGCCGCAAACCGAAGGGCGCAAACGCGGCCTCGAAGCGACGCACGGTTTCGCAGCGAATCGGCTCCGCGCCATTGAGCGCGAAACACAGCGAGGAAAGATCGGTCTCGGGCGCCAACTCGCCGGCCCGGTCCGCGCTCAATGCATACGCAAAATTAGGCGCCGCGGTGTGAGTGCCTCGTACTCTCGCAATCGCGCGCAACCACGACATGGGTTGCGCGACGAATGTCTCCGGCGGCATCAGATAGGCGGTGAAGCCGCAGTACAGCGGCGTGAGAATGCCATAGACGAGGCCCATATCATGGAAATACGGCAGCCAACTGACCATGACGCTGTCGGTGCCGTGCAGCGCCGCGCGATCGAGATCGTCGATCGTCGCGCACAGGCTGGTATGCGTCACCTCAACGCCCTGGGGCGCTCGCGTCGAGCCGGACGTATATTGCAGCAGCGCCGAATTGTGGTCGGTTGCCACGCGCAGGAACGGCGCGCGATGCTCGCCGTCGTCCGTACGCATCCATGGGATGCCCGGCAACGTCTCGCGCTCCTCGGCGGTCAATGCGGCAGCCGCGCCGCAATCCTGCGCGATCGCAAGCATCGTGTCCCGGCCGTGCCGGGGCGTCAGGGGAACCGGAATCGTGCCGGCCAGGCAACAGCCGAAGAAAGCGGGAATGAAATCGAGGGGGTCCCGATAAGCCAGCAACACGCGATCTCCGACCGACGTGCTGCGGGCCAGGCGAAACGCAATGGCGGATGCCTGTTCGCAAAGCCGCGCATTGGTCAGCCACACCTGTTTCGATGGATCGGCCGAAGCGAACGCGAGGAAGTCGGGCGCCGCTTCGGCGCGCGACATCAATCGCCCGGCGATGGACTGAACGCCCGAATACATGGATCGACGATGCCGCGTCTGATCGCCGGTTAATGCCTGGCGCGATGCGCCGTTAGGAAAAGCGCTCATGACATGCTTCCCAGATTTCGGCCGCCTCCCTGACTGACGAAACAGACAAGCCGAAGCGCTTGGCCCGCCATGGCGGATAAAGAGCAAGACGCCCGCTCTTTTCCTTGCTCAACGTTTCGTGCGTTGGCGTCACTGGGCGCCGCGCACCGATGGCATATCGAGCATCTGCTTCTCCGCAGATCCCGGCTGACACTGCGAACTAACCACCTCACATCGAAAATCATTGAGTCTCTCCTTGTTACTCCGACATCAATGCTGGTGTGCAAAGAACGGCTTGGCTGCTGCGCGCGCAGACCAGCACTGGGTTTCGCGCGAAACCCAGCCTTTGCCTTGCGGCGCTGTCCGGCGCCGCCCTCAAGTGAGCGTTCTGCCAGCTATGCGGTGTCTGCCGCGACGGAATCGGCTGGCTCAGGAGCAATCGACATCGGCTGCGCCTTGATCGCGTCCGTGAGTCTCGTCAGCACCGCGCCCGGGCCGATCTGTTCGATCTGCAGGCAGCCGCGAGCCAGCAGCCACGATACCGTCTCGTACCATTTGACCGGACTCGAAATCTGCCGGCTCAACAGTTCGGCATACCCTTCACGCGGATACGGACGCGCGGTCACGTTCGCGATCACGTCCGTCGTGAGGGGCTTCAGCGTAAAGCCGGACAGGTAAGTATGGAATTCGCGCTCGATGTCACGCATATAGCGCGAGTGGAATGCCGCACTAACGTTCAGCGGTACGAATGTTGCACCCGCCCCATCGAATAGCGCGGCCGTATCGGGCGCGTGAATCTCGTCATGCAGACCAGACAGGACGATTTGCTTGCCCGAATTGATGTTGGCAAGATCGATCGATTCGAGGTTCGCATCGCGCAAACGCTCACGAATCGCATCGGAACTCATTCCAATAACCGCCGCCATCGCGCCCTTCGGCGCCCGACTCATCAGTTCGCCGCGATGTTTGACAAGCCGCAGACCCGTCGCAAAATCGAACGCGCCGGCCGCGAACAGTGCGCAGTATTCACCGAGCGAATGGCCGGCAAGCCAAGCCACACGCACTGGATTGACGCGGCGCAGCCGTTCGAGGTACATCAGTGCGCCGATCGTATATAGCGCGGGCTGCGTATATTCGGTCAGGGACAGCACGCCGCGCGGATCGTCCATGCATAACGATCGGATCGAATACCCGAGGATCTCGTCCGCTTGCGCGACGTACTGCGGAAACGCATCGAGGACACCAGCGCCCATCCCTTTGAACTGGGAGCCTTGACCAGGAAAAACGTAGGCAATGTTCATTCTGTAACAGCCTCGTCTGTTCAGTCGCGACAAGATGCGCGCAAGCAGGTCGAACTGCCATGACATGCCGGCGGCCAACTTAAACGACCAATAAATAAAACTGCTTGGCGGATGGCACACCGCCTTTCTTTGATCATTTTCTACTATTTACCCCCTCATCCTGGCTCATATTTGGCTGCATATTTCACAATAAGAAAAATCACCATCATGATATAAAGATGAAAAATTTCATAAATTAATTCAATGCCAACTCAAACTAAATGAGAAAATTTTTACACTTTCACACCTCGATTTCGTACCGTGAAAATGAATCAAAACATCTGCATCAAACTATGCGCCGCGAAGCTTCCATCAATCAGGCCCCAAAAAATAAACAAAACAACCGATTTTTAATATCTTCATTTTTCCATGAATTCTACAAACAAATATAACTTTCACCTTGAAATAAATGCGACATTATTGTTATAAAACACGGCATTTTTAATATGAAATCTGGTTAGTAACATCACGGCGATCACCCGCATCCGCCTGCGAGTTCAAGGCCTGGAGAACGGGTGGCTTGATCTGCTCTAGAAATCCTGGGCACAAATGAATGCGAGTGTTTCGGAGGCAATTTTCCCAATAGGAACGGGAGGTTGGCGATGAAGCGCAGGCAATGCTCGGTGGAGCAGATCGTGGCCGCGCTCAAGCAGGCTGAGCTGGGCATGCCGGTGACGGATCTGGTTAGGCAGCTTGGGATATCGGAGCAGACGTATTACCGGTGGAAGAAGCAGTACGCGAGCCTGGAATCGAACCAGGCCCGCGAACTGAAGCAACGCCAGGACGAGAACGAGCGGCTCAGGAAGCGGGTCGCGAAATTGAGTCTGGACAAGGCCATCCTGCAGGATATCGCCACCAACAAATGGCCGCGCCCGCGCTGAAGAGACAGACAGTGAGCTACATCGTGGATCGCCTACTGGACATGTGGGCCTACCATTACAAGGTGCAGATCGACTTCAGCCGGCCAGGCAAGCCGACCGACAACAGCTTCATCGAGACATTCAACGGCTCGTTCAGGGACGAATGCCTGAACCTGCATTGGTTCGAATCGTTGGCCGAGCGCTTCATCAAAACGATGAAGCGTGATTACGTATCGTGAATGTCCAAGCCCGACGCCAGAACGGCGCTGCAGAACTTAACCGTTGCCTTCGACCACTACAACGAGTCGCATCCGCACAGCGCCCTGAAATACCGCTCGCCGCGCGAGTTTCGCCAGCAAGCAAATTCTCCAACCTTAGCGTGACCGCGGGTCCGGTATGCAGGGGCAAGTCCAGCTTCTGCACCCCATCGCAGTTGCTACAGGACGGGCGTGCCGGTCGGCCACCTCGTCGAGAACGAATTGCAGAGCCTGCTCACGCTCGAGGCGCAGCTCGCCCAGCGCGTGGTGGCGCAGGACAATGCGCTCGCCGCGCTGGCCGAGAGTCTGCGCACCGCGAAGGCGGGCCTGAAAAGCGAGCACGCGCCGCTCGGCGTGTTCCTGCTCGCCGGACCGTCCGGTGTCGGGAAGACGGAAACAGCACTCGCGCTGGCCGATCTGCTGTTTGGCGGCGAAGCGGCGCTCACGACGATCAATATGTCGGAGTATCAGGAATCCGTTGAACTGGCAACGCTGCAGTGGGTGGCCTGGTTCAATCATCATCGGTTGATGGAACCCCTCGGCTATATCCCGCCCGCCGAAGCTGAGGCAAACTACTATCGGCAACTTGAAACAGCTGCCGCTGAACCCCCATCAACTTAAACCAACCAGCCTCCACGATTCCCGGGGCGGTTCACGTCGTGTTGCTCGACGAGATCGAGAAGGCGCATCGCGACGTGCTCGACCTCTTTTACCAGGTGTTCGATCGCGGCACGATGCGCGACGGCGAGGGGCGCGAGATCGACTTCCGCCACTGCGTGATCCTGATGACGTCCAATCTGGGCAGTACGCAGATCGACGAAGCGGTTTTAGACAATCCCGAGATCGCGCAGACCGCACTGCTCGACGCGATTCACCCGCAGCTCGTCACGCACTTCCAGTCGGCGCTGCTCGCGCGCTTCCAGACGCTGGTCTACCGGCCGCTCGATGCGGCCGCGCTCGCGTCGATCGTTCACTTGAAACTTGACAAGGTCGCGGATCGCCTGCGCCGGCAACACGATGTCGAACTGACGTGCGACGCGTCGCTGATCGGCGCGATGGCCGAGCTGTGTCTTTCTCACGAATCCGGCGCGCGCAACGTCGATGCGTTTCTCAATCAATGCATCCTGCCGACCGTGTCGCGCGAGTTGCTGGCGCGCATGGCCAGCGGCGCGGCGCCCGCGAGGATCGCGCTGTCGAGTTCGGCCGAGGGCGAGCTGACGATCGAGTTCGTCGATCGCGACGAAGCGGCGGGCGTGGCCGCGCACGGTGCCCGGCACGTAACGGGAGCGACTGATGCCGGGACCGTCGCTCTACGACATGCTGCTGGGCCACATCGGTGGTGAACCCATCCACGCGTATGACGACCGCACGCTCGAGTGCCTGAGCGTGCAACAGAATGTCCAACGCATTCTGAACACGCGCGCCGGCGCGCTTAAACACCTCCCCGACTACGGCCTGCCGGACCTGACGAACATCTATAAGGCGCTGCCAGCCTCCGCCCAGGTGCTGAAGGCGCAGATGGAGGCGACGCTGCTCGAGTACGAGCCGCGCATCCGCTCGATCGACGTCGAGATTCTGGAGAACGACGATCCCGGTGTGCTGGTGAGCTTCGAGATGACCTGTCAGCTGAAGACGGCGGGCCTCGTGCGGTTCGGCACGTACTTCGAGCCGCCGGGCCGCATGCGGGTGGAGCGCAGGCAGCAGGCGAAACCCGGCGGGTGACAAGTGGTCGGGGCGCATGCGGCGGCGTTGTAGCTTTCCCCAACTGAACTGTAATAATAGGTCGAACCGCCCCCTCCTCGATCTGTCCCTCCGCGCAGCCGTTTCCACTATCTCCTCCGGCAGAAACGGCCGATCACCATCATTCGGAACCACTGATCACGTTCGCCGAAATACGCTTGCATGCGATTCTCTGCAACGAAAAGAACGTCATTTGCCGGCCATGCGATGCGGATTCAGAAAAGCGAGGGGCCCATCTATTGGAAAAAACAGACCGTCGTCTGTCCTCGTGCCATCGATTAGCTCGCCGTTCTGAATTAGCTGGATATCAATCGCGCAATCGACATAGAAGCCTTCGTTCTCCAGTTCGCGCTCGCGCGGTGACCGCAGCTCTTCGGCATCGTGATTTTCCAAACCGACAAACTGGCCACTGGCAAGGAACAAACCGGTCCATTCCAGCTTTCGAGCATCGGCAGTCGTCACCATCACACGACGCTGCAATGTCCCGCTCTTCACTGCCAGTTGAATCGGCGAAACACCGAATATGGATTCAAGGATCGGGTCGCGCTCGATGAGGTAATGGAATGCCTCAGACCCCGGCTCTGCATTGAACTGATCGACAAGCTTCGTCGCATGCTCGATCAGTTCCTCTAGGAGACCGTTTTGGAGATCGACCGCACGTTGCGTCTCGGCATCCCGATGAAATAGCGCGTCAGGATTTGCCTCGATTTTGTCATCCATCAACGCTTGCCGGGCCGCGTAGACCTTGTAAAAACGCTGACGCCGCTGGCGTAAATCAGCGCGCGTGGCTTCTATATTTGGGAAATTGATCGTCATCATAGACCCTTTTAGCTGCCAACATCGAAATAGTATAAATGGCGGCACCCGCCCTCTCCTTACTGCCGCCGAATAATCTAATGTGTGAACTCGGAACGCCCGTCACGCAGGGCTTCACCCCGTTGTACACGTGCGTTACAGCGCGCCGCTGCAACGACGCTGCGTCTTGCGATTCAATGCGGAGTCTCGATCGCGCGGGCCACAACATCGGCCGACGCGCTCGTCGGGTGAGCAACGAAGACGCCCGCGAGATCTGCACGATGTCGGGCCTGAGCGTACACGATGAGCTGTCAGCGAATTTGGTCGAGCACACCACGGCGACGTTTCGTTACGCGTATCGGATTTCATTCCGGATCTTCTCATCGGCACGCGAGCGTTCGCAGGGCTATGGACCGCGTTGTCGTCGCTGCGATTTGAGGGAGAACGGTAATGAGTAAGTGTTCACGAGAAATTGACTTGAAATTTACTGCCGTAGCCGGACAAGAGGTCGGCCAGTTCTGCGTCGATGGTGTCGCCGGTCCAGTTGACGAAGCGACGCCAGTGATATTTGAAGTGCTTCCAGACGATCTCGATCATGTCCAGTTCGGGGCTGTAGGGCGGCAGAAAGAACAGGAGTGCTTTGTGTTCTCTGAACCAGCGGTCTCAAGTTTCCTCGCTGATGCTGTGATGAATTGCCGCGTTGTCGAGCACGATGACAGTGGGTCGGCTGTCGTCTTGCCGAATCAGCACATCGAGGAACTGCTCGATATCGGAGCCTTTGATGCAGTGTGCATGCGCGGCGCGAATCAGACGGTTCTGCCCGTAGGCGCCGAGCACGGAGCGTCGGCAGTGGCTGTTTGGTTCGACACAATGGCGGAACCTGTCCGCATTTTTGTGGGCGAGGCGGTTGAACAGCACGTTATCTGTATTAGCCGGGACTTGATCTGACAGGTAGTCGGGCCGACAAAGTACGAGTCGTCAATGGGGGATGAGTTTCTCCTTGGCGAGATCGAGCGAATCGAGGAAAGTGCGCATCGGCGTCTTGCCGTAACACCAGCGCCCCTGATGCTCTCGTTCATTGTTGTACTGGTCGAGCCACGCATCAAGGTCCGTCTGCAAGGTGGCGATCGAGTCGTAGATCTTCTTG
>NZ_LOWB01000001.1 GCF_001522865.1 Burkholderia sp. TSV86 | reverse complement strand
AACCCCTCGGCTATATCCCGCCCGCCGAAGCTGAGGCAAACTACTATCGGCAACTTGAAACAGCTGCCGCTGAACCCCCATCAACTTAAACCAACCAGCCTCCACGATTCCCGGGGCGGTTCAGGGCGTAATTGTGTTCGTGTCCTTGGTGTGTCGGTGCGGCAATCCGCCATGTCACCGGCTTGGATGATGACCCGGTTGAATCCGGGTCGTTTTTTTGAATTCATTGTTGGAGCAATCATGTTCGACCATGTGGTATTCGGAGTCAGCGACTACGCAGCGAGCAAAGCGTTCTTCCTCAAGGCGCTCGAGCCGCTCGGCATAGCGGTGGTCGCGGAAGGGCCGCTCGGTATCGAGCTGAGTTCGGACGGCAAGGTTTCATTGTGCATGTTCCAAACCGACGAAAAGCCGGCGCATCTTCACTTGGCATTCACGGCCGAGAATCGCCGGCAAGTCGAGGTTTTCCATCGCGCGGCGCTGGAGGCAGGCGGCAAGGACCATGGTGCGCCAGGTCTGCGTCCGCGCTACCACGCGAACTACTATGCGGCTTTCGTCATAGGTCCGGACGGGCATAACATCGAAGTGGTTTGCCATCAAGCCGAGGCGTGATGCTTCCATCGACGGGTTGAATCCGCAACTGATAAGCGCCGTTCGTGCGTATCCGCGATGAGCTTTTTTTGACGATCAGCGCCCGGCGCATTCCCGCCAGCGCATCAACTGCCGCCACAGCGACGCACACGCTTGCTCGTTCGGCGTGAGCGTCACGATGCGAGCAACGCCCCGGACGCTGATCAGCGCGCCGGCGTCCGGCAGCGCGGCAGTGGCATCGTCGGCCGGAAGCGGTGACGGCGTTGAGCGCGGCGCGGGCGTCGGCGGCGCGTCGGCGGCGTGGGAGCCGAACCTGGGGCGGGAATCGGAACCCGCTTCAGAACAGTTGGCGGAGCGCGGGCCGCAGCCGGACTCTGCGGAGGAACGGACCATGATCGGCATCCTGTCGAAAGTGGAAGGCGGGCGTGTCGGTCAATGCCGGTCACTCAGTAGCGGAGGCGCCCGACGAGCCGCAGCGGATCGAGCGCGCGTTGAACGGCGCCCGCGACGGCCCGCTCTTCGGCGGGCACGTACTTTCGGTAATACGCGAGATTCGCGGGGCCGACGCCATGCTCGGCGCTGAAGCAGCCGCCGAAGCGCGCGACGCGCTCGTACAGCGCGCCGCGCAGCGCGATCTGCCGCACCGTGCCATATTGCTCGGCGCATGCATGCGGAATCGATACGACGAGATGGCAGCCGCCGTCGCCGAAATGGCCGAACGCGTAGCAGCCGAGCGCCGGATGCGCGTCGGCCAGCCAGCGTTCGGTATCGGCGATGAACGGCGCGAGCGTGCCGCGCGCGAACGATATGTCGAACGACAGCGGCAGGCCATCCTGCGCGACGGCGGCAGGCAGGCTGTCGCGCAGCCGCCAGAAACGCTCGGCGGCGGCGCAGGCGGCATCCAGCGCGTCGCCGCGGTTGACGAGCGCATCGAGCGTGTCGAGCGCGCGCGCTTCCAACAGCGCATCCAGACCGGGCATGCCGGAGGCGATCTCGACGAGCGCGAAGCAGGCGGCCGGCGTATCCGGCAGCGGGATTGACAGGCTAGGAAATGCCGCGGCGACGCGCGCGATAGCACGGGACGACATGAACTCGAATGCGCACAGCAGTTCGCCGAACGCCTGCTCGAACGCGAGCAGGCCCGCGAGCGCCGCGTCATAGGAGGCGAACGCGATGAGCGCCGCGTAAGACGAGCGTTCGAGCGGTGCAAGCGAGAACGATACCGCGGTGACGAGCCCGAGCGCACCGCCCGCGCCGATGAAGAACTGTTTCGGATCGAAACCGGTGTTGCGCTTGCGCAGCGGCGCGAGCGCGTCGATCACCGTGCCGTGTGCATCGGCGAGCACGGCTTCGATGCCTAGCACGTTGCGGCGCACGTCGCCATATTTGATGAGCCGGCTGCCGCCGGCATTCGCGCCGACCAGGCCGCCTGCGCTCGGATCGCTGCCGAGATCGATCGGCAGCGTGAGCCCGGCGTCGGCCGCCGCGCGGTTCAATTCGGACAGCCGCACGCCTGCGTCGACCGTGATGCTGCGGTTCGCGACGTCGAGCGCGCGAATGCGCCGCATCCGGTCGAACGATACGACGCATTGCGCGCCGCTGCGATCGGGTACGGCCGCGCCGACCAGCCCGGTGCGCGCGCCCTGCGGGACGAGCGTGATGCGATGGGCGTGCGCGGCTTGCACGAGCGCCTGGGTATCGGTGGTCGATGCGGGCCGCGCGACGCCGAGCGCGGCGCCGCTGATCTGCATGACGTCGGTCAGATAGGGCGCGGCCGCGTCGCCCGCGAGCCAGCCGTCGCCGAGCGCGGCGGCGAGCACGGCGGCTTGTTGTGCCGTATGCGCTGTTTGGGGTGTATCGGGTGGTTGAGCCATTTTCGCCGTTTCGCGCGCGGTGGCTGGTTGAGCCGTATGAGCAATTTTGTGTGCGTCGGCTGGTTGTGCCGCACGCGCCGCTTCAACCGCATCGGCCAGCCGGGCCGCACGCGCCGTTTCAACTGTTTCGGCCGGAGCACGCATGTCAGTTGGCCTGCGCGAGTTGGCGGCGCAGCCGGCCGCGCACGACGACGAGCGTGATCAACGGCACGACGCCGCCCCACAGCGGGCTGTGCCGCATCGCGATCGACACGCCGAGCGCGACGACCGTGGCGACAATCATCACGAACGACAACGCGCGCACGCGCCGGTGCTCGGCGCAAGCGCCGTCGACGAAGCCGTCGACGAAGCCGCCGGCGGACCACGCGGTCAGCGCGACGCCCACCGCGAGCACGCAGACGAGCATCGCGGCCGGGCCGAGTTCCTCGCCCCATAAGCGACTGCCGGCCGGCGACACGAGCGAGAGCAACGCGCCGATCACGAGAAACAGGTCGACGCCGATCGCGATGCTGTTGCGCTCGGCGCGGCGCAGCAGCCATACGCCATGCGCGAGCGCGAGCACGCCGCCGATCAGGAACGCATGGGTCCAGCGCTCGTCCGGCTGGCCGGGGCCGAGCCGGCCGTAGAACAGAAACACGATCGCCGGCAGAAAGTTGCTCGCGTGCAGCAGGTAGTCGGTGAGCGGATTGCGGGAGGGGGTCATCGGGCGTTTCTCCTTCGGGAAAGCGAATGGATGCTCATGCGTCGTGCCAACGGAACAGGCGCGCAGACACGAACAGGAACAGCAGCGTGCTTGCCGCCATGCCGGCAAGCTGCGGCGCGAACTGCACATACTGCGCGCCGTCGAGCAGCAGGCCGCGCAGCGCGACCGCGAACTGATTGGTCGGCAGGAACGCGAGCGCGGTCTTGAGCCAGGACGGCGCATCGTGCATCGGAATCGTCAGATCGCTGAAGAACAGCAGCGGATAGTATGTGACGTTGCACGCCAGCTCGGCGGCGGCGAGCGACTGCGCGCGGCTGGCGAGCAGCACGCCGAAGCTCAGCACCATCGCCGCGCCGAGCAGCACGACCGGCAGCGCGCGCAGCCCGGCAGGCGAGACGATCGGCAATGCGATGCCGAACGCGAAGCGCGCAACCGAGAGCAGCACGACGGCGGACAGCGCCATCATCGCCATTCGCGCGACGATCAGCGCGCCGAGGAACACGCCGCGCGACACCGGAAAGCAGACGTAGAGCTTGAACGTGTTGCGCTCGCGCAGCGCGGCGATCGCGGTTGCGGTGGAGTTCAAGCCGATCGCCATGAACGCCATCACGAGAATGCCGGTTGCGAAGAATGCGCCGTAGTCGAACGCACGGCGCTCGGGCGCGGCGTTCTCGAAGCGCACCGGCTCGGCGGGCAGCCCGAGCCCTTGCGCGGCGCAGCGCGCGAGCGCGATCTCGATCACCCGCGATGCGGCTTTCGCGGCGAGCGAGCCGTTGAAGTCGTAGCGTATCGTCGCGGGCGTGCGCGCGTCGGCGCCGAGCATGACGCTGACGCGTTCGGTGCTGCCGCGCGCGCCCGCGGCGACGATCGTCGCGTTGACGACGTCGCTGCGCGCCAGGCTCGCGACGATTTCGGCGCGGCACGCGTCACGGTACGGCGTCGTGCCGCCGGGCGCATCGAGTGCGACGTCGACGGTGCCGAGCGAGTTCGAGCCGCCGAATGCGAACAGCATCACGCTGAGCAGGAACACCGGAAAGACGAGCGTCCAGAACAGCGACGAGCGGTTGCGCAGAAAGCCGAGCAACTCGTTGCGCACCAGGATCGAGAATACCTTAAGCATCGCGCGGCCCCTCCGTGCATACGCGCAGCAGATCCTCGGGTGTACTGGGCGCGAGTTCGAGATGCTGGATGCCCTGTTCGCCGACGAGCGCATGCACGCGCGCGTGAAGCGTCGCGTCGCCGAACGCTTCGGCAACGAGCGGCTGCGGCGCGCGAACGTTGACGACGCCCGGCAGCGCGGCGAGCCGCGCGCGCAGCGCACGGGCCTCGGCGGCGTCGCGGCAGTGCAGCGCGGCGCGCGCGTGGCCGACGCTCGCCGCGGTCAGCGCTTCCTTGGCGCCCTGGTAGCGGATGCCGCCGTCGCGGACCCAGACGAGATCGTCGACGAGCGTAAGCTCGTCGGCGCTGTGGCAGATCATCGCGACGCTCGCGGCCGCGGCGCGCGCGCGCAACAGCCCGCTGACGGCGCCCGCGTACCGGCGGTCGAGGCCGGTGAACGGCTCGTCGAGCACGGCCAGCTCGGGCTGATGTGCGAGCGCGACGTAGAGATCGACGCGCTGGCGCTGCCCTTTCGACAGCGCGCGGCACGGCTTGCCGAGCAGCTCGCCGATGCCGAGCGCGGCGGTGACGTTCGGGTCCGCGCGGCGGTACATCGCGCGATGCAGCGCGACGATTTCGTCGACGCGCGCATGATCCGGATATTCGACCTTCTGCAGTTGCGCGCCGAGCCGGCGCAGCGAAGCAGGGTCGCGCATGAAGCGCGGCGCGGGCGCATCGAGTACGCGCACGTCGCGGCCGCCGCGCCGAAAGCCGAGCAGCGTCTCGAGCAGCGTGCTCTTGCCGGCGCCGTTGGGCCCGACGATCGCGGTGACCGCGCCCAGGCGAAAGCGCACATCGTGTGCAACGAAACGGAAATCGCCCGCCGCGACGTCGATCGCGGCCGCGCTCAGCGCGGCTTGCGGCGTGTGCCGCGCGGTCGGCGGCTGCGCGCCGAACAGCCGGGGCCAGTCGAATGCGTGGCGCGGATTGAGCATCGCGCGCAGCAGGGCGGGAAAGGACACACTCATCGGCGGCATCCGCTCAGTCGAACAGCATCACTTGCGTGTCGCGCGCGCCCCGGTACGGGTTGCGGCCGTGCGCGACCAGCATGTTGTCGACGACGAGCACATCGCCCGCTTGCCACGGGAACGCGATTTCCTCGCTGTCGAACGCATCGTAGATGGGGACGAGATCGTCGAACGGCATCGGCGCGCCGTCGCCGTAGCGGACCTCGTATGGAAACGCGGCGCGGCCGTTGAATACGCGCTGCAATTGCCGATAGCTGAAATCGCCCATCGAGCGGGGGTTCGGATGCTGCGCGCTCGCCTGGTTGAACCACAGTACGTCGCCGGTGCGCGGATGCGTGCGCAGCGCGGGGCCGACGTGCGCCACGGTGACGCTGCCGTCGTCGAGCCAGCGGCAGCCGAGCCCGCGCGCCGCGCACAGCCGTTCGACGTCGGCGCGCTCGGCGGTGCCGAATGCGTCGTCCCACGGCCGGTGGTATTCGCCGAACGCCACGCCCGGCTGGTGGCTGCTGCCGGCTGCGCGTTCGTCCGGCGCGGCGAAGTTGCGCAGATACATCACACCGCGCGCGGCGAAGCGCTCGCGCAGCGCAGCCGGAATGCGCGCGGTCACGCGGCGCATGTCGCAAATCGGCGTCTCGCCGCCCGCGTCGGCCGGCCGCCGGCAGTAGAACGCGACGAGCCGGGGAAACGCGGGCATATAGGCCATCTCCTGATGCAAGCCGATCTTGAACGGCGGGGGCATCCGTGTCGATTCGTACACTTCGCCGGCGATCTGGCGGCGCGGCGCGGCGCCCGCGGTGTAGCCGTTCGCGTGCGGCGGATAGAGCGCGCCGAGGCGGCCGAACGCGGCGGTGTCGGGCACGGCGAAGCCGCGCCACAGCAGCGCGCCGTGCGCGTCGAGCAACCGGTCGATGTCGGCAAGCCGCGCGCCGTACCAGGCGGCGAACGCGTCGGGCGACGCCGCGAGCGCGGGATCGCGCGGCGTGACGCAAAGCGGCAGCGCGGCGTGCTCGACGAGCGGCGCGCACGCGACGCGGTCATCATCGAACAGCACGGCGGCACGGCCGGCGAGCGGGGCAGGAGTCGGCATGGCGTTACGCAAGCGCGGGCTTTTTCAGCAGGATTTCGAAGCCGAGCGCGCCGAGCCCGGCGCTCGGGCTGTAGATCGATGCGTGCGCCGCAAGGCCGGCCTCCGCGACGAGCGCGCGCGCTTCGTCGAGCGTGATCTTCTCCTCGACGTGAGTCGGCGGATAGTCGGCCGCCGCGCGCATCGCGGTGAAGCGGTCGAGCAGGTGCTGGGGTGCGTCGCGCCGCATGTCGTGAACCAGCGCGACGCCGCCCGGCTGCAGCACGCGGAACATCTCGGTCAGGCTGAGCGCCTTGTCCGGCAAGTGGTGCAGCGTCGCGCGGCCCACCGCCATGGTCAATTCGCCGTCGTCGAACGGCAGCGCGAGCGCGTCGCCGACCCGCAATTCAATGACGTCGTCCAGGCCGAGCGCATGGATGCGCGGGCGGCCCTCGTCGAGCATCGCTGGATCGAGGTCGATGCCGACGTAGCGCCAGCCGGCCATCGCCGGATCGGCCGCCAGCCGGACCGGCACGACGCCCGTTGCGGTGCCGATATCGGCGATCACGCCCGCGCTCATCCCGCGGGCGAGCTGGCGGATGCGGCTGATGAACAGCAGATCCCACGGTTCGAGCGTTTCGGTGGCGAAGCGGTCGTAGTCGTTGGCTGGGCGCAGATTCTTGAGCAGCATGTCGTTCCTCGCATGTTGATGGTTTGCGAATGGGGCAAAGGGGCCGTCCGTCAGAGCCAGCCGACCGGCACGGCGGCGAGCAGGCGCCGCGCGGTTGCGCTGTTGACGCCGAACGCCGGCCGCTGGCGGCGCTCGACCGCATGCGCGCACATCGCGGCGATGCGCGCGCCGAGGCCGACGCCGACGCCCCACGGCGGCGCGGCGACGCCCAGTTCGAGCAGCGCGGCGGCGGTCAGGAAATCGATGTTGGGGCGCAGTCCACGGCGTGCGTCGGCGTGCGCGCAGCACGCGTCGAACAGCATCAGATATGGGCCGTCGAAGCCGCGCGCGGCGAATAGCCGGCGCAGGTGCGGCGGGCGCGGATCGGCGACGAAAAGCGGATGGCCGAAGCCGTACAGCGTGCGCTTGGCGTCGAGATCGTCGTCGATTGCCGCGCGCGCGGCCGCTTCGAGCGTGTCGCGCGCGGCCGGGACGGCGGGGTTGGGCGTGGCCGGGACGGCGGGGTTGGGCGTGGCGGCGGCAGCGAGCGTCGCGAGCCAGCCCATTGCTTCGAACGCCGCGCCGACATGCGACGGGCCGCTCGCCATGAAGCCGGCCGCGACCGCCTGCACCAGCGTAACGCCGGTGCCGATCGCCACGCGTGGCGCGAGCACGGTCGGCGTGATGTAGCCAAAGCCCGCGTGCCACGCGACCAGCAACGCGTCCATGGCCGCCTCGGCGGCCGGGCCGCGGCGCGTCGCGCCGGTCAGCGCGAGCATGCGCTGCGCCTGCGTGGCGGTGGGGTCGCACAGGGTATCGTCGGCGGCGGCCGTGGCGTAAGGCCGTCCTTCGATGGCCGCGTGCAGCAGCAACGGCGCCACGGTCGCACACGCGAGCATCGCGTCGAGGTCGGCGTCGCAGCGCGGATCGGCGGTGAGCCGGCCAAGCGCGTCGTCGAGCCCGCGCAGCAGTCCGGCGGCGGCGGCAAACACCGGCGCGACGCCGGCCGCGCCCATGCCGGCGGCGATGTCCTGCGCGGCCGAGCCGCGCGCGAACGCGGCCGCATGCGCGGCGAGCCGCTCGCGTATCGCGGTTTCGTGCGCCGTATGCGCGCTGCTGCCGGGGGCGGCGTCGAACCACAGATGCGCGAGCGCGCCTTCGAACGTCACCGCGCCGATCAGCGTGTTCAGATCGACGCCGCGCACGCGCAGTGCCTCGTCGGGCGCGAGCGTCGCACCGTCGATGTCGGTGCCGCGATGGCGGGTGGCGGGGCGGCCGAGCAGGCTGCGAGGGGCGGCGTCGGCGTGGGCGGGGTCCGGGCGCAGGGCGGTCGTGTTCATGTCATTCCACCTGAGCGAGTTCGTCGCTGCTCACCGAGATCGCGGCGTCGCTCATCGACGCGATCACGGCGGCGTGCTGGTGAACGAGCGGCAGCACGTTCGCGAAGTAGTAGCGCGCGCTCTTGAGCTTGCCGCGGTAAAACGCGGCTTCGGCGGGCTCATCGGCGCGCGCTTGCCCGGCAAGCGCGCGCGCGGCGATGCATGCGGATTCGAGCAGCACCCAGGCCGACGTGACGATGCCGAACATCTCCAGAAAGCGCGTGTAGAACTGGCTGCTGCGATGCGTGTGGCCATCTTGCACGTCGCGCGCGATGTGGCCGAGCGCGGCGCCGATGCACTCGGCGCCCGCGCGCAGCGCGTCGAACAGCGGCCGCAGGTCGGCGGGCGTGTCGGCATGCGGCTGGCGCGCGACGAACGCGTCGAGTTCGTCGCGGTAGTACTGGATCAGCCTCGAATGCCGGCCGAAGCCGAGCTTGTCGCGCACGAGGTCCTGCGCCTGGATGTAATTCGTGCCTTCCCAGATCGACAGAATCTTCACGTCGCGCGCGCATTGCTCGACCGGGCTGGCGTCGGTGTAGCCGAGCCCGCCGTGCACCTGGATCGCGGTTTCGCAGATCCGCCACGCCTGATCGGAGATGAACGCCTTGCAGATCGGCGTGAGCAGCAGTTGCAGCTTGCGGTGGCGCTCGATTTCGGCCGGGTCCGCGCCGGGCGTCGCTTCGAGCATCGCCGCGCGGGTCGCGGTCGCGGCGAGCTTGCCGAGCAGCCCGCGGCAGCCGTCGATGCGGCTTTTCATGTCGATGAGCATGCGCTGCACGTCCGCGTGCTCGATGATCGGCACGCGCGCCGCGTGGGTGTTCGACGCATGCGCGATCGGCCGGCCTTGCAGCCGGCGCCCGGCGTAGTCGACCGCATGCAGGTACGCGCTCGATGCGACGCCGACGCCGAACATTCCGGTGCTCATCCGCGCCTGGTTCATCAGCGGCATCAGTTGCAGCAGACCGACGTTGCGGCGGCCGCCGAGCAACCAGCCGCGGGTCGTGCCGCGCGCGCCGAACACGAGATGGGTGTTCGCGCAGCCCTTGAGGCCCATCTTGCGCGGCAGGCCGATGCATTCGACATGGTTCGGCGTCAATTCGCCCGTCGTCTCGTCCGGCCAGAAACGCGGCACGACGAGGCACGACAGCGAGAACGAATCGGGCGTCGCGGTATCGATCCGCCCGAGCACGAAATACAGCGTGTTGCCGGTCAGCTCGTGCATGCCGGCGGAGATGTAGATCTTCTCGCCCGCTATCGCATAGATATCGCCTTCAAGCGGCGTCGCGCGCAGCGCGACCGCGGTCAGATCGGTGCCGGCCTGCGGTTCGGTCGCGCAGAAGCACGCATCCCAGCGGTACGCCTCGAGCGGTGCGATCAGCGCCTTCTGGCGCGGCGTGCCGTGCATCTGCAGCAGCTTGACCGCGGGCCGCGTGAAGCCGCCATAGGTCATGAACGACGGGTTCGCGCCCATGAACATTTCATAGATCATCTGCGTGACAATTGGCGGCAGGCCATGCGCGGAGCCGAATAGCGTGTTTGCCCATTCGTCGCGAAAGCGCGCCCATAGCGCGTGGAAATGCGATGGAATCCGCACTTGGCCGTCGTCGAGCAGCGTGCAGCCCTCGATGTCGGCTTGCTGATAGCTGAGGCCGAGATCGTGCGCGAAGTCGCGCGCGCGTTCGAGCAGCGCGTCGATCGCGGCGCGATCGTGTGCCGCATAGGGCCCGTCGGCCAGAAAGCGGCGGTCCGCCTCGAACAGTTCCCACAGAAAGAAGCGCAGTTCGCGCAGGCTGACTTTATAGGCGCTCATCGCGCATCTCCGTCGATGTCGAGTGCGGCATCGAAGCCGCCCGTCACGTCGCACACGGCGGCGGCGGCCGCGCCGTGCAGCGCCGCGTCCCAAACCAGCACCGTGCGGCGCTCGCCTTCGTCGAGCGAGCTGGCCAGGCGGATCAGCGCGGCCGCCGAGTCCGCCGACGACAGGTGTCCCGCCAGGTCGTGCTGCATCCGGCAGCCAAGCGGCAGCGAGGCGGCATTGGCCACGCGTGCGGTGAACTCCGGATCGAAGCCGGGCGGCGCACACCAGTCGATCTGGTCGGCGCGCAGCGCCGCCGCGTCGAGCGTATGCTGGATCGCACGCGCGGCGATCGGCGCGAGCGTGTCGCGCAGCGCGCCGGGCTCGGCCGCCCAAGGCTCGGCAATCGATTCGCCGAACGCCAGCGCGACGCCGCGCAGCCCGCCCCACGCGGCGTCGCCGGGCCCCTGGCCGGCGCGGTTCACCAGCATCGCGGCGGCTGCGTCGCCGTAGCCGACGAGATCGCCGAACTGCCGGAAGAACGGATACAGCCATTTGTCGCTGACGATCACGAGCGCCTGATCGTCGGGGCCGAGCATGCCGTCGAGCAGCGTCAGCGCGCTATACCAGCCGAGCGTGCCGTTCTGGCCGAGCGCGAGCGGAATCACGCGTTGCAGCCCGAGTTCGTATTGCATGCGGCCGACGACGGAATCGCCGATCGTCTCGTTGAGCGCGCAGCTCGCGATGAGCACGTGCGTCGTGCGCGCGAGTTGGCCGGAGCCGAGCTGGTCACGCAGATCGAGAGCGGCGTCGGCGGCGAGATCGGCGAGGCTGCGTCCGGGCGGCGCGATCCGTAGCGTCGGGCGGCCGCCCGGCGCGAGGCGCGCGGCCTCGTCGGGCGTGAGCGCGCCGTGGCCGCGCGGGCGCGCGAAGCGCGCTTGCGGCAGCAGCAGATGGCGGTAACCGTGATGGCGCTCCTGCGCCTGGATCGCGTTGAACGCAACGGCGGGCGGCAAGACCACGACGCCGCCAGACAGTGTGAGCACGTCGCGGGCGAGTGGAGCGCGGCGCGCGTCGTGGCGAACTTCGTCGAGCGTCGGCAGGCTCATGCGGGCGTTTCCTCCAGGTTCGAACCGGTGAATGTGTCGCGATGCAGCGTTTTCAGCGCGGGGCGGTCGATCTTGCCGTTCGGATTGCGCGGCAGCGCCGTTTGCACGTCGACGACGAGCGGCACCATATAGGTCGGCAGCGCTGCGCGGCAGGCGCGCACGACGTCGGCGCGGCACGCATCGGCATCGAGCGTCGATACGACGCACGCGGCGATTGCCTCGCCCAGCGCGGGGTGTGGCACGCCGAACACGGCGGCTTCGTGCACGTGCGGCAGCGCGAACAGTACGTCCTCGACTTCGGTCGGGCTCACGCGGTAGCCGGACGTCTTGATCATGTCGTCGCCGCGTGCGACGAAATACAGGTAGCCGTCGGCGTCGCGCCGCACGATGTCGCCGGACCACACGGCGACGCCGTCGCGCGGGATCTGCCCATGGCGCCGCGGCAGCGGCCGGAAGCGGTGGGCGCTCAGCTCGGGCTGGTTCCAGTAGCCGAGCGTGACGAACGCGCCGCGGTGCACCAGCTCGCCCGGTTCGTCGGGCCCGCATTCGGTGCCGTCCGGGCGCAGCACCAGAATTTCGGCGTTCGGCACGGCCTTGCCGATCGACGCCGGGCGCACGCGCGCGTCGGCGGGCGGCAGATAGGTCGAGCGGAACGCCTCGGTGAGGCCGTACATCAGGTAGGGCTCGGCGTTCACGTACAGCGCGCGCAGCCGCTCGAGCAGCGGCGTCGCCAGATGGCCGCCGGTGTTCGCGAAGCGGCGGATCCGCGAGCGCGCGGTATCGCTCCATTCGACAGACGCGAGCTGCATCCACAGCGGCGGCACGCCGGTAATCGACGTGACGCCGCGCGCGTCGCAGTAGCGCGGCACCTCGGACGGTTGCAGGAAATCGAGCGGCGCGTAGCACGCGCCCGACACGAGCGCGGTGGTCAGTTGGCTCAGCCCGGCGTCGAAGCTGAGCGGCAGCACGCCGAGGATCACGTCGCTTGTATGCAACCGTTGATATGTGGCGACGCTGAACGCGCCCGAGACGAGATTGCGCTGCGATACCACCACGCCTTTGGGCTTGCCGGTGGAGCCGGACGTGTAGAGCAGCGCGGCGGGATCGTCGTCGACTGGCCCGTGCGTGATGCGGCGGGGCGTGCCGGACGCCGCCTGGATCGCCTCGCCGAGCGACTCGATGAGCAGCGTGCGCCCGGCCACGCGCGCGGCGAGTGCCGGCAGCCGCTTGAGCCGCTGCGCGCCGGTGACGAACAGCGCCGCGCCGCTGTCGGCGACGATATGCTCGATCTGCGCTTCCTTCAGTTGCGGATTGATCGGCACGAAGATCGCGCCGAGCGCGTTCGCGGCCAGGATCGCGACCACGGTTTCGTATTGCTTCGGCGCATAAATCGCGACGCGATCGCCGGGGGCGACGCCGGCCGCAGTGAGCGCGGCCGCCGCGCGTTCGACCGCGTCGGCCAACTGCGCATAATCGGCTTGTTGCCTGCCGTCGGCGTAGGCGGTGTGATTCGGCCAGCGGCGAGCGCTGTCGTTGAGCACGTCGGCGAGGCTGATCAAGGCATTCATGGTCGGTTCCTCGTGGATGGGGCTACGCGGGCCGGACGTAGACATGGGCTGGTTCGTGCGACAGAAAATGCGACATCGAATAGGTGCGGTGATACGCGCCGCAGCGCGGGAACAGGGCGAGATCGCCTGGCTGCGGCGGCGGCGTGCGCGCGTCGGTGCGGCCGATCACGTCGGCGCGGCTGCATGTGCTGCCGACGAACACGGTGGGCACGTCGCGCGGCGCGCCGGCCGGCGTGGCGCGCACGAGCCGGGGCGAGGCCAGGCGGCGCATCACGGTTTCGGTTTGCGCGAGCAGGAAGCTGTGCGACAGGCCGCCGTCGCAGACGGCGATCGTGCGCTCGGGCCAGTGCTTGACGGCGACGATTCGCGTGACGAACGTGCCCGCGTCGGTAAAGATCGCGCGGCCCGCCTCGTGCGCGAGCGCATGCGTGGCGGCAAGCGGCGCGAGCGCGGCACGGTAGCGCTCGAACGCGGCGTCGGGGGCCGGGTCTTCCGCGAAGCCGCCGCCCAGGCTCAGCGACGTAAGTGGCGCGCCGTTTGCGCCCGCGAGGTCGCGCGCGAGCGACGCGAGCGCCTCGGGCAATACGAGCGTGTCGGGGGCGGCCGGGTCCTGCCGCACGAACGAGTGCGGGCCGGAGAACACATGCAGCCCGGCCACCCGCAGGCCCGCGGCCGCGAGCGTGCGCACGGCCGCGTAGGCTTCGTTCGGCGTCATCCCGAAATGGTCGTGCCAGTGCGGCCGTGCACGCTCGCCGGCGAGCGCGCCCGCATTCAGCCTGAGCAGGATCTGGCCGGGGGCGGTGCCGGATGCCGCGGCGTTGCTCGCGAGCGGCGCGAAGCGCGCGACCGCGTCCGGGTTGTCGAGCACGAAATGGCAGCGCGACGCGAGGCCCGCGCGCATGAACGTTTCGTCCATCGACGGATTGTTCAGATAGCGCGGCGCCTTGATCCGGCCGATCACGATATCGAGTTCGCCGCGGCTCGCGAGTTCCACGCCGTCCTCGTATGCGTGCGCGCAGCGGGCCAGCATGTCCTGGTTCGGATTGGCCTTGAGCGACACGATGAGCCGCGTGCCGAGCCGCGCCTTCAGCGCCCGGTAGCGTTCGATCGCGATTTCGGGTTCGTACACGTAGCACGGCGTGCGTAAATCGGCGGCCCATGCATCGTCGTCGGCGCGCGGCGCGCGCTCAAGCTCATGCGTCATGGCGGGTCACCGGATGGAGCGTGGCCGCCGCATACGCGCCGCAGTTCGACTGCATCACGCCGAGCACGCGCTGGCCTTTCGCGACGGCGTCGAGGCCGACGTCCGCGAGATTGATCGGAAAATCGGAGCAGCATGCGTGGCCGCGCGCATGGATGTTCGCCTCGTAGAGTCGCGCGAGCGGCACGCGCATCGCGCGGCACAACGCTCTCCAGCCGGGCAGGTCCGCGTTGTGCGGCAGCACGAGCGCGTAATCGTCGAGCGAGTGCGGCTCGAGCGCGAGCGCCGCGTCGATCGCCTTGCGCGTATAAGGCCATTCCATCGCGATCAAGTCGGCTTCGTTCTCGGCGACCGTGTCGGAGCCGCGATACCACTTCGCATGCGTCTCGATCGCGATTGCGCCAAGGCGGTTTGCCGTGCTGTTGCGCACGAGCAGCATCGCGGCCGCGCCGTCGCACTGAACGCCTGTCATCTGGCGCATGCGGAAATCCTCGCCGTACACGCGGTCGGACGACACGATCAGCGCCGCGTCGAGCTGCGCATGGCGCCGCATCAGCGCGCGCACAGTTTCGATGCCTGCGGCAACCGACACGCAGTTGAGCTGCGCGATAGAACCGAGCCACAGCGGCTCGATTCCGCAATGCGCGGCGAGCTCGTGCGGCAGGCTGCGCGGCGCGGGCGGCACGCTGAACGGCTGCGTGTGCACGTGCACGATCGCGCCCACGTCGGCGGGGCTCACGCGCGCGACGTCGAGCAGCCGGCCGGCCGCGGCGATCGCCAGGTCGGTTTCGCTCGTGTCGAGCGCCATGTGGAAATAGCGGCTGCCCGAGCGCGCGATCGCGGCCGCGCGCTGGGCGGGGTAGTCGCGTTCGGCGGCCCACGCCTCGATGTCGACAGGCGGGCCCGGCAATTCGTAGGCGGCGGCATCGATGCCGATCCAGAAATCTTCGCGGCCCGTGACGGGCGTTGGTGTCGTCGTCATGGTCAGTTGAGCGGCATTGCCGCGTAGTCGAGGACATCGAGTTTTTCGAAGCTCGCCTGCACGGTGGGCGTGAGCAGGCCCATTTCGCGGATCGTCGGCACGAGCCGGCGGAAGATCGAGCGGCGGATCGAACTCGATACCGGCGATTCGCGCACCAGCGCGCCGCATTCGCGCTTGGACAGCCCCATCGGCTCCCAGATGTCGTCCGCGCACAGATGCTCGTACAGCACCGCCGCGCCTTCGCAGACGAATTCCTCGCGCTCGCGCAGCTCGCGCGCGTCCATGTCCGCATAGACGCGGCACAGCGTGATCCGGCCGACCGCGAAATGGCGCGATTCGTCGCGCTGGATGCGCGTGAACAGATCCTTGACGAACGGGTCGCGGCTGTACGCGACGACGCTCTGGAAGATCGACAGCGCGATCCCCTCGACGAGCACCTGCATGCCGAGGTTGGTCATGTCGAGCGCGCTGCTCGTGATCGTGTCTTGCAAGAGCCCTTTGAGCGAGCGGCTCATCGGGTAGCGCACGTCGAGCTTTTCGTTGACGAGCCTGGCGTATGCCTCGACGTGGCGCGCTTCGTCCATCATCTGCGCGGCCGCGCAAAGGCGTGCGCTCAGGCCGTCCTCGGCCGACGCGAGCTTCGACGCGCAGATCAGCGCGGCCTGCTCGCCGTGCAGGATTTGCGACAGCAGCCAGCCCTGCGCGTGATGGCGTACTTCGCGCTTGTCCGCGTCGGACAGCTTGCTCCATAGTTCGGAGCCGTAGATCAGCAGTGTCGGGTCGGGCATGCCGAGCGGATTCGCCGGGTCTAGCTCGTGGCGCCAATCGACGTCTTTCGCGACGTCCCATTGCGCCGCCTTGGCCTTTTCGTACAGGCGGTTCAGCGCGGCGTCGCGCAGCTCGTAATCGTTCGACATCAGCGCGTCGACGGGCATCGGCCAGCGGATGTCGGCGGTGTCGTGGGCAGCGGTCAGCATGTCGGTCATCTCATCTTCTCCCCGGCCGCGCGGCGGCGCCGGATTGGGCTGAATGGGAACAACGGCGGGAAGCGGCGGGCGTGGCCGGCGCGCCCGGGTCCGCTTCGATGCGCATGCCATACGCGGGCCATGCGCGCCGCAGCAGCGCGTCGAGAGCGCCCGCCATGCGGGCCGGCCAGAGCGCGCAGCGCAGCGTGTTGCCACCGGCGAAATCAAGATCGCGCGTGATCCGGTCGGCAAACCAAACGACGGGTGCACCGTCGGCGGCGTCGCGCAGCGCCTCGCCGTACAGATCCACGCCGAGCAGCACGTGCGGCGCAAGCAACGCGGCCGGCAGCGGGGCGAAGTGCGGCGCGCACACTTCGAAGAAAAGCCGCGCGTCGGGATGCACGGCCGCGCGCACGCGCTGCGTCAGGTCGGCGAGAAACGCGTAGTACTGGACGTGGTCGAGCAGCACGCGCCGGGCGTCGTCGCGGCCGGGCGGCGCGTTGCCCGGCGCGGCGGCGCCGGCGTCGGCCGCGAGCGTCGCGCGCGCGTAGTCGGCGGGCGTATCGAGCGGCATCCGGTACGCGTTCGCGGCGACGACCACCGGCCGCGACGCGTCGCGGACGATCCGATACGAAAAATGCTCGGGCCTGGTCATGTCATCGCTCCGCGTCGAGTACGAGCGTCGCGTGCGGCGCGAGCGCCAGCTCGGCAATCGCGTAATAGCCGTTCAGCGCGAGCGAGCAGACGGCCGCGTGCCGGGGCGCGTCGCCTTCGCGATGCGCGAGCAACAGCGAGATCCACGGATCGCTGCCGAACGCATGTCCGAACGCGGCGTGGCCGTCGGGCAGCAGCGGCGTCTTGCCGACCGAGGCGAGCAGCGCGCGCCGCGACGTGGCCGGAAAGAACGGCAGTGCCGCGCGCGTGCCGGGGCGCTCGGCGCAGAAGGCGCGCAGGTCGCGCCCCAGCTGCACCACCGCCGTCGCGGGCGCGGCGGCCTCGGTGCGCACCGAGGGCCGCTCCTCGCGGCCGACGTCGACGAGCAGCGTGCACACGCCAAAGCCCGAGCGGCCCCAGGCCGGATTGCCGAGCCAGTACGTATAGCCGTGCACGTCGACGTCGACGATCTGCAGCAGCAGCGTGCGCGGCCCGGTGGCGGCGGCCTTCAGCAGCGTGCGGCGCAGCACGTAACCCCAGCCCGCGCATTCGTATGAGCAGGTCATCCAGTCGGGGCGGTACTCGTTCGCGCCGGCGAGCGCATCGGCGAATGCGCGATGCGGCGCCGAGCCGTTCATCAGCAGCATCGACAGGATCGTCGAGCTGAGCACGTAGTCGTCCGCGCACACCGAGCCGCACAGCCGTTCGCGCTCGGACGCGACCAGCGCGCCGAGCGCGCGAGCCGCGTCGAGCGGATCGGCCACGGCGTCGCGTGCCGGCGCATCGACGCGCCGGTACGCGAGCGCGTGCAGCGTCAGTGCGCACGGCGCCGGGCTGGATTGCATCGAGGCGGACGGCGCGGCCGGGGCCGCCGCCGATGCGGCTGTCGGGGCGAGCATCGCGGCGTCAGGCAGCGTGCTGCTGGTGGCGCAACTGCGTGTCGAGTTGCTGCAGCGTCGTGTATTGCGTGATGTTCAGCGCTTCCGGGTCGATCGATCCGTAAAGCTGCTCGCAGAATACGATCAGCTCGACGATGTTCAACGAATCGATGCCCAGCTCACCGATGCCAGCGTGAGTATCGACGGATTCGACGTTGAGAATTTTCGCGACTTCACGCGCGAGGATGTCGAGGGCGTCGGCCGGAATGTTTTGGGTCGTCATGTTGAGGCTCCTTATATCGTGTCGTGGTTGCTGCGTGGTTGCGTCGTGGGAAACGGGTGAATCGGAATCGGCAACGGCCGGTCAACTGCCGGTTGCGCTGCGCATGCTTTTGCGAAGCTCGTGATAGCAGCGGTAAGAGCTGCCTTCCATCTTCGTGAACGCGAGCAGGTCGCGCTGATCGTCGAACGCCGCGACGGCGCCGTTGCGCACGAGCGCGCTCAGGAACTCGTTGGACAGCAGCTTGATCGCCAGCACGCGCTGCACCTTGCCGAAGCTGTAGTGCTCGAGATCCGTCTGGCTGCGCGCGGCATCGGCGATGAAGCGATGCAGCGCGCGCGCGTCGGCGTCGAGCGACACGTGCCCGCTTCGTTCGAGCCAGCCGACGTGCGCCATCAGCGCGCGGACGAAATACGGGCGCACGACCGTCAGATATTTGTTGAACACGGTCGGGCCGCCGATGCGCAGCCGATCGTCGGCGAACACGCGCACCGTGCCGCTCACGTTCGCGAGTTGCAGATGGCCGGCGAGAAACGGCGCGCCGAACGTCTGCCGGGCGAGCTTGCGGTATTCGTCCGGCCATACCAGATAAGCGGCCGGAAACATCACGCCGGGCAGCCGCGCGGCGATCACGGCCATGCAGTCGCGCTGCGCCTCGATGCCCCAGACCTTGTCGACGCTCAGCGAGAGGCCGTTGGCGTCGCTGCGCGCGAGCGTGCGCCATGCGGCGAGCGTCGGGCCGCCGCCGTCGCTCATCAGGAACGCGAACTGATGGCCCGCGTCGATGCAGTCGCAGGCGCGGCGGTTTTGGTCTTCCGAGAAGAACAGCCCGAACATGATCCGGATGAACGCACGCATGAATGGCTTGAAAAGCCCGTGCAGCCCTTCGTGTTCGATTCGCTCGAGCAGCGCCTCGGTGAGCGGCGCTTCGTCGTGGCGAAGCGGCGTCGACGCGCCCGAGTCCGGCAGCGCCTGGGCAAGCGCTGCGTCGAGCGTGATCACCATCTCGCTGTCGAGCAGGCGCACGGCGGCGGCTTCGATCAGCTCGACGGCTTGGCGGGGTGTATCGCCGAGCATGCCCAGATGGCGCAGCACCGGATAAGCGGCGCGTTCGGCAACGCGCGGCGCTGCTGTTGGCGTCGGGAGTGCGGGGGCGAGCGAAAGTGTGGACATGAGCGGTTTCCTGTCAGAAGCGCACGCGCACGGCGGCGTCGATTTCGGTGCTAAGGCCGATTGCCCGGTATTCGGAGCCGGCGCTGGCGAATGCGTGAGTGATGGCGATATCGACGCTCGTGCGCTTGCCGATCTCGGCGACGGCCTGTGCGATCGCGAGCAAGCCTTTGTCTTGCGGCGAGTAGACGCCGCGTACCGAGTACTCGACGCGCCCGATCTTCTTGCCGAGCCGCGCGAAGAAGTAGTCGCGCAGGCTGCCGTCGACGCTGACGTAGTCCGCCGTCGCGCCGAGCCCGACCAGCGCCGCGCCGGGCGCGGCGGCCAGCCGCGCGTTGTTCGCGCGGATCGCGGCGGTGAGCTGGCGCCACTGGCTCGCGTCGAAGCGCGCCTCGTCGTGCGACCATTCGACGATCAGCGACAGATTGCCGGGCAGCGCGCTTTGCATGCCGAGCGCGCTGCGCCACATGTATTGACGCTCGCCGCGGCGATCGACGGCGTCGTATGCGTGTTGCGCATCGAACGGCGTGCCGTGCGCGATGAACGCGGGCGCCGGCCGAGTGGAGCCGCGCTCGATCCAGCCGCTCGCGTACACCGTGCTGGATGCGCCGATGTCGAACGACAGCGTCGCGCCCGCGCCGCCGCGGCCGGCGTGGCGGCCGAACAGCAGCGCGGCGGAGCCGCCCGGCCACTGGGTCGCGCCACGCAGGAGCTGCGTCGCGCCGCTGACCTCGCGATTGTCGACGTCGCGCCTCAACGTGCGGTTCTGGCCGGCGATCAATTGCAGCGTCGCGCGCTCGCCGACCCATTTGGCCTCGACGAGCGGCGTGCCTTCCACGTCGCCGTAGCGGTCGTAGATATCGGCCGTCGACGGGCGCTTCTGGAAGAAGCCGAGCGGGAAGAACGCCTGCGACGTGTCGAGCGTGTCGATCCGCTTGCCGGCCGTGAAGGTGAAGCCGTTGTCGAACGCGTAGCGCACGCCGGCTTCGTTCAAGCGCGACGCCTGAGCGCCGAGCGAATGGTTGCTCGCGACGGCGCGCGCGTTCAGAAACAGGTTGTCGCCGTCGATCCGCACGATCGCGCCGATCTGCTGATGCGCGCGCGGCTCGCTGCCGAGCAGGTTCGACAGCAGCGCGCGGCCGCCCGTAAAGTCGACCGAGCGGGCGTAGCCGATGCCGTTGAGCGTCGCGAGCTGATCCATCAGCGTGTCTGCGTGCGCGGCGCCGCAGCGGCATGCAAGCGCAACCGGCAGCCACAGCGCGGCGCCACGCCGCCACGGCCGGCGCGCAGCCGCGGGCGGCGGGGCGGATGAACGGGCGCGCTTTGCATCGCGGTTCGCATCGTGGTTCGCCTCAATGGCCATCGGCGAGCGTGTCGGGGTTGAACCAGCCCGACGGAATCCGGTGCGGTTCGCCGTCGAGGATATCGACGACGCTCGCGCGCTGCTTCTCGACTTCATTGCGGTACGTGATCTGGCGGATCACCTGGCGGCCGTTGACCGCCACCGGCGCGGAAAAATCCGCGCTGCGAAACAGCAGCCCGCTCGCCAGGAAGAATTGCGCGCGCACGGGCGCGTCCGAATCCGCCGCGATCCACAGCTTGATCGTCGGATACACGTTGTCCGGATCGGTCGCGCTCAAGTCCAGTTCGGTGGCGGGCTTGCCGCCGATCGTCGTGGTACCCGGCGCGGCCGTTGCGCGGTAGCTGTCGGCCCAGTGCGTGCGCGTGATGTCGCTGATCACGACTTCGCCTTGCAGCCGCTGCATGCCGTTGATGCGCACGGCGCTGCGGGTGTTCGGCACGTAGAACCAGTGGCCCAGCGTGGTCGCCAGGTATTTCTGGCCGCTGTTTTCGCCGCTTTTCGTCAGCGCGAGCGTATCGCCGTTGCCGCGCGTGTAGACGAGATAGCGCGTCGCGTCGTTGGGCTGGCCGCCCACGAGATTGGTGATCCGGATCTGGGTTTGCGTATCGGACGAGGTGCTCCGGTACGTATCCGCGCGCGCCAGCAGCGCCTGCGCGCCCGGCGTCTCGGACGCCCGCGCGGCCGTGCCGACGGCGAGCGCGAACGCAATGACGAAGGCGGCCGCGCGCGGCGCAATACGTGGGTAGATCATGATGCGAGCCCTTCGAGGATGTTTCGCTTGGCGAGCCCGGCGGTGGCGAGACCGGCGGCCGCGACGCCGAGCGCGATGAACGCGCCTTCGACGATCGCGAGCGCCGCCGGCGATACCGCGAATTCGAGCAGGATCGGCTTGACGCGGCCGGGAGG
The DNA here is from genome assembly GCF_001522865.1 of Burkholderia sp. TSV86. Lineage (GTDB taxonomy): Bacteria > Pseudomonadota > Gammaproteobacteria > Burkholderiales > Burkholderiaceae > Burkholderia. The sequence goes on along the minus strand of NZ_LOWB01000001.1, from coordinate 5,152 downwards.
CGGCGGCAGATGGATTTGCGCGTGGTTCAGCGCGAGCATCGCGAGCAGCGCGGCCGCGATGCCGGTTGCCGCGCCGAGCAGGCCGAGCAGGGCGGTTTCGCGGATCAGCACGCCGCGCACGGTGCCGGCGGGAACGCCGAGCGCGCGCAGCGTCGAAATTTCACGGCGCCGCTCGACGATGCTCATCAGGATCCAGTTGCTCATCGACAGTAGAATCGTCACCGACAGAATCGCGCCGAATACCGAAAACTGGTTGCGGTACAGCGAGACCACCTGGTGGTACAGCGAGACGAGCTGATCCCAGGTGCGCACGTCGAGCGTGGGCAGCGCGCCGCGCAGCGCGGCGGCCGCGGCGGGCGTCGCGCGGGTGCGATCGAGGAACACGGCCACGCGCGAGATCCGGTCGGTGCGCAATAGCGCCTGCGCGGCCGGCAGCGTCACGTTGACGATCCGTTCGTCGACATCCTTGTTGCCGGTGCTCATCACGCCGACGATCTGCGCATCCGTCGCGTTGATGCCGCCGTGCGCGGTCGACGCCATCAGTTGCACGACCGAGCCGACATGCACGCCGAGCTTGCGCGCCAGCTCCGCGCCGACGACCAGTTCGGTGCCCGCGCCCGCCGGCGCGAGATAGCGGCCGGCTTGCACCGCGTGGTAATCGAAATAGCCCGGCGGCTCGCGCTGCGGCTCGACGCCGACGCCGACGAAGCCGTAGCTCAGATCGCCGTTCGAGATCAGGCCGTCGAAGTCGATTTCGCGGGCAGTGGTCGTCACGCCCGGCAGCGTGGCGAGCGCGCGCCGCGCGGCGGCCTGCTCGTCGGCCGTGAGCCCGTATTGCAGCGGCCGCTCGCCGATCAGATCGAGATAGCCGCGATGCATCACCTGCACGTGCCCGACGCCGCTGTCGATCGAGCCTTCGCGCACCGCGTCGAACGTTGCGATCACGTAGCCGAGCGCGATGCTCGCGGCGAACGCGGCCACGCCGATCATCGCCATCGTCAGCACGGTGCGGCGCGAGTTGCGCCAGAGATTACGCCACGCAAACGTCGACCAGTTCACGGTTTGCTCCCGGTACGCCGTCGCGCATCTCGATGCGCCGCGGCAGGCGCGCGCACAGACGTTCGTCGTGCGACGCGATCAGAAAGGCCGTGCCGAACGTGCGATTGATCGTCAGCACGAGTTCGGCCACGGCATGCGCGTTCGCGCTGTCGAGGCTCGCGGTGGGCTCGTCGGCGATCACGATCGCCGGCTCCTTCACGAGCGCGCGCGCGAGTGCGACGCGCTGCTGCTCGCCGCCCGACAATTCGGTTGGCCGGTGCCGTTCGCGCGCCGCCAGGCCGAGTGCGTCGAGCATCGCGCGCGCGCGTTCGCGGCGCGTGCGCGGCGTGCCTTGCGCGAAGCAGCCAAGTTCGACGTTCTCGATGGCCGACAGCACGGGGATCAGGTTGAAATGCTGGAACACGAAGCCGATTCGCTCGCGGCGCACGGCTTCGAGCGTGGCCGGCGCGTCGTCGATCTGCCGGCCTTCGAGCCAGCGCGTGCCGGACGTCGGCACGTCGAGGAAACCTGCGAGGTTGAGCAGCGTGCTTTTGCCGCTGCCCGACGGGCCGACCAGCGCGACGACGTCGCCGCGCCCGATCGACAGCGTCGCGCCGCGCACGGCGATCACGCGCGCCGCGCCCGCGTATTCGCGCGACACGTCGCGCAGCTCGAGCACGTCGGCCGTGCCCGCCGCCGCTTGGGGCATGCTCAGTCCGGGCTGCGTCATGCGAGCGCTCCGCGCATCGGTTCGCGTTCGGCCGCGGGCGACGCAAAGCGCGGATCGGCCGCGGCGGCGGATATGCCCGTCGTCGGCAGCGCGCCCGCCACGTATAAATCGCGGCACTTGAGCCGTTGCAGCTTGCCGCTGGTCGTGCGCGGCAGCGAGCCGGGCTCGACGAAGCACAGGTCCTGAGCGGCAAAGCCGATGCGTGCCGCGAGCAGTTGCTGGCATGCAAGGCGGGTGTCGAGCGTTGCATCGGCCGGCCGCGCCTCGACGACGACGACGACGCGCTCGGTGCCCATCACGGCGTCCGCCACGCCGAACGCGATGCAGGTGCTTTTGCGCAGCGCCGGATGCGCGAGAATCGCGTCCTCGATCTCGTGCGGAAAATAGTTGCTGCCGCGCACGATGATGATTTCCTTCTTGCGGCCGAGGATGTGAAGCTGGCCATCCGACACATAGCCGACGTCTCCCGTCGGAAACCAGCCGTCCGCGGTGAGCGGCGCGTCGATCGTCCCATCGTCCGGCTTCAGATAGCCGAGCATCAGCGACGTGCCGCGAATCGCCACTTCACCGATGCCGCGCTCGGGGCGCGATGCGCCGTCGGGGCCAACGATGCGTATGGCCATGCCGTCGATCGGCGTGCCCATCGCGAGCACCGTTTCGTGGTCCGCGAGCGCGCGTTGAGCCGCGCCAGCATCGGCGTCGATTTCGGCGCGCCGCGCGACTTGCTGCTCGAGCATCGCGCGCTTGTCGATCGCATCGGCGATCACGTAGGGCGCGCCGTCGATGCGCGACTCATGCCACGCGCGATGCATCGAAACCGCGAGCGTCGATTCGGCCATGCCGTAGCAAGGTTGCAGCGCGGATGCGTCAAGGCCGTACCGCGCGAACGTCGCGGCGAAATCGAGCAATGTCGAGTGATCGACGCGCTCGCCGCCGATGAAGATATTGCGGCACGCCGACAGATCCACGCCTTGCATCGCGGTTTCGTTGAAGCGCCGCACGCAATAGCGCAGCGCGAACGTCGGCGCCGACGTGGTGGTCGCGCGCGCCGCGGCGATTCTCTTCAGCCAGCCGAGCGGATTGCGGATGAAGCTGTTGGGCTGCATCATGACGAGCGGTGCGCGGTAATACATGTTCGACAGCAGCGTCAGCAGCCCCATGTCGTGATAGAGCGGCAGCCACGAAGCGGTGCCGTCGCCGCGCTCGATGTCAAAGCGCACCGAGCCGCCGATGCCCAGCACGTTCGAGATCACGTTCTCGTGGCTTAGCACCGCGGCTTTCGGGTACGACGTCGAGCCGGACGTGAGCTGGATATGATGCGGATCGCGGCCGGCCTTTGCGCTGATCGGCGCATGCGCGCCCGAGGCGGCGGCGGCCTCCAGTGTCGCGGCGTCGATGACGCGCGTGCGCGTCGCGGCGAACGCGCCTTCGCGCCAAGCGGGCGCGGTGGCGTCGGCTGCGATCACGAGGCGGGGGCGGTACAGCTCGCACGCGATGTCGACCACCTGGCGCGACGCTGTCGCGCGCTTCGCTGCCGGCGGCACCGTGCACGGCAGCGCGCCCGTCATCACGCATGCCATCATCGCGACCGCATGCCCGATGGACGCGGGCAGCGCGAGCAGCACGATATCGTTGTCGCGCACGCCCAACTCGTGCAATGCGCATGCGTGGCGGCATACCTGTTCCGCAAATTGCCGGTAGGTAATCGACGCCTCGTCACCCGATTCGTCGACGAACGTCATCTGGTGCTGCACGCCACGCACGTTCTCGAGCGCTTCGATCAGGCGATGAATGGTGGATGCGCACTTCGTCACGAGGAATCCCCCTTGATGAATACGTCGGCAATACGCTGACACCGGCGGCGCGGTGTGGCGAATGACGGGCATTCTTGTCAAATCTCGGGCACACGACAAACGCAATCTTTGCAATCAATGCATGAGCTGAGCGCATCCACGTGAGATGACGATGCGCTTACGTGAACGGGCGGCGCGCGCATCATGCATGGGCGTCATGCAATGCGTTCGGAAAATTCGTTTGTACGGTCGGGCGACTCCCAGAACAATGCACCCCGACACGCGGCCGCATCCGGGCGTCGACACATCGTGCCGTGTCGTGCGCGAGCCGCCGTATCAAATGCGCCAGACCCGTCTGGTCAAGGAGATCGCTTTGTCCGTCACTTCATCGCTTGCCGCTCGACTCAAATCGTCCGTCGACTTGAAGAGTCGGCCGAGCGGCATTGCCTTTGGGCTCAAGCTTGCTGTTTATGTCACGCTGATCGTGCATGGCACGATGTTCGCGTTGTCGCCGCATGTCGTGCTGAAGGCGCTCGGCGTTGCCGTGCTCGGTGTGATGTTTGCGCATGGCGTCGAGCTTCAGCATCAGGCGCTGCATTATCAAGGCTTCCGAAACAAGCGCTTCAATATCGTGTATGGCGTACTGCTCGGGCTGCCGATGCTGGTTTCGTTTCATGCGTATCAAGACAGCCATCTGCGTCACCATCGTCTGCTCGGCACCCCCGACAATAAAGAGTTCTTCGATTACGGCGATCAGTACGGCGCGAATCCGGTCGTATCGGTGGGGCGGTGGCTGTGGCGGCTGTCGATGGCCGCGCATTATCTGCAGTTCGTCAAGCAGATCGCCAAGCTGTTCGTGCCGGGCGCGCGCTTCAACGAAAATCCGCTGGTGTCGCGGGCGATTCGTCGGGATTACCTATTGATGGCGGCCGTAATTGCCGTGTTGGCGGGCGTGTCGATCGCGTTACACGATGCTTTCATCGTCTGGGCATGGCTCGTGCCGCTCGTGCTCGTTGCGGCACCCGTGCATGCGTTGATCGAGATGCCCGAGCACTACCGCTGCGATCTGGCCAGCACCGATGCTTTCCTCAACACCCGCACCATCGTCAGCAATGCATTCATGACGTGGTTGACGAACGGCAACAACTATCATGTCGAGCATCACCTGATGCCGAATCTGCCGATCGAGCGTCTGCACGATCTACATGGCGCGATCGCGCCGCATATTCGTCACTATCACACGACTTACCGCGAGTTTTATCGGGCGCTGCTACGAGGCACGCTTGCGCCGCGCGTGATCGACGATATGCACGATAACGCGCACGACAGCGCGCACGACAGCGCACACGACGAAGCACACGACGAAGCACACGACGAAGCACACGACGAAGCACACGACGAAGCACACGACGCCCCGGCCGCGCCCGCCGCCGCGCAGTCGGCATGATTAAGCGACGCCGGCGCGGCGCGGTGTGCGCGCCGCGCATCCACTCTACTCGACGAAGTGCGTGATGATGCTTTATCCGGAACTTTACAAGTCGCTCGAAGCGGTCCGCTGGGACATGGAGAAGGACATTCCGTGGGATCAGTT